>NZ_JBLZWL010000067.1:0-41988 GCF_049194865.1 Corallococcus terminator | reverse complement strand
CGCGCATCGGCGACACGTCCGCGGTGCCCGTGCTCTTCCAGCGCCTGGTGGACGACGACGCGCGCGTGGTGCAGGCCGCCACGGGCGCCATCCAGTCGCTGGGCAGCGAGCAGACGGAGGCGCTGGCGCTCCAGGCGGCGCGCTCTCCGGACGCGCGCCTGCGCCGCGCGGCGCTGCGCATCATCTCCTATTTCGGCTATCCCCGAGGCCTGGAGGTGCTGCTGTCGGCCATGCGCGACACGGACGAGCGGCTGCGTGACGCGGCCATCTACGGCCTGCCCTTCATCGAGGACCCGCGCGCGGTGGACGCGCTGTTGACGGCGGCCACCCACGAGTCGGAGCGCACGCGCGCGGCGGCCATGCGCGCGCTGGGACAGACGGAGAAGGAGGCGCGCATCACCTCCACGCTGCTCGGCGGCCTGAATGATAGGGACCCGTGGGTGCGCTACTACGCGTGCCAGTCGCTGGGGAAGCTGAACGAGGAGGCCGCCGCGGACGCGATTGTCGCGCTGGCGGACGACGACGCGGGGCAGGTGCGCGTGGCGGTGGTGGACGCGCTGGCGCACATGCACACGGAGAGCGCCATGACGGCGCTGCGCCGCGCGGCGGCCAGCACCGACGCGGACGTGCGGCGCGCGGCGCTGCTGGGGCTGGGCGTGGCGCGGCGGCAGGACGCGCTGCCGGTGCTGCTGGAGGCCTCGTCGTCGGAGGACTCCGCCACGCGCCTGGTCGCGCTGTCCGCCGTGGCCGAGTACGAGGCCCCGGAGACGCTGCCCGCGCTCTTGCGCGCGGCCAGTGACAGGGACGACAGCGTGCGCAGCGCGGCGGTGGGCTTCCTCGCCACGCGCGCGGGCGTCCCCGCCACCCAGGCCCTGGTGTCACTCCTGGGAGACATGACGGTGCGCGAGCGGGTGGTGAGCGCGCTGGCGCTGCCCATGGAGGGGCGGCTGCCGGGGCTGCTCACCGCGCTGGACGTGGCGGACGAGGTGACGGCGCCCCTGCTGGTGGCGGCCCTGGCGCGCATGCGCCGGGCGGACGCGCGCGCCGCGCTCCTTCAGGTGCTGGAGACCTCCAGCGCCTCGGCCCGCCGCGCCGCCGTGCCCGCGGTGAGCGCGCTGGGGACCTTGGAGGCCCGCGACGCGCTGGAGCGCGCCTCTCTGCGTGACGAGGACCCGGAAGTGCGGCGGGCCTGCATCGTGGCCCTGGGGAAGTGACAAGGACGTCATGCCTTCCCTGCCGATGTCTCCCCAGGTCTTCGCCATCCTCGCCGCGCTCATCGAGCAGCGCGCGGGGCTGCACTATGGGGCAGAAGACCGCGAGCTGTTCTCCGACAAGGTGTCCGACCGGGCGCAGGAAGCGGGCTTCGACTCGCTGCTCGACTACTACTACTTCCTCCGGTACGACCCCGCGGGCTCGACCGCGCTGGATTCCCTGGTGGACTCGCTGCTGGTGCACGAGACGTACTTCTTCCGGGAGGCCCGGCCGTTGTCGGTGCTGGTGGAGGACGTGCTCCTTCCCCGGGTGCGGGCCGGCCAGAAGCCCCGCGTGTGGTGCGCCGCGTGCTCCACCGGCGAGGAGCCCCTGACGCTGGCGATGATGCTGGCGGACCGGGGGGTGCTCTCCAAAGTGGAGTTGCTGGCCAGTGACTTGAGCACCCGGGCGCTGGAGCGCGCTCGCACCGGCGAGCACAACCTGCGCGCCACGCGCGCGCTGCCTCCCGGGGTGGAGGGGCGCTGGCTGGAGCAGGTGGCTGGACGGGTCCGGCCGAAGCAGGAATTGGTGGACGCGGTGGAGTGGCGCCGCATCAACCTGGTGGACGAGGCGGTGGTGGCGAAGCTGGGCCAGTTCGACGCCATCCTCTGTCGCAACGTCCTCATCTATTTCCAGGATGAGACGGCGCGCCGGGTGGTGTCGTCGCTCACGGAGGCGCTGAAGCCCGGAGGCCAGCTGGTGGTGGGCACCTCCGAGTCGCTGTTGCGCTTCGGCACCGCGCTCTCCTGCGAGGAGCGGCGCGGCGTGTTCTTTTATGGCAAGGCGGGAGGATGACGGCGGTGGTTCCTATTCGCGTCCTGGTGGTGGACGACTCGGCCTTCGCGCGCAAGGTGCTGCGCCAGGTGCTCTCCAACGCGGAAGGCATCGAGGTGGTGGACACCGCGCGCGACGGCCTGGACGCGCTGGAGAAGGTGTCGGAGCTGAAGCCCGACGTCCTCACGCTGGACCTGGTCATGCCGGGCCTGGACGGGCTCGGCGTGTTGCGCGCCCTGGAGGCGATGCCCGCCGCTCCGCGCGTCGTCGTGGTCAGCAGCGCGGGTGAGGAGAGCGAGCTGGCGGTGGCCGCCCTCCAGGCCGGCGCGGTGGAGCTGGTGCACAAGCCCTCCGCGCTCGCCACGGACCGGCTCTACGAGCTGGGCGCGGAGCTGGTGGAGAAGGTGCGCACGGCCGCGCGCGCCGTCCCGCGCCCGCCGCGCGCGCCGTCTTCGGCCGCTTCCGCTTCGACCTCCCCGGCGCAAGTCTTCGGTCCGGCGCGCAACCTGGTGGTGGTGGGCACGTCCACCGGCGGCCCCCAGGCCCTCACGCGGCTCTTGTCGGCGCTGCCCGCGGACTTCCCCGCGCCCATGGCGCTCGCGTTGCACATCCCCCCGGGCTACACGGAGGCGGTGGCCCGCCGGCTGGACGCGCTGTGTCTGCTGGAGGTGCGCGAGGCGGAGGACGGCATGGAGCTGCGCCCCGGCCGCGTCGTGCTCGCGCGCGCGGGCCAGCACCTCAAAATCGAGCGGCACGGCGCGCTCACCGTCGGCCGCGTGGACCGACACCCGGTGAACATGCCGCATCACCCCTCCGTGGACGTCCTCTTCGAGAGCGCGGCCCTCACGTGGGGAAAGGACACGGTGGGGCTGGTGCTCACCGGCATGGGCGACGACGGGCGGGAAGGCTCGCGCGCCATCCGGGCCGCGGGCGGCACGGTGCTCACCGAGTCGGAGGCCTCCTGTGTCGTCTACGGCATGCCTCGCGCCGTCGACGAAGCGGGCCTCGCCACCGGCAGCGCGCCCCTGGACGCCATGGTGCCGCTGCTGCTCGCTCAGCTCCGCTGACTTCGGGAAAAACCGGGTGGGTTGGCCGTCGCCCGCACCCCTACATGGTGGGGTGGGGAGCGGCCTTGCCCTGGAGGGAGCAGCGATAGTTTTGGTTCCGGACAGAGGCGTAAGGCAGACTGGCGGCCATGCTCCGTTACAGCGCCGACATTCGCACCCTCCTCTGGTGCCTGGCGATGGCCGTGGTGGCCCTCTCGATGTACGCGGCCCCCTCGCTCATCCCCTACCTGTGCCCGCTCGCGTGCTACCTGGCGCTGTCCGCGGGCGTCATCGCCCATAACCACAACCACTGCCCCACCTTCCGCAACCGGAAGATGAATGAGGCGATGGGCATGTGGCTGTCGTTGTTCTACGGCTACCCCACCTTCGTGTGGATTCCGACGCACAACCTCAACCACCACAAGTTCGTGAACAAGGCGGGCGACGCCACCATCACCTGGCGCTACTCGAAGAAGCACAACTTCCTCGTCGCCTTCCTCTTCCCCTTCGTCTCCACGTACTGGCAGCAGGAGCCGACGAAGGCCTTCATCGAGAAGGCGCGCACGCGCAACCGCGCCCTGTTCCGGCAAATCGTCCTCCAGTACATCGTCTGGGGCGGCACGCACGCGGCGCTCGTCGGGCTGGCGATCTACCTGCACGGCGTCGGGGGCGGCCTGCGCATCTGGGCCTTCGCGTTCCTGATTCCGGCCTTCTTCTCGCTGTGGACCATCATGTTCTTCAACTACATCCAGCACGTCCACTCGGACCCCTGGAGCGAGCACGACCACAGCCGCAGCTTCACCGGCCGCCTCATCAACTTCTTCCTCTTCAACAACGGCCTGCACGCCGTCCACCACGAGACGCCGGGCCTCCACTGGAGCCTGCTGCCCGCGGCCCACTCCAAAATCGCGGCGGACATCGACCCGGAGCTCAAGCCCGTCAGCTTCTTCGGCTGGTGCTTCCGCTCCTACGTGCTGGCGCCCTTCTTCCCCCGCTTCGGCACCAAGCAGGTGGGCCGCGCCCCGTATGACCCGCCTGCGGGCGGCAAGGTCGACGTGTCCTTCGGCGACGAGCTGCAGGCCGTGGACTCGGGAGTGAACGTCGCGCGCGTCTGACGCACCCGCACACGTGTGCGGCCTGTGTGTGTCTCTGTCTTGTATTCCCCATCTCTCCCTGGAATCGGACCAGGGGGAGTATTCGCCATGTGGCTGATTCTCGTATCTCGCGGTCAGAGGTACGGGCGGGCTGGGGGGGAAGCAGACACGGAGGCACCACATGAGGATGGCCCCAGGCCCTGTCCGTCCAGCGACCCGTGAGGCGTTTGTCTCGCCTCGGGTGCTGTGGGTCGGCTCAGCCGGGGAGGCGTGGCTGGCACTGTCGCGCGCGGCCCGGGCGTTGGGCTGTGAGCCGGTGCAGGCGTCGACGCCGGGCGCGGTGAGCCTGGAGCTGTCGCGCGCGAGGCCCCGGCTGGTGTTGGTGCACTGGCGCCAGGTCCAGGAGCGGGGCCCGGGAGGGCTGGGGGGCCTCAAGGCCCGCGTGGGAGCGTCTGGTGCGCCCGTCATCCTGGTGGCGGAGCCGGAGACGCCCGCCGAGGTGCTGGAGGCCGCGGACGCCGAGGGCATCGAGGACTGTCTGTTGACGCCCGTGGGTGAGGCGTCGGTGCGGGCTCGACTGTCCGCGCTGCTGGGCGCGCGGGTGCTGCCCGCCGCGAGCGAGCGCTACAGCCCGCGCGTGGTGTTGCTGGCGGGAGCGGGCGGCGCGCGCACGTGGTCGGGGCTGGGCTCGCTGCTGGAAGTCTCGGGCCACCACCTGCTGTACAGCGCCACGGTGGAGGGCGCCGCGGCGCGGGTGGAGGAGCACGGCGCCGCGCCCCACCTGCTCGTCGTCGTGGGTGACGGGGCGTGGGGTGGGGTGTGGGCGCGCGCGGGCACGGTCTCTCGCGCGCTGCTGGAGGGGGTGCCCTCGCTGACGGTGACGGCGGCCGAGGGCGGGCGCGCGGCGGCGACGCTCTTGCCGCGCATCCACGCGATGTTGGGCCGCGAGGGCGCGTCCATGCGGGTGGAGGAGCGGGTGCCCTTCTGCTGTCCCGTCGAGTTCGGCGAGAGCGGTCCGCAGGGGCTGGCCTGGACGTCGGGCGTGTCCTTCGCGCTGAGTCCCGGGGGCCTCTTCGTGCGCACGCTGGTGCCGGCGCGGCCCGGGGCGTCGGTGACGTTGCGCATCCACCTGCCCACGACGGGCGAGCGGCTGGAGTCCCACGGCGTGGTGGCGTGGGCCAACCCCTATGTGCCGCGCGAAGGGCTGTGTTTCCCCCATGGCATGGGTGTGCGGTTTCTGGGCATGGGCCCGCCGCGGTTGATGCACTTGCGCCAGCTCTGTCAGGCCACGGCCTCGCCCTGAGGGCGCGGCTCGACTCCAGGAGGTGCTTCGTCATGCGACGCAAGAAGGTCCTCCTTGTCGATGACTCGCACACGGTGCTGATGCTGCACCGGATGATGATGGTGGAGCGCGGCTTCGAGACGCTCATCGCCCGCGACGGGCTGGAGGCGCTGGAGCGCGTGCGGGACGAGGCGCCGGACCTCGTCGTGCTCGACATCCTGATGCCGAATCTGGACGGCCTGGAGACGTGCCGGGCCCTGCGCGAGCGCGAGCCCACGCGCCACACGCCCATCATCCTGTGCAGCACGCGCATGGAGCCGGACTGCGTGCAGGCGGGCTTCGAGAGCGGCTGCACCGACTACCTCACCAAGCCCTTCGCGGGCTCGGAGCTGGCGGCGCTCTTGAATCGCTACTTGGGCTCGGAGAGGGGCACGCGCGGCGGGAGCTGACCGGGAGGCCGCGCCGGCAGCGAGCGGCGGGGCAGCGTCACCATGAACGTGGTGCCCTCCTCCTCGGTGGAGCTGACCTCGATGGCTCCGCCGTGCGCCTGGACGATTTCCCGGACGATGTAGAGGCCCAGGCCGTAGCTCATCTTCAGCGTGCGCGTCGTCTGCGGGCCGCTGCGGAAGGGCTCGAAGAGGTGGGGCAGCAGGTGCGCGGGAATGGGGCGCCCGCCGTTGTGCACCTCCAGCACCAGCTTGTTGGCCCGCGCCACGCGCGCCACCAGCTTCACGGGGGTGTCCGAGGGGCCGAACTTCAGCGCGTTCTCCAAGAGGTTGGAGGCCACCTGGCCCAGCCGGTCCGGGTCCCACATGCCCTGGGTGTTGCCCTTGTGCTCCACCTCGATGACGCGCTCGGGGTAGGCCACGCGGAACTCGTGGGCCACGCGCTCCACCAGGTCCTTGAGGTCCACCGGCCGGGGCTCAATCGCCACGCCGCCCATCAGCCGCGTGCGGGTGAAGTCCAGCAGCAGGCGGGTGAGCCGCTCGATTCGCACCGCCGCGGTGGCGATGCGCTGGCTGGTGCGCCGGGCGTCCTCGGCCGTGCCGGACTCCGCCATGACGCGGGACCAGTTCATGATGGCGCCCAGCGGGCTGCGGATGTCGTGGCTGACGATGCCCATCAGCTGCTCCTGGAACTCGGAGTGCCGGCGCGCTTCTTCTTCCGCCCACTTGCGCTGGGTGATGTCGCGGCTGATGCCGAACAGGCCCACCACCTTGCCTTCCGCGTCGCGCAGCACGCCCTTGGTGGACAGCCACACCCGAGGGCCCTCGACGCCCGGCTGGCCGTCCTCGTAGGTGACGGTGCGGCCGAAGGCGAGCACCTCCCTGTCGTTGGCGGCGTTGACGCGGGCGACCTCGGGCGCGAACAGCTCCAGGTCCGTGCGGCCCACCATCTGCGCGACTTCGTAGCCCACCGCGCGCGCGCCCGCGTTGTTGATGAGCTGGTAGCGGCCCTCCAAATCCTTCGTGTAGACGGCGTCCGTCGTGCCCTCATGGATGGCGCGGAACACCTCGCTGGCGCGCCGCAGCTCCTCGCGCACCCGGTGCTCTCCGGTGATGTCGCGGCAGTGCACCAGCAGGCCCCCGGGCACCGCGCGCGCGCGCACGTCGAAGCACAGCTCCCGGTCCGGCCACTCGTGCTCGAAGCGCGCGGCGGCCTGCTGGGTGGCGGGCTTGTCGAAGAGCAGGTGGTGGCGCAGCTCCAGGAGACCGGGGCACGCGCGGCGCACGTCGTCACCGGGCCCGGCGGTGCCGTCCAGCAGCTCCACCATGCGCGGGCTGACGTAGGTGAAGCGCCAGGCCGCGTCGAGCGTGAAGAAGGCGTCCGGCAGTCCCTCCAGGAGCGCATGGAGCGGTACGCCGGATGCCTCGGATGTCGAGGGCGGGGCCGGGGGACGCTGGCGCTTCTTGGCGGGGGTGGGGGGCATGCGTCGTGGGGTTTCGCGGGGGGCCAGGGTCCAGGGGTGAGCGGAGCGGGGAGGGCCGTCAGCCCGTGGGCGGACGGTCCGGCGCGTTCTCTGGCGCCCATGGGGGAACGCCTGGCGTGCGAAGCCGTCGCGGCGCGGCGCCGTCCGCCCGGACGCGAGCGAAGGGTGCCACTGGCGCGAGGGCGCTGCGAGCTTCCGCGTGGGCCGATGCACGGAAGGGGGCGAGGATGAGGGCTGCGGTGAGGCGGGGGCGCATCCGGGCTGAACCATACCCCGCTCGCCGTCTCCCGCGAGCGGGCCCTGGAGTCTCCCCCCCTTGCTTGGCGGATTCCGGGGTCTGGAGGGGTGTCTTGTGCGGCCTCGCTGCAACTCGAACGGATGAATGCGCCCCGAGTGAATGCGGGTTCAGACAGCCTGGAAAATCGAGCCGACCTGGGATGTACCGTTTTGAGCTTGAGTCATGGAGACCCGGGAGGTGGGTCTGTCCCGGTGGCTTGAGGGGAGGCTCAGGCGGACTTCTTCGCCTCGGCGTCGTCCTGCTCGAAGAGGCTCTCCAGCTCCTTGCGCGCGCGGGCGGCGGCCTCCACGAGCTTCTGCTCGTCGCGGTGGAAGTGGGCCGACTCGCGCAGGAGCTTCTCGTCGTGGTCTCTCAGGCGCTCCATGACGCGGTGGCTCTCGGAGAAGGTGAGGCCCATCGTCTGGAGGATGTCGCCGCCCATCTCGATGCTGCCGGCGAACGTCTCTCGCATGACGTGTTCGATGCCCAGGTCCAGCAGGCGGTAGGCGTGCACGCGGTTGCGGGCGCGGGCGAAGATGGTGAGGTGGGGGAAGTGCTCCTTCACCGTCTGGGCGGTGCGCATGGAGGCCTCGACGTCGTCGATGGCGAGCACGAAGACGCGGGCCTTGTCGGCGCGCGCGGCGCGCAGCAAGTCGAGCCGTGAGGCATCGCCGTAGAACACCTGGCTGCCGAAGCGCTTCATGAAGTCGATGTGCTCGGGGCTGGCGTCGATGGCGGTGAAGGTGATGCGCTTGGCGCGCAGCAGGCGGCCGACGACCTGACCCACGCGGCCGAAGCCGGCGATGATGACGGGGTGGTCCTGTTCGGGGGCGACGTCGTACTCGCGGGCCTGCGTCTTCGCCTGGAAGAGGGGGCGGCCCCAGCGCTCATAAGCGGCGTAGAGCAGCGGGGTGGTGGCCATGGACAGGCCCACGACGACGACGAGCAGGTCCGCCAGCTCCGTGGACATGACGTGGAAGGAGACGGCGAGGGCGAAGAGGACGAAGGCGAACTCGCCGCCCTGGGAGATGACGACGCCCAGGCTGAGTGAGGGCTCGTTCTCCTTGAGGCTGAAGCGGCCCAGGCCGTAGAGGACAGCGCCCTTGAGCGCGACGAGGCCGAGCACCAGGGTGGCGATGAGTCCGGGGCGCTCGATGATGAGGCCCAGATTCACGCTCATGCCCACGGCGATGAAGAACAGGCCGAGCAAGAGGCCCTTGAAGGGCTCGATGTCGGCCTCGAGCTCATGGCGGTACTCGGACTCGGACAGGAGCACGCCGGCGAGGAAGGCGCCCAGGGCCATGGAGAGGCCCACGGCGTGGAGGAGGGCGGCGGTGCCGACGACGACGAAGAGGGCGGTGGCGGTGAAGAGCTCCTGGCTGTGGAAGGACGCGACGGCGCGGAAGAGGGGGCGCAGGAGGAAGCGGCCGGAGAGCACGACGCCGACGAGGACGAGGACGACCTTGAAGCCGGTGTGCCAGCCGGGCTCGGCGGAGGCGGCGTCGGTGTGGCCGAGCAGGGGCAGCAGGGCCAGGAGGGGAATGACGGCCAGGTCCTGGAAGAGGAGGATGCCGAAGGCGAGGCGGCCGTAGCCGGTGGTGAGCTGGTTGCGTTCGGCGAGGAGCTGGAGGGCGAAGGCGGTGGAGGAGAGGGAGAGGCCGAAGCCGGCGATGACGGCGGCGGCGGGGGGCAGTCCGAAGAGGAAGCAGGCTGCGGCGAGCAGTGCGCCGGTGACGAGCACCTGGGCGCCGCCCACGCCGAAGACGGAGCGGCGCAGGCTCCACAGGCGAGAGGGCTGCAGCTCCAGGCCGATGACGAACAGGAGGAGCACGACGCCCAGCTCGGAGAAGTGGAGGACGTTCTCCACGTCGCCGATGAGCTGCGCGCCGGAGGGGCCGATGATGGCACCGGCCACCAGGTAGCCGAGCACCGAGCCCAGGCCGAGCCGCTTGAACAGCGGAACGGACACCACCGCGGCACCCAGGAACACCAGCGCCTGATGCAGGAAGGACATGCCCCGCTTCCTCGCACGGACGGATGTGGCGGGCAATCCAGCGCGGCTGGCTTGTCTGGTGTGGTCGTTTGACTACGAAGGGATTGGGACGCGGCGCGGTTGAAGCCAGACACGCGGAGGGCCGCGCGCTGCAATGGCGGCTCTCTCTCTCTCGACGGGCAGCACTCCCTTGGGTGCCGTGTGTGCACGTTGTCTCAAGCAGGGCTCGCCCGGGGGCTCGTTCTCGCCAAGGCTCACGCGGGTCTCACGCCTTCCGACGCTCGGAGGGGCGACATAGCTTCAGTTGATGCCGGTACGACCTCCCTATATCCACCAGGACGGCTCGGTCGTGATGCACTCCCCCCTGCGCTTGAAACAGGCGGAGCTGTACGGGTTCTTCGTGCGTGGCGAGCTGTCCCGGTTGCAGGCCACCGTCGATGCCACCCTGAACGCCGTGGCCTCCGGGCGGCTGACCCTGAGAGTGATTTCGCCCTATGTGATGCTGACCTTCACCCGCGTCAATCACGCGAACTCCACTCAGCCGGTCGACGAGGCCAAGGGGTGGATCACCGAAGTCGACATCGTGACGTGGATACTGGTGGGCCAGCTGAATCAAGCCGGCAAGGTGATGCACGTCTATTGGTACCCGTGCCACATCTTCGTCGACGACACGATGGCCCTCGTCAATGGTCGCGAGCTGTTCGGATATCCCAAGTACCTCTGTGAGTATGAGATTCCGCGCTCCGATACAGAGCCGCTGCGCTGCTCGGTGTCGGCCAAGGGGTTCCAGTCGTTCTCGCGCGAGACTCCGAGCGCCGCTCATCCGTTGCTGGAGGTGACGGCCACGGCGCCATCCGGTCGACTTCCTCGGGCCACCGGCGCCCTCGGGTTGTTCGATGAGGCCCTCACGCTCCTGTCGGCGCTCCCGGACTTCTTCGACCTGGACAGGTCGGCCTGGGCGGACCTCTTCTCCTTGTTGCGCCATCCGCGCATCGACCAGATCTTCCTCAAGCAGTTCCCGGACAGCGCGGGCATCAAGGCGGTGTATCAGGCGCTGGTGGTGGCTCCGGCGGAAGTCAATCACATCCGAAGCGGCCGATTGCTCACCTACGACTATGAATGCACCCTGCATGCCTTCGACAGCTTTCCGCTGGACAAGACGCTGGGCCTGAAGCTGGGGCCGCAAGAGGCGCTTTTTCCGTTCAACGTCGACTTCGACTTCACCGCCATGCCAGGTGAGGAGCTGGTGGATAACTCCTCCATCGCTCCGGAGAAGATCGCCATTCTTGGCGGCGGCATCGGCTCGATGACGACGGCGTACTACCTGACCGACCAGGCCGGCTGGCGGAACAAGTACGACATCACCGTGTACCAACTTGGCTGGCGGCTGGGGGGCAAGGCCGCCAGTGGACGCAATATCGAGATGGGGGGGCGCGTGGAAGAGCACGGCTTTCACATCTGGTTCGGCTTCTACGCCAACGCGTTCGCGATGATAAAGCAGGCGTATGCCAGCCTGGACAGGCCGGCCGGCTCTCCGCTGGCGACCTGGAGTGACGCGTTCAAGCCACACGACCACCTGGCGCTGGCGGAGGAGGTCGACGGCCGCTGGCGCGGCTGGTCTCTGCTGTTTCCGACCCGGCCGGGCGAGCCGGGGGAGGGGGGCGAAGACGTCACCTGGTTGCAGATGATGGTGGCGATGGTGAAGTGGATTGAGACCTGGATCCACCAGCTTCGCGAAGTCGCCGCGGAGACCGAGCCGTCGCCCGAGGCACCCGAGGCCCGGCACGGCTGGCTGGGACGCGTGGCGGACCGGGCCGGTGAGCTGGGGATGGATGTGATGCTATTGCTTGGCGTGCTGGCGGGCACTGTCGGCGAGCTGGCGCCGGACGGCAAGCGCCTGGACAGGGCCCGGCATCAACTGCTGACGGGGACGCTGGAGCGCCTCCGGTGCTCATTGCATCGACGCTACCGCGGGCGGGTCCACGGCAATGACCAGGTCCGGCATCTGTTGATTGGCCTGGACCTGGGCCTCACCCTGATGAAGGGCCTGTTCGAGGATGGCGTGTACACGCGTGGTTTCGACGCCCTCAACGACATCGATTTCCGGGAGTGGCTCCGCAAGCATGGCGGAGATGAGGAGTTGTCTGTCAATTCGGCGCCGGTGCGCGGCTTGTACAACCTGGTCTTCGCCTATGAGGACGGCGATACCCGCAGACCGAACATCGAAGCAGGCACCTTGCTGCGCTCGATGGCGCGCATCGGTTTGGCCTACAAGGGCGGCATCATGTACAAGATGCAGGCCGGAATGGGCGACACCGTCCTGACGCCGCTGTATCAGGTGTTGAAGCAGCGCGGCGTGAAGTTCAAGTTCTTCCAGCGCGTCGAGGAGCTGGTGCCGGACGGCGACACGATTGGCGTCATCCGGCTGACGGAGCAGGTGAGGTTGGCCGACTCGCGACAGGCTTACGAGCCCCTGGTGACGGTGAAGGACCTGGAGTGTTGGCCGAGCCAGCCGGACTACCGACAGCTCGACCCGGAACAGGCAGCCCTGCTGCAAGAGAAGCAGGTGAACCTGGAGTCATCCTGGAGCAACTGGCCTCGGTTGCATGAGGAGAGGTTCGGCGAGCCCTTGCCGACGACCCTCCTGACGCGAGGCGTGGATTTCGACAGGGTGGTGTTCGGCATCTCGGTCGGCGCGCTGCCGACCCTGTGTCCGCGATTGCTGGAGCTGAGCCCGGCGCTGAAGACCTTGTCGGAGAAGGTCAAGACCGTGTCCACCCAGGCCTGGCAGGTGTGGCTCAAAAAGGGCATCGAGCAGCTCGGCTGGACGTATCTTCCGAGGGGCCAGGGGCCCGTGTTGACGGCTTTCTCGGCGCCCTTTGATACCTGGGCGCTGATGGACCATCTGCTGGTGCGTGAGGCGTGGCCGGTGGGGCACGAGCCGAAGAGCGTGTCGTATTTTTGCGGTTCGCTCCATGTCCCTGAGTACCCGCCCTACAGCGACAGTGATTTCCCGGGACGCTGCGAGGAACGAGCCAGACAAGATGCCCTCCATCAATTGACGCACGATGTGACGGGCTTGTGGCCCGTGGTCGCTCGACCTGGCACCTTCCCGTGGCAATGGCTGGTCGATATCAACGACGCGACCGGGCCCGCCCGCTTCGACAGCCAGTTCTGGCGTGTCAACGTCGACCCGTCCGAGCGGTATGTGATGTCGGTGGTGGGCAGTACGCGCTACCGGCTGGCGACCGACGAGTCCGGGTTCTCCAATCTGTTCCTGACGGGCGATTGGATCAGGACGGGCTTGAACGTCGGTTGTATCGAGGCGGCGGTGATGGCGGGCATGCAGACGTCACGCGCGATGACAGGCCATCCGGCGGTGATTCAAGGCGAGCACGATGCCTGAGCGATGGAGCCACGAGACGCGCGACTAGACGCCAGCGCGGGGAATCTGAATCAAGCGTGGGACGCCGCGATGACATGCGGCGGCCCACGAGTGAGCTCAGGCGCAGGGAACCAGGACTGGGTAATAGACGATGCTCGACTGGGCTCCCGTGGAGTCGACCGCATACACCTTGGGCTTGACGGCTTCTTCTGCGGGGATCGTTTCGGTTGGAACGTAGCAGCCATAGCTATGCTGCGCGGCAAATGGATAGAAGAGCGAGGTGTATATCCTGTGGGTGTCGTAGCGGTACGTCTGCTGCCCCCAGTAGAAGGTGTACGGCGGGACGCCACCGGAAGCAGAGGCGACACAGTCGAGGTGCCCCACCGGAGGCGGAGTACAGGTCAAGGTCACCACGGGGGTCGCCAGGTTCGTCCCCAGGGCCTCGGTCGTGGTGCCCACCTCTTCGGGAATGGACTCGCCCGGGCTCGACTCCAACTCAGGCGCACCACCACAGGCGGTCAGCGACAGGCTTGCTGCAAGGACAGCGACAAGGCTCCGGCGGGGAATCGCAGAGTATGGCATTGTGGGTCCTCCAGGGAGGAAGCGAATATGCCTGACCTCGGTGTCTGGGAACAGTCGAGTCAGGAATGACATGTTGTGGGAACCCCTTGGTCCGTCGTGGGGGCGTTGGTGCAATGCTGGCTGCCCTTCCCATCTGGAATGGGATTCAAGGAGGCGCACATGCAATCCAAGGCGTTTGTCCGGGGGCTCGTGCTCACCGCGGGTCTTCTGTCGGTCGGCTGTGGAGTCGATGTCAACGAGCCTCAAGGCCCGGTGAGTCCCGTGACGGAGGGCGCACCCCTCGTGGAGATGTGTACGGCGAGCTACAGGATTACCTACTACAGTGCCAGCGACCACCGTCAGAAGGTGGCCGTTGCCTTCTGTCGATGCGGACAGGCAGTTCCCGTCATCGAAGATGCGACGCCCTTCTACGAAATCTACAACTTTGTTCCCTGCCCGTGATGGGGTTGTCTTGAATTGAAGCGGCTCGCCCAGGGATTTCCCGGGGCGGGCCGCTGTCCGTCCTGGAGCTTCAGGAAGGCAGCGCGACTCGGTGGAGCCACGGCTCGCAACGCGCTATCGAGTCAGGCCATGAAACGAAAGTGGCTCTATCTCGGCATCGCACTGGGCCTGGTCCTCGCGGTGGCGTGCCTGGGGGTGTACAGGTACCTGCGGGCGCGGACCATCATGGTTCCCCAGTTCTACGATGGCATGGTGCACGAGCCCATCCTGCACACCGGGCCAGGGACGCCAGGGAAGCCGTCCTTCATCTCCGCGACGAGCGAGAGCTGGTACGACGAGCAGGACGGCCATGTCCGGCTCGAGGTGACGCTTTCCTCGGAGGTCGACGCCGCGGGCCATGCCGTGAGGAAGTCCCCGCCAGAGTTCTCCGTCACGCTGATACGCGTGGGCAGGGATGCGGCGTGGAAGCCCTCCCAGTTCTTCCACCTGCTGGCGGATGGCAAGCCCGTGAAGGTGTCCTACTCCGACGGCTCGGCGGAGGACCCCTACTACTTCGAGCGGAGCGTGAAGATTGGCATCGAAGAGAGTCTGTATGGTGACGTGACCGCCGCCGGACTGAAGCAGCTCGGCGAGGCTCGACGCGCCCAGGTCCGGGTCGGCAAGGAGACCAACGACTTGTCTCCACAAACCCAGGCGATGTTGTTGAAACTGCTAGCCGACTGACGCGGCCGGAGCCCGCGCGGTAATCCACCAGCAGGCCGCCGTGAAGCGGACCTCGTTGCCTTGCACGAAGGTCTCGAAGGCCGCGCGCAGTGCGCCGAGGACCCGCGTGCGTGTCGGGTCATCCGCTCCTTGCAGGAACGCGCCCACGGGACCGAGCCGGCTCAAGTAGCGAACCAGGTCCTTCTCCGGGAAGGCGCAGTTCACGTCGATGGGACGGAGTTCGACGTCGCCCCAGCCGCTCTGCTCCAGGAGTCCCTGGACCCGGCTCGGGTCCGCGAAGGCGAACTGCCCCGGTCCGTCCGCTTTCCGAGCGGGAAGGTCCGGCAACAGCGGCGCCGCCGCGCGCTCGGCCGTGGTCATGAACGGATTCTCCGAGGCACCCCGCCAGGCGATGAACCTGACCTCGCCGCCGTCCCTCAGGGCCCCCCGCAGGTTCGTGAACGCCCGGACCGGGTCGTCGAAGAACATCACCCCGAAGCGCGAGATGAGTACGTCGAAGCTCGCGGGCTCGAACGCGTGACTCTGCGGGTCGGCGTGGATGAACCGTGCCGGCGTGCCGTCCTGCTCGGCCCTCGCCCGGGCGACGGCGAGCATCGGGTCCGAGATATCGATGCCGACACAGTGGCCCTTTTCTCCCAGGTGCCGTGCGACCGCGAGCGTGGTGGCGCCAGTGCCACAGCCGATGTCCAGCACCCGGCCTCCGGAGTCCGGGGACACCGCCGCGACGAGCAGGTCCTCGAACGGCTTGAACATCCCATCGAGCACCTCCCGCAGGTCGACCCAGGCATTCCCGGAGGTGCCGTTCCACATCTTCGTCTGCTCGTTCTCGGGCGGCTTCGTGGCGCTCATGGGTGTCTCCTTCGACTTGCCTTCGGGCAGCGGAAGCTCAACTGTGCCAGTTCAAGTCGACTTGAGGTCAAGCGGGTGAGAGACCTGGACATCACGGAGGTGGCGCGGCGGTCCGGCGTTCCCGCCTCGACACTCCGGTTCTACGAGGCCAAGGGGCTGCTGTCCTCCACCGGCAGGCGCGGCCTGCGCCGACTGTTCGCTCCCGACGTATTGGAGCGGCTGGCGCTCATCGCCCTGGGGCGCGCCGCCGGCTTCTCCCTGGAGGACATCGCGCGCATGTTCGCGCCGGACGGGCGGCTGCGCCTGGACCGGAAGCTGCTCTCAACCCGAGCGGACGAACTGGACAGGACGATTCGCGAGCTCGGCGCCCTGCGCGATGGTCTCCGCCACGCCGCCGTCTGCCCCGCGCCCAGCCACCTGGAGTGCCCCACCTTCCGCCGCCTCCTGCGCGCCACCGCACCCGCCGCGCGAAGCAAGCGAACGCCACCGAAAGCGCGGCGTTAGTCCGCACCGTCCGCCCGCCCCCTCGAACGCCCGAGCCACGGGGACGATGCCGAAGCGCTCGTGCCCTTTCACCTTCAGGCGGTGCCCGGGAGGCCCGCATGAGCAAGGACAAGCGCAAGAAGCAGGGTGGCAACGGTAGCGGCGGTGTGAAAGCGGACACGCCGATGAAGACCTATCGTGAGGGAGAGCGCTTCCCGGGCCGCATCGGCCGCACGTACGAGGAATCCGAGCCGGCCTTCCCGATGCCGCCCAAGGCACCCAAGGACGCGCCCAACATCCTCTATGTCATCCTGGACGACGTCGGCTTCGGCTGGTGTGAGCCCTTCGGCGGTATGATTCGCACGCCCACGCTGATGAAGCTGGCGCAGCAGGGCCTGCGCTACACGCACTTCACCACCACGGCGCTGTGCTCGCCCACGCGCTCCTGTCTCGTCACGGGCCGCAACCACCACTCCGTGGGCATGGCCAACATCACCGAGCTGGCCACGGGCTTCCCCGGCTACAACGGTCGTCAGCCGCAGGACAAGGCGGGAGTTCCCGCCATGCTCCATCAACACGGCTACACCAGCTACTGCATCGGCAAGTGGCACAACACGCCCTCGGAGGAGACGACCATCGCCGGGCCGTATGACCGCTGGCCCACGGGCTCCGTCTTCGGCTTCGACCGCTTCTATGGCTTCCTCGGTGGCGACTGCGACCAGTGGGAGCCGAAGCTCTTCCTGGACCGCGAGGCCGTTGACGCGCCGGCCACGCCCGAGGAGGGCTACCACCTGTCCGCGGACCTGGTGGACCGGGCCATGAGCTGGATTTCGCAGCACCACTCGGCGGACCCGGCGAAGCCGTGGCTGACGTGGCTCGCGCTCGGGTGCGCGCACGCGCCCCACCACGTCGCGCCCGAGTGGGCGGACAAGTACAAGGGCCAGTTCGACCTGGGCTGGGACGCCTACCGCGAGAAGGTGCTGGCCCAGCAGAAGAAGCTGGGCATCATCCCCGAGCACTCGAAGCTCGCGCCCATGCTGGAGGGCGTGCAGCAGTGGGACTCGCTCTCCGCCGACGAGAAGCGCCTCTTCGCGCGCATGGCGGAGCTGTACGCCGGCTTCATCGAACACGCCGACGCGCAGCTCGGCCGGCTGAAGGAGTTCCTGGAGCGCACCGGGCAGCTCGACAACACGCTGGTGTTCGTCTTCATCGGCGACAACGGCTCCTCCGGTGAGGGCACGCTGACGGGCCTGTTCAACGAGCAGTCCGTGGCGAACAACGCGCAGGAGACGGTGGCGCAAAACCTGGCGCGCATCGACCAGTTCGGCCAGCCCGGCTCGTACAACCACTACCCGGTGGGCTGGGCCATGGCGGGCAACACGCCGTTCCAGCTCTGCAAGCAATACACGCACTTCGGCGGCGTGCGAAACCCGCTCATCGTCCACTGGCCGCGCGGAATCGAAGCCAAGGGCGAGCTGCGCACGCAGTACCACCACTGCATCGACATCGTCCCGACGATTCTGCAAGCGATTGGCGTGGAGGAGCCCCGCTTCATCAACACGGTGCAGCAGGCGCCCGTCGAGGGCTTCCCGATGAACTACTCGTTCAACGACGCGGAGGCGCCCACCAACCACGCCACCCAGTACTTCGAGATGCTCGGCAACCGGGGCCTGTATCACGATGGCTGGAAGGTCGTGACGTACCACGGGCGCAAGCCGTGGGAGAACAAGGCGAAGTGGAGCTTCGACGAGGACCACTGGGAGCTCTACAACGTCGTCGACGACCCCACCGAGTCGAACGATTTGATGAAGAACAGGGACCGCGCCAACCTGAGCGACCCGATGGTGAAGAAGCTCATCGAGCTGGTGGGCATGTGGTGGGCGGAGGCGGGGCGCTACCAGGTGCTGCCGCTGGATGACCGCTTCCAGATTCGCGCGCTGGGCCGCGCGGGGCTCTACGCGGAGCGCGAGCGCATGACGTATTACGAGGGCGCCGTGCGCATCCAGGAGTTCGCCGGGCCGGACACGAAGAACCGCTCCTGGGAGATGACGGCGGAGGTGGAGGTGCCCGCGGGCGACGCGCGCGGCCCCGTCGTCGCGCTCGGCGGAAGCTCCGCGGGCTTCTCGCTGTACCTCAAGGAAGGGGTGCCGGTGTTCTGCTACAACTTCCCCGGGCCCGAGCTGACGTACCTCCGAGGCAAGGAGGCGCTGAAGCCCGGCAAGCACCTGCTGCGCTACGAGTTCGAGAAGACCGGCCCGGAGCCCTTCGGCGCGGGTGGCACGGGGCGGCTCTTCGTCGACGGGAAGAAGGTGGCGGAGGCGCCGATTCCCCGGACGGTGCCGGTGGGCTACTCGATGGATGAGACCTTCGACGTCGGCTGGGACAAGGGCACGGCGGTGAGCCCCGAGTACCCCTCCAACTCCCGCTTCACCGGCCGCGTCCTGCGCGTGGACTTCGACCTCAAGCCGGACTTCCACCCGGACCACGCGGACCCGACGAAGAAGGCCGAGGCCCGCTTCCAGCACGAGATGATGCGGCAGTAGCGCGCCACCCCGGCCGCGGGAGGACGGGTGTGGCTACTCGTCCTCCTGCTGGCCGAAGAGCAGCCGCAGCAGGGCCAGGTCCTCGGCATGGCCAATCACATACACGTGGTCCCCCTGCTGGAACACGGTGTCCCCCTTGGGCGCGACCAGCTCCTGGCCTCGCACCAGCAGCATCGCGGAGGAGCCCGGGGGGAAGGGCAGGTCCGCCAGCCGCTCGCCCGCCACGGCCGAGGCCTGGTGGATGTAGAACGAGCTGACCTCGCCCTTGAGGAGCTGGGTGGAGGCGATTTCGAGCACGGCCTGGGGCGGCTCGGGCACGTTGGCCGCCAGCCCCAGCTTGCGCGTCACCCACGGCACCGTGGCGCCGGGCACCAGCCCGTTCACCACCACGATGAAGAACACGATGTTGAAGATGTCTCGCGAGCCCTCCGTGCCGGACAGCACCGGGAAGGTGGCCAGGATGATGGGCACCGCGCCGCGCAGCCCCACCCAGCCCGTGTAGATGATCTCCCCCAACGGAAACCGGAAGGGCAGCAGGCACAACAGCGCCGCCAGCGGCCTCGCGACGAAGGCGAGGATGAGGCCCAGGCCCAGGCCCACCCAGGCCACGTCGATGAGGTGGCGCGGATACACCAGCAACCCGAGCACCAGGAACATCAACACCTGGGACAGCCACGCCAGCGCGTCGTGCACGCGCAACAGGCCCGTGCGGTAGCGGATGGTCTCGTTGCCCAGCGCGATTCCGACGATGTACACGGCCAGGAAGCCGCTGCCGTGCAGGAGCGTGGGCAGGCCGAAGGACAGGAGCGCCAGCGCCAGCGTCATCACCGGATACAGCCCCGCCACGCGCAGGCGCAGGCGCTTGAGGAGCAGCCGCGCGCCCCAGCCCATGGCGAGGCCCAGGCCGGCGCCCACCACCATCTCCACCAGCGCCGCCCCCACCAGCTCCCACCCGGGGGCCTTCCCGCTCGCCAGACTCTGCGTCAGGCCGATGGTGAGGATGACGGCCATGGGGTCGTTGAGCCCCGACTCCAGCTCCAGCGTGGTGCCCACCCGCCGCTTCAGGTGCAGCCCGCTGCCTCGCAGCACGGAGAAGACGGCCGCCGCGTCCGTGGAGGAGACGATGGCGCCCAACAGCAGCGCCTGCGTCCACCCGAAGCCGAAGAGGAAGTGCGCCGCCGCGCCCATCAGCGCGGCGGTCACCACCACGCCCACCGTGGCCAGCGCCGCGGCGGGGCGCAGCGCGGAGTGGATGGCGGACAGCGGCGTGTTGAGGCCGCCGTCGAAGAGGATGAGGACCAGCGCCACCGTGCCCAGGCGGAAGGCGAAGCCGTAGTTGTCGAAGGCGATGCCTCCGGGCCCGTCCGAGCCCGCCGCCATGCCCACGCCCAGGAACAGCAGCGCGACGGGGATGCCGAAGCGGCCGGACGCGCGACTGAACAGCACGCTGAGCGCGAGCAACGCGCCGCAGACAGCGAGCAGGAATGCGGTGGGAAGCGGCTCCGTGGTGAGCATGTCCGGGGAGGACTCTACTCGTCCCCGGAGAAACTCAGGCGTCCACGCGCGACGACGTGCGGGTGGAGTGGGTCGCGGAGGACAGGGGCAGCGTGAAGGAGAAGGTGCTGCCCTTGCCCGGCGTGCTCCGGGCCTGGATGCTCCCGCCATGGGCCTCGACGAGCCCCTTGGCGATGGCCAGTCCCAGGCCCGTGCCCCGGCTGGCCGCGTCGCGCGCCTGCCAGTACCGGTCGAAGATGTGCGGCAGCGCCTCCGCGTCGATGCCGGCGCCCGTGTCCCTGACGTGGAAGCACACCTCGCCGTTGCGCACGGCCGCCCCCACGTCCAGGTCTCCCCCCGACGGGGTGAACTTCACCGCGTTGCCCAAAAGATTTCCCATCACCTGGAGCACTCGCGTCCGGTCGCACCGGGTGCGCACGTCCTCGGGCGGGGGCTGGGGGTGCAGGTGCAGCCCCTTGGCCTCCGCCAGGGGGCGGATGGACTCCATCGCCTCCGCGACGAGCTCCGCCACCGAGTGCTCACCCAGCTCCAGCGGCAGTCCGCCCGCCTCCAGCCGACCCCAGTCCAGCAGGTCGGAGATGAGGCGCGACATCCGGTCCGTCGCGTCCTGGATGCGCGTGGCCTGCTTGGTGACGATTTCTCCGCCCGGCCGCGCGCCCGGCCCGCGCAAGAGCAGCGCCGCGCCCAGCTGCACCACGCCCAGCGGGTTCTTCAGGTCGTGGGACACCACGGCCAGCAGGTCCTCGCGCGCCCGCGCGGCCCGGCGCGACTCGCCCACCAGCCGCGCGTTGTCGATGGCCAGACTGGCGCGCAGGCACAGGTCCTCCGCCAGCGCCAGGTCATCCGGTCCATACCGCCGCCCGGAGCCCGAGGAGACGAACGTCACCGCGCCCAGCGTGTTCCCGCGCGCGCGCAGCGGGATGATCATGTACGAGCGCGCCTGGAGCGTACGCAGCAGGGTGGGGTGCGCGGGCTCCGCCGCCGCCGCGCGCAACAGCGAGTCCGTCACCGCGGGCACCAGCTCCGACTCCCCGGTGCGCAGCACGCGCAACAGGCCCACCGGCGCGTCGTCGCGCTTCTCGATTCGCTGGGGCAGCTCGCCCGCGCGCTGCTGCTGCGTCGGGTCCAGGTACGCCACCGCCACGCGGGACACGAACGGGCCCTGCTCCAGCGCGTCCACCAGACACCAGTCCGCCAGGTCCGGCACCGCCAGATGCGCCAGCAGCGTGTACATGCCCTGGGGGTCTGGCGGATGGGTGAACAGTGTCGTCATCGCCTGATACAGGAACGAGCGGCGGCGCTCGGCCTGTTCGACTTCCGCGCGCGCGGCCTGCTCCAGCTCCAGCGCGCGCGAGTACACGGCCTCGGCCTCCGTGAGCGGCCTGGCCGTCACCAGCACGGTGCTGGCGCTGTCCTCGGAGGGCAGCGGCGTGAGCACCAGGGCATGGCGGCGCAGCCCCGCGTCCACCGGCCACGGCAGCTCCACGGTGACGGTGTCGCCGCGAGCCGAGGCCTGGATTCGCGCCGCGTTCAGCCGCGCGGCGTCCTCCACGGGCACCCCCAGCTCGCCCCATTGCCGGCCTTCCAGCCCATCAGGGCCCAGGCCGAAGGCCCGCGCTCCCGACGCGCTGCACGCCAGGATTCGGCCCGTGGCGTCGAGCACGTAGGCCGGGTCGGGAAGCGCCGAGAAGGCGGAGAGGAAGGAGGGCAGGTGGGTACTCATCGAGTTGAAGAGGCTGACGGGATATTGACACCGCTCGCCCCCGAGGCCATTCCGGGCCCGGGGGGCGCCGCTCAAGGATTCACTACCGGATAATGGGGCTCACCCTGGCTGCGTGTCCGCTCGGACGGCGAGCAACACGCGGGAAGGAAGGGCGGCCAGGGAGACGACCTCGTCCGCCAGGCCGGCGTTCACCACGACGCCGGGCATCCCGAAGACGACGGAGGACTCCTCGTCCTGGGCCAGCACCCGGCCCCCCGCCTCTCGCAGCTCCCGCGCCCCCTCCAGGCCATCCTGCCCCATGCCGGTGAGGATGACGGCCAGGGCCTCGGAGCCGTGCGCGCGCGCCACCGAGCGAAACAGCCAGGTCGCGGACGGCCGGAAGCCGTTGACGGGCGCCGCCTTGGAGACCTGCGCCCGGCCGTCCTGGACGCCCAGGTGCCGGTCGTCCGGCGCGAGATAGACGTGCCCTGGCAGGAGCAGCTCTCCCTCCTCCGCCACCCGCACGGGCAGCGGGCCGGCCGTGGCCAGCCAGGACGCCAGGCCCTGCCCGAAGCCGAGCGCGATGTGCTGCACCACCAGCAGCGGCGCGGGGAAGTTCGCGGGCAGCTCCGACAGGAGCCGGAACAGCGCGGCGGGCCCCCCCGTGGACGCGGCCAGGGCCACCACCGCTGTCCGCGACGTCTGCGCGCGGGGGGCGGGCATGGGCGCGGGCATGGCCTGCGGGGTGCTCCGGTCCGGCCAGCGGCGGACGACCTTCACCTCGGCCATGGCCTTGAGGGTGTCGCGCAGGCGGCGGCTGTCCGCGTCGAAGTCCGGAGTCTCCGGGCCCAGGGGCTTCTGGAGCACCGCGAGCGCGCCGGCCCGCAGCGCGGCCATGGACGTCTGGATGTCGCGCTCCACCAGCGTGGAGACGACGACGACGGGCGTGGGCACCTCCGTCATGATGCGACGGGTGGCCTCCAGGCCATCCATGCGCGGCATCTGGATGTCCATCGTCACCAGGTGGGGCCGCAGGCGCTGGGTGAGCTCCACCGCCTCCACCCCGTCCTTGGCTTCTCCCACCACGCTCAGCGCCGGGTCGGCGCGGAGGATTTCCACCAGCAGCCGGCGGGCGGTGGGCGAGTCCTCGGCCACCACGATGCGCAACGGTTCGGTCCTCATAGCAGTCGTCTCAAGGTCTCCAGCAGGCTCGTGGGGTCGAAGGCGCTTTTCACAAGATAGGCACTGGCGCCAGCTTGCAGCCCACGCGCCTTGTCTTCCGGTCGGCCCCGGGCGGTGACGAGCACCACCGGCAGCCGCGCGAAGCGCGGGGAGGCTCGCACGGCCTCGGTGAGGGCGATGCCGTCCATGCGCGGCATCTCCACGTCCAGCACCAGCGCGTCGGCGCCGCCCGCCTGCAGTCGCTCCCAGGCCTCGGCGCCGTCGGCGCAGGGCACCACGTCGTAGCCAGCGCCCTCCAGGATGCTCTGCTCCAGCGCGCGGGTGGTCGGCGAGTCGTCCGCCAGCACCACGCGCCGGCGCGCCCGCTGGGTGGCCGGGACGGGGAACAGCGCCGTGGAAGGCCGCCCTCCCGCCGCCCGCACCAGCGACACGGGGTTGAGCAGGAGCGACAGCCGCCCGTCTGGCAGCACCGCCGCCGCCGACACATGGCGAGCGCGCCGGACGCGAGGACCGAGCGACCGGACGAGCGCCTCCTGCTCTTCCAGCACCTCGTCCACCACCAGCGCGGCCCGCGCGGTGCCGGCCGCGAGCACCACCGCGCCCCGGCGCTGACGCGGGGGACCCGGGGGCAGTCCCAGCACGTCCGCCAGCGAGGCCAGGGGCACCAGCGCGTCCGGGGCCACCCACGTCGGGCGGCCCTCCACGTCGCGCACCTCCTCGGGCGCCAGCCGCACCAGCCGCGCCACGCCTTCGATGGCCAGCGCGAGCGTCTGTCCTCCCGCGGACACCAGCAGCACGCGCAGGGTGCTCAGCGTGAGGGGCACGTCCAGCGTGAAGCGCGCGCCCTGCCCGGGCCAGGTGGCCACCTCCACCGTGCCGCGCATCGCCTCCACCTCCGTGCGCACCACGTCCAGGCCCACGCCTCGGCCGGCCACCTCCGTCACGCGAGTGGAGGTGGACAGGCCGGAGTGGAAGGCGAGGCGCGCGGCGTCCTCGTCGTCCTCGGGCGCGTCGAGTCCCCGGGCCACGGCGCGCGCGCGCAGCGCTTCCAGGTCCAACCCGCGCCCGTCGTCCTCCATCGTCACCTCCACGCGGCTGCCGCGCAGGCGGGCCGACAGCGTGACGCGGCCCTCCTCCGGCTTGCCCGCGCGGACCCGCTCCTCGGGGGTCTCCAGTCCATGGGCCACCGCGTTGCGCACCAGGTGGAGCATGGGCTCGCGCAGGGACTGGAGCAGCGAGCGGTCCAGCTCGAGCGCGCCGCCATTCACCTCCAGCCGCGCCTTCTTCCCCTCGGAGCGGGCCACGTCGCGCGCGGCGCGCTCCAGGCCCTCGCAGCCCTCCATGAAGGGCAGGGTGCGCGCGCGGCGGACCTCGTCGTCCATGCCGGTGGCCACGCCGCTCAAGGTCCGCTGGTCCGCGGCCAGCTCGCGGGCCACGCGCGCCAGCTCCTTCTCGGCCCTGCGCAGCGCGCCCTCGGCCTCCGTGCCCTGCACCGCCTCGCGCATGCGCGCCAGCTCCTCGCGCACGCCCTCCAGTGTCTCCGTGCGTCCCTCCAGCCGCAGCGAGGCCACCCGAAGCTCGCCGCTGCGCGACAGCAGCGCGTCCAGCTTCTGCGCGGACACCCGCACCGGCAACGTTGCCTCCGGCGCGAGGCCGGTGGGCACGTGCTCCGGCGCGGGGGGCTCGCTCGCGCGAGCCGGCTCCGGGGCGGACGTCCTCGCCGTGCGAGGGGGCTCCGAGGTGTGAGTCCTCGCCGCGCGAGCCGCGTCGGAGGCCGCGGCGGGACGAGGCGCCGCCTCGGCCGGGCCCGCCGCGCGCTCCAGGTCCGGCAACAGCTTCTCCAGCGGCGAGCCGGCCAGCTCCTGCTTCGTGGCGAGCCGGCGCCCCGCGTCGTCCAGCGCATCCACGGCGGAGAAGCACAGCTCGTACAGCTCGGGTGCCGCCGTGCGCCCGTCGCGCAGCGGCTCCAGCACCTCCTCCAGCCGGTGGCAGGCCGTCTCCACCAGCATGGCGCTGGCCGCGCGCGCGGCGCCCTTCACGCTGTGCAGGGTGCGCAGCAGCGAGGCCACGCGCTCGGCGGCGCGCGACGTGCCCTGCTCCCGCTCCAGCGCGAGCAGGTCCCGGTTGAGCGAGGCCACGTGCCCCTCGAGCTCCTCGAGGAACGTGGCCAGCAGTGCCTGGGCGAGCCTGTCGCGGTCCATCAGCGCCCGTACTCTTCGAGCAGGTTCTTGAGCTTCTGGCCCATGCCGTTGATGTCCTGCATGGCCCGCTCCGTCTGGCGCGAGGACATCAGGCCCTGCTGCGTGGCCTGGTTGACGTCATGCATCGCCTGGCGAATCTGGGCGATGCCGGTGGCCTGCTGGTTGGCGGAGGCGGCGATTTGCGCGGCGGTGAGCGACGCCTGGGCGAGCAGGTCCGACAGCGTCTGGATGGTGGAGCCCGCCTCGGCGACGATGCGCGTGGTCGTCGCCACGCTCTTGGTGCCCTCCTCGGTGGTCATCACCGCGCCGTGGGTGGCCTTCTGAATCTGGCCCAGAATCTGGCGCACCTGCCCGGTGGCCTTCTTGGACTGGTCCGCCAGCGCCTTCACCTCGGCGGCGACCACGGCGAAGCCCCGGCCGTTCTCCCCGGCGCGGCTGGCCTCGATGGAGGCATTGAGCGCGAGCATGTGCGTCTGCTCTGAGATGTCATTGACGGTGGTGATGATGTCGCCAATGGCCTGCGCCTGCTCGGCGAGGGCGAGGATGCGCGAGGCGATGGACTCCACCTGCTCGCGCACGGTGCCCATGGAGGAGACGGCCTCCTCCACGGAGCGCCGCCCGCTGCGGCCCACCTCCTCGGCGTGACGGGCGGACTCGCTGACGTTGCGCGCGCGGCCGGCGGCCTCCTCGGACGTCTTGGTGATTTCCTCGATGGTGCTCACCGTCTCCGTCACCGCGCTGCCCTGCTCCTGCGCGCCGGCCACCTGCTCCGTGGTGCTGGCCAGGATTTCGGAGCTGGCGCCCGCGAGCTGATTGACGAACTCCGCCACGGTGCGCAGCGTGTGCTCACGCTGCTCGGACTGTCTGGCGATCTGCGCCTCGGACTGCTGGCGGCGCTCGGCCATGGTGTTGAAGGCGCGCGCCAGCTCCGCCGTCTCGTCGCTGCCCCGGATGTCGATGCGCTGGGTGAGGTTGCCCGCGCCGAGCTGCTCCGTGCCCTCCATGAGCCTGCGCAGCGGGACGGTGATGCTGCGGGTGACGACGTAGCTGCCGGCCGAGACGAGGAGCAGGCCCAGGAGGGTGCAGATGCCCAGCACCCACATGATTTGCCGCGCGGCGTCCCGGGCGGCCTCCGAGTGCTCAGTCCAACGCTCCTGCTCCTCCGCGAGCATCTCGTTGATGACGCCGCGAATCTGGTCCATGAGCAGCTTGCCCCGGTTGTTCCGGACGATGGTCAGCGAGCCCTCCAGGCCCTTCTCGCGGCGCTGGCGGATGCCCTCCTCGAGGAGGGCCAGCCGGCCTGTCACGAGCGGCTCCAGGCGCACCATGCGGTTGCGCTGCTCGGGAAAGGGGCCCATCGCGTCGCGCAGCATGGTGATGTCCTGCTGGAGCGAGGAGAGGGACGCCTCGTAGGGCTCCAGGTACGGCTCCTCGCCCGTGAGCAGGAAGCCGCGCTGGCCCGTCTCCGCGTCGACGAGCAGGGCGCGCACCTCGCGGACCAGGCGGAAGTTCTCGTGGGCCTTGAGCAGCCCCTCGGTGGTCTCGTTCAGTTGACGTGCGCCCTGGAAGGCGACGGCCGCCAGGACGAGCAACACCAACAATGACAGTCCGAAGCCGACCGTGATGCGGTTCCCGATGTTCATACGACTCCTTCGTCGGACAAATCGAACACGAGGCGACTGTCACCCAGCAGTGCCTCGCCCTCCAGCATGAGTGTTCCCAGCCTGTCCGCCGCGAACACCAGCTCGTCGGCGGGGCCCGGTGGGGCGGGCAGCAGGTCCTGACTCGACACCAGGGTGACCTCGTGGACTTCCTCGGTGCGCACGCCCAGCTCGGGCCGGTTCGTTCCCAGCACCAGCAGGGGCCCCGAGCTGTCCATCGGGGGGCGGCCGAACAGCGGTGACAGCTCCACCACGGGGAGGACCTCGCCGTGGAGCAGGGTGAGCCCGCGCAACGTCGGCGGCGCGCCGGGCAGCGGCACCACGTCCACGGTGCGGACGACCTCCAGCACGAAGCGGGACTCCAGGGCGTAGGTCTGGCCGGCGGCGCGAAAGCGCACCACCTCGCGCAGGGTGCCCGGGGCGACCTCGGGGGTGGGAGGGCGGCTCAGCGCGCGGGCGCGCTCGTCGAGCAGCGCGGCCTCCTCCTCGGGGGTGAGGGCGCCTTCCGACTCGCGGGAGGCGGCGAGCTCCTCGAGCCGCGCGCGAATCGCTTCCCAGTTCATTCCGTGGGGGCCGGCCATCAGGGGGTCTTGCCTTCAGTCAGGGGGAGCTCCATGCGGAGGCGCTCGTCGCGAGCGGCGCGAGCAAGGTCCCGGGCGAGTTCTCCCTCCGCGAGCGGGACGGGGGCGTCGGGAGGAAGGGCATGACAGAGGACTTCTGCTTCGCGCAGGGCCTTGAGCGCGCCCGCGGTGTCGCCGAGTCGATGCAGCACGCGTCCCAGGACGAGCCACGCCACGGCGAGGGTGGGCTCCAGGTACAGGGCCTGACGGACGGCGCGCTCGGCGTCGGGCAGGCGTCCCTGGCCCAAGAGGAGCAGGGCTTCCAGGTAGCGCAGGCCGGGGACGAGCGGATGGCGGGAGGCGGCCTCGGCGCTGGCGAAGATGGCGGCTTGCGTGTCGAGGTTCGCGATGGCGCGCACGGCGGATGTGGCCGTGTCGGGGTCGGCATCCAGCGCGCCCATGCGAAGCGCGGCCTCGCGCCAGTCACCCCTGTCCAAGGCGCGGCGGGCCGTGGCCAGCTCGGAGGGACTGGGGCCGCGAGGTGGAGTGCCGCGAGCGCCGCCTGAAGCCGCGCTCGTCGAGCCAGAGCCGGGAGCGAAGCCCGGCGTGCTCGTGCCACGTTCGAGCGCCGCGCCCGTTGAGCCCGAGCCTGGAGCGAAGCCCGGCGCGCTCGTGCCACGTTCGAGTGCCGCGCCCGTTGAGCCCGAGCCGGGAGTGAAGCCCGGCGCGCTCGAGCCGGGCACGGAGCCAGTGGCGCCCGAGCCTGGAGCGAAGCCCGGCGCGCTCGTGCCGGGCACGGAGCCAGCGGCGCCCGTACCAGGAGCGAAGCGCGGCGCGCGGGTGGGGTCTCCCCCCGATGTTCCGGTGAAGCGCGAGAGGCCAGCGGCGCCGCTCTCCGTCGAGGTGCGCGCGGTGGCTCCGTGTGAGGTGCCCGCGGCGAACCTGCCCGCCTCCTCGGAGGCCGCACCGCCGACAGGCGACGTCATCCGTCCACGGTCACCGAAAGGTGACGCATCGGGAACGGCCACGAAGGCGCCGGGCGGGAGGCGTCGATAGAGCACACCCCAGTCGGTGAGGACGGGCTCCAGCGGAGCGAGCCCCCCGAGCGGCGGGTCCGAGGGCCCGGTGAAGAGCACGCCTCCTTCACCCAGTGAGGCATGGAGGCGGCGAGCCACGGCCTCGATGGTGGAGCCGTTGAAGTAGATGAGGACGTTGCGACAGAAGATGACGTCCAGCTTCCAGATGCCCGACTCAGGTGACGGCCAGGTATCGAGCGCGAGGTTCAGGTAGCTGAACCGCACGCGCTGCTTCACCTCGGGAGCCAGGACGTACTGGCGACCCTCGGGGCGCAGGTGGACCCGCATCCGTTCGGCCCACGGGCCCCGGAGGGACCACTCGCCATAGTGCGCGCGGCGTGCCCGAGCGAGCGCGGTGCGAGACACATCGGTCCCATACACCGCCATGTGTTCGCCCCAGCCCTCGGTCATCAGCAGGGCCGCCATCGAATAGGGTTCTTCGCCGGAGGAGCAGGCGGCGCTCCACATCTTCACGGTGTAGTCAGGGCCATGCCGTTCCCGAAGCTCGGGCAGCACGACGCGGCGGAGGAACTCGAAGTGGTCGTGGGTGCGGAAGAAGTACGTCTCGCCGATGGTGAGCTCGGTGAGGAGGTCATCCATCGCGGCGGAGTCGGAGGTGATGCGCGCGCGGTACTCGTCGAAGTCACCGAGGCCGGCGCGGGCCATGGCGCGGGAGATGCCTTCCTCGGCGGAGGCGGGGCAGCTCGGCGGTGCCAGGCCGGCGCGCTCCTCGACGAGGGCGAGCACGGCGGGGAAGCCCTCATGGCTCCACGGCCCTTGTCTCACGCACGCTCCGGAGGCGTGGCGAGCGCCGCATCCAACTGCAGCGCCTCCGCTTCGGAGAGGAAGGAGCGCAGGTCATGGACCAGCACCAGTCCATCCTCCAGCTTCGCGGCGCCGGCCACATAGCCCACGCCGGGCAGCGCGCGCGGTGTCTCGTCCCATTCGCCCGGAGCGAGCACTCGCAGGCCCTCGGCGCGGTCCACGCGCAAGGCGACCTGACGCGAGCCCGCCTGGGCGATGATGAGGTGGTCGAACGCGGACAGCGGGCGGACCGGGTGCCGGAAGCGGCGGCGCAGGTCCAGCACGGGGAGCAGCTGGCCGTGCAGGTTGAGCAGGCCCTCCACGACATCGGGGGCGCTTGGCAGGGGTGTCAGGCGCACGGCGCGAATCAGCTCTCGCACGTCCTCCATGGGGAGGCCGTAGCGCTGACCTTCCAGGGTGAACAGCAGGACTTCTCGCGGAGCGGGCGCCATGTAGGAGGGACATAGACGCTGGCCTGCGGGCTGTCGAACACGGCGTGGGCCCCGCATGGCGTCTGTCCACCAGTCCCCACTGGCGAGCCGTCCCCCCTGTCTCAACGCACGTTTTTCGGCTTGCGGAACGCCGCCGTGGGCCGAGCCGTTGGAGCCAGGGTCGCGATGGCGCTCACGCCGAAGGTCTTCAGTCAAGCACACATCCGGGGGTATGCTGCGGCGCACTGATGACTCGCATCCACCGTAAAATCGACCAGCGAAACCTTGTCCGCGAACTCGCGAACAACAAAGTGGACGCGCTCGAGCTCATTCGCGAAGCGCTGGCCAATGCCCGTGACCACGGCGCGTCGTCAGTCTGGATTCGCACGGCCCGAGGAGCTCCACCCCTTCTCCCCATCGACGTCATGCTCATCAACGACGGGGACGGAATGACCGAGGCCCAGCTCGAGGCATTCTGGGGAATCTCGGCCTCCGTGAAGCCTCCGGGAGGAAGTGCGATTGGCTACAAGGGGCATGGCACCAAGCTCTACTTCGCCGCTAGACGCTTGAGTGTCGCGTCTCGAGTCGAGGGGGCCACTGAATGGACCCTGACGACGCTCGACAACCCCCTGGAATCAGACTCGAAAGACGTAGAGCAGGTCTCCCTGCCCTCCGAGCATCCGCTCTACAAGGAGCTTTCGAGCCTGGGACTGCTTGCGGGGAAGGGGGTGGCGATCTTCGTGGAGGGCTGCCACTTTCGTGACGCGGCCGAGCGGTTCATGTCTCGTCGCGCCATCGAGACCTACTGTGACTGGTTCACGGTCAACGGTGACATCCGCAGCGGAGTGTTCCGCTCGCGCGCGGAGTTTCACGATGCCGTCCATCAGAAGAAGGACCTTGCGCGCCTGCGCACCCACGAGTCACCCCTCGTGCCGATGACGGTCCATCTTCGCATCAACGGTGAGGATGCATACCGTCCCCTGGGTTTCGGGCCCATCAAACCGGCCTCCGACTTCCTGTTGGCCTGGAAGGATGACAAGGACCGCTGGTCCAAGGTGAATCCCGGGCTGGCTGCCTTCGGTCATCGGTTCGCGGATCATCACGAGGCTGAACGTGGCGCGGTGCGAGTCCGTGATGACTTGACCGCCCTGTGCCTGACAACGGTCGACGATTTCATGGACGAGTCACCCTACGCCATGGTGATTCGGGTTGAAGGGCAGCGGCGGCAGTTGAACTCCTATCTGGAGGGGTCGCGTCAGCCGGTGGGTGGCGAGTACGACTTCGATGAGCGCTTTGGACTGTGGCTGTGCAAGGATTTCGTGCCGGCGGTCCAGCGCAACGACCTGCTTCAGGAAGCGCTGACCAGCGCCACTGAGAAGGTTAAGAAGAGGCTGCGTTTTGATTTGAGCCGCACGCGCTTCTGGCAGGTATTTGTGAATCATCAGGCGCTGGTTCTCACCGCGAATCGCAATGGAATGGCGAACGTCCGCGAGCATGAGGAGCGGATTGTGTCGTTGGTTTCCGACAGAATCGCGGAAGCGCTCAAGGAGGATGCGTTCCGAGAGTGGATCCAAAACCTTCAGGCCGCCGTTGTACATGGGCGGCGCTCGAAGGAAATCGACGCCATGAATGTGCGGGAGGAAACCGTCACCCAGTGGTTCAAGAAGAACGGGGGCGACGTTCAGCCTACGCAGGTCACGGCGCTGGATTTGCTTGATGATGAAGCCTCATTGCGCCTGCCAAAGCCCACGAATGAGCAGGAGGTCTTCCTGCTCTACATGGTGTTGTCAGGACGGTATCGTGTCCCGCTTCGCGTGATCGAATACGACACCCGCCTGGGCGTTGACGCGATAGCGCAGGTAGTCGAACACAAGCTGTTCGACCCGCCGAGAGCGTGTGCCCGCGTGGAGCTGAAGTTCACGCTTCAAGGGAGCCGCGCCATCAATCACTTCTTTGACGCGATTGATGCCTTTATTTGCTGGAGCGTGTCCAGCACGGGGGAGTTGCCAGAGGCTGGTGATGCACCTCGCTCTGGCACTCTTCGGAAGAGAGCGAAGCCGCTGCTGGCATCTGGCCTGGATGCCTATGAGGTCGAGTACTCCGACCCCAAGGGGAACGCTCGCATCCTTCCGGTGCTCGTTCTGGATCGCCTCTTCGTGAGCGCCAAGAAGCCCACGAAAAAGGGAAAATAGAAGTGTCCTGCCCCGAAGTACCGCACGGGTGGCTGGCAAGGGGTGCTCACGCACCGTGAGCGAGGCGCGTTACTCCCAGACTCCGCTGTCCTTCGACGCACCGCCGCTGCCCGGCGACGTGCCGGCGCGCCTCCCGAGCCCGTTCGCTTCAGGCCCCCCGGTGCGACTGGCCCGGCTTGCCGCGGAGGCGCTGCAACAGCGACTGCGACGCGAGCATGCGCGGTGGGAGGAGCTGTGGCGACCCGGTGGCGGAAAGATGTTCGGGGTATTGGTCGTCGCCACACCGGAGGGGCGGACAGGCTACCTGTGCGCGTTCTCCGGGATGCTGGGGGGCCGCTGGGAAGTGGATGGCTTCGTCCCGCCCTTGTTCGACCCCGTGGCACGCGCCGCGTTCTGGCCAGCGGGCGAGGCCGAGCTGGCGGAGCTGGGACGGAGGCACGAGGCGCTGAAGGAACAGTCCGCACGCCTCGCCCAACAACCCAAGGGTCGAGAGGCGGAGCTGAGAGCGCTCGAAGCGCACCGGCGTGAGGTCGCGCACGAGCGGGCCGAGCGTTCCCGTTCCCTGTGGCGACAGCTGTCCGTGGGCTTCGAGGTCCCCAACGCGCGAGGCGGGCACCGGTCCATGTCCGAGCTGTTCGCGCCGCGTCCGCCGCCAGGAGGCGCGGGAGACTGCGCCGCGCCCAAGCTGCTCGCCTGTGCCTACCTTCACGGGTGGAGGCCCCTGGCGCTCGCCGAGTTCTGGTGGGGCGCGGAGCCGCTCGGAGGAGGACGACAGTCAGGCGAGTACTACCCGGCCTGTGACAACAAGTGCGGAACGGTGCTGCCGTTCATGCTGGAGGGATTGGAGGTGGACCCCCGGCCAGCGGTGCCAGCGACCTCCCGCGACGAGGACACGGTCCGAGTGCTGCACGAGGACGCGGCGTTGCTCGTCATCGACAAGCCTCACGGCCTGTCGTCGGTGCCAGGACGTCACTCCCCCACAAGGGACTCGGTGCTCGTCAGGCTCCAGTCGCGCTTCCCGGACCTGACCGCCGCGCGCTTCGTCCACGAACTCGAGACGGAGGTGTCGGGGCTCCAGGTGATTGCCAGGGACACCGCCACGCAGTCCGCGCTCCAGCGCCAGCTCGCGCGAGGCGAAGCCGAGCACCGGCACCTCGCCAGGGTCGAAGGACTCCTCTCCGCCGAGCAAGGCCGCATCGACGTGCCCCTGCGAGGTACCACGTCAGGGGCGCTCGAAGCGCTCGCGGGCCCGAATCACCACAAGCAGGCCCTGACGGAGTGGCGTGTCGTGGAGCGGAGCGACACGCGCACCCGAGTGCTGCTGTGGCCCCGGACGCGCCACGCGATGCAGCTTCGCATCCACGCAGCGCATCCGTTGGGTCTGGGCCTGCCCCTCGTCGGTGACGCGCGCTTCGGAATCGAAGACGCGCGGTTGATGCTTCACGCGGAGGGCTTGGGCTTCATCCACCCCTCGTCTGGAGAACGGCTGGACTTCGCCTCGCCCGCGTCGTTCTGAAGAACAGCGACGAGCGTCCTACTGTGCCTCCATCCGGAACTGCTGGCAGTCGTTGGACGCCCAGACCCACTGCTGGAGCAGCGCTCCGTCGCCGGTCGTCCAGCAGTTGCTCACGTCGAGCACCTTGCCGCTGTGGCGCGCCTCGAAGCGGTGGAACCCGCCACTGGTGGCCACGGCCCTGAACTGCTGATTCCATCCCGGTGCCACGCTCCACTGCTGGACGCGTGCGCCGTCCGTGGTGCTCGCCTCCGCGATGTCCACGGCCTTGCCGCTGTAGCGCGACACCAACCGTGAGTAGCCACCGTCGGTGGCCTGGAGGGCCCACTGCTGGCTCGTGCCACCGTGGCACGCCCACTGATGCAGCCCGGTGCCGTCCGTCGCCGACGGGCCGACGATGTCCAGACACTTGCCGGTGGCCTTGTTGACCAGCCGGTACCACGGGCCGCTCGAGCCGCCACCCCACGAGAACGACGCCACCGAGCGCGGAGGCAGCGTGTAGTCGAAGGACTGTCCCGCCCAGCGGACCTTGAAGGTGAGCGTGCTCCCGTCGTTGGAGTTCAGGGCGATGAGCGCGTGCGAGCCATCCGGATTGCGGAAGGCCAGCGTCTCGATGCTGTTGTTGCCCAGCGATGTGGCGCCGATGCGCACCGCTCCCGCGCGCACCACCTTCGCCAGATGCGCCCACGCGTAGTACTCCTCGTTGCGCGTGTACGTGCCATTGGCGTTGTTCACCGTGAACATGCCCCGGCAGTCCGCGCAGCCGCCCACGCGCGGGCCGTGGTTGGGGTCCAACGCCAGGTTCCAGTACACCGAGCTGCGCGCCCAGTGGCGCAGCGGCCCGAAGAGGTTGTTCTGGAGCGCCCACTCCAGGTTGGCCGCGGCGTTCGTCGCCCACGCGCCGCCGGTGCACTCGGTGAAGTGGACCTCCTTGGACGGGTAGGCGTCACGGAAGGCGGACTGCACCGTGTAGCTGCCCTCGGGGCTCTCGTAGCAGTGGTAGGCCACCCCGGCCACGGACGACTGAGCCTGCCCGTTGTTGTAGGCCATGACCTCATGCGGAAAGCCCGCGGGGCCCGCGCCGTCGTGCCAGTTGTGGTCCCACGCGAGCAGCTTCACCCCATTGAAGCCCGCCGCGTTGAGGGCGGGCCGCAGGTGCTGCGAGGCGAACACTGCCTGGTCATTCGACTCCATCTGCATGGTGGCGTAGCTGCCGTTCGCGTTGTGCGGCTCGTTCTGGAGGCTGAACGCATGCAGCGGCACACCTTGCGCGGCGTAGGCCTGCGCGAACTTCACGAAGTACTGCGCATAGGTGCCATAGAGGTCATTGCGCAGGTAGCCGCCGCCGAGCAGCGAGTTGTTGAACTTCATCCACGCCGGGGCGCTCCACGGCACGGCGAGCACCTTCACCTCGGGATTGATGGCGCGGGCCTGCTGGAGCAGCGGAAGGATGTAGGCCGCGTCGTGCCCCACCGAGAAGTCATTCAAGTCGCAGCAGGTGTCGTCGTAGGTGTAGTGATTACGCGCGAAGTCCGACGAGCCCATGGGCAGACGGATGAGGTTGTAGCCCGCGCCCGCGCTCACGCTGAACAGGTCGGTCATGATGGCCGCGCGGTGCGGTGAGCCGTGGATGAGCCAGGCGGAGGAGTCCGTGAGCGCTCCTCCAAACCCGTCGAGCGTCTGGTACGTCACGCCGTCATTCACGTCGATGACCATGCCCGTGTTGCTCTCCGGGCCGAACGTCTTGCTCGCCTCCAGGCTCAGCTTCTTGGCCAGGGCGCTGCCGGACGTCGTCGTGAGATGGACCTGAACGGACTCACCCGCCGCGAGCGCGGGAGGCACGGCGAGCACCGACGCGACGAGCACGGCGGCTGGGAGCGAAGACAAGGATGGCAGGGGCATGCGGAGGGTTCCGGCAGAGGGGGCCCGCAGTCTCTTGAAGCGACTCGTCGCCTTCAATGTAATTCAAGATTTGTCTGAAATTCTCCGTTGTGGTGGAGCAGAAGAATCCAGGGTGCGTTGAAGGGCGGGAGGGCAGCCGGGAGGACACACCCTTCAAGGCCCCCATGCCGCTGCGTGCCAGTGAGTCCGAGGGTCCCCAGCCTTAACCGGACTTTGCACGCGGCGCGGCGCGCGGCCGGCCGCATTGAAGGAGTCCGCTCATGGCCAGCAATCGCGGCGTCGTCTATCTCGGTCCCGGCAAGGTGGAGGTGCGCTCCATCGACTACCCCAAGATGGTGAACCCGGAGGGGAAGTCCATCGAGCACGGGGTCATCCTCAAGGTGGTCTCCACGAACATCTGTGGCTCGGACCAGCACATGGTGCGCGGACGCACCACGGCGCCGAAGGGGCTGGTGCTCGGCCACGAAATCACCGGGGAGATTGTCGAGAAGGGCAAGGACGTCGAGTACCTGAGCGTCGGCGACCTGGTCACCGTGCCCTTCAACGTCGCCTGTGGTCGCTGCCGCACGTGTCGCGAGCAGCAGACGGGCGTCTGCCTCAACGTGAACAAGGGTCGCGCGGGTGGCGCCTACGGCTACGTGGACATGGGCGGTTGGGTGGGCGGCCAGGCGGAGTACGTCATGGTCCCCTACGCGGACTTCAACCTCATCCGCTTCCCCGACAAGGCGCAGGCGCTGGAGAAGATTCTCGACCTGACCATGCTGTCGGACATCCTCCCCACGGGCTTCCACGGCGCCGTCATGGCGGGCGTGGGCGTGGGCTCCACCGTGTACGTCGCGGGGGCGGGTCCGGTGGGGCTCGCGGCGGCGGCCTCCGCGCATGTGCTGGGCGCGGCGGTGGTGCTGGTGGGCGACATGAACCCGGAGCGCCTGAAGCACGCGAAGGCCTCGGGCTTCGAGCCTATCGACCTCACCAAGAGCGACAAGCTGGAGGAGTTGATTGAAGCCGTCATCGGGGTGCCGGAGGTGGATGCCTCCGTGGACGCCGTGGGCTTCGAGGCGCGCGGTCATGGCGCCCAGTCCTCCACGGAGGCGCCCGCCACGGTGCTCAACTCGTTGATGACGATTACCCGCGCGGCGGGTGGCATCGGCATCCCCGGGCTCTACGTGACCGAGGACCCGGGTGCCAAGGACGAGGCCGCGAAGCAGGGCAACCTGCGCATGCGCTTCGGCCTGGGCTGGGCCAAGTCCCATCGCCTCTACACGGGGCAGACGCCGGTGCTGCGCTACAACCGCCAGCTCATGCAGGCCATCCTCCACGGCCGGCTGCCCATCGCGAAGGTCGTCAACGCCACCGTCATCTCGCTCGACGATGCGCCGCGCGGCTACCACGAGTTCGACACGGGCGTGGCGCGCAAGTTCGTCATCGACCCGCATGGGATGTTGAAGAAGAAGTCCGCTTGAGTCCGGCGTGAATTCCTCGTGCCTTCCGCCTGCGCTGTTGCCAGCAGTTGCGGGTGGGGGCACAAGGCGCGCGGTGCTCCTCGGGCGATTCCCGTTCGGGAACGCCGTTCGCCGGAGGGGAGATGTCCCGCACGTGGTGGAGCATGGTGGTGGCCGTGTGGTTCGCGGCCTGTGGCACGCAGGGCTCCGTTTCATCCGAAGTGGAGCAGCGGACGTGGGAGGGAGAGCTGGAGGTGCGGGTGGTGGACGCGCCGTCGCTCGACGCCTCGTATGAGGAATACCTCCTCGTCACTGGGGGCGAGCGCCACCCGGTGGTGTTCCAGGGGGACGCGCCGAAGGGCCTGCGCAGCGGCCTCCGCGTGACGCTGCGAGGACAGAAGACGGCGCGCCACCTCACGGCTCAAGCCGTGACAGTGGACCCGAGGCCCCGAGCCGCCGGCGCCACCCTGAGCGCCTGTGCTGTCACGGGCGTGCAGCGAAGCCTGGTCATCCTGGCGGCATTCCCTGGCATGGCCACGCCGTCCCATTCGCCGCAAGCCGTGGAGGAGGCCTTCTTCTCCACCACGCGGCGCTCGCTGGCGGGCTACTGGAGTGAGGTCTCCGAGGGGCGCACCACGACGACGGGTGACGTGGTGGGCTGGTACACGTTGGACCGCGCCTATGCTTGTGAGGAGTCGGACGCGATGCGCGCGGCGGCGCTCCAAGCGGCCAACGCGGACGTCGACTTCACTCAATATGACCGCATCTTCATCGTCCACCCGCGTCCGCAGGCGGGTTGCTATTACGGGGGGCTGGCCACGCTGTCGTGTGGTCAGGTCGCGACGCCGGACGGAACCGTGACGGCGTCCACCGCGTGGCTCGTCGCGCAGTCGATGAGCACCCACGACAGCGCCGTGCAGCTCATCACGCACGAGGCGGGACACAACCTGTCGCTGAACCACTCACAGACGCGAGACTTCGGCGCGGAGCCGCTGTCGCTGTTGAACCTGGGGGGCGCGCTGGACGAGTACGGCGACCTCTTCTCCTCGATGGGGCGCTGGAACCTGGGGCACTACGCGGTGCCGCACAAGGCGCGCATCGGCTGGCTCGCTCCGTCCGCGGTGACGCAGGTGGATGGCGTGGGTGGCACCTTCACGCTCGCGCCCGTGGTGGCGACAGGGGGCGTGAAGGCGCTCAAGGTGCGTCGAGGGCAGGGGAACAACGCTTGGCTGTGGTTGGAGTACCGTCAGCAGGTGGGCAGCTACGAGTCGACGCTGCCGTCCCAGGTCTTCGGTGGCGCGCTCATCCACTACGAGGACGCGGACACGCGGGATGGCACGCACCTGCTCGACTTCACGCCGGGGACGTCGTCCTGGAGCGACCCGGCCCTGCTCCCAGGCGCGACGTGGGAAGACCCGTACAGCAACCTGTCGGTGACGGTGGTGTCCGCCACCAGCACGGGGCTCACGGTGAGCCTCCAGTACCGTCAGTCCGCCTGCATCCGCGCCGCGCCCGAGGTGGAGGTGACGCCGTTCGAGCCCACCGTGTGGCCTGGGAGTCGTCCCGAGATGGATGTGGTCATCATCAATCGAGACTCGGCGGGCTGTGGTCCGAGCGTCTTCCAGCTCGCCGCCGTCGTTCCACCGGGTTGGAGCGCGGACCCGCTGCCCGCGCAGCGCACCATCCCCGCGTCGGGTTCAACGGCGCTGACGCTCCAGCTGTATTCGCCGTATGCCACGACGCCCGGGACGTACACGGCGGGCGTGGACGTCACGCGCAATGGACACACCGTGAGGGGCGCGGCCGAGCAGGAGGTCGTCGAGCGCTGTGTCACCTCTCCGCCCACGCTCACGCTCTCGCCCGCGACGGTGACAGCGGCGCCGGGCACGGACGTCACCTGGACGGTGCACGTGGTGAACCACGACTCCGCATCGTGCAATTGGGTCTGGTACGACTTCTGGAGCAACGACACGACGGGCTGGAACACCACGTGGTCCGACTGGGGTGTGAACCTGCCGCCGGGAGGTGACTTCACCTTCACGATGACCAAGGCCATTCCCGCGAATGCCCAGGGTACGCACACGGTGGGTCTGGAGCTCTTCCAGGACGAAGTCGGCATCGTGGCGAGCACCACGGCCACGGTGCATGTGGATGATTAGGTGAATCGAGAGAGGAGCAGGGGAGCACGCGACGTGTCTACCGTCAGACAGCTCCCGTGGCATGACGCGGAGCCGTGGTCAGGGGTTGCGTGACCAACATGTGCCCTGGGGTCTCGTTGTCGAACTGGCGCGGGGGTCGGTCTGCTGCGCCCATGTCGGTCATCATTCGAGGGCACCGCATCAGATACGAGAAGGCCGGGCCAGATGATGGCCCTCGGCCCGCGAAGCTTCCGCCGTGCAGGTACTGCGGTAAGCCGGGGCACGCGTTCGCGGCGACACAGGGATGGAGTTCGGGAAGCTCGGCGGTGCTGCTCAACAACATCCTTCGTGGCGCCGAGCCGAGTGCCCATCCTTGGTACTCCGGGCGGTGGTCCATCGCGGCTCATCACCTCATCTGCTCGGAGGTGATGGCCGAGGACGACGAGTGGACGGCCATCTGCTGGATGACGGGCTACGACATCAACCACCGGCGCAACGGCGTCATCCTCCCGATGCTCCTCGTGGTGGCATGTGAACTTCATGTCCCCGTTCACCGAGGGAACCACGCTGGGGGCTGGGCCAGTGACATGGAGATGCCCTACCCGGACGCGGTACGCGAACTGGTGGAAGCGTATGGCGAGGCCGCCCTGACTGGAGCCTACTGCTCGGACCCGGCGCGATTTGTCGCAGACCTGAATGACCTGAGCCGAGACATCCTCTCGCGCCTGGCTGCCGGCACGTGGACAATCACATCTGACGGGAGGGATTATCTGGCTGGCGGCGTGGGCTGTGCTGGCGCGCACAGCATCCAGAGCAAGCCTCGGCGGCCATGCCCTTATGGCCGCCGCCATGGGGCGCGGCACGGGACGATAGGAAATTCTCTCCCGCGCCGGACGCTCCAGGTGGGAGAGTGAGAGGCGCCATGCAGCGCGACTATTTCGTATGGACGCGAGCACCGTCAGAGCGGCACCCGCTCCTCGCATGGGCCCAGTCTTCGCTGGCGTTCCGACAGGGGCGGGAGGTGGACCTGCGCGAAGTCGTGCAACTCCGTCTCGGCGAGCCCGTGCCCTCGCGGCCTGTGATGGCGGACTGCCACACATTGCCAGCGCCCGTGGTCTCTGAGCGTGTTGCAAACGTGCTGCGCTCGGTACCGCTGCCGGGCGTGCAGCTCATTCCCGCGGACGTGCAGGTCGGAGAGGGGGACGTCCGCCGCTACACGCTGGTGCACATGTGGCGGCGGTTGCCGGTGATGGACCGGGAGCGCTCCGTGTACCGGCTGGCGGGAAGCGGCATCGTCCTCACAGGGTTGGACCGGCTTGTACTCGACGAATCCGTCCTCGGGGAGGTTCCCCTGGGCGAGCGACTGGCGTTCAGGCTCAAGGAGGCCGTCGTTCACCTGGTCCATGCGTCATTGGTGGAGCGGGTGCTCGGGCTCTCTCCACCAGCAGAGGGGCTCCGATTCATCCCCCTCGAGTCCTGGGACGATTCCGTGGCGTTTCGATAGACGGACTGCCACGCCCCCAGGTGCGTCGAGTATCCGGCCCCTCTCTGTTCTCAGAGCAAGGGAGCACTCGACCCAGCGTCTGTTCGACGGTTCCCATGGCGCGGCGCCGAGCCGTGTGTCCGGACCCTGTTCAGTTTCCTTCGTGGAGGTACCCCATCCCGGAAGATTGACCTCGACGTCCTGCGCGGGGCGGCCGGCTGAATGCCGAACAGGAGCGCGGAGTTTCGACAGAAACGTCACGACGGCCGGGCGTGAGTTGGGGGACGGTGTGGCTTCGCACGAAGCGCGAGGAAAATGACATGCGTGGATGGAAGCGGCCGTTCATCGGTGTGCTCGTCGCGTGCTCCTGGCTCCTGGGGGGCTGTGGAGAGGTGGAGCCTTCGCTGCGGGACACGGAAGTCGAGGACTCGCTCCCGTTCTCCCAGCCCCTGGCCGGAACCCAGACCACGTCGTTCCAGGACGGCGTGGCCCCGACGACGGGCTACGCGGGCACCCGGGACGCGATGATTGAAGAAGAGGACTCCAACGCCAACCACGGGAGCGACACGAAGCTCTCCGCGAGCGGAGACACGCCGTCCGGTAGCGGCAACGAGAACTTCGTCCTGCTCGCGTGGGACGTGTCCTCCATTCCCACCGGTGCCGTCGTCCGCTCCGCCTCGCTCACCGTCACGGTCTCCGACAAGGCGGACCAGGACTATCAACTGTATGCCCTGACGCGCGGCTGGACGGAGAGCCAGGTCACCTGGGAGCAGGCGGACAACACCCAGGACTGGGCGTCGAATGGAGCGGATGGGTCTGGAGACCGGGACACCACCGTGCTGGGAGCGCTCCGAGCCCCCGCGACGGGCACGTACACCGTGGCGCTGAACGCCAGCGGTGTCGCGGCGGTGCAGCGATGGGTGAGCACGCCCGCGAGCAACCAGGGCCTCATCCTGGCGAACAAGGACAATGACAACCGCCTGGAGCTGCGCTCGAGCGAGTACTCAACGAAGGCGTCACGTCCCAAGCTCACCGTGACCTGGGACACGCAGGGGACACCCGGTGGCGAGGCGCCCGCATCAGGGACGTTCAAGGGCACCTGTGACGGCTCGGGTGGCGCCTGGATGGACGGGACGCACTTCCTGAATGTGAATGACGAATCGCAGACGGTGCGCGTCTACGCTCGGAGCCAGAGCGCCAGCGCGGTGAAGAGCCAGGACGTGAGCTCGGCCATCGGTCTCTCGTCGTCGGACGAGGCGGACCTGGAGGACGTGGCCCGCGTGGGCAATCGCCTCTACGTGACGGCCTCTCACGCGCGCAACAAGGACGGCGAGCTGGAGACCTCGCGCTACAAGTTCTTCGCCATCGACGTCACGGGCACGGTGCCCTCCGTCACCCTCCAGGTGGCGGGGACGTCCTCGACGCTGCTGAGGGACTTGCTGAACGCGGCCAACTGGGACGCGCCGGACACGGCGGTCCTCACGTTGCTCAACGAGCGCTCGCGGTTGTCGGAGCCCACGGTGGCCTCGCTGG
>NZ_JBLZWL010000132.1:0-43581 GCF_049194865.1 Corallococcus terminator | reverse complement strand
CCCGCGAGCCCCAGCTCCTTCGTCTTCTGCAGCCGCGTCTGCACGTTGCCGCGCAGGCTGACGATTTCGAGGTCCGGCCGCCGCGAGCGCAGGATGCAGCTGCGGCGCAGCGACGACGTGCCCACCCGCGCGCCCTGGGGCAGCGAGTCCAGCGTCTGTCCCGAAAGGCCACAGAAGGCATCGCGAGGGTCCTCGCGCGTCGGCACCGCCGCGAGCACCAGGCCCTCCGGCAGCTCGGACGTCATGTCCTTCAGGCTGTGCACCGCGAGGTCCGCGCGGCCGTCGATGAGCGCCTGCTCGATTTCCTTCACGAACAGGCCCTTGCCGCCCACCGCCGACAGCGGCGCGGACAGGAAGCGGTCTCCTTCGGTGGACAGCTCCACCAGGGAAACCTCCAGGCCTGGATGATGCGAGGCCAACAGCGCGCCCACGTGGCGGGCCTGCCAGAGCGCCAGCGGGCTCTGTCGGGTGGCGATGCGCACGGCCTTCATCGCTTGGCCCCCGTGGCGACCTGCTGCGGAACCGGGGCCAGGGAAGAGACCTCCGCGTCCGCCGCCTCCAGCTCCGCCTCGAGAAGCCCGAACAGCTCCGCGGCGGCACCCGCCAACCGATTGCCCTCACCCTCCGGCCCCACGGCGCGCAGCCGCGAGGTGGGCTCATGCAGCAGCTTGTTCACGATGGCGCGTCCCATGGCTTCGATGCTCTTGCGCTGCTTGTCCGTCAACCCATCACCCAGCGACGTCAGCGTGCGCTCCACCTCCGAGCGGGCAATGGCCTCCGCGCGCTGGCGCAACCTCGCGAGCACCGGCATGCCCTCGCGCAGCGCGCGCTCCTTGACGAAGCGAGCCACCTCCTGCGCCACCAGCACACCCGCCTTGTGCGCCTCCTCGGCGCGCGCGGCGGCGTTTTCCGCGACGAACTTCTGGATGTCGTCCACGTCGTAGGCGTGCACCCAGTCCAGCGTGCCCACCCCGGGGTCGATGTCTCTTGGCACCGCCAGGTCCACCATGAACAGCGGCCGGCCCTTGCGCCCCTTGCCCACCGCGCTCACGTTCTCCCGCGTGAACAGCGGCACGGGCGACGCGGTGCTGCACACCACCACGTCCGCGGCGCCCAGGAGCGCGAACAGCTCCTCGAAGGGCCGCGCCACACCGCCCACCTCCGTCGCCAGCGCCTCCGCGCGCGCCAGCGTCCGGTTGGTGATGAACAGCTTCGTCGCACCCGCCTGCTGCAGATGGCGCGCCGCCAGCTCTCCCATCTCCCCCGCGCCCACCACCAACACCGTCTTGCCCTTCAAGCCGTCGAACACCTTGCTGGCCAGCTGCACCGCCGCCGACGCCATGGACGTCGCCGCGCGACCGATGGCCGTCTCCGTGCGCACCCGCTTGGCGCAGCCGAACGCCGCCGCGCACGCACGCGTCAACTCACCCCGCACCGCCCCCGCGCCCTGCCCCCGCTCGAAGGAGTCCTTCACCTGACCGAGAATCTGGGCCTCGCCCAGCACCATCGAGTCCAGGCTGGAGGCCACCCGGAACAGGTGGATGAGGGCCGCCTCTCCCCGGTGCTCGTAGAGGTGCTCCAACGCCTCGTCACCGCCCAGGGCGCGCAGCTCCGACACCGCGCGCTCCCGCGCCATCATCCCGTCCGGCGCGGAGAGATACACCTCCACCCGGTTGCAGGTGGACACCCAGAGCACCTCCACCGGCGACTGGGCCAGCCGCTGGAGCACCTCCACCTGCCGCGACTCGGACAGGGCCAACCGCTCGCGCACCACCAGGGGCGCCGTACGGTGGGACAGGCCAATGCAGACGAGCTCCATACTCAGGGAATCCTCAGGGCGGCCGCCGTGCTCGAAGTCACGTCGTACGAGGTGAGGAACGAGACCAGCACCAGACAGAATCCCGCCATGGTCAGCAACGCCACCCGGCGCCCCCGCCAGCCCGCGAAGATGCGCGCGTTGACGAGCGCGGCGAAGACGGCCCACGCCACCACCGTCGCAATCGACTTGCCATCCCACTGCCAGCCCACCGTCGTGGCGACGAAGAACGCGCCCGTCGCCAGGGTGATGGACAGCGCGATGAAGCCCCACACCACCAAACGCCGATTGAGGGTGTCCAGGAACTCCAGCGACGGCAGCCGGGAGAACAACAACCCGAAGCGCTTGGCGCGCACCTGCCGCTCCATCAAGAGGTACATGACGCCCACGCCCGCGGCCACCGCGAACGCGGCCAGCCCCAACAGCGCCAGGGTGATGTGCAGCGGCAACAGCGGCTGTCGCACGCCCGGTGGGAGCGGCGACTGGCCTCCGTGCATCAGCAGCCCGGGTATCAGCACCGTCACCGCCAGGGGCGTGAGGAACGCGCCGATGACGGGGCGGCGATAGCGCACATCCAGCGCCAGGAAGATGGCCAGCAGCAGGAAGGCCAACGTGGAGAAGCCCTGGGCCATGCCCACGGGCCGGCCGGACTGGGCCCCCAGCAACTCGAAGAGGGCCACCCCATGCAGCACGAGCCCCCCGCCCACCAGCACGCGCCCGGCCATGGCCAGCGCGTCCGACTGGCGGACGAGGTAGGCCAGGTAGGCCACGGCGGCGATGCCGTAGGCGTGGCAGGCGAGCGATACGAGCGTGTGGCTCATGGATTCAGGCAATAACCGTGACAGACAGGCGAATCAGCCCATCTTGTTGAGAAGGAACGCCGCCAACAGGTCGGTCTCCGAATCGGGTTTCTTGCCCGCCGCCTCCGGCTTCGGCGCCCCGGAGGGCACCTCCGTCACATACCCCGGAACGACCTCGTAGGCGGACTCCCCCACCAGCACCGAGTCGGCCATCTGCTCGGCCCCCAGGCGGGAGAGCTGCTCCTCGGTCTTCACCTTGGCCACCAGGCCGTGGGTGTCCTCGCCCGACACGAGTTGCACGAAATGAACGGCGGGGGAGACGGCGAAGGCGGTGCCGCCCTCGGCCATCACCACCAGCCTGCCATCCCGCAGGTCCGCTTTGTCGGCCAGTGCCCACTCCTCGAGCTGGGACTGGGGCAGAAAGAGCTTCGTCACGTCCGCCAGCCTACACCAGCACCGGGCTTCGGGGGGGAGCCGTTCGGAATGAAGGGTGAAACCCGCGCTTCCCCACCGCATCATTTCTGGCAGATCGGTCGACGGTCCGCCGATTCTTGCAGGCTCCCGGGGCACGTACTAGACGACGCGCCGTGCAGGCCGGACAGGGCCCGAAGGAGACACCATGGCAGGCGACAACGTGAAGGCGGTCGGAGATGGAGACTTCCAGGAGCAGGTGCTGGGCTCCCAGGAGCCCGTGCTGGTGGATTTCTGGGCGACCTGGTGCGCGCCGTGCCGCGCCATCGCCCCGTCCATCGACGCGCTCGCCACCCAGTATGGCGGTCAGGTGAAGTTCACCAAGATGAACATCGACGACAACCAGCAAACGCCGCAGGACTACGGCATCCGGTCCATCCCCACGCTGCTGCTCTTCAAGGGCGGCAAGGTCGTGGAGCAGATTGTCGGCGCCGTCCCCAAGGCGCGCATCGAAGAAGCCATCAAGAAGGCGCTGTAAGCCGCTTCGCCGGGCCTGCGCGCACGTGAGGACTCCTTGTCCCGCGCGCGCCTCGCCCGGCGCTTCTGTTTTGTCGACGCGGGGCGCCACACCACCCCGATGCGCTGTCCGGCTGTGGGATGCGAGAAACGTCCCCCGGAGCGCCTGCCCGACCTGATACCGCCCCCCGCGTGAGCCAGCCCTCCAGTTCATGGCTTGTGAGCGGATCCTTCTCGCGAGCCCGGAACCGTTGGAGCAGCGGCTTTGCCAGAGGGCGCCCTGACTCAACTCAACCCAAGTCTCGCGGCGAGCCTTCAGCGATTTCTCAGACTCCGCGTCATTTTCACCCCTGCGGACAAATACAGCGCAGATACTAAATCGTCTCCCAGCTTGCCTGCGGGAAACACGTATCCCTTTGCAGCCTTGTCATCAATTTTCCGCGCGGGTTTGCGAGTCATACAAGACCCCGCCCAGGTTGTATTGACAGCGTTGACATCCACCGCCAAAAAGGCGCATTGGAAGGCTTGTTTGTTTTGACTGTTTTCACGGGAGTTTTCATGGCACGACCACGTAAGGAGTTGTCGAAGGTCCCCCTGACCCCCGCATTGGTGAATTGGGCGGAAGCGCTTGGCGATGCAATTGGCCGAGGCGTCCTCCGGGCGATGAACCAAGGCATGCCCACGGGTGGCAACAGCAACGGCATGACGGCGAGCCGTCGTCGTGGCCGGCCCCCCAAGGCGCTTGCGGGCAACATGGTGGCGTCGGACCGGCGCTGCACCATGCCGGACTGCACGCGGGAGCAGCGCTCGAAGGGACTGTGTTCAGCGCATTACCAGGCGGAGCGAAGGCGTCTGCTGGCGGGTGGCAAGCCCGCCTGAGACACGCTGTTCGCGGTGGCGCCCACGGCCCTGGGCGAGCCGCCGCTCAATTCGTTACTTCGTCTGCCAGGGGTCCGCTTCGGTGCTCGTGGCCTTGAGCAGCTCCCACGCCGAAAGGACATCCACCACCCGCTCCAGCTCGTTGGGCAGCGACCGCGCCCGCTGGGAGTGCAGGTAGTCCTCCGCGAAGGCTCTCAGCCGGGCTCCCACGAAGAGCCGCGCCAGGGCGACTTCCGTCTGTCCACTGAAGTCGAGGAAGCGGATGCCGAAGCCGCTGCGGCCGTCAGGGCCGTCCCCGCGCTCCTCCCGGACGATTTGCGCCCGAGCCCGCACCGGTGAATCCCCCGGCTCCAGGATGAAGCTCACCCCCAGCACCGTGCCCATGGGCAGGTAGAAGGTGCTCTCCAGGAAGGCCCCGCTGACGCTGACGTTGATGGAGGCCAGGCTCGCCGCGAAGCGCCGTCCGCCCTCCTCGTCATCCACCCAGACCTCGAAGCGCGTCGTCAGCTGCGCCCGGGGGAACTCCCGGTGCTCCGACTCCCCCTGGTTGCGCTCGATGATGGGGGCGAACGTTGGCAGCAGCGGCGGCGACGCCACCGGCCGTCGGACCTCGTCCTTCGCCACGACGGGCGCCCTCGCCACGGGCGGTGGCACCGCGGGCTTCACGTCCCTCGCCACCACGGGAATCTCCGCCACGCGGACACTCCCACTCACCTTCTGCCCGACCTTCCTCTGCATGCCTGACCTCCACCGGCCCGAGAGGGACTCGCCCTCCCCCCGGAATTGGTGGGGTGATTCATACACCACCCGCGAGCTGCCGCCAGCGCCCCGCACCATCCTTTGGGAGCGCCCGCTTCAGCGTCGCGTGTCGCGGCGTCTCAGAACATGTGACGACGCATGCTGATGTTCACCAGCAAGCCAATGCTGAGCATCACGGACATCATGGAAGACCCGCCATAACTCATCAGTGGCAGGGTAATTCCCGTCACCGGGAGCAGGCCGATGACCATGCCGATGTTCTCGAACACCTGCCAGAAGAGCATGGCGACGACGCCCACGGCCACGAAGGCGCCGAACCTGTCTCGGGCGTTGAACCCCACGCCCAGGCCGAAGATGAAGATGGCGCCGTAGAGGACGAGCAGCACCGTGCACAGCACGAAGCCGTGCTCCTCCGCCCACACGGAGAAGATGAAGTCGGTGTGCTGCTCGGGCAGGAAGCGAAGCCCCGTCTGGGTGCCCTCGCGCCAGCCCTTGCCGGACACGCCGCCGCTGCCCACCGCGATTTTGGACTGGGCCGCGTGGTACCCGCTGCCGCGCAGGTCCGCCTCCGGGTCCAACCAGCCGGAGATGCGCTGACTCTGGTGCTTCTTCAGGTAGTGCCGGACGATGGTGGGCCGGGGCTCCGGCACGTCGCGCACGTAGTCGTTCCAGATGACGATGCCGCCCGCGAGGATGGCCGCGACGAGCGTGGCGACGAGGTACCAGCGCACCTTTCCGAAGAGGATGACGGTGAGCGAGGACAGGCCAATCATCAGCGCGGTGCCCAGGTCCGGCTGGACGAGCACGAGGACGAAGGGCACGCCCACGACGAGCAGCGGCTTCCACAGCCGGACCAGGCCGTAGGACGGCTCATTGGGGCGGAAGTCGTCGTGGTAGACCTTGGCCAGCATCAGCACGACGCCAATCTTCATGAACTCCGCGGGCTGCAGGCGGAACGGGCCGATGACGAACCAGCTCTCCGCGCCCTTGGCCGTGTGGCCGATGAAGCGCAGGGCGATGAGCGCCAGGATGTTGGAGACGTAGATGGGCAGCGCCATGCGCTGGATCCACCGGTAGTCCACCAGGCACACCACCAGCACGGCGACGACGCCCAGTCCCAGGTACAGCGCCTGGCTGGACCACACCGGCGCGAGCGGAGGACGCGACGCCGAGGCGAGGTTCCAGATGCCCAGCAGGGACACGCCCAGCACGCAGATGATGAGGCCCCACGGGACGTGGGGCACCATCCGCCGCTCAATCCTGAGTTGCATGGGTGTCCTCCGAGGCGGCGTCGTCGCCCGGCAGCACCTTCGGAGGCTTCACGCCGCGCGTCAGGGCCGCCTCGTCCGGAGACGGCGCGCGCAGCACCGAGGGGGTGTAGGGCTGGTTGGGACGCGGCGGCGGCGCCGTGGCGTCCAGCTTCTTCAGGTCCAGGTACTTCTGGATGACGGCCATCGCTGTCGGCGCCGCGTCCGAGCCACCATGGCCACCGTGCTCGTTGAGCACGACGACGGCTATCTCCGGCTTGTCCGCCGGGGCGAAGCCGGCGAACCAGGCGTGGTCTCTCTCGAAGAAGCTCATCTGGTGCGTCTTGAGGCGGATGGCCCCCAGGCGCGCCACCTGGGCGGTGCCCGTCTTCGCCGCGACGAGGACGTCCAAATCACGCATGCCCTTGAGGCGTGAGCGGTAGGAGGTGCCGCCCGGCTCGTGGGCCACCTTCACCAGGCCCTCGATGACGGCCTTCAGGTGCGGGGGGGACAGCTCCACCCGGCGGACGACCTCCGGCTTGAACTCCTGGATGACCTGCCCGTCCAGGTTCTCCAGCCGCTGCACCATCTGCGGCTTGTAGAGCATGCCGCCGTTGGCGATGGCCGCGTACATCAGCGCGAGCTGGAGCGGCGTGACGTTGTTGTCACCCTGGCCGATGGCGCTGTTGAGCGCCATGCCCTTGGTGTAGCCGCCCGGCGAGGCTTTGTCGTGGTACGCGCTGGTCGGCATGATGCCGGGCACCTCCGCCACCACGCTGATGCCGGTGGGGCTGCCCAGGCCCAGCGACTTGCCCATCTCTCCAATGGGGTCCAGGCCGATGGTGTCCGCGACTTTGTAGAACCACGTGTCACACGAGCTCTTCATCGCGTCCAGGCCGTTGACCGGGCCATGGCCTCGGTCCAGGTGACAGCGCCAGGTGCGCGCGCCCAGACGGTAGCCACCGGGGCAGTTCACCACCGTCTCCGGACGGAAGGCGCCGGACTTGAACGCCGCGAGCGCGGTGACGACCTTGAACGTGGAGCCCGGGCTGTAGTGCTCTGCGGCCACGCGGTTGACCATGGGCTCCAACGGATCTCTCGACAGCTGCGCCATCTGCGTGGGCGTCACGCGGCCCGTCAGGAGGTTGGGGTCGAAGCCGGGCCGCGACACCAGCGCGCGGATGAAGCCCGTATGCACATCGATGGCGACGACGGCGCCCGTCACGCCAGGGAAGGCGCGCTCGGCCTCCTCCTGCAGGCGCATGTCGATGGAGAGCACCAGGTTGCTGCCGGCCTGGGGCTGCACCACGGCGTTGTCGCCCAGCTTGACGTTGAGCTCTTCAATCTTCTGGCCGCGCGCGTTGACGACCTCCTTGCGCACGCCGTCCTGGCCGCGCAGGCGCTGCTCGAAGTAGCGCTCCAGGCCGCGACGGCCGATGTAGTCCCCCAGCGCGTAGCGCGAGCCGTCGCCGTTGAGGCGCTCCAGCTCCTCCTGGGTGATTTCGTTCATGTAGCCCAGCACGTGCGACAGCACCGTGTTGGTCCGGTAGTGGCGGTGCGGAACGGGGGCCACTTCCACGCCGTCCAGGATGTCGCGGCGGGCGGCCAGGCGGTCGTACTCGTCCCGCGTCAGGTCCACGCGCACCGGCACCGGCTGGAAGGGCGCGTTGCGGCGGCCCTGGCGCACCAGGTCCTCCACCTTCTTGGCCTGGTCGGCATCCCACTGGAGCAGCTCCGCCAGCCGGGGGATGACCTGCTCGGCGCAGTCGGTGCAGAAGGCGGGCGTGACGACGGCGTCGAAGGACGGGCGGCTGTCGACGAGGATGGTGCCGCGCGCGTCCTTGATGACGCCCCGGTCGGCGCGCAGGCGCACCTCCTTGACGAAGTTGGCCACGCTCTTGGCGGAGTACTCCTCGCCCCGGGTGATTTGCAGGCGGTAGAGCTGGATGGACAACAGCACGAGCCCCACCGTCATGGCCAGGCCCAGCCAGAGGAAGCGCCGGCGCAGCTCGCGACCCGGCGTCGTGTTGCCCAGCGTGGGAGGCGTCACCTCAGCAACCCCGCCGGACGGTCCTGTGCCGCCTCGAAGCGTCGCAGCAACGGGAAGAGCGCCAGCGCCGCGGCGCCCGTGAGCGCCACCTGCACGGGCAGGCCCGCCAGCACCGGCCCCGTGCCACTGTCCTTCACCGTCAGCCAGGTGAAGAAGGTCGCCAGCAGGCCGTGCCCCACGTCCGCGCCCATGGCGAACAGCGCGAAGGACAGGCCGCCGCGCACGTCCACGAAGGTCGACACCAGCCGCCCCACCAGGAAGGTGAAGACGGCGAGGAAGGTGAACAGCCCCGTGGGCTGACCACTCATCAGGTCCAACAGGTAGCCCACCGCGAACGCGGAGAAGGCCCCCTCCAGCAGCGTGGCGCGCAGGGCGAGGAACGCCACCAGCACCACGGTGACGTCGATGCGGCCCAGCACCAGGCCCGCCTGCTTGACGACCACGGACTCCAGCGTAAGCAGCGCCAACGCGATGCCCACCGTCACCAGGAACTTCATTTCGACGCACCCTCCGCCGCGCTGCCCTGCGCCATCGCGCTGTAGGGACTGCCCACCACCAACACCTCTTCCAGCTTGCTGGTGTCCACCGCCGGCACGATGTCCCCACCCTGGAACATGCCATGCTCCTTCTTCTCTAGATGGGTCACCCGGCCCACCACCAGCCCCGGTGGGTAGATGCCATCCGTGCCCGAGGTGATGATGAGGTCGCCGTTGTCCACGTCCTCGGTGCGCAGCATGTTCTCCAGCTTCAAAGGTCCGCTGCCAGCACCCGACGCGGTGCCCCGCGCCCTGGAGCGCTGCACCCTCACCGCCACCCGGCTCTGCGAGTCCGTCACCAGCGCCACGTCAGAGTAGCTCCCCGTGGCCCGGATGACCTGTCCCACGATTCCATCCGGCGTCACCACCGACATGCCCCGGAAGACGCCCTCCTTCTCCCCCGCGCTGATGCGCACCGACAAGAGCTTGGCCACCGGATTGACGCCCACCACCCGCGCCGGAATCTCCGGCCCCGCCGCGGCCTCCGCGTAGCCCAGGAGCTTGCGCAGCCGCTCGTTCTCCGTGCGCGACTCGCCCAGCGCCTGGACCGAGGCCCTCAATTGGAGGTTCTCCAGACGCAGGGTGTCATTCTCCTGCCGCACCCCGCGCAAATCCAGGTAGTGGCGCACCGCCGACACGGAGCCCTCGATGGAGGCCGTGAGCAGTTGCTGGACGGGCGACGTCACCGCGATGACCGCCCGGTCAATGGGATTGGGGTCCCTGACCTTGCGCCCGCTGAGCAGGAAGGCGACCAGCGGGTAGAGCAGCAGGACGCCGACCAGGAGGGGGCGCCGATATCGCTTGAGGAGCGACAGCACAGAGGGGAATTCCGGGGTGGGAGGGGAGTGCGGAGGGTAGGGGGCGGCGCTAAACTCTCTAAATCGCTTGCATTTTCCGGTGCAGTGTCCTAGGCAGTCAAGGCCCTGTGACGGGGGTGGCCGCAGGTAAACCACCCTCCGGCCGGGCTACCAACAACACCGCGTCGCGAGTCCTTCCGCACGACTTTTCTCGGCGCGTTTGCTCTCGAAGTGACGACAATGGACGGTCTGAACCCCCGGAAGGTCTTTTCCCTGCTGTTCATCATCGGCATCGCGGTGGTGTTCACGCTTCAGTTCGGGCCGGGCAGCTCCGGCTTCGGCTCCACGGGCCCCGCCACCACGGCGCCGGGCTCGGTGGCCAAGGTGAACGGCAAGGAAATCCCGCTGCGCGACTTCGCCACGGCCTGGGCCCGGCAGATGAGCTTCCTGCGTTCGCAGGGCAGCCCCATCCCCGAGTCCGTGGCGCGGCAATTCGGCATGCACAACCAGGTGATGGACAGGTTGGTGAACACGGAGCTTTTGGCCCAGGCGGCCGAGCAGCGTGGCATCAACCCGTCCGACGAGGAGCTGCGCAAGCTCATCCACCAGAACACGGACTTCCACGCCAAGGAGGGCGGGTTCGACTTCTCGCGCTACCAGCAAGTGCTGCGCGACTTCTACCGGAAGACGCCCCAGGAGTTCGAGACCGAGCTGCGCCGCCAGCTGGCCGCCCAGAAGATGATCGAGGTCGTCCGCGCCAACGCGGTCGTCTCCGATGACGAGGTCCGGGCCCGCTACGAGAAGGACGGCAACCAGGCCAAGGTCGTCTTCGCGCGCTTCCTGCCCACCATGTTCGCGGACAAGGTGACGGCGCCCACGCCCGTGCAGCTCGCGGACTGGAAGAAGGCGCACGAGAAGGAGATCAAGGACTACTACGAGGCCAACCGCTTCGTGTACCAGCAGCCGGAGCGCATCCGCGCCCGTCAGGTGCTGGTGAAGCTGCCCCTGGAGGCCACCGCCGAGCAGAAGGCGGAGGCGCTCAAGAAGGCGGAGGCGCTCAAGAAGGACATCGACGGCGGCAAGGACTTCGCCACGGTGGCCCGCGAGAGCAGCGAGGACCCGGGCAGCAAGGCGCGAGGCGGCGACCTGGGCTGGGTGGAGCGTGGCAGCTGGGAGCCGGCGCTGGCGGACGCGGCCTTCGCGCTCACCGCGGGCGGCGTCACGCAGCCGGTGGAGACGAAGTTCGGCGTGCACCTCGTGAAGGTCGAGGAGAAGCAGCCTGCCCAGGACAAGAAGCTGGAGGAGGTCCAGGACGAGATCGCCACCACGCTCTACAAGCAGGAGCGCGCCAAGGACCTGGCGAAGGCGGAGGCCGACAAGGCCCTGGCCACCGTGCAGGGCGGCAAGACGCTGAAGGAGCTGTTCCCGCCGGAGAAGGAGCAGCCGGCCATCCTGCGCTTCGAGACGGAGACGCGTCCGGAGGCCGTGGAGACGGACAGCTTCACCGCCGAGGGTGAGGCCGTGCCGCACCTGGGCCCCGCGCCCGCGCTGGTGAAGGCGGCCTTCGCGACCACCAGCCCTCAGGTTTTGGGCGAGACGTTCCCCGTGGGCGAGGGCTTCGTGGTGGCGCAGGTCGTCGAGCGCCAGAAGCCGGACGCCGCGGGCTTCGAGGCCAAGAAGGACACCCTGCGCGCCCAGGCGCAGCAGGCCAAGCAGATCGAAGTGACGGAGTCCTTCCTCAAGGCGCTGAAGAAGAACGGCGACGTCGTGACGAACACCGAGGCCATCGACTCGGTGGTGGGCGCCGGGTAGTCGTCTTCCCGCACGACGCAGTCCCACGAGGGCCGGGCCGAGGGTGTTCCCCTCCCCGGCCCTCGGCCTCTCCGGGGTGGTGCGCCTTGCAGCTTCAGCGCGCCGGGAAGTCGGAGCCGTTGCCGCCGTTGCCAGAGTCGGGAGGGGTGGGCTCGGCGACGCAGATGGCGTCCCGGCCTCGGGCCTTGGCCCCGTACATGGCGAAGTCCGCCGAGCGGATGAGGTCCAGCGCGGAGGTGGCGTGGTCCGGGAAGGTGGCCACGCCCACGCTGGCGGTGACGCGCACGTCCAGGCCGTGCTCCTGGAGGAAGGAGCGCCCGCGGAACGCCTCGCACACGCGCTGGGCGATGAGGGCCGCGCCGTCCTGGTCCGTCTCCACCAGGAGGATGGCGAACTCGTCCCCCCCGTAGCGGAAGACGGCGTCCAGGCCGTTGCGCCCCATGCCGATGAGCAGGTCGCCCACCTCCTTCAGCGTGGCGCTGCCCATCAAGTGCCCGTGACGGTCATTGACGCTCTTGAAGTGGTCCAGGTCCAGGAAGACGAGCGACAGCGGGTGGCGGAAGCGCGCCGAGCGCTTCACCTCCGTGTCGAGCAGCGCGCGCAGGTGCCGGGCGTTGTAGCAGCCGGTGTGCTCGTCGGTAATCGTGAGCTCCTGCACCCGGCGGAAGTTGCGCGCGTTCTCGATCGCGATGGCCGCGTAGTCGGTGATGGCCGTGAGGGTGGTGAGGTCGTCGTTGGAGAACGGCGGGTCCGTGGGGCCGTTGACCAGCTCGATGACGCCCAGCACGTGGCCCCGGGACAACAGGGGCACGGCGAGGATGGAGCGGGTGTGGAAGGCGGAGGCCTCGTCGAAGCGGGGCGAGAAGCTGGGGTCGCCGCCCACGTCGTGGACGAGCCGGGCCACACCCGAGGAGAAGACGGCGCCGGCGATGCCCTCGCCGGGGTTGAGCTGAAGGCCCTTGAGGACGCCTGCTCCCTCGCCCACGGCGATTTCGAAGTAGAGCTTCCCGGTGCGCTCATCCTGGAGGATGAGGGACCAGTTGCGAGGCAGCAGCAGGCTGCTGACCTTCTGCATGACGAGCGCGAGCACCTCGCGCAGCTCCAGCGTGGACGTCAACGCCTTCGCCATCTCGTTGAAGGCGGCCAGTTGTTCCACTGTCCGCTTCATGGCCGACAGGAGGTCCGCGGGATTCATCCGTAGAGTCCACTCCGAGGCGCGAGTCTGCTAAGGACGCGACGCTTGGAGCCGTAACATGCACACGCACGCTGATCAAACGTTGCTCGTCCTTGCCTCCGGTTCTCCCCGCCGCAGGGACTTCCTGTCGCAACTGGGTCTCACTTTTACCGTCTCCGCGGCGGACATCGACGAGACGCCCCGCCCAGGCGAGGAGGCAGGCCCCTACGTCCTCCGGCTGGCCCGGGAGAAGGCCACCGTCGTGGCCTCCCGCTACCCCGGCGCCTGGGTGCTGGCCGCGGACACCACCGTGGCCCTGGGCTCGGAGCTGCTGGGCAAGCCCCAGGACCCGGCCGAGGCCCGCGCCATGCTCGGCCGCCTGTCCGGGAAGACACATGACGTCCACACCGGCGTCGCGCTCGCGGGCCGGCACGAGGAGGCGCTCGTCGTGCGCACCCGCGTCACCTTCCGGGAGCTGAGCGCCGCGGAGATCGCCTGGTACGTCGGCACCGGAGAGCCGGTGGACCGGGCGGGCGCCTACGCCATCCAGGGACAGGGCGGCTTCCTCGTCGCCTCCGTGGACGGGAGCCCCACCAACGTCGTCGGCCTGCCGCTGGGAGAGACGCTCGCGCTGATGGAGCGCGCTGGCGTGCCCCTGGCCTGGAAGCGTTGAGCATGGGCTCGGACCTCGCGGAGCGGCTGGAGGCGGTGCGAGCGCGGGTGGCCTCCGCGTGCGCTCGCGCGGGGCGCCCCGTGGAGTCGGTGACGCTGGTGGCGGTCTCCAAGCTGAAGCCCGCGGGGATGATCCGCGAGGCCTACGCGGCGGGCCAGCGCGACTTCGGGGAGAACTACGCGCAGGAGCTGCGGGACAAGGCCGTGGAGCTGGCGGACCTGGAGGGACTGCGCTGGCACGCCATTGGCCCGCTGCAGACCAACAAGGTGAAGTACGTGGCCAAGGTGGCCAGCGCCTTCCACGCGCTGGAGCGACTGGAGGTGGCGCGCGAGCTGTCCAAGCGCCGCGAGGGTGCCGCGCCCCTGCCCTGCTTCGTCGAGGTCAACGTGGGAGGCGAGGACACCAAGTCCGGCCTGGAGCCCTCCGCCCTGCCCGACTTCCTGGCCCAGGTGCGCGAGCTGCCCGGCCTGCGGCTGGTGGGACTGATGTCCCTGCCCCCGCCCACCGACGACGCGGCCCGAGCGCGCGGCTACTTCCAGGCGCTGCGCGAGCTGGCGCGAAGCCATGCGCTGCCCGAGCTGTCCATGGGCACCACGCACGACTTCGAGCTGGCCATCGAGGCGGGCGCGACGCTGGTGCGCGTGGGCACCGCCCTCTTCGGCGAACGGACCTGAGGGCCACCGCCCTGACGGGCGGCCTCAGATCTCCTTGAACTTCACGCGGCCTTCCGTGCTGACGCTGACGCGATACTCGCAGCCGCAGTAGTTGCAGCGCAGCTCGTCACCGTCGCCGAAGCCGTCATGCACGGGGTTGTTGGCGTCGCAGCCCGGGCAGTCGAACTCCTTGTTCTTGCCGCTGCCCTTGGACGACTCCTTGAGGTCGTCATCGTCGAAGTCGTAGTTGCCGGACATTTTCCCGTGCCTCCGTGGCAAGGCGCCGCCTACCTGTAGGCGCCGGGACGGGAGGCTATCAGCGGTGTCGGCCGGTGGACATGCCCGGCTCGCTGGAGAGCAGCCGGGCCTGGGCCCCCAAGAGGCGCCAGGGGGCCCTTGCGTGCGAGACTGCGTCCCCGCTCGGCCCGGCGTCGCCCCCACGGCGAGGGAACGAGCGTCCGTTGAATGCCCGTGGGCCGGGCACGTCCATGGAAATGTGGAGTGGCGGGAATGGTTCGGGGGCAGGGCCTGGCAGGTGGCAGGCAGGCTACTTAACTTCCTAGCGATGGAGCTCAACCGATGCGTGCGCAGTCCAATTGGGGTTTCGCGGCGATGCTGGCGGGCCTGGTCTGGTCGGCGTCGGCCATGGCTCAGGAGCCTTCCGCGAACCCGGCGTTCGGCCCCGGTGAGCAGGCGCAGTATCGCGTGAAGTACCTCGGCGTGACAGCGGGCACCGCCCAGGTGACGGTCGGCTCTCCCATGAAGCAGTGGGGCGAGGACGTGTGGCCCATCGTCGCGGTGGCGCGCTCGGACGCGCTCATCGGCGTGTGGCCCATCAAGGACAAGTTCGTGTCGTACTGGAAGTCCGGGACGCAGTCCGTCGTCGGCAGTGACTTGCACGCGGACGAGAACGGCAAGCGCCGTCGGCAGCGCATCAAGATGCAGCCGGATGGCAAGAGTGTCTTCGTCGTCAAGCAGAAGGAAGGCGAGTCGCCGCGCGAGTCCACCGCCGAAGTCGTGGCGGGGACGCTGGACGTGACGGGCGCCACCTTCGCGCTGCGCAACCGCGACCTGGTGGTGGGCGCCGAGTACACCTACCCCGTCTTCACCGGCAGCAAGAGCTTCACCATGCGCGCCAAGGTGGAGGCGCGCGAGACGATGAAGACGGAGCTGGGCACGCAAGAGGTCTTCAAGACGCGGGTGCAGGCGGAGTTCGGCGGCAGCCTGACGTCGAAGCGGGACATGTTCGTCTACCTCACCACGGACGTGCGGCACGTGCCGGTGCGGGTGGAGGCGGAGTTCGCGCTGGGCACGGTGGTGGCGGAAATCACCGACTACCAGCCCGGTCGAACCATGGCGGTGGCGAGCGCGGAGAGCGGTGGATAGCACCGCTGGAGAGTGACGGGAGCGGATGGGCGCGGGCTGGGCGTGGGTGGTGCTGGCGGCGATGACCGCCACACCGGAGCCAATGGTGGTGTCTCCCCTGGTGAAGGTGCGGCCCGGCGCCGCGCTCCAGGGGCGGCCCCAGGCCCGCCTGAGCGTGGCGCGCGGTGAGTGCGAAGGCGTGCAGGTGGTGCTCCCCGGCACGGTCCAGAAGCTCCAGGTGACGCCCCTGTTCCTCGGTGGCCCCGGGGAAGCGCTGAGCACGTCCCTCTGGCGCGAGGGCTATCTCGACGTCCACCTCGCCTCCAACAGCGAGGGTGCCCAGGGCCCGTGGCCTGATGCGCTGCTGCCGCTGAGCGCGCCCGTCCCCGAGGAAGCCCGAACCCTGCCCGCCGTCCTCTACGTGGAGGTGTGCGCGCCGGAGAGCCAGTCACCGGGCACCTACTGGGGCACGCTGCGCGCGCGCTTCAACAAGGTGGAGCGCGTCGCGGTGCCCTTCACGGTGGAGGTGCAGCCCTTCGTACTGCCGGCGACGTCCTCGCTGCCCACCAGCTTCGGCATCTCCCTCTACAGCATCGCCCGGGGACATGGGCTCCAGCCCGACTCACCGGAGGCGCGCGAGCTGCTGGGCGCGTACGCACGCGTCCTCCTGGAGCACCGGGTGAGCGCGCACGGCATGAGCATGACGCCGCCTCCCGTGAGCTTCGAGGAGGGCAAGGCCCACCTGGACTGGAGCGCGTACGACGCGGAGATGGCGCCCTTCCTCGAGGGGAGCCTGTTGCCCTCCGGCGCCCGCTTCACCACCGCCGAGGTGCGCGACAACAAGCAGGCCGTCACCGAGGAAGAAAAAGTCGCGTACTACCGCGCCTTCGCCGAGCACTTCCGCAAGAAGGGCTGGCCCGCGCAGCTCTTCTTCTACGCCAAGGACGAGCCGAAGCCGGAGGACGTGCCCCTGGTGCTGGCGCAGTCCCGCCGGGTGCGCGCCGCGGGGGGCAGCCAGGTGCTCATCACCAGCCCGCTCGACGACACGCTCGCGCCAGCCGCGGACATCCTCGCGCCCACGCTCAACTGCTTCCATCCCCGCTCTGGCCCCTCCACCTGTCGAGCCGTGCACGAGCTCGCGGAGCTGCGCGCGAAGCTGCCGGAGTCCACCCAGGTGTGGTGGTACCAGAGCTGCAATTCACATGGCTGCAACGGCGGCCCCGCTCCGGACTCCGAGCAGGAGCGGGCCTACAGCGGCTGGGCCTCGTACATGGTGGACCACCCCGCCCCGCTCAACCGGGCCATGGGCCCGCTGGCGTTCGCCAGTGGCGTGGACGGCGAGCTCTATTTCGACACCGTCTTCGCCTACAACACGAAGGAGGACCCCTGGACGGACCTCCTCGAGTTCGGCGGCAACGGCGACGGCACCCTCTTCTATCCGGGCACGCCCAGGCACCTGGGAGATTCCGGACACCACCCGGTGCAGTCCCTCCGGCTCAAGCATTTGCGAGACGGCCTGGAGGACTACGAGTACCTCCGGCTCCTCTCCGAGCTGGGAGACCAGGCGTTCGCCCGAGACGCGGCACGTCACCTGGTGCGCACGGGTTGGGACATCCGCCGGGATGCGCGAGAATGGACCCAGGTCCGCCAGCTCGTGACTGCCCGGCTCCGGCAGCGATGGTCTACGTCCGAATTTGCGAAGCGTCCGGGCCGTCACACGCCCAAGAGCACCCCGTAATCACTTGTGGAAGGAAGAAGGATGAGCTCCCTGCGCACCCTCCTCGCGGCCTGCCTGATGCTGTCCTCCGGCGGCACCGCCTGGGCCCAGCTTCCGGACACGGAGGCCGACAAGCCCGAAGCCGACAAGCCCGCTGACGCGAGCGCGCCGGCGACACCCGAAGAGCCCCCTGTCACCGTGGAGCCCTGCGCCAACGCGCTGCCCGCGCTGCGCATGCCGTTGGCCTTCATGCCCGGCGAGGTGCTCGAGTTCGACCTGGACGCCATGGGCGCCCAGGCGGGCACGATGACCCTGCGCGTCCAGAAGCCACAGGACGGGCAGATTCCCGTGCTCGCCGAGGCGCAGACCAACTCCTTCTTCTCCAAGGTCCGCCGCGTCCGGGGCAGCGCCACCACCTGGCTGAACCCCAAGACGCTGCGCCCCAAGCGCTACGTGGAGGACGCCACGGAGAACGAGATGCGCCGCAAGGTGGAGGTCGCCTTCACCCACAAGGACCGCGCCATCAAGGTGGACTATCAGATCGGCCAGCGCGCCAAGGGCCAGTACAACTACACCTACGACAAGGACGGCCTGGACGTCGCGGGCTCCATCTACCTGCTGCGCCAGCTCCCGCTCGAGGAGAACATGTCCGTCTGCTTCGACGTGTACGGCGTGCGTCGGCTGTGGCGCATGCAGGGCCAGGTCCTCAAGAAGGAGCAGGTGACGACGCCGCTGGGCCAGTTCACCGCGTGGCACCTGGTGGGCACCGCCGTGCGGTTGGACCGCCCCAAGCAGAAGCGCGAAGTCCACGTCTGGCTCTCCGACGACGCGCGCCGGCTTCCCCTGGCCGCCGTGGGCACCCTGGACCTGGGCGCCGTGCGCGCCACCCTCACCTCCGTCAGCCGCCCCGGTGAGAAGCGCCAGGAGGCCGGCCCCGGCAAGGAAGAGATGAAGTGGTGACGAGGGGCTGAAGTCCCCTTGCGAGAGGCCCGGTGCGCGGTATTCCCGGGCCTTTCGTGTTGAACACAAATTGATTCTGGTTTGCAAAATCAAAATCCCGAGCGTAGGGTGCGCGCCGCTCCGATGCGCCCACGCTCTTGCTTCGTCCGTAGCTCCCTGCTGCTCTGTTCCACCCTGCTGCTCTGCGCCGCGGAGGCCCGGGCCGAAACTCCGGCCGGCCCCCAGGCGGCGCCCCCGGCCTCCCAGGCCGAGCCCGCCGTGGAGCCGCCTTCCGCGCCTCAGCCTCAGGTGGAGCCCTCGCCCGCGCAGCCTGCTCCGGCCGTCGTGGAGCCCGCGCAGCCCGCTCCGGGTGTTCCCGCCGCGCCGCCGGCCTCCATGCCCCTGGGGCCTCCGCGTCCCAAGATTGACGTCTACGTCACGGCGTACGGTGAGTTGCAGTTCGCGTACTTCAACTACGGGTTGGACCAGAACCGGGCTGGCGGCGCGCAGCGCGACTCGCGCATCGAGTTCGACACCAACCGCTTCGTGATTGAAGTGAAGGGCGGCCTGCCCGAATACGGCCTCGAGGCGGAGGTCGAGGTCGAGTTCGAGCACGGCGGCACCGGCTCCGCGATGGAGCTGGAGTACGAGGAGTTCGGCGAGTTCGACCAGGAGCTGGACAAGGGCGGCGAAATCCTCGTCGAGGAGATGTTCCTCTCCAAGAAGCTGGGGAACAACGCCGCGCTCGCGGTGGGCCGCTTCTACGTGGCGGTGGGCACGCTGAGTGAGTTCTCTCGCCCCACCGACTACCTGGGCACCAACCGCGACGAAGCGGAGACGGGCATCATCCCCAACACGTGGGACGAGATGGGCGTGCGCCTGCGCTACAAATTCCCCTGGGGGCTGCGGCTCACGGGCCAGTTGGTGAACGGCCTGGACTCCACCGGCTTCAGCTCGCAGCTCTGGTCGGTGGGTGGTCACCAGCGCCGGTTCGAGGTGCAGCGGGCCACGGACATGGCGCTCGTCGTTCGCGCGGACGTCACGCACTTCGACGGCTTCACCTTCGGCGTGTCCGCGTATCGCGGAGACACCACGCGCAACCGGCCCAAGCCGGACCTGGTGAAGAGCTGCGAGGAGGCGAACCCCCGGGAAGTGGCGCCGTGCGGTTACGTGTCCGCGCCGCTGACGCTGCTGGACGCGCACCTGTCCGTGCGCAAGGGCCGCTGGAGCGCGAAGGGGTTGGTGATGTACGGCCACTTGAAGAACGCGGAGCTCGTCTCGCAGCGCAACGCGCGTCTGTCCAACCTGCTCGGGGTGATGCGCACGCCGGTGTCCGACCACGCGTTGGCCGTGTGGGGCGAGCTGGGCTACGACATCGCGACGGTGGTGGGGTTGAGCGACTCGCACCACCTGTTCCCGTTCGTCCGCTACGACTACGTGGACACGCAGTTCAAGCCGCGCGAGGAGCTGTTCGACAACCCGCGCTTCCGCCGCTCCGTCTACACGGTGGGCTTCGCCTACAACCTGATGAACGTGGCGTTCGCGAAGGTCGACTTCGGCCACCGCCGCCTGGGCTCCTCCGCCTTCCGTCCGGAGAACACCCTGCGCTTCGCCACCGGCTTCAACTACTGACGTCGGCCCGCGCCGGCGTTTCCCAAACCCCCAACGAAAGGTCAGTCATGAAGCGTATGTCCCTGCCCCTCCGCCTCGCGCTCGCGCCGGCGCTCCTGTCCAGCGCGCTGTTCCTCGGTGCCTGCGGCGAAGACTCCGACACGCCCAACGAGGGCGACTCCAAGGTCACCCAGGAGCTCGTCGTCACGTTCGCGGACAAGGTCGTGGTGCCGACCTACGCGCGGCTGGCCACGCGGCTCACCGAGCTGGACGCGGCCTGTGTCGCGCTGGCGACCGCGCCCACGGCGGAGAAGCTGACGGCGGCCAAGGCGGCGTGGCGGGCGTCGCGCATTCCCTGGGAGCAGAGCGAGGGCTTCCTGTTCGGTCCCGTGGACAGCTTCGGCTATGACCCGGCGCTGGACAGCTGGCCGGTCAGCCACACCGAGCTGGACGCGGTGCTGGCCAACAACGACGCCCTCACGCAGCAGTACGTGAGCAACCTCAAGAACGAGCAGAAGGGCTTCCACACGCTGGAGTACATCCTCTTCGGCAACGAGGGTGGCGCCAAGACGGTGGCCCAGCTCACGGCGCGTGAGCTCGAGTACCTCAAGGCCCTGTCCGCGGAGCTCAAGTCCGTGGGCCAGGCGCTGCACGGCTCGTGGGCCCAGTCGCTGGGCGGCAAGCCGCCGTTCCGTGACACGCTGGCGACCGCGGGTCAGTCGGGCAACTCCGCGTACCCGTCCGTGCAGGCCGCCGCGCAGGAGATGGTGGGCGGCATCACCACCATCCTGGATGAGGTCGCCAACGGGAAGATCGCCGACCCCTACACCACTCGGGATCCGGACGTGGTGGAGAGCCAGTTCGCGTACAACTCCCTGGAGGACTTCACCAACAACATCCGCAGCGTGGAGAACGCCTACCTGGGCCACCTGCAGGGTGAGACGAAGACGGGCAGCTCGCTGCGGGACGTGGTGGGCGTGGACAGCGCGCTCGACGTGAAGATCCGCCAGCAGATCGCCACGTCCATCAGCGCCCTGGCCGCCATCGCCGAGCCGTTCCGCGAGTCCATCAAGAACGAGACGGAGCGTCCCAAGATCGCGGCGGCGCAGGACGCCATCCGCACCCTGCACGACACCTTCCAGGGCGAGGTGCTGCCCCTGGTGACGAAGTAACGTAGGGTAGCGAGCGACGATGAACGCCATGCGACGTGCCGTGACGATGGGGGCCTTGCTGTTGTGGACCGCCAGCTGCGGAGAGGAGGCACCCGGTGTGCCTTTCGCTCCACCGAGGGCGGGCGGGGCCACCACCGTCGACAACCGCACGTCGCTGGCGTTCGCGCAGCCCGCGGCCAATCTGCGCCCTGAGTACGACCGACTGCACCGGGACGGCGACGCGGCCTTCGAGGCCATCTTCGTCCCGGCTCCGTCGCGACTGAATCCAGGGCTCGGGCCGACCTACAACAACGTCTCGTGCAACGGCTGTCATCTGCGCAACGGGCGCGGCATGCCGGTGATGGGGCCGACTGCTCAGCGCACCCAGCTCCTCGTGCGCGTAAGCCTCCCAGATGGCGTGCCCGAACACCCGCACGGCGCGGTGCCTGTCCCCGGCCTGGGGTTGCAGGTGCGTGACCAGGCCATCTATGGCAACACGCCGCCGGCCTCGCTCACGCTCTCCTGGGTGGAGAGCGCCGGAGAATACTCGGACGGCACGCCGTACTCGCTGCGCTCGCCGCGAGTGAACATCGCCCCGTCGGATGGCTCCGCCTTGCCGGAGCACATGCTGATGTCACTGAGGCTTCCTCCTCCCGTGTTCGGACTGGGGTTGCTGGAAGCCATTCCGCTCGAAACGCTTCGCGCGCTGCAGGACCCCGATGACCGGGACGGAGATGGCATCTCCGGGCGGATGAACGAGGTCTGGGACGCCGCGCTGCACACGCTCGTGCCCGGGCGCTTCGGGTGGAAGGCGAACAGCCCTCACCTGATTCAGCAGTCCGCCGAGGCGTACTTCAACGACATGGGCATCAGCAGTCCCCTCTTCCCGGAGCCCGACGGGACGCACGAAATCACGCCCGAAATCCTGGAGGCCGCCGTCTTCTATTCGCAGTCGCTCGGCGTTCCCGCGCGCACTGCGCTGGAAGACCCTGTCGTCCAACGCGGCGAGAAGCTGTTCCGCTCGCTGGGCTGCGAGTCCTGCCACCGCGAGACGCTCGAGACAGGCGCATCCGCCTACGAGGAGCTCGCCTTTCAGCGCATCCATCCGTACACGGACATGCTGCTGCACGACATGGGGCCGGAGCTCGCGGATGGAAGGCCGGATGGCGCGGCCACCGGCACCGAGTGGCGCACGCCCGCGCTGTGGGGCCTGGGGCTGACGCACACGGTGCTGCCCTACTCCGGGTTCCTGCATGACGGCCGCGCCCGGACGATTGAAGAGGCGGTGCTGTGGCACGGTGGCGAGGCCCTGTCCGCGCGTGATGGCTTCCGCGCGCTCTCCAGCGATGACCGCGCCGCGTTGATGAAGTTCCTCGGCTCGCTCTGACAGCGTGAGGGCGCGGGTCGGCACCGCGCTCCGGCTCAGGGCGAGAAGGGACGTTGCTTCAGCGACTCCAGGAGGAAGTCGCGGAACGCGACCACCTTGCGCGGCATGTGTCGCTCGGCGGTGGAGACGAACCAGACGTTCCCCCCGGGCATGCTCCACTTCGGCAGCACCGCGACGAGACGCCCCTCGGTGATGTCCGGCTCCGCCAGCATCGTGGGCAGGAAGCCGATGCCCGCGCCCAGGCGCAGCGTCTCCCGCATGAAGAACATGTCGTCGCACAGGATGGAGCCGCTCTGCGGAACGAGCATCGTCTCCCCTGGCCCCACCAGTCGGAAGGGCTTGGCGCTCCGGAAGGAGACCCACGTGTGACTGGAGAGCTCGCGGGGGTGGCGTGGGGTGCCTCGGCGCGCGAGGTACGCGGGCGAAGCGTAGAGGCGCAAGGCGAACGCGCCCAGGCGACGGGCACGCAGTGAGGAGTCCTTCAGCGAGGAGTTGGACAGTCGCAGGGCGGCATCGAAGCCCTCGGCGACCAGGTCCACGATGCGGTTGTCCAGGTGCAGGTCCACCTTCACCGCGGGGTAGCGCGCCACGAAACGGGTGATGACCTCCGCCAGCACCGTGGTGCCCCAGTCCACCACCGCCGTCAGCCGAAGCTCGCCCGAGGGCTCCTCCTCCAACTCCGGCAGCTCTCCCACCGACTTGCGCAGCGAGGCGAGCATCGGAGACACACGCTCATACAGCGCCTGCCCCGCGGTGCTGAGCGCCACCCGACGCGTCGTGCGGTGGATGAGTTGGACGCCCAGCGAGGACTCCAGACTGGAGATGCCTCGACTCACCGAGGACTTCGGCATGCCCAGCTTCTTCGCGGCGGTGGAGAAGCTGGCTCCTTCGGCGACGGCGACGAAGAGCGCGAGCTGGTTCAGGTCCATTGTTCCTCCGGTGGAACAGTATGCTCCATGAGACCGCATTGTGCAGGACGGAGTCGGGGGATTAACCCTGGGGTGTTCGCTGATTTCACCTCGCAACCCCGGAGAGTTCCCATGTCCGCCACCCTGCTCGTCACCGGCGCGTCCGGCCACCTTGGCCGTCGCGTCGTGGAGTTGCTCCTGGAGTCCCACCAGGGCTCGCTCATCGTCACCACCCGGGAGCCGTCGAAGCTCGCGGACCTCGCGGCTCGCGGCGTCACCGTGCGCAAGGCGGACTTCGATGATGCGAAGTCCCTCGATGCCGCCTTCACGGGCGCGGAGCGTCTGCTGCTCATCAGCACCGACTCGCTCGATGTCCCCGGTCGCCGCATCACCCAGCACCAGAACGCCGTGGACGCCGCTCGCCGCGTCGGTGTCCGGCACATCGTCTACACGTCCCTCACGCGTCCCGAGCCGGGCTCCCCCGTCACCTTCGCGCAGGACCACTGGCAGACGGAGCAGGCCCTGGCGAAGAGCGGGCTGGGCTACACGGTGCTGCGCAACAACCTCTACGCGGACCTGCTGCTGCACAGCCTCCCGCAGGCCATCGCGACGGGACAGCTCGTGGCCGCCACCGGCACGGGCTCGACGGCGTACGTCGCCCGCGAGGACTGCGCTCGCATCGCCGTCGCCGCGCTGACGTCCACTTTCGATGGCAAGCGCACGCTGGAAGTGACGGGCCCCTCGGCGGTGAGCCACGCGGAGCTGGCGCGACTGGCGAGCGAGCTGTCCGGTCGCCCCGTTCAGTTCGTTCCCGTGGATGCCGCGAGCCTTCAGGCGGGCATGGTGTCCCACGGGCTTCCGGCGCCGCTGGCGGAGGCCTATGCCTCGTTCGACGTGGCGGTGGCGCAGGGACGCATGGGCGAGGCGACGGGAAGTGTCGCGGAGCTCACGGGGCGGGCCCCCACCAGCGTGGCGAGCTTCCTGACGAGCCATCGCGAGACGCTCAAGGCCGCCGCGCGCTGAGGTACCGGACACCGGGGACGCGGGGGAGGGAAAATTGACGGAGTGCTACGGGCCTGTAGCGTCGAGGCCATGCCCCCTCTCGCCCTCGCCGCCCCCGTGCTGTCGCGCCAGGCCGACCCGGTCCGAGTGGCCGCCGAACGCCTGGCCCGTGCCCTCCCCGCGCGCACCGATGCCGCCGTGCTCGTCGAGCTGCTCGAGGACGACTTGAGGGAAGGGCTGGATGCGCTCGGCGACGTGGAGGCCCACTTCTCGGACCTGCTCGGCACGCTGCGCACGGGGCCGCTGACGCCAGTGAATCTGGTGAACGCGGGAGATGACCCGCGCGTCCTCGAACGGCTCGACTACCTCCAGCAGCTGGTGCTCAACCTCCGCAAGCGACTGGCCCAGGCCGCCGCCATGGCGCGGCAGACGCCCCCTTCGCGCACTCGCTGAGCAACACCCGCGAGCCAGTCCTCGACAGTGTCGAGTAGTTGACACGACGCGCCCGCGTTGGGCGAACAGCGCCTCACGCGAACCTGGGCGGCGAGGCGCGTCCAGCGACGACCAGCGCCGCGGAATCCAAAGCGCCAACCCTTGAGGGCCGCCCGTCGCGGCCCCTGGTTCGTGGGCGTACCCGCCATGGCGCCGCGTCCATGGCCGCCAGGGCGACTCGCGCGCCCCAGCCCGCTGAAGCTCCCTTCGCTCCTCAGTTCGCGGGCGTTCCCGCCATGGCGTCGCGTCCGTGGCCGCCAAGGCGACTCGCGCGCCCCAGCCCGCTGAAGCTCCCTTCGCTCCTCAGTTCGCGGGCGTTCCCGCCGGTGCCGCTCCCGCCGCGGGCGCCACCGTGGAGCCCACGCCTGTCGCGGGCGCCGCGTTGCCCGGCGTCGGCGTGGCGGGCAGCCCCGTGGCCGGCGCCGCGTTCAACGGCGTGGGTGAACCCAGCAGCGGTGGCGCCGACGCGGCATTGAGCGGCGCCGGAGCCCCCAGCAGCGCGGTGGGCGGTGTCGCCGAGTCGGCGTTCAGCGGCGGCGCGGTGCCGATGATGCCCGGGCTCACCTGCGCCGTACCGGAGAACGCATCGAAGCTGGGCGCCGACAGCGACGGCACGGAGAACGAGCCCGTCGTCGACAGGTTCGCCGGAGTCCCGAAGGCGCTCACCGAGGAATTCACACTCGGAGCCGCCGTGCCCGGTACCACCGTCGGATTCGTCGTGAATCCCGGGCTCAGCGCGGGCGTCCCGGGCAGCACCGTCGAACTGTTCACCGGTGGATTCGCCGCACTGGAGATGGGAGAGACGCCACTCGTCACCTCGGGCTCTCGCGGCGCCACGAGGACATTCGCCCCGGTGCCCAACGTGGCTCCACCCTCCGTCACCACCTGGCCATCACTTCCCCCCACGCGCACCCGCGTGGTGCCCTCGGGAATGACCAGCGACGCGTCCTGTCCGGCCGTGGCCGTCGTCGACAACCCACTGCCTCCCGTGCCTTGTTGCGGCCGCACCGGCGCGGGCGGAAGCAGGGGCGGCACGCCGGGATAGACACTCGCCGGTACCGGCGTCAGCAGATACGGATCTCCCGTCACGTTGCCCGTGTTCTCCACCACCGGCACCGAGCGCATGGACACCCCATCCACGTTGATGGCCACGTCCTCGAAGATGAACTGGAGGAACCCTCGCGGCTCCGCCTCCGGCGGCAGGTTCCACACGAGCACCACCAGCTCCGTGTCCCCCACGCGCGCCTGACGCAGCATCCGGTGCGTGTCGTCGTCCGCGAACGCCCCCGCGTCCAGCGCCCCGACATGCACGAAGGCCGTGTCCGTCAGCAGCCGCCCGTTGCGCCACACGCTGCCCACGCCCCACACCGCCACCGCGGCATGAGTCCGGGTCATCGCGGACCACCCCAGCCCGCTGTCGCCGTAGAGCGGCACGTTCAGCAGCACGCCGCCGCCCACCGTATGCGGCGGAGGAGGAGGGAGCGGCCGGGAGGGCGCCTGTCCAAGGGCCTGGGCGGGCGGGAAACCGGCCTGGGACAGCTCCACCCGGTAATCGGTGGCCCCCAGCCGGAACGACGCGGAGAAGGCCGCCTTGTCGCCGTACGTGGCCTCCGGGAGGTCCACCCGGTCCTCGACGGTGAGGTCCGCGCTCCCTCGGCCGGTTTCGGCCAGGTCCGTGAAAGGCAGCGGTCCCTGGATGAAGAAAGCGTCCGGCTGCTCGGTCCTCGCGCTGGCCTGCCGGCCCTCGAACGTGAACCCGCCTGGCCCCGCGGCCAACAACCCGGACAACAGAAACGTGGTGAGAGGTCCCGCCATCGACGCTGCCTCCTTGTAAAACAAGGTAGGCAGCGGAGCGGGGAACGGCAGTCCCCTCTCCCCAAGAAGAACTAGATGAGGCCCCGAGCCCGGCGGATCTGCTCCACCGTCTTGTTGTACTCGATGTCGAAGGCGCTGGTGCCCTCCTGCAGGTGCTTCAGCCGGGAGCGAGCCTCCTTGTCGATCTCATCGTCCACGTCCAGATGGTGCTTCATCACCGCGAAGACCTTCTGACGAATCACGTTGTCAGGAGCGAAGACCTCCTCGACGTTCCGGCTGATGAGGAGGAATTCGATCATCTGGTTGATGACGAACTCGATGCCCTCGTCCCCCATCTTGAAGCCGCGGACATCCGCCATCTCGCGCTTCACCTGGTTGAACTTGGAGTAGTCATATCCGCGACGCTCCAGGGCCTCTCGCGTCGCCTGGTTCACACGCTCTTCGTTCGCCAGGTACTCACGCATGATGGCCGACAGGTCCATCTCGGCGTCCGCCACGCGCATCGGCTCCACCTCGATGTCCGCATCCTGCATGAGCCGCTGAATCGCTTCTCGCGAGATGATCGGGATCACCTTCGGATACAGCCTCATGTCGGTCCCTCGCCCTCTTTGGACGGCTCGAATCGTCAACCGCTATAAATCAGCGCCGAGCCCAGTCGCAATTAAAAACCCCAGGAACGTCGCGGTTCCAGCGCACTTCCCCCGCAGTCCGAAGTGGAAATTAATCACGCGGCACCGGGTGGCGACCCTCCCCGCGATTTTTCGTTCGCCGGTTCGACGGCGTCGTCGAGGGATGCTTCCCGGACAGGGTCCTCGGCCTCTTCGTCAGGGTGTCCGTGAAGCCCCGCATGGACACGCTCCGCGACAGCCGGGCCCACCACTTCGGCCAATTCCTCGATGCTCGCCTCGCCCACGCGCTTGAGTGAACCGAAGTGCCGCAAGAGCGTCTTGCGCCGCACCTCCCCCACCCCCGGAATGTCCTCCAGCGCCGAGCGCACCCGGCTCTTGCGCATCACCTGCTTCTGGAAGGTGATGGCGAAGCGGTGCGCCTCGTCCCTCAGGCGCGTCAGCATGAACATCTCCGCCGAGTTCTGCGCCAGGACGATGGGGTCCTTTCGCCCCACGACGAACACCCGTTCGGGGCTGCGAGCGCTCTCCGCGTCCCGGTCGAAGACCTCCAAGTCCCGGCTCTTGGCCAGGCCGACGACGTCGACGGCGTCCACGCCCAGGTCCTTCATCGCGGCGTGAGCGCTGGCGAGCTGCCCCTTGCCGCCGTCGATGACGAGCAGATCCGGCAGATCGCCGTCCTCCAGCCCGCGTTTGAGGCGCCGCGTCACGACCTCGTACATGCTGGCGAAGTCGTCCTGCTTCTCCAGCGTCTTGATCTTGTACTTCCGGTACCGGGACTTGTCCGCTTCGCCGTCCGTGACGGCCACCTGCGAGGCGACGATGGCAGAGCTCTGGAAGTGCGAGATGTCGAAGCACTCCATGCGGCGCGGAAAGTTCTTGAGGCCCAGTCGCTGTTGGAGCCGCGAGAGCACCTGGTCCGTCTCGTCCTTGGTGCGGCGGCGCTCGATGAAGGCCTGTTCGGCGTTCTTCACCGCCATCTGCACCAGCTCGTGCTTCTCCCCTCGCTTGGGCACCAGCACGCGCACGCGCTCGCCCTTCCGCTCGGAGAGCAGGCCCTCCAGGCCCTCGGTGCCGTCCTCGGGGTCCAACGGCAGCAGCACCTCCTCCGGCACGAAGCTGCCCTGGTCGTAGTAGAGGTTCACGAACGAGGCGAGCAGCTCCTCGTTGGGGAACTCCTGGTTGCCGAAGGGGAACGCCTGGCCGCCGTTGAGCCGGCCCTGCCGCACCCAGAGGACGTAGAACATGATGCGGTCGCCTTCGCGGAACAGCGCGAAGACGTCCTGGTCCTTGAAGTCGGTGGTGGCGATCTTCTGGCGCTCCAGGCTGCGCTCAATCGCCAGGAGCTGATCTCTCACCCGCGCGGCCTCCTCGAACTTCAGCTCCTGGGCGGAGCGCTTCATGCGAAGGCGAAGGCCCTCCACCAGCTCGCTGGCCTTGCCCTCCAGGAACATCACCACCTCGTCCACGCTGCGGTGGTAGTCGTCCTCGGGCACCGGGTGGACGCAGGGCGCCGGGCAGCGGCCAATCTGGAACAGCAGACAGGGCCGCTTGCGGTTGGCCAGCACGTGGTCCGTGCAGGTGCGCAGGCGGAAGTAGCGGTTGATGATGCGCAGCGTCTCGCGGATGGCGCCCGCGCTGGAGTACGGGCCGAAGTAGCGCGCGCCGTCGCGCTCGTACTTGCGCACGACTTCCAGGCGCGGGTACGCGTGGGTGCGGTCCAGGCGCAGGGAGATGAACTGCTTGTCGTCCTTGAGCAGGACGTTGAAGCGCGGCCGGTGCTTCTTGATGAGCTCGTTTTCGAGGAGCAGCGCCTCCTTCTCGTTGTGGACGAGCACCGTGTCGAGGTCGCCGAGCAGCTCGTCCAGCAGCGACACGAAGACGCGCGTGTCCCCGGTGCGCGTGAAGTACGAGCGCACGCGGCTGCGCAGGTTGATGGCCTTGCCCACGTAGATGATTTGACCCCGGCGGTCCTTCATCAGGTACACGCCGGGCTCGGTGGGAAGGGCGTCGAGCTTCTCCTGGAGCTTCACGTCCATGGCAGACGACTCCTAGCGGCGCCCTCGCGCCCGGCCGCCCTTGCCCCGTCCGCGCTTCGGGGCTTCGTCCTGCGCCTTCGCCGGCCCCTTCAGCAGGAAGCGTGAGGCGGGCTTGAGCCCCAGGTCCATGTCCTTGAGCAGTTGGACCTTGTCCCGGTACTCGGCCGCCTTCTCGAACTCCATCGACTCAGCGGCGCGCTGCATCTCCTCGGTGAACTCCTTCACCAGCCGCTTGATCTCCTTCGCGTCGAGCACGTCGTCCTCACCCTCGGCCGCCATGGGCAACGTGCCGCCCTCCGCGTCGTAGGCGTGCTCGGAGAGGTCGGTGATGTTGCTCTTGACGGAGCGAGGGGTGATGCCGTGGTCCTTGTTGTGCTGCCGCTGGATTTCGCGGCGGCGCGTCGTCTCCTCCAGCGCATTCTTCATCGAGTCGGTGATGGAGTCCGCGTACATGATGACGCGGCCATTCAGGTTGCGCGCGGCGCGGCCGATGGTCTGGATGAGCGACACGCGGCTGCGCAGGAAACCCTCTTTGTCCGCGTCGAGGATGGCCACCAGGGACACCTCGGGGATGTCCAGGCCCTCGCGCAGCAGGTTGATGCCCACCAGCACGTCGAACTCGCCCTTGCGCAGGTCGCGGATGATGGCCATGCGCTCAATCGCGTCGATGTCCGAGTGCAGGTAGCGCACGCGCACGCCCACGTCCGCGTAGTACTCGGTGAGGTCCTCGGCCATGCGCTTGGTGAGGGTCGTCACCAGGACGCGCTCCTTGCGCGCGACGCGAAGGCGCACCTCCTCGAGCAGGTCATCCACCTGATTGCCGACCGGGCGCGTCTCCACCTCCGGGTCCGTCAGGCCGGTGGGACGGATGATCTGCTCCACCACGACGCCCTGGGACTTCTGGAGCTCGTACTCGGACGGCGTGGCGGAGACGAAGACCGCCTGGGGTACCAGCTCCTCGAACTCACCAAACTTCAGCGGGCGGTTGTCCAGCGCGCTGGGCATGCGGAAGCCGAAGTTGACCAGCGTCTCCTTGCGCGCGCGGTCTCCTCGGTACATCGCGCCAATCTGCGGCACCGTCTGGTGGCTCTCGTCGAGGAAGACCAGCAGGTTGCGCGGGAAGTAGTCGATGAGGCACGGGGGCGGCTCGCCCGTGGCACGGCCCGAGAAGTGCCGCGAGTAGTTCTCGATGCCGTTGCAGTAACCGACCTGTTCAATCATCTCCAGGTCGAACATCGTGCGCTGCTCCAGCCGCTGCGCCTCCAGCAGCTTGCCCTCGCGCTTGAAGGTCTGGAGCTGCTCGGACAGCTCGTCGCGGATGGTCTGCAGCGCGCGCTTGCGCATGTCCTCGCCCGCGACGTAGTGGCTGGCGGGGAAGATGACGATCTTGTCCAGCGTGCCCAGCGTGACGCCGCGCAGCGGGTCGAACTCGGTGATTCGCTCCACCTCGTCGCCGAAGAAGCTGATGCGCACCGCGCGCTCCTCCTCGTAGGCGGGAAACACCTCCACGGTATCGCCGCGCGTGCGGAAGGTGCCTCGGTGGAAGTCCATGTCGTTGCGGTCGTACTGGCCCTCCACCAGTCGGCGCATGAACGCGTCGCGCCCCATCTCCCCGCCCACGTCCACTCGCACCGCCAGGTCCACGTAGCTCCGGGCCGCGCCCAGGCCGTAGATGCAGGACACGCTGGCCACAATCACCACGTCGTCGCGCGTGCGCAGCGAGTGGGTGGCCGAGTGGCGCATCCGCTCGATGTTGTCGTTGATGGACGAGTCCTTCTCGATGAAGGTGTCCGACGACGGGACGTAGGCCTCGGGCTGGTAGTAGTCGTAGTACGAGACGAAGTACTCGACGGCGTTGTGGGGGAAGATGCCCTTGAACTCGCCGTAGAGCTGGGCGGCCAGCGTCTTGTTGTGGGCGATGACCAGCGTAGGACGCTGCACCTTGGCGATGATGTTCGCCATGGTGAACGTCTTGCCGGACCCCGTGACGCCCAGGAGCGTCTGGTAGCGGTCGCCCCGCTGCACGCCCTCCGTGAGCTCGCCAATGGCCCTGGGCTGGTCGCCCTCGGGCTGGTGGTCGCTGACGATCTGGAACTCAGGCATATCCGCGAGGTTTAACACCCTCGCGGGGCGAAACACTGGACATTTGTACCCGCCCGTCGAGCGGCGGACGGAGCGCTTCCCGTCCTACTTCGATGCCCCCTCGGAGGGGGGCGTCCGGGGGGCCTTGAGCGCCTCCAGCGCCTCCAGCCGGGCGGCCTCGAACTCGTCCCCCTTGTTCCAGCGCGGCAGCTCCGTCGCGCGCGCGACATGGGCTCCGAGCAGGAAGAACAGGCGCGCATCCTCCACCGCGCCCGTCATGTCCCAGTCCGGACGCAGCTCGTCCGAGGGCTGGTGGTAGTGCTTCGCCTCCCACGCCTCGCGCTGCTGCCGGCCCCAGCCTTCCGGGCGACCGATGAAGTCCATGCCGCTGCCGAAGTAGGCGGCGGGGATGCCGCGCCGCGCGAAGTTGAACTGGTCCGAGCGGTAGAAGAAGCCCCGGTCCGACAGCTGGTCCGCCTTCACCACACGGCTCTGCGTCTTCGCCAGCGCGGTGATGACGCCGTCCAGGCTGGACTTGCCTAGGCCGATGACGGTGATGTCGCGCGTGCGGCCGTGGATGTTGGCGCCGTCGATATTCACATTGGCGGCGATGCGGCCAGCCGGCACGGGCGGGTGCTCGGCCAGGTACTGCGAGCCCAAGAGCCCCTGCTCCTCCGCGGCCACCGCGGCGAAGAGGATGGAGCGACGCGGCGCCCGAGGCATCGCGCGATAGGCCCTGGCCACCGCCAGCATCGCGGACACACCCGCCGCGTTGTCGAGCGCGCCGTTGTAGATGGTGTCCTCGCCCGGCTTGCCCCCCTCCTTCTTGCCCAGGTGGTCGTGGTGCGCGCTGTAGAGCACCACCTCGCCGGACAGCTTCGCGTCACTGCCGGGCAGCATCGCCAGCACGTTGGCCGTGGGCCGACGACGCACGTCGTTGGCGAAGCGCGTGGACACCGTCACGCCCAGCGGCACCGGCTGGAAGTCGCGCGACTGCGCGGAGGCCCGGAGCGTCTCCAACTCGCGTCCCGCGAGCTGCAACACCCGGCGCGTGGCGTCCTCCGTCGTCCACGCCTTCACCTGGAGACGAGGACCGGAGGTCGCGGGCAGCTCGAACTGCTCGCCCGTCCACGACGACTGCACCACCTGCCACGGATAACCCGCGCTGGCGGTGGTGTGGAGGATGATGGCGCCCGCCGCGCCGACCTTCGCCGCCTGCTCGTACTTGTAATCCCAGCGGCCGTACCAGAGCCGCGTGCGGCCCGCGAAGAGGTTCGGATCATCCTCCGGGTCGCTGTTGAGGATGAGCAGCGTCTTGCCGCGCAGGTCCATCCCCTTGAAGTCGTCCCACGCGTACTCGGGCGCCTGGATGCCGTAGCCCACGAAGACCAGCTCGGACGCCTCCAGCTTCGACTCCGGCACCTGCACGCCCGACACCGCGATGAAGTCCTCGTGGAACTTCAGCTCCGCCGTGCCCAGCGGCGCGCGAAGGGACATCGTCTCCGGATGGCCAGTGACGCCCACCAGGTCGAACGGCTGGAAGTACGTGCCGTCCGTGCCCGCGGGCTTCAACCCCAGCGACTCCAGCTGCGCGGCGATGTACGCCTGTCCCAGCGCGTCGCCCCGGGTGCCGGGGCCTCGGCCCTCGAGCAAATCATTCGCGAGGAAGCGCACGTGCGCGCGCAACACGTCCGGGTCGATGCTGCCCGCGGCGGCCTTCTCCGCGGGAGTGCTCAAGGGCACGCGCTGCGCGAGCGCGGGAACGGACGTCAGGGCCAGGAACAGTGACAGCAGGTGCTTCATGGTGCCCCGAGCCCTAACACGAAGGCCCAGGGCACCGCAGCCCTTCAGCCCTGCGCGGTCGCCACCTTCCACGAGGTGCCACCAGCCGTATCCATGATTTCCACGCCCTTCTCCTTCAGCGTGGCCCGCACCCTGTCCGCCGCGGCGAAGTCCTTCGCGGCCCGAGCGGTCGTCCGCTCACCGAGCAGCCGTTCGACCTCCGCCACGTCGATGCCGCGCTCGCGAACCGCGCGCTCACGACGGCGAAGGAGCCACGCACTCGGGTCGTCCTCGAACAGGCCAAGCACGCCGGACACCTTGCTCACGTCCCCGCGCAGCGCCTGGAGCGTGCGCCCCACCATCGGCTTGTCCTTCACCGGCGGCTTGTCGGCCAGCTCGTTCATCAGATTGAAGAGGCCTGACAGCGCGCTCATGCCACCCGCGCTGTTGAAGTCGTCGTCCATGGAGGACTCGAACTCCGTGAGGAAGCGATGCGGCTCGCCGTGGAGCGCGCCCGTGCCGAAGTCCTTCCCGGCGACGCGCTCGTCCACCTTGCGCAGCGTCTCGTAGAAGTACTCCATGCGCGCCTCCGCGTCGGCCAGGGCCTTGTCGGAGAAGCTGAGCGGATGGCGGTAGTGCGTGGAGATGAAGAAGAAGCGCAGGGCCTCCGCGTCCACCTTCTCCAGCGCGTCGCGCAGGCGCACCACGTTGCCCAGCGACTTGGACATCTTCGCGCCTTCGAGGTCCAGGAAGCCGCAGTGCATCCAGTACTTCGCGAACGGCTGGTCGTTGGCGGACTCGCTCTGCGCGATTTCGTTCTCGTGGTGGGGGAAGATGAGGTCCAACGCCCCGCCGTGGATGTCGAACGTCTCGCCGAGGTACTTCGCGCTCATCGCGGAGCACTCGATGTGCCAGCCGGGGCGCCCAGGGCCCCACGGGCTCTCCCACGCGGGCTCGCCTGGCTTGGCGGCCTTCCACAGCGCGAAGTCGAGCGGCTCGTGCTTCAGGTCCCCGGGCTGCACGCGCTCACCGACACACAGCTCATCCAGGTGCCGCTTGGACAGCTTCGCGTAGTCCTTGTCCGCGCTCACCGAGAAGTACACGTCGCCGTGGGACGCGTACGCGAAGCCCTTGTCCACGAGCTTCTGGATGATGGCGATGATTTCGGGGAGGTGGTCGCTCACCTTCGGCGCCACGTCCGGCTCCTGCATGTGGAGCGCCTTGGCGTCCTCGCGAAAAATCTCGACGAAGCGCGAGGCCAGCGCCACCGGGGCCTCGCCCGTCTCATGCGCGGCCTTGATGATCTTGTCGTCCACGTCCGTGAAGTTCCGGACGTAGCGAACCTTCAGGCCCCGGTACCGAAGGTAGCGGACCACCACGTCGAAGGACGTGAAGGTGCGAGCATTCCCGATATGAATGTAACTGTAGACAGTGGGACCACAGACATAGACCCCAACGCAGCCCGGGACGGCGGGCTCCAGCGGCTCCTTCTGCATGGTCATCGTATTGAAGAGCCGGATGGGTGAGGGAGTCACTTGCGCCATTCCTCCTGGGGTCCGTCTTTGTGCGTGTGGCCGCCACTCTAGATTCGCGGTCCCTGAACAGGCCAGCATTCACGAGGTCCTTGGTGCCGGGAGCGCCCGGAATCCATCGGACCTGGACAACTTCGGACGACCCGGGCCTGAGAACCTTCCAGCCGGTCCTCAATCAGCGAGAATGGTGTTCATGGCTCCACCGAATCCCAAGCGCCCGCCCCGCCCTCCCCGTCCGCCGGGTACGCAGGCGCCGAAGGAGCCCGAGGTGGAGCTGCCCTTCGACGACGATGAAGTGGCGCCCCTCCAGGCCGACGACCCCCGCCCCCAGCGCGTGCCCCAGTTCCCAGCGGGCTCGCGCAAGGGACGCTCGAAGAGTGGAGGCAAGGGCCGGGAGAAGAACGACCGGGAGCTGTCCGGCCGGTTCGACTGGGGCAGCGAGTACTCGAACCCTGGCCATCCACCGGCCTTCCTCTACGTCGAGCGCGGCCCTGGCGTGGGCCAGCTCGTGCCCGTGCAGCAGGGAGCGTTGGTCCTGGGGCGCTCGTCTTCGTCGGACCTGCGGCTCCAGCATCCGTCCATCAGCCGGCGCCACGCGCAGATAACCCGTCAGGGCGACCAGGTCTTCATCAAGGACCTGGGCAGCCAGAACGGCACCTTCCTCAATCGCAACCGCGTCACCGCCGAGGTCGAGGTGATGGGGGGTGACGAAATCTCCCTGGGCAACGCGATGCTGCGGCTGCGCGGCCCTGGAGGCACGCCCGCCGCCGGCATCCCCGCCCTGAGCGGAGCCATGGCCGAGCCGCTTCCGCGCAAGCGCGGTCTGGGCCCCTGGGGCGTGGGACTCATCGCCGCGGGCCTGGGCTCCACCGTGGCGGCGCTCATCACCGTGCTCGCGGTGGGACTCAGCTCGAATCGAACCGAGACCCCTGACGAAGCAGGGCGCACGGGGGGCTCGGCGTCCACGCGAGGGCAGACCTCGCCGTCGGAGAAGCTCGCCACGGATGACGACCGCCCCCTCCTCATCGACACGGGCAATGCGCGTCCCACCGAGGCCGCGACGGCCCCTTCGCGCACCGCCGAGCCTCTTGTCGGCGAGACGCCGGCGAGGACTCCTCGAAGTGGCACCGAGCGCGAGGAGCCTCGCGCCGCCCCCCGGAATGAGCAGGGGCGGACGACCGCGTCAGCGAGCGATGATTCACGCACCTCCGACAAGGTCCGCCCGTCGCAGGGAGGCACGGGAAGCTCCACGGGCCTGAGCGCGCGAGACATCGCCGCGGCGAGCACCTCCGGGCGTGCGGCACAAACCGATGCGTCCGCGAGCCTGAATGCTCGGGACGTCGCCGCTCGGGCTGCGCGGACCGACACGGACTCGCCCCCGGAACCGCGTGCGGCGACGCTGGCCACGGGCTCCACGCGAGCGACGCAGCCAGACACCTCCGCATCGACCGCGAGCCTGAGCGCCAGGGACCTGGCCACGGGCGCGGTCCGCGCGCCGGTGCGTGGGACCCGCGATGCAACGGAAGAAGTGGCCGCGTTCCAGTCCGTGTCCGATGACGACTCCGCGTCCGCCGAGAAGATCGTCACGACCACGAAGGTCCGCGACAGCAAGCCCCTGGGCCCCGCGACGGAAGCGGAGGTCCTCCGGCTTTATGAGACGGGTGACGTGACGTCCGCACTGGAGCTGGCGAAGTCCGGTCGCTTCACCACGCTGCACGCAAAGTTGGTCCGCTTCGACTCCGCGGGCAGCGAGGCGCGCAAGGCGCTGGCGAAGGGCGACACGGTTCGCGCCATCTCCCACCTCACCATCGCCGTCAACGTCGACCAGGAGCTGTCCCAGGGTTGGAGTCGACTGAGGCCCCAGCTTCGCGCGCAGCTCTCGACGCTGTATGTCCGCTCGGGCGCGGACCACCTGAAGGCGCAGCAGCCAGACGCGGCCCGCTCGGCTTTCGAGCAGGCCCTCAAGTACGACGCGGGCAACCGCAGGGCCACCGAGGGACTCAGGCGGCTCGAACAGGCGCCTTGAGCGCCTTGTAGAGCAGCGCCGCGTTGAGCACGGCGAAGGCGAGCAGCGCCAGACAGGTCAGGAGCCGTCCACGGTCCTCGCCTGGCCGCTCGCCCTCGATGAGCAGCCACAGCTTCCCTTCGTGAGGCTGGAGTTCGCCCATGCTCCGCAGCAACGCGAGCGCATCCTGGTAGCGCGGCGCCTCCGCTTCCGACAGCAGGCGCCCCCGGATGCCGAAGGGCCGCGAATCGGGCGGCGGCGGCGGCCGTCCAGGCACCCAGTCCTCGCCCGGCAAGGCAGGCCGGCGGACGACGAAGGGCGACTCGCGCAGCCCCACCAGGACGAGCAGCGCGCTTCCGTCCTGCTCGTAGGCACCTCGCGCAGTGGGCACGCCATGCACCTGCGCGTAGCGGTTGGAGGCGAGCGCGTCGAAGCGGTAGTCCCCCTCCACACCCAACGTCAGCGGCACGGGCGAGGAGAAGAAGTACGCCAGCTCCCGCCGCTGCATCACCAGCAGCGAGAGGCTCACCACGATGCCCATCACGGACGCCAGCGGCCTGACGCCGACGCGGCGCCGAGCGAGCCGCGACTCGAGCTCTGCGATGCGTGCGTCCCGCTCGGCCTGGGCCAGGGAGGAGGAAGGCGACTCGTTCATGACGTGAAAAGACGAAGCCCCGGACTCCCTACGAGGGAACCCGGGGCTGGAGTCTCGGGCTGGAGCCCGTGACGCTCAGGCGAGATTGAAGATCTTCTTCAGGTCCGACTCGATCTCTTCCTCGGTGCAGTCCTTGGCCAGCGACAGCTCCTTGATGAGCAGCGAACGCGCCGTGTCGAGCATCTTCCGCTCGCCGAAGGACAGGTCCTTGTCACCCTTCAGCAAGTACAGGTCGCGCAGCACTTCGGCGATCTCAAAGACGGAGCCCGTCTTGATCTTCTCCATGTACTCCCGGTAGCGCCGGTTCCAGGTCGTGGAGTCGACCGAGATGTCCTTCTCCTTGAGGATGGAGTAGACCTGCTTGACGTCCTCCTCGCTGATGATCTCGCGGAGGCCGACCGATCCGACCTTGTTGATCGGGATCATGATCCGCATCCCGTTCTCCAAGATGCGCAGCACGTAGAACGACTGGCGCTGCCCGGCCACTTCGGTGTGCTCGATCCCCATCACTTCACCGACGCCCTGGCCCGGATAAACCGCCTTGTCACCAGTCTTGAAGCTGGTCTGCACTAACTGCCTCCTTGAAAGACTCGCTTCCGGCCTTCCATCAACAAGCCGGGCACTACTACCACAAACCACATCAACGGGCAACGATATCGCCTTGACCACCCAGGACGCGCCCGACTACGTTGTCGCTTTTCATACGCGATCTCGCTCGGTGTACGAGCCAGCGTGACGGACGGTGTTGGGCGGGGTGGTGGTGGATCGTTACGCGTGGCGCGACCTGGGGACGCGTCCCCTTTTCTTTCCCTCGTTGAGCTTGCTGCTGGGCGCTCTCTGGTCTCCCGGAACGGACGGCCCGGCGGAGCTATTTCTGGTCTGCGGGGTTTTCCTGGGAGCGGTCAGCCTGGGGCTCGCACGCCTGCCTGGTTCCCATCTGGCGGTGCTGGGCGCACTCTGGATGGCCGGAGCAGGGCTCGCGCGGTGGGAATCCCGCGTCGAAATCCCCGAGGCCCTGGCGAGGGGTGGCGATGCCGTGGTGGAGGGCGAAGCCGAGCGGGTGGACCGCCTGGACGACGTCACGCGGGTGCGACTGGTGGTGGCGCGTGCGGGGCCCGAGGACGGGGTGCTCGAGAGCGCCCGCTTCAAGCTGAACCTGACGCTTCGCGGAGCACCGCCGCCGCTGCTTGCCGGACAGCGCCTCAGGGTCCGGGCTCGACTGACTCCCGACACCCCCGCGGCCAATCCTGGCGAGAAGGACTTCACGTCCGTCCGTCGTCGGCAGGGCGTGGCCTTCACGGGGGCGGCGGACGCCAAACGCCTGCTCGTGCTGTCCCTGGCGCCCACGTGGCGATGGTCGATGGAGGACACGCGGGAGCGGCTGGCCGAGGCGACCCACCGCGTGGCGCCCTCACGAGACTCCGCGGCCCTCTTCCTCACGCTGGCCGCGGGGCGGCGCGCGGAGCTGGATGCCGACTGGGAGGAGGCCTTCTCGCGAGCGGGCCTCGCGCACGTGCTGAGCGTAAGCGGCTTGCATGTCGCGGCCCTCGCCTTGATGACCCTCGCGCTGTTGCGCCGGCTGCTGGTGCGGGCTGGCGCTCGGTGGCGGAAGCTGGATGCCCGGCGGGTGGCGGCGCCCGCGGCGGTGCCGTTCGTCTGGGCCTACGTGTTGTTCACCGGCAGCCAGCCTCCCGCGGTGCGCTCGGCGGTGATGGCGACGGTGGTGCTGCTGGGGCTGGCGTGGTGGAAGCGCGCGGACGGGCTGAATGGCCTCTGCGCCGCGGCGCTGGTGTTGGTGATGTGGGCCCCCTCCAGCGTGGAGGACCTGTCGCTGAGGCTGTCGTTCCTCGCGGTGCTCGGGCTGGTGCTGCTCGTGCCGGCCATGCGCCTGGCCCTCCCCTTCGCGAAACCGGACCCACGTGAGCCGCGCCGCTGGGCCCGACTCTGGGGACAGGGACGAGAGACCATGGCGCAGACCTTGTGCGCGAGTGCCGCCGCCACGCTTTCGGGACTGCCCGTGGCGGCCTCTGCCTTCGGGCGGGTGAGCCTGGCGGGGCTGCTCTCCAACGTCATCGCCCTGCCCCTCTGCGGCCTGCTCACGGGGCTCGCGGCGGGTGGGGCCGCGCTGTTCGTGGTGGCGCCACCGCTTGCGACTCCCGTGCTGTGGCTGGGCGCGTGGGCGTCGGAGGCGCTGCTGTGGATCACCCGCGTGTTCGCGGCCATGCCCCTGGCGTCGGTGGAGGTGCCTCCGCTCGGCGGCTGGTCCGCGCTGTATGCCTTCGGACTGCTGACGTGGGCCCTGGGCTCGGGCCGGTGGCGCGCGTGCGGCTGGCTCGCTCCCGTGGCACTCGTCGCGGCGGCCCTCGTCCCCAGGCTCGCGCCCGAGCCGGGCCTGCGCGTCACCTTCCTCTCCGTCGGCCAGGGCGACGCGGTGGTGCTCAGCTCGCGCGGACACCACGCGCTCGTGGATGGAGGCGGCTCGCCGAACGGCGCGGACACGGGCGTCCGCTTCGTCCTCCCCTATCTGCGACACCAGGGCATCTCCACGTTGGACCTGGCGGTGCTGTCCCATCCCCATCCTGACCATGCGCTGGGGCTCATCTCCACGCTGGGGCACGTGCCCACCGCGCGGCTGTGGCTGCCGGCCGGCGACGAGGGCGGGCCGCTGTCACGTCAGGTGGTGGCGGCGGCGCGCGACGCGAGCGTGGAGACGGTGGAGGCCGGACATCCCTCGCTGCGCCTGGGCGAGGCGACGCTGGAGGTGCTGGGGCCACCCGGAGCAGAGGAGCGCGAGCTGCTGGAAGGCGTGAATGACCGCAGCGTGGTGCTGCGCGTCCGGCACGGGGACGTCACGGTGTTGCTGCCCGGGGACATGGAGCACGACGCCGAGGCGCTGCTGACGGACACGCTGGAGCCGGTGACAGTGTTGAAGGCGCCGCACCACGGCTCGCGCACCTCCTCCACCCAGGCCCTGGTGGACCGCATCCGGCCGCGTCACGTCGTCTTCTGTGTCGGCCGACGCAACCGCTTCGGCTTTCCCCACCCGGAGGTGGAGGCGCGCTATCGGGCCGCGGGCAGCGAGTGTTGGCGGACCGACATCGACGGCGCCGTCACGGTGGAGAGTGACGGCGAGGATGTTCGGCTGGTCCCCCACCTGACGCGCGAGCCAGCGGTGGAAGACGCGCGACTTGCCGTTGGTGCGAGCCATTCCCACCGTTGAGTCGATGAATCCCGAGGACATCGACCTGCGGCAGCTGACGGCGGACCTGAAGGACGCGCTGGGCCCTGGAGAGCCCGTGGGCTACCTGCGCGGCAAATCACTCATGCGGGACCTGCTCGTGGACCTGAAGGGCTACTCCCAACAGGCGTCCGAGGAGCTCATCGACACGCTGGAGCTCCAAGGCTTCCTCCGCTTCCTCGGGGACCCTTCGGAGCGCTCCGTGGCGGACGCCCAGTGGGACATCACTCCGCACGCGTGAGCGCGCGGGGCCGGTGACTCACTGGAAGGTCAGCCACGCGAAGCGCGGCAGCGCATGGAAGTCGCCGACGAAGAGGGGCGAGAAGGCCTGCCCCTCCACCGTGCGCCGGCCGTGGTGCTCCAGCCGGTAGAGGTTGAAGCGCCAGCGCTCGCCGGGGCGCGGCGGCACGTTCGGCACCTCGGCGAGCTTCGCGAAGGGAATCCGCAGCTCCACGGACCAGCCGTCGTCCTTGTCGGACGCGTCGTCCAGCGTGCCTCGGACCTTCACCGCGGACGTCATCCCCGAGTCCCAGGACAGGTCCATCCCCTGCCGACGCGCGGGGAAGTACGCGTCGAAGTTGACGTTGTGCGGTGACACCTGGAGCTCGTTGTACGTGCGCCCGTCCGCATTGGCGTCGAGGAAGATCTCCACCACCTCCTGCTCGTAGATGGGGTCATCGCGCTTGCGCAGCGTGCCCCAGACGTCGGGGTCCTCGCAGTCGAAGGCCACGTAGAGGAACGCGTCGTCGTAGGCGAGCCGCGCCTCGGTGCGCGGCTTCACCGGGCGACCATCGAAGCTGCCCCGCAACACCACGGGCGTGGCCGTCTTCCAGACCGCGTCGTCGAGCACGCCGTCGATGGTGGGCGCGGCGCTCGCCCTGCGGACGACATACTCGGGCAGCTCTGGAGCCGCGCCGCCCAGCTGCGGGCCGAGCATCCGGTGAGAGCCGTCATGCGAGGCGACCTCATCCACGGGCAGCCGCTCGTCGCCCCGCCAGAAGCCCAGCATGGCCCGGGAGGGCACGGGAGGCATCGGCACGGAGTGGACGTCCTCGATGACCTTGTCCACCGGCCACGAGGCCAGCGGCGCGGCGCCATCCTGAATCTCGTGGTCCGCGTTGACGAGCATTCCCCCCGTCGCCACGTCCACCACGTGGACGAAGAAGCCATACCCCTGCGGGGGCGGACGCTTCGCCTGGAAGTAGTGCGCCAGTCGGACCTGCTCGCCCGGCGCGGCATTCGGGGGCGTCACCTTCGAGCCCAGGTACACCACCGAGCCTCCAGCGAACGTGGCGCCGCCGCGGAACGTCAGGTCCGAGGGCGCGGCGTCCAGGACGCGGGCCTTCGCGGGCTCGGGCAGGCGGGACGGGCGCGGCTTGGGGCCCGCCTGTTCATCGCGGCACGCGGCCACGAGGCACGAGAGGGTCAGGAGAAGGACGGTGAAGGGGGTGCGCATCGGCGGCGCGCATCCTAGCGACTTCACGGTGGGGCGTGGGCCCGTTCGCCATGGGGGAAGCCCTGGCGGCCCTCCACGCACCCGCCCGGCCGACCCCTCTGCGTCCCATTCGCGAGGCGCAGGCTCCATCTTCCCTCCGGGACATCACGGGAGGTCTCGCTCATGTCGCGACGACGCGTGCCCGCTCCGATGGCCCTGCTCCGCGCGGTGATGACTCCTCCACCGCGGTGAAGGATGGCCATGGAAACGGACACGCCTCCAACGGTTCCGCACGAGCTTCGGAAGGAAATCGCGGACGCGCTCCTCCACCTCCGCCCCGCGCACGAGCGGCGCCGGGAGTACGTGCTGGAGCTGTTGGCCACCGTGCTGCTGGCGCTCGCCACCGTCGGGTCCGCCTGGACGGCCTACCAGTCGACCCGGTGGAGCGGTGAGCAGTCCTTCCAGTACAGCAAGGCGAACGCGCTGCGCGCGGAGTCGGTGCGCGCCTCCACCGAGATGGCGCTGATGGTGGAAATCGACACCAGCCTCTTCGAGAGCTGGGCTGACGCGTGGACCGACGGCGACACGCGACGGACCGAGTTCTTCGAGCGGCGCTTCCGCGAGGAGTTCCGGCCCGCCTTCGAGGCCTGGCGCGCGGAGGCGACCCATCCGGACGAGGCTCCGGGGGGAACCCCCTTCACCCGCCCCGAGTATCACCCCGCCCCGCTCGACAAGAGTCGGGAGCTGGCCGACCAGGCCTCTCAGTACTTCGAGAGCGCGCGGCAGTCCAACCAGCACGGCGACAACTTCACCTTCTGCGTCGTCCTCTTCGCCTCGGTCCTCTTCTTCGCGGGCGTGTCGACGAAGCTGCTCCACCCATCGCTGAAGGTCTCCCTCCTCGCCCTGGCCACGGTGATGATGGTGGTGGCGATCCTCTACATGTTCTCCCTCCCACAAAACATCGGCTTCCGAATCCAGTAAGCCCGGGTTCCGACAAGGCCGCGCGGAGCGGGACAGCGTGGCGTGGAGCGCATTACGAAGGGGCATGCGCCCCTTCCTCACGGCCACGTGGCGGTACCTCGTGATGCTCAACTACGAGGTGGACCCGAAGGTGCTCGCGCCGCTCGTGCCACGCGGCACCGAGCTGGATACGTGGAACGGCAGGTCCTTCGTCAGCATGGTGGGCTTCCGCTTCCTCGACACCCGCGTGCGGGGACTCGTGGTGCCCTTCCACCGGGACTTCGACGAGGTGAACCTGCGCTTCTACGTGCGCCACCTGGGCCCCGAAGGCTGGCGGCGCGGCGTGGCCTTCGTGCGAGAGCTGGTGCCCCGGTGGGCCATCGCCACCGTGGCGCGCGTCGTCTACAACGAGCCGTATCTCGCGCTGCCCATGCGGCACGTCGTGGAGATGGAGGGCGCCGAGCAGGGCACTCCGGGTCGACTCGAATACGCCTGGAAGCACGAGGGCCGCTGGCACCGGCTCGCGGCTCACACGCGCGGCACGCCCACCGCCAGCACCCCGGGCTCGCAAGAAGAGTTCATCACCGAGCACTACTGGGGCTACACGCCTCAGCGCGACGGCGGCTGCGCGGAGTACCGCGTGGAGCACCCGCGATGGTCCGTGTGGCAGGCGGACGACGTGGCCTTCGAGTGCGACGTGGCGAGTCTGTATGGCGA
>NZ_JBLZWL010000145.1:0-43827 GCF_049194865.1 Corallococcus terminator | reverse complement strand
CACGTACATCGCCAATCGCAACCGCGCCGCCATCGAGCCGCTCATCGGCTTCTTCCTCAACACCCTCGTCCTGCGCACGGACCTGTCCGGCAACCCGCGCTTCCGTGAGCTGCTGCGGCGCGTGGTGGACGTGACGCTGGGGGCCTACGCGCACCAGGACGTCCCGTTCGAGAAGCTGCTGGAGGAGCTGGCCCCCACGCGCGACACCAGCTTCCCGCCCTTCTTCCAGGCCATGCTGGTGCTGCAGAACACCCCCGAGGCCGAGGCCGCGGTCGGGGCACTGCGGCTGGAGTCCTACTCCGTCCCGGGAGAGTCCTTCGCCCAGTTCGACCTCACGCTCTGGCTCGCCGAGGAGGCGGACGGACTGCAAGGCACGTGGGAGTACAACCGGGACCTCTTCGACGCCACCACCGCCGACCGCATGGTGGCGCACTTCCAGACGCTGCTGGCCGGCATCGCCGCGCTGCCCGACGAGCCCCTGGCCACGCTGCCACTGCTCCCGCCGGAAGAGCGACAGCAGGTGCTGCACGGCTGGAACGAGGCCCGCCTGGAGGTCCCGGACGGGGCCTGTCTGCACCACCTCATCGCGGCCCACGCCGCCAGGACACCGGACGCCATCGCGGTCGTCGACCCGGAGCGCCGTCTCACGTATGCCCGGCTCGACCAGCGCGCCAACCAGCTCGCGCACCACCTGCGCGCCCTGGGCGTGGGCCCCGAGCAGCGCGTGGGCATCTTCCTGGAGCGCTCCGTCGACCTGGTGGTGGCCGTCCTCGCCGTGCTCAAGGCCGGGGGCGCCTACGTCCCGCTGGACCCCTCCTATCCGCCGGACCGCACCGCGCTGATGCTCTCCGACAGCCAGCCCGCGCTGCTCATCACCCGGAGCACCCTGCGCGCCACGCTGCCTGCGTCCCGGCCCGCCGTGGTGAGCCTGGACGAGGACGCCCTCGCCATCGAAGGCCGCCCGGACACGGCCCCCACTGGAGGCTCCGGACCGGAGCACCTCGCGTACGTCGTCTACACGTCGGGCTCCACAGGGCGACCCAAAGGAGTGATGGTCGACCATCGCGGGCTCGCGAACGCCTACTTCGCCTGGGAGCACGACTACCGGCTGCCCACGCTGCGTGCTCACCTGCAGATGGCGAGCTTCTCCTTCGACGTCTTCAGCGGGGATCTCGCGCGAGCCCTCGGCTCGGGCGCCGCCCTCGTGCTCTGCCCACGTGAGTGGCTGCTGGAGCCCGAGCGGCTGCACGCGCTGATGGTGCGTGAGCAGGTGGATTGTGGAGAGTTCGTGCCCGCGGTGGTCCGTTTGCTGATGGCCCACCTCCAGGAGCGAGGACAGCGGCTGGACTTCATGCGGCTGCTCATCGTCGGCTCGGATACGTGGGACATGCGCGAGTACACCCAGCTCCGGGGCCTGTGCGGCGCGGACACGCGGCTGGTGAGTTCATACGGGCTCAGCGAAGCGACCATCGACAGCACCTTCTTCGAGTCCGTCACGCCCAGCCCCAGCGAGCAGACGGTCCCGATTGGCCGCCCCTTCCCCAACGCGGAGATGTACCTGCTGGACGCGGCGCTGCAGCCCGTGCCCATCGGAGTCGCGGGGGAGCTGTTCGTCGGCGGCGTGGGGCTGGCACGAGGCTATTGGGCGCAGCCGGGCCTCACGGCCGAGCGCTTCATCCCGCATCCCTTCAGCGATGAGCCCGGCGCGCGCCTGTACCGGACGGGGGACCTGGCGCGCCACGCGGCGGACGGCACGCTGGAGTTCATCGGGCGCAATGACACGCAGGTGAAGCTGCGCGGCCATCGCATCGAGCTGGATGAAATCAGGGCGAAGCTGTTGGAGCACGCGAGCGTGCGCGCCGTGGAGCTGCTCGTCCGAGGCGACGGGGCGGCGCGGCAGCTCGTCGCGTACCTCACGCTGACAGCGCCCGACGCGGTGGGCGAGGAGGCGCTCCGTCAGCACCTGCGCCAGCACCTGCCCGTGTACATGGTGCCCTCGGCCTTCGTGCTCCTGGACGCCTTCCCCCTCACGCCCAACGGCAAGGTGGACCGGCAGGCGCTGCCTGTGCCTGGGGACTCCCGGCGAGAGGCGGCGGAGGGCTTCATCGCGCCGCGCGGAGACACCGAGCAGAAGCTCGCTGCGCTCTTCGAGGAGTTGCTGGGAACGGGCCCCATCGGCGCGAGCGACAGCTTCTTCGACCTGGGCGGACACTCCCTGCTCGCCGTCCGGCTGGTGGCTCGGATTCGCGAGCGCTTCGGCAAGGCGCCGTCCCTGGCGGTCCTCTTCCAGGGCCCCACGCTCGAGCAGCTCGCGCGAGCGATTGAGCATGACGGCGCGAGCCCGTGGTCTCCGCTGGTGACACTCCACGCCGGGGGCGAAGGGCCGCCGCTGTTCTGCGTACCGGGCGCGGGCGGCAACGTCCTCTACTTCCGTGAGCTGACGCGGCGGCTGGGGACGTCTCGGCCCCTCTACGGACTCCAGGCACGGGGACTGGATGGAGCGGAGCCGCCGCACGCCTCCGTGGAGGAGATGGCGGAGTGCTACGTCCAGGCGCTCCAGCGGGTGCGGCCGCACGGCCCCTACCACCTGCTGGGCCACTCCTTCGGGAGCTGGGTGGCCTTCGAGATGGCGCAGCGGCTTCGCGCGCGAGGCGAGGAGGTCGCCTTCCTGGGCCTCCTCAACACTCCGGTGCCCAGGCACCAGGAGCCCGCCTCCGAATCGCCCGCGCTCGACGACGCGGACTGGATGGCCTCCGTCGCCAGCGTCGCGGGCCGGCTGTATGGCGTGGACCTTGGAGTCTCCGCCGAGGCGCTCAGGCCCCTCACCCCGGAGGAACGGCTCGCCCACGTCACCGGGCGGCTCGTAGAAGGGGGCCTGCTGCCCCCCGACGCAGACAGCCAGCAGGTGCGTGGCCTCATCCAGGTCTACAAGCGCGCCTACGAAATCACCTACATCCTCCCGGCGGACGCGCGCCCCGCCCCCCTCACCCTCTTCCGGGCCAGGGAGCGGCACGAGGAGGACGGCGTCCTGCCAGGCGACTTCGAGGACGACGCCACCTGGGGCTGGCGGCACCACGCACCACGCCCCGTCGTCGTCGAAGACGTCCCGGGCGACCACATGACGATGCTGGCCGCGCCACACGTCGAGGTGCTCGCGGAGCGCGTGCGCTGGCATCTGGAGCACGCGTCCACGGAGCGTGGCTCATGACGGCGGCCACGGTGGTGCCCGCGCCTGAGTTCTCGCTCGGACGCGCCCTGGCGCTCTGGCTGGGGCAGGTGGTGTCCCTGCTGGGCTCCTCGCTGACCAGCTTCGCCCTGGGCGTCTGGATGTACCAGACGACGGGAGGCGTGACGCGCTTCGCGCTCATCATGCTGTGCGCCGCGCTCCCGGGCGTCCTGCTGGGACCGGTGACGGGCGCGCTGGTGGACCGGTGGAAGCTAAAGCGGGTGTTGCTGCTGAGCGACCTGACGGCCGGACTCATGACGCTGGTGCTGGCCGTGCTGCTCTTCACGGGACAGCTCCGCCCATGGCACGCGTACATCACGACGGCCATCGTCTCCGTGGCTGGCGCGTTCCAGCAGCCCGCTTTCGCCGTGCTGGTCTCCACGATGGTGCCGCCCAAACACCTGGGCCGCGCCAACGGCATGCTCCAGTTGGGGCTCGCCTGCGCGCAGTTGGGGGCGCCGCTGATGAGCGCCTTCCTGCTCGCGGTGGTCGACCTGGAGGGCATCCTGCTCATCGACGCGGTGAGCTTCGCCCTCGGCGTCCTGCCGCTCTTCGTGTTGCGCCTCCCGGAGCGCCCCGCCGCCGCCATGTCCGAGGCGGGACAGCCCTCCCTTCTCACTTCGGTGCGGGAGGGCGGCGCCTATATGCGAGCCACGCCCGGCCTGTTCGCGCTGCTCGGCTTCCTCGCGGGCAGCAACTTCATCACCGGCGTCGTCGAGGTGCTGGTGACGCCGCTGGTGCTGGCGCTCGCGGACGTGAAGGCGCTGGGCATGCTCACCACCGCGGGAGGCGTGGGGCTGATGGCGGGCAGCGTGGTGATGAGCGCCTGGGGCGGCCCCCGGCGCAAGATTCACGGCGTCCTGCTCTTCCAGCTCGCGTGCGGCCTGTGCCTCGTCATGGTCGGACTGGGGACCTCGCTCCCATTGCTGGCGGGCGTCGCCTTCGCATTCTTCTTCGGCATTCCCATCATCAACGGCTCCAGCCAGTCCATCCTCCAAAGCATCGTCCCGTTGCCGCTCCGGGGCCGGGTCTTCGCCATGAGCGGGGCCCTCACCGGGATGATGCTGCCGCTCGCCTACGCCATCTCCGGTCCCCTGGCGGACCTCGTGTTCGAGCCAGCGCTCCGTCCAGGAGGAGCGCTGGTCCCCCTGCTGGGGACATTCGTCGGCACGGGAGCGGGGCGAGGCATCGCGGTGATGTTCATTCTCGCGGGCACGCTGACCGTCCTGTTGACGGGCCTGGTCGCCCTCCACCGTCCCCTGCACGCGCTCGAAGCCGAGCGCGAGGTGGCCCCTGGCCCGCACGCCGAGGCGCCGCCCATCTCCCCATCCTCTGAAGGAGCCACACCGTGACCGCCATTCCTCCGTCCATCACCACGCTGAGCGAGTTGCTGCGGTGGCGCGCCAGCGTCCAGCCCGAGGCGCCCGCCTATACCTTCCTCGTCAATGGAGAGGACGAAGAGCAGCGCTGGAGCTACGCGGAGCTGGACCAGCGCTCTCGGGCCGTCGCCGCGGCGCTCCAGGAGCAGGGCGCTCGCGAGGACCGGGCCCTGCTACTGTTCGCGCCGGGGCTGGAGTACATCGGGTCCTTCTTCGGCTGCCTCGACGCGGGCGTGACGGCGGTGCCCGTCTACCCGCCCCAGAACGAGCAGACCCTGGCGCGACTGCTCTCCATCATCGCGGACGCAAAGCCGCGCTTCGCGCTCACCACGAGCGACATCCTGGAGAGCGTGAAGGCGTTCTCGGAGATGTACCCGGTGCTGAAGGAGCTGCGGTGGCTGGCGGTGGACGCGCTGCCCGAGGGCCAGGAGGCGAGCTGGAGGCCGCCGCGAATCACGGGCGACAGCATGGCCTTTCTCCAGTACACGTCCGGCTCCACGTCGACGCCCAAGGGCGTGATGGTGTTGCACCGGAACCTGCTCGCGAACGAGGAGATGATTCGCCAGGGCTTCGGCAACGACTCGACCTCGACGACCGTGGGCTGGCTGCCGCTGTACCACGACATGGGGCTCATCGGCACGGTGTTGCAGCCCATGTTCCTGGGCTCGCACGGCGTGTTGATGTCGCCCTATTCCTTCTTGCAGCGCCCGGTGCGGTGGCTGCGAGCCATCAGCAAATACCGGGGAGTGGTGAGCGGAGGTCCCAACTTTGGCTATGCGCTGTGCGTTCGGAAGGTGAAGCCCGAGCAGCGCGAGGGATTGGACCTGAGTTCGTGGAAGATTGCCTTCAACGGCGCGGAGCCCGTGAGAGCAGACACCCTGGAGCGCTTCGCCGAGTCCTTCGCGCCACAGGGCTTCCAGAAGGCGGCGCTCTACCCTTGTTATGGACTCGCCGAGGCGACGCTCTATGCGACGGGAGGGGCCCGCATGGCCTCTCACCGCACCCTGGGCGTCGATGCGGGAGCCCTGGAGCGCAATCGCGTCGTCGAGGCCGTCCCCGGCGCGGAGGGCACGCGGACGCTGGTGGGCTGCGGGAGGGGTTGGGCGGGAGGCCAGCTGCGCATCGTCAATCCAGAGACGTCCGAGGCGTGCGCCGACGGTGAGGTGGGAGAGATCTGGGTCGCCGGGCCGCACGTCACCCAGGGCTATTGGGGCCGTGACGAGCAGAACGCGGAGACCTTCCAGGCGCGAGTCCGAGGCCACGAGGCCGAGGGCGGCTTCCTGCGCACGGGGGACCTGGGGTTCCAGCGAGAGGGAGAGCTGTTCGTCACCGGGCGCCTGAAGGACCTCATCATCGTGGATGGACGCAATCACTATCCACAGGACATCGAGCAGACGGTGGAGACGCAGCACGAGGGCTTCCGGCTGGGTTGTTGCGTGGCCTTCTCGGTGGAGCAGTCAAACGAGGAGAAGCTGGTGGTGCTCATCGAGGTGGACCGTCAGTACACGCCCCCCGGAGACGGAGCGGGAGCGCACGTCCTGGAGCAGGCAGAGGTGCTCAAGAAGGTGCGCCAGGCCGTCGCCGCGGCGCATTCGCTCGACGTCCACGAGCTCGTCCTGCTCCAGCACGGCGAGGTGCTCAAGACGTCCAGCGGCAAGGTCCAGCGCCGGGCCTGTCGGGCGAAGTACCTCGAGGGTTCGCTCCAGCGCTGGCCGGGCTGAAGCACACGCCTGCTCCGGATTCCGGAGCATCAATTTCTCGATGGCGGGCCGCGATCCCTCCAGCGTGACTCGGCACGAAAATGTCCGCGCCTCCACGCTGGAGCACTTCGTGGCGTGGAAGTCGTCGATCCCAAACGAGGGCTCGTGTCGCCTCAATTGGGCGGACAATCGCCGGGGCGTGCTCGAGCCGCCCGTGGTCGGTTCGTTCATGGGTGACGTGGGCGTCTTCGAAATTACTGGGCTGTCACTGTCAGGAGGTATGTGTCTGACGGGATAGCGACGGGCGCTGGCAGGTGCGCCACGAGGGCAGAGGGCGCCTCCCCCCACGACAGCGTGTAGAAGTGATCGCTGCCGCTCCAGAGTCGGTACAAGGGACACGTACCCTCAGCCTGGCTGGCGAAGACATAGCAGGCGATTCCCTCGTAGCCGTATCCATGCGTCACGATTGCAATGTCCCGTTCCTGCCAGGAGGTCGTATCGAAATGGTCGCCCACGGCACCCTTATACAGACGATACAATGGGACTTTCCCCGTCTCCCGTATCGAAAGGCATTCCCCGCCCCTGCTCGACACCATCAACCCCAGCACAACAAATCGATTCATTTCCCCTCCCCGGCTACCTTCTTGGGGAGGCTGAATTGCGCATGCGACGCGCGAAACGCGAGGCGTGTTCCAGTGCACTTCAACAACCAATAGCGTGTCCGTTCCGGCGTCCGCCCTCCCACTCCAAGGCCTGCGGATTCGGGGCCGTACCGGAAGCAGCGCCGAGCCGAATTGGGTGCCTGTGCTATCCAAGCTTCGGTCGCTGCGTCATGAGCGGGTCAAGGCCACGCGCCTCTCGCAGCACCGTCGCCTCACGCCGCAAGCGGACCAATTCCTGCCCACGTCGATTCGAGGAGGCGGGCGGATGCATGTCGGGAATCAGGTGTCCATGGCACTCAAGTGCCTGTCGGCTGGTGTCAGGCCGACGCTGGCCATCCAAATCTTGCGCGCCGAGCTGTCGGAAGCCTGGAGTAGTGTCTTGAATTCCATGAGGGGGGACTGTCCATTCCGGGCCTCATCCTGCTCATCGGGGAGCCACTCGATGCGAATCTATTCTGGTGTGCTGTGGTCTTGGGGTCTGGCCGTGACGCTGACCATGTCGCTGGGGGCGTGTGGTGTGGAGTCCCTGGGGGAGAAGGTACGTCCTCCTGAAGAGGGGGTGTCGCAAGAGGACAACGGGGCGCTGACGCGTGAGCGTCCGGAAGCCTCGTTGACGTGGGACCCGTATGCGGACGCGGTCGCGCCGGGCACCAACGCGGCGGTGCTCAACGCGAGCGCGGCGCTGGGCGCGCCGGATGGACAGGCGGCGACGCTCCTGGGCCTGCTCAACGCGGCGCTGGTGCTGGACCTGGGGGCGGGCGAGGAAGGCACCGGCGATCTGCGTGTCTATTACCAGGGCCTGTCGTTGGCGCTGGTGGCGCAGGTGGACTTCCTGAAGGCGGATGGGACCTTCATCGGCTCCAGCTCGTTGCACCTGGTGGAGCTGGGCCTGGGGACGCATATCGCCGTGGCGACGTACCCGGGGAACGTACCCTATCGCTACGTGCGCCTGAAGGGTGCGGTCGCGCTCTACCTGGTGGACGCGGTGGAGACGTCGCTGCGGCCCGTCTGTGGTGATGGGGTGCTGGGCGGATTCGAAATCTGTGACGACGGCAATCAACTCTCTGGAGACGGCTGCAACAGCGTCTGCGCAGTGGAGCCGGGCTACACCTGCACGGGACAGCCGAGCGTCTGCACCGACATTGACGAGTGCGCCAACGGGACGGCGAACTGCCAGCCGGGTGAAATCTGCGTCAACACGCCCGGGAGCTACACCTGCGAGCCCGACCTCTGCGCGGGGGTGGTCTGCGCGCCTCTCGACGCGTGCCACGTCGCGGGCACCTGTGATCCGTCGACCGGGCAGTGCTCCAATCCGGCGGCCCCCAATGGCACGGCGTGCAGCGACGGCAACGCCTGCACCCAGCCGGACACCTGTCAGGAGGGGAGCTGCACCGGTGGCCCGCTCACCGGCGACACGACCAGCAACCTGGCCCACCGGTGGACCTTCGACGAGGCCAGCGGCGGCACCGCCCTGGACTCGGCGGGTACGTCGAACGGAACGCTGGGCAGCTCGGCGTCGCGGACGGTCAGCTTCGACGGCTCCGGCGCAATCACCCTCACGCCCACCCAGCAGTGCGATCTCAACGCCCACGTCGACTTCGGCCTCGCGCCCGGGCAATTCGGGACGAACGACTTCACCGTGAGCTATTGGCTGAAGACGACCTTCAGCGCCGCCCGCGGCGGAGATCTCATCGGGAACCGGGTGGCCGGTAGCGCAGGCAACTACCTCTCTGCAAGGCTCAACGGCAGCACCTCGGTAGCGTCGCTTGAGATGTACGAGAACGCGGCAGGCACCAACGGTGCCGGCGTCAACGTCTCTCCATCGCCGCTCAACAACGGCGACTGGCACCACGTCGTCTATACCCGCGGCGGAACCTCGCTCAAAGTGTACATTGACGGCGTGCTGGTCGGCTCCGCGACCAGCGCTGCGACGACGAACCTCACGGGCGCCAATTCGTTCCGCATCGGCCGCAGGCTGCCGACCTGCCCGAGCACCTTCGCCAGCATTCCGGCTTCGTTCGACGATGTCCGGACCTACAGCCGCGAGCTCACCGCCTGCGACGTCGCCGTGCTGAACACGCCCTAGCAACCAGGGCCGCGCCCCGGCGTCGGTCGAGCCGGGGCACGGTCGTGGATTGCCGCCAGCCGCGTTACACCGGAGTCTCTGCCCGACCGGCTGGCCATGGACGCCATCCTGCTGCTGCTGCGCACAGGCATGCAGTGGGGCGCCCTGAGGGCCACCGGCCCGTGCCACCCCTCTTCAGCCTACCGGCGCTTCCGCGACTGGCCGCCGGACACCGTCCATCACATCTCGGGTGCCCACGGAACTGGGCTGCTCCCAGTGACGGAAGCAGCTCCAGTTGGTCGTCATCGCCGGAGTTCATTGGCCACTGGCCCTACGATTACAGCGGGATCGTCCACCGCTGTAATCGCCTCATAAATCGCCTCATGTAGCTGCCCAGGGGCCTCGGAAAGGGCAAACCGCAGAGCGGAGGCGGCCCGCGCCTTCGAGAAAAGCTTGAGCGCCTCCGGCCTCTTCGCTTCCTCGCTGTCCTCATCCATGCGGAGATATTCATCATCGAGCCGGGTAGCGAGGCGCTCGACCTTCGCGAGCAGCTCGCGATCCACCTCTCCTCCACGACGAAGCTGCTCAAGCGCGGGAACAACTCCTTCGCCTTCGAGGCCAACCCTCATGGCAGCAAGCACGATTGCATTCAGAGCGGCCTTCCGCTGCTGCTCAGGGGTTGCGAGCCTGAATCGCTCGGCCAGGTCAGGAAATATCGAGTCCAAGCGAACCATGATCACGGGACCTTCAGCGAAGTTACAGGAGCCGCTCCGGCTCTTTCGATGGCAGCTGCCCAAGAGTCTACCGCCTTGCTGCCGCCTTCGGTTTCGCACCGAAGGAAACGAGCCTCCGCCTTCTGTCTCGGCTTGGGTATGGGAGTGGGAGTCGCCTGGGGCGTGCGCCCGAGCGTCCGGGCCATTTCCACGAGCGAGCCGTCCTTCTGGCGCTTCGAGCGCAGCATGAACGTGCGACGCGCTTCGCCCCATCCCCGCACGTCGATGACCCCCGCTTCGCTCGCCCGGGTGACCTTCGGGTCCTCGGTTTCAGTGAGCGTCAGGCTCCCTGTCACCGTGCCCTGCCGGTCTGTCACCACCAGGCACCACTCCGCGGCCATGCCGGGCCGCAGGGAGTCATTGCGCAGGGCCACGCAGTAGGCCTCCTGGCAGCGCGTGTCGCACGAGAGGCGTTCCCAGTCCTCGGGGTCCGTCATGCACGACACCACGTCGGACGCCGCCCCTACGTCGCGGCAGGGCTCGCCCGCGGAGGCGCGCGAAGCCAGGACGAAGAGCCCCACCAGCGCGAGCCGGAACGCCCTTCTTCGCCGTCCACGCATGGAAGCCTCGCACCCTTCTGCTGCTCGATGGAGAGCGCCTCCTCCAGGGTCGGCCGCACCTCGCTTACGAAGCTTTCACTCAGCAGCGCTCCCATCAGCGTCTTCTGCGTCCCGGGCTGGTCCGCGTCCGAGCCCCAGACGGAGAACCACGATGTACCGGGCACCGCAGGGATGAAGAGGATGACGCCATTCGGGATGCGGCACTCGACCGCATACCCCCCGTCCTCGGGGGCCCAGACGCACTGGGACTCGAGGGGCCAGTCGACGTCACGCCCCCTCCGATCCCGCCACTGCCGCAGGGACACCTTTCGGTCCGTACCGAGCAACAGCGCGTACCGGGCGTGCCTGATTCCCTGGTGGCTGAAGTCGAGCTCCAGGTGGTCCGTTCCGACGCCTGGGACGCCCCGCGCGAGCGGAACCACCCGGTCGTCCCGGACACGGGCGGCGAGGAGCATGCCGTCCGCGTCATGCAGCAGCCTGAGCCGGACGGAAGAATCCGCGGGACCGCTCCACGCACGCGCGCCGTACCTCAGGCGGGCCCGCGTCTCGGCCACCACCTCGCGGGCCTGGCCCCACGCGGCGTCATCGAGCGTCCCATCCATCCTCACCAGAGACGCCGCCGGACCCACGAAGTACTCCCCGTCCGATTCCAGCGGCGAGCGCTGGTGCGGCAGCAGCCGCCGGTGCGGAGGGGCCGCCGCGAAGCAGGTTTCCTTCAGGCATGCCTCTCGGTTCGTGCAGCCCCCGTACACGTGCGCGCAGAGCGTCTCGCCCCGCACGTCCCATTGAAAGGCGGCCCTGTACTCGCCAGGCTTCGGGAGCCAATGGACGGGCCCCTGCGTATCCACCCAGGCCAGGCACCACCCGCCCACATCCAGCGCGCCTTTCTGCACGGGCACGGCCGTGAGACACCCGTGTGCGGAGCACGCGCCCTGTGGCGGCGTCTGCATCGATGCGGGATACCCGAGACTCGTGCAGGCGGCGCGGGCCTTGTCGAAGACTTCGGGGGACGGCGCCCTGCCCGTACAGGCAACGCGCTCCTGCCATCGATCCGGAACCGAGCAGCTGCCCTCGGGTGGTGGGCCCTCGAGCGGCGGACGGAACGTGAAGGGCTCCGAGACTTCGAGCTTCCCCTCCGGGGTGCGGGTGAGCCGGCCATGGCCGACAGCACCTCCGGTGAGCAAGGTCAGGTCCACCATGCCCGACGCCGACACGTCCAGGCCCGTGCGACCGAAGGTTCCAGGGCCCAGCGACCAGGAGCCAGTCACCGCTCGCGTCCGGGAATCGAGCGCGAGCACACAGCCCGCTCTTCCCCCTCTGGAAGTGCTGCTCATCCGTGCGGATGCAGAACCCCTGCGTACAGACCTCCTGGCACACAGAGCTGTGGTGCGAGGGATTCGACTGACAGAACAACGTCGAGGGATTGCCGGGGACTTCGCACGGCGTCTCGGCCGCCGCGCGGGTGCCAGCGGCAAGGGTGATGCCCAGGGCGAGACACCTTCCTCGCCACTGAGTCTTCGGAATGCTCATGAACCGGCACCTTTGCGATGCGTGTGCCACGCCGAAGCGGGCACCTCACGCACGAGAGCAGGGAGAAGCGCGGCCCGGCAACCACAGCGCCGTGGCCCCGAGGCCGCGAGGCGCCGTAGCGACGCGCGACTACTGCTGCGTCGCAAGGTGCTGCTCGAGTCGCGCGAGCGTTTGATTGCCACCTTCAACTGCGTACTTCGCCGCCTGCTCGCGCGCTTCGACGGTGGGCAACGTGTGCTGCAACGTGACGCGCGTCTTTCCCGCCTCATCCTTGAAGGTGACGACGGCCTTGAACATCACCTCGCCCTCCTTCGAGCCGTGATCCCACTCGAGCCGCTCGTTGGGGACGACCTTCGTGTAGACGATGTGGTTCGGGAAGTCGGTGCCATCGGGTCCGTGCATGGTGAACTTCCACGCGCCACCCGGACGCACATCCTTGCTCACCGTCGTCGTGCGGAAGCCGTTCGGCCCCCACCAGTTGGAGATCATCTTCGCGTCGGTGAACGCCTGAAAGACCAGCGCGCGCGGGGCGCTGATCAGCCGCGAGAGTTCCAGCTGCCGCTTCGCGAGTTCGTTCAGGTCGAGCGCTGCATTCATGTGTGTGTTCCTCGTTTGGGCCTCTTCGGCGCTGGAACTTTGCGGGCACGCTCCGGGCGCTTCTGCCCCTGGAGGTCGGCGAGGTAGTCCTCGAGCCGGTCGAAGCTGCCCTCCCAGAATTCGCGGTAGTGCTCGAGCCATGCGTTCGCGTCCTTCAACGGCTTCGGCGCGAGTCGGCAGGGTCGCCACTGCGCTTCGCGGCTCCGCGTAATCAGCCCCGCGCGCTCCATCACCTTGAGGTGCTTCGTCACGGCAGGGAGGCTCATTTCGAAAGGCTGCGCGAGCTCCGTGACGGAGGTTTCACCCTTCGAGAGCCGCGCGAGGATCGCGCGCCGGGTCGGGTCGGCGAGTGCGGCAAAGGTGGCGCTGAGCGGATCGATCGGCATGGCTTATTTAACCCATTGGGAAATTAACCATTCGGTTAATTGAACGCAAGCGCGTTCGCGCGAATCGCGTTGAACGGCGCGCTACGGAGTCGGAATCTCAAGACGGCGCGCGAGGCGGCAGCAGGTGCAGCGGCCAATGAAAACGGCGGCCTCCCCTGGGGAAGGCCGCCGCTCTCACTGCTTCTGGCCCCGGACTACTGAGCGGTGGTGATGGTGCCCACCGCCACGCTGATGGCCTGCAGCGGGCCGGAAGCTGGCAGCGCGTGCGCCTTGATGACGGTCAGCGGCACCACGATACCGGCCGGCGTCTCGGCGATGGCCTCCACGGTCAGCGCCACGGACAGCAGCGCACCGTCGTACGCGTGCGCCGGAGCGCCCTTCTGGTACACGCCCACGCTCAGCCTGCTGCCCTTCACGCCCGACTTGAGCAACTGGGGCGCGGCGCCGAGCTCGTAGCCACGGTTGGCCACGTACTCGGAGCCGTCCACGGTGGACCAGGACGCGGTGGCCGCATCCAGCCCCAGCGTCAGGTCCGCGCCGCGGCCGGACTGGCCCGTGGGACCCACCAGGTCCAGCACCAGCGTGTTGCCCGTGGACAGGCTGGCGTTGCGAACCAGGCGCCAGCCCGTCCCCGTGGGGTCCACGTAGTTCACCGTGCCGGCGACGGGCACGGTGATGACGGCGGAGTCCTTCTTCGACGCATCCGCCACGCTGGTGGCCGTCACGATGTACGTGCCCGGCCTGTTCGGCGCGGCGTACACACCCGTGCTGCTCACGGTGCCGTTGGACGAACCACCCTCGACGGCCCAGGTCACCGCGACGACGGAAGTGCCCGTGACTTCGGCCGTGAGATTGACGACGGCCCCCTGCCCCACCGTCGCCGTCTTCGGAGTGACACTCACCTCCACCGTCGGAACGACGATGGCGCCCACGGTGAGGGTGGCCGAGTCGGACTTCGTCGGGTCCGCCACGCTGGTGGCCCTCACGACGAACGTGCCCGCGCGGCGCGGCGCCCGGTACACGCCCGTGCTGCTCACGGTGCCATTGTCGTCACCGCCCGCCACGGACCACTGCACCGCGAGGTTGTTCGTCCCGGTAACCTGCGCGGACAGGGAGAAGGAGCCATCCTGCTCCACCGTGCCCGTCTTCGGAGAGACAGTCACCGCCACTGCCTCGACGACGACAGGCTCCACCGCGACGGAGGCGGAGCCCTTCTTCGTCGGGTCCGCCACGCTGGTGGCCGTCACGGTGTACGTGCCCGTCTTGTTCGGCGCGCGGTACACGCCCGTGCTGCTGACGAAGCCGTTCGCGTCGCCACCCTCCACGGACCACTGCACCGCGAGGTTGTTGGTGCCGGTGACCTCGGCCGTCAGCTGGACGGTGCCATCCCAGGTGGTGCTGCCCGACGAGGGGCTCACCGTCACCGTCACCTCCCCGACGACGACAGGCTCCACCGTGACGGAGGCAGAGCCCTTCTTCGTCGGGTCCGCCACGCTGGTGGCCGTCACGGTGTACGTACCCGGCCTGTTCGGCGCCGTGTACCGACCCGTGCTGCTGACAGTGCCGTTCTCGTCGCCACCTTCCACGGACCACTGCACCGCGGTGATGGAGGAACCGGAGACCTCCGCCGTGAGGTCCGTGGCGGTCCCCTGCCCGATGGTCGCCACCTCCGGCGTCACCTTCACGATGACCGTCGGAGTCTGGACCGCCTCCACCTTGACGGTGGCCGAGTCCTTCTTCGAGGTGTCCACCGCGTTGGTGGCCACCACGGTGTACGTGCCAGCCTCGGCCGGCGCGGTGTAGATGCCCGAGCTGCTGATGGTGCCGTGGGAGTCGCCTCCCTCCACCGACCAGAGGACGCGCGGGTCCTTCGCATCCTTCACCGAGGCGCTGAAGGTCGCCTTCTCACCGGCCTTCACCGTGACGTTCTTCGGAGTCACCGTCACCGGCCCCGAATCGGAGTCGGAGCAGGCCGCCAGCGCCCCAATCAGGAGCGGAACAATGAGCTTCATCCACGTTTTCATGGGGATTACCGTCCGAACTGACTGACGAAGAGGGTGATGTCGCTGTCGTTCACAGAGCCGACGCCGTCGAGGTTGGTCTCCTCGGAGCCGTTGGTGCCGTAGTCCTGCGCGAGCAGGCCCATGTCCTCTCCGTCCACGACGTTGTCGCCATTGATGTCGCCCGTGTAGACCCGGAAGGTCGCCACGGCCTTCGCCGTCGGTACCACGACGCTCACCGCGGACACGTGGCACAGGCCACGGACCATCGGCGCGGCGTAGACGCCGTCCGCGCTGACGGTGCCGCAGATGCGGCCCTCCGCCACGGACCAGCTCACCGCCGTGTCCACCGCGTTCGCCACGTTCGCCCGCAGGGCGACGGAGGCCCCCACCGGCACCACGTGCTGCGCCACCTCGAACTCCACCGTGACGGGATGGAGCGTGAAGGGGGTGGTCGCCTTGGACCAGTTGCCGTAGGCGTCATACGCCACCGCCTCGAGGACGTGCTCCCCCGGCGCCAGCGGAATCGGGAACAGCGGCAGCGTGTACGGCGCGGACGTGCTCCTGCCCTTCAGTGCGCCGTCCACGTAGAACTCCACGTACGCAACACCCGTGTCGTCGGTGGCCTCGGCCCGCATCGTGTAGTTCTCGAACAGGCCCTCCACGCTGGCGGTGATGTGCGGCGCGCCCTGGTCCTGGATGGTGGAGTTGCGCACCTCGAAGGTCACCGTGCGCTCCGTCGTGTTACCCCCCTTGTCCGTGGCCGTCGCCTTGAACTCATGCGAGCCGTTGGACAGGCTCCTCGTGTCGAACGCCGTCGCGTAGATGCCCTGGACGTCCGTGAACGAACTCACCGGAGCGCCGTCCACCAGGAACGCGAGGGTGGACGTCCACACGTTGTCGCTCACGGAGGCCCGGAGCTGCACCGTCCCGTAGCTGCCCTCGACCGCGGCTGACAGCGTTGGGCTCTGGATATCCGCCTGAGTGGAGGTGACCAGGTTGACGTCGTCCAGGAAGAACTGGGTGACCGCGGCCGGGTTCGGCGTGGCCGCCGTCTGGTCCACGTCGAAGAACAACTGCACCGTCTGGCCCCGGTACGCGGTCAGGTCGAAGCGGTGCTGGATGTACTCCCCGTTGGTGTCATCCGCGTCGGAGAGCGTCCTCAGCGTCGCCAGCTCGGCGCCGGCGGAGTCCCGCACCTTCGCGCTGAAAGTGTGGTGGGCCACTGCGTCGGTGAACGCACCGTTGTAGATGCGCAACCAGAAGCTGTAGATGGCCGAGGTCGCGGTCGCCGGAATGGCCAGGGACTGACGGACGGAGTGCCGCGCCAGACCCGCATTGGTCCAGAAGACATACAGGCGGCTGCCCGTGCGCGCGAAGGCCGCGTTGGTGAAGATGCCCGCGGAGCCCGACAAGGTCGTCGCCCCCGTCCAGCTCGTCAAGGTCTCGAAGCTGGGATTGAGCACGCGCTGGGTGGCGGTGGTGTCCACGTAGAACATCACCGTGGGAGAGTCCCCCGCGTTGCCGCCCGCGTCCGTGGCCCGGGCGACGAGCGTGTGCGCGCCGGCCGTCAACGTGGAGAGGTTGACGACCCGGGTGAACGACTTGACCGAGTTGCCCAGGGACACGCCGTCGACGAGGAACTCCACCGCGTTGACGAAGCCGTTGTCGGACACCTCCGCGAGGTAGCCCACGCGCGCGCCGGAGAAGACCACGGTGGCCCTCACACGGGGCGCCTCGGCATCCGCCGCGTGGCTGACGCGCAGCGAGAAGTCATCCAACTGGAAGCTGGTGGCGAGCGTGGAGTTCTCGCTGCCCTCCACGAAGATGCGCACCGTCTGGCCCGCGTAGGCCGTCAAGTCCACGCTCTGCTGCACCCAGCCCAGCGTCGCGTCCAGGTTGGACCACGTCGCCACCGTCCCCAGCACCGCGCCCGAGGTGTCGCGTATTTGCAGGGTCAGCGTGTCGCGGACGGCGGTGGTCGTCGTCTCGGCGGTGAGGAGGTTGAGGAAGAAGGTCAGCGAGGCCTGGGTGATACCGGCGGGAATGGTGACGTCCTGCCACAGCCGGTCGACGTGCGTCGTGCCCCAGCCGTTGAGCCACACGTAGCCCTGGCCGGAGTGCGTGCCGGAGGAGACCGGGAAGTTGATGTTCTCCGGCGGGTCCGCCGTCCAGCCCTGGCCGGCCAGCTCGAAGCCCGGGTCGGTCAGGAGCTGCTCGAAGCTGTTGGAGACGGTGAAGCTCGCCGGAGCGGACGCGGTGGAGTTGCCGGCCGCGTCGTACGCCACCGCCACCAGCTGGTGCGTGCCGTTGGACAGCGAGGTCGTGTCCAGCGCGAGCTGGTACGGCTGGGCGGAGACGTTCCCCGCCAGGGCGCCATCGACGGAGAACTCCACGCGGGCCACGCCGACGTTGTCGTCCGCCTGCGCATGCAGTTGGAGCACAGGCGCGCTGCCAGAGACGCTCGCGAAGACGGTGGGGTTCGTGCGGTCGTCGTAGGTCCCGGCGGTGTAGCCCACGTTGATGGCCGCGAAGGCGTTCTGCACCGCGCGGTACTCGTTGGACTGGGAGCCGAAGAGGTCCGCCGCGGCCAGGAGGCTGCTGGTGCGGGCCGACATGTAGTTGGACGACGGGAACAGGTAGACGGTGAGCGCGCGGTACCAGATGGCCGCCGCCTTGTCGTTGCCGATGCCCCTCATGCCCGAGGGCAGATAGGTGCTGGAGTAGTCGGTGCCGACGGACAGCGGCTGCGCGCCCTGGGACAGGAAGTAGAAGGCACGGTTCATCGGGCCGCTGCTGAAGTGCACGTCGATGTTGCCAAGGCCGGGGTACCAGGCGTCCACGCTCGAGCCGTCCCGCGACGGGCGGAACATGACGCGCAGCGGGACGTCGCTGAGTTGCTCGGCCATGAGCCAGTTGCCGCCGACGTCACCAATGACGCTGCCGCGGCCGTTGGCCACCCAGAACTCCGTCAGGGTTCCGAAGATGTCCGAGTTGGCCTCGTTGAGGCCGCCGGACTCGCCGTCGTAGATGAGGCCTGCCGTGTGCGAGGTGACGCCGTGGGTCATCTCGTGGCCCGTCACGTCGAGCACGCCCATGGACCTGAAGCCGTCGGCGGCCGGGAACGAGCCGTCGCCGTAGCTCATGCAGAAGCAGCCATCACTCCAGAAGGCGTTGTTGTAGAGGTTGCCGGCGTGCACCCGGTTGTAGGTGGGCGAGCCGAAGCCGTCCACGCCGTCGCGGCCGAAGATCTTCTTGAAGAAGTCCCACGTCGCCAGCAGGCCGTAGTGCGCGTCGACGGCGGCGGTCTGCCCGTTGGTGCTCAGGGTGTTGTTGGCACCGACGATGTAGTTCTGCCCGTCGCCCCAGACGTTGTCGGCGTCGGTGTAGAGGTTCAACGTGGGAATGACGCCGTTCTGCACGGCGGCGTGGTTGACGTCGTAGGTCCGGATGCCCTCGCCGCCGGCGCGCGTGACGTCGCGCAGCTCGAAGAGGCCCTGGGCGTTCTGGAAGACATCCAACGGGACGTCACCGCTGTACTGCGAGCGGCCGAGGCCCTTGGCGGCGGCCGTCTGGAGCGAGCTCCACTTCTTCAGCACGTCGCCCGAGTGCGCGTCGATGATGAAGTCGGTGTGCTTGACGCCGTCCTTCGCGTTCTCCAGCTCGGTGTGCACGTGGTACGCGAGCCGGTAGCCAACGACCTGCGTGTCGAAGTCCGCGGCGTTCTGCTTGGCGACGGACTTGCCGGGGTAGCGGTTCACGAGCCGCGTCTGGGGATAGACGATGAGCTCGCTCTTCGGCGCGACGCCGAACTCGCCCTTGGGCGCCAGTTGCTGGGTGGCCTTCGTCACCGCGGACTTCGCGTCCAGCGTGGGCGACACGTCCAGGCGGATGCCCTTGCGCAGGCCGTCGGTGGTGATGCGGAGGTCCCTCGCTGACAGTCCCTGGTGGGTGATGGCCACGGCGCCCCACACGGGTACGCCCTGGTATGTCTGCGCGAAGCGCGCGTGCGTCTGACCAAAGCGGTCCGTGCTGGAGCTGGACAGCTGGAAGCCGTCCCGCGAACCCAGCCCGAGTTGAAGGCTTTGCGCTTTGAGGCTTGCCAGGGATTCCGCCACACGGGCGGGCTCCCGGACCTGGAGTTGCGTCAGCGCGGGGAGGGAAACGGGGGTGAGTTTCTCAGCCGCGAGAGATGAGCTCGCCGAGAAAAGACTGGCGAGGAGCAGAGGCCACCGGGGCCACGGCTTGGGCATTGAATTGACTCCACACAGCGTTCAGGGGAACTCCCGCCATCAGCACCCGTGGTGGCGCACCGCTGCCGGAAGGATCACGCTCATGGCGGAGGGGCCGAACAGCCTCGGACCTCTGCCCCGTAGGGTCCACGGTCAGCGTAATTATCCACCAGTATACAGAATCAAAATCCCAATGAAACAGGGGGGCCTGGACGGACACAAACGGACACAAAGACCACACGGAGTTGCGGCTGTTTCACTTTGTGCGGGCTCCCTGTGTGCGCAATAGAAAGACACGAAAAACCGCCAAACAGACACATCTGGCAGGGATATCTGGTCTTGGCGCCAGCGCTGGCGGACTACCGACCCAATGAGACCTGCGCGACCCATCCGCACGCGAAGTAGGATGCGCGCATGCTCAAGGTCTATGGCTTCTCCCGAGTGAACAAGATGGCGCGCGGCAAGACCCGCGACCTGCGCGTGCTGTGGGCGCTGGAAGAAATGGGGCTGCCGTACGAGGTCGTGGGGATGGATCATCCTCGGCACGACCTCGATACGCCCGCGTATCGCGCGCTCAATCCGTTCGGACAGATTCCGGTGATCGACGACGATGGCGTGGTCGTCACCGAGTCGGGCGCGATCCTGCTCTACCTCGCGCGCAAGAGCGGCAAGCTGATGCCGCGCGACCTCGCCGGCGAAGCGCAGGTGCTGCGCTGGTGCGTCGCGGCGCTGAATTCGATCGAAGTTCCGATTTTGAGCGCGTGGTTCGTCGACCTGAACGGCGGCAAGGGCACTCCGGGAAGCGATGCGCTTCACCAGTGGGGGGCCATGCGCCTGAAGCAGCTCGACGGCTGGCTCGCGGGCAGAGAGTTCATCGCGACCGACGAGTTCACGGTCGCGGACCTCTTGATGACGCATGTGCTGGGCGCCGGCATCGACGAGAGTGTCGTCAAGGACCATCCCAACCTGCTCGCCTTCCAGAGGCGCTGCATCGCGCGCCCAGCCTGGAAGAGAACGTTCGACGCCTACTGCGACCGCGTCGAAGCGGGCTGAGAGCAGGGGGCGGCGCTTCGGGGAGGACCTGGCTCATCATCACCGTCGGAGCGGAAGCCGAGGCCCCGCAGTCAGGTCCGACTACGCCCCAGTCAGTGCCGGTACCGCTCCGCCTCCCTGAAGAACTGGGTGAGCGAATACTCCAACAGCGACTGGCGGGACTGCATGTACCGACGTGCGCGTAGGAAGGGCAGCCAGACGCGATTGCCAACGCGCACCTGTGACTCTTCCATCTTCTGCCGCAGGACCCACGTCCCTCCCAGTCGCCGCACCAGCACGTCCCCCAGATAGACGCCTAACGCCGGTATCGAATGCCCGTCGAGGACCTCGCGCGTGTACCGCTCGGGGAAGTGGCTCGTCCAGAAGTGGAAGTCGAGGTCCGTGAGAGACTCAGGCGTCTCCTTCATGATGGAGGGCACATCCGTGTGAAGCACCGCCACGAGGCCCTCGGACAGATCGTCATAGTGGCTGCGGACACGCTCCGGGTTCTCTACGTCGGATGGCAATGCGACCGGGAGCCACTCCTCCGGCTCAGGCGGATGGAGGGAGTTGAATTCGGTAATCTTCCGCTGCCGCGTGGCGACACCTGAATCGTCCGTAAGTCGAGCCAGGAGCGGCGCCACGTCAGGACTAAAGCGCGGCTCGACGGGAACGAATACGGCACTGCGCTCTTTCAGAGTGCGTAGCACCGTGTCGAAATCGTGGTCCGGCCGCAGGTGGACATGGGCGAGGGCCTGCGCGACACGCGCCTCTTCGCTGTCGAAGTCGGCGGAAGTGGGCCGCAGCACCAGGAGAACGGAGCCATTGGGAAGCTCCTCCACAATGTGTGCAGGCGTCGAGAGCATCCGCTCTCGACCTACGGACTCCACCAATTTCGGGCCGAAGATGTTCAGCCAAAACAGCTCATAAATCTTGTCGAATCCATCTCGCATCCACGTCTCCTTTTCGCGACCGAAGGAGGGGAATTTCGCGAGATGCATGTCTGCATCGCTGTGCGCCACCGCATAGTCCGCCGGATACTGGGAGGCCCAGGCCCGAGCGACTTGCACGAAGTTGCGACAGCGCTCCACTTCATCAAAGAACGTGAGTGGCTGCACACTGAGACTGATATTCAAGACAGACCGTTCTCGCTCAGGCCCGAGATTGAGAACCAATGACACGCCAGGATTTTCTGACCGAAACAGTCCGATGATCGTCCCGTACTCCTGGCGCCGTTCTTCCAGCGCACGACCTACTGCGGCTCGGGAGTATTTGCGCGTCCGGCTGGCCTTGACGATTGTCGGCATCCACCCGTCGGCACACGACTCCAAAGACTCCAGAAATGGCGTAACAGCTTGCTCCAGACCATTCCTCGGGTCATAGGTCCCGTCGAAGGTGAAGCGAAGATTGTTCACCTTATCCAAGTCATGCAAGGTCAGCGTTTTCATTGAAACAGCACCTCCACGCCCTCAATCGACCTCTGCGTGCCTACAACCACACCATCCAGCGAAACTCGGTTGTCGGGCAGAAGTTCTCCGCCCTCGTAGACGAGGCGCACCCTCCGAACATCCGCCTGCTGTCGCATACCGTCCCGAAGAATCTTCAACTTTCCACCGTAGTACTTCATTGCGTTACTGGCGTCCGTACTCACCTGTACAGGCAGCGCATCTTCGCCCAAGGCAGCGAGGTTACGACTCTTGAAGCTGAACGTCTCCACCCGAGGTGGCTGACCCGGTGGAGGGCGCTCTTCGATGACGAGGACGTCGGCGTATCGGAAGTCCACCTTCGCCACGCCCACATGCGTCTCGATGCGCGGCTGGTCGAAGTCACCAAGCCAGCGCCGCTGTGCACGGGGCAAGGCAGCGTCCGCCTCAAGGATGGCGACCATGGTCTTCTCGAAGGCCATGCCCCGCGCATAGTAGGCGCGCATCCCCTCGTAGCCATCCCACTTCAAGGGGCCCTTGACGGCGTCACCGGACTGAAGCTCCTTCAGCCGGCTCTTGCGGTAGGCCACGTACTCTTGCCAGAGCACCGCCCCCTTCTCGACTCCCGGCGGTGGCGCATCCAGCTTCGGGGCAAGCTTCTTCAGCAGCTTCACGTCCTTCGGGAAGCGGGGTCCCGTGAACTCCAGCTCCGCCTGAAGCAACTTCGTCTTCGCGGCCTCCGCGGCGGACACCCCGGCGTTCCGCGCAGAGAGGTCAGAGCCTCCACCACGCATCCCTGCCGCGCCCTTTGTCGCCGCGTGGCCGGCTGACTCACGACTGGCCTCGGCCAGCACCGCCTGCGCCTTCGATGGATTGCCGCGCGCCTCGTACAGCGCCAGCAGCCCCGCCTCGCCCCACTCGGCGGCCACCAGCGCGCCCTCGCGGCTCGCCTGGAGATAGCGCAGCAAGTCTCGCGCGGCGTTGACGCCCAACTGCTCCTCCAGGCGAGCCATCAGCGCCTTCATCCCATCCACGTCGAGCGCCGACAGTTGGAGCCGACGCATCCCTCCGCGCGACTCCACCAATGCCCGAGCGCCCTTGCCCCCGGCGTACAGCGCCACCGCCAACGCGGCCGGCGCCAGTTCGCGCGTGGCCTGCTCGTACCTGCCCTGCGCCAGCGAGTACGCCCCGTGCCCCGTCCCCACCGCCAGGTGGTAGAAGCCCACCGGCACGCCGAAGGTCAGGTAATCGAACGCCCCGGCCGAGACACTTCCCGGCGCGTAGTGCCGCTCCATCAACGCCTTCCGCACTTCGTCGAGGGCGGCCTGGTACGGCGGTGGCAACTGTCCACGCAGCGCCATGAGCTCCGTGTACCGGGCCTCACCACTCACCAAGGTGCTGGAGAGCATGTCCCGGCCCGCGCGCCCCAACCCGCGCAGCACGTCGCGGGCCTGCTCTCCTCGCTCCGGAAAACCATCCAGTTCCTGGCCCCGCCGCGTCAGCTCCTCGCGGACGGCAGCCATTGCGCCCAGCGTCTCCTCCAACTGCTTGTCGCGGGCGAGCAGTCGCACCAGCTCACGCAGCTCGTCGTCGAAAGCCGAGTGGAGAACGAAGAGGGCGAGCACCTCGGCATACGGCACGCCGTACTTCTCGGAGGCCGTGACGAGGAAGGCCGCGCGCTTGCGGACGAGCGCTTCCGACGCCCGCGCGTCCAGTGGCCCCCAGGCCCCCAGGCGGACGGCGTCCCAGTCATCGAGGGACGCCACCAGCGCGGCCATGTCCACCCCGCGCTGCATGGCCACGAACTCCGCGGGCGAGGCACACGCCAGGAATGGCGCCAGCACCTCTCGGCTGGAATCCAGGTGGGGCCATCCCGAAGGCACGGCCTTGCCACCACAGGCGACGGCGCCGCGCTCCTCGCCCGAAGCTCGTGTTCCCTCCCTGCTGACAGTCGCCCCCAGAGGCCCGCGTCGAAAGCCCATCGGCGCCGCCACGGGCAGCCCACCCGCGGAGCCTGACTGCTCCTCCTGGGACACACCCGCCACCGCCTGGGAGGGCGCGGAGAAGGGCCTGAAGGCCAGGCCTTCCCCATGGCCCGGCCTCGCCGGCAACGAGGCGCACCCGGAGGCCAGGAGCGCCACTCCCAGCACGAGGCCGAACTCGCCGAGCCAACACCGCTCAGCGCGCATGGTCCATCCCCAGCCCCACGGAAGCGAAGGCGCCAGGCTTCAGCGTACCTTCCGCCGTCGGGAACAGCAGCGTGCCTCCCTGCCCCACCGCATACAGCGTCCCTCCCAGGAAGCGCCACCGCGCCTCGCCCGAGGCGAGGTAGCGCGCTCCCGGCTGGCCCGCGCCCACCGCCAACCCGCCCACCGCCACGGTGAGGTTCCGGTGGAGAACCTGCACCTCCAGTTGGCCGTCCACGTCCGCCCGGCCCCAGTTGAAAACCTCGGTCCCCAACGTCAGGCGGAAGTGGCGCTGCCCCAACACGCCCAAGCCCTCCGCGTCCCAAGTGAGAATCACCTCGCCGTGGGCCGAGAACCCGTCCGGAAAGGGCGCGTCCGCCTGCGGCAGGGCGGCCGGCCCCGCCACCTGGAAGCGCGCCAACTCGTAGTCCGGGCCGAAGGCACCCTGACGGAAGCCTCCGCGCTGGAGGCGCCCTTCCAGACGCGCTCGCAGGTCCATCCTCGAGGACATGTACTCCGCGCCCATCCCCGCGACCGCGCCCCACGCACCGTCCTCGCCAGGGCGCCCGCCCCACCCCCCATTCAACTGCAGCTCGAAGCCGCCTTCGTCGTTTCCGCGCCGGACGAGGATGGCCGTCCCATCCACGTGGGCCAGCGTCACGGGCTCCAACGTCCCTCCGGCCTTCCCCCAGTCATGCACCGCCGACAGCGACACCATGTATTGGAACGGATGCGGAGCCGGGCCGAAGAGGAGGTGCCGAATGTCCAGGGCGACTTCCGCCCCCAGCAGCCGCGCGCCCAGCACGTCCGAAGCGAAGGCCTCCACATACAAGGGCCTCAGCATGCCCGTCACCACCAACCCGACGGGGTGGTAGTCCGGGTTGCCCCGGTTGTTGTAGCGGCGCACCAGGTGCCCGGACAGCAGCGTGTAGGACTCCAGCGCGCCTGCCCACACGAAGTTCGGCGCGTCGCCTCCCACCGTCAGCGCTCGCACCCATTGGCCCCAGTCGGACAGCGTGTCCCAATCCTCCGTCCTGACGACGCCGTCCCCATCCCCGCCACCCCACATCCGCAGCCGTACCGGGGCGCCCAGGTCGAGGTGGAACATTCCTGGCCGGTCCACAACCCACCTCGGCGCCACCTGCAGAAAGCCTTCGTCCCTCCCGGCCCCGCGACGGGGCAGCAACGTCCAGGTCGTGGTCTCCAGGCTCAGCCGGTTCAGCCATTGAGAGTTCGAGCCGGGGGTGGCTGGAACCAAAGACTTGTCCTCGGCCCGCTCGTCCTCCTCCGCAATGAGAGGCTCAAGCAGCACGTCCCCCTCCGGCTCGGCAGTCCGGGGGACGTCCACCTCTTCGTCGTCCTGGGGATCGACAATCTCCTCCGCCAACCCCGCTCCGGGTAAGAGCAACAGCAACACGGCAGTCCAGTTCCGACGCACGAACACCGACGCCTCCAGAAAAGGCCCCCACAGGGGCCAAAAGGACAGAGGTTCCACGTTCGGTCCGACAGGACGCCGGGCCACGGACGAATGCATTGCATTGAAGGAGTCGCCGACAGCCCGACTTCGTCAGATCACAGGCAGAGGCATCACGTCACGGCACCATGCCAGCCTCTCCGCCTCACACTCCGACAGCGTGAGGCCGGACCTGCTCCCAGGCGCGCAGCCCGGTGTTCGGCATGCTCCGGAACGGGTGTTCGCCTTCATCCGGAATCGTTGATCGGCATGGCCGGAATACGCAAAGAGGCCAGGGCTGAACGAGCCGAAGCTGACGCCGGGCGCGGGTGGTGGCGCTCTTCCAGCCCACCGCCCCAGAGGCGCACTCAGCCCGCCCGAAGCACCGTGCCCAACCGCCGCACTGCCTCCTCGATGCGCGCCGGCTCGCAGTGCGAGAAGTTCAATCGCAGTCCATGTGACGCCGATCTTCCGCCGCTCACCGCGAAAGCCTGCCCCGGAAGAAACGCCACCTGCTGCGTCTCCAGCGCCCGCTCCAGCAACACCGTGGTGTCGAACCGCTCCGGCAGCTCCACCCAGACGAACATTCCGCTCGTGGGCTTCGTCCACGAAGCCCCGTCCGGCAGGTGCTCCTCCAGCGCCCGCAGCAGCGTGTCCCGCCGCAGCCGGTACTCCCCGCGCAGCCGCTCCAGGTGCCCGTCCAACTTCCCCGACTCCAGGAACGCAAGCACCATCCGCTGCGTGAAGGTCGCCGTGTCGATGTCGCTCGACTCCTTCACCGTCGCCAGCCTGAACACCAGCGCCTCTGGCACCACCACCCAGCCCACCCGCAACGCCGGCGCGAGAATCTTCGAGAACGAGCCGACGTAGTACACCCACTGCTCATCCAACGAGCGCAGTGGAGGCAGCGCCCCACCCTGCTCGTAGTGCAGGAACCCATACGCATCATCCTCGATGATGGGCATGCGGTACTCCCGCGCCAGCTCCACCAGGCGCTCCCGCTCCGCCATCGCGAGGCTCGTCCCGAGCGGATTGTGCCCGTCGCTCATCGTGTACATGAACGCCGGTCGCTCCCCCGACTCAAGCAGCGCCTCCACCCCCTCCAGATCCAACCCCGTCCGCGAATCCCGCTTCACCGTGAGCCGCCGCGCCTGGAACGGGTCCAGCACCTGCTGGAACCCCGAATACACCCGGTCCTCCAGCAGCACCGCCTGCCCTGGCTCCAGCAAGAGTCGCGTCAGCAGATTCATCCCCTGCTGCGCCCCCGTCGTCAGGAACACCTGACTCGTCGAGCAGCGCACCCCGCGCTTCGCCATCAGCGCCACCACCTGCTCGCGCAGCGGCTCCAACGTCGCCGAGTACTGCAACGCCCCCACCTGCTCCGCCAGCACCCGCGCCGCCGCCTCCGCCATGCCCTGCGTGGGAAACAGCTCCGCGGCGGGGAGCCCCAGCGCCAGCGAGAACACGCCGGGCCGGGTGATCTTCTGCAACATGTCCTGGATGGCCGAGGGCGCCAGGCGCCGGGCCCAGGACGCCAGCGGCAACTCGGAGGAGGTCAAAGATGCCGTCACGGGGAGATACCTCCGGACTTCGACGCGCAAAACATGCGCACCCTTGAAAGTCCGCCGCAATCGTAGCGCAGGGGAAAGCCCCCAGGGTGAACAGCCGCGACAGGGAGAGACTCCCCGTGTGTACCGAGGGCCCTACCCCACGCCTCCAGCAGGCAGGCGATCGTCAACAGGGGCTTCCCTGTCTCCACGTCGTCCCAGATAATCGACGCTCGCCTGGAGAACCCGATGCTGGACCGACCGATGTACCTCAAGCCCAACGTGGCGCTCGAGCCACTGTACAACCAGTGGTACGCCTGGTGGTACCTGCTGTCTCCCGCCACCGCGCCGCTGTTCGTCACGAACCTGCACCAGAAGCTGATGCAGTCCTTCGTCGCCAACCCCGACGTGCACGTGGCCGCGCTGAAGAACCCGATGTTGATGGGCGGTCCGTTCATCAACCACCCCACCGCGCGCGCGGCCAAGGTGAAGGAGCTGCTGGAGCGGAACCAGAAGGAACAGGCGCACATGCTCGCGTACACCAAGGCGGTGGCCGAGCTGGAGCAGCTGATGGCTCCGAACAACGGCGGCTCCCTGGAGGCGCTCTACCCCAAGGTGCCGGACCTGCTGCGCGGCTACGTGGAGCTCACGTATGACCTCAGCAACCGCGCCAGCGCGCGCTACATCGAGCCGCTCCTGTACAAGAGCCGCTTCTATCAAGAGTCCGCGCAGAGCGTGACGCTGATGCAGGTGGACGGCGACTGGCGCCCGTACATCTTCAGCACGCCGCGCCTCGAGGAGGACATGCCCGTCCACCTCAAGGTGCCCTACCGCCACGAGGGCCTGGACGCACTGTTCCGCATGCGCCACACCCCGGGCTCACCGGGACAGGTGGCGGAGATGCTCGGCGTGCCGTCCTCGGCCGCCGCGGCGTTCGCCGACCTCTTCACGGACGTCGTGCCTCGCAAGGCGCCTCGCTACGACGGCGAGGGCGTGCGGGTGCGCTACTTCGGCCACGCCTGCGTGCTGCTGGAGACGAAGGAGGTCAGCATCCTCACCGACCCCGTCATCAGCTACGAGTTCCCCACGGACCTGCCGCGCTACACGCACGCGGACCTGCCCGAGCACGTGGACTACGTCGTCCTGACCCACGGCCACGCCGACCACCTGATGATGGAGACGCTGCTCCAGCTGCGTCACCGCGTGGGCACCATCATCGTCCCGCGCAACAACGGCAACTCGCTGGCGGACCCGTCCCTGCGGCTGATGCTCCACCACACGGGCTTCAAGAACGTGGTGGAGATCGACGACCTCCAGGAGATCACCATCCCCGGCGGCTCCATCACCGGCCTGCCCTTCCTCGGCGAGCACAGCGACCTGTCCATCCAGGCCAAGACGGCCCACCTGGTGCGCATCGGTGGCAAGTCCATCCTGATGGCGGCGGACTCCAACGCGATTGAGCCGCGCATGTATCAGCACCTGCGCGAGATCATCGGCCCCATCGACATCCTGTTCCTCGGCATGGAGTGCGAGGGCGGCCCGATGAGCTGGATGTACGGCCCGCTGTTGTCCAACCCGCTGCCTCGGAAGATGGACCAGGCGCGGCGCCTCAACGGCTCCGACTGCAACCGCGCCATGGAGATCACCAACCACCTGACGCCCAAGGAGGTCTACGTCTACGCCATGGGCCAGGAGCCCTGGCTGCGCCACGTGATGATCCTCGTCTACAACGAGACGACTCCGCAGCTCATCGAGTCGAACAAGTTCATCGACCACTGCCGCTCCAAGGGCATGCAGGCCGAGCGGCCCTACGTGCGCATGGAGCGCGTGCTCTAGGCGGCGCGCGTCGCCAAGAGGCCCCGGGCCTGGAGCGCGGCCAGCACGCGCTCCAGCCCCACCTCCACCGCCTCCGAGTCCGAGCGGACCGTGACTTCGGGGGCCTCGGGGGCCTCGTATGGGTCCGACACCCCGGTGAAGTGTTGCAGTTCCCCCGCGAGCGCCTTCTTGTAGAGCCCCTTCACGTCGCGAGCGATGAGCGCGTCCAGCGGCGCCTCGATGTAGACCTCCACGAAGGGCAGCCCCGCCTCCTCGGCCAACCCCCGCACCTCCGCGCGCGAGCTCCGGTAGGGCGAAATCGCCGCGACGATGACGCCCACGCCGTGCCGGGCCAGGAGCCGGGCCACGTGGCCGATGCGCCGGACGTTCTCCTCGCGGTCCTCCCGAGTGAAGCCCAGTCCGCGAGTCAGCCAGGTGCGCACCTCGTCGCCGTCCATCACCTCCACCGGACGCAGCGGCTCCAGCTTCGAGCGCAGCGCTCGCGAGAGCGTGCTCTTGCCCGCGCCGGACATGCCCGTCAGCCAGAGGATGAACCCGGAGCCTTGCCGATTCATGCGCACCTCAGACAGCGGGGCCGTTGATCATCCCGGCCCCCACCGTCGCGTTCGTGGCTTCGTCAATGAGGATGAAGCTGCCCGTGTGGCGGTTGCGGCGGTACTCGTCGAAGAAGAGCGGCACCGTGGTGCGCAACGTCACCCGGCCAATCTCGTTGAGCGCGAGCCGGGGACTCGTCTCGTCCCGGCTCAGCGTATTCACATCCAGCCGGTAGTGGAGCTGCTTCACCTGGGCCCGCGCCGAGCGCGTGGTGTGCTTGAGCGCGAACCGGGCGCCTGGCTGGAGTGACACCCCCTCCGCCAGCCAGCACACCATCGCATCCAGGTCCTGCCCCATCATGGGCGGATTGCCCGGCCGGCACAGCATGTCGCCCCGGCTGATATCCAGCTCGTCGGCCAGCGAGACATTCACGGACATGGGCGGGAACGCCTGCGCCAGCGCCTTCCCCGCAAGGTCCAGCTCGCGGATGCGCGTGGTGAAGCCGGAGGGGAGCGCCATGACCTCGTCGCCCGGCCGCAGCACACCGCCCAGCACCTGCCCCGCGTACGCGCGATAGTCCGGGAACTTCGACGACATGGGCCGGATGACGCTCTGCACGGGGAAGCGCACGTGGATGAGGTTGCGGTCCGACGCGATGTGCACGTTCTCCAGGTGGTGCAGCAGCGTGGACCCCTGGTACCAGGGCATCCGCTCCGAGCGCGTCACCACGTTGTCCCCGCCCAGCGCGGAGATGGGGATGAACGACAGGTCCGCCACGTCGAGCTTCATCGAGAACTGGCGGAACTCCTCGCGGATGCGCTCGAAGACGGCCACGTCGAAGCCCACCAGGTCCATCTTGTTCACGCACAGCACCAGGTGCGGCACGCGCAAGAGCGAGGCCAGGAACGCATGGCGCCGCGTCTGCTCCAGCACGCCCTTGCGCGCGTCCACCAGGATGAGCGCCAGGTCCGCCGTGGACGCGCCCGTCACCATGTTGCGCGTGTACTGAAGGTGCCCCGGCGTGTCCGCGATGATGAACTTGCGCTGCGCCGTGGCGAAGTACCGGTACGCCACGTCGATGGTGATGCCCTGCTCGCGCTCGGCCTTCAGGCCGTCCAGCAGGAGCGCCAGGTTGACGTACTCGTCCCCTCGCGCGCGGCTGGTGCGCTCCACAGCGGCGAGCTGGTCCTCCAGAATCGAGCGGGTGTCATGGAGCAACCTGCCGATGAGGGTGCTCTTGCCGTCATCGACGGAGCCCGCGGTCGCGAAACGAAGCAGTTCCACTAGAAGTACCCCTCGCGCTTGCGGTCTTCCATCGCCGTCTCGCTGAACTTGTCGTCCGCCCGGCTCGCGCCCCGCTCGGTGACACGCGAGGCGACAATCTCGGTGATGACCTCCGACACCGTGACGGCGCCGGACTCCAGGCACGCGGTGCACGTCATGTCGCCCACCGTGCGGAAGCGCACCGACGCCGTGGAGACCTCCTCGCCCGGCAAGAGCGGCAGGTAGGGCGACCACGCCATCAACATGCCGTCCCGCCGGAACACCTCGCGCCGATGGCTGAAGTAGATGGAGGGCAGCGCCACGCCTTCCCGCGCGATGTACTGCCACACGTCCAGCTCCGTCCAGTTCGACAGCGGGAAGACGCGCAGGTGCTCCCCCCGACGGTGGCGGCCGTTGTAGAGGTTCCACAGCTCCGGGCGCTGGTTCTTCGGGTCCCACTGACCGAACTCGTCGCGGAACGAGAACACCCGCTCCTTCGCGCGCGCCTTCTCCTCGTCGCGGCGCGCGCCGCCGAAGACGGCGTTGAAGCGGTGCTTTTCAATCGCCTCCAACAGCGGCACCGTCTGCGCGCGGTTGCGCGAGGCGCGCGGCCCCTTCTCCTCCGCCACCCGGCCCCCGTCGATGGCCTCCTGCACGGACGCCACGTGCAGCCGCGCGCCCAGCTCCGCCACGCGCGCGTCACGGTACTGGAGCACTTCAGGGAAGTTGTGCCCCGTGTCCACGTGCATCAGCGGGAAGGGCAGCGGCGCGGGCGCGAAGGCCTTCACCGCCAGGTGCAGCATCACCGCGGAGTCCTTGCCCCCGGAGAACAGCAGCACCGGGCTGTCCAGCTCGGCGACCACCTCCCGGATGATGAAGACCGACTCCGCCTCCAGGGCGTCCAGGTGCGACAGCTCGTAGCTCACCAGAAAACGCTAGCACGCCTCGGCAGGAGCCCTGCCAGTCCACTCATTCACGGATTCCGAGCGCAGTCAGCCAGTCCTGTATGCTGGGTGGAAGTCTTCAACCTGCTCGAAGTGCCGAGGCCTTGACCCGTTTTCCTCGGCTGTGCGACAGAACCATACCGACATGCCCAGTGCGCCCACCCCGAACCTGAACTCTCCCGAACGTTGGTTTCCCTCCCGGAAGCCTCTTCCCGACCCTCGCCTGCGGCTGTTCTGCCTGCCGTTCGCCGGAGGCAGCGCGTCCATCTACAGCGGCTGGCAGGGAGGCCTGCCGCCAGGCGTGGAGCTGTGCGCGGTGCAGCTCCCCGGCCGTGAGCGGCGGCTGATGGAGAAGCCCATCGACAACATGTCCGCGCTGATGGACGTGCTGCTGCCGGTGCTCGCTCCGTTGCTGGACAAGCCGTTCGCCTTCTTCGGCTACAGCATGGGCTCGCGCATCTCCCTGGAGCTGACCCGACGGCTGCAGGCGCGCAACGGGCCGCTGCCCCGAGGCATCGTCCTGGCCGCGTCCGGCGCGCCCCGCGAGACGGACCGCAAGCCCATCCACCACCTGCCGCAGGAGGACTTCATCAACGAGCTGCGCCGCTACGACGGCACGCCGGAGGAGATCCTCCAGCACCGTGAGCTGCTGGAGCTGCTGGTGCCCACCCTGCGCGCGGACTTCGCGCTGGCGTGGTGGGAGAACGGCCCCGTCCCCGTGAAGCTCGACGTGCCCATCTCCGTCATGGGCGGCAACGAGGACAAGCACGTGTCGCTCGCGCGCCTGGAGACGTGGCGCGAGGAGACGCGCAGCCCCGACTTCCGCATCCGCCACTTCGAGGGCGGCCACTTCTTCATCCGCAAGCAGCAGGACGCCATTCTCGCCGCCCTCCGCGAAGACCTCACGCGGTGGATGGCCGCTCCGGCCTGAGGCTCAGGCCTCCTCGACACGAGGCGGCCCGTCCGACTCCAGCGGCACGGTGAACCGCCAGCTCACGCGGAAGGGCCGCTCCTTGGCCCCCCGCATCGCCACGGCGGCCTGGTGCCGCGCGGACGGGCGCAGCTGCATGAAGCGCCACGTCTCCGGCGAGTCCACCATCCGCGCATCGAAGGAGATGCGCGGCTCCTTGCCGGCCTCCAGGTGGAAGGCGAACTGGTCCAGCGGCAGGGACAGCCCCGCGCCGCGCGCCTTGATGTAGGACTCCTTGAGCGTCCAGTACTCGAAGAAGCGCCCGCGCTGCTCGGCCGCCGGGAGGGCCCGGAGCGCGGCGACCTCCGGCTTGGCGAAGAAGTGGTCGGCGATCTCCACCGTCTCACCGTGACGCTCCGCGTCCTCCACGTCCGCGCCCAGCTCCGCGTCCAGTCCCACCGCCACCAGCGCCATGCCGTCGGTGTGCGACAGGTTGAAGCGCAGGTGCGCGCCCCACTCGCCCCGCACCTCCGGCCTCCCGTACGCGTTGGTCGAGAAGCTCCACGCCGAGGGTGCCACCGGCGCGTAGCGCGACAGCGTCAGCCGCACCAGCGCGTGACTCACCAGGTATTGCTTCTGGTGCCGCTCGAAGCGGAAGCGCTTCTGCTTCTCGCGCTCCCCTGCGTCCAGGAGCCCCCAATAGGCCTCCAGGAGCCTGGGTTCCAGGATGCGCTCGGGCTCGACAATCCACACATGGACTTCGTCCGGACGAAGCTCCAGCGGACCCACGACAGTCGACATGCCTCTCCTCTACCACGGCGGACGGCACCCCGCGTAGGCTCGGAGGTCCAAGACCGGCCTCGCGCCGGAACGGGGGGAGAAACATGGATCCGCACGCCGCGACGAAGAAGCTGGAGACGCTGCGCACGCTCATGGCCGGCCACACCGACACCAGCGAGGAGCGTCGCATCCTGGACCTCCTGCGGGACGCCACCGCCGCCGAGCTGAACTACCTCCTGGCCAACGTCGACCTCGAGTCCCTGCTCGGGGACCTGGATGACCGCATCTTCGGGCCCGACCACCACACCGCCCTCTTGACGATGCTCTGCCGGGAGCGCGCCCCACAGCTGGCCCTGCCGGTGCGCGCCAGCCTGGTGACGGCGCTCCAGCGCGGAGGCACGCCCACCACCGCCGAGCGAGCGCTGCGCGACATGTTCCTGAGCGTGCACGGCCGCGAGCTGACCGCGTTCAAGAACCTGCTCGACGCCGGCAACAACCACCAGGACCTGGAGAAGCTCCTCTTCGACGACGTGGACGACCCGGCGCTGCGGGAGGAGATCCTCTCGCACATCCACCGCGAGGGTGAGGCGGCGCCCAGCGGGGAGAACAAGGTCCTCAGCGACATCGACGACACCTTCTTCGCCAACCTCAAGGACACGCGCTACCCGTCCAAGACGGTGTACCCGGGCGTGCTCGCCTTCTACGCGGAGCTGGACCGCGGGCCCGGCCTCATCCCCGGCCGCGAGGGCGACCTGACGTTCGTCACCGCGCGGCCCATGGACCCGCTGGGCGCGGTGGAGAACCTGACGTTCGATACCCTGAAGAAGCACGGCGTCCCGCCCCACGTCGTGCTCTCCGGCAGCCTCACCCACCTGCTGGGCAACTCCCGCATCGCCGCGAAGAAGTTCGACAACTTCCAGCGCTACGTGCGCGTCTTCCCGGAGTACGGCTTCGTCTTCGTGGGCGACAGCGGCCAGGGCGACGTGGAGTTCGGCGACAAGATGCTCACCGCCGCTCCGCAGGCCGTCCACGCCGTGTTCATCCATGACGTGGTGGACACCCCGGAGACCGCCCGCCGCGCCTGGCGCGAGAAGCGCATCCACTTCTTCGACACCTATGTGGGCGCCGCGCTGGAGGCCTTCGCGCTGGGCCTCATCTCCCGCGACGGGCTGGCGCGGGTGGCCCTCGCCGCGCGCGAGTCGATGGAGGGCATCGCCTTCACCTCCGCGGCCCAGCGAGATGCCCGCAAGGCGGAGCTGCTCCGGGACTTGCAGCGCGCGGACGCGCTGACGTCGCCGTCGCCTCCCGCGGCGCACTGACCCGCCTGGACGTCGCGCATGCGAAGTCCGGGGTGCCCTCGGGGCCCGGAGGCTGACGGGTTCCGGACGGCACCGGGCGCGCGATGACGGCTGGGTGAGCATTTCCCCTCCTCCGTCCCTCGGGGCAGTTGGCGCGAGCCCTCTCCCCGCCAACTTTCCCACCGCTCCCTCACGGGAGAAACGGGGGCGGCGTCGATGCCGCCATGGGGAAGGGGTGGCGGCGTGAGTGGGGACGGGACCTGATGGAGCTCTTTCCCATCCATCTGCTGTTCATCGTCGTCTTGATGAACCGCTACATCCTCGGTCCGTTCCTGCGGCGCCTGCGCGGGCCCAGCATCGACCGCGCGGACGACACGTACCGGCCTCGTGTCGCCATCGTCATCCCCCTCTTCAACGAGGGGAAAGGCATCTTCCACGCCGTCCGCAGCCTGCTGGAGCAGGACTACCCCAGCGAGCTGCTGCAAATCGTGGTGGTGGACGACTGCTCCAAGGATGACAGCTACGCGTGGGCGATGAAGGCCGCGGAGGGCCACGCCAACGTCATGGTCATGCGCAACCCGGAGAACCTGGGCAAGCGCAAGGGCATCAACCGGGGCGTCCAGGCCGCGGTCGACGCGGAGATCATCGTCTCGGTGGACTCGGACGTCATCGTGGACCGGTCCGCGGTGCGCAACCTCGTCCGCCGCTTCGTCAGTCCTCGCATCGCCGCAGTGGGCGGTCGCACCTTCGTGACGAACCGCCACCAGAACTGGCTGACGCGCATGGTGGAGATCAAGTTCCACTTCGCCCAGCAGTGGCTGAAGGATTTGGAGCGCAGCTTCCGACAGGTGATGTGTCTGTCCGGCTGCCTCACCGCGTATCGCCGACACGTGCTCCTGGAGCTGGAGCCCATCCTGGAGGCGCGCTCCATCGCGGGCGTGCCCATCAAGTACGGCGAGGACCGGTTCCTCACGCGGCAGATCGTCAAGCACGACTATGAAACGGTCTACACGCTGGACGCGTTCTGCTTCACCGCCGCGCCCGCGACGCTGGCCAGCTACTTCTCGCAGCAGCTCCGGTGGCGGCGCTCCAACCTCGTCGACCTGCTCGGCGGCCTGTCACACGCGTGGCGCCTGCATCCGGTCATCACCGTCCACTACGTGTCCCAGCTCGTGCTGCTGCTCGCCTACCCCGTCGTCATCGTCCACAACGTCCTCACCGGGGAGTTCCTGGACATCCTCTCGTTCCACTTCCTGGTCATCGGACTGCTGGGAATCATCTACCGGCTGGAGACTCGGCACCTGCCCGAGGACCGACGGGTGCATGGGGCGTGCTTCCTGCCCATGGCCCTGCTGATGCCGGTGACGTACGCGCTCTTCACACCGCTGGCGCTGCTGACACTGGACTCGGGGAGCTGGGAGACCCGAGGCAGTCCCAGCGCCGCCCAGGTGCCTTCCACCGCTGAAGACCGCGGTGGCTTGCCGCCCAACCCCGCCGGAGAGGGCTCTCCATGAATCAACGCATCGCGAATCGCATCAATGCCGTCGCCGTGTCCACGTACAAGCTCCTGGGCTCGGTGCTCCTGGGGCTCATCCTGGCGGCGCTGGTGTCCTTCCTTGCGGTCCAGGGCTTCTTCCTGCTGAGCCATGGCTGGGTGACGCCCACCGTGGTGTCTCCCACGGACCCGCAAATCCTCTCACTGAACACCCAGCTCGCGGCGCAGACGTCAGCCAGGGACCATGTCGTCGCGGAGCGACGCGCGGTGGAGAACCGCATCGAGGACGCGGAGCGCACCGTGTCCGCGGAGCGGGCCTTCCAGCAGCGCTTCCTCGTGGCCCTGCGCGGTGAGCGCGCATCCAAGGACCGCGTCGCGAAGCGACTGGCCTCGCTGCGCCACGAGTACAGCCGGGCCCGGGAGGAGATCCTCAAGTCCAACCGCGCCTACGCGGGGCTGTCCCGCGTGCGCACGGACGCGATGTATGGAGCGCGGCTGCTCCAGCAGGAGGACAAGCTCACCATCAACCACCACCTGGCGCAGCTCGCGCAGAGCAACCTGAACCTCGCGCAGACCACCGTGGACCTGGACACGCGAGTGGACTCGCTCCAACGGGAGCTGGCCGGGTTGACGGCGGTGCATGACGGCATGGGCAAGGATGGCACGCCCGCGGGAATCACTCCGGACGTGCTGCTCCTGGAGCGTGAGTACACGCACTCGGTGCTGGAGCAGGGACGCGCGGAGGCGACGCTGCGCAGCCTGGAGCATGACCTGAAGGCGCTCGACGACGTGTCCCAGCGCTACGAGGCGCTCATCGCGTCGCTGCGAGCCTCTCCCTATCTGCGCGCCATCGAGAAGGACCTGACGGTGGCCTTCGTGCCGTACGAGAACCTGAACAACGCGGCCGTGGGCACGCCCCTCTTCGCGTGCGCCGCGAAGGTCGTCTGGTGCCGCGAGGTGGGCGTGGTGGGCCGGGTGCTGGAGGGCGAGGTCTCCATCAAACACCCCATCCGTCAGCACATGCTGCGCGGGGTGATGGTGGAGGTGAAGCTCAACGACTCCGCGTCGGCGCGAGAGGACCTGCTGCACCTGGGTCGCGCACCGCTGGTGCTGTGAGTGCACGCGCCCATGAAAACGTGGAGAAGCCCCATGCGGAAGACTCTCACTTGCGGCGTGTTGCTGTTGCTCGCCGCGCGAAGCCCGGCGGCCCTCGCGCAGTCGCCCGCCGCGCCATCCCCACCCGACGTCCGCGTGGAGGACCGCGCGGCCGGCTACTGCGACTGGGTGGGAGGTCTGGGCGACGCGGAGGCCGCGCTGGAGCTGGCCCCGGAGGTGTTCGGCAGCTTCGGCGCGGTGAACACCGGCGAGGCCGAGGGCGGCCTCCCGCTGGGCAAGCCCAAGCTGCGAGTGACGGCGGGCCTGAGCTACGACTTCGTGGGCCTGTACCGGAGCAGCAAGATTCACCGACGCGCGGCGGCCGACTGTCGGCGTCACCAGGCCCTCTCCATGCTCCTGACCGCGGTGAGGCAGGGCTCCGGACTGGGTGAGGACTCCGCGCTGGAGGCGCGGGCCCGCGTGCTCCAGGACGCCCTGCCCCGCGCGGAGGCGCTCGTCACGGCCCTGCGCGATGACCTCCGGGACGGCCGGGCGACGCTGGAAGAACTCAACGCGATGCAGGTGCGGCTGGACAACCTGCGCTCGCTGAGCACCGACACGACGCTGGCGCGAGAGCGGCTGGCGGCGCGTCCCGCGTTTCCTCCGGGCCAGCGGCTGGAGTCCCTGCTGGCGGAGCTGCGCGCGGCGGATGACGCGATGGAGGTCGCCGCCGGGAGTCTGCGCCGGGCCAAGGCCTGGGAGCTGAGCATTCGCGGCGGCTACGACGAGGTCTTCGACCTGGACCAGGACGTCCCCCTCTTCGGGCAGGTGATGCTGACGTATGACCTGGGCCACCTGTGGCAGGGCAAGGCCAATGCCCGCGCGCGCGACGGTCGCCGCCGCTCGACGCTGCACGAGGTGGAGGGCGTGCACCAACAGGTCTCCGAGCTGCTGGTGGAGCTGCGCTCGCGACACCGCATGGAGGAGTCGCGGCTGCGGGAGGTGTCGTCGCTCGTGACGGATTTGGAGGGCCAGCTCCGCGAGGTGGAGGCGCTCCAGACGCGAGAGATACGCCGGTTCCGAGACTACCTCCTGCTGGAGCTGGCGCGGCTGCGCGCTGAGCAGGCCTACCTGACGGCCCACGTGGAGGCGCTCACGGCGTTCCTCGGGACGACGCGTCCCTGATGCCCACCGTGGCCCGGAGCCGAGTCCTCGTGGCCTGTCTGGGCTTGGGCGCGCTGATGGGCCTCGGGTGGGAGCGACCTCCGCCGACGAAGGAACGTGTGACGACGCTCGCCCCGGTGCCCTTGTCGAAGTGGAAGGTGACGCAGGGCTCGCCGCGCGAACGGACCGATGGACGAATCGACGTGGACGGGGCTCGCCTGCGCGCCGTCGTGCCCGGCACGAACAGGGCCTCACGCGCCGAGCTGCGCTTCCTGCCCCGAGGGCCCAGTGGAGAGCAGCGAGCCTTGCAGTCCGGCGCGCAGCGCCAGCAGGTGGGCCTCAAGCTGCGCGCGCTCGACGGCTGCAACGTGCTGTATGTGATGTGGCGCTTCGCTCCGAAGGCAGGCGTCGTCGTCAACTACAAGCGCAATCCCGACCAGCACCAGAGCAGCGACTGCGGCAACCGGGGCTATGTCACCGTGGCCCCCTTCCGACGCAGCGCGGTGAGCGCGCCTGGCTGGGACGAGGAGCACACCCTGCGCGTGGAGCTGCGCGGCGTGACGTTGCGCGTGTGGACGGACGACGTGCTGACCTGGGAAGGCGACCTTCCACCCGAGGCCCTCGCGCTCGAGGGTCCGGTGGGACTGCGCTCGGACAACGTGCGGCTGACGTTCCAGCTCGGGCTCCCCCCACGCTGACGCATTCCATCCAGACGTCACACTGGTGTCTTGAAGAGACTTGAGGGCATCCTGCGCGTCCACGCAGGGACATGAAGAGGCCCGTATGCTCGCTGGACGTCTGGGTTCACTCCGCTGGCTCGTGTTGTCATCGCTGGGACTGGGCGCGCTGGGATGTGGCGGTTCGCTGGAGGCCGTGGAAGACACAGCGCTCCGCGATACGGAGGCGTCCCTCGCGGGACTCCAGGGCAACACCGTATATGGGCGCTGGCTTGGCTCGGGGGGCCGGAGCCCCACTCATCCCGGCAACCGCACCTTCGTCGTCGACCACGCGGGCCCCACGGCGACGTTGACGTTCACCCTCACCTCGCCCGTGGACGCCTACCTCTATCTCCTCGACGCGAGCGGCAACGTGCTCGCCGAGGATGACAACAGCGCGGGCAACCTGGGGGCGCGGCTCTCCGTCTCCCTGGCCCCCGGCACGTACAAGCTCGTCGCGGCGACCGCCTCACCGGGCCAGAGCGCGGACCTCACCCTCGTCTCCGACAGGGCGCCGCTGCGCTTCAGCCAGCGCCTGCTCCTCAAGCCCGTGTCGACCTTCCAGTGGATCTACGACGACAGCGGCACGGGCTCGAACGACGACGTCTCCATCTGGCGTCCCAACCTCGCCCAGGCTCCGGGCTACTACTCGCTGGGCGATGTCATGATGCCCAACGGCGGCGGTGGCCCCGCGCCCTCGACGGCGCTCGTGGTGCAGGGCGAGGGAGACCTGCTCGCGCGGCCCGTGGACTACGTCTGGGTCTGGGACGACAAGGGCTCTGGCGGCACCCATGATGGCTCGTTCTGGGAGCCCCTCGCGCCCGCTGGCTACACCTGTCTGGGCGCGGTGGGAGTGCTGGGATACGGCAAGCCCTCCACGGACCTCATCCGCTGCCTCAAGAGCGAGTACGTGGTGGCCGCCAATCCAGGCGCCGTCTGGAATGACAGCGGCTCCGGCGCGAACAACGACGTGGGGCTCTGGCAGCCACAGGCCCGGGACCACCGGGGACTGCCCGCCACCACCTTCGTCGCGCGTCCCAGTCACTCCGACACGGGAGGCAGCCGCTACTGGTCCATCAACAAGAGCGCGACGGCGCACCCGGAGCTTCAGGGGCTGCCCGTGAGCGCGGCCACGGCGGCGGCCTTCGCCCCTCGCGTGTGGATGCACCCGAACGAGGCCTACTTCCCCTCCTCCACGGAGTTCCACCTGGCCAACGTGCACGTGGAGGGCGGCCATCAGGTGACGAACCAGGCGCTGGGCTGTGACTCCTGCACGGACCCGCAGTTCCTGGATGGACAGCGGCCCAATCAGACGCCGGTGCCTGTCTATGCGGAGCTCATCACCCGCACCGTGAATGGCCTGCCCACGTCCACCACTGACGTGGTGTATTGGATGTTCTATCCGTACAACAATGGCAAGCGTGTCTGCATCGGCTGGTACTCGCCCTGGGGCTGCGTGGGGGGCTACTCCACCTTTGGCAACCACGTGGGGGACTGGGAGCACGCCACGGTGCGCTTCGTGGAGGGCCGCCCGTCGCAGGTCTACCTGAGCCAGCACGCCAGCGGGCAGACGTTCACCTATGGCGACAAGGGCCTGGGACTCTTGGGCTGGCGACCGGAGCTCTTCTCCGCCCAGGGTTCGCACGGCGTCTACGCGGATGCCGCGCGGCACATCTACCGGAACCTGCCCAACGGCGACTTCCTGGCGGATGACACTGGCCGAGGCATCGCCTGGGACACGTGGAGCGCGCTGGTGCCCTTCGACTGGCGCACGCCGGGCACCTTCGAGGGGAGCCTGTCCTGGCTGAACCGCACCGAGCGCTGGGGCAACCCGAAGTCGGGCTGCGACGTCTCCGAGCCCATCGCGGGCGAGTGCATCCTCAACGACGGGCCCACCGGCCCCATGTCCAAGAGCGCGTCCCGGCCAGACTTCCTGCCCCTCGACTGACCTGCCGGTGCACTGCAGGAAGACATGGCCCATCAGGGGCTCTTCCCCGAAGAGCCTCCTCGTTCCTATATGGCGCTCCAGGGCATGCTTCCGACAACCTTGGAACACCCCGCGCGATTGCCATTCCCATTCATCTCCCATCCAATCAATCGCACCATCCGTTCCGCACATGCGTCTGACTCTTTTTCCACGCCACACAGTCACGACTGTCCAACCCGCACACAAAACAGGCAAATCAGGCTAGACCTTATTAACCTCAATGAAGATAAACCCTCTGGGAGACACCGGCTCGCGGTCTCCGCATCGGCCCCCAGAGCCTTCGAAGAGGTTCCCATGAAGAACAGTCTCAGAGGTCTGTGCCTGCTTGCACTTGGAGCAGTGATTGCCGTGGGTTGTGGTGGCGCTCCCCAGGAAGAGACGCAGCCCCAGGACAGCGACTCGTCGGAGGCCATCCCGTCTGAGTACCTCGGCGCCGAGGATGAAGAGGCGGTCCAGGGGGAGGTTGGAAGTAGCGCCATCTGCTGCCACATCAAGTGTTCAGATAACTGGTATGGCCCCTACCCGTCCGTTCAATACAACAATTGCCATCAGTACGGGAAGTACAAGTGCCAGCAGAAGGGACTCGTCTATCAGACCTATGGCTGGAAGAAATGCTAGTCCTCTTCAATCACTCAAGGACACGCCCATGAAGATCCAATTCAAGAATGCATGGCTGCTTTCCCTGGCGGCCACCCTCCTCCTGGCCTGCGGTGGCACAGCGAACGAGCCGCTCGATGGTGACAGCCCTGCGCCAACCGCCATTCCCGAGGAGTATATCGGGCAGGACGAAACTGTCTTCAACGAAGACACTCCCGTGGGAGAGCTCAAAGCCTGCTGCTTCGTCTACTGCTCGACCGACACGGTGTGGAGGGGTCCCTTCCGGAACGTCGAGTATGGAAACTGCCTGAACTACGGGAAGTACTACTGCAAGCAGCGTGGCCTGGCCTACGCGGGCAAGAAGTGGGATGAGTGCTAGACCCTGTCTGATTCAAGCCCACGCGTGACGACGGGCGGTTCCAGAAGCGACTTCGCTACGACCACGAAGTCGCACAAGTGCGGATAGACGCCCTGGAATACGGCGAGTCGAGCATCAATTGATAGGGTACGCGTGGACGAAGAGGAAGACGAGCATGCCCTGAAACAACGCACAGCCGAGCACCACGGGCCCTCGCAGCGCGGGGTGCCGGCTGAGCCAGGCGCCCAGGGGCAGGAAGGCGGGCCACACGGCCGCGCTGTAGCGCCCCAGGCCCACCAGCCCCACCGTCCACAGCACCAGCATCAACGGCAGGCCAAAGGCTGCCAGCGTCCACCAGCGCCTGCGCGCCGTGAGCAGGAGGGCCCCCACGCCGGGGATGAAGGAGAGCGTCACGTAGAGGGTGACCTCGGGCGCCCAGTCGCCCTTCCACCAGGTCGCCAGCCCCGCCCAGGCTCCCGCCCACTCGCCCCCTCGTACCTTCCACCAGATCTGCGGGTCGCCGAACTTCCGCCAGAGGAAGACGAAGTAGAGCGAGGTCATCACCAACGGAATCGCCAGCGCGAGCATGTCGCGGTGGAACCACGCCTTCAGCCCACCCCCTCGCGAGCGAAGCTGCTGGAACAAGAGGGACAGGCCCGCCACCAGCGACAGGTGACGCGCCAGTCCGCCGAAGCCCAGCGCGACCGCCGCCCACCAGTGCCGCCCTCGCAAGCTCAAGAGCAGCGCGAGCGCGGTGAGGAACACCATCCAGGACTCGGGGTAGCCCGCGGACTGGAAGAAGGCGAAGGGATACGCGGTGAAGAGCAACAGCGAGACGCGGGCCGTGTCCTCGCCCTCCAGCACGCGAAACAGCCGATACAGGACGATGAGCCCCAGCAGCCCGGCGATGTTGGCCACCAGCACCAGTGAGACCTGGATGCTCAGGCCCGTGGTGTCTCGCACCAGCCGCCCCAGCATCGGCAGGAGCGGGAAGAAGTTGGTGGCCTGGGGCCTCGCATAGCCCTGCTGGGCAATCTCCGTGTACCAACCACAGTCCCACCGGCAGAACGCATCCAGCCCCGCGAGGTTCGGCTGCTGGAAGGGCGCGCGGTGAAGCCTGTTGTCGAACACGAGCGACACGCGCGCGAGCAGCAACAGCGCCAGCCGGCTGATGAAGAAGAGCGCCACGGGAAACGCCAGCTCCGCCCCTAGCGCTCGCAGCCGCGCTCCCAGCGATATCCGGAGCGGGGCCTCTGAAACAGGAACTTCGGTGGACATGCGGTGGCTGAATCCAGAGGTGCGAGAAGGGCGGGCACCCTACCCTAGTCCCGCGTCCTTCACAGCGCCCCTCGCTGCCGTGGCATGACCTGGAATGCTACTCTCCACCCCCCTCGCCCAGCCTGCGTGGCGCGAGGCCCCAGGGAGGTCCACACCATGCGTGCAAAGGCTGGATGGGTCGCGACCGCGGGAGTCGTGATGGCACTCGGGCTCGCCGCGCTGCTGCGCCAGCAATGGGTGGTGCCGCGTGCCGCCCCACCGCCTCCCTCGGCCGCGCTCACGCCCATCTCCAGCGAGCCCGACATCCGGCCGCCCGCACCGAAGCCGTCCCCACCCAGGCCGCGTGCGCCCATGACACCGCCCACGCTCAATGGGATGGGCCTCGCGGAGGTCCGCGTCGTCTCCGCCCAGGACCAGCGCCCCCTCGCGGGCGCCACGGTCGCCATCATCCGGAGGCCCGTCCACCTGGACCAGCCCCTGGAGTCGGCGACGACGGATGAAGAGGGCATCGCCCGCATTCCCAGTGCGACCCCGGGCATCTTCCACCTGTGCGCGCGCGGCGCGGGCCACGGGGAAGACTGCTCACTGGAGCTGGGGCTCGTCGCCGGAGGAAGCATCACCGCTCAGCTCTCGCTGCCCCCGACCCCTGATGACGCCGCCGTCATCGGCACCGTCTTCCAGCCCGATGGGACGCCTGCCCAGGGAGTGCGCTTGATGGCCTATTCGCAAGGCCGGATGCCCCTCCAGTCCATCACAGACGCCCAGGGGCGCTACCGCCTGGAGGGCGTGCGACCGGGCTCCAATGACATCCATCCCTTCT
>NZ_JBLZWL010000039.1:0-48489 GCF_049194865.1 Corallococcus terminator | reverse complement strand
GCTACGACTACATCCAGTCGGACAACACCCACCCGACGTACTTCGGCACCACCATCAGCGTGAGCATCTTCTCCGGCTCGGGCTCCGGCACCGGCGCGCCCCAGTTCACGGACGCGCAGGTCGTCGACGGCAAGAACCCCGAGTGGAACAAGACGGGCCACGAGCGCATGGGCTGGGAGAGCGCCCGCTTCAACCCCGCCGCTCCGTGATTCTCGCGGCACCCGCCTTGAGCGGGTGAGCTTCACCTCGAGGCCTCCGACGCTCGCACAGAGTCGGGGGCCTCGTCGTTTCCAACGCCCCCACGTCACATCAGGAAGCGCGACGCGGTGAAGGCCATGATGCCCGCGTAGTACACCAGCCGGCACACCCACTCCGCGCTCCGCCGCACGCCGCGCGTCCACGACGGCACGAAGCGCGCCGCCGCCAGGGACACCAGCTCCGCCACCCCGCGCCAGAAGCACGCGATGAGCAACAGGCTCAGCGTCACCGGCGCGTAATAGAGACCGAACGAGCGCAGATACGCCTTCAGCCCGTTGAGCTGGTACTCGCCGAACGGCCCGCCGAAGGCGATGTACTGGTGCGCTCGGAAGAAGATGCCCGCGGGCACCAGCGGGAAGACGACGAGCTTCAGCACCAGGTGATACCAGCGCTTGCGCCACAGCTCCCGGCGCGCTCGTCCGTAGCGGACCAGCGGATGCACCACCGCCGCGCCCAGGGAGACCTCTCGTCGCGCCAGCGCCACCAACAGCGGCACCGCGTCCTCGACCTCGATGCCGTACCCGAGCGCGCGCCCTGACTTCAGGCGCAGCGTCAGTCCGGGCCCAGGGAGCGGCAGACGCCAGGGGCGCACGGCCTCCACGGCGTCGAGCGGAATCTCCAGCCGGGCCCCGTCGCGCAGCGTGAGCGTCAGGGTGCTGGTACCCACCTCCAGCATCGCGCGGGCCTGGGAGCGCAGCGCGGCCACCAGGGCCAGGGGCAGGCCTCCGCCCAGGACGAGGCTCCAGACGAGGGGCTCGGCCTTGAGCGTCTCAGCGCCTTCGAGGATGTCCCGCAGCAACCAGGCGGTGAAGAAGAGCAGGCTGCCCACGGTGACGAAGCGGGCCGCCATCGCCACGCCGCGTCGCGCGGGTGCCCAGGCGTGGAGCGTGAAGCGCTCGGGCTCGACGGTGGGCTCGGCGGTGGGCGGCGCGCTGACGGGGAGGGTGTCGACGGAGGGGGTGCTCATGGCGCGAGGGGCGGGGAGGGGTCGCCGGGAGAGGTCACATTGCCTCGGCGAGAGGGTGTCCGTAGCATACGCAGCGCGGAGGTCTCACGGCGAGCATGCGGCCGCAGCACCCATCCCCTGAAAGGCGTGTCGACAGCGACGGTGTCACCCATGTCGCCGCGACGCGCTCCTCCTCTGGAGGCGGTGTCGCGCGGTGGCTGGTGGGCGGCGCGCTCGTCTTCACCGTGCTGTGCATCGCGCTGAGCGCGTGGCTGAGCGCCTCCGACGTGGAGGTGGAGGGCGAGCCCTTCGTCGAGGCCTCGCCTCCTCCACCCGTCGTCGAGCCCGCGCCCGTGGTGGCTCGCGCTCCCGTGCGCAGGCCTCCCGTGCAAGCGCCTCAGGGGAACGCCACGCCCGTGATGGGCGAGCCCACCGAGGCGCCCGCGCCCGCCACGGAGCCCGACGTGCCCTCCTCCGGCCCCACGGGGATTCAGCTCTATCGCCCCGGCACCAAGCCGCTCAAGCGCGGCCTCGTCGTGCCCGAGGGCTTCGAACTGCCTCCCGGCTACGTGCGCCACTACCAGTCCACGGACGAGGGTGAGCGCGTGGAGGCCATCCTGATGTTCCATCCGGACCACCAGCCGGTGGATGCGAACGGGCAGCCGCTGGAGATTCCGGAGAATCGCGTGGTGCCCGCGGAGCTGGCGCCCCCAGGCATGCCGGTGCGCATGCTGGAGCTGCCCAAGTCCGACGAGTCCAAGGACGCGCCTTGACGCTGCTGGGGCGTGAGGACGCGTCGTCCGGCCGTCGCTTCGTCGGGAACCTGGGCGCCGTCGTCGCCACCACCGTGGCGCTCTGGGCGTTCTCACTGCTCCAGATGCCGTGGACGTTGCTCGGCTGGTTCGCCTTCGTGCCGTGGCTGGTGGTGGTGGACCGGGCCCGCACCTCGCGCGAGGCCCTGCTGCTGGGCGCGGGGCTCAGCGTCACCTTCAGCGCCGCCGTCTTCGGGTGGTTTCCGGGCGCGCTGCAGTCGTACTCGGGCGCGCCGCTGTGGCTGTGCTGGTTGTTGATGGTGCTCCTGGCGCCCGTGTTCCAGCTCCAGTTCCCCGTCACGGCGCTCGCGCGGCATCTGGCCCGGCGCGCGGTGGGCAATCGGGCCGGGTGGCTGCCGCCCGTGGTGAGCGTGCTGGTGTACGTGGGCGTGGAGTGGCTGGCGCCCAAGCCCTTCGCGGACACGCTGGGGCAGGGCTTCGTCTACGCGCAGCGACTGCGGCAGTTCGCGGACATCGCGGGCGCGCCCGGGCTCACGCTGGGGCTGTTGTTCGTCAATGAGTGCGTGTTCGCGATGGGGCGCGCGTTCCGGACGCGCGGGGCCCCGGGTGTGCTGAAGCCCCTGGTGGCCGCGGTGGCGATGCTGGTGGTGATGCTGGGCTATGGCTCCTTCCGCTTCTCCCAGTATCGGGAGGGGCCGAGTCGGCAGACCTCGCTGGTGGTGGGCGCGGTGCAGGCCAACATCACGAACTACGAGAAGCTCAAGGCGGAGCACGGCGCCTACGAAGTGGTGCGGATGATTCTCGACACGCACTACGCGCTGTCGGACGCGCTGCTTCGCGAGGCTCCGGTGGATGTGCTCATCTGGCCGGAGACGGTGTACCCGACGCCCTTCGGCGCGCCCAAGAGCGAGGCGGGCGCGGAGCTGGACGCCGAGATTTCCGCCTATGTCGCCGCGCGGAACGTGAAGCTCATCTTCGGCTCGTATGACGTGGAAGGCGGACAGGAGTTCAACGCCGCCATGTTCCTGTCCCCGGGCGAGAAAGAGGGGGAGGCTCCGACGCGCGAGGTGTACCGCAAGTCGAAGCTGTTCCCGTTGACGGAGTGGGTGCCGGCGCTCATCGACTCTCCCAGCCTGCGCGAGTGGCTGCCGTGGACGGGACGCTGGACGCCGGGCCCGGGGCCTCGAACGGTGCGGCTGCAGCGGCACCGCGAGCGGCCGCTCATCGTGGCGCCGCTCATCTGCTACGACACCCTCTTTCCCTCTTATGTCGCGGACGAGGTGCGGGAGAGCGCGGACCTGCTGCTCACGCTGTCGAATGACTCGTGGTTCGGGGGCACGCACGGGCCCAGGCTGCACCTCACGCATGCCATCTTCCGAAGCATCGAGACGCGCCTGCCCCAGGTGCGGGTGACGAACTCCGGCATCTCCGCGCTCATCGACGACACGGGCGAAATCCTGACGGAGATTGGCGATGGTCAGCGCGGCACGCGAATCATGCGCGTGCCCTGGCACACTTCGAGCTACTTCCTGGCGCGGATGTGGGGCAACTGGCTGGGGCCCGTGGCGCTGGTGATGGCGGTGGCGCTGCTCGGCGGCGCGGTGCTCGGCTCGCGGGGCGAGCGGTACTGACGCGACGGGGCGCGCGGGCCGAGGGGCTCTGCTCGCTCCAGGACACTTCGTCACCTGGCGGCGCGTCTGAGTGACACATCCTCGTGGCGGTCCGACTCGGACCGTTGTCGGCCCGCACCTCCGGCACTAGACGCTCGCGCTGGGACGCCTCACTCAGGAGCGGAGCACTCGCGCGATGATTGTCGGACGGCGGCTGACGTGGCACATCATCCTGCGTTACACGGGCGTGCCCGTCGCGGTGCATGTCTTCTTCGCCCTCGCCATCATCGTGGGCTATCGCCTGTTCCACGCGTCCTGGATGGCGGTGCCAGCGATGCCCATCTCGGTGCTCGCGGCCGCGCTGGGCGTGCTGCTCGCCTTCCGCAACAACTCCGCCTACGACCGCTGGTGGGAGGCCCGCACGCTGTGGGGCGGCGTGGTGAACTGGTCACGGACCTTCTCCAGACAAGTGCTCACGTTGCTGCCCCGGCCCGGGCACGAGCCGGGCGACACCCTGACGGCGCTGGAGTTGGCCGCCGTGCCCTCGCGCCTGCTGCGCAGCGCGGTGGAGCGCCCCGGTGCCCTGCTGGCGGTGAGGGGCACCCGCGCGAGCGACGGCGCGGTCCGCGACAGGTTCGGTCAGGCCCGGGTGCGCCCCGGGGACCGAGACACGCCGGCCGAAGTCGCCGCGCTCGGCACGCCGCTGCAAGAGCAGGGGGAGCCGCGCGGGGTCATCACTCGCATGGTCGAGGACATCACCGAGGACGCGCGCGAGCTGGTGTACGCGCAGATGGGCTTCGTGCACGCGCTGCGCTGCCACCTGCGCCGACAGGATCCGCTGCCTGAGATTGTCGCCTTCTTCCGGCCCGACGTCATCGACGCCTTGCGCGAGGAGCACAACGTCCCCTCCGCGATTCTCCTGTGGATGGCGACGCGCCTGCGCCGCATCTACGGACAGGTGTCGGACCCGCAGAAGGTGCTCTTCCTCCACGTGACGATGGACCGCACGCTGACGGAGCTGACCAACCTGCTGGGCGCCTGTGAGCGCATCAAGAACACGCCGCTGCCTCGCCAGTACGACAGCCTGCTGTTCGTGATGACCCGCGCCTACCTGCTGCTGCTGCCGCTCGGCGTCGTGGAGGAGCTGGGCTGGCTCACCCCCGTGGTCACCGCCATCATCGCGTTCCTCTTCATCGGGCTGGATGCTGTCGGACGCGACATCGAGACGCCCTTCGAGGACGACGTCAGCGACACGCCGATGACGGCCCTCAGCCGGACCATCGAAATCAACCTGCGGCAGATGCTCGGGGAGAAGGAGCTGCCCCAGCCCGTGCAACCCAAGGACGGGCTGCTCTACTGAGGCCGCGAGCTTCTCGAATGGACCCTGTCAGCGCCGCGCCAACCGTGCCGGCGGCCCGCGTTGCGGCGGGGGCGGGTGGAGCGTATACCCGAGGCATCGTGTCCGGACTGTCTCGGCTCCTCACGCTCGTGCTGCTCCTCGGCTGGCAGGTCGCCGCCAGCGGTGTGGCGGGGCTGGGGCACTACTGCGAGAAGCAGGTCCAGACGCGCGCTTCCAAGTGCCGTTGCCATGAGCACTCAAAAGCGGACTCCCACGGCCAGCCGACGCTGAAGTGGGATTGCTGCGAGGAGCCGCACTGGGACCTGCCTGCTCCCCTTGAAGGCAGCATCTCCAGCGCCGGTGCCTTCGTCGCGCCGCCCGTCGCGGTGCCGACGGTCGCCTGGCTGCCGCTCAAGGCGCTCAAGCAGGGCCCCCGTCGCTCCCTGTCCCCTTGGGAGATGCCCCCATCCCAGGGGCCCCCTGTCTTCCTCCGCATCCGCTCGCTGCTCCTCTGAGCGCTCCGGCGTACGGGCTGGCTCCGTGTGTCCTCGACTCGTGTCGTGTCGAGGCCCATGAGCGCCGCCCCGTGCCCTGGGCGAGGTGCCCGCGTCCCCGTGTCTCGGGGCGCGCATCGCCTCGCCTCCTGAGCGCAGTCGACGCAACCAGGAGCCGTGTGCGCGAGGTCTGTCGCTCCGGCTCGCTGTCAGCCCGCCTTCAGAAGAGCGAGACCATGGACATGATTTGGGAGTTGATGATCGGGACAGTGGTGTTGACGCTGCTCATCGTGGTGATGACGCCCGCGATGTGGAGCTCGAGAATCAGCCTGCGCGAGAAGCCGAAGGAGCACGAGAAGCCCACCAAGCCCGACGCGTGAGGCTTGCTTCGAGGACGCGGCCACGTGGAGCTCGGTGGCCGCGTCCCTCGCGTCAGAGCCTGCCGGCCTTCAGCTCGTCGACCAGGTGCGCGCTGGCTCGCACGGCGAGGGCCATCATCGTCAGCGTGGGGTTCTGCGGCCCCTGCGAGGGGAAGCTGGCGCCGTCCATGACCAGGAGGTTGGGCACGTCCCAGCTCTGGTTCCACGGGTTGAGCACGGACGTCTTCGCGTCAGTGCCCATGCGCGCGGTGCCCACCTCGTGGATGGCCATGCCCGGCGTGGACAGGGTGTCGTTCACCTTCTCCACCGTGAAGCCCGCTTCCTTCATCATCTCCTGACACGACGCCACGGCGTCCTTGCACATCCGCAGCTCGTTCTCCGAGTGGCGGCAGTCGATGTGCGCCGCCGGAATCCCCCAGCGGTCCTTCACCGTGGCGCTCAACGTCACGCGGTTGCCCGCGCGCGGCACCATCTCCCCGAAGGGGACGAAGTGGCAGCTGTCCGCGAAGGTGAAGACCTGCACGCCGTAGCCCCGCGCGAAGCCCTCCTCTCGGGACGTGACGTTGCGGAACTGGGGGATGTACGCCCAGCTCTGCTCGGCGCGCTGCTGCTCGGGCGGCAGGTTCATCTTCGCTTCGATGCCGAGCAGGTACGTGTGGTCCATCAGGTTGCGGCCCAGCTGCCCCGAGGAGTTGCCCAGCCCGTCCGGGAACGCCGCGCTCCTCGAGTTCAGCAAGAGGCGCGTCGTCTCGATGGTGCCCGCGGCCAGAATCACCACGCGGCCGTGCGCCTCGTGCGTCTTGCCGGACGCGGTGTCGACGTAGGTGACGCCCGTGACTCGGCCTGTCTTCGCGTCGTGCAGCACCTGGCTCACCACCGCGTGGGTGCGCAGGGTGAGGCGGCCCGTCTTCAGCGCGGCGGGGAGGGTGATGGGGGCGCCCGCGGTGCGACGGACGACGACGCGGCGCTCGGGCCAGCGGCGCTCCACGTGCGCCTTGAGGTGCTGCTCGGCGGGGTTCATCGCGATGGAGGAGGCGAAGACGGAGTCGGGCAGCGTGTCCAGCCCGTCCGAGTTGCCGGAGAGGCCCATCCACCGCTCCACCGTCTCGTAGTGCGGCGCCAGCTCCGCCAGCGTCAGCGGCCAGTCCGGGCCCTGTCCGTCCTGCCCGCCTGCCTTGAAGTTGAAGTCAGACAGCCGGTAGAACTGGCGGCCGTGCGCCTTCACCGACGTGCGCCCGCCGACCTGCCGGGCGCGAATCCACGTGAAGGGCGCGTCGGCCGGCGTCGTGTAGGGATTGTCGACGTCATCCACGAACGCGTGCGGATGGAAGGGCCACGCGAAGGTGGTGGACTGCACCGACTGGCGCTGCTTGCGCGCGCTGTCCGTCTCCGCCTGGTAGCGAAGCAGCTTCTGACGGAGCCGGTGCCACACCCAGAGCAGGCGGTCATCGCGGTTGCTCCGCCCGGCCTCCAGCACCAGCACGCTCAGCCCCGCCTCCGTGAGCTGCTTGGCCGCCCAGCCGCCACACGCTCCGGAGCCCACCACCACCGCATCGAAAGTCTTCTTGGACGTGCTCACGACATCCCTGCGAATGCAAAGGGGGTGCGCGGTACGCGTCACCGCGAGTTGAATCACCTCAGTGTAAGCTGGGCCGCGCGAGGTTGACCATGGACGCCTCCCTGTGTCGCGGGTGACTCGCATGGGCTGGACGAGCAGCCGGGCATGACCCGGGGAAGGTGTTTCATGAAGGGGTGGCGAGTCGTCGCGGGCGTGCTGGTGTTGGGGGTGCTCGTCGCCCTGGCCCTCTTCGGACGGGCCCTGCGCCACTCGGAGGCGTACTTCCACTATCCCCGCACGCCCCCCACGCGGCCCGCTGACTTCGCGCAAGCGCAAGACGTGCGCCTGTTCACCGAGGATGGGCTGGAATTGCGTGGCTGGTATGTGCCTTCACGCAACCGCGCCGCCGTGGTGATGGCGCATGGGCTTTCCCAGACACGCGCGGACCTGCTGCCAGAGGCGCGCATCCTCCGCGATGCGGGCTACGGCGTGCTCCTGTTCGACTTGCGCGCTCACGGCGAGAGCCAGGGCGAGACGTCCACCTGGGGCGACAAGGAGCGGCTGGACGTGCGGGCCGCGCTGGCCTTCGTGCGGGCACGTCCCGACGTGGACTCGCGGAAGGTGGCGGCCCTCGGGTTCTCGATTGGCTCCGCGGCCGTGGCGGAGGTCGCCGCGAAGGACTCGGGCGTGCGCGCGGTGGTGCTGCTGTCTCCCTTCAACACGCTGTGGCTGGCGGCGGCGTATGACTTCCGCCGCTTCGGCTTCGTGTCCCAGTCCGGCGCGCTGGTGCCCTTCTGGCGGCGGGGAATCGCGCTCGACGAGGTGCGCACCATCGACGCGGTGGACCACATCCGTCCCCGGCCGCTGCTCATCGTCATGGGCACGGAGGAGTCCGGTCAGCCGCTCGCGGACGAGCTCTTCGCCCACGTGCGCGAGTACGCCCAGACATGGCGAATCAAGGGCGCGAGCCATGGGGGCTTCAGTGATGTGGAGCCCGAGGAGTATCCCCGCCGGCTGCGCGCCTTCTTCGACTCGGCGCTGCTGGCGGGCGGGGAGGGTGCTACCGGAAGCGCGGCCCCGACGGTGCCCTGACGACGAACGTCAGGCGACCTTCGGGGTCTCCTTCTCGCGGGCCTCGAGCTGCTCCAGGTCCTTGAGGAAGGCGCGGCCCTTGTCCGCGTCCGTCATGTAGACGAAGGCGGCCATGCCCTTGAGCTGCTCCAGGGACTCGCCCTCGCGGCCGGGCTTGCCCTTCTGGCGGTTGTGGATGGCGGCGCGCAGGCGGCGCACCACGTCGCGGGGGACTCGCGCGGAGGCCACGCCGTCCCGGGCCTTGTTCACCACCAGCCCCGTTACCTGCTGACGCGTGCCCTTGCGGCTCACTCGCGTCTTGTTCGGGTGCACGGTGAAGCCCTCGGCCTCCACCACTTCCTTCACGCGCGTGAGCAGCACCGACACCGCGGGGCCCTGCGCCCGCTTCGCCTTGGGCTGCTTCGTCTTCGTCCAGGAGAAGGTGAGGTCGTCCGCGTAGCGCGTGTAGATGAAGCCCAGGCGCTTCGACAGCGCGGACAGGCGCTTGTCCAGCTTGAGGCACAGCGCGTTGGTGATGCCGGGAGACGTGGGCGCGCCCTGCGGCAGCGCGCGCGGACCCTTGGCGACGTAGAGCGTCTTGCCGCGGAACTGCACCGTCTCGCGAGGCGCCTCGGTGGCCATCAGCGACAGCACCGTGGCGGTGTTCTCCGGCAGGCCGCCCTTGCGCAACAGGCCCTTCACCCGCCGCCACGTCACGGTGGGGAAGAAGTCCTTCAAGTCCACCTTCACCACCACGTCCGCGCCGTGGTGGGCGAGCGCGTTGGTGAGGATGGAGCGTCCCGCGACGAAGCCGTGCGCCGCGCCGTGCACGGGCAGCCGCTCCACCACGTTGGACAGCACCCAGCGCTGGGCTTGCTTCAGCTCGGGCTTGGGGGACGTAATCGTGCGCGTGCCGCCGTCGCGCTTGGGGATGCCCCAGCTGATGTAGTGCGAGCCGGTGTCCACCTCGCGGTGGAACGCGAACCAGCGCAGCTTGGAGACGCTGAGGCCGAGCGCCTTGGCCAGCGCGTCCACGGTGCCCAGCTCCGGCAGGCCGTTGGCCTTCGCCCGCTCCTCGCGGTGGGCCACGTCGAACTTGTCGGAGCCGGCGTCTTCCTTCCAGTGCACGCCAGCGCCCAGATGGCTGATGTGCGTGGCCTTCCAGGCCTCATGGGCCTGTCGGGCCAGGGCGCGGAGCTCGGCGGCCTCGGCCTTCTTCTTCTCCTTCCAGGCCGTCTTCTCCTTCTCGGAGGCCTTGGAGAAGTCCAGCTCCGCCACGGCGAGGCCGCGCGAGACGAGCTGGGCCTGGGCCCACGCGTCGGCGCCACCCGCTTCGGTGACGGCCTTCCAGCGGATGAGCAGGGCTTCGTGCGCGGCGCGGCGGGCCTCGCGCTGGGCGACCGCGTTGGCGGCGGGAGCCTGGGGCGCGGGCGTGGCGACGACTTGCGGCGCTGCTGCGGGGACGAACGACTCCAGCCTGGCGGTCATTTCAAGAACCTCAAGGGGGCGCGTCGGCGTCGGACGAGGCGGTCAGTCATCGCGAGCAGTCGAGGGAGGCCAGGAAAAGCACCACCATCTCACCTGGTGCACGGTAGCCTCACCGGCTCTCCCCTCCTAGTCACTACGGCCGGGGTGGGCAAACGGCGGTCGCGTCGTTGGTTCCGCTGCCCACCCCGGCCGTAGTGACTAGGAGGGAGAGAGCCAAGAACAGGCTACCTTGCGGAGAGTGTCCTGCATTCCAACCGGAGCGGCGCAACGCCGCTCCCGCGCTCGAGGCGCTCAGGCTGATGCACTCCAGACCTCTCTCGGCTGCTCGCGCGTGAAGCGCGTCTCATCGTGTCTTCCGTCGCACCTGCCCTTTCGGCCGCTGCATGAGCGGCCGAGCCGTGAGTGGGGGTTTACACCAAGGCCGAAGCCGCGTCGATGTAGCCTTCAGCCGAAAGCTTCTCCAGGCGCGTGAAATACGCCGTCCGCGCCTCCGTGTCCGTGTCGAACCAGAGCCGTTGATGACGCGCCTCGCCAGTGCGAGGGCCCCATTCCACGGCGACGACCTGGCCGTCCAGTGACACGCGATACACCAGCTCCTGTCCGCTCTCCGCGTCGCGCCGCACATACGAGCGAGTCTCCGCGCGGATGAGCTTGCGACCCTCGGGCGTCTTGCGCAGCGCCTCTTCCTCGGCGCGGCGGCGAGCGTAGGCCAGACGCAGCGCGAGCTGGTGCTCGCACGGGCCCTCGCGCATGCCGGAGCGGCGGAAGTGCGGACACCCGCAGGACGCGTCCTTCACGCGGCCTTCCAGGTCCAACGTGAAGCTCGGGAAGAAGCTGCGCACCGCCTCGCGGTCCACCACTTCTCCGTGGATGCGGGTGCCCTCTCCAACGAGCTCGTGCACCTTCGTCAGCTTCACCTCGCCCGCGCCCGGGCCGCCGTCACCGAGCAGGCGGTGGGCCCGCGCCTCGCGCTCGCTGCCGAAGCGGATGACGGACTCGTCCACCGGCGTGGCCATCAGCTCACGGGGACGGTACTGGCCCTTCGCGACATCGAAGAGGATGCGGCCGCGCAGGCACTCCAGCTGGAGCGCGGCGCGCACGTGCTCCTTCGACGCGCCGCCCGCTCCGGCGACGAGCGTGTCGAAGGGCTGGGGCCCGTCCGCGCGCAGCTTGTTGCGAAGCTTCTCCGCGAGCCCGTCCGGCACCGCGCGGGGCATGAGGACATCGAAGGCCGCCGCGGAGGACCAGCCGCTCTCCGTCCAGCCCGTGAGGCCCAGCGTCAGCGTGGCCGCGCCCATGTCGATGACCCAGAACACCGGCAGGCCAGGGCCCATCAACTGCAAGCGCACCGACTTCGCGTGGGGCAACAGCCGGGCGAGCGCCACCAGACGCTGACGGCCGAACGTGCGCACCACGGCGGGCGCGGTGCCGTTGTACGTGCCGCCATGGCACTCGAGCACCAGCTCCCACGGCTCCAGGACGAGTCGCGGCGCGGCGCCGGGGACCAGCTCGAAGCGCAGCGCGCGGGGGGCCTTCTTCGCCTTGCGGGTGCGCAGCGCGAAGAGGAGGTTGTAGAGGTCGATGGGCGCCAGCTCGCACGTGCTCGCGGGCAGCGTGGCGGCGGACTGCACCTGGAGGAAGCCGCGCAGCCACGCGTGAGGGACTTCCACGTTGCGAGGCTCGCGGGCCGCCTTCGCGGGCAGGGCGACGTGGGCCTCCAGCGACACGGGCAGGTAGGTGCGCAGCCGGTCCATCCGCGTGGAGAGGTTCGCGGGGACGTCCAGGAAGGTGGAGCCGTGCGCGGCCTCGCGGCCGTCGAAGAGGCTGTTGTCGAAGGACAGGCGCGCATAGGCGCTCTCGTCGCGGGAGAAGACCTCCAGCGAGACGCTGTCCGGGTCCACGGTGAGGACGGGGTCCAGCACCTCGTCCTGCTTCTCCTCACCGTCGAGCGCGTTGTCGAGGAACGCCTTCTGCGCCTCCCAGATTTGCGCGCTCGCCCGCTTCCCCTTGGACATGAGGTAGGCGAGGTACGCGGTGCGGTCCTTGCCCCGGTAGCGCAAGTCACTGGAGAGGATGCCGAAGGCGGCGGTGAGCGCGTCGCGGAAGAGGGCGGCGTCCTTCAGTTTTCCGCGCACGCCCACGGTGCCGCGCGAGCCCTCCAGGGCCAGCAGCACGCGGGACGCGTCGGACGTGGACTCCACGTCGCTCGCGGTGGCGTAGCGAAGCTCGACGGGGTGCCGGGTGGCGGTCGTCACGACGGGGTTCCTTCCTTCCGGTTCCGCGCACGCTCGACGGCGCGACGTGCACGTTTGTGGGCGCGCCACGCGGCCTTGCGCAGCTCCACGGACTGAGACTTGTCGAAGGCGGCCTCGTGCAGCAACTTCGCCGCTTCGTCACTGCCAAGCCGACCCAGGCCGGCCCACGCTTCCTGCTTCAGCTCCGGCTTCGCATTCTCCGCCAACGCCTTCAGCGGAGCCATGTTTCCGTGAGCCAACAGCGCGGGCTCGGCGAGGCGACGGCCCTCGGAGGTGACGAGCGCCTCGGCGGGCACCTTCGCGCCCGTGGGGCCCAGGGCCACCGGGTCGAAGGGCTTCACCTCCAGCGCCCACGCCGCGGCCTTCTCGGGAGCCAGTCGCGCCAGCGCGTCCGCCGCCGCCGAGCGCACCTGGGCGTCCGGGTCCACCAGCGCGCCCTTGAGCGCCTCGGCCGCCGCCGTGCGCTCCTTGTCATTCGACAGCACGGGGCCGGTGTCCTGGCCCACGAGCTTGAGCGTCGCGCCCGCCGTACCCAGGCGAGACAGCACCCGCGCCGCCTCCTGTCGCACGGTGGCGGGAGACGCCGTCTCGCCGCCCTGGAGGAGGGCGCGCGCGGAGTCCGCCAGGCTGGCGGCGCCCAGTCGAGAGCCCGCCCACAACAGCCGCTCCCACGCGGTGGCCAGCGCACGGCGCTTGTCGCCCGGGGGCGAGGCCGTCCACTCGGCCGCGGTCTTCCGCTCGGCCGTCACCAGCGCGCGGGACAGCGCGGCGAGGTCCACCTGACCGGCCTGACGTGCCTCACCGGTCCACGTGCCCACCAGCAGCGCGGCTTCCTGCCGTGCCTCGGGCTTGTCATTGGCCAGCAGGGCCACCGTCTCCGGCACGGGCAGCGCGCCACGACGGGCGAGTCCCCGGCGCAGTCGCAGCCGCAGCTCCTCGTTGGTCAGCGTGGCCAGGCGGGGCACGAGCAGCGCCGGGTCACCCTCGCGCGACAGGTACGCCGCGGCGGGCTCGGAGATGTCCTCGTTGATGCTGGCCACGGCGAGGAACTCGACGCGGGTGCGCTCCTTCGGGAAGAGCGCGTCCAGCGCCTTGCGCGCTTCCTGGCGCAGGTCCTCGTCACCGTCGTCGAGGATGGTGGCCAGCGTGGCCTCCGCCTCCACGTCCTTCAGCTTGCCCAGCTCCCGCGCGATGGTGATGCGCACCTCGTCGCGGGTGCTGGTGTCGAGCAGCAGCGCCTCCAGCTTCACACGGGCGCGCTCGCCGCCGATGGCGCGAAGGCCCTTCACGCCGGCTTCCTGCAGCTCCGAGGTGGCGCCCTCCACCGCGGCGGCCTCCACCTTCTCCTCGACGCGACGGCGCTCCTCACCCTCGGGCAGGCGGCCCGCGAGGCGGCCCAGGCCCTCCAGCGCCGCCCACACCATGGACGGCTCCGTGGGAGCCTCGGGCGTACCGCCAGCGGCCACCGTCTCCAGCTCGCTCAGCGCGCGCGGGTCACCCAGCGTGCCCAGGGCGAGCAGGGCGCGCTCGCGCTGCCCATCCTCACCCGCGCGGGAGTACAGCAGCAGGGGCCGCAGCGCGCTGACACCGCGCAGGTGCGCCACGCCCTCGGCGGCCGGGAGCATCAGCTCGCGCGTCCCGCCGCGCAGCACGTCCTCCAGCGGACCCACGGGGATGCCGTGCTCGATGACGCGCTTGGAGTACAGCTCCACCGCCGCCGCGCGCACCGCCACGTCCCGGTCCGAGAACAGGCCCACCAGCAGCTCGGCCTGACCGGCCTCGGTGCCGTGCTCCAGCTCGGTCAGGGCAGCCAGTCGCACCGCCACGTCAAGGCTCTTCACCGGCGAGCGGAGGAAGCGCACCGCGAGCGCCGCGTCCCGCTTCTTCACGTCCGGGGGGCCCGCGATGTTCATCGCCGCGGCGACACACGCGACGCGCACCGAGCTGGTGTCGTCCTCCACGCTCCGGCGCGCCAGCACATCCAGCGCCTCCACGCGCTTCGTCTGTCCCAGCGCGGCCACCAGACGCAGCCGCTCGTGCGCATCCGTGGCGACGGCCACGCGCGCGGCCAGGGCATTCACCGCGGAGGGCGTGGCCAGCCGGGCCAGCGCTTCCGACGCGCGCTTCGCCACGGCAGACGTCTCCGAACGCAGGAAGGAGGCCAGCACCTCCACCGCCCGGTCATCCCCACGCCACGCCAACAGCTCCGAGGCGCGCAGGCGCAGGTCCTCGTGCTCGCTGGCCATGGCCCGGCCCAGCGCCTCGGTGACGCGCGAGTCGTTGGCGCCGGCCAGCCGCTCAATCACACCGACGCGAAGGTCCGCGTGCTCACTGCCGAGCGCGGCCAGCAGCGGCTCCAGGCTTCCGGCCGGGCTGAGCTTCTCCAGCAGCTCGAAGGCGTAGCGACGCACGTCCGCCAGCGGCGAGTTGAGCGCGGCGGTGATGCGCGGCTTCGCGGCGTCACCCCGCTCGGCCAGCTCGTCCAGCGCGGCGCGGGCCACGTCCGGAGCGAGCGAGGCCAGGGCGAGCGACAGCGGCTCATCGCTTCCGGCGGGGAACAGCTCCTTGAGGCCCGTGAGGGCCGCCTTGCGCACCAGCTGGTGCGGGTCCTCCAGCGCGCGCAGCAGCGCGGCCACGGCGGCGGGAGTCCCGGCGAAGCCCTCCAGCGTGAGCTTCACCACGCGGTCCACGGCGTCGCGACGGACGCGGTGGCCCTCGTCGTCACCCGCGGACACCTGCCGCAGCAGGCCCACGTACGCGCCGAAGGCGAGCCGACGCAGGTGCTGACGCTCCGCGCTGGCGCTGGCCTCGGGCGAGGTGCCCGGCGTGCCCGGCTTCACCGCCGAGAAGAGCCGACGCAGCCAGCTCTTTCCCTGGGCCTGCACGGGCGAGGTGCCAGGGGCCGTCTCCGGCTTCCACGGGGCCTCCAGCGTGCGCGGGCGGGCGACCTTCTGGGCCTCTCGGAAGTAGTCGAGCGGCTTGTTGCGCAGCAGCAGCACCTGGGCCGCCGCGTAGCGCTGCTCGGGCTGCTCGCTGGAGAGGGCCTCGGCGAGTCCCACCATGCGCTTCGCGCGCTCCTCCTCGGCGGGCCACTCCTTCATGTCGCCGGCCTTCTCCGGGCGCGGCGGCAACAGTCCCTCGACGAGGTTGGTGCGGTAGGCGTCCGTCTCCGTGCGCAGCTCCAACGCGCGGGCCGCCGCGTAGCGCACCTCCGGCCTGCCGCTGGACAGGGCGCTGGCGAGCATGTCGGGCGGCTCGCCTCGACGGCTGGCGCGCAAGTCACGGGCGAGGACGATGGCGAACACCATCTCCTGCACCTCGCGGGCGCGGTCCTCCAGGCCGTGCAAGAGGCCACCGTCGCCCTCGTGGCCCAGGGCCGCGAAGGAGAGGATGGCGCCCAGGCGGATGGGGAGGTGCTCATGGCGCAGGTTGCCGGTGAGCACGGGCAGCGCGCGCGCGTCACCCAGGCGCGACAGGCCGTCCGCGCCCCACGAGCGCACCGCCACGTTGGCGTGGCCCAGCGTGTCCAGCAGGAAGCCCTCGTCGCCCCGACGGCCGGCGGTGGCGAGACCGCGCGCGCCCTGCTCCTGGAGGTCACCCAGCTCGCTGGGCACCAGCACGGTGGCGAAGAACGTGAGCAGCCGGCGCGAGCCCAGCGACGCCAGCGCGCGAGCGGCGCGGATGCGCAGCGGGATGAGGTACGCCGGAGTGTAGAGCCGCTCCAGGTCCTTGTCGGTGATGAGCCCGCGCATCGGCTCGATGATGTCCTCGGCGCCGCGCGGGGCGAGCAGCTCCGCGGCGCGCACGCGCACCTGCAGCTCCCCGGCGGCGATGCCCGCGAGCAGCGGCCCGTTCTCTCCGGGCACCAGCTTGTCCAGCGCCTCCAGCGCGGCGACGGCCACGACGACTTCCTCGTCCTGCACGCGCTTGAGCAGCGGCGAGCGCAGCGGCTCCACCGGGGCGTGCACGGAGCCCTTGGCGCCCAGCACGCGCACCGACGGGTGCGTCGACGCGAGGGCCGCCAGGTGCGGCTCCGGCTTCTCCTTGCCGACCAGCTTCACCCACGCCTCGTACGCGGCGGTGGCCACGCCCGCGTCGCGGTCCTCCACGGACTTCTTCAGGCGCTCCTGCGCCCAGCCCTCGGAGCCGCGCTGCGAGAGGACTTCCACCGCGCGGCCGCGCAGGTCCGGGAAGCGGCCGGCGAGCGCGCGGTCCAACGCCTTCTCCGGCACCTTCTCGTTCCACGCCCACAGCGTGCGGAAGGCCTCGCCGCGCACCTTGGCGGACTCATCCTCCAGCGCGTCACCGAGCAGCGGCTCCGCGCCCTGCGTCGCCGCGCCCAGCTTCACCAATCGGTCCAGGCCGCGCACGCGCACGTCCTCGTGGCCGGAGCGCAGCGCCGCCTCGGCGGAGGACAGCGGCGCCTCCACGTCCAGCGTCACCACCGCGTCCAGCGCGGCGGCGCGCACGTCCGCGTCCTCGTCGTCCAGCATCCACACCAGCCGCTCGCGGGCGCGAGCATCCTGGAGCGCCTGGAGGGCGGCGGCGGCCTGACGGCGGATGGGGGCTTCCGGCTCGCGGGAGAGCTGGAGCAGCGCACCCAGCGCCCGCGCGTCACCCAGCTGCGCGAGGCCGCGAGCACCGCGCACGGCGGTGTCCGGCGTGCGGCAGGCCATGGCGGCCAGCAGCGGCTCCAGGTCGCTCTCCGCCAGCGAGCCACCGACGGCGCCCTGCGCGGGCATCGTGTCGCGAGCGGCCTGCACGTCCGCGTCGGTGATTGCCAGGGCGGCGCCACTCGGGCCCCGCGTGCGAGCGACGAGTCGCCGGGCCACGTCCTTGACGGAGCGGGCGAAGTCCTCGTCGCGAGCCTCCAGCGCGTGGGCCAGGGCCCGGCGCTCCAGCACGCGGATGGTGAAGGCCACGCGGCGCACGTCCGCGTCCGCGTCGTCCAGCGCCCGAGCCACCAGCGGCTGGAGCTGCGCATGACCCAGGAGGCCCGCTCCGGCGGCGCGGATGAGCACCTCCACGCGAAGCCGCGCGGGGCCCCGCTCGAAGGCGGTGCGCAGGGGCTCGGTGTCACCGCCCGGCGTCACCTCGGAGAGCGCGTCCAGGGCGGCCAGGCCGACGGCGGCCTCTGTCTCACTCAGCTTGCCGGCGATGAGGCCGGGCACCAGCGGAGACGTGCCTCCCAGCTTCGCGAGCCGGCGAAGGCCCGCCACGCGCATGTCCACGAAGCGCGACTCCAGCGCGGCGCGGGGCGCGGCCAGGGGCGACTCCGTCTCCAGCACGTCGAGCGCCTTGAGGGCCTCCTCGCGCACCTGGGGATGGTCGTCGTTGAGCCGCTCGCGCAGCTTGGGGCGCGCGGCGGTGCGGCCCTTGGCGGCCAGCTCGCGCGCGGCGAGGCGACGCACCTCCGCCTCCTTGTCCGAGCCGAGCACCTGGAGCACGAACTCCAGGGCCTCTGGCTCGTCCAGCGCGGCGGCCTCGCGCACGGCGGCCTCGCGCTTGGGACGGCCCGCCTTCACCGACTCCGTGAGGAGGTCCAGGCCGTGCTGCGAGATGTCCTGGTCATTGCCCGGCTTGCCGTCCGTCTCGATGCCGAAGCGGAACGCACGCCGGTCGTCGCTCGCGGTGAAGACGGAGCCCAGCGCCGTGCGCGCCGCGCGCGGGTTGGCGGGCGGCATGAAGGCCAGCGCATTCACCGGCTTGCTGCCGCAGTCGAACGTGCGCGGCTTGCGGCGCTCGTCCACCCGCCACACCTTCACCTTGCCGTCGCTGCCGGCGGACCAGATGCGGTCGCCGGGCTCCTCGTCGTCCTTCGCGGCGGGCGTGGGCGGGAAGAGCAGGGCGAGCACGGCGCCGGCATGGCCGGAGTCCTTGTCGCCGCGCACCTCGAACTCCACCGCGCCGACGAGGTACCAGAGGCGCAGCTTGCCGTCGTCGCCACCGGAGACGAGCCGTCCGTCGCGAGGCGTGAAGGCCAGCGCGCGCACCGCGCCCTCATGGCCCACCATGTCCCGGCGCTCACCGGAGGCGCGCGTGAAGGAGCGCACCACGCCGTCGTCACCCGCCGTCGCGACATACGTCCCGGACGGGTCCACCGCCACGGCGCGCAGCGGCTGGGGAGACGCCTTCCACTCGTGCAGCTTGCGCGTGGAGTCCCACTCCCAGCCGCGCACGACGCCATCCGCGCCCGCGCTGAAGAGGACCTTGCCGTCCGGACTGGAGGCGAGCGCGGTGACGCCGCCGGGGTGCGCACCCTCGAGCTGCCACTGCACCTTGCCGTCCGAGTGCGTGCCGAAGCGCAGCGTGCCGTCCGCGCAGGCGGCGGCGAAGCGCTCACCCGACAGGGCCAGGGCATTCACGGCGGAGGGGAGCTCCGTGCTCCACAGCGCCTTGTTGGCGCCCGGCTCGAACGCGGTGACGTGGCTGGAGGCGGAGGCGCGAGCGCCGCCGAGCAGCAGCACCCGGGGGGTAGCCGCGAGGGCTCGGAGCTTCTCGATGTTGTAGATGGCCAGGACAATCATGGTGTTCTTTCGAGGCTCGTTGGGAGCAAGTGACGCGAGGCTCAGAGGCCCCCGAGCTGCGCGCTCGGATGCGCCGTGCGCAGCTGGACCAGGGACGCAAGACAGCTCTGCCACTCACCCTTCGCCAGCGAGCCGGTGAACTCCCCCAGCACGGGTGACACGACGCGGGCGAAGTTCTCATCCTCCAGGCCCAAATCCCGCACCAGCTCAATCACGCGGCGCTTGGCGACGCTGGCCGACAGGCGCTTCTGCACCTCGCCCTCGCGCGCTTCCTTCGCCCGGCCCGGAGGCAGGCCGAAGAGCATCTTTCGCAGGAAGTCCCGCAGCGCCGCGACGTCCGCGAAGCGCTCGCCGCCACCCGCCGACGGAGCCTCCTTCGCGCCCGCCGGCTTCCAGCCCTCCGGCAGGTGCGTGGGACGGTGCTTCTCCCAGAGCAGCCGCACCGCGAACAGGCCCACCTCGCGGTCCGCGCTCTGCATCAGCCACGCGAGCCGCTCCGCGCCGCCCAGCCGCGCGTAGTGCCGGCGGATGAGCTCCACGGCGACCTCCCGCGTGCTGCGCTTGGTGCTCTCCGTGAGGGAGAAGACCTTCACCGGGTCCAACTCCTCCGGGTGCAGCACGAAGCGGGCGTCCGCGCCTTCCTCGCCCGCGCGCAACAGCGCGTCATAGGCCAGGTTGCGAATCTCCTTCGCCTCCGCCTCGGCCAGCTCGTACACGCGCGTGTGCCAGCCCCAGGCGCGCAGCTCCGCGCGGGTGATGGCCAGGGCGAAGCGGCGCACGTCGTCGCGCGCGTCGAACAGCGCGGGCCACAGCTTCTCCGGCGTGTACGCCTTGCGAGGCGCCTTCGGCTTGAGCTCGTACGACTTCGACTCCGGCTGCTCCGGGCCAATCACGGGGTGGTGGCAGCGCAGGTACGTCTGGGCGAACGTGCGCACGGGCACTGGCTGCCTGGCCCCCAGCGCCAGCTCGAACAGGCGCTCCAGGCCCGCCGCCGCGTCACCCGTGTCGCTGAAGTCCGCCGGCACCACGTACTCCAGCAGGTAGCGGTGGGCGAAGTCGTGCAGCGTCGGGTCCGCCCGGCGCGCCAGCGCCAGCAGCCAGGGCACCGTGAGCTGCCGCGCGGTGAACAGCTTGCGGTTGCCCAGGAGCGCCAGCGCCACTTCCCGGTGCTTCGCGCTGAACACGAGCCCCTTCACCTTCTCCACGTCCAGCCCGGGCAGGCTGTCCGCGCGCTTCAGCCACGTCGCCACCTGGTCGCCGAACGTCGGGTTCGCCGCCTTGTCCAGCAGCCACTCCGGACCGATGACCGCGGGCGTGTAGGCCGACAGCGCCTTCATCACCAGCCCCTCCACCGGGTGGCGCTTCTTCTTCAGGCGCGGGTCCTCGAGCAGCTCCTTCCAGAACGCCACAGGCATCTCGCCCGCGGCGTATTTGGAGGAGACGAAGCCCTTGGCCCAGTTGAGCTGCTCGGAGGTGCCCAGGTACATGTCCCGCAGGAAGCCCGCCGTCAGCTCCGCGCGGTCGAACGACTGCTCCAGCGACTTCGCCGCGAAGGCCGCCGTCGGCTTGTACGACAACAGCCGGCCCAGCAGCTCCAGCCCCAGCTCGCGCGGGTTGCGCTTCTCCAGCACCGCCGCGGCGAACGACTTCACGTCGCTCTCGCCCCGCGCCACCAGCTCCGCCAGCCGGTCCGCCGGCAGGTCCTGCGCGTGCGCCCGCGCGTACTCAATCGCGTACGTGCGCGCCTTGCCACTGGGAGACAACAGCAACGCGAGCACCGCTTCGTGCAGCCCGAGCGCGCGCAGCTTGCCCTGGTGGAACTCCGGCGAGCCCTGCAGCGTCTCCACGAGGAAGTCGTGCGCGCTGCCCAGCGGCCTGCGGGCGAGCCTGTCCAACCACGCGGGCGTCACCTTGCGCAGCGTCTCCGGGAAGTCCTTGCGCAGGCCCTGGATGGCGAAGCGCGCGGCCGGGTCCGACAGACACGTGTCGAGCAGCCGCATCAGCGCGTCCGGCGAGCGCTTCCACGCGTCGGTGTACGCGCGGTGCTTCAGCATGTCGTTCGGCGGCTGGATGGCGAAGCTGCTGGCCGTGTAGCTGCTGCTCTCGGTGGCCCAGATGTGGTGGGCGACCCAGACGGTGTACCAGGACGTCTGCTCGTCGTAGTGACGCAGCACCTCCGCGGCGAACTGCGGGTACAGCTCCGGGACGGCGGCGCCCAGGTGGCGCAGGTAGCGCCACGCGCGGCGGCGCAGGTACTGGAGCGTGCCACCGGAGACCTCGTGCCGGTACGCCTGCCGACGCTCGATGTCGAAGCGCCACGCGAGCACGCCGAACAGCTCCGCGTCGTGGTTGGCCTCGGCCAGCTTGTAGATGCGCTTGAGGCCGCCCCACAGGCCGAACTTCAAGTCGGCCGCGCGCGCCAGCTCCAGGATGATGGCTCGGGAGGCGTCGGTGTTCTTCGCGTAGAGCGAGACGAGCAGGTCCGCCAGCGCGAGCCGCGCGGGCTGGGGCACGTCCTTCTGCGCCTGGAAGCGCTGCCACGCCTCGGCGGAGGCCTCGCGGCGGCTCGCGGAGTTGTAGCGGGCCTGCGCCTGGGTGAGCGCGCGCAGCAGCTTCTCGAAGGTGAAGGCGTCCTTGGGCGGGGCCTTGCCTTCCTCGGGCTCCGGCTCCGACTGCTCGAGGAGGGCGAGCACGGCATCGGCCAGGTCCGGCGACTCCGCCTGGGCCAACCGCTCGAGGTCTGCTGCGTTCAGCGCATCGCTCGTCGACATGGGCCTGGGGACTTACCACAAGCCGCCTGCCTGGACAGCGCTGGAGCGCCGGGGTCCGGGAGTTCTCGGTTTCGGCTATGAGCCCAGGTCGAACAGGTCCCCGCCCCCGCCGAACATGGAGCGGTCCTTCCGGCTGTCGAAGTACGTCAGGTCCACGAGCAGCGCGGAGGCCAGCACCATTTGACGCAGCCTGCCGTCGCTGCACGCGGGCTGGAAGTCCAGGCCGAAGTTGTCCGCGTCGCTGAAGGCCTCCTGCAAGAGCCCGCTCCACTTCTTGCGGATGACGGCGACCTCTTCGCCGCGCTGGAGGATGCGGAACGTCCAGGGCTTGAAGAGGGGCCCCTCCACGGTGGCCATCACCACGCCCGCGGGCGAGAGGATGTCGAACTGGCGGCCAAAGAAGCGGAAGCGCTGGACGATGGTGCCCATGAGCCGGCCGTCCCACGCCGTCACCTCCGCGCGCGCGAAGAGGATGTGCCAGGGCAGCTCCACCGCCAGGGCCAGCGTGCCGCCCACCGTCATGCACTCCAGCCGCGCGCGGTAGAAGGGCCAGAAGTTGCGCTTGAGCCGCGACGCCCAGCCCTCGCCCGTCTCGCCCACGTACACGGTGTTGCGGCCCTCCGCGTCACACACCTCGTACCGGTTCTTCCCTTCCCAGCCGATGAGGATTTCGAGCGTCTCCCGGAACTGGCGCATGCGCACCTGGGCCGCCGTCAGCACGGCCTCCAGGGACAGGCGCAGCTCCAGGCTCATGTAGCGTGGGTCTCCCGGCGGGCCCTTGCCGGCGAGCACCTCCTGGGGCGGGTCTTCTTGCAGCTGGGGGGCCCCCTGCTCATCGGCCTTGGAGCGAGGCGCGCGCGCGCCCCAGTCCAGCTCCAGCTCCGCGTCGTTTCCAGCCCATGGCTTGTTGCCCATGTCGCGGAGCCTTAAGTGGCACCCGCGCGGGATGCAAACGGGGCGCTTCGGACCTCAGGGGCCCTCCGGAAGCATGACCCAGTTGGGAGGGATGTCCACCGAGACAGTGCCCTGGGCGGGCAGGTCCACCTCGCCTCGGAGGAAGGCCCAGCGCATGCTCATGTGGTTCATGCCCTTCAGGACGTAGGTGTAGCGGCCCGCGGACAGCTGGTCGAACGTGGAGTCGGAGTCCGACGTGGGGGAGATGTCCAGCGTGTCCGAGAAGTGCTCCAGCTCGTCCCTGTCCTTCGGGGCCGGCACCGTGCCGGCGAACAGGTAGTAGTGCATGACCATCACCGAGGTAGGGGTCATGAGCGAGGTGAAGGGCGGAGGTCGCAGCTTCAGCGTGGCGCCGCCGGTCATCTCCTGGAGATGGACCACCTTGCGCTCGCCAGGGCCCAGCTTCACGCGCAGGGGCATGAAGCGGATGGAGTCTCCCCGGGACGTCGCCGCCGCCTTGGCGACGAGGGCGTACTCCCCGGGCGCCAGGCCCGTCGCGTGGAAGTTGCCGCTGTCCTCGTCCAGATGGATGAGGTCCGCGCCGACCGGGGACAGGGGGCGCAGGTGGAGGAAGGAGCTCACGAGCCGCCCCTCGCGGTCCTTCACCGTGCCATCCAGCCGGGCGCCCGACTGCAGGCGCAGCTCCAGCGTCGTCTCGCCCGGGGCCACCGGCTGGCTCAGCGGCAGGTAGTCCGGATGGGAGAGGTCCACGCGCAAGGCGGCGTCCGACTCCAGCGGGGGCAGCACGAAGGAGCCATCGGCGGCGGTGCGCGCCTGCGCCAGGGATTGCACCTCCGGCTCCTCGTCCCCTGGCGCCGCGGGGACGACGAGGTGCGCCTGCACGTCCACGCCGACCACCGGCGAAGAGGTCGCCGCGTCCAGCACCCGACCGCGCAGCCGACGCCCCGCCTTCAGGACCACGTCACCCAGGTCCGTGTCCCGCCCCTGCTCCACCTGGACCTCCCGCATGACGCGCGTGAGGCCCGGCGCCTCCAGCGTCACCCACGTGCGGCCCGGCTCATCCACGGAGATGTGGAAGGCGCCGTTCGGCTCGCGAAAGGGCTCCTCGTTGACGTCGAAGCGGGGGATGGGCGTGCGGTCCTCGCGCACCAGCCGGCCCCGGATGCCTCCCTGGTAGCGCAGCACCAGCTTCACGTTCGTCGACCCGGCCGCCACGAGGACCTGGGGGGTTCGTGAGCGCGCCCCCTCTTCTTCCGCGAGCGGCTCCGCCATCAACTGGTAGCCGTCCTTCCTGACGCTGAGCTTGCACGGGCCAGCCGACAGCTGTTCGAAGGTGAAGCGCCCCTGCCCATTCGTGGTGACGCTGGCGCCATCATGGCGGGGATGGCGCCCGTGGTGGAGGAACCTGGGGGGAGGGGCGTCCTCGTTGATGACGTAGGCGTGCACCTCCGCGTCGGCCATCGGCTTGCCGGCTTCGTCCACGACGAGGCCCGACAGCGACAGCCCTGGCTCCAGGCGCAGCGTCACCGTCCGCGTCTCCGCGACCTGGAGCACGACGGGGAGCTGCGCGCGCGGCGGGCCGCCCCGGGTGCGGAAGGCCCGGAGGGAGTAGCGGCCCGGAGCCATGCCCCGCAGGACGAAGTGGCCCTGTTCGTCGCTGGTGACCTCGGGGGAGGAGGCGGAGCTCTCGCCGTCTTCCCACAGGGAGACTTGTATCCCCGCCAGCGGAGCGTCGTGGGTGCTCACCACGGTGCCCTCCACGCTCGCGCCCCGCTGCATGACCATGCGCACGTCCCGGGAGGGCACCTGCACCTCCTTCCACTCCGTGTCCAGGAAGTCCGCGGCCTGGACCTTGATGCGATGGAGTCCCTGCTCGCTCAGGTTGAGCACGAAGCGCCCCTGCTCTTCGGTCGAGGCGTAGCCGCTCTCCGCTTCGTTGGAGAAGTCGTCCAGGTCCTCGGCCTCGGAGGGGGCCGGGGTGCCGTCGCGCCGGAGCCTTGGCTCGCGCCGCCACTTCATGGCGATGACCTCCGCCTCCGTCAGCGGGTTGCCCTCCGTGTCGGTGACGAGGCCCTCCAGGACGAACGCGCGCTTCAGGGTGAAGTCCAGGGGCGAAGGCTTCGCCGTCACCACCACGTCGCTCACCCCGAGGTGCTGGTAGCCCACCGCGAACACCGTGAAGTCGCTGTGGCCCAGCGTCGCGGAGTGGAACACGAAGCGCCCATCCGCCCCGGTGTCGACGACGGTGCTCGAGGACACGTCCCCGTGGGTGTCCAGCGTCACCTTCGCGTCCGGGACGGGCTGCCCCGCCTCGTCGCGCACCACGCCCTCCAGCTTGACGACGGTGCCCAGGCGCAGCGTCACCTCCGTCTCGGCCTGCTCCTCCGCGAGCGTCGTCTCCGTCTCGCCTTGTTGGTCGCCCCGCGTCGCTCGCAGCACGTAGCTGGCCGGGGGCACGTCCTCCAGGACGAAGCGCCCGTGGGCGTCCGTGATGCTGGTGAAGGGGACCTCGGCGTCTGGCTCGAGCTCGTACTCGGCATCGTGGGCCCGCACCTGGACCCCCGCGACGGGTTGCTCGTCCAGGAGCACCTGTCCCACGATGCGCCGGGGTCGGTGCAGCACGAGGTCGTCGGACGAGAGGTCCTCCGGAATGACGCCCGTCTGGTGCTCCGTCAAGAACCCCGGACTGGAGACGACCAACGCGTAGTCGCCAGAGGGCAGGGGCCCCACGCGGAAGCGGCCCTCGGCGTCGGTGCGTGTCTCGAAGTAGCGCGAGTGCTCGGCGTGGAAGAGCGTCACGCTGGCGTCCGCCACGGGCCGCACGGACTCGTCCACCACTCGGCTGGAGAAGGTGTCGCTCGGCTGGAGGAGCAGCTCCACTGTCTGTGAGGTCGTCGCCACGTCGAGCTCCAGCGAGGAGCCCTGGGGGCCCATGGCCCACAGCGCGACGCTGCCCTCGGGCAGGCCTTCCAGCACGAAGGAGCCGTCCGCCGCCGTGGTGGCGCGCGTCAACACGGGGGCCGCGCCCCGCCCCTCGTCGATGAGCCCTCGCAGCGCGAGCAGGGCCTGGGTGTCCCCGCAGGCGGAGGAGGACAGGGGCGTCTCGGCGTCCTTGCCGCAGGGGAGGGAGGACAGCGACTCGCCGGCCAGGGAGCGCGACGCGGAGACCTCCACGCCCGGGGCGGGGGCCTTGTCCTGGGTGAGCACGCGGCCCCGCAGGGACAGCGTGCCGCGAGGCGGAGGCGAGGGCTCGCTGGGGCCGGGCAGCTGCCGGGACGCGGGCTTGGAGGCGGTGGGCGCGTCGTCGCCGTCGTCGGGCGCGCGGAAGGTGATGAGGGCGATGACCGAGCTCAGGCCAATCACCCCGAGCATGAGCCCCACCATGGCTGGCCTTCGCATGGACCCCTCCCGTTGGCCTCCACGCTAGCAGGGCCCTCGGGGGGAAGTCGCCAGGGGCTCAGCCGCGGGCGGGGAGGGACTCCAGGCGGGCCTTCTCGGCGACGATGAGGTCCCGGACGTACTCGCGCAGGACGGCGACGTCGGTGAAGCCGCTGACGTCCACCGGGGGCATGACCTGGACGTGGCAGTGGACGGAGGTCTGCATCACCAAACCATGCTTGGGCAGGGTGCGCGCCGTGCCGGTGAGGACGATGGGGATGACGGGGCAGCGCATCTTCAGGGCCAGCGCGAAGGCGCCATCCTTGAAGGGCTTGAGCTGGCCGTCCGCGGAGCGCGTGCCCTCCGGGAACATCAGGATGGGGACGCCGCGCTCCAGCCAGCGCTCACTCAACTGCATCATCTTGATGATGCTCGGCTTGTCGCCGCGCACCAGGGGCACGTAGCGGTTGAGGCTCATGTTCCAGCCGATGAGCGGCAGCCGGAAGTTGGCTTGCTTGGAGACCCACTTGAAGGGGCTGTACAGGCCGAAGAGGACGAGGATGTCGCCGAGCGACTCGTGGTTGGCCACGAGCACCGCGGGCCCGTTCCACGGCAGGTGCTCGCGGCCGTCCACCCGCAGGTGCCACAGCGGGTTGACGTAGAAATACAGCTGCGCCCAGAAGCACGAGTACAGGTGCAGCACCCGCCCGTTGCGGTCGAACGGCGTGGTGACGGCCCACACCACGATGGCGCCCAGGAAGAGCACCACGCTGGAGAGCGCGAAGAACGTCCAGAAGAAGATGGCGAACAGGAGTCGAATAGGGCGCGCAGTGTGCCACAGGGTCGCGAGAGGCGGGGAAGTGAGTTGTCACGCCCGCGCGTGGAGGTGGTTCGCTGGAGGGCGTGCCCGAGGGAGCGTCAGGTCCACGGCGAGCTGGAGCTCCGGTGACGCCAGCCGTGGCAACACGACGAGCCGCGTGTCCTCCAGGGTGACGACGGGGAGCGGGCGCTCCACCTCCAGGAGCAGGGCCCCTCGCGCTGTCAGCCGGGGCGAGGCGTGCGCTATCTCCAGCGCGCCCAACACCATGAACAGATGGGAGCCTGGCTCCAACAGCAGCTCCTTCTTGGGGGCGAGCACGTGCTCCTGTCCGCGCAGCAGCCACGCGCGCCGCTCCTTGCGGCCCAGGTGGGCATAGCGGTTGCGCCCACGGACCAGGTCATCGAAGCGCCGCTCCGCGAAGGTGCCCCAGACCTGTCGGCTCAGGTCCGCGTCCGACTCCAGCAGCTCGCGCAGCGCGGCGCCTGGAATCCGCACCACCGTGGAGGCCGACGCCGTGCGCACCGAGGCGGAGCGCCGCCCGCCCGCGAGCGTGGACTGCTCTCCGAACACCGTGCCGCTGCCGAGCTGGTTCACCAGGTCCTCGTCGGCGCCGTGGGTGGCGAGCACATACGCGGCGCCGCGCGCCAGCAGGTACAGCTCATCGCTCATGTCGCCCTGGCGGAAGACGAAGTGCCCCGCGGGCAGCTCCTGCACCTGGGCACGTGCGGCGAGCGACTCCAGCGCGCGCGTGTCGAAGTGGGCGAACAGCGGGGAGGAGCGCAGCTGGCGAGCCACCGTCGAGCGCAGCAGGCGCGAGCCTCCAGGCAACTGGTACGCGAGCTTGATGGCCGGCTCCATGGGCTTGCGCAGGAGGCGCCCGCTCATGACGCGCAGGACGCTGAGGACGTTGCCCATCGTCACCGGCGCGAGCGTCAGCAGCCCATGTCCCAGCGTGTAGCCCGGGTTGGTTTCGAGGAAGAAGCGCGCGGACAGCTTGTCGCACTGTTGCCAGTAGTCCTGCTCCACCTCGGACTCGCGAGTGCGCCAGCCCACCTGACGCAGCAGCGGGTTGCGCGCGTCCACCAGGGCCAGGCCGAACTCGGTGCCCAGCTCGGCCAGGAAGTCGCGCAGCCTGGGCGGCACGGGCTGTTCGTGACGGGGCCATAGCTCGTCGCAGTACTTCGCGAGCAGGGCATAGCTGGACGGGTGCACCAGCGCGCCCAGGTAGTACGCGGGCCGGTTCGGGTGGCGGAGCAGGTATCTGAGAATGAGGGACAGTCCGAAGCGGGTGTTGGTGTTGCCGCCCCGGTACGCGCGCAGCGAGCCGGCCTCCGCGCGGAACACCGCCGTCGTGACGCCGTTCAATTGCTTCTCGAAGACATGCAGCGCGAAGTAGCCGACGAGCGCGCCCTCTTCGTTGCGGTGGAGCTGAATCCAGGTGTGCTCGGCGGTGGACTCCACCACGTACTTCGCGAAGACCTCGCGCGCGACTCCCTCGAAGATTTCCTGGTGCACGGCGTAGAGCGCGTCCGTCAGGCGTCGCCGCTGCTCGGTGGACAGGGACTGGGGGATGACGACTTCGGTGCTCGCGATACGGGACATGGTGGGGCGGCTCTCCGTTCTTCTGGCGCGGACCTGTGCGGCTCCGTTGCCAAGTAAGTCCGGACACGCCGTGGGAGGTCGCTCCCGAGCAGGGATGCCGAGTCCTCAACGTCGACCGCGTTTCAGGGCCTCCGCGCGCGTTCGAAGATGATGCGAGCCCTTGTACGAAGGTCTTGCTCGCGTCCTGGCCCTGTTGAGTGGACGCGGAGCGCCCGAGCGGCGGGACTCACGGCCGGAGGGGCAGCCAGACGGGCGTCACTTCGCGCACCACCGTGCCCGCCCCGGGGATGTCGATGACCTCGCGGTAGCTGCCCCGTAAGTCGTCGGAGACCAGTACGAGCGTCAGCTTTCCGGGAGGGAGGTTCCGGAAGGTCATCGTCCCCGCCTTGCTGTCTTCGTGCGGGAGCGCGTGCTGACGCAGCAGCAAGAACGCGTTGTCCCTGTTCGACAAGGAGGCTTCTCCAGGGACGAGTGCCGAGGTGAAGGGGAGGGGGCTGCTCACGCGCAGCTCCAGGGTGGCGCATTCGGAGCGCGCCTTCAGGGTGATGGCGACCTCGCCACTCGCGGGAACCTGGACGCGCCGCGGGGCGAAGCACTCCAGGCTCTTGGTGCTGGCGAACACCCGCCAGGTTCCTGGCGCGAGGTCTCGCACGACGAGGGAACCCTCGGGCGGGACCTCGACGCTCTCGGAGGACAGCGCCCAGCCTTCACGGTCCAGGGACACGCTCGCGCTCGTGGGCTGGCCCCGCGCGTCCAGGACGGAGAGCTCCACGCGCGCGCCCTTCTCCAAGAGCACCGTGAGGTCCTTCTGGGGACCGGGAGCCAGGGGCAGCTGCTTCGAGGGATATCCGCGGGCCCCGACGTTCAGCGTGGACGGGCGCTCGTCCACTTGAGCGATGGAGAAGGACCCGTCCTTCTCGGTGTTCGTCTGGGCCGAGTAGGGGTACGACTCGAGCGGCCCGTTGTCCAAGGGCTCCGTGGTGACGAGGAGCAGGGCGTCCTCCACGGGAGCGGAGGTCTCCGCGTCCAGCACGCGCCCCGCCACCTCGCGTCCCGCGCTCATCCGAAGCTCGCCCAGGTCCACCACCTCCGCGTCGTGATGCACTTCGACCTGATGGAACACCGGCGCCAGGTCCCTCACCTGGAGCATGACGGGCCAGGAGCCCGCGCCCCTCACGTTCAACGAGAACTCCCCCTGGGGATGCTCCACGATATCCCGCATGAGCAGGAACCGCGTGACGGGCTCGCCGTCGGGTCCCACCACGCGCCCGTGGATGCGTGCCTGTCGCGACATGACGAGGCGGACAGGCGCTCCGCCCTCTCGGGCATGCAGTGAGTCGAGCCCGGCCTTGCCTCCCGTGGACAGGTGGGGCGCGAGGTGGAAGGACTCCTTCGTCACGCGCAGCTCCACGTCCTGACTCGGGAGGTTGCGCAGCGTGAAGCGCCCGTCCAGCCAGGTGCGCGTGACGGGGTCCGCGGCGTGGTGGCGATGTCCCTCACGCCACTTGGGGGTGGAGTCCGGCGGGAGCTGGACGAAGACGTCGGCTCCGGAGAGCGGTTGTCCCTGGGTGTCCACCACGGTGCCCGACAACGTCCAGCCCGCGGCGAGGCGCAGGTCCACCTGGGCCTCCTGCTCGTCACTCAGCTCCAGGTGTCGGGTGGCGAAGCGCTCCACCGCGCCGGATTCGTGGACGGCCTCGAGCACGTACCGTCCTGGCTTCATGCCCCCGAACGCATAGTGGCCCCGCGCGTCCGTCGAGAGCTCGCTCAGCACCGCTGGCCAGGGGCTGCTCGTCGCGCCTTCTTCGGGAGGCTCGGTCGACAGGCGCACGACGAGCCCGGGCATGGGCGTGTCCAGCTCGTCGAAGACGGTGCCGGAGACGGTGGCTCCTCGCTTCAAGACCCAGCGGACCTTCGTGTCCGGGGCCCGGACCTGGAGCTCCTCCATCCGGAAGCGCGGCTCGTTGGGGACCTTCAGGAGGAAGGGCCCCGGCGTGGGGAAGTTCAGGTGGAACCGGCCCTGCTCATCCGACAGGGCCTCGTAGGGCGCCAGGAGGAGCGTGTCGTCGGTGTCCTCGGAGGGCGGGTCGTCGACGGTGATGAGCACGTCTGGAACGGGGCGCCCTGCTTCATCGACGAGGACCCCGTCGACCCACAGTGGGGTGCGCAGCGTGAAGTCGAGCTGCTTCGTTCCAGGGCTCAGCTCCGCGAGGGATTCGTTGGTGGGAAAGTGTCGCGGGGAGGTGAGCTCCAGCTCGTGGGGAGCGAGGGCCAGCGGGCCGAGGCGATAGTGGCCCGTGGCATCCGTGGTGGTCTTCAGGTACCGGGGCTGGAGGCCGCGCTCCTGGATTTGAACGAGCGCGCCCTCGATGGCGGCTCCGGCCTCGTCCTTCACGGTGCCTTCCAGCATGGCCCCGGGGTTCAGCGTCAGGGAGACCCCGGTCCTGCGGTTGTAGGTCCACATGGGGACCTCGATCCTGGCGTGATTCCCGCCCTGGGTGGCATCGAGCCGATACAGACGCGACGGGAGCACCTCGAAGGAGAAGCGCCCCTTGTCGTCCGTGGTCTCCTGCTTCGAGGACACCAGGGGCGGGACGATGCCCCGCTCGTTGAAGGTGATGTCACGCAGGTGGACTTTCGCGCGGGAGACGGGGCCGCCCCATCGAAAAAACACCCGACCGACGATGCGCTGGGGACGCAGGAGCTTCACGGGCTCGGCGAACCAGGAGGCCTTGAGGTCGGGAATCCAGCCGTCCCGGGTGAAGGCGAGGGCGTAGTCGCCGACGGGCAGCGGGCCGATGCGATAGCGACCGTCCGCGTCCGTCTCCACGTCGAAGAAGTGGGTGAAGCCTTGATGCACGGCCATCACCTGGACCTGGGGCAGGGCCTCGAGGTCCTCGTCGATGACCTGTCCCTCCAGGAACACTCCGTCTTCGAGCCGGAGCTGGAGTCCCTCCGTTCCCGCGACGACTCCCGGTTGCAGCCGCGTACCTCGCGGGTCGATGGCCCAGAGGGTGAACGCTCCCTCGGGGAGCTGGTCGAGGGTGAAGCGGCCCTCCATGTCCGTGACGGTCTCCGCGTACAGGGGCGCTTCGCCCTGGCGGGAGAGGAGTAGCTCCAGGGTGGTGGCGGGTTCCGTGAAGAAGCAATCCGCGAAGCGGTGACGGTCTCCGCGACGGTGGGGCAGCACGTCCTCACACGTCAGCTCTGAGAGCGTCTGATGTGCTTCGGAGCGGGTGGCGGCGATGCGGACTCCCGCGAGGGGACCGTGGTCTCCATGCACGATGCCTTGGATGCGCAGGGCGCCTTCGGTCCGTGGCGCGGGCGCGGGGAGGACCAGGCCCGTGCTCTTTCGAGGCACGGGGGCTCGGCGAGAGGTGGGCGAATCTCCTGACCTCAGGAGGTGGGGCACCGCCAGCGCGCCCACCAGTGTGAGCACTCCGAGGATGTGCGCCACCCGTCGCGACTTCCGCATGTCGTGTCCACTCGTCACGTCCATGAATGTAGCAGTGGGAGCCCTGGGGCGTTGGGCGCCGGAGTCTCGATTCAGCCGGCTCGGAGCGCGGCGGCGGAGTCTCTGGACTCCAGCGCTTGCGTCTGTGCGCCCTCGGCCTCGAACAGCTCGCGCAGCCAGGGGTGGCAGGTGAAGGCAATCACCTGCTGGTGTTCGGCGAGCTGGGCCAGGAGTTGGATGGCGCTTCGGGCCCGGCCGGGGTCGAAGTTCACCAGCACGTCGTCCACGATGAGCGGCAGCGCGCTCCGCGTCTCTCCGAAGTCGCGAACCACCGCGAGGCGGAAGGCGAGGTAGAGCTGCTCGCGGGTTCCTCGTGAGAGCTGGGCCGCGCTCCAGTCCCGCTCGCCGTCGCTCACGCGCAGCTCGCGCTCGTCACCCGCGGGGATGAACACGCGGCGATAGCGCCCTTCTGTCAGCAGGGCGAAGTGCTCCGACGCGAGCTGCACCACGCGCGGCTGCTGCTCCTCCTCGAAGCGCCGACGCGCGCGTCCCAGCAGGGCCAGCGCCAGCTTGTCCTCCGCGTAGCGCGTGGCCAGCTCCGCCACCTTCGCGCGCAGGGTCTCCTCCTGGATGCGCAGGCGCGCGAGCAGGTCGTCGTTCTCCCACTGCTCGAGCTGGTTCTGCGTGGCGCCCTGCTCGGTGAGCACCTCCTTCGACTTCTCCTGCGCCTCGGCATGACGCGCGCGCAGTTGGCTCAACACCGTGCGCAGACCTTCTTCTCCGCCCAGGGCGCGCAGGGCCTCGCGGGCCTCGATGTCGGAAAGGCCCGTGCGAGCCTCGATGCGGTGGGCCAGCTCGCGCGCACGGTGGGTGAGCCCCGCGTAGCGGTGGGCCTGCACGGCCCGTCGACGGAAGGTCTCCTCGTCACCGCCGCCACCCTCGGCGAGCAACGCCGCGAGAGAGGCCTCTTCCGTTCGGCACAGCTCGTCGAGGCGGGCCTTCTCCTCGCGCAGCTCTCGACGACGCTCCTCCGCCGCGCGTCGCTCCGTCTCCTGCGCGCGCGCGGTTTCCAGGGCCGCGTTCACTCGCATGACCACCAGGTCCATGGAGCCCGACGACAGGGACGCGGGCGCATCGTGAGAGGTCGCGGTGCGGACCACACCCGATACGGCTGCTTCGTGCCCCGGCGACGAGGACGCGGAAGCATCTTGAGAGGTCGCGGTGCGGACCACACCCGATACGGCTGCTTCGTGCCCCGGCGACGAGGACGCGGAAGCATCTTGAGAGGTCGCGGTGCGGACCGCATCCGATACGGCTGCTTCGTGCCCCGGCGACGAGGACGCGGAAGCATCTTGAGAGGTCGCGGTGCGGACCACACCCGATACGGCTGCCTCGTGCCCCGTCGACGAGGACGCGGAAGCATCTTGAGAGGTCGCGGTGCGGACCGCATCCGATACGGCTGCTTCGTGCCCCGGCGACGAGGGTGTCCTGACGCCTCGCCGCGCTCCGGTGGAGGAGGTGAGGGCTCCTCCCGATGACGCCTTCTGGGCACCGCTCTCGTGCTCCATGCGCGCGATGTGCGGGTCCTCGGACGGGCGCGCGCTTCCCCGCGCCACATCCGCCGCCAGCGCTCGCAGCCGTGAGACCACGTCCGCGCAGGCAGCCTCATCGGCGGACAGCGCCGCTTCGTCCGCGACCAGGTCTTGCCACCGCTGCCTCAGCGCCGAGGCATCGCGCCACAGCGCCAGCGCCGCCTGCGCGGGGAGCCCCGCCGGGAAACGTCGCGCCGACAGACACGTGGTCAACTCCGTGCTCAGTGACGCGTGTCGCGCCTCGTGTCCGCGCAGCAGTTCAGCGGCCTGCCGTTCGTCGCGCAGGGCCACATCATGCGTGGCGCGCAGCATGTCCCGCTCGCGTGACAGCGACTCGCGGCGCCCCGCCTGCTCCAGTGCCTCCGCCAACGCGCTCTCGCGGGTCGTCATGTCCGAGGACGTCGCCGCCGGAGACAGCCCCGCCTCCGTGGCGGAGGTGAGCAGCTCCCTCCGTGCCAGCTCCTCGCGAGCCACGTACCCCGAGAGCTCCACGCGCAGCCGTTCCTCCTCCTGCTTCCGCGACTGCTGCTGAGCCTCCCGCGCCCCGCGCTCCTCATCACGCGCGGACTCCACCCGCCGCCGCGCCAGCTCCAGCAGGCCCGTCAGCATCAGCCCGCCCACGAGCACCAGCCCGCCCACCACCGTGTCCCCGAGCAGCCACGCCGCCACCGCGAGCGTCACCGCCACGGCCGCCGCCACCGGCACCCACCACACCGGAATCACCGGGCTCGATGAAGGCGAAGCCTCCGTCACCGGCCCCCGCAGTTCTTCAATCCGCCGCCGAGCCGCCATCTTCTGCTCACCCAGCCGCTCCAGGTCCGCGCGCGCGTTGCGCATCCGCGCCAATCCCGCCTGCTGCTGCCGCACCTGCGCCGGACGAACATCCGGGAGCTCCGCGAGCTCCGACTCCGTGCGCGCCAGCACACCGTCCAGCCGCTCCCGCTCCGAGCGAGCCCGAGCCAGCGCCCCACCCACCTCGCGCCGCCCCGTCTCCTCCACGTCCAGCCGGGACGACAGCGCCTCCAGCCCCGCGCGAGCCCCCGCGCTCAAATCCAACGCCACCAACCCCGGCCCATCCACGCCGAGCCCCAGCTCCTCCAGCGCCGACTCCACCTGACGCCGCTTCATGCCCAGCGCCGCGCGCCGCGCCGGCAACGCCCGCACCAGCTCCGAGCGCTCCGAGTACGCCGCCACCGCGGCTCGCAGCGCTTCCTCCCGCCCGCGAACCGGCGAAGGCGCGGACAGCCGCTCCAGCTCCGCCTCCGTGAAGCTCAACTGCTCCGCGAGCCGGGCCACGTTCCCGCGATGGGTCCTGCTCTGATTCAGCGCTGCCTCCAGCCGCGCCTCGCCGCCCTCGGGGAAGGTCTCCAGCGCGGGGAGGGACTCCAGCTCCGCCCGGGTCGTCACCAGCGCGGAGACATCACCCAGCGCCGACTCCAGCCGAGCCAATCGCTCCAACTCGCGGCCGTCCTCGCGCACGCGCGAATCCACTCCCCCCCACTCCACGCCGAGCGCCTCCAGCCGCTCCCGCTTGGCGAAGTAGAGCGCGGGCCGGTTGCCCACCTCGCGAAGCTGCCCCTGCACCTCCTCCAGCTCACGCAGCTTCACGTTCAGCTCGGGGTTGGAGCCGTTCGGCTTGTAGAGCTGCTCCGCGTTCTTGCGCAGCAGCGCCATCGCATCCGGAAGCCGCCGAGCACCCCGCATGCTCGCGGCGACCAGGGCCTCTGAGGCGCCGCGCTCCTCGGTGAGCTGCTCGAACCCCGCCAGCTCCTCCAGTCGGAAGGCGAAGACATCGAAGAACAGCTCGCGCGTGACATGGCCGCGCGCGTCCTTCAGGCGCTCCTCGGACACGGGCTCTCCGTCCGGCCCGAGCACCGTCAGCGTCTCCGACTTCCTCCCCCGAGGCGTCGCCATGCGCCGCACCAGCAGCGGCCCCGCGCCCGTGGAGAGTCGAAGCTCTCCGCCGAAGGGAGCATCCTCCTCCGCGGGCGCGTACCGCTCAGGACTCCCGCGCTTCTCGAACCCGAACAACACGGCGCGCAGGAAGGCGAGCAGCGTGCTCTTGCCCGCCTCGTTGGGGCCGTAAAGAAGATGCAGCCCGGGCCCCAGCTCCAGCGTCAGGTCCGAGAAGTGCCCAAAGCGCCGCACCCGCAGCGTGTCGATGCGCAACCCTGGCTTCATGCCCCCTCCTCCTCTTCGTGAAGCGCCTCCACGCCCAGCAGGCTCGCGCGGGACACCCACTCCGTCCGTGGCATCTCCAGCACATCCACCCCCAGGCGCTTCAGCCGCTGGCCCAGGCTGCCCAGCGCTTCCTGCTCCCACAGTCGCGCCAGCGCGACCGGGTCTTCTTCCAGCAAGCGCGCCTCTTCCAGCAATGTGCGCGCGAAGCCGCCCTCCGCTTGGAGCGCTTCCCAGTCCAGTTCCGGACGACTTCCATCCCGCAGTGACTCCAGCAGCACCGGAGGATGTCCCTGCGCCAGTCGCACGCGCAGGTCCGCCTCCAGCTGCGCCAGCGCCCCGGGCCGCGCCAGCTCGCGATGCAGCGGTCCACGTCCCGTCAGCACCAGGCGCACCGCGTGGCCGTCCAGCTCCCGCGCGCACGCCGCGTCCACCACTTCACCCACCGCGCCCAGCAGCGCGTCCAGCGTGGCCACGCCCGTCAGCGGCACCTCCAGCCGATGCCAGCGCACCGTGTCCACGGGCACGAAGCGCCGCCGCGTGCCGCCGTCCTCCACCTCCACCAGCACGCAGCCGCGCTCCCCTGTCTCCAGCGCGTGTCTCCCCTGCGGATTGCCCGGGTACACGGCGAAGCCGCCACCCGGCAGCACCAGCTCGCTGCGCGTGTGCACGTGGCCCAGCGCCCAGTAGTCCAGCCCGCGCGCGCCCAGGCCCGCGGGCGTGCAGGGGGCGTAGTTGGCGTGCCCCTCCGCGCCGCCCAGGTTCGCGTGCAGCAGGCCCACGCTGAAGTCGTCCCCGGTGCGACGGAAGCGCGCGGACAAGTCGTCGCGCACCTCCACGTCCGGATAGGAGATGCCCTGCACACGGCACAGCCGACGCCCCTCGCGCCGCACCTCCGCCTCTTCCCAGTCCGGTCCGAACACCTTCACGGAGGCCGGCAGCCCCAGCGTCCCGGTGTCGCCGCTGAGCGGATCATGATTGCCATGGACGATGAAGGACTCGATGCCCGCGTCGTGCAACCGGCCCAGCTCGCGCCGCAGCACCAGCCGCGCCCGCACCGAGCGGTCCTTCACCTCGAACAAGTCCCCGGCCAGCAGGAGGAAGGCGACGCGCTCGCGCAGGCACAGGTCGACGATGCGCGTCAGCGCGCGGAAGGTGGACTCCTGGAAGCGCCCCAGCAGGGGTCCTTGTGCGGCCACGCCACGGAAGGGAGTGTCCAGGTGCAGGTCTGCGGCGTGGACGAACTTGAAGTGCATGTCGGGCCCCGCACGGTACCCGAAGCACGGCGCGGAGCCCGCTTTCCACCCCGCAGCGCCCGCGCGCTGTCAGGCAGGCGAGAGGCCCTCACTTCGACGCGACGTCGAGCCTCCTCCAGGACGGCTGTAGGGTGAGTGACACCGTCCCTCCCGCCGGGATGTCCAGCTCCTCGGTGTGGAACTGACCGAGCATGGCGGACGTGTAGAAGAAGACGGTGACCTTGCCCTCGGGGACGTGGGTGAAGACGACCTCCGGGTCTGACTCGTTGTACTGCCACGGGATGCCCTGGAAGATGAGGTGGCGCAGCGCCGGGAGGGTGCTGGGAGGCGGCACGCTGCCGGGCACCAGCCCCAGGCCCACCCCCTCTTGTGAGGGCAGCATCAGCTTCACCGTGGCGCCGCCCGTCGCGGGCAGGAAGGCCACCGACAGCGCTCCGCGCTCGGGCAGGTCCACGCTCATCGGCTGGAAGTCAGGGAGCGGCTCGTTTCGGTCCCTGTACCCCAGCCGGAGCGCGTAGCGTCCAGGCTCCAGGCCGCGCAGCTCGGCCACGCCCTTGCCCATCTCGACCAGGCCTTCGCCGCTCGGTCCCTGGTAGGTGATGAACGCGTCCACGGGACGGCCCTGGCGGTTCTTCGCCGTCACCTTCACCCGCGCGCCGGGCTCCATGCGTGCCGTCACCTTCTCCTGCGTGGCGGCCACCGGAACGAGCAGCTCGCGGTAGCGGCCTTCATGGCTCATCTTGAGCGTGAGCGGTCCGGAGGCCACCTTGTCCAGATAGAACTCGCCGTCGTCGTTCGTGCGCGCGCCCGCGAGCGAGTTGCGCTGACCGTCCTCGTCAGGCTCGGATTCGAGCTGGACGGTGACGCCCTTCACCGGCGCGCCTGTCTCCGCGTCGAACACCTGTCCCTGGACGTAGCGCCCCTCCTCCAGCCGTATCTCCCCCAGGTCGACGTCCGCCACGTCCACGCCGCCCTTCACCGCGCGCGTCACCTTGGGCAGCTCGTGAACGCTGAAGACGTACTGGCGGGTGATGGGTTCCTCGTGGAGGGGCTCCGCGAAGGTGCCGTCCTCGCTCGTGACGCGCACGCCTCCGATGAAGAACTGGCGCTGGGGCGCGCCGTCCGGTCCGAGGAGCCGTCCCCGGATGTGGGGGTGGCGCCGGAACACCAGCCGCACCTGCTTCGTGTCCGCCGTGAAGTGGACCTCCTCGTCGCCAGGCGTGACTCCCGAGGAGCGCTCCAGCAGCAGCTCATGGCCTGGCTTGGTGGCGCGCAAGGCATGGTCGACGGGGCCCAGGCCACGAAGGACGAAGCGCCCCTCCTCATCCGTGAGGACACCGAACGGTGTCTGCTCCCTGTCCTCCCGCATCTCGATGAACTTGGGACCGTCGTCCTTGACGAGAGAGCGGGCTCGCAAGGTGAGGCCCTGGACCGGCCGGCCCGCGGTGTCGACGGCGATGCCCTCCAGCGAGTGCTCCTCCTGGAGCCGAAGCTCCACCTTCGTCACCGTGTCCGCGAGCAGCTCCACGTCGGCCCAGGCCTTCCGGTCCACGCTGGACGCCTTCTGCCTCGCCACCACGCGGTAGCGCCCCGGGTAGATGCCCTTGCGGCGGAAGTGGCCCCGGTCGTCGGTGCCCTCGGTCTCCAGAAAGCGCTCGTCGTCGTCGTCGTGGTCTCTCGGGAGCACGTCCACGATGAACCGCGCCAGCGGCAGGCCCCGCGTGTCCGTCAGCGTCCCCTCCACCGTCGCGCCCGCACTCAAGGTGAGCGTCACCTCGCGGCCCGGGGCCTTCGCCACCACGGTCTCGTGGACGTAGTCGTCGCTGCGCGCCGTGATTTCGTAGGAGCCGGCCCGGGTGGCATCCATCACGAAGCGGCCGTCCCGGTCCGAGAAGGCCAGCTCCTGCGGCTCGTAGTCCAGGGGGCCGTCGACTCCCATCGGCTCCAGCGTCAGGGGCACGCCGGATATCGGCTGGCCCGCGCCGTCCACGACGCGACCGGAGAGGGTCTGCGTGCGCTTCAGGGTGAAGTCCCGAGGGCCCAGGCCGGCGGACAGCTCGTGCTCCTGGCCCGTGGTCAGGTCCACATGGCCCCGCGCCTCGATGGTGAACTCCCAGTGGCCGGGCTCCACGGGGCCCAGGCGGTAGCGGCCGTCCGCCTCGGTGACGGTCTCCAGCGCCTCCCGCCCTCCCCGCGTGAAGCGCGCCTTCACGCGCGCCCCCTCCACCGGGTTGCGCGCGTCGTTGGACACCGTGCCTTCGACCAGGAGCGCCTCGCCCAGCTTCAGCACCACCTCGGGCGGAGGCTTCGAGTCCAGCTCCACCCGCGCGAAGGCATACCGTCCACCGTGCTCCACGGTGAGCGCGTACTTGCCCGTGCTCAGGTCGAGCGCGAAGCGTCCCTCCGCGTCCGTCTTCGTCCGGGGAACCGGAGCCCCCTCGTTCATCCCGGCGCGCGAGGCCCGGACCTCCACGCCCGGCACGGGAGCGCCGTCGGACAGCACCCGGCCGTGAAGCACGAGGGGCCGATACAGCGTCACCTCCCGAGGGTCGTCGCCGTACCGGTCCGGCTCGAGCGACGCCAGCCAGCCCTCCTTCGTCGCGAGCACCTGGTAGCTCTGGCGAGGAAGGGGCCCCACCCTGAAGCGGCCCTGGTCGTCCGTGCTCGTGTCGAAGAAGCGGGTGTGGTGCATGCTGACCGCCGTCACCGAGGCGCCCGCCAGCGGCTTGCCTTCCCCGAGGACTCGGCCCGTCAGGAACCACGGCTGCTCCAGAATCAGCTCCACGTCCTGGCTGCCGGAGGGCACGGCGGGGCGCAGCGCGGTGCCCTTCTCGGAGAGCGCGAGGAGGGTTTGAGGGCCCTCGGGCAGTCCCTCCAGCACGAAGGCGCCGTCGTCACCCGACACGGCCTCCGCGTGGATGGGGGCCTCGCCCCGCCGAGCGAGCAGCAGCGGGGTGAGGATGTCCTCCGCCTCCGGCAGACACCACGGGAGCTTGCGCCGCGCCCGGGTCACATCGACCAGCGCCTCCCAGTAGGGGAGGACCTCCTCCGGACAGGGGAGCTCCGACAGCGTCTCGCCCGCCTCCGGCCACGACGCTGAGAGGCGAGCGCCGGCCACGGTCCGACCCAGCGAGTCCACCACGGTGCCGCGAATGGACCGCCCCGCTCCCTGTGCCGCTCGCGTGGGGGCGGACGTGCGCGGAAGCGAGTCCGCCGAGGCACGCTGGGGCGCTGGAGTGACTTCGCGCACGTGCGCCACGGGTTCGGCGCTCCCGAGCATCCACCACCCCAGGAGCGCGAGCACCCCCGCGATGACGCCCCCCACAATCCACCCGCGCATGATGTGCTCCGGCTGTCCGACGTCGAGTCGTCAGGATAACAGCCGGAGCCCACCTGTCGCGGTGCGGGCTACCGCACGGTGCCCGCGTCCGTGCCCTGCATCTGCGGCTTGCCGGAGCCGCCGGTGCCCTGGTGCTGCAGGGCGTCCTTGTCATTGCCGGAGCCGCCCATGGCCCCCGAGTTGTCCTCCCGGCTCCGCTCCCGGCACCCCGTCATCGTCAGTGCCGCCGCCACCGCCGCCACCGTCAACCATCGCGTGAAAGTCCTCATCGCGCGTACCTCCCCTTTTAAAGACTCGCCCAAGGCTGGGGTCGCACCCCTCGCGGAGCACGGTGTGCCCCCTCGTCAGCCCCGGGCCGGAGGACAGGCGCGGTGTCGACTCGTGGCGCTCAGTCCTCGCGGCGCAGCACGAGCAGCGCGTACTCCAGGCCGCCATCCATCAACGCCTGTTGGAGTCGCAGGTGCTCGCGGCGGGACTCGCCCCGCGCGAGGACGCGTGACGGAGGCTGGCCGGGGGACGTGAAGCGCTCATGGGCGAGCAGCTCCAGCGTGAGGGACCAGAAGCCCACCGCGCGCGCCGACACGTCGTCGCGGACCTCCAGCTCCAGTCCGGCGGCGTGCGCGGTGGACAGGTACTCGTCCAGGGTGCCGACGCGCGTGCGCCAGTACCGGTCGAAGGGCGCGGCCAGCTCGGGGCGGCCGAGGAAGCAGTCGGCGATGGCCACCACGCCCCCGGGCCGCAAGAGCGTGCGCACGCGGCGGAACCACTCCGCGCGCGGCAGGTAGCTGCTGCTCTCCACCGCGACCACGGCGTCGAAGCAGGCGCGGCCCGGCACCGCGAGCGCGTCACAGTGCAGGGCCTTCACGCGCGCGCCCACGCCCTCGATTTCGGCGAACGTGCGCACCAGCTCCACGTGCGTGGCCACGTTCGTCACCGCCGTCACCCACGCATGGTGCTCGGCGGCCCAGTACAGCGCGCCGCCGCCCAGGCCACAGCCCACGTCCAGCACGTCGGCCCCCTTCGGGAAGCGGCCCACCGCGCGCGCCAGCTCCGCGAGCAGGGCCTCCTGCGAGGCGTGGACGCGCTCGCGCACGAGCGGCTCCGCCTCGCCCGGTGGGGGCACGTCGTCCACCAGCCCGACATGGAAGTGGATGCGAGGGCCGGGCCCGTAGCGACGGAGGATGCGCTCCGTCTTCTCCTCGTAGTAGGCGGCCACCGCGTCATGGCGGGCCTCGCTCCGCGTGGGTTCCGCCCTCATGACTCCACCTCCGGAAGTATCGGTTCGATGCGGCGCAGCGCCGCGTCCAGGCAGCGCAGGTCCTCGGCGCGCAGCGCCTCCGCGGCCTGCCTGCCCCACGTCACCACCGTGAGCCGGTCGGGCGCGGGCATGGAGGTGAAGCGCGTGTCCCGGGAGCGGATGTCCTCCGCCACGTGAGCGGCCACGCCCAGGCTCATGCCCACCGACACCGCGCGCTCCTCCAGCCGCGTCTCCGCCCAGAGCACGCGCAGGTACGCGGCCCACTGCCGTCCGGCGATGCCCTCCGCCACGCGGCGGAACAAGGGCGCGCTCCACTCCTGGGCGCGGACCTCCAGGGCCTGCGGTCCCGCGGCCTGGGCCAGCAGGCGCGCGCTCTCCTCCAGCGCGTTCAGGGGCACGTGCGCGCGCGGCTCGGCGAGCGTGGCCCAGGCCAGGTTCTGCAGGAGGAACTGCGTGCACGGGCCCACGCGCAGGGGCTTGTCGTAGTAGGTGCAGTCGCCGTCGATGAGGTCGTCGGCGAGGTTGCCCGCGCAGAAGTTGAAGAAGAGGCCCACGCCGCGCGCCGTCAGCACGGGGCGCTCCAGTCCCGCCTCCGCGCCGGCCTCGTAGAAGAGGGGCAGGGGGCCTGGCTGCGAGGCCTCCAGCGCGGCGAGCACGTCGTGCTCCGACTCCTCGGGCAGCTCCAGTCGCCGCAGCACCCGCAGGGCCTCTTGATAAAGGGCTCCTCCGCTCATCGGTACTCCCTGGGCAGGAACAGGCGCAGCAGGGCTCCGCCGTCCGGGGCGTTGCGTCGGTACAGCATTCCGCCGCTGGCGCGCAGCAGGCACTCACTGGTGTACAGGCCCAGGCCGGTGCCCTCGGGCTTGGACGTGTAGAGCTCCTCGGCGGGGACGTTGAGGAGCGCGGCCGGGAAGCCCGGGCCGTCGTCCGCGATGACCACCTCCAGCCGCCCGCTGAGCGGCTCCACGCGGGCCTGGATGCGCACGCGCGAGGCGCCCTGCCTGCCGTCTCCCTCGCAGGCGTTGAGCACCAGGTTCTCCACCACGCGCCTCAGGGTGGTGGCCCCGCCTCGCATCAGCGCGCGCAGCGGCTGCCCTGGCTCCACCGCCACTTCGATATCCACGTCCGGGAAGCGCAGGCCCATGCTGGTGCGCACGCCCTCCAGCAGCGGCGTCAGCTCCACCGGCTCCGGCTCCGAGCCGACGTAGCGCCGGCCCTTCGCGCGAATCTCGGCGACCATGTCTCGAATCTGGGTGAGGCTGTCGTTGAGCGTCTTGACCAGGTCCTCGAAGTCCCCTCGGGCCAGCGCGTTGCGCTGCACGCCCAGGACGGACAGCATGTCCGCGGCGGTGCCGGCCGACATGAGCGCGCTGTCCAGCTCGTGGTGGTAGCCGAGGATTTCCCCCAGCGCGCGCGACAGCCGGCCCACGTCCTGCTCCTGCTGCTCCAGGAGCTGCGCCTGCACCGCGGCGCGCAGGCGCTCCGCCTCCGCGCGGGCCTTGTCGTGCTGCACGGCGAAGGTGCCCAGGTACAGCTCCGCGGTGAGGGCGGCGGGGCCGATGATGCCGAACAACACCAGGTGCTCGCGGCTCTCCAGGAGCGGTAGCGCGGCCACCAGCGCCAGCGCCGTGCCCAGGGCCAGGAAGGGCTGCTTGGGCGTCACGCGGTGCAGCCGGCCGTGGAACGCGGTGGTGAAGAGGAAGAGGGAGGTGATGACGGTGGCGCCCTGGAGCTCCGACATCGCCATCAGCGCGGCGAGGAAGAAGTGCAGCGACGTGACGCCGAGCAGCAGCCACAGCCAGCCCCACGTCTCGATGTGGCGCCGCTTCCGGTGGACCGCGGAGAAGAGCAGCCCGCTGACGAGCATGGGTGACGCGCACAAGAGGCCGTCGACGAAGGGGATGCCGAAGAGCGTGCTCGCGCCGGGAGCCCACGCGACGGCGGAGAGCACCGCCAGCACCACGCTGGTGAGCGCCCACCAGGCCCCCACGCTCGCGGCGGCGAGCACCTCGGCGCTGTCCTGGGCGCGCGTCCAGCGCCGGAACGAGGCGGTGACGGCGGCGGCGCCCGCCACGCGTGGACTCATACGGTGGTGGACAGGGTGCAACCCGCCACTCGTTGGAGCTCGTTCACCTCGCGCGTGGCGTCGTCGACGCGCTGACGCAGCTCCTGGACGAGCCGGGGGTGTCCTCGCCGCGTGACGCGGACCTCCACCTCGCCACCGGCCAGCAGGTGGTGCAGCGCCTCCATCACCGGCTCCAGCGCGGGGTTGAGGCCCACCGCGCCGCCCGGGCCCTCCACGGCGCCCAGGTCCTGGATGCGCCGCAGGTAGTCGCTCACCGCTCCGACGAGGGGGACGTCGACGAGCCGTGGTCCCCAGGTGTCGTTGTCGCTGCTCATGTCGTCTCCCCCGGGCGCCGCGAGGCGTCCTCGTTGCGGTGGTGGCGCGCGGGGCTGGACGCCCGTGGGGGGCTGCTTCGAAGTGGCCTCCTACGAGACAGGTGTCGAAGCCACATGCTGGTTGCCCCCCGCGAACCAGGCAGGCGCGACTCCTTCGTCGCGCGAGAGGGAGCAAAGCGAGCCGTCGAGGACGGAGTCAAACGGCCCCCGCCGCGAGTGTTCTTTAGTGTCCGACGGCACCTCCCCCCGGGGTGGCGAGGTGGTGGGGAGCCGACGCCATGCCGGGGTGGAGACTGCCCTGGGAGCGGGGACTTCCGGGCGGCCGGGCCACGGGGGGGAGGTGTCCACGCCGCCGCGCCGTTCCCACCGTTGCCGGGGGTGCCGGCATGGCCAGGGTGAGACAGGTGAGCGAGCACGGGGCGGAGGGCGGTGTCGAGCGCGTCTACCACGAGCTGCGACGGACGATGCGCGTGACGGGCGTGGACGTGTCCTTGCGCACGTGGGCGGCCTGGCCGCGCTTCTTCGTGGCGATGTGGGAGGCGATGGGGCCGAACGTGGAGACGCGCGCCTTCGAGGAGGCGGCGATGGGGCTGTGGCAGGAGGTCCTCGACTCGACGGTGCAGTGGGAGGTGCTGGGCGCGTGGGACGCGACGAAGCTGGGGCCCAGCCAGCGCTTCCACGCGCGCGGCGTGCTGGAGCTGTACGAGGCGATGCAGCCCCGGGTGATGCTGATGATGTCCGCGGTGCGGATGGCGCTGGAGGGCCAGCCGGTGGGGCAGACGGGCGCGCTGGGCACGTCGGAGCGCCTGGAGCGCGGCGTCCCCTCGCGCATGGCGGCGATGGAGTGGGTGGCGGAGAAGCCAGCGGACGCGGCGCTGCGCTCGGTGTTCGCGGACATCGTGAAGACGGTGGGGCCGCCGGGCGTGCCGGGCGAGTACCGCGCGCTGGCGTGCTGGCCCGCGTATCTGGAGACGGCGTGGCGCCGGCTGAAGCCGCGCATGAAGGACGAGGACTTCCAGCAGGTGGCCGACAGGCTGTTGGAGTCCGCGCGGCGGCGGGCTCGGACACTGCCGTACCCGGTGGCGCTGAGTCGCGAGCGGGTGTCCGCGCTGGGGGAGAACGCGGACGCGGTGTTGAAGGTGACGCAGGCGCTGGAGCGGCGCTCACCGACGCTGCTGTTGAACCTGTCCCGGATGGTGCAGGACGTGCCGGACATGCTGCGGCAGCCGATGCCGGGCGCGTCGCGGCTGGTGCCGGACTGGGTGGCGGCGGAGGAGCTGCGATGAACTGGCGCGAGTGGCAGGGACGACAAGAGGTGGCGGAGCTGGGCAGCCGGTTCGTGAGCTACGTGGATTGGGGCTCGGGGCCGCCGGTGGTGTTGCTGCATGGCATCCCGACCTGGAGCTATCTGTGGAGCGGGCTCGCGCAAGGGCTGGCGTTGTCGCACCGGGTGCTGGCGCCGGACCTGCTGGGCTACGGGTTTTCGGACAAGCGGGACAAGTTCGACCGCTCGATAGCGCGGCAGGCGGAGGCGGTGGAGGCGTGGCTGGACCGCCTGGGCGTGGTGGACGCGACGGTGGTGGGGCACGACGTGGGGGGCGGCGTGGCGCTGCAGCTCGCGGTGCGCTTCCCCAAGCGGGTGGGGCGGCTGTGTCTGATGGACAGCGTCTGTTACGACGCGTGGCCCAAGGGGCTGATGGCGCAGCTGGGCACGCCGGGGATGGCGCGCAGGCTGACGCCGGAGCGGCTGACGCGCTTCATGACACCGGCGCTCAAGCGCAAGGGCTTCGCGACGCCGCAGACGGCGGAGCTGCTGGAGGGCCTGCTGGCACCGTACGCGACGGAGGTGGGGATGGTGTCGCTGTCACGCGACGCGGTGGCGCTGAACACCAACCACACGCAGGAGCTGACGTCGAAGCTGAGTCACCTGGCCGTGCCGACGCTGGTGTTGTGGGGCGAGGAGGACGGCCTGTTGCCCGCGAAGTATGGCGAGCGCCTGGCGTGGGACATCCCCGGCGCGCGGTGGATGAAGGTGCCGCGTGCGGGGCACTTCCTCATGTGGGACGCGCCGCACGCGGTGGCGATGGAGTTGTTCAACTTCCTGGAAGGCGTGTCGCCGGTGCGTCACGTGACGCCGCGCTCGGTGGCGGAGGAGCTCTGGGGGTCGGAGGCGCCTGTCTGAGGGCGCGTCTTGGTGCTCGCTCCCGGGCCGTCCTCGCGCTAGAGGCCCGGTATGCGTGACCGAATCCAGGCGGTGCTCCGCCAGCTGGCCCAGGCGCCCGAGCTCGAGGCTCGCTGGCTGCACACCCTGTCCCTCATGGAGTTCATCGGAGCGCGGAAGATTTCGCGCACGGTGGCGGACCGTCACCCTTCGTTGGAGGTGCTCGGGCACCTGTCGGACGAGACGCGCCACGCGTTCGCCTTCAAGCGCCTGTCGGCGGAGGTGGCCGGCGGCGAAATCACCACGTTCCTCTGTCCGGAGGCGGCGGGCTGCTACTTCCAGGCGCTGGACCACGAGCTGGCGACCTGGGCCACCGCGCACACCGGCAAGTCCGATGTGTACCTGCACTACCTGCTCACCACGACGACGATTGAGCGCCGCGCCATGGTGCTCTACCCGCTCTACAAGGCGGCCTCGCGCAACGCGAGCGTCCGCGAGGAGCTGGGGCGCGTCGTCACCGAGGAGCAGGGCCACCGCCGCACCATCGAGGACGCGTGCGTGGAGCGCCTGTCCGCCGTGGGCGCATCGCTGGACGAGGCGCTGGCCCTGGAGGAGCGCCTCTTCGGCGCGTTCATCGCGGAGCTGGAGCCGGTGGTGGAGAAGGAGCTGGCGATGCTCCATGTCCCCTCGGCCCTCGCGGCTCCCGAGGGCGCGGTGCGGGCGTCTTCCGTCGTGAAGTAGGCCCTCGCGCGAGCGCGGGGTTCTTCCCGCGTGAAGGGGGAACTTCGTGGACTACGACAAGGACTGCGCCGAGTAGTCGCTCGCCACCAGCACGAGCTTCCCGTCGCGCCACTCCGCGCGCAGGTTGCGAGCCTTGCGCGCGCGCTTGCGGCTCAGCTCCACGCCCACCGCGTCCAGGCCCATGGCGTTGGCCACGGCCAGCGCGGTGCCGTGGCCGCAGAAGGGGTCCACCACGGTACGAGTGGAGGTGTTCTCCAGGATGAAGCGACAGGCGAGCTGACACGCGTCCACGCCCATGCCGCGCGTCCACGTCACTTCACCGGGGTCCGCGAGGACGTCCGCGGTGGACTTCGCCAAATCAGGCCGCACGCCGCGCGAGAAGCACAGGAAGTGGGAGTACGCGGGCCGGCCGTACGTCACGGTGCCCGGGGCGCGGCGACAGACGACCTTGTGCCAGAGCAGGCCCAGGCCCGTCTCTTCGGCGGCGCGTGAGACGAGGTAGCCCTTGTCGACCCAGAGGCCTTCGTCCTTCACGTCCGTCTGGTAGAAGATGGCCACGCCGTCGTCGGGCACCCGCGTCATCACCAGCGCCGCCGCGCGGATGAACCACGCCTTCCACTCCGGCAGGGACAGCGAGGGGAACTCGGACGCGTCAGGCAGCGATGCCACCGCCGAGCACCCCGCCAGCACCGGCTGGGCCGAAAGCCACGTCAGCGCATCCTCGCAGTGCACCGTGCGCTGAGCCTCGTGCCGAGCGCCGCCCGTCCCGTCCCGTTCATCCGCCATGAGGCGGCGGACTCTGCCAGAGCGGAGCGCCGGTGCGTGAAGGACGCTCCCTGTGCCAACCCGGCTCATACCCTCAGCGAATGCCTACATGCGCCCCCTGGAACTCTCCGATGTGTCATGGCTTGCTTTCGCTCCTGCACATTTCTTCAATACTGCTTTATCCTTTTCGTCTGAGGAGACGACATGAGCACGACTTCCGCATCTGACGGGACTTCGCTTCACTACCGCGTCGTAGGCGAGGGACCGCGCACGGTGGTGTTGGTGCATGGGTGGATGGTGTCGGGTGCGGTGTGGGACTCGATGGTGGAGCGGCTGGACGTGACGGGGCTGCGGCTGGTGATTCCGGACGCGCGCGGCACGGGAAAGTCGGGACAGTCAGCGGGTGGGCATTCGGTGGAGGGGCTGGCGAAGGACGTGCTGGCGGTGGTGGAGGCGGTGGGGGCCCAGCGCTTCACGGTGGTGGGGCACAGCATGGGTGGGCAGGTGGCGCAGTGGATTGCGTCGCACGTGCCGGAGCGGGTGGAGGGGTTGCTGTTGCTCAACACGGTGCCCGCATCGGGGCTGCCGTTGCCGCCGGAGGCCGCGGGGTTGTTCCGGACGTCGGCGGGAGACCGCGAGAAGCAGAAGATGATTCTGGGACTGGCGTGCAAGAAGCTGTCGCCGGAGGCGCTGGAGTCCCTGTTGAAGGACGCGGGCGCGGTGAGCGCGGCTTCGATTGAGCAGGCGTTCGACGCGTGGACGGCGGGAGGCTTCGCGGACCGGCTGGCGAAAATCGTGGCGCCGACGTTGGTGGTGTCGACGGACGACAACTTCCTGCCGCCGGCCTTCTTGCGACAGGCGGTGGTGGAGCCCATCAAGCGCGCGCGCATGGCTCACATTCCTGGCCCTGGTCACTATCCGCACGTAGAGCACCCCCAGGAGACCGCGGCGGTGTTGTCCGCCTTCCTGGCTGGCTCCGCGTCCGCCTGATTCCGGCATGGAGGGAGGCGGCACGATGTCCTGGAACATGTCCTTCGAGTACGACGCGGAGAACGACGTCGTGACGGCCTACTTCACCGACTGCGTCCTGGTGAATGAGGAGGACGTCCTGCGTTGGCGGCGGGAGGTGGAGGTGCACCTGTCGCGCTACGCGGGGTCG
>NZ_JBLZWL010000093.1:0-43187 GCF_049194865.1 Corallococcus terminator | reverse complement strand
CGGCGACGGTGACGCTCGTCTTCACCTGGGTGTATCGGCTGGCGGGCAGGACGGCCGCCATCATCGGCGCGGTGGTCGCGGCGCTGCACCCAGGGGCCCTCGCCTTCGCCACCCTGCTGGACAGCACGGCGGCCAGCGCGCTCGCCTTCCTCTGGTTCTGCTTCGAGCTGTGGCGACTTCAGCGGGAGGAAGGCTCCATCGCCCGGCTCGCCGCCGCGTCGCTCCTCCTCTTCTTCGTGCGCTCCATCTTCCAGTGGCCCTTCTTCCTGCTCGTGGCCCTGTGCCTCGCGCTGAGGAGCGTCCCCCTGCGGCGCGTGGGAAGGTACCTCGCGGTGGTGGCGCTCTTCGCGGGCCCCTACGTCGCCAAGCAGGTGGCGCTGTTCGGCACGTCGATGACGTCCACCTTCGACGGACTCAACTTCTGTCGAGCCATCGGCCAGGGCGAGCCCGACCTCGGCGGCGTGCGCCTGCCTCCGAACGTGATGCCCACCTCCCTGCCCTCTCCATCGAGCGCCGCCGTGCTGCGCCAGGACGAGAAGCTGGGGGGGTACTACAACTACAACCACCTGGATGCCCTGCGCTACTCGGTGGGCTTGAAGTACGTGTGTCGCCGGGCGCTGCTCGAGCAACCCCTCTCCACGACGCTCGCTTCCTTCGCGGAGAATGCCTCGCTGTATGGCGAGCCCTCCAGTCGCTACCAGCCCCACGTCCTGGTGGACCGGCTGCCGTGGCGCGAGCCGCTCGACTTCGTCTTCTCCTCGCCCGTGCTCTGGTTGCTGCTGCTCGTCACCGGGGTGCCAGCCTTGAGGAGACTCGAAGACCGGGCTGCGTGGCTCCGCGTAACCGGGCTGGTGCTTCCCGTGCTGTTCGTCGTCACGGTGAGCATCCTGTTCGAGAAGGGCGAGAACATGCGGTTCAAGTACTTCATCGAGCCGGTGCTCTTCGTCTTCCTCTGCGTGGAAGGCTCTCGACTCGCCGCGCGGGTTCTCGCACGGTTCTCGACAGACTCCGTGCCGGTGAAGCCCCACGACAGCTCCGCGGTCCGTTGACGCCCGCGCCTCTGCTAGGATGAGCGGCGGAACATGAAGGACCTGGACGCCATCCTCCGCGCCCGCGCGCACTCGCGAGGCCCCTGGGTACTGGCCACGGTGGTCGCCGTGTCCGGTTCGTCGTACCGCAAGCCCGGCGCCCGGATGTTGATGGGCGAGGACGGCTGGCTCGCCGGTGGCGTGAGCGGCGGCTGCCTGGAGGCCGACATCGTCCGCAAGGCGTTCTTCTGGACGAGCACCGGGCCGCGCGTGCTGCGCTACGACTCCACGGGCGAGAGCCCCGAGGACGAAGGAAGCCTGTCCTTCGCGCTCGGCTGCAATGGGGTCGTGGACGTCCTGCTGGAGCGCAGCGAGCCGGGCCCCGTGGATGCGCTCGCGTTCGCGGCCGAGGCCCGGAACCTGGGGCGCCGCGCCGTCGTGGCCACCGTGTACCAGGGACCGACCCATGCCGTGGGTGCTCGACTGCTGCTGCGCGATGACGGGCTGGAGGCCGGGCACCTCGCTGGCACCCTGGGTGAGGCCGTTCGCGAGGCCGCTCGCGAGGCGCTGGACGCAGGACGCACCTGGAGCGGTCCGTGCGGAGGAGCCGACGTGCTGGTGGAGGTGGTGGAGCCACCCCATGCGCTGGTGCTCTTCGGCAGCGGCTTCGATGTGGCCCCTGTCGTCGCCCAGGCCGCGGGGCTGGGCTGGCAGGTGACGGTGGTCGCGGACCGTCCCACGGAGACGTTGCGGCGTCGCTTCCCGCTGGCGCACGCGGTGGTGTCCGCGAAGGCGCGCGAGGCCGCGACGACGGTGCCGCTGTCGCCCCGCACGCTGGCGGTGTTGATGACGCACAGCCTGCCCCAGGACCAGGAGCTGCTGGCGGGCCTGCTGCCCCGGTCCTTGCCCTACCTGGGTGTGCTGGGGCCTCGCTCTCGCACGGACAGGCTGCTCGCGGCGCTCTCCCCTGCGCCCAGCGCGGCGATGTTGGAGAAGCTCCACGCGCCGGTGGGCTTGGACCTGGGCGCGGAGGGCGCGGAGGAGATTGCCTTGTCCATCGTCGCCGAGCTCCAGGCCGTCGTCGCCGACCGCGAGGGTGGGAAGCTGCGCGAGCGACAGGCCCCCATCCACACGGCGGCGACGCCTCCCGTGCGGAAGCTCGCGTGACAGGTCCGGAGCGAGAGGCTTCACCCGACGCTCGTGACTCGGCCTCACTCCCGGATGTCTGTGTAACCGGACAGGTTGAGCGCGCCGACTCGGGTGTAACCGTCGGTGTGGTGTTGCTGGCGGCGGGCGGCTCCTCTCGCCTCGGGCACCCCAAGCAGCTCGTCGTCCATCGAGGCCAGACGCTGATTCGCCGCGCCGCGGAGGCAGCGCTCTCCCTCGGCGGGCCCGTGGTCGTCGTCCTGGGGGCTCACCGAGAGGCCATCGCCTCGGAGCTCACGGGGCTCCCCGTCCAAAGCGTGACGCATCCGGACTGGGCGCTCGGGCCGGGCGGCTCCCTGACGGCGGGGCTCGCCGCGCTGCTCGCTACACCCGACACCCACGCGCCGCCCGCCGTGGACGCCGTGCTCGTCATGCTGTGCGATCAACTGCGCGTCGAGGCCGCGCACCTGGAAGCGCTCGTGGCCACGTGGCGAAGCACCGGTGCTCCCGTCGTCGCCTCCGAGTACGACGGGACACGCGGCGTGCCCGCCTTGTTCGCTGGCTCCGTGTTCGACGAACTGGCGTCACTCTCCCCCGAGCAAGGTGCGCGTGGTGTGATTGCCCATGAGCCCTCTCGCGTCGTCACCGTCCCACTGCCGGGCGGCGACGAGGACGTGGACACGCCCATGGACCTGGCCCGACTGAAGTAACCGGTCTTACAGTCGCCCGCCGTTCAACCTATGCTGTCCCGTCACGGTACGCGGAGCGCGGCTCGCGTTCGCTGTCGGCACTGGGGGAGGCTTCATGGAGCGGAAGGACAAGGAGACACTCGTCAAGGTGGGCGTCGGAGCGCTCGCCTTCAAGTGGCTGTCGGGAGAGTTCATCTTCCTCCTCTCCGTTGGCATCCTGCTCGCCATTGCCACCATCGGCATCCTCATCGGACTGGCCGTTGACCCCGCCGTGGCCCTGGCCCGCTTCAAGGCGGAGCATCTGGCGGAGCTGCCACAGCCCACCCCACCACCTCGCAAGCCGTGAAGATGGACGCCGCGACAGCCCCGCTCCCGCGTCCACACGTCACCCGCGCGAGTGCGGCGTCGTGAGGACCCTGGTCCGAAGACATGCGGCGCTGTTGTGGCTCCTCGCCGCGCTGTCGATGCTCGTGCTCTTTCCCCGCTTCATCGACGTGCTCAAGGCGCTAGAGCACGAGCCCGTGGAGCTGAAGCCGGGCTCACTCCTCGTCTCCAGACCCGGTCGCGTGTCGGGCGCCTTCGACGAGACGGTGGTGTTGCTGCTGGATGCGGGGCCGGCGCGGAGCACCTGGGGACTGGTGCTCAACCGCGTGCGCACCCACCAGGACCAGCGACTTCCCGAAGGCGTGGACCGCTGGGGTGGCCCCGTCACTCCCGGACACCGCACCACGCTCACGCTGGACAGCCCACCACCCGGAGGAGCCCACCCCCTGCTCACTGGCCTGTCCTGGTACGAGGGGAGCCGGGAGCCCCGAATGCCCGTCGGCAGCTCGCTCACCTTCGAGGGCCTGTCGGTCTGGTCGCCTGGACAGCTCGAGGAGGAGCTTGCCCAAGGAAGCTGGTGGGTCACGGAGGCACACGCGACAGATGTCTTCACCGCGCCCGGCTCGCTGTGGGTGGAGCACGCCGCCAGACACCTGTGAGGGCTGACGCACCCACGCCTGCTCTCGCGCGACAGCCCCGCTCATGGCCCGCATGGGCATCACACGGCCCGGATTCGTCGTCCTCCGGACACTGATGCAATGCGGCGAAGCCAGTATGGCTTGGAAGATCCTGGACAGTGACTACCTCCCCAGGGCCCCACACCTGTCCCCGCCGGTGTCCCCATGCGCCTCCTCCGCTTTTCTTCTTCGTCCCGCCTCTTCTCCGTCCTGGCGCTGGTCACCACACTGACGTCCATGTCGACCCAGGCTCAGCCCGCGGCCACGCCGCTGGAGGACAACCGCCGCATCACCCTGGGCTACATCGCCCTCGCCTATGAAGTGGGCGCGGTGCTGGACCCGACGCTCCAGCCCGGTGGCGCCAGCGCCGTGCGCCCCAACTGGTTCGCCTTCGCGCCCCATGCCTCGCAGACCGGCGGCGAGGGCCTGTTGGGCACGGCGCTCGCCCGACGCGTCATCGCCGCCGCGCGCGGACAACCTTCCTTGTCGGTGCTCCATGCGCTCCAGCGCGTGGGGCTCGACGCCCAGCTCCGCGTCGCGCCCGAGCAGCTGGGGCTGGAGCTGGTGCTGCGTGGACTCCCCACCGACGTGGCCGCCTCGCTCGGCGCGCTCATCACCTCCCTCAACGGCGCGGCGCTGCTGGACGTGCGCACGCTGGCCGCCACCGCCACGCGCTTCGCCGCGCTCTACGCGAGCGCCCCGGGCTTCTGGCCACTCGACAAGGCGGAGAGCATCGTCTTGACGCTGGAGCACACGCTCCACGAGGGAAACCTCGCCATCTTCACGGACATCGGCGGCTCGGGCCGGCTGTACATGGACTGGCGCCAGGGCGCGGGCGCGGTGACGCCGGAGCGCGTGCTGGCGGAGTTCACGCTGGTGGGCGCGGTGCCCGCGCAGTCCTCGCAGGCGTATGCCTATGCGCTGGCGCACGTGAACGACGTCCCGCGGCCCTACCTGTTCGACCAGGTCTTCCCGGGCATGCACTACAAGAGCCTGCTGGTGGCCGCCTTCGCCCTCTACGAGAAGGCCCGCGTGGCCCCGACGGCGACCGAGCGCGACGCGCTGGTGGCCCTGGGCAACAACTACATCGCCTGGCGCGAACAGCACGACATGGCCCAGCCTGTCTTCTCGCCCTCGGTGCAGCGGCCGGACGAGGTGTCGCGTGTCGCGCTGCTCCAGATTGTCACCCCGCTGCTCCGCACGGAGTTCGGCACGGTGGTCTGGAACTACGCCGACTATGCGTACAGCCAGCCGGACCGTGATGGAAATCCCCTGACGTCTCCGCCCACGGAGTACAACTGGGCCGTCTTCCTGGACCGGTGGAACGGCATCCTCTACGCCTTCGACCAGGCGTACCTCCAGCCCACGGGCCTGTGGGTCATGCCGACACCCATCGAAGACCCGACCGCGCTTTCAGGCGGGCCCTGAGTCGCATGTCCCGTCCTCGTCGCGGAGCCAGCCGGAAGAGGGGCCGAGGCAAGGGCCGGTGGATGGCCCGGCGCGCGGACGCAGGGCCGCGTCATGATTCTCCAACCGGAGGAGGCGACTTGACGCATTTGGAGCGTCAGGGGACGGTTCAGGTCTACATGAACTCCGCGCCGTCCCCCGTGTCCGGCCCCCCGCAAGACACCTCCCACGACACGCGAGTGTTGCCTGCTGTCGCCGCCGACGAAGCAGGGCTCTCCGCCGACGCGCGCCTGTGTGTCCTGCGGGAGATGATGAGCGAGGCGTTTCTCTCCCTCGATGCCCAGGGGCGCATTCGCGAGGTCAATGGCCGCGCCGCCGCGCTGCTGGGCCTCCCCGCCGACGAGCTCCGAGGCCAGGAGCCCTGGGTGGCGGAGCCCGCGCTGGCGGGCACCTCGCTGCATGAGCGGCTGATGGCCGCGCTCGCCACCCGCGAGGGAGGACGCTTCCTGGCGGAGCTGCCCTCGCGCACCTGGCTGGATGTGAATGTCCAGGTCGTGGGCGAGGAGACGTGGGTGCTCGCCGCCGACATCACCCGCCGCCAGCGCGCGGAGAACGAGGTGGCCCGGACCGAGGAGCGCTTCCGTCAGCTCGGCGAGCGCTTCCAGGTGGCCCTGGACTCGGCGCAGATGGCCGTCTGGGAGACGAACCTCGCCACCGGGCAGGTGTTCCGCTCGGAGGGGCATGACCGGCTCTACGGCTACCCCCATCCGCTGGCGGAGTGGACCCACGAGCGCTTCATCGAATCACTGCATCCCGACGACCGCCCGGGTGTCCAGGCGCAACTGGATGACATCTTCGCGGGCAAGATGGATGCGTACACCTCTACCTTCCGGACGTACTGGCCGGACGGCTCGTGGCACTGGCTCACCAGCCGGGCCCGGGTGTTGCGCGACGCGACGGGCAAGGTGGTGGTCTTCCGAGGCGCCATCCTGGACATCACCGCGCTGAAGGAGACGGAGTCCGCGCTCCAGGAGGCGGTGCGCACGCGCGACGACTTCCTCTCGCTGGCCAGCCACGAGCTGCGCACACCGCTGACGTCGCTGCGCCTCCAGGCCCAGTTGCTGCAACGCATGGGGGAGAACACGCCCATGGAGACGCTCGGCTCCCCCAGGGTCCAGGCGAAGCTGGAGGCCACCGAGCGCCAGCTGCGTCGGCTGAGCGCGCTGGTGGACAACCTGCTGGACGTCAGCCGCATCCGCACGGGCAAGCTGGACTTCCACTTCACCGAGGGAGACCTCGCGGCCGTCGTCGCCGACCTCGTCGCGCGCTTCAGCGATGAGGCTCGTCACATGGGCGTGCAGCTCCACTCCTCGATGGAGGGGCCGATGATGGGCCGCTTCGACCGGCTGCGGATGGAGCAGGTGGTGAGCAACCTGCTGTCCAATGCCCTGCGCTACGGCTCCGGCAATCCGGTGCACCTCTCGCTCACGCGCTACGGCGGCACCCTGCGACTCCAAGTCAGGGACAGCGGCCAGGGCGTCCCCGAGAAGGACCGCGAGCGCATCTTCGAGCGCTTCACCCAGGGCGACAACGCGCAGCGCAGCGGGGGCATGGGGCTGGGCCTCTACATCGTCCGGCAGATTGTCGAGGCGCACGGCGGACACATCCGCGTGGAGGAATCACCCGGCGGTGGCGCGACTTTCGTGGTGGACCTGCCGCTCTAGGTCGCGCCGGGCTCGTCGCGCACGAAGGCGAAGCCCCGAGGCACCTCGAGCCGATAGCCCGGGTCCTCGAACACGAGGCGCGCGCCGGTGCTCTCCAGCATCTCCCGCAGGTGGCGCACGTGGACGCGCAGCGCGTTGTCATGCAGGCGGGGGTCATAGTCCGCCTCCCACATGGCCCGCACGCACGCCTCCTTCGACAGCGTGCGCCCTGGCTGCCGGGCCAGCGCATACAGCAGGCGGCGCGGCAGCACGCGCTTGGCCAGCGAGACGGTGTGGCCTCCCGCGCGCAGCGCATGGTCTCTTGCGTCCAGCACCACTCCGTCGGACGCGGAGGACGGAGCCTCGGCGGCGAGCCGGGAGCCGTCGGACGTGACCACCCGCAGCGAGGCGAGCGTGCGCGCCAGCGCGGGAATCAGCTCCGGGTCCGCCGAGCCCTCCGACGCGGAGCGCGCCGCCGCCTCCAGTGAACCCCGGGCCTCGTTCGCGCGCTCGGAGAGCCGGTGCAGCAGGGCCCGGGACAGGTGGGCCAGCGCACGCTCCAGCGCGAAGTCCTCTCCTCGCGCGAGGGGCTCCAGCGACGCCAGCAGCCCCTCCGCGCGCACGCTGTCGCCCGCCGTCGCCGCCGCCAGCGCCGCCAGCGCACGCTGTCGAGCCGCCACGCCCGGACGCACCTCGCGAGGCTCCACGGCGGAGGGCCGCTCCACCTGCCGCAGCACGTCCGAGGCACAGGCCGCCTCGGCCGCGCGGGCCAGCCCCTCGGCGCCACGAGCGCGCGCGGCGGCGGCCGCAGCCTCCAGCAGCGCCAGTCCCTCCGCGCGCCGCCCCAGCTCCAGCAGCATGCGGCCCGCGCCGACGCGGGAGAGGTGGTGGACGAAGAGATAGCCACCCTGCTCCGCCCGCGCGGCCACCTCTCGCAGTCCGGCCAGCGCGGCGCGCCGCTCACCCCGCTCTCCGAGCACCAGCGCGGCGATGCAGTCCAGCTCCAGCGCGAGCCTCGGCGCGCCCAGCTCTCCCAGCCGCTCGCGCGCGCCATCCAGCGCGGCCTGCGCCTGCGTGAAGCGCCCCAGTCGACTGAGGATGCCCGCGGACATCGCGGCCACCAGCGGCCCGCGCGAGTTGAGCGGCGCGCCTTCCAGCAAGGACAGACACTGGCTCAGCGGCTCCTCGAGCCCCTCGTCCCGGCCTTCAATCCAGCACATCAGCGCGCGGGCATAGGCGCACCAGCCGAGCACGCGCTTGTCCTCGGACGCGGCGCCCGCGGCGTCGAGCATCTCCAGGGACTCGTCCAGCCGGCCCTGGAAGAAGCGCAGCGCGGCCCAGGCGAGCAGCTGCTGGAGGAAGACCTCCGCGTCGCGCGGCATGGGCATGGCCCCCAGCGTCCGCTCGCACGCGTCCAGCTCCAGCGAGAAGAGGGCCACCCGCACCAGCACCGTGCCCACCTGCTCGCGCAGCGCCGCGTCCTCCCCGTCCCCGAGCGAGGCCCGCAGCTCCAGCAGCTCCGAGTAGGCACGGCGCAAGTCCAACAGCCGCACCTGGGCCCGCGCCCGGGCCAGCCCCACGTCCGGCGTGCGCGGCGCGGGCGGCAGCGAGCCCAGCAACGTCAGCAGCTCACCCGCCGCGCCCTGCCGCACGAGCGCCTCCGCCTGCTCCACGATGAAGGCCCGGCGCTGCTCATGGCGCCCCAGGGCCTGGAGATGGCGGCACATCGCGCGCACCCGCACCACCTCTGGCAGCGGCTCGCGCTCGAGCAGTCGCAGGAGCGCCTCGTGCGCGGCGCGCGCCTCGTCCGCGTTCAGCAGCGTCTGGAACGCCTCGCGCACCAGGTCATGCACGCCGTGGCGGCCCCGCGCATCCGTCTCGACGAGGAGCCGCGCGCCCAGCCTCCGCAGCGCCTCGCCCGCGGCCTCTCCAGGCAGCACGTCGCGAAGGGCGGAAGCCGGCAGCGGCAGCTCCGACAGGGCCAGCACCGCGGCCACGTGCCGCTCATCCGGAGGCAGCGCGGCGAGGGCCGCTCGCACAGGCTCTTCCACGTCCGCGTCATTCGCATGGGCGCGGCGCAGGAGGAACGGCGCACCTCTCGAACGAGCCCACGCCGCGGCGAAGCCCTCCCGAGCGCCATACAGCGTGTCCAACTGCCGCCACAGCAGCTTCGCCGCGGCCTCCGGCAGCCCGTCCAGCCGCAGCTCGAAGCGGTCCGGGCTCGCGGCATGGCGCGGCACCTCCTCGCGTGAGGTGGCCAGCAGCGCGCCGTGGCGCAGCCGCCCGCCGAGTCCCTCCACCAGCGCCAGCCGCTCCTCCGGCCGCAGCACGTGGAGGTCATCCAGGACGAACAAGGCCCGGCGCGCTTCCAGCTCCCGCGCCAGGTCCTCCAGGCGCGAGTCGTCCGACAAGGCCTGGGCCACCGGCGCCTCGCGAAGGAGGCGGCGCGCGTCGTCGACCACCGCGTCCAGCGTGTCGCCAGGAGCGATGCGGCGGTGGACGACGGGTCCCCGGTGGCGCGACGCCACGGCCGCCACCAGCGCGGACTTGCCCACGCCCGGCAGGCCATAGACGACGCCGGTGCGCACCTTGCGCAGCAGCGTGCTCAGCCGCTGAAGCTCCTGCTTGCGCCCCACGAAGACGGCGGGCGGCCCCAGCCCTCGCGGCGTGGCGACCCGCACGCCCTCCTCACGCGACACGCGGCCCGCTCGCACGGGGGTGCCCGTGGCGCGCCTGCGACGACTGCGGGGAGAGGGCGTTCCGGTGGGCATGATCGACCTCGGACCGACTCAGGAAACGCACCCCGCGCACCGCGCCCGCTCGCCCTCACGCGGGGTGAGAAGCGTCGGAGTCAGCGTCTCGGGCGTCACCGGGCGGGCAGGTCTCATGTGCCCCAGCCTGACATACCCTCCTGTCGTATCCCTATGTCCGCCCGTGGACAGGTGAGGGCTTGCACCTACGCGGAATCCACCCACCCCGTGGGACAAACACAGACATCGTGTGTTTCAGGGTCACTCCGATTTTTCACAATTTGTCGCCCTCCGAGAAGGAATTGGCGCGCGAAGAGAAACAACTCGAAGTGAAATCGCGCATCATTCTCCAGCTTCCCGATGGCCAGAGAGCAAGCAACCTCACCTGGTCAGCGCGCCATTGGGTTTTCCGTCCGGAGGGCGCTCCGATGTGGATTGAGACCATCATCATGCCCCGGGAAGAGCGGGGGCCTCGAGCGGCCCCGCCCCCCCGAGACAGGCGGGCTGTCCTGCAGGCCGCGGGAGAGGAGAACCGTGCCTTGCGGGACGCGGTGACGGGCTTCTTGAGCGCACATCACCTGCTGGGTGCGGTGAAGTGGATGAGCGAGCCGGGCTTCCTTCCCCTCATCACGCTCCACTGTACGGAGCGAGCGCTGGAGAAGCTTCGCGAGGCCGCGGAGTTCGTCGTCGGATGCGCATCACCCGTGGATGCCTATCAGCCGCTCACCAGCACTGAGCCGGAGCTGTCCACGGATTCAGTGTCCATGGCCGTGCCCGTCTTCGCTCGCTATCCCTGACGTCGCGGCGCCGTCTCCGGCGCCCACCCCTTACGCCTGGGCCGTCGCCGCGTCCGACTCCAGGAGGAACGCTCTCAGCTCCAGCACGCGCTCCGCCACCCGCGCCGCATCGCTCGCGGAGGTGAAGAGCCAGGTGACGGCCTCCTCGGAGGACTCCGCGCCGGCCAGCCGCCGCACCCACTCGGGCGTGCCATCCTCACCGGGCGGGTGTCCTTCCTCCGCGGCCTGCACCCAATCACGAGCGCCCTGACGAAGCCGCTCGGCCTCATCCGCCGTGAAGATGAGCACCGCCGTGTCGCCATGCGCCGCCGTCCTCGGGTGCACCCGGCGCAGCGCCTGCACGAGCTGATGGGCCACACCCGTCAACGTGACTTCATGAATCTGGCTGCTCGTGTCTCCCACCTCACCCCGGCTGCGCAGGACGAGGTTGCCCAGGAGCGCGGTGTAGTGGAAGCCCTCGCGCCCGGTCTTCTCGTCGGTGGTGAAGACACTGGCCTCCTGGCCGAGCCACGTCTCCGTGCGCTCCGCGCCCACGAAGCGGGCCTCCCCCACCGCGACCTGAAGCGTCGCCATGGAGACGCCGCGCGCCTCGCACACCGCTTCCGAGAGCGCTCCGGTGGAGAGGAACTGGTGGTACGCCGCCAGCCCCTCGCGCTGGGTGACATCGAAGTCCACCTGCCATCCCGACCAGCGCAGGACGTCTCCCACGATGCCCGGACTCGCGGCGGCGCCCCCCACGCCGCGCGCGAAGTCCTCGAGCACCGACAGCATCCTCGTGGGGCCGACGAGGACACGAACGGTGCGAGCATCCCGCTCGCGAGAGACCCATGACAGCCCTCTCGCGTGCGCGGCGACGTCCGACGCCCTCGCCACACCCACCGACGATTCCCCCGGATCGCCCCAATCCCCTCGCATCGGCTTCCCCCTGAAGTGAACGCTTGGGGAGTTGTCGTCCAAACCGGGGCGGAGGTGGAATTAAACCGAGTTAAATCCGCGCTCGCGCCCCGGGCTCCGCGTCACGCGAAGTGCTCGCGGAAGGCGCGCAGGTTGGGCCCGTCTCCGCCCCGCTCGTACACCGCGAACACCACGCGCTTGAAGGCGCCGGGCAGCGCCGCCAGCGCGAGCGAGAAGGCGCGGGCCGCCTCCACCGGTTCGTTGCGAAAGACGCCGCAGCCCCACGCGCCCAGGACGAGGACCTCGTGGCCCTGGTGCGCCGCCACCTGGAGCACCTTCAGCGCCCGCGCTCGCAGCACCGCGTGGACCTGGGGCCGCACGAGAGGGTCCGCGCGGAGCGCCTCGCCGGCGTTGGGCGCGGGCGCGGTGAGCACGGAGAGGCAGAAGGGCCGCTCCAGCAGCTCCAGCGAGTCGTCCCGGAAGAACGGCACGTCCGGCGAGTAGATGAGGTGGTCGGTGTACAGCATCGAGCGCTCGGCCCGGTTCGTGTCGTAGTAATCCCGCTGCGACATCAGGCACGGATAGAGCGCCGAGCAACGCGCCAGGTCCTCCTCCTGCGCCTTCGCGCCACCCAGGAAGCCTCCTCCGGGGTTCTTCGCGGAGGCGAAGTTGAGCGCGGCGACCCGCGTCTCTCCTTCCTCTTCCACCAGGCGCCGCGCGGCCTGCCCCGTCTTCTCGCCTGTGACTTCCAGGCGAAGCGCGGGAAGCTCCAGGCCCCGCTCGCGGGGAACGAGCCGCTCGAAGTCGCCGGGGCGATACAGCACCGTCCCGCTCACGGCGCGCTCCACAAGGCTCCCCAGCGAGACGTGCCGCCCCGAGGGCGCCACATACGTCCCCTGCTCCGTGATTCGCACCGTTTGCCGCGCCAGCTCCTTCAACGACATGACCCGCTCCTGACAGACCGCCACCGCGAGAAAGCGGTGAGGCTTCGTGTCTAAATAACACGAACACTGCCAGCCGGTCCTGACATCCGTCGCGTGGAGGAGTCAGGCGAGCCGCCGGCCCAGGGAGCACCCGGGCCGGCGGGGACGACGAGCGCTACTCGCAGCCGACGCGCTGGGTGCGGCTGACCACCAGGTTGTCGATCCACGTCTCGGAGGCGGACGGCCCCTGGGGGTGCACGAAGCCGTAGCCCACCCAGAAGTTGTTGAAGGAGCGCATGCCGATGCTGGTGAAGTCGTGGGCCAGCGCGCCGTCCACGTAGACGCGCGTGTTGCCGTGGGTGCTGGTCGCGGTGGGGCGGCGCACCTCCCACTCCAGGCAGACCCAGCGGCCGGTGGACATGCCCAGGTTGACGGGCGGCCCCTGCCGATTCCAGCCCTGCCCGTTACGCGCGGACCAGTCATCGAGCGCGAACCCCGCGTCGCTGATGACCTGAAGCTCGATGCCGCCGAAGTCCGAGTTCGTGTCGGAGAAGAGCACGAAGTAGGTGCCCATCTGCCCGAACAACCCGGGGAAGGACTTCATGAACACATGCGCGCGCACGAAGAGCTGGGTCTCGAACGGGGGCATGCTCTTCATCCACCGCGCGATGGCATCGACGTCGGCGGTGGCCTCGTTGACTCCGTCCTCCGTCACCACATGCAGCGAGCGCGCGCCGGTGTGCGGCTTGGTGCCGTCCGCCTCGATGGTGGAGTGCTCGTGCCCGACATCCCAGCCCGCGGAGCCGTTCTCGAACGTCTCACAGATGAGGGCGCCGGACGGACAGGACGCGTTGCCCGTGCCGCCGTCGCCCGGGGTGCCACCGGCGTCGGTGCCCGAGTCGGTGGGGTTGGAGCCGCCATCCTCGGTGCCGGAGTCGGGCTTGTCGTCGGCATCACCGGAGCACGCTGGCATCACGCCCCACGTCAGCAACGCGACGGGCAGCAACAGAGCGACTTTGAAACGCATGGAGGTCCTTCCAGGTCGAGCCCAAGGCCCGGCCATGTCTGAGCGAAAGAACTACCACTCCAAGCAAGCCCCCGGCAGCGGGGCCCCCCGGACCCAGGAGCCAGGCGGCCTGCCCGCTCGAAACGGTGGAATCCCTCCTCGGGAAGGTGCAGAACTGCGCGCCTCGAACCCCACACGTGAGGAATACGCTCCCATGAAGCTCTTCTACTCGTCCGGTGCCTGTTCCCTGTCTCCGCACATCATCCTGCGTGAGGCGGGCCTGAAGTTCGACTTCGAGAAGGTCGACCTGCGCTCGAAGAAGACGGAGACCGGCGCGGACTTCTTCGCCGTGAACCCGAAGGGCTATGTCCCCGCCCTCCAACTCGACAACGGCGCGGTGCTGACGGAGGGCCCCGCCATCGTCCAGTACATCGCGGACCAGGCGCCCGAGGCGAAGCTGGCCCCGGCCAACGGCACCCTGGAGCGCTACCAGCTCCAGGAGATGCTCAACTTCATCGGCACCGAAATCCACAAGTCCTTCAGCCCCCTCTTCAACCCGGCGTTTCCGGACGAAGGGAAGAAGATCTACAAGGACCGGCTCGCGACGCGCTTCAAGACGCTGGACGCGCTGCTCTCCAAGCAGTCCTTCCTCCTGGGTGAGCAGTTCACCGTCGCGGACGCGTACCTCTTCACCGTGCTGAACTGGGCGAAGCCCATGCAGCTGGACATGGAGCCGTTCCCGGCGGTGCGGGCCTACCACGCGCGCGTCGGTGCTCGCCCGCACGTGCAGGCCGCGCTGGCCGCCGAAGGCCTCACGAAGTGATTCCCGCCTTCGTCAAGCTGCTCGTCTCGGACCTGACGCGCTCGCTCGCGTTCTACGAGGCGCTCGGCTTCGAGCGAACCCAGGCGGAGCCGCCCTTCGTCCGCCTCCAGTGGGCGGGCGCGGTGGACGTCTACCTCGTCGCGCCTCCGACCCAGTTGCAGTTGGAAGGCCGACGGGGGCTGGGCGTGCTCGTGGGCTTCCGCGTCGAGGGCCAGAGCGGCCTGGACGAGCTGCTCCTGCGGGCGCAGGCGCAGGGGGCCGTGGTGGAGGGCCCCGCCATCCAGCCCTGGCACACCCGGGAGGTCATCGTCACCGACCCGGACGGCTACCGGCTCAACTTCATCGAGCCCGCGTAGCACCGCCTGACCTGGAGGGTCCGCGAAGGCCCTCCAGGCTCGGGGCGAGCAGCTCCGTCATGGCCAGCGAGGTGCGCGCCACGAGCCCTCTCTTGCTCGCCTGCGTCGTGCTTCCTGGCAGGCCCGTCAGCTCCCCGGTCAGGCACGGAGCGAGTGCGGCATGGCGCCCTCCCCCAGGTGTACGGTGGGCTGTCGTCCGGCGCGCTCAGGGCCGGGCCTTCGCTTCACGATGTCCTCCCGCGTCGCCTCACTCCTCGACCACGTCCGCGCGAACGCGGAGAACCGGCCCGGCATCTACCGGATGCTGGGGCCCTCGGGCGAAGTGCTCTACGTGGGCAAGTCCGTGCGGGTGCGCTCGCGGCTGCTCTCCTACTTTCGCGCGGAGCCCGGCGACAAGGCGGCGGACATCATCGCCCATGCGCATCAGGTGGAGTGGGAGCACACGCCCAGCGAGTTCGCCGCGCTGCTGCGCGAGCTGCGCCTCATCAAGTTCCACCGCCCGCTCTACAACGTGGAGCACAAGCGGGACCGCGGCCAATGCTTCCTCCACCTCACCAAGGAGGCCGTGCCCCGACTGCACGTCGTGGGGCGCGTCACCGGCGCGAGCGGCGACTACTACGGCCCCTTCCAGGGACAGGGCGCTGTCTCCGACGTGGTGCGCGCGGTGAATGATTTGCTCGAGCTGCGCGACTGCGCGGCGGACACGCCCATGCGCCTGGCCAACCAGGGACAGCTCTTCCCGCTGAAGCAGGAGCCCCTGTGCATGCGCGGCCAGCTCTCCCGCTGCCTCGCGCCCTGCGCTGGTGGCTGCACCCACGCCGAGTACCACGCGCGCATCGCCCAGGCCCGCGCCTTCCTGGAAGGCACCTCCGACGCGCCCCTCACCCTGCTGCACGAGCGCATGGCGCTGGCCGCGCGGCGCCTCCAGTTCGAGTACGCGGCGGAGCTGAGAGACCGCGCGGAGCGCCTGAAGAACCTCCGTGAGTGGATGGTCTCCCTGGGCCGGACGATGAAGCGACTATCCTTCGTGTACACGGTGCCGGGCCACGCCGGAGAGGACCGCGTCTACGTCCTGCGCCGAGGCAGCGTGCGCGACGAGCGACCCGCGCCGCGCACGTCCGAGGAGCGCGAGGCCCTGGAAGCTCGTGCCCGCGAAATCTTCGAGCGCCCGGAGCCCGAGACGCTCGGCCTGCGCGCCCACGAGGCCCAGGAGGTGATGCTCATCGCCCGCTGGTTCCACCTCCACCCCGAAGAGCTGGAGCAGTCCACGCCAGCGCCGCCCGCGTGAGCCGCGCGCACGCGCTGACTCGTATGTCCGCGTAGGACTCCACGCGGGGACGAAGCGTGCCGCGTCGGCGGGTACGTCCGTCGCGCATGACGAGCGCGCGTCAGTGCCACCGGGTATGACTGCGCCCATTTCCTTCAAGGGAGGATGGGACATGAAAGCCAGGCTCTCGATAGCCACCCTCGCGGCCGGCCTGCTCGCGTCGTCGGCCGCGTGGGCCGCCGTCACCGTGCGCTACTACAACCGCGACTCGCGCGACTACACCTGGACAGCGGTGTGCAGCGGCGTGAGGACCACCGTCTCGTTCGGCAAGAGCCAGACGGCCTCCGTCACCATCCAGGGCTCACGCCCCTGCACCATCCAGGCGGACGGCGGCGACGTCATCCTCAAGGGCGGCGAGGACCTGGACATCAAGGATGGCCGCATCATCGTGAAGTAGACGAACCTACACAGAGGCCAGATTTATCAAGCTTTAGCTCAATTCCTCCTGTTTTTAACCCTGGCGACCGACCATTAAGACCCCAGGGCGTTGAATCTGGCCCACACCGGCCCCATACTGCATTGCGTCAGTCTTCCTTGGGGTGACGTGATGAAGAAGTGGTTGGCACTGGCCCTGCTGGTGGGAGTGGGCGTGGCGGGCATGTTCGTGACGCCGGCGGCGCAGGTGAAGCAAGGGGGGCCCATCAACCCAGCGGACACGGCGTGGATTCTCACCGCGACGGCGCTGGTGCTGCTGATGACGCCCGGCTTGTCGTTCTTCTACGGCGGCATGGTGCGGCTGAAGAACGTCGTGTCCACGCTGCTCCAGAGCTACATCGCCATGGCGGTCATCAGCCTGCTCTGGGTGGTGGTGGGCTTCAGCCTCTGCTTCGGTGACAGCTTCCACGGCCTCATTGGCGACCCGCGGACGTTCTTCATGTTCAGCGGCGTGGGTGGGGAGACGCACCCGGACCTGGCGCCCACCATTCCCCTGCTGCTGTTCGCGCTGTTCCAGCTCAAGTTCGCCATCATCACCCCGGCGCTCATCACCGGCGCCTTCGCGGAGCGGGTGCGCTTCAAGGCGTATGTGCTCTTCATGGTGCTCTTCACGCTGGTCATCTACGCGCCGCTCGCGCACTGGACGTGGCACCCGGAGGGCTTCCTGCGCCAGCTGGGCGTGCTGGACTTCGCGGGCGGCACGGTGGTGCACATGTCCGCGGGCTTCGCGGCGCTGGCGGGCGCGCTGGTGCTGGGGCGTCGGCAGGTGCATCTGGAGAACACGTCGCACACTCCCGCCAACCTGCCCTTCGTGATGCTGGGCACGGGCATGCTGTGGTTCGGCTGGTTCGGCTTCAACGCGGGCTCGGCGCTGTCGGCCTCGTCGCTGGCCACGCTGGCCTTCGCCACCACGAACACGGCGTCCGCGGCGGCGATGCTGGGCTGGATTGCCTTCGACTGGCTGCGCAATCGCAAGCCGAGCGCCATGGGCGCGTGCGTGGGCGCGGTGGTGGGTCTGGTCGCGGTGACGCCGGCCGCGGGCTTCATCACCGTGGGGCAGAGCATCATGGTGGGCCTGGTCGCCAGCTTCGTGAGCAACGCGGCGGTGCACTTCAAGAGCCGCACCTCCATCGACGACACGCTGGACGTCTTCCCCTGCCACGGCCTGGGCGGCGTGGTGGGCATGGTGCTCACCGGCGTGCTGGCCAAGGACGTGGGGCTCATCCACGGCCAGACGAAGACGTTCTTCATGCACATGGTGGCGCTCGCGCTGGTGTCCGCCTTCTCGTTCATCGGCTCGTACCTGCTCTACAAGCTGGTGGACCGCATCGTCCCGCTGCGCGTCACCCGCGAGCAGGAGGAGCAGGGGCTCGACTTGAGCCAGCACGGCGAGACGATGGGCGAGTCGACCATTGCCCCCGCGCCCCACGCCACCGCCAGCGCGGCGCCGGCCACGCCTCCCGCGACCGCGACGACACAGTCCTCCACGGAGCCGTTGCCCGCTTGAGCGGAGCAAGCGCGCGGACCCACCGAGGCGGGCACGCGCCGCGACTGTTGACCACCGGGTGCGCCGGGGTGAGTTGCTCCCCCGTCCACCCGGGCATCCGTACGGTGTCCGACGCTCCCCGCACGTCCCCTGGGATGGCGTGGGAGCGCGCCTCCTAGGCTCCCCGCATCGCGAGCGCCCCATGAGATGAGGCACGGCGCCGCGAGTCCCGGGGGGACACCATGCACCAGGGTATCGCGGTCCACGCCGCGCGGGTTGTGGTGCTCGTGGTCCTGCTGACGGGCTCCGGCGACGCGAGCGCCTCCGGGCCCCCGACGCGCGAGGAGTACTTCCGCTACGTGCCCCTGGCCTACCCGCGCATCGTCCGGCAGACGACCGCGAGCCAGACGCTCACGCTCTACGGCGACACGGCGGACCCGTCCTACCGCGACGAGGCTCCACGCGACGGAATGGACGACCAGCGGTTCCGCGTGCTGCAGGCGCTCGCGGTGCGCTTCGCGCCCATCCTGGTGAAGAACACGTACACCTTCCCCATGGACCACAAGGCGTTCCGGAACCTGCCCGGAGGCCTGCTGCTGAGCCTGGACACGTGGGACCTGGCGAAGCCGGGCTCGGTGTTGATGCGCAGCGACTCCATCAACTTCTCCTCGCTCGGCCATCAATGCCCCGAGGATGGCGCACCCGAAGTCGCGCTCCAGACGGAGCAGTCCGGGAGGGATGCGCGCGACGACTGCCGCCTCATCGGGCTGCTGCGGGAGTTCCACCCGGACCACCCCACCATCCCCCGACTTCGCCAGGACGCGGTGGCCGCCGAGCAGGCGCCCTTCACGGTGATGTACTTCGACTTCCCGGGCTTCGACCCCTCCTCGTGGCACGAGGCATACGCCAGCCCGATTCCAGACGAGATTGCCCGCCGCTACCTGGGCACGGAGAAGGTCTACGCGCATCCCTTCCTCGCGGAGGTGCGCGACGCGGAGCGCGGACTGCGCGGCTACGAGCTGCTCATCCAGTATTGGTTCTTCTATCCATTCAACGCCGGAGGCAACAACCACGAGGGCGACTGGGAGCACGTGAGCGCCGTCATCTCCCCGCTGTCCGCCGTGGAGCGCGCGCTCACCGAGGACGAGGTGCGGCGCATCCTCGATGGCGGCCAGGCCGCCGACGGCCCCGACCCCCTGGTCCTCAAGCGCACCGAGTACTTCTTCCACCGCAACTCCATGGTCTTCGACTTCGCGCACCCCAACGCGTACCTGCCCCGCGAGCGCTGGGAGGAGCTGCTGGAGCTGCGCGGCGAGGACCACCCCGGCGAGAAGAAGCTGCTGGCGCGGGTGCGCAGCTACGTCTGGGCGGACGAGAAGGAGACGCGCATCAACACGCATCCCATCGGCTACATCGGCGCGGACTCGAAGGGACTGGAGCAGCTGCTCGCCTCGCCCGGCCCTCACGCGCGCGAATCCCACGCCACGTATCCCTTGCCCGGCGTCTTCAAGGGCGTGGGCCCGGCGGGCTCCACGGAGGCGGTGCCCAAGCACTTCGACCACCAGGAGTACCTGTCGGACCCGACGCGGCCCCTGCCCGAGGACGTGGTGCGCTACGACATGGCGGAGCGCATCGACCTGGTGCCGGACTGGGAGCGCGTCTACGACCTGGCCATCGAAGACCCCCACGTGCGGCGTGAGTGGTCCTGGCTCATCCTTCCGCTGCGCTGGGGCTACCCTTCCGCCGCCTCGCCGCTGGCGGGCATCGTCGCGCACTCGGACATGGGCAACCTGTCCATCACCGGCCCCGCCTTCAGCGAGGGCTGGAACCGGCCCGCGCCCAACGCGGGCTTCGTCCGCTACGCCCCCGGAGAGCTGCCCTGGTTCTTCCCGCTGGACGTGCAGGACAACTTCTCCAACAACCTGGGCTTCCTCAACGGCCCGGTGGCCATCATCATCAGCCTGCCTCCGTTCGACTTCCTCTACCGGGTGGTGGGGCTGCCCATCCGCGCGCTGGTGGAGAAACACGAGCCCGTCTACACGCCCCAGAAAGAGCTGCCCCGGCGACGCGCGAGCGTGGAGGCGGGCATCAGCATCGGGCTGCTCGACAAGGACTTCGCCGCGCTGCTGCTCAACGACAGGCAGTTCGCCGAGTGGCAGCCGCAGCTGCTCGCCATGGACCCGACCATCAGCGAGCAGCCGTCCCGGTTCATCCAGCCGGTGGTGGACACGGCCATCTCCCCCACGCTGAAGGTGAGCTTCTACCTGGGCAACCGCTTCACGTCGGAGAACACCCTGCTGCACTCGCGCAGTGACGTGGGCCTCGACGTGCCGCTGGCGGGCGAGACGACCCTCTTCCAGCTCCGCGCGAAGCTCAACCTGTGGGAGTACGCGGGCAGCATCCGCTACAACATCCTGCCCGGCGGCTTCCAGCCGTACGTCAAGGTCGGCTACGGGCTGACGTGGTACCGGCTGGAGGAAGGCAACATCAACGGCGTGGGGATGGCCAATCCCAACTCGTACTGGATTCGCCTGCCCGGCTTCTTCCGCAACCTGTGGCCCAACACGCTGCACCTGGGCGCGGGCCTGGATGTCATCCTCGTGAAGGGCTTCTTCCCCGGGCTGCGCGGCCTCGACGGCGGGCTGCGCGCCGGCTACGTGTTGTCCCGCCACGAGCTGGGCATCCGGGACCTCACCACGCCCGGCTCGCTGGAGGGCGCGGTCAGCGAGCCCGTGCACGTCTACCGCAACACCTTCGAGCTGCTCGGCACGCTGAGCTTCTGACGGCGCTACCGGGCGCGTGTCGTCCAGCGTCATCCTCGGGCCGTGCAATCGAAGCCCGGCTCGGACGATAAGGATGCCATGAAGACTTCCGGACGACCCGGCACCGCGCTTCCCAGGGCCCTCGCGCTCGCCACCCTGCTCGTGGCGGCCTCGGCTTCCGCGTCCACCAGCATCCGAGGCGTGGGCTACCGCGAGCTCGCCATGAAGGACCCGGTGAATGGCGGGCCCCTGCGCGGCGTGGTGCTCTATCCCTCCACCCAGCCCTCCAAGCCCGTCCCCATGGACCTGCTCCAGCTCGACGCGGGCAAGGACCTGCCGCCCGTCTCCGGACGCCATCCGCTGGTGCTCATCTCTCACGGCCACATGGGCACGCGCTGGGGACACAGTGATTTGGCCTCGGCGCTCGCGCGCAAGGGCTTCGTCGTCGCCTCGTTGGACCACGCGGGCAACACGCACAACGACGGCGCCCGCTCGGGCACGGACGAGGTGTTCCTGGGACGCGCGTGGCAGGTGCGGACGCTGCTCGACTCGGTGCTCGCGGACCCGACGCTCGGCCCGCTCGTGGACCCGGCGCGCGTGGGCGCCATGGGCTTCTCCCTGGGCGGCTACACGGTGCTCCTGCTCGGGGGCGCGTCACCGGACTTCGACAAGCTCGCGCCGTATTGCGCGGAGGCCGCGCACCAGCAGAGCGTCCTGTGCACCGAGATGAAGGCCGTGCGCGCCGTCCGTCCCGAGCTGCGCGGTGGCACCCAGGAGCCGCGCATCCGCTCCCTCTTCGTCATGGCGCCCGTGGGCGTCTTCTTCGACGGGGCCGGGCTCAAGGACGTGAAGGTGCCCGTCCGGCTGTACTCGGCGGAGAAGGACGAGGTGCTCGACGGCGCCGCCCAGGCCCTCCAGGTTCGCGACGCCCTGCCCCAGCAACCCGAGTACACGCAGGTGCCCAAAGCCGGGCACTTCGTGTTCCTCGCGCCATGCCGACCGGAGATGGCGAAGCACACCCCCGAGATTTGCGTGGATCCACCGGGGGTCGACCGCGTGAAGCTGCACCGCCAGCTCAGCCAGGACGCCGAGCGCTTCTTCAGCCGCACCCTCGCGAGCCCCACCGCGAAGGCGCCGTGACGCTCAGCTGCCCTTCTTCGCCGCGGGAGAGCGGCCCTTGCGCGCGCCACCGCGCGTCGCGGGGGTCTCCGGCATGGGCCCGGTGTTCGGCGAGGTGGCCTCGCCGTCAGTCGCCTTCGTCCGGCGTTTGATGCGACGCGGCGGAAGCAGGTCCGGCTCTCCCGGCACCTTCTGCGCGAGGAAGATGGCGGCGTCGAGCTTGTAGAACGTCCTCGCCCGGTACCACGCCAGCGCGGCCTCGTTGTTCTCCGCCACCTCGAGCACCAGGTGGGTGCAACCCCGGGTGCGGGCCAGGTGCTGGAGCTGATCCAACATGAAGCTGCCCACCCCGCGCCCCTGGTAATCCGGGTGCACCGCGAGCTCCTCCACGAAGAGGGGCCGCATGCCGCGCTTCTCGAACCAGCGGGGGTTCACCCAGTTGTCATCGCCGGTGGCCTCGAAGGCGCACTCGGAGTAGCCGACGATGACCCCGTCCACCTCGTAGACCAGCTGCTCTATCCACTCGGAGGTGTAGACCTCCATGAAGCGGCGCTTGGAGCGGGGGCGCTGGTATTCCACCGTCTCGCGGTTGACGTCGCGGAAGACGAGTTTGAGGAACTCCCAGGTCCGGTTGAGGTCCCGGCGATGGATGCGGCGGACGCGGACCTCGAGCAAGTCCTTGGGCGGCGCGACTTTCGTCATACAGGCTGCCTCCTTAGCAGGCTGGCGGAAAGCCACCAGGGGTTCTCACCGCTCAAGACAGCCTCCGTCCGGAATCCCGCCTCGGAAAGGTTGCCTCATGGTGGGGTGGGAGGATGGAATGGGGAGGAACACCCCTGAGAATCCCGTGCGAGCCACAGCCCCATGAATCGACCGTCCGACGGTGACCTGTCCATCGATACGGTCCTGCGCAATACCTACAAGGTCCTGTCCATCCTGGGGCGAGGAGGAATGGGCTCGGTGTACCTGGCCCAGCACCTGCGCCTCCCGGGCAAGCAGGTCGCGGTGAAGGTGCTGCGCGGTGGAGACCACCTCACCGCCGAAATCTTCGCGCGCTTCCGTCGTGAGGCGGAGATCGCCTCGCGGCTGGGCCACCCCAACATCGTCGAGGTGCTCGACTACGACACGCTGGAGGACGGCACCCCGTTCCTGGTGCTGGAGTTCCTGCGCGGAGAGAGCCTCCAGTCGCGACTGGAGCGCGGGCGGCTGCCGCTGCACGACGTCTACTCCTTCACGCGACAGATGGGCTCCGCGCTCCAGGCCGCCCACGGCGCGGGCATCGTCCACCGTGACTTGAAGCCGGCCAACGTCTTCCTCGTTCCCACCGACTCCGGGGGCGTGGTGGGCGAGCGGCTCAAGCTGCTCGACTTCGGCATCTCCAAGGTCCTCGACTCCGCCACCGTGCAGACGCAGGAGGCGATGCTCATCGGCACGCCGCAGTACATGTCGCCCGAGCAGGCCCAGGGCCGCAACCGTGAGATTGACGCGCGCACGGACATCTTCGCGCTCGGCTGCATCGTCTACGAGATGATGACGGGCATGCCCGCCTTCGGCGCGGGAGGCATCGCGCAGATGATCTTCCGCGTCGTCTACGAGCCAGCGGCGCCGCTCGCCCCGCTGTGTCCGGAGGCCCCGGCCCACGCCATCGCCGCCGTGGACAAGGCCCTGTCCAAGCGCATCGAGGACCGCTACCCGGACGTCGCCTCCTTCGTGGAGGCCCTCACCGGTAGCCCCCTGCACACGCTCAGCCCGGCCGCGGGCTCATACGCCGGGCAGCCACGTCCCACCGGCTTGCCGTCCGGCATCGCCCTGCCCTCCGAGGGCCCGCCCTCGCTGTCCAACACGCTGGCGCCGGGCAGCGGTCGCAAGGGCCCCGACACGGGCCGCATGGGCTTCGAGGACACGATGGCGCCGGGCAGCAGCGGGAGCATGGGCGTCGTCCAGCCCGCCGCGCCGTTCGCCTCCGGAGGCACCGGGCAGATGGGCGTCGTCCATGCCTCGGCGCCGTCGGGCGCGTTCGCCTCGGGAGGCACCGGGCAGATGGGGCTCGTCCAGCCCGCGTCGCCTCGGGCCGCGCCCTTGATGGACCCACCGGGGTTGGACCCCACGCTCATCTCCCAGCAGACGCCGTCCCTGCCGCCGCCCGTCGCGCCCCAGAGCTACCTCACGCCGTCCCCCACCCTGCAGCCCGGGGCGGCCGTCCAGCCCGCGAGCGCCGCCGCCGTGGTCCACCCCGTGGCCACGCAGCCCGCGCTGGCGCCCAGGAGCCGCGCGCCGGTGGCCGCGCTCATCGTGGTGGCGCTCGTCGCCGTGGCCGGTGGCGGCTGGTGGCTGACGCGGCCCAAGGTGCCGACCCCGGGCACCACGCCCCCGCCGGTACAGCCCGTCGCCACGGGCAACCAGGGCACCGCCGGAACCACGGGCACGCCTCCGACCGTCGTCGCCACGGGCACCCCTCCGACCGTCGTCGCCACGGGCAACCAGGGCACCACGGGGACCCCGGTGGTCCCTCCGCCCAATGGGACGCAGACGCCCACGCCGGTGGACCCGCCTCCGGACGACCCGGCCGGTGTGGCGACGAAGAATCCGCCCCCCTCCACGCGTCCTTCCACCCGACCCGAGCCTTCCGAAAAGCTGTCTGACGAGGTGCGGCAGCTTTTGGCGGACGCGGAGCGCGCTTTAAACGGGGGAGACACCCTGGAGGCCATCCGTCTGGCGCGCAGCAGCCAGCGGCGGGAACCCAAGGTCATCCCTCTGGCGTCTTATTCGCTGCTCACCCGGGCCTTCTGCCGGCAGGGGGACTTGAGCAACGCCAAGGCCCAGTGGCCCAAGGTCCCCCGGCTGGAGCAGGCCCGGGTCCGGAAGTTTTGCAAGCAGCACGACATCGAGTTCTGACACATGGCGCCGTCCAGATGGGACGGGCCCCTGCCTCATGAGGTGAATCGCTTGAGAAACATGGTCGCGGTATTCGTCACCACGCTGCTGCTGGGGGCCACCTCCAGCCTCGCGGCGGCCCCCGTTGAAGCCGGCAAGGTCTACTCCGGCGCCGAGGGCGAGGAAGTGGCCGTCGTCCCCCTCTCCCCGCGCTCGTCCAAGAAGTACATCCTGCGCGTGCAGGGCACGGGCTCCGAGATTGACGGCAAGGTGCTGCCCTTCGATTTGAAGGACTGGAGCACCAACAGCAGCGAGCAGCACAACTACGTGACCCAGTGGAAGGGCCGTGGCTACACCGTGCTGTACATGCGCAACTCGAACTACGAGATGTACGTGCCGGGGCGCGGCAAGGAGATTCGCGTCTCCTTCGACGAGAAGCGCACCAAGGCCCTCAAGTCCGAGGAGGTCTACGAGCAGCACCAGAAGCAGCAGAAGGACGGCACGCTGACGAAGCTGATGGCGTTCGACCGCAAGGGCGAGATGGCGCGCCACGACAAGGACTACGGCGACCTGCTCCAGGAGATGAACAAGGCCTGTGGCACCTCCGTGGCGGCGAGCATCGACTGGAGCAGCATCAACGACGACCTGCTCAAGGAGCTGAGCATCAGCGGCTACTGTGAGCCCTCGCTCAGCGTCCTGAAGGACCTGTGCGCCGTCTCCAACGTCGCCAAGCAGACCGTGAAGGAGAAGGTGAAGCAGGTGAGCTGCCGCCTGGGCGAGAGCCTGGAGCCGAAGCTCGACGCCCAGCGCCTCATCTGGACCACCTCGAAGGACGCCTCCAATCAGGAAGCGTTCGCCAAGAAGTTCTACAAGACGACCCTCTAGTCCCGAGAGACCCTCAGATGAACTTCCAGCGTATCGCCGCCGTGGCGGCGTCACTCGCCTGTAGCGCGCCCTTCGCCGCCGAGACCCTCCAGCCCCCCTGGGGCAAGGAGGAGAACCTGGGCCAGAAGATGATCATGGAGGCCACCACCGTCTGCACCGACGGCAAGGGCCACTACTCCGTCGTGAGTCCCGACGACGATGGGCGCGGCAGGGACGTGCTCTATTACGGCGACGGGAAGGCCTTCTTCGAGGTGCCCGCGCTGCCGTTCACCTCCGGCACCAGCTTCCTGGAGCCGCGCTTCTTCCGGAAGGACTCCAACCCCAACTTCCGGGGCCAGGACTGGCGCGTCGTCTCCGAGGTGGACTTCGACCGCAAGGAGAAGACCTGCGCGGTGCGGTGCGGCGAGAAGAACGTGCCGCTCACCATCATGGAGCCTGGCCAGGCCGCGGAGCTGCTGCGCAAGGCCACGTACTCCCCCAGCCCGCAGCAGTTCGCGCCGTACGCGCTGCTGCGTGACACCAAGGGCAACTACTACTTCGTGGACAAGGGCATCAGCACGACGGACCAGAAGAACTACCGCGTCTTCATCGGTCCGCGTGGCGCGCTCAAGCCGCAGAAGATGACCAACGTCATCTCCGACTCGGAAGGCGAAATCTTCTCCACCAAGAAGGGCGACCTCCGGCTGGTGCTGGACAAGGCGAAGTCGTCCGTGTGGATTGAGAACACGAAGAAGTCGCTCGAGCTGCGTCAGGTGCCCGTCGAGGAGAACCTGCCGCTCATCTACAACGACCTGGGAGTGTACGAGGGCATCCGCCTGGGCACCCCCTGCGACGACCAGTAACCGCTGAACGTGCCCGGGCAGCTGGACTCGCTTCCAGGTGCCCGGGACACGGCGCGGGTCGAGGAGCCGACGTTCCTCCCCGTGGAGCCTTGGCGCTGTCCCGGGTGCATCGTTAGGTTGCCTCCCCGAACCGGAGGCTGGCCCATGCGTCCCGAGGAAACCCGATTCCTGCTGCGGTCCATCGAAGCGGCGCGTCGTGCCAGGGCGCGCGGGGACCAGCCCTTCGGCGCGGTGCTGGTGGACGCCCAGGGCAACGTGCTGCTGGAGGGCGAGAACACGGTGGCGACGCAGCGCGACTGCACGGGCCACGCGGAGTCCAACCTGATGCGGGACGCGACGAAGCGCTTCACGCCGGAGGTCCTCGCGGGCTGCACGATGTACGCGAGCACGGAGCCGTGCGCCATGTGCGCGGGCGCCATCTTCTGGGGCGGCGTGCGGCGGGTGGTGTTCTCGCTGTCGTCCGCGGAGTTCGCGAAGCGGGTGGGGACGGCCCGGGGCGGGCTCGCCATGTCGTGCCGGGAGGTCTTCGCGCGGGGCAGCAGCCCCACCGAGGTGGAGGGCCCCATCGCCTTGCAGGAGGCGCTCGACGTCCACGAGGGCGCCTGGGACTGACTCGGGGCCCGTGCCGAGCTTGCGTGGTCCGCGCGGTTGCGGGAGCCTGACGCCGCCGCCGTGAACCTGCCCCGCTACTTCATCCCCCACGCCGCCACGCCACCGGAGCCCGTCCAGTCGGACGCCTCCGAGATTGCGCACGTGGTGGACGCCTTCCGGCTGGACTCGAACCACGTCCTGGAGCCGGAGTGGCTGGTGGGCCTGGACGCGCTGGGTGGGGTTCACGTCGTGCCCGCGAGCGACCGGGGCCTGCTGCCCGCCACCGCGCGCGCGCAACTCACGCACCACGAAGTCGCCTCCGGCCGCACACCTCGGCGCATCGCCGCGTCGGAGCTGTTCTTCTTCTCAATCGAGCTCGTCGAGCACCCCGCCGACGCCGAGGGCTTCAACGACCCGGTGTACCTCTACGGGCACCTGTCCGGTCCGTGGCCGAGCACCTCGCCCCAGCGCGTGCCGGGGCAGCTCACGGTGACTCGCGGAGACGTGCTCGCGGGGCTGACGCACGGCGCGGTGGATGCGTTCCACTACGTGCAGACGCCGGAGAGCGCCACCGCGCCGCGTGGCTACGTCGCGCTGTTGCCGGGGGACCGGCCGGACGTCATCGCGCAGGGACAGGGGATGGTGCTCGCGTGGCCCTCGGTGCCACCGGAGCTGCAGATGGGCAATGCCTCCAACGGCCCCATGGTGGCGCGGATGCTCCACGACGTGCTCACCCAGCTCCAGGAGGACGCGGGGGCGAACCGTGGGCCGGCGGCGCTGGCCGGGATGGAGCTGCCCGTGCCCAGCCGCGCCATGGCCATCGCCGAGCTGGAGCTGCGCGGCTACGAGGTGAAGGGCGACGTGGCCATCCTGCGCCGTCAGCACCCGGGCCTGCTCACGCGCATGGCGGAGTGGCTGCGCGCGGAGAAGGTGAAGATTCCACCGGAGGCCGCGGCGCCCGCGTTCCTGGAGCTGGCGCGTCAGGCCCTGGCCGCGCTGCCGGGCTGGCCCACGGAAGCGGAGCGCGCGCTTCGCTCACGGGTCCGCGTGGGTGGAGGCACGCCCGTCGTCTCCGCGCCGCGAGTGACGAGCCCCGCGCCCCAGCGTCCCCTGCCCCCGCGCGCGCCGCCCAAGCCGCCGCGCCCGAGCGACTGGATGCAGGACTTCCTGAACGCGCACGCCGAGGCGCATCCGGAAGCGGCGAAGCCCCGGCTCACCCGGGCGAAGCCGTCCGCGCCACCGCCTCCCTCGAAGCCCGGGACGCCCTCCTGGATGGAGGACTTCGGAGCAAGGCCACGCCCGGCGGCTCCCTCGGCGCGGACTCCGCGTGAGGCGTCGACGCCCTCGTCGCCTGGGCCCGCGAAGAAGCCCGACTGGATGACCGACTTCGAGGACTGAGGGCGCCTCGCGCGAGGGCGTGGAACCCCGTCGGAAGGTGATAGCCTCGCCCCCCTAACCTGGCAGGGGGAACGATGGGTCACGAGAAGCCGGTCGAGCCATTTTCGGATCTTCACGTCGAGGAGGGGAAGGTACGTGCGGTGCTGCTGCACGACCCCACCGTCGAGGGCCTGGACGTCGCCATCTACATGGACGCGTCCGGCAGCATGCAGGAGGAGTACAAGTACGAGAGGCCCAATCGCTCCTTCCTGGAGTGGCTGCGCGGCGCGCCCCTGAAGGACCCCGCCAACCAGGTGGAGCCGCAGGTGCAGTGGATGTTGGAGTACCTGGCCACCAAGGACCGCAACGGCATGCTCCGCGTCGCGTACTGGGCCAGCGGCGCCTCCGGCAAGGACGTGGAGGTGGTGGGCGAGCTCAAGGGCGTGGACGTCCAGCAGTACAAGTTCCCCGGCGCGAAGAAGCTCGGCAGCCACACCTTCATGGCGCCGGCGCTGAAGGACTACGTGCGCTACCTCAAGGAGCAGGTGCCGCTGGGCGCGCGTCGCGGCTGCGCGGTCATCGTCACGGACGGCCAGCTCCATGACGCGGACGAGGTGGAGGCGTTCTCCGCGAAGGTGGCGAAGGACATCGCGGCGGGACGGCTGCCCCGGCTGAACTTCGTGCTGGTGGGCGTGGGTGACGCCATCGACGAGGAGCAGCTCGAGAAGATCGCCCACATGGAATATCCGGGCGTGGGGCACCTGTGGTGTCACCGCATCGCGAAGGAGATCAACCAGGTCGCCGAGCTGGTGGCGGTGCTGGTGGACGAGAACATGACGGTGGCCGCGGGCGGCACCATCTACGACGACAAGGGCAAGGTGCTGAAGACGTACGAGGGCCGCCTGCCCGCGGTGCTGGAGTTCGACGTGCCCGAGGGCGCGGAGAGCTTCACGCTGGAAGTGAACGGCCAGCGCTACACCCAGCCGCTGCCGGACGAGGACCACCACGAGGAAGACGAGGACCATCACTGATGGCCGGGCACGAAGTCATCGTGCGTCCGTTCTCGGACGTGCATCGGATGGGGAACAAGGTGGTGGCCACGCTGCTGCATGACCCCACGGTGGAGGGGTTGGACGTGGCCCTCTACATGGATGGCTCGGCGAGCATGGAGGACGAGTACGGTCCTCGCGGCGTGCTGGCCAAGCTGGCGCCGGTGAAGAACCTGGTCGAGCCGCAGATGCGGTGGATGCTGGAGTATCTGGCCAGCAAGGACCGCGACGGACAGGTGCGCGTGGCGTACTGGGCCACCGGGGATGGCAGTCAGCTGGAGGAGCTGGGGCTGCTGTCGGCGGTGCAGGCCAAGGACTTCCGCTTCCCGGGGCCGAGGGCCTACGGCAAGGCCACGGTGATGCTGCCGGTGCTGCGCGACTTCGTGGCGCACATGAAGCAGCAGGTGCAGACGGGCGCGCGGCGGGGGCTGGCGGTCATCATCACCGACTCACAGCTCTCCGACGGCAACGACGTGCGGGCCTATGCCACGCAGGTGGCGAAGGAAATCGCGGCGGGCCGGCTGCCCCGGATGAGCTTCGTCTTCGTCGGCGTGGGCGACCAGGTGGACGAGGAGCAGATGGAGGAGATTTCCCACGAGACGTATCCGGGCGTGGGCCACCTGTGGTGCCACCGCATCGCCGACCGCATGGAGGAGATGGCGGAGCTGGTGGCGGTGCTGGTGGACGAGACGATGACGGTGGCCGCGGGTGGAACCGTCTACGACGAGCAGGGCAAGACGCTGAAGTCGTACGAGGGTCGGCTCCCCGCGGTGCTGGAGTTCGACGTTCCTCCGGAGTGCAAGGCGTTCACCCTGGAAGTCGCGGGGCAGCGCTTCACGCAGCCGATTCCGGAGGAGCACGAGGACGAGGACCACCACGAGGAGGAGGAGCCGGTGCGTGCCGCGACTCCCGCTCCCGCCCCTGCCCGCAAGCACGGCGGACACCGCCACTAGGTTTCAGCTTCAGGAAGAAGACGCCATGTCCGAGCAGAAGAAGACCGATGCCCAGGCCGACCACGTCCACGGACCGGACTGCAAGCATGACCACGGACATGGCCACGGGCCGTCCCTCGCGGCGGTGAAGCCGGCCGCCGCGAAGCCCGTGTTGAAGGGACTGAAGATCATCGGCCCCAAGCGCGAGGAGAAGCACGTCCACGGGCCTGGGTGCACGCATGACCACGGTGGCGACGCGCATCAGCACGGGCATGACCACGCGCACGGTGGCGATGCGCATCAGCACGGTCCCGACTGCAAGCACGACCACGGTCCTGCCGCCACGCATGAACACGGGGCCGGGTGCGACCACGACCACGGCGACCACGGGCATCACCATCATCACCCGAAGCCGAAGCGCGTCCGTCCGCCGGGGTACCGCGCGGCGGAGGGCGGAGGCGTGGCGTTGCAGCTCGACCTGGAGGACGCGCTGCCGGGTGAGACGGACGACGCGGGGCGATTCCAGAAGTTCGAGGCCGCGCTTGAGGCACACCACGGTGTCATCGACGCGCACCTGCGCCGGGACCAGGGCTATGCGGAGGTCTGCCTCCACTACAACCCCGGGCTGGTGAACGCGGCGGCGCTGCTCGCGACGGTGAAGCGCACAGGCGAGCAGGTGGCGAAGCGGTACAAGAGCCACACGTGGTTCGTGCGAGGGATGACCTCGGCCGACTCGGCGACCGCCATCGAGCACGGGCTCGGCAAGCTCACGGGCGTGCTGTCCGCGAACGTGGCGTATGCCAGCGAGCGGCTCGTCGTGGAGTACGACAGCGAGGACATCTCGCTGAAGGGCATTGAGACGGGGGCGAAGAAGCTCGGCTACACGCTGGAGGTGCCGAGCCACGGCCATGCGTGTTCGCACCACGCGCACGGGGGTGGGCTGGCGCCGCTCCTGGAGATGCCGTTGGTGGTGGCCTCGGGCGTGCTGCTCGTCGCGGGGTGGCTGCTGGAGCGCTTCGCGCCCGTGCCGGCGTTGGTACCCACCGTGGTGTGGGCGCTGTCCATCCTGAGTGGGGGGTTCTTCGCCATCCGGGGCTCGGTGAAGTCGCTGCTTCAGCTGCGCATCGACATCGAGACGATGATGGTGGTGGCCGCGCTGGGAGCGGCGGTGCTGGGCTCCTGGTTCGAGGGCGCCTTTCTCCTCTTCCTGTTCAGCGCGGGCCACGCGCTGGAGCACCGGGCGATGGACCGTGCGCGGCGCTCCATCGAGTCGCTCGGTGCGCTGCGTCCCGAAGTGGCCCGGGTGCGCCGGGGTGGCGAGCTGGTGGAAGTGCCCGTAGCGCAGGTGCTGCGAGGAGACCGCGTCGTCGTCCGTCCGGGTGACCGCGTTCCGCTCGACGGCATCATCCGCGAGGGAAAGAGCTCACTGGAGCAGGCCGCCATCACCGGCGAGTCCATGCCCGTCCCGAAGAAGCCTGGGGACGAGGTGTTCTCCGGAACGGTCAACTGCGAGGCGCTGTTGGAGGTGGAAGTCACGCGACTCTCCTCGGAGTCGGTGCTCGCGCGCGTGGTGGACATGGTGGCCGAGGCCGAGGCCCAGAAGGGTCCGAATCAGCGCTTCGCGCAGCGACTGGAGCGCACGTTCGCGCCGCTGGTGATGATTGGCGCGGTGGTGTTCCCCGTGGTGCTCGTGCTGATGGGGATGCCGCTGAAGGAGGCGATTCTGCGCGCGGTGTCACTGCTCGTCGCCGCGTCTCCGTGTGCCCTGGCCATCTCCACGCCGTCCGCCGTGCTGTCCGCGGTGGCGGCGGCGGCGCGAGGTGGAGTGCTCATCAAGGGTGGCATCTACCTGGAGCTGCTCGGGAAGGTGAATGCCATGGCCTTCGACAAGACAGGCACGCTCACGGTGGGCAAGCCGAAGCTGCTCAGCACTGCGCCGGTGGAGGGCGTGACGGACGAGGAGCTGCTCGGAACGGCGGCGGCAGTGGAAGCGCTCTCGGCACATCCGTTGGCGCACGCCGTGGTGGAAGCCGCGTCCGCGAGGGGTATCCAGGCACCGGCGGGGAGCGACATGGAGGCCATCCACGGCAAGGGCCTGCGAGCGAAGGTCGGTGACGCGCTGGTGGACGTGGGAAGCCTGGCGCTGTTCGAGGGTGACGCTGTTCCCTCCGACATCCAGGCCCAGGTGGACCGGCTGGAGGCGGCGGGCCAGACGACGATGGTGGTGCGCAAGGCGGGGCGCTATCTCGGCGTGCTTGGAGTCGCGGACACGGTGCGCGCGGGAGCGCGGCATGTCATCGAAACGCTCAAGCAGCAGGGCATCACCCGGACGGTCATGCTGTCTGGAGACAACGCACGGGTGGCAAAGTCCATCGCCGCTCAGGTGGGGCTCGACGAGGCGCGCGCGCCGATGATGCCCGCCGACAAAGTGACAGCCGTGCGTGAGATGGGGCGTCAGGGTTCCGTGGCCATGGTGGGCGACGGAGTCAACGACGCGCCCGCGCTGGCGGCTGCGGCGGTGGGCGTTGCGATGGGTGGAGCGGGCTCGGACGCGGCGCTGGAGACGGCGGATGTGGTGCTGATGAGCGATGACCTGTCTCGTCTGCCCTTCGCGTTGGGGCTGGCGCGTCAAGCCACGGCGGTGATGAAGCAGAACCTGGTCATCGCACTGGGCATCAGCGCGATACTCATCATCGCAACCCTCTTTGGCCTGACGCAGATCAGCCACGCGGTGGTGTTGCACGAGGGAAGTACGTTGCTCGTCGTGGCCAACGGCCTGCGATTGCTCGCCGTCAGGCCCAAGGTGATGGGTTCAACGCCCCTGCCGTCGATGGGAATCCAGCCCGCGCCCCGGTGAGCCCTGCGTCACAGGTTCTCCGTCGACTTCATTGCTAGACGGAGGACCGCTGCCCCACCACGTGATGTAGCGCTCTCCACCACCAGCTCTACGAACGACCTCTCCGTTGTCGCGTCCACCGTGCCGGACTGAAGTCCGAGCACATGGCCCGTCAAGCGATGCAGGGCCTCATTGCAGTACCGGGCAAGCATCGGATTCGAGCCGTCATTCGCATCCCGAGCAGAAAGGGTGAGCTGATGAGCATACGAAAGATACGTCAGGATTCTTCGATCCTTCGGCATCTCCACTAACAACCTCGTGCAGTCATCGACTTCGCTCATCACTGCCACACAGTTGAAGCCGCAGTCGCACCCACGCCTCACCTCGCTCATGCGACATCGACATCGACATCGACATTGATGCGCGCGGCCGCGCACAGGCGTGGTGAACAAGCAGAAGTCGAAGTGGAGAACGGGGGAGTGTAGAGAAACGTCAGCGCTCCGGTCGCCTTTTCGTTCTCTTCGCTGATTCCTTGATGCGGGCATGCAAGTCCACACTGTTCATCGTTTTGCCCCATTCCCAGAGATGGTCAATACACCCACCCTTGATCTCTATTGGATAAGCATGGATGGATTCGAATCGATGTTCCCTGACGTACTCTCGTGCCACTGCCAAACACGTCAAACACAGCAGGCAGGCGTCGCCAAAGTCATCGAAAACAAAGTCCATATCCGGCTCACACGCAACGCCTTCCCTCAGGCATCCATCGACATGAGGGCAATAGAAAGCAGCTTCTACCAACCCGTGGACCTCGCAGTCGACCATCGGCATGGCTCACTCCAGAACTCCAATCAAAGGAACCTTCTTGGTGCCCGGATACCTGTATCGGCGCACAATCGTCAAATCAGTTCCGCCCATGAAGCGGACATCCACGCCCTTGCTACGAAGAAGACTCACCGCTTCCGCTGCCATCACAGGGGCTCTCCAGGGCTACAGCCCGAGTCCAGCGACATCTTCCCTCGTCGCGGGAAGGACACGCCTCACCCGAGTCTCCACACGGCTACTGTCCTGCCATTCCTCATGGGAGCAGTCGCGACAACTCAAGAAGAGTCGTCGCTCATCACCCGACAAAGCTACCATGACACGCATCGGCCCTTCGCAGTTTGGACAGCCCCTGGCGGACCACACAGTCACCATGTCCAGCAGCGTGTCGCGGAGAACTATGGCAACAGACTCCATGGACTTCGGCGCGACGGAAGACAGCCGAGCCAGTTCCTGGTCCAAGCAGATCTCTGGACTCGTCGGCAGGTAGCCACTCGGGTCCAGACGAGCCAGCATCGACAGTCCGCTCTGCTCCATCAACTCAGCCCCGAAGTCCCGCGTATGTCCGATGACCCATGAGGACAGGCGCCGATAGTAGTCGTCAAAATCCACGTTCGCGGAAGAGCGGACCACCTCTTCGAGGAGTTTTTTCCAAAAGCGAGAGGCTCTTTGCGCACTGGCCTTCATTCATCCCCTTGGTGACCAAGAAAGCCCTCGAAGCTCACGTCGTAGTCTTCTACTGGCCCGCGAGCGAGCGCCACATCCCGGCAACACAAGCGGAAACCGGCCGCTGCATCCTGTATCAGGCCCCCTTCGCTACTTCCCGCTTCGCGCGCCGAGTCCCCAGCGAGAACCCTCAGGGCGGATGGCCCCCAGGCCAATGGCCCCTGAATCTGGTGGCATCCGATGCCGACAACGTAGAGGTCCTCCGACATCCTGGGATGCGACAATCGGATCGCCATCAGTCGATGGCCAGCGTGGTACATCCAGACCACGACCTCCCCGCCTCGCCATTGGCTGAGCGCCGTTGCCCAATCTTCTGGCTGAATGATGGTCTTCATACTCAACTCACGAGCACTCACCGTCCCAACCATGGGCGCAACAACTCGTTGAATTGCTCATCGGATCCACGTCCATTGCTCACACGCCACCAGACGCCCGCCTCCAAGATGACGCGTAGCGGGATGGCGGGAAACGCCCTCTTGAAGTAGCTCACGATCATGCTGTGAGAGAGCTGACCTGTGAGTCGTTCCAACAACTCGGCCAACTCCACCGCTGTGAGCCCCTGTCCCTCGGCGCGAAGAACCGCCAGGATCTCCTCATCCGTCATGACGTAACCTCCTCAACAGCCCGAACGAGGCAACTCCTCGTTCGAGCAAAGACTTCATCGTAGGCGCCCCAGATGATTCTCCTCTGAGGAGTCATGGTGCTGAGCGACCACCGATCTCCGGGAAGCGCTCATAAGCACGCAGGAGCGCGTCCAGATGAACAGGGTTGTCGAGATCGAGCGGAGCCTCCGTGAGCCGCACGACCCAACCACCCGACGCCGTGCGCAGCGCTCGTGAAAGCAGCGCCGCGTCCCGGGCCGGGTCCGGAAACCCGAGGGCATCCGCAGAAGCAGACGACCAGTAATTCAACCACCCAAGATAGTGCGGAGTCTCCGGCGCACGGTTGTACCGTGGACGAAGGAGCCAGGGTAATCCGTGGGAAGTCGCAGGGGGCGCTTCTCCCGGACCACGAAACTGCTGCGCCACGACCTCATGATAGCCCGACGGCGATACATGCCCCCAGACCACGCGGGCCCCCTCGCCTATCTCCCCCAGCACAGCGGGTGCCGCCGCGAGGCCACCTGCGTCCAGCGGCAACGTCGCGTGGACGGCGAGTCGTGGCGGACTCCCTACGGCAAGGCCGCTTGGGTTTTCCCATGCGGTAAGCGTCACTGGCTGGTTTTCGTCATTGTTGCAAAGGAATGGAAACCCACCGTCGACCCTGTCTGCCGCAATCCATTCGTCGCGGTGGGCCAATGCAACGAACCCCCCTTTTTCAGAAAGCGTCCACGCGAGCTGCAAGCCAGGAAACGTACGTTCCATCCCATGAACGATGGTGAGCGGTCGTTTGTCGTCGCTCACCAGCGCAGGCGCGTACACGTTGAGATTGAGGGTTCCTTGCATCGCCCTCACGGCAGCGATGCCGCTCTCTGAAGGTTGGCGACCCTTGTGTCCCGGGGCTCATGCTCTTTCGGATTCGGTGCCGACGTAGCGCACGCCGAGAGGATGAGCAGAAGTACCGTGCAGGCGAGGAGTCGCATCGCTACGTCCTTTCGATCCAGCGAGCCGGATTATGCATCGAGCCATGCCTCCAGATGAGCAATAGGTGACACGGGGACGATACAATACCCCTTGGGGGTGATTCCCCGGCAAACCTCCCCGGGCGCACAGTGTTCCTCCTCCACGCCGCCGTCCGACGGTGGGGACACTTCACGGGGGAGACCTCCATGCAGCCTGCCGTCCTGGCCCTGGCGATTTCGAGCCTGCTGTTGACCGGGCTCCTGGTGCGCACCTCCCTCCAACTCCGCGCCGTCCGGGCCCGCTTCAAACCCGTGCTCGACGTGGAAGCCGAACGACAGCGAGTCCTCTCCTCCCTGGAACGCGTCAAGGCCGAGTCCGAGCACATGCTCGCCACCGAGCGCAACCGCGTGGCCTCGGACCTCGCCCGGGAACGCGAGCTCGCGGACGCCGCCATCCGGGGCGCCAAGGCAGACCTCGAACAGGTCAGGATCTCCACCGACCAGGCCATCCGCCTCGAACGCTCCCGCGTCGCCTCGGAGCTCACCCAGGCCCGCGAACAGGCCCAGACAGAACTCACCCGTGCCCGCGAGCAAGGCCGCACGGAGCTCGCCCGCGCCAGGGAGCAAGCAGACGCGGCCGTCCGCGAAGTCGAGGCCCGACGCAATCAAGCCCGCGAGGAACAGGCCAAGCTCGAACCGCTCATCCGCAAGCTGCGCGCCGAGCTCCGCCCCCTCGAAGAAGAGACCATCCTCCGCGCCTACGGGTTCTACAAACCCATCTACAACCTCTCCTCCTCGGAGAAGTACGAGCACCGTCTCGACACCCTCCGCGCACGACAGAAGACCATGCTCAAGGGCAAGCAAGCCGCCTCCTGCAAGATTCAGTGGGAGGTCAATGGCAGCAAGGCCGAAGGCAAGAAACAGACGGAGCGCACCCTCAAGCTGATGCTCCGCGCCTTCAACGGCGAAGCAGACGCCTGCGTGGCCAAGGTCACCTACAAGAACATCAAGGCCATGGAGGCCCGCATCCAGAAGTCCGCCGAGGCCATCAGCGGCCTCACCGAGATTCAGCAGTGCTTCATCTCCACCGACTACGTCGACCTGAAGCTGGAGGAGCTGCGCCTCGCCCACGAATACGAAGAGAAGCGCCAGGAGGAGAAGGAAGAACAGCGCCGCATCCGCGAGCAGATGCGCGAGGAGGAGACCGCGCAGCGAGAACTCGAACGCGCGAAGCTGGAGGCCGAGCGCGAAGCCCAGCGCGACGAAGAAGCCCTGCGCAAGGCCCGCGGGGAGCTGGAGCGCAGCAAGGGCGCTGAACAGTCCAAGCTCCTCGAACGCATCGCCGAACTGGAGCGCCGCGTCGCCGAGGACCAGGAGCGCCAGCGCGCCATCTCCCAGGCCCAGCTCACGCGCACCGGCCACGTCTACGTCATCTCCAACATCGGCTCCTTCGGAGAGGACGTCTACAAGGTCGGCATGACGCGACGACTCGTCCCCCAGGACCGCATCGACGAGCTGGGCGACGCCTCCGTCCCCTTCGAGTTCGACGTCCACGCCATCATCCGCACCGCCGACGCACCGTCGCTCGAAGCCGCGCTGCACCGCACCTTCGCCCAGCGCCGCGTCAACCGCATCAACGAGCGCAAGGAGTTCTTCCGCGTCACCCTCGACGAAGTCGCCCGTGCCGTGCGCGAACACCACGGCGAGTTCGAGCTGACCCGCATCGCCGAGGCCGCCGAGTACCGCAAGTCACTCGCCCTCTCCGACGAGGAGCGTCGCGACAGTCCCACCCCACTGCACCCCGAGCGCGCCGTCGCCTGAGCTGTCGCCCCGCCACCGTGCTCCACCGAACACCCCGCACGCTCAACCCGGCTCGCGAGCCTTCGCCCCATGCATTCCAGTCCCCGAAGAGAAGAACACCCCGCCGCTCGCGACGCAGTGCGTTCGCCATGGCGTCCCGCGGCACGTCCACCCGTCGTGCTCGCTCGACACCTCTCCGAGCTTCAGCTCCTTGGCACGCCAAGAAGTCGCGCGCTTCACATGGAGCAGGAACGTCACGCCGCGAGGCGCTGGGACAAAAGCGGAAACGTGGCATGTTGCGCCGCGATGGCCGTCAGCGTTTTCGACCTCTTCAAGATTGGTATCGGTCCCTCGAGCTCCCACACGGTGGGGCCCATGCGAGCCGCGCGCTCGTTCGTGCTGCGAATGGTGGAGCGCGGGCACCTGGAGAAGCTCACGCGCCTGAAGGTGGAGCTGTTCGGCTCGCTCGGCGCTACGGGCAAGGGCCACGGCAGCGACAAGGCGATAGTGCTCGGCCTTCGCGGTGACACGCCGGAGGCCGTGGACGTCGAGGCCATCCCCGCCATCGTCACGCGCTGGCGCACCGAGGGCCGCATCAGCGTGCTCGGCCAGCGCGACATCGTCTTCAAGGACGGCGAGCACCTGGTGATGCACCGCCGCCGCAGCCTGCCCTTCCACCCCAACGGGATGCGCTTCTCCGCCTTCGGCGCGGACGGCGTGGAGCTGGACGCGTGCGTCTACTACTCCGTGGGCGGCGGCTTCGTCGTCGATGAGTCCGCGACCACCGGCCAGGACCCGCTGCGCAAGGACACCACTCCCCTGCCCTTCCCCTTCCAGTCCGCGGCGACACTGCTGGAGTTGTGCGAGCGGGAGCGCATGCCCTTCAGCGCCCTGATGATGGCGAACGAGAAGACGCTGCGCTCCGAGCAGGACATCCGCGCCGGCCTCTTGCGCATCTGGGACGTCATGCAGGCCTGCGTGCGTCGCGGCTGCGCGTCCAGCGGCATCCTCCCCGGTGGACTCAAGGTGGAGCGCCGCGCGGCGGCCATGTACCAGCGCCTGCTCAGCCGCCCCGAGGCCGGCCTCACCAACCCGCTCACCGTGCTCGACTGGGTCAACCTCTACGCGCTCGCCGTCAACGAGGAGAACGCCGCGGGAGGCCGCGTCGTCACCGCGCCCACCAACGGCGCCGCTGGCATCATCCCCGCCGTGCTGCACTACTACTGGCGCTTCTGGCCCGGCGCGAACGAGGACGGCGTGGTGCGCTTCCTCCTCACGGCCGGCGCCATCGGCGTGCTCTACAAGGAGAACGCCTCCATCAGCGGCGCCGAGGTCGGCTGCCAGGGCGAAGTCGGCAGCGCGTGCTCCATGGCCGCCGGGGCGCTCACCGAGGTGCTCGGGGGCACGCCACTCCAGGTGGAGAACGCCGCCGAAATCGCCATGGAGCACAACCTGGGCCTCACCTGCGACCCCATTGGCGGCCTGGTGCAGGTGCCCTGCATCGAGCGCAACGCCATGGCCTCCGTGAAGGCCATCAACGCCTCGCGCATGGCGCTCTCCGGCGACGGCCGCCACTTCGTCAGCCTGGACAAGGTCATCCGGACCATGCGCGACACCGGCCGCGACATGAAGGACAAGTACAAGGAGACCGCGCGCGGCGGGCTCGCCGTCAACGTGCTCGAGGTCGCCAACCTCAGCGTCGGCCTGCCGGAGTGTTGAGCCGGGCCCGGCCCCCGAGCCGGACCCGCCCCCTTGGGTAGACAGTTTCGCCTGCATGTGCATGCGCCGCCATCGGCGGTCGCCTGAGCCAGAGCCGGGAGGTGCCCTCGTATACGTCGAACCATGGGCTCCCCCCGACCCGTCCTCGTCCTGCTCCTGCTCTGGGCCGTCTGCCTTCCAGCTCCCGCTCGCGGACAAGCCGCCCCTGCCGCCACCAGTGAGCCCCGCGCGGTGGAGGTCGACGTCCAGGCCACGGACGCGGGGACGTCCGTCTCCGCCGAGGATGCCGCGCGGCTGAAGCTGGCGTCGGATGGCGGCGGCGTCGCGCTCCTGACGCCCCAGCTCGTGACGGAGTCTCCCGCCTCCTGGCCCGAGGGCCTGGAGGGCGCCCCGGACGAGGTGAAGCTCATCCTCCAGATTGACGAGCAGGGCCTCGTCGTGGACGTGACGGTGCGGGAAGCGGCCTCGCTCCCCCCGCTCACCGAGGCCGCCATCCTCGCCGCGCGCGGGCTGCGCTTCACGCCCGCGAGCCTGGGCGGCCGGCCGGTGTCGGTGCGCATGCCGTATGACTATCGCCTCGAGCCCCCGGCGGCCCTGCGCTTCACCCGCTCCCGGCTGCGCGGTGAGGTCCGTGCCATGGGCACCCGCGTGCCGCTGGCGGACGCGGCCCTGTTCCTGGAGGGCGGCGAGGAGCCCGTCGCGGTGACGGGCGTGGACGGGCGCTTCGAACTGGAGCTGGCTCCGGGCGTCCACCGGCTGCTCGTTCGCGCCCCGGCCCACCCGCCCACGACGTTCGAGGAGTCGCTCCAACCGGGCCAGTCGCTCGACGTCGTCTACCGGCTCCAGCCCACCCGCGTGAATCCCTACGAGACGGTGGTGAGAGATGACCGCCCCCGCACGGAGGTCAATCGCATCACCCTGCATGAGCAGGAGCTGCGCGAGGTGCCCGGCACGCAGGGCGACCCGTTCCGCGTCATCATGCTGATGCCGGGCGTGGGCAGCGTCGCCTCCGGCCTGGGCTATCCCGTGGTGCGCGGCGGCCAGCCCGGCGCCACCGGCTACTACCTGGATGGCGTGCGGGTCCCCATGCTGTACCACCTGCTGCTCGGGCCCGCGGTGGTGCATCCGGACTTCATCGACACCATCGACTTCCATCCCGGCGCACCGCCGGTGCAGTACGGACGACTGCTGGGCGGCGCGGTGGAAGGGCGGCTGAGCAAACCACGCGAGGACAAGCCGCACTTCGCCGCCTACGCGGACCTCATCAACGCGGGCGGCTTCATCGAGGTGCCCTTCGACAAGACAGGCACCTCCGTCACCGTGGCGGGGCGCTACAGCTACACCGGGCTGCTCATCCCCCTGGCGTACGCCCTGCTCAAGCCACACGAGGACAATCCCATCCACGCGGCCTTCTGGGACTACCAGGCCCGGGTGGAGCAGAAGGTGGGCCAGGGGCGGCTGCGCCTGTTCGCGCTCGGCAGCTCCGACGACGCGGGCGAGGCCACCGACACCTACGAGGACAGCATGGGGGCCACCATCGTCTCCCGCTTCCACCGCGTGGACCTGCGCGGCACCCATCCCCTGGCGGGCGGAGAGGGCGAGCTGGGCGTCACCGTGGGCCTGGACGAGGTGGGGTTGCTGGGCTACCGACGCGTGATTCAGGTGCCAGGAAAGGCGCCCGAAGAGGTGCTCGCGGGGAAGTATGCGCTGGAGCAGCTCAGCTTCGCCGCCCGGGCCGGCTGGAAACGACAGCTGACGAAGACGCTGGATGTCCAGGTGGGGACGGACGTGGAGCACCGGCGCGTCGCCACGGGCATCACCGGCTCCGCGCGGCCTCCGGGTTGGCGACCGACGGATGACGGCCATCCGCTCAAGCAGCCCTCGGCCCTGGCCACCTTCGTCGGAGGCTTCGCCGGAGCGACGTGGCGCCCCTCGGAGACGTGGGTGGTGTCGCCCGGCGTGCGCGTGGATGGCTACCACCTGGTGCCCGGCATCCAGCATGTCGTCGTGGAGCCCCGGCTGGCCGTGCGCCACCAGCTCACGCAGTCGCTCGTCCTCAAGGGGGGCGGCGGCCTCTACCACCAGTCCCCCACCGTGCTGCTCCACCTGCCGGCGCTGGACGTGTCAGGCCTGCGCTACGGCGTCCAGGAGGGAGCCCAGTTCGACGTGGGCGCGGAGTGGAAGGCCACCGAGGGGCTCGAGGTGACGGCGGACGTCTACTTCAACCCGCTGTTCCGCACGGTGGAGTTCGACGTGCAGGACATCCTGGAGAACCGCAAGCGGCGCGGTCAGCGCCAGGAGGACCCCGCGGCCCGGGGGTATGCGTATGGCCTGGACCTGATGGCGCGACACCCGCTGGGACGCGACTGGTTCGGCTGGGTCAGCTACAGCTTCCTCCAGAGCAAGCGCCACCGGCGCTTCGCGCGCTACGCCGATGACAACTCCATCCGGGAGATGACGGAGGGAGAGCTGCCCTTCGCCTTCGAGCAGGCGCACGTCTTCAACGCCGCCATCAGCTACAAGCTCGAGAACAACTGGACGGTGGGCGCGGTGTTGCACTTCAACACCGGCCGCCCGGAGTCCGGAGAGGTCTCCTCCGTCACCCAGCGCCCGGTCGTCAACGAGGATGGCTTTCGCACCTGGGCACGACAGGACGCGGACCGCGTGGAGCGACTGGCGCCTTTCTTTCGCGTGGACTTCCGCGCCGCGAAGTCCTGGGCCTACGAGGACTTCAACCTCGAGGCCTACCTGGACATCCTCAACCTCTCCCTCCAGCAGGAGGTCTTCGCCTACGAATACGACCGAAGGGCCGGGAAGCTTCACCGTGAGGCCATGGGGTTGCCCGTCATCCTGCCGATGTTCGGCCTGAAAGGGAGCTACTGAGATGCGCCACCCATCCTGTCTGGGATTGTTCTTCCTCCTGCTGCTGTCCTCGGGGTGCGACCGGCTGCAGGACGAGCCCGTCTTCGTCTATGGACGGCTCGAGCGGCGCGACGGAACCCCTGTCAGCGGCGGAGTCCTTCCCTACGCGCGAACCCTCCACAAGGGCCCCAAGGGCGAGACGAACCTGGTGTATGAGCTGCCGGACTTCTCTCCCTATGGGGAAGCCACCACCGAGGCGAGCGGCGACTTCTTCCTGGAGATGCGCTACGGGGACGTGGAGTCTGTCATCACCCCCAACCTCGGACTCCAGCCCTATCGCTTTCGCACATCATGGAGGGACGAGGTCGGTGCGGCTGTCTTCGCGTCCTTCGTCTTTAACGACGACGTGGAGCTCCCCACGCTGCGCATCTGGGACTCCCAGCTCGCCGTGACGCCGCACGCGGAGGGTGCCGTGGTGACGTTTGGCGCGCCGCCCCCCACCCCAGAGGAACCGCTCAACGGCGAGTACGTCCCGGATGTCGGCCCCGATGGGAACTTCATCCCCCTGCTCCCATCGATGCCCGAAGCCGCGCTCTTCATCGAAAGTGGTGGACAGCCGCTGTTCCGCGTCTGGCTCCCGAGCTCACCGTTGATGGTGA
>NZ_JBLZWL010000106.1:0-44719 GCF_049194865.1 Corallococcus terminator | reverse complement strand
CGTGGCGTTCAGCGACCCCATAGCCGACGGGCCTGTCATCCAGGGAGCCTCGGAGCGCGCGCTGAAGGCGGGCTCGACGCTGAAGCGCGTGCTGGAGGAAGTGGTGCCGGAGGTGCGTCGGCGCTGCCCGGAGACGCCGCTGGTCATTATGACGTACGTGAACGTCATCATGGCGATGGGCGAGGAGCGCTTCGCGAAGCTGGCGCGTGAGCGCGGCGTGTCAGGCGCGATTCTTCCGGACCTGCCTCCCGAGGAGAGCGGAAGCCTGCGCGCCACGTTCGACGCGGCGGGCGTGGACCTGATTCCGCTGTGCGCGCCCACCACGCCACGAGCACGCGCGGAGGCCATCGCGAAGGACGCGCGCGGCTTCGTGTACTGCGTGTCGGTGGCCGGCGTGACGGGCATGCGCGCGGAGCTGCCGCCGGACCTGTCGCAGCGGTTGGACCTGGTGCGCAACGCGTCGCCAGTGCCAGTAGTGGCGGGGTTCGGCATCTCCAGCGCGGAGCAGGCGCGGACGTTGTCGGCGCATGCGGACGGCGTGGTGGTGGGCAGCGCCCTCGTTCGCGCCGCGCACACCGACGGGCCGCAGGCCGCGAAGGCACTCTGCGCTGAAATCAAGCGTGGCCTGAAGCGCTGAGCACTCGGGTACGAGGGAGGACGGCGCGCACGGCCTTCCTCGTACCGGCTCACCTCACGGCGCCGCCGTGCGAGCCTTCTCCCAGATGGCCCGATAGTCATACGTCGGATAGAACTCCGTGCGGAACGCGCCCCACGCGCCCTTCTCGAACGCGAGGTTCACCTCGCGCAGCTTCTCGGGAGGAAGGCGCACGGTGACGACCTGTCCCACGCCCATCATCACGTACCAGGACACCACCTCCACGCCGGGCGGCGGGAAGCTCTTGCGGAAGCCCGTGCGGTCCAGGTGCGCGTTGATCTCCTCCAGCGTCTTCCCCTGGTCGTGCTTCATGAAGATGGTCAGCAACATCGTGCCGTCCGTGCTGGCCCCCTTCCCTGCTGGAGCCTGCGCATGTCCCGGCAGTGCCAGCGTCGAAGCCAGCAGCAACGCGAGGACGGTGGAGGCGTGGGGCAAAGGGCGGAGATGGCGCATGCGTGACTCCTCATGGAGGCGGTGAATCACCCCAGGGTGTAGTGGACGACGCACGGGTTCAAGCCTCGCGCGTGTGTCGTTGGACAGCGGACCGGATGACACGAGGACTGTCCACTCGACGTCTCGCGAGACAGGGAGCGCGCGCCTGGCACGGGGTGGATGGCACAATCCAGCCAATGAAAACGCGTGGCCCCCAGGTGGTGCTCGTCCGTCACGGTGAGACGGCATGGAGCCGCAGTGGCCAGCACACGGGACGCACGGACGTCCCGCTGCTGGAGGATGGCCGGAAGATGGCGGCGCTGCTCGGCTCACCGCTGCGCGCATGGACTTTCGCCCAGGTGTGGAGCAGCCCCCTGAGCCGGGCCTTCGAGACCTGCGCGCTCGCCGGCTATGGCGACGCGGCGCAACGGCGCGATGACCTGATGGAGTGGGACTACGGCGACCACGAGGGCCACACCAGCGCGGAGATTCGCGTGGAGCATCCCGGCTGGACGCTGTGGAAGGACGGCGTGCCCCACGGCGAGACGGCGCGGCAAGTGGGCGCTCGCGCGGACCGCGTCATCGCCGACGCCCGCGAGGAGAAGGGAGACATCCTCATCTTCTCCCACGGGCACTTCCTGCGGGTGCTCGCCTCGCGGTGGCTGGGCCTCCCGCCCGAGGACGGCCGCCTGTTCCTCTTGAGCACCGGCTCCATCAGCGTGCTCGGCTCCGACGGAGATGCCGCCCAGCCGGCGCTCGCCGGCTGGAACGACACCACCCACCTCAAGGGGTGAGCCACACCACGCGGCGCGGGCTCAGCAGTCGCCGCAGCTCAACACGGAGCCACTGCTGGTCTGCTCGTAGTCCGTGCACGAGGCACCGGCCGGGTTGAAGCAGACGCGGTAGCGCTCCTGGGAGCCGATGAGCGCGGGCAGGGGCTCGCGATAGAGGACGCCACAACACGGGGGCAGCAGGTCCTCGCCCTCCTTCGCGGGAGGCGCCTCGGCGGCGACGCCGTTCGGACAGCCCCAGGGGTCCTCCTCGCAGACCCAGCGCATGCCGCAGGAGGAGCTGGCGCCGCAATAGCTCCCACCCGTGGCGTACCAGGGCGACCAGTTCGCGCAGGAGTCGTAGCCCGGGCACATGCCCAGCGCCGAATCCACCGTGGTCAGCTCCATTTCCTCCATCGGCACGCCCTCGCCACCTTCAGCGGATGACACGCCACCGCACGCGCCCAGCATCAGCGCGCCGAACACCGCCGCAAGACCACGCAACACCGCGTTTCGAGTTCTCATCGGGGCTCCCTTCCGGTGCCGACCCCTGGATGGGGCCTCGGTCGCCGGAAGGGGAGCGATGCTATGCGTGCGGGTTTCCACCATCCGACGCCCGGCTTCGTCGGAATCCAGACAGCGCCCTTCACATGACAATGACCCAGCCCCGCAGGGTGATTCCCTTTTAGAGGCGCCCTTCCAGGAAGTTCTTCACCAGGGTGGGCCCCTCGGGGGTCAGCACGCTTTCGGGGTGGAACTGAAAACCCACCACGGGCTTCTCGCGGTGGCGCAGCGCCATGATGAGCCCGTCCTGGCTCCACGCGATGGCCTCCAGCTCCGGTGGCAGCGAGGACGCCTCCACGATGAGCGAGTGGTAGCGCGCGGCCTGGAAGCCCTGGCTCGCACCCGTGAAGACGCCCGAGCCTCCGTGTTGGATGCGCGCGGACTTGCCGTGCACCGGCTCCGGAGCGCGTATCACCTTGCCGCCGAAGGCCGCGCCAATGGACTGATGTCCCAGGCACACGCCGAGCACCGGCACGCGGGACTGGGCAATCGCGGCCACGCTGATGCCGGCTTCGTGCGGCGTGCAGGGGCCTGGTGAAATCACCAGGTGCGAGGCTCCCTGGGCCGCGACGTCCGCGACGGCGAGCGTGTCATTGCGCACCACCTTCACCTCGGCGCCCAGCGTGTAGAAGAGCTGGACGAGGTTGAAGGTGAACGAGTCGTAGTTGTCGATGACGAGAATCATCGGCCACCTCCCTCGCGAGCGAGCCGGAGCGCGGCGGCCATGGCACCCGCCTTGGCCTCTGTCTCGTCGGCTTCCTTCGACGGCACCGAGTCCGCCACCAGTCCCGCGCCCGCGGTCCACATGGTCCGGTCTCCATCGACGAAGAAGGTGCGGAGGGCGATGGCCACGTCCAGCGTGCCGCAGAAGGACAGGTAGCCCACCGCGCCCGAGTACGGCCCGCGCCGCTGCACCTCCAGCTCGTCGATGATCTGCATCGCGCGAATCTTCGGCGCACCCGAGACGGTGCCCGCGGGGAAGGTGCTGGCCAGCGCATCGAGCGCGTCGAACTTCGAGTCCAGCTTCCCGCGCACCTGAGAGACGATGTGCATCACGTGGCTGTAGCGCTCGATGACCATCAGGTCCTCCACGCGCACCGAGCCCGGCGCCGCCACGCGGCCCACGTCATTGCGGCCCAGGTCCACCAGCATGATGTGCTCGGCGCGCTCCTTCTCGTCCGCGAGCAGTTCCTTCTCCAGCGCCAGGTCCTCCGCCTCGGACGCTCCACGTCGACGCGTGCCGGCGATGGGCCGCACCACCACGTCGCCATCTCGCACCTGCACCAGCAGCTCCGGCGACGCACCCACCAACGCGCGGGCCTCGCCCAGCTCCACCAGGAACAGGTACGGCGAGGGATTCACGCGTCGCAGCGCGCGGTAGAGCGACAAGGGAGGCGGCGCACCTCGCGACTCGAAGCGACGGGCGAGCACCACCTGGAAGATGTCACCCGCGCGGATGTATTCCTTGGAGCGCTCCACCGCGGCCTCGTAGCCAGCACGGTCCCAGCAGGCCACGGGGCTCTCCCCCTTCATGCGCGGCGACGGCGCATGGGCATCCTGCGGCAGCGGCTTGAGGAGCCGCTCGGCCATGGCCTGCGCGCGGTCCTCCGCGTCCTTCAGCGCGACAGCCACGCTCGCGTGGAGCGAGGGGCGAGCGATGGCGGTGACCTTTAGCGTCCCCGTGCGCGAGTCGTGGGTGACGAAGTCCTCGGAGATGAGCCACTCGGAGTCGGGGAAGGACGTGTCGCGCGGGTGCCGGTCCGGAACGGTGGGCTCCATCCACGAGACACAGTTGTAACCCATGTACCCCACGAGTCCGCCGAGGAACGGCGCCTCACCGGGGAGCCGGGCCACGGCGAGCTCCCGCCACAGGGAGCGCAGCACGTCCATCGGCTTGCCGTCGCGTCGCTCCTCGCGCGAGCCACGCCACACAGTGGCGCCGTGCGCGTCCAGGCGCACGCGACCCGCGGCGTGGGTGCCCACGTGGCTGTAGCGCCCGAAGCGCTCGCCGCCGTAGCACGACTCGAGGATGAAGCCGCGCGAGCCTCCACCCAGCTTCAGATACGCCGACAGCGGCGTGTCGAGGTCCGCCGGCAACTCCACCGAGACCGGCACTGCCTCGCCCTGCTCCGCGCGCTGGCGGTAGGCCGCCTTCCGCTCCTGTGCATCCATGGTCATGACCTCTCCCCCGCTACCGCATTATCTCCGTCCCCAAGACGGCTGGGGACCCCGCTCCAGGTGATGGCTCCGCGCGACCTTCCAGCGCGCGCGCCGCACTCCCACAGCGGGGTCCTCGGTGTAGCGCGGCGGACGTGTCCCGGCGAGGACCATCGGTGCGCCCTCGCCTGTCATTCCCGGGGATGCCGTCAAGGCTGGGAGTGATGGCCGGGCGGCTGGCGACCATCCCAGGGACCAGGGTGGGTGAGAGGCCCGCGCACCTGGGTGGTCGTCCCCGGAAGCCCTCGTTATTTCTGAAGGACTGTGGACGCCTCCGTCTCCTTCCAGGCTCGAAGGCCGCTCATCACGGTGACGCCGCACGGGCTCTATTGTGAGCCTGGAGGTTTCCACATCGACCCTTGGCGCCCGGTGGAACGGGCGCTCATCACCCATGCGCATGGGGACCACGCGCGCTCGGGCCACCAGCGTTACCTGGGCACCCGAGCGGGCGAGGGTCTGCTGCGACGTCGCGTGGGCGCCGACTCGCACATCGATTCCCTGGAGTATGGCGAGCCGCTGAAGCTCAACGACGTCACCGTGAGCTTCCATCCAGCGGGCCACGTGCTGGGCAGCGCGCAACTCCGCGTCGAGCACCGGGGCGAGGTGTGGGTCATCTCCGGCGACTACAAGCGCGCGGCGGACCCGACGTGCGCGCCGTTCGAGGTGGTGCGCTGCCACACGTTCATCACCGAGGCGACGTTCGGCCTCCCCATCTTCCGCTGGGACGACGCGCGCGAAGTGGCGGAGGACATGCTGAGGTGGTGGGACGCGAATCGCGCGGTGGGCCGCTCAGCGGTGCTGTTCTGCTACGCCCTGGGCAAGGCCCAGCGCATCCTGGCGGAGCTGGCGCGACTGACGGACCGGCCTGTCTTCGTCCACGGCGCGATGCAGGGTCTGGTGGAGGTGTACCGGGACGCGGGCGTGAAGATGCTGCCCACGCAGCTCGTGTCGGAGGTGGAGAAGGGCACGTCGTTCGCGGGCGCGCTGGTGCTGGCGCCGCCGAGCGCGGGCGGGTCCACCTGGATGCGACGCTTCGGCGAAGCGGAGACGGGCTTCGCCTCGGGCTGGATGCGAGTGCGCGGCAACCGACGGCGGCGTGGCTTCGACCGGGGCTTCGTGCTGTCGGACCACGCGGACTGGCCCGACCTGCTGCGCACGGTGACTGACACGGGAGCGGAGCGGGTGCTCACCACGCATGGCTCCGCGGAGCCCCTCGCGCGCTACCTCCGAGAGCAAGGCGTGGATGCCTCCCCGCTGGCCACGCAGTTCGAGGACGAGGCGGAGGATTGACCCATGCGACGACTCGCGGACCTGTACGAGCGCCTGGACCAGACCACCTCCACCAACGCGAAGGTGGAAGCCCTCACACGCTACTTCCAGGAGGCCCCGCCCGAGGACGCCGCGTGGGCGCTGTACTTCCTCACGGGACAGAAGCTGAAGCGACTGCTCACCACGAAGTTGCTGGTGGGGTGGACGCAGGAGCTGACGCACATTCCCGACTGGCTCTTCGCGGAGGTGTACGCCTCCGTGGGGGACCTGGCGGAAGTCATCTCCCTGCTGCTGGACAACCTGGAACGGCCGAGCGCACCGGAGGAGCTGCCCCTGTCGCAGTGGCTCACCCAGCGACTGCTGCCCTTGCGCGAGCTGGATGCGACGGAGCAGCGCGAGCAGGTGGTGTCCTGGTGGCGCTCCATGCCTCGGCGAGAGGTCTTCCTGCTGAACAAGATGCTCACCGGCGAGCTGCGCGTGGGCGTCTCCTCCACGCTGGTGGTCCGCGCCCTCGCGAAGGTGGCGGGACTTCCCGCGCCGGACGTCGCGCACCGGTTGATGGGGACGTGGACTCCCTCGAAGGAGTTCTTCCAGCAGCTCGTCTCGCCAGAGGTCTCCGATGCGGAGCACTCACGCCCGTATCCGTTCTACCTGGCGTCTCCACTGGAGCAGCCGCCGGAGGCCCTGGGCGACCTCTCGGAGTGGTTGGTCGAATGGAAGTGGGACGGCATCCGGGGCCAGCTCCTCCACCGGAAGGGCGACGTCTATTTGTGGAGTCGGGGCGAGGAGCTCATCACCGACCGCTTCCCCGAAATCACCGACGCGGCGAAGGCCCTGCCCGAAGGCACGGTGCTGGACGGAGAAGTGTTGGCGTACGAGGACGGCAAGCCCCTGCCCTTCGCCCGCCTCCAGCGTCGCATCGGTCGTCAGAAGCTGACGCCCAAGGTGCTCGCGGAGGCCCCCGCCGCGTTCATCGCGTACGACTTGCTGGAGCAGGACGGGCAAGACTTGCGTCCGCTGCCGCTGCGCGAGCGCCGCGAGCGACTGGCCGCGCTGCTGAAGCACCACCCCACCTTCCCGCTGTCCCCCGCCGTGGAAGCACCCTCGTGGGAGTCCCTGGCGCACACGCGAAGCGAGGCACGTGAGCGCAACGTCGAGGGCTTCATGCTCAAGCGCGCGACTTCCCCGTACCTCACGGGGCGCAAGCGCGGCGACTGGTGGAAATGGAAGATCGACCCGTTCACGGTGGACGCGGTGCTGCTCTACGCGCATCCGGGACATGGCCGGCGCTCCTCGCTGTACACCGACTACACCTTCGCCGTGTGGAACGGGACGGACCTGCTGCCGGTGACGAAGGCGTACTCGGGCCTCACGGACGAGGAGATTGGCCGACTGGACCGGTGGATTCGCGCGCACACACGCGAGAAGTTCGGACCGGTGCGCTCGGTGGAGCCCGAGCAGGTCTTCGAGCTGCACTTCGAGGGCATCCAGAAGTCACCGCGTCACAAGTCGGGCGTCGCGCTGCGCTTCCCTCGCATCGCCCGCTGGCGCACGGACAAGAAGCCGCGGGACGCCGACTCCCTGGACTCGCTCAAGGAGCTGCTCCATGCCGGCGCGTAGGTCGCCCTCGCTGCGAGCCCAGCTCCAGGCGAAGAAGAAGGCACTCCACGGGGCCCCGGCGGCATCGACGTCCGAGAACCCACGCAGGAGGAAGAAGCGAGAGAAGCCACGCCAGGCGGTGCCCACGACGAGCGCCCCACCGATGGAACAACTTCGGGGCTGGTTCACCTCGAAGGGCTGGACTCCCTACGCCTTCCAGGAAGAAGCCTGGGCCGCCTATGCACGCGGGGACAGCGGGCTCATCCATGTCCCCACGGGCGCGGGGAAGACCTACGCCGCCTATCTCGCGCCGCTGGCGGAGGTGGCCGAGCACGGCGAGAAGGGCCTCCAGATTCTCTACGTGACGCCCCTGCGCGCGGTGTCACGCGACGTGGAGCAGGCCCTTCGCGAGCCACTGAGCGTGCTCGATACGGACCTCGACGTGGAGAGTCGCACCGGAGACACCTCATCCTCGGTGCGACAGCGACAACGGCAGCGACTTCCCGAAGTGCTCATCACCACGCCGGAGTCGCTCTCGGTGATGCTGTCGAACGAGCGCGCACCGGAGCTGTTCTCCTCACTGCGCGCCGTCATCGTGGACGAGTGGCATGAGCTGCTCGGCTCCAAGCGGGGCACGCAGACGGAGCTCGCCCTCGCCCGCTTGCGAGGCTTCGCGCCGCGCATGCGCACCTGGGCACTGTCCGCCACGCTCGCCAACCTGGAGGAAGCCGCGCGGCATGTCGTCGGCACCAGCGCGCGCCCCACGCTCGTCAGCGCGGACCTGGAGCGCCCGGTGGACGTGGAGACACTGCTGCCGGACCAGGTGGACACGTTTCCCTGGGCGGGGCACCTGGGCTTCTCCATGCTGGCCCGCGTGGCCGCGAGGCTGGACCCGGCGAAGTCGACGCTCATCTTCACCAACACGCGCTCTCAAGCGGAGCGATGGTTCGAGGGCCTGCGCTTCGCGCGTCCGGAGTGGGAACACCTGCTCGCGTTACACCACGGCTCCATCGACCGTGACGAGCGGGAGCGCGTGGAGCGAGGACTCAAGGACGGCTCGCTGCGCATCGTCGTGTGCACGTCGTCGCTGGACCTGGGCGTGGACTTCGGCCCCGTGGAGCGCGTGCTGCAAGTGGGCAGCCCCAAGGGCATCGGCCGGACGCTCCAGCGCGCGGGCCGAGGCGCCCACCGTCCCGAGGCCACGTGCAACATCCTCTTCGTCCCCACGCACGCGCTGGAATTGGTGGAGATGGCCGCCGCCCGCGACGCGCTCGCGCGGAAGGAAGTCGAGCCGCGTGTACCGCCTGGCAAGCCCTTGGACGTGCTGGCCCAGCACCTGGTGACGTGCGCGCTCGGAGGAGGCTTCACCCGAGAGGCCCTGCTCGACGAGGTGCGCGGCGCGGCGGCCTATGCGGACCTCACGGACGAGGAGTTCGACTGGACGCTCACCCTGGTGCACGAAGGTGGCCCGACGCTGACGGCCTACCCGGAGTTCCGCCGCGTGGAGGAGCACGAGGGCCGCTTCGTCGTGAAGAACGCCCGCGTCGCCCGACTGCACCGACTCAACATCGGCACCATCACCTCCGATGCGGTAGTGGAGCTGCGCTACTGGAGCGGAGGACGGCTGGGCAGCGTGGAGGAGTCCTATGTCAGCCGGCTTCGGCCAGGAGATACGTTCCTGTTCGCCGGCAAGAAGCTCGAGCTCGGCCGGCTCCAGGGGCTCACCGCTTATGTGCGGCCCGCGAAGTCGAAGGTGACTCAAACCCCGCGCTGGGGTGGCAGTCGCCTGCCGCTGTCCACGTCCCTGGCCGCCGCCGTGCGCCGCACACTCGACTCCGCGCGCCACGGCGACGTCACCTCCGACGAGCTCGCCGCCGCGTGGCCCATTCTGGAAGCACAGGAGCGGATGTCTCGCATCCCCTCCTCGGGCGCGCTGCTCGCGGAGCTGTGCCACACACGCGACGGGCACCACCTCTTCCTCTATCCCTTTGAAGGACGACGGGTGCACGAGGGACTCGCGGCCCTGCTCGCCCTGCGCCTGACGCGGCTCCAGAAGGCCACCTTCAACGTGTCAGTGAATGACTACGGCCTGGAGCTGCTCACCCCCGCCCCCTATCCCTTCGAGGAGGCGCTGCGCCCCCACCTCTTCACGCGCGAGCACCTGGTGGAGGACGTGCTCGAGAGCGTCAACGTGGGCGAGCTGACGAAGCGCCAGTTCCGCGACATCGCCCGCGTGGCGGGGCTGGTGCTGCCCGGGCTCCCCGGGGCCCGCAAGTCCACGCGGCAGGTCCAGACCAGCGCCGCCCTCCTCCATGATGTCTTCGCCCGCTATGACCCGGGACACCTGCTGCTCACCCAGGCCCGCCGCGAGGTGCTGGAGCAACAGTTCGAGCAGGGCCGCCTGGAGCGCGCGCTGGAGCGCATGGAGTCGAGCCCCCTCGAACTGCTCCATGTCCGGAGGCCCACGCCACTGGCCTTCCCGCTCGTCGTCGAGCGCATCAGCGCCAGCCTCTCCAATGAGTCCCTGCTGGAGCGGGTGGAGCGAATGAAGGAGCGATGGACGCGAGACGATGCCAGGTCCGCGTAGGCGGCACCCCGCTGGAGCTCCTCCCGGAGCGGGCCCTGCACTGGCCCGAGGCCCGCACACTCGCGGTGGCCGACCTGCACTGGGGCAAGACGGAGAGCTTCCAGCAGCACGGCATCCCCCTCCCACTAGGGGTGCTGGAGGACGACCTCGCCCGCCTGTCCTCGGCGCTCGCCACCACGGGCGCCCGTCGGCTGCTCGTCCTGGGCGACCTCGTCCACTCCCGGGAAGGTCTCACCCCCGCGCTCATCCGGAGGCTCGCGGACTGGCGCGCCTCTCATGCCGAGGTGGAGCTGGTGCTGGTCCGGGGCAACCATGACCTCCGTGCGGGGCCCCTGCCCGCGGAGTGGCGGCTGGACGTCCACGAGTCCCACCTGGACGAGGGCCCCTTCCGCTTCGCCCACCACCCCACGCCCGTGACAGGCCGCTACGTCTGGGCCGGTCATCTCCACCCCACCGTGAGGCTGTCTGCTGGTGGGGACCGCCTCCGTCTTCCATGCTTCCATCTGGGGCCCGGGGTGGGCGTGCTCCCGGCCTTCAGCGCCTTCACCGGTGGATTCGACATGCCGCGCCGCCCCGGGGAGCGCGTCTTCGCCCTCGCCGGACCTTCCGTGGTCGAGGTGTAGGATGAGCGACTCCAAGCGCCGCAAGGTCCTGGGCATCATCGCCACGGACACGACGTTCGAGCGCACCGAGCACCGGGGGCGCGAGGCCTGGCTGGGGAAGTGCCTGCACTGCAACGCGCATCTGGTGGTGGGTCTGGATGGCGAGCCCATCAGCCGGGCCACCATCGAGCACATCCTCCCGCGAACCGCCGGAGGAACCGACGCGCCGGAGAACCTGGGCCTGGCCTGCGCCCGCTGCAACCAGGGCAAGGGCAGCCGACATGACCCCCACTATCACCGGGACCCGAGGGTCCGCGAGCTGGTGGAGAAGCTGCTCGCCCGCCGCAAACAACGCTGGCGGGAGCCGGATGGCGCGGACTCCGAGTGACACCGTCGCGAGCCCGGGCCGACGAGCTGTCTCTGTCGGTAGCTGAACCCGCGCGCAGGGCTGCTCATACCTCGCGTGAGCATCGCGCCGAGACACGCGAACACGCGTGATGATCCATCGCGGACGGGTGGAGGCTCAACGTCCCTTCCTCCCGCCAGAAGAGAGATTCATCACCTCCGGACCGCGATTTCCCGCCTCCGCGCGAGGAAGTGGTATCCCACGGCCCCACAACATTTAGAATGGTTGACACTGCCGTGTCGATGGTCGATGGTCCCGCGCCGCGCTGGGTTGGGACAGGAGGAGGGACCCGCCCGCGGCAACATCCATAGAGGTTTCGTTGGACGTGACTGCTTCGCTTTCCGCGCGCCTGGAGCCGCCCCCCCGACCCGTCGGGGCCGGGATCGCCCCGCCGCTCCTCGCGTTCAGCCTCGTCCCCGCCTCTTCCTCCTCTCCTGTCACCGCAGTTGTCGAAGCCCCCTTGCCCATGGTCCTGGTATGAGCGGCCCTCTGTTTCCACGCTGGACGAACACGGTGTCTCGGCTGTCCGCCGCGGCGCTTCTTGCCGTGCCCGCCATCGGTATCGGCGGCCTCATGGCTTACGTACGGTCTCCGTACGTAACGAACCAGCAGATGCCCATCGAGCAGCCCATCGAATTCGACCACCGCCACCATGCGGGGGACGAGAAGATCGACTGCCAGTATTGCCACTGGAGTGTGGACAAGGCGCCCTCAGCGGGCATCCCGTCCACCACCGTGTGCATGTCCTGCCACGCTCAGGTGTGGAACAAGAGCCCGTACCTTACCGAGGTGCGCAAGGCCTTCTTCGCCGACGCACCCATCCAGTGGGTCCGCGTCCACAACCTGCCGGACTTCGTCTACTTCAATCACGCCATCCACGTGAACAAGGGCGTGGGTTGCGCCAGCTGCCACGGTCGCATTGACCAGATGGGCGCGGTGGAGCAGTTCGCCCCGCTGACCATGGCGTGGTGTCTGGAGTGTCACCGTGATCCGAAGCCGCACCTGCGGCCCCCGGAGTTCATCACGTCGATGACGTGGACTCCGCCGACGGACAAGGCCGAGGCCGCAGCGCTCGGCGAGAAGCTTCATCAAGAGTACGACGTCCACTCGCGCACGAGCTGCTCCACATGCCACCGATGAACACGAAGCGCGACGGCGCCCCGTCGCAGGAATCTTCTTCCTTCGCGCTCCCGGTCGTCTCGGACCGGCCCGCCGCGGCGCCTGACGCCGTCGGTGAGGCACTGGAGCACGCCGCAGCGAACGCCAACTCCGCCGAGCACGGCTACGGCCAGTCGTACTGGCGCAGCCTCGAGGAGAAGCTCGGCACCTCCGAGTTCATGGAGGAGACCCGCCCGGAGTTCCCCGTGGGCGCGGACCTGCCCCCCTCGGGCTTCGTGCGCCGCGAGTTCATGCAGCTGCTCGGCGCCTCGCTGGCCCTGGCCGGCGCCACGGCCTGCAGCACCCGTCCCCAGGACGAGAAGCTGCTGCCGTACACGAAGACGCCGCCGGAAGTGACTCCCGGCAACCCCCTGCACTACGCGTCCGCGATGACGCTGTCCGGCCACACCTCCGGCCTGCTCATCACCGCCCGCGAGGGTCGCCCCGTGAAGGTCGAGGGCAACCCGGACCACCCGGTCAACCAGGGCGCCGCCTGCACCTTCGAGCAGGCGTGGCTGCTGTCGCTCTATGACCCGAGCCGCGCGCGCGTGCTGCGCCAGGGCAAGACGCCCCGCGCCCAGCGCGTGCTCCACGAGACCATCGCGTCCCTGGTCGGCAAGTCCGCCACGGAGAACGGTGGCTCGCGCGTGCGCTTCCTCACGGAGGCGGTGGGTTCGCCGCTGACGAGCGACCTGCGCAACCACATCATCAAGAAGCTGCCCAACGCGCGCTTCCACAGCGCCTCGTCCAACCAGGACACGCAGGCGGACACGCTGCGCACCCTGTTCGGCGGGCAGCACGTGGCCGCGCTGTATGACTTCTCCCAGGCGGACGTCGTCCTGTCGCTGGACGCGGACTTCCTGGAGAGCTGCCCGGGCAACCTGCGCCACATCCGCGAGTTCGCGGACCGTCGCGACCCGCGCAAGGGCAAGCTCAACCGCCTGTACATGGCGGAGGCCCGCTTCTCCATCACCGGCGGCATGGCGGACCACCGCCTGCGCATGAAGTCGCAGGAGGTCCTCGGCCTCGCCGCCGCGGTGGCCCAGGCCATCGGTGGCAGCGCCGCTTCCCTGGCCGGCACCGCGGCCGCGAAGTCGCCGCTGCGCGGTGAGCTGGGCAACTGGGTGCAGGCGGTCTCCGCCGACCTGCGCGCCGCCGGCCCCGGCCGGTCGCTGGTCATCGCGGGCGAGCGTCAGCCCGCCGCGGTCCACGCGCTGGCCCACGCCATCAACAACGCGCTCGGCAACGGCGACAAGACGGTCCGCTACATCCAGGCCCCCATCGCCGAGGCGACGGGCCTGTCGCAGGTCCGCGCCCTCGTCGAAGACATCGAGGCCGGCCGCGTCGACACGCTGGTCATCACCGCCTACAACCCCGTCTTCACGCTGCCGGACGACGTGGGCCTGGGCAAGGTGCTGAGCAAGGACCACCCCAGCCGCGCCAGGCTCAACGTCCTCTACACGTCGCTCTACGAGGACGAGACCAGCGCGCACGTCGACTGGTTCATCCCCGCGGCGCACCCGCTGGAGACGTGGGGCGACGGCCGCTCGGTGGAGGGCACCGTCTCCATCGCCCAGCCGCTCATCCAGCCGCTCTTCAACGGCATGCCGGAGTCGGAGCTGCTCGCGATGTTCCTGGACGAGCCCTTCCGCCCCGCCTACCAGTTGCTGCGCGACTACTGGCGCGGCCAGACGGCCAACCCGGCCGACTTCGAGGCCCGCTGGGAGTCCTGGGTGGCCCAGGGCTTCATCGAGAACACCGCGTCCAACCCCGTCGCGGGCTCGCCGGACTTCGGCGCCGCCGCCTCGCTGGTGTCGGGCTACACGCCCCCGGCCTCGGGTGACCTCGAGCTGAACTTCGTCAACGACTACAAGGTCTACGACGGCCGCTTCGCCAACAACTCCTGGCTGCAGGAGCTGCCCGAGCCCATCACCAAGATGGTCTGGGACAACGCCGCCCTGCTGGGCCCGGACACGGCGAAGGCGCTGAGCCTCGCCCCCGGCGACCTGGCGGAGCTGACCTACAACGGCCAGAAGCTGACGGTGCCGGTGTGGGTGGTTCCTGGCCATGCCGACAACACGGTGACCATCGCCCTGGGCTACGGCCGCAACGGCCTGCACGAGCAGGTCGCCAAGGGCGTGGGCTTCAACGTCAACCCCATCCGCACCAGCAAGAACCCCTGGTTCGACGGCGGCGCCACGCTCACCAAGGTGCGCGGCAGCTACAAGTTCAGCCTGACGCAGACGCACTGGCGCATGGAGAACCGCCCCATCGCGCTGGACATGCCCATCTCCGAGCTGGAGCACCCCTCCACGGAGACGCAGCACACCCTGCACCGCGTGAAGGGCGAGCTGAAGCAGGGCATCCAGGACAACCTCGTCGATTTCGACTACTCCAAGGGCTACAAGTGGGGCATGGCCATCGACCTGTCCCGCTGCACGGGCTGCAGCGCGTGCGTGGTGGCCTGCCAGGCGGAGAACAACATCCCCGTCGTGGGCAAGGAGCAGGTGGGCCGCAGCCGTGAGATGAACTGGCTGCGCATCGACCGGTACTTCGAGGGTCCCGAGAACGACCCGAAGATGGTCATGCAGCCCGTGATGTGCGTGCACTGCGAGAAGGCCCCCTGCGAGTACGTGTGCCCGGTGAACGCCACCGTGCACTCGGACGAGGGCCTGAACGACATGGTGTACAACCGCTGCGTCGGCACGCGGTATTGCTCCAACAACTGCCCGTACAAGGTCCGCCGCTTCAACTACCTGCACTACACCGCGGGGAAGACGGCCACCGAGAAGATGCTGATGAACCCGGACGTCACGGTGCGCAACCGCGGCGTCATGGAGAAGTGCACGTACTGCGTGCAGCGCATCGAGCGCGCCCGCATCGACGCGCGCGTCAACAAGCACCTCATCAAGGAAGCCGACCTCAAGACGGCGTGCCAGCAGACGTGCGCCGCGCAGGCCATCGTCTTCGGCTCCCTGAACGACGAGAACCAGCTCGTCACCCAGCTGACCGAGGACGTCCGCGCCTACAAGCTCCTGCACGAGCTGGGCACGCGTCCGCGCACGTCGCACCTCATCCGCGTGCGCAACCCGAATACCGCCCTCGAGCCGGCCAAGGCCGCGACGAACGAAGGGAGCCACTAATCATGGCCGAGACCGCCGCCACCGCCCCGCTCGATCCGCTCGAGCCCCGGGACCTCATCCCGCCGCACCACGACGACAAGTCCCTCAACGAGACGCTGCTGGACCACGTCTGGCGCAAGCCGGGCAAGGGCTGGTTCATGCTCTTCGGCCTGACGCTCAGCGCGCTGGGTCTGCTCGTCGTCGGCGTCACCTACACGCTCGCCCGAGGCATCGGCGTGTGGGGCAACAACCAGCCGGTCGGCTGGGCGTTCGACATCATCAACTTCGTCTGGTGGGTCGGTATCGGCCACGCCGGTACGCTCATCTCCGCCATCCTCCTGCTCTTCCAGCAGAAGTGGCGCACGAGCATCAACCGCTTCGCGGAGGCCATGACGCTGTTCGCCGTCATGTGCGCGGGTCTGTTCCCGCTGCTGCACACCGGCCGTCCCTGGTTCGCCTTCTGGCTGTTCCCCTACCCCAGCACCCTGGGCGCGTGGCCGCAGTTCCGCTCCCCGCTGGTGTGGGACGTGTTCGCCATCTCCACGTACCTCACGGTGTCCGCGCTGTTCTGGTTCGTGGGTCTCATCCCGGACCTGGCCGCGCTGCGTGACTCGTCCAAGACGAAGATGCAGCGCACCATCTACGGCCTGTTCGCGCTCGGCTGGCGCGGCTCAGGTCGGCACTGGCACAACTACAAGATCGCGTACCTGCTGCTGGCCGGCCTCTCCACGCCGCTCGTCGTCTCGGTGCACACCATCGTTTCGTTCGACTTCGCGGTGTCCCTGCTGCCCGGCTGGCACGCGACCATCTTCCCGCCCTACTTCGTGGCCGGCGCCGTGTTCAGCGGCTTCGCGATGGTCATCACCCTCATCGTCCCGGCACGCAAGTACCTGGGTCTGCGGGACGTGATTACGGACCGCCACCTGGAGAACATGAACAAGGTCATCCTCGCGACGGGCCTCCTCGTGTCCTACGGATACTTGATGGAGCACTTCGTCGCCTGGTACTCGCAGAACCAGTTCGAGTTCTGGACCTTCTACGTGAACCGCGCCACGGGCCCCTACGCCGGCGTGTACTGGCTGATGATCACGTGCAACGTCGTCACGCCGAACATCTTCTGGTTCAAGAAGTGCCGCACCAGCATCCCCATCATGTGGGTGGCCTCCATCGCCGTGAACATCGGCATGTGGTGCGAGCGCTTCATCATCATCGTGACGTCGCTGAGCCAGGACTTCCTGCCTTCGTCGTGGGGCATCTACGCCCCCACGTGGGTGGACTGGTGCATCTACATCGGCACCCTGGGCCTGTTCGGCACCCTGTTCCTGCTGTTTTTGAAGTTCGTGCCCGCGGTGGCCATCAGCGAAGTGAAGGAGCTGCAGTTGGAGCTCAAGCACGCCGCCCACCAGAAATCCCACGGAGCGCACTAGAGTCATGGAAGCCACTGTCCTCGATTCCTGGGTGCTGGCCGAGTTCGAGACGCCAGATGTCCTCGTGGATGCCACCCGTCAGATGCGGGAGAAGGGCTTCCAGGGGATGGACACCTACTCTCCGTACCCGCTGCACGGCGGCTCGGAGGCCCTGGGTCTGCCCCCCTCGAAGGTCCCCTTCATCGCGCTGTGCGGTGGGCTCACGGGCCTGACCACGGCGCTCGCCATGCAGACCTGGATGAACACGTACGACTACCCGCTGAACATCGGCGGTCGTCCGCTCTTGTCCCTGCCGGCGTGGGTGCCGATTACGTTCGAGCTGAGCGTGCTGTTCGCCGCGTTCGGCATCTTCTTCGGCCTGTTGGGGCTGAGCCGGCTGCCGCAGCCGTACCACCCCGTCTTCGAGTCCGACGCCTTCCGCACCGCGTCCACGCACGGCTTCTGGCTGAGCGTGCCGCACGCGACGGGCCAGGACGCCGCGGCCGTCATTGACCAGCTCAAGGCCCTGGGTGCCACCCAGGTGACCGTCGTCACGGGAGAGAAGGAATGAGGTGGCTCATCCCCGCCGCCGGACTCGTCGCCCTGTCGGGCTGCGACGTCCCCTCGGAGTTCCTCCAGCGCATGGAGCACCAGGCCAAGTACGAGTACTACGAGGCCTCTGATTTCTGGGCGGATGGCCGTGCCATGCGCACGCCCCCCGCCGGAACGGTGCCCCGCGAGCGCTTCGCGCAACTGCCGGAGCTCAAGGACCCCGTCGCCCGGCAGACGGCCCTCAGCGGCCGCGCCAACGGTCAGCCCGTGGCCACCATCCCCGTGACGGTGGACCAGGGCCTGCTGACCCTGGGTCAGAAGAAGTACAACATCGTCTGTTCGCAGTGCCACGGAGTGCTCGGAGACGGCAACAGCGTCGTCGCGGAGAACATGTCCCTGCGCCTGCCGCCGTCCCTGCTGGAGCTGGAGAGCAAGTCGGCGGGTCACTTCTACACGGCCATCAACGAGGGCTACGGCGTGATGCCGTCCTTCTCCGGTGAGCTGGACGTGCGCGAGCGCTGGGCCGTGGTCGCCTACGTCCGAGCCCTCCAGGAAGCTCGCAACACCCGTACGGGCGGACAGCAGCCCGTCCCGCAGGAGAACCGATGACCCCCGCAGCCGAAGCCCCTGCTCATCTCGAGCGCTACACCGGCACGCCGAAGCTGATGGTGCCGGCGTTCGCCGTGGGCGCCCTGGGCATCCTGGCCACCCTGGCCATCTTCTTCCTGACCAACGCCAAGGGCGCGGCCGCGCACAGCTACCTGCTCGCCTTCACCTACTGGGTGGGCATCAGCGTGGCCTTCACCATCATGGTGGCCATCTTCCACACGGCGAAGGCCAAGTGGCTCATCGTCCTGCGCCGCACGATGGAGACGGGCGCGTCCGTCATCCCCATCTTCGTGCTGCTCATCATCCCCGTGATTCTCATGGCGGGCTACCTGTACCCCTGGTGGCCGGGCTCGCCGCTGCGCGCCGCCATCACCGGCCTGGAGTCCGAGCACCTGTCGCACAAGGAGCACGGCTACCTGAACTGGAAGTTCACGCTCGTCCGCCACGTCATCTACTTCGCGGTCTGGATTTTCGCGGCGTGGAAGCTGCGCGGGCTGAGCCTGAAGCAGGACACGGAAGGAGGCCTGGACCTCACGGTGCGCATGCGCCGCTTCGCCCCCGGCATCCTGCCGTTGCTGGCGCTGACCATCACCTTCGCGTCCTTCGACTGGCTGATGAGCCTCACGCCGCTGTGGCAGTCCACCATGTTCGGCGTCTACTACTTCGCGGGCAGCTTCCTGTCGGCCTTCTGCGTCCTCACCATCGTCAGCACCCTGGCCCGGGGCAAGGACCTCTACGGCAACGTGGTGACGCCGGCCCACTTCCACAACCTGGGCAAGCTGATGCTGGCCTTCACGGCGTTCTGGGCCTACATCGCCTTCTCCCAGTTCATGCTGGTGTGGATCGCCAACATCCCGGAAGAGGCGCCCTGGTACGGCCTGCGCATCTTCGGCGCGTGGAAGCCGTTGTCCATCGCCCTGTTCTTCGGCCACTTCGTGCTGCCGTTCTTCGTGCTGCTGTCACGGAATCTGAAGCTGCAGCCCCGCCGGCTGTCAGTGGTCGCCGTCTACCTGCTGGTCATCCACGCGGTGGACATGTACTGGCTCATCTGGCCGGCGCTGACGGGCAACCAGGGCCCGAGCTTCGACGTGCTGTCGCTCGTGACGCTCCTGGCTTCGTTCGTGGGCGTGGGTGGCATCGCGGTGGGCTTCGCGCTCAAGAACGCGCGCGGCAATTACACGATGCCGGTGAAGGACCCGTACATCGCGGAGTCCCTGAGGTACGTGCAGCCATGAAGAAGACCCAGGTTGAGCTCGAGTCGCGTGTCATCGTCGGCGCCCACGGTGTGGCCGCCGAGGAAGACCACATCGTGATGAGCAAGGTGGTGGGCATCGGCGTCGGCTCGCTCGTCATCTTCGCGGTGGGCATCGTCTGGGCGTACGCCATCCAGGTGCGGACCATGAAGGAGGCCCAGCCGGACGGTCCTCCTCCGCGTCCGGCGGCGATGCAGCAGTACGAGATTGGCATCGTCAACCAGCGCCTGTTCGAGCAGGACTGGCACGCCGAGGAGAAGATTGGCGGCCAGCAGCAGGCCCTGCAGGCCGGCTGGGGTGACCAGCCAGGCGTCAAGGCGCACCCCACCATCAACGAGGCGATGAAGTCGGTCATCTCCAAGAGCCGAAACCCGCCCCCGGCCCCCCCCGCTCCCGCTCCTGAGCCCACTCCGGCTCCTCAGCAGTAGCTTCCCTTCCCTGCCTCGCGTAAGAGCCGTCCGCGATGATGTCCTTCCTCTCCTACATCTCCCCGTGTGCCCCGCGCCGGGGGATGCTCGCCGTCGTGGCGCTGCTCGTCGCCACGGCGCTCCCGGCCTCCGCGATGCCGGGCGGGGGCAAGACGCCCCGCGCCATCGTCGAAGCGCAGCAGGACGCGCCCCCGCAGCTCAAGGGCGTGGACGTGGAGGAGCACCTGGGTGACCCGGTGCCCCTGCACACCCGCTTCACCGACGTGAACGGCCAGGACGTGACGCTGGGCTCGGTGATGCCCAAGACGCGTCCCACCCTGCTGACGCTCGTCTATTACAACTGCCCCATGCTCTGTAACCTGGTGCTCAACGCCCAGGTGAAGAGCATGCGGGAGCTGGGGCTGGAGCTGGGCCGCGACTACGAAGCCGTCACGGTCAGCGTGGACCCCGAAGACACCCCGGCGATGAGCAACGAGCGCCGGCGCAAGCACCTTCAATCCATGGGGAAGCCGGAGAGCGCGCCCTGGCACTTCCTCACAGGCACCGACGAGCAGATCCGCCAGCTCGCGGACGCGGTGGGCTTCAAGTACACGTATGACGCGAGCACCAGGCAGTACGCCCACCCCGCGGTGGTGATGGTGCTCACGCCGGAGGGGAGCATCTCCCGGTATCTGTACGGGACGGACTTCCCCGCCAAGGACATGAAGCTGGCGTTGCTGGAGGCGGCCGGCGGCCGCGTCGGAACCAGCTTCGACCGCGTGGTGATGTCCTGCTTCAAGTACGACACCGCGACCCGGCGGTACGGCTTCTACATCTTCGGGTTCATCCGCCTGGGCGGCATGGCTGTCTTCCTCGCCCTGGCGACGATGCTGATCTATTTCTGGAGGCGCGAGCTGAAGAAAGGCGCGGCGGCATGAGCGAGCTTCTCAACAACCTTCTGTTCCTCCCGGAGAGCGCGTCCACGTTCGCGGAACGGGTCGACCTGCTGCACCACTTCGTCGTGGGAACGACGATGGTGATGTCGGCTGGCGTTGGCCTCGCGGCGCTGTTCATGTTCTTCCGGTACCGCCGGCGGATTCCCGACCAGGCAACCGAGTACGTCGTCCCCACGCTGAAGACGGAGTTCCTCTTCGTCTCCGTACCGCTGGTGTTCTTCCTGGCCTGGTTCGGTATCGGCTTCCGGGACTTCACCTGGGTCACCACGCCGCCCAAGGACGCGATGGACGTCTACGTCATGGGCAAGCAGTGGATGTGGAAGTTCGCGTACCCGGAAGGCCCCAACGGCGTGAACGTCCTTCACGTCCCGGCCAACCGCCCGGTCCGACTGCTCATCACTTCCCGGGACGTGCTGCACTCGTTCTACGTGCCGGCCTTCCGCATCAAGATGGATGCGCTGCCGGGTCGCTACACGCAGATCTGGTTCGAGGCGACCAAGCCCGGCACGTACCAGGTGCTCTGCACCGAGTACTGCGGTCTGTCGCACTCGAAGATGCTCGCGGAGGTCGTGGTCCTCCCCCAGGAGGAGTACGACGTCTGGATCAAGGACCAGCGCCGCGGCCGGCTGCAGGACCGCCAGGACGCGCTCGCGGACACCTCGCTGGTGCCGCCGGTGGCACGCATGGTGGACCAGGGCCAGGTGCTGGCCGGTACGCAGGGCTGCCTGAAGTGCCACTCGGTGGATGGCTCGGCGCACATCGGCCCCACCTTCGTCGGCATGTATGACCGCGTGGAGAAGCTGGATGACGGCCAGACCATCCGCGTGGACGAGGCCTACATCACCCAGTCGATGATGGACCCTGGAGCCCACCTGGTGTCGGGCTACCAGAATGTGATGCCGACGTATCAGGGCAAGCTGCAGGGCCCCGAGACGGCCGCCATCGTCGAGTACATCAAGTCGCTTCGCACTCCGAACGTCCGCGAGGGCGCCTCCGAGGGACCCGCCTATGACCCCATCCAGTAGCCTCGAGACGGCGGGGGCCGCCCCGCACGACGAGCACCACGACCACCACCCGAGCTATCTGGTGGACGGCACCACCATCAAGAGCTGGCTCTTGACGGTGGACCACAAGCGCATCGGCGTGATGTTCCTGTTCTTCATCCTGCTGTTCTTCCTCGTGGGCGGCATCTTCGCGCTGCTCCTCCGGGTGGAGCTGCTGACGCCGGGTCCGACCATCATGGACGCGATGACGTACAACCGTACGTTCACGCTCCATGGCCTGGTGATGATCTTCCTGTTCATGATTCCGGCGATTCCGGCCGTCTTCGGCAACTTCATGTTGCCGCTGATGCTGGGCGCAAAGGACGTGGCCTTCCCCCGGCTGAACCTCGCCTCGTTCTACATCTACCTGACGGGCGCCGTGTTCATGCTCTGGGGCATGCTCAACGGCGGCCTGGACACGGGCTGGACGTTCTACACCCCGTACAGCACGCACACGACGACGACGGTGGCGCCGGTGATGTTCGGCGCGTTCATCATCGGCTTCAGCTCCATCGCCACGGGCATCAACTTCATCGTCACCTGCCACACGATGCGCGCGCCCGGCATCACCTGGTTCAAGATGCCCCTGTTCGTCTGGGCCATCTACGCCACCAGCTGCATCCAGGTGCTCGCGACTCCGGTCATCGGTCTGTTGACGGTGCTGGTGGCGGTGGAGAACCTGTTCGGCTTCGGGATGTTCGACCCGGCGCGCGGCGGAGACCCGGTGCTCTTCCAGCACCTGTTCTGGTTCTACAGCCACCCGGCCGTGTACATCATGGTGCTGCCGGCGTTCGGTGTGATGAGCGAAGTGGTCAGCACGTACAGCCGCAAGAACATCTTCGGCTACCGCGCGGTGGCGTACTCCAGCCTCGGCATCGCCTTCGTCGGCTTCTTCGCCTGGGGCCACCACATGTTCGTGTCCGGTCAGTCGACCTTCGACGCGGGCGTGTTCGGTGTGCTCACCATGCTGGTCGGTGTGTTCACCGCCATCAAGGTCTTCAACTGGGTGGGCACCGTCTACAAGGGCGCCGTCGAGTTTTCGACGCCCTTCGCCTACTTCTGCGGCTTCCTGTTCTTCACCGTGTTCGGTGGCATGACGGGCATCGCGCTGGGCACGGTGTCGCTCGACGTCCCGTGGCACGACACCTACTTCGTCGTCGCCCACTTCCACTTCATCATGGTGGGAGCGACCATCATGGCCTTCCTGGCCTCCCTCCACTACTGGTTCCCGAAGATGTTCGGGAAGACGTACCACGAGGGATGGGGCCTGGTGTCCGCGGCGCTCATCATCCTGGGCTTCAACGCGACGTTCATCCCCCAGTTCCTCTTGGGCAACAACGGCATGCCGCGCCGGTACTATGACTACCCGGAGCGCTTCCAGGCCCTGAACGTGGCCTCCACCGCGGGAGCGACGCTGCTCGCCTTCGGCTTCCTCATCATCGCGTTCTACCTGACGTACGCGCTGGTGTTCGGCGAGGCCTCTGGCAAGAACCCGTGGCGCAGCAAGGGCTACGAGTGGGTGAGCGAGTCGCCTCCGCCGACACACAACTTCGTGGGCCCGCAGGTGACCTTCCCCGAGGAGCCCCACTTCTACGTCGACCCGAAGAAGGCCGAGGTCCCCGATGCAGTCTAGCGCTCACACCGCCGGCGGCACGGCCAACGTGCCGCGCCTGGCGGAGCACTTCGCGTCGCTCGAGGTGCAGAACCATGCCGCCCGCCTGGGCATGTGGCTGTTCCTGGCGACGGAAATCCTGCTCTTCGCCGGCCTGTTCGTCTGCTACGGCTGCTACCGCTTCCTCTTCCCGGACGCGTGGGCAGCGGGCAGCCGCAGCCTGGACCTGACGATGGGCACCATCAACACGGTGGTCCTCATCACCTCCTCGCTGACCGCGGCGCTCGCGGTGCACTACGCGAAGGAGGGGAAGAACAAGATGGTGGGCGTGATGTTCGCGCTCACCCTCGTGATGGCGGTGGGCTTCCTCGTCATCAAGTACTTCGAGTACCACCACAAGTTCGAAATCGGGACGCTGCCGGGCCGGTACTACTTCTACGAGGGGATGCAGATGCCTGGCATCACCCTCTACTTCACCGTCTACTTCTGCTCGACGGCGCTGCACGCGCTGCACGTCGTCATCGGCATGACGGTGCTGGCGGTGGCGATGGTCCGAGCGTTCCGGAAGAAGGACTTCGGCCCCAACAACTACACGATGGTCGAGCTGGGCAGCATGTACTGGCACCTCGTCGACCTGGTGTGGATCTTCCTGTTCCCCATGCTGTACCTGGTCTGAGGGCGACACCACCATGGCCATCGCCAACGAATCCCATCAGGAAGAGAAGAACATGCATGAGCACCACGGAGCGGGCCGCTACTGGCTCATCTGGGGTGTCCTGCTGGTGCTGACGGTCGTCACCGTCATCACCGGCCGCATACACATCGCCAACTACGGCCTGCTGCTCGCGCTCGTCATCGCCACGGTGAAGGGCACGCTCGTCGCGCTGTACTTCATGCACCTGTCCGAGCACCGGGGCGCCAACCGAATCGTGTTCGGCGTCTCCATCGTCTTCGTGGTGCTGATGCTCATCATCCCGCTCGCGGACTTCGGCACCCGCTTCCGCGGCGCCAACCCGCCCGGCTCGCAGTACAGCGACCTGCAGCCCCCCGACATCGGGACGGGCGCGCAGCGCGGCCGGTTCGGTGGTGGGCTGAGGCCTGACCAGACGAAGGACACGCCGGAGACCCCGAAGCCGGGGCACTGACATCCCGGGGCCTCTCGGAAGAGAGCCCCCCTGCTTCAACCGCGCGGCGCCGAGGGAGACTTCCCCGGCGCCGCGTTGCATTTGACGGCTACAGCGCCACTTCGAGGTTGAAGGCCAGCGCGGTGTCCGTGGACACCTTGCCCTCGGGCGGCTTGCTATCGTGCTTCACCAGGAAGCTGACGCCCAGGGACAACATCTCCGTCAGGCGCACGGCGAGCTGCGTCTGGCTGCTGGCCAGCACGCGGGAGTCGCCGATGACGCTCAGCAGCACCTCCGCGTCCTCCTTCAGGAGCACGTCCTTGGTGACGCCGTAGCGGAAGGCGACACCAAAGCGCGGGCCGCCCAGGTCCACGTCCGGCAGGTCCAGCCGCGACGGGTAGTACTGGAAGCGCGTCTCGCGCGCGTAGCGGAAGGCGAGGTCCGTGCGCAGGTAGGACTCGCGCTCGTCCTTCGTCTTCTCGTCCCACCAGAGGACGCCGAGACCGCCTTCGCCGGAGGTCCGCGACTCGACGCTGCCCACGTGGTCCGTCAGCGCCCCCGCCAGCAGGTAGCCGCTCAGCATCTTCGTGAAGCGCCGGTCTCCCCGCAGCTCGATGCCCGCGTTGAGCGCCACCAGCTGCGACTCCGCCTCCTCGCCCGACACTTCCGGCGGACGGCTGCGGCCGTAGTTGCCGAAGGCCTTCACGCCATAAATCCAGTGCTCGGTGGTGCGCGACGCGCTGGCCAGGCCGCTGAACGTCAGGGTGGAGGCGTTGCCCGTCAGGGAGATGAGGCCCAGGCCCACGACGATGTCCCACTCCTCCTTCTTCTTCGCGGCGGCGGCAGCGGCGGCGTCCGCCGGGGCGGCGGCAGCCTGGGGCGCACCGGCGGCGATGTTCGCGGCGCGCTCGGCGGCCTCGGCGGCGCGGGCGCTGGCTTCGGCGGCGCGCTCGGCGGCGGCGGCGGCGCGCTCGGCGGCGGCGGCGATGCGCTCCTCCGGCGTGGCGGCGACAGGGGCCGCCTGCGTGACGGGCTCCTGGGCGGGAGCGGCGGGCGCGGGCGTCTGGGCCTGCAGGGACGTGGCAATCAAGAGGGCTGCGGAAAGCATCGGTTCTCCAAGGTTCTCGCGGTGCCGGCGGACAGAGTCCCGGAGAGCACTGGGCGTCCTTTGCCGCCCCCGGGGCCGGCGCGGCTCCCTTCCTGCTTCAAACACGCCGCGTGCGGCAATGGTTGATTGTCGTGGTTGTGCTTAATTCCGGGGGGGCCAGCTACACCCAGGAGATTCGCATCCCATGAGCACCGCCCGATTCGCGCTGCTGTGCACGCTGCTGTTGCCCGCATGGGCCGCCGCCCAGCGCGTCACCGTCCCGGTGGACGTGGGCGTGGGCCCCGCCGCGTACATGTTCTTCGGCCCCGTCTTCGACGACCAGCCCATCCACACCGGCGTGAAGCTCTCCGTGGAGGCGGTGCTGGACAAGGACTGGCTGAAGAAGAACCAGCGCGCCATTCCCTCCAAGTACCGGAAGTACGCGAAGAGCGTGGACGAGGTCCGCATCTCCCCGTCCATCTTCATCCCCGACTCGTTCATCATCTCCCCCAAGCTGAAGAACACCGGCATGTACGGCATCACCTGGAAGCCGCTGGGGCTGGGGCTGCCGCTGACGGACGGCCCGGTGCGGCTGACCGTGGGGGGCGGGGTGCTGTTGACGTATGCGTACCTGCACTCGGACACCCTGGCGGATACGCACTTCCTCCGGCCGGGCGCCGAGCTGGGCGTGGACCTGGAGCTGCAGTTCACCAAGAACTTCCTCGTCAGCCTGGGCTGGGAGTCCGCGCTCTACGTGCCCCAGGAGCTGGGCAGCCTGGGCCTGCCGGACCGGGTGCGCGACGGCATCTTCCACGTGGGCCAGGCCTACCTCCAGCTCCACGTCCGCTTCCCGTACACCACCTTCCTGTAGGCCCTACCCGGGCCTTCCGGGTGGATGCGCGCGATGCCTGGGTGGCGCTACGTTGGCGTGACATGCACCTGGCCCTCGCCACCGATGCGCAGAAAGCCGAGCGGGACCGCGTCACCCATGCCGCCTGGGGCTCCCCACTCACCGTGGAGCAGTTCCACCAACGCGAGCAGCGACTGCGCGCCCACCCGTGGTGTCGGGAGGGGATGCGCACCTGGCTGTGGCTCGACGACGAAGGCCGGGTGCTGGCCTCGTGTGAGACGTTCCACACGGACAGCTACCTGCGCGGCCCCGACGGAGTGGCCACGCATGGCGTCTGTCAGGCCATCGCCAGCGTCTTCACGGAGTCCGCGCTGCGCGGCCACGGCCATGCGACGCGGCTGATGGACGCCGTCGCCTCCCGGCTGGAGCAGGAGTCCGCGAGCCACCACGCCGCCCTCCTCTTCTCCGACGTGGGCGCTCCGCTCTACCGCCGCTCCGGTTATCGCGAGGCCCCCGCCTGGGACTGGCACCTGTCCGCCGTGGGAGGCCTGTCCACGCACGCCGTGGACGCGCTCTTGTGCGACGGCGACGTGCCCCAGGTCATGGGGCGCATCCAGCGTCCGGACGTGCCCTTCCTCCTCTGGCCGAGCGCCGCGCAGGTGGACTGGCACCTGGAGCGCGAGCGCATCTACTCGGAGCTGCTGCGCCGGCCGCGGCCCGAGGCGTGTGGCGCCACGGTGGGCAACTCCACCGCCCTGTGGGCGATGATGGCCCGCTACGGCGAGCTGGTGGTGCTGCTGCTCGACGCGGAGTCGGTGGAGGACGCCGTCGCCCTGCTGGAGGCCGCGCGAGGCGTGGCCCACCGGGCGGGCCTGGCGCGCGTGGTCATCTGGGAGGAGCCCGCCACCCTGCCCTGGGTGGCGCGAGTGCCCGGGGCCATCCGAGTCGCTCGGGACGGCTCTCTCCCGATGCTCCGGCCGCTGCGCCCCGGCCTGCCGCCGGCCGAGCTGGTGGCGTTCTCGCGCGCGCTCTGGGTGTGACGCACGGCTAGGATGCGAGCATGGCCAAGCGCACGCGCATCATCGAGGGCACCTGGAACTGCACGTCCTGCGACGCCAAGGACATCCTGGCCCGGCACAAGCGCTGCCCGAACTGCAACAACCCCCGCGAGCTGTCGGGCGACGAGTCGGACTTCGACTTCGGCGACGTGGACGCGGAGAGCGGCAAGTCCCTGCGCGAGGGCGTGACGGACGACAAGGCGCTGGAGATTGCTGGCGCGGGCGAGGACTGGTTCTGCGCCTTCTGCGGCGCCGCGAATCGAGGGGACCAGCCCCGGTGCAAGCACTGCAGCGCGGAGCGCTCGGCGGACGCGAAGGCCGCGCCGCTCCAGGCGTTCGAGACGCCCGCGAGGAAGCCTCCCGCCGCGCCGCCGCCGGAGACAAAACCGCGCTCGCTCAAGAAGTGGCTGTTTCTGGGCGTGCTGTTCTCGTGCTGCTTCGGCTCGGGCCTGTACGGCATGTGGTCCCGCGCCACGCACGACTTCACCGGCGAAGTCACGGGCACCTCGTGGAAGGTCGCCGTGACGCAGGAGCGCTTCACGTCCGTGCGGAAGACGGGCTGGGCGGACCAGTTGAGCCGGGTCAGCGCGCGCATGCCCGTCAACGGCTCGGGTGAGGTAGCGGGCGTGGACAACGTGCGCGACTGCGTGGAGCGTCAGCGGGGCACGCGCAAGGTGGCGGACGGGACGGAGCGGGTGTGCCGCTCCAAGACGCGCCGGGTGGCGTGCGGCACCGAGGAGAAGTGCCGCCGCCGGGACAAGGGCAACGGCTTCGTCGAGGAGGTCTGCGAGGACATCACGAAGTACTGCAACGAGCGCTACGAGGACTGTCAGAACGAGACGCGCTACCGCAACGAGCCCGTCTACGCGCGCCAGTGCACGTATGACACGTACGAGTGGAAGCAGGTGGACCGGCGCGAGGCGACAGGGCAGGACGGCAAGCCCGTGTGGCCCACGCTCCAGCCAGGCGCCACGGACCGGCAGCACCGCTCGGAGGAGTACGCCGTGCACATCCGCTACGAGGATGACGGCGTGAAGGAGACCGTGCTCGTGCCCAAGGCCGAGCGGGACTTCCTGTCGTGGAAGAAGGGCCAGGGAGTCCTCGTCACGGTGACGAACTCCGGGGATTTGAAGAAGGTCGTCCCACGTTGAGTCACGGAGGCCCTCCCCCCATGGAATGCACCCTCTGTGGCGCCTGCTGCGTGGCGCCGGACATCGCCGCGCTCGACAAACCGCTGGGGCTGCGCTGCCCGCACCTCACTGAAAACAACCTCTGCTCCATGTACGAGAACCGGCCGAGCATCTGCCGCGACTACCAGGCGGACGAGGTCTGCCGGCTCATCGAGGCCCCCACGCTGGAGGAGCGGGTGGACAAGTACCTGGCCCTCTTCGACCTCACCGCCGAGGCGAAGGCCGTGAAGGAGCAGGGCTGTGCCTCGATGAAGCGGGCCCGACTCCAGAGGTCTCCCGCGGAGGCCGCGTCGACCCCCACCCAAGCGCCCGTTGGCGAACGCCCGCGCTGACGAGCGCACCACGGCCCCTTGTCCCCGTCCCCCCGACGGGGCTATCCCGGAGTCGTGAACTTCCAGCCGACCGAGCCCTTCGTCGCCGCGCCGGGTCTGACGAACGAGCATGCGCAGACCATCTACGCGAACCTCGTGCGTCCCCGTCATGTCCCTCCGCTGAGGCGGGAGCGGCGCGAGCTGCCCGACGGAGACTTCGTCGACCTGGACACCTTCGACGGGCCCACCGGCGCGCCGCACGTGGTGGCCCTGCACGGCTTGGAGAGCTCGTCCCGGGCCGGCTACATCACCGCCATCCTCCGAGGCGCCGCCGAGCGCGGTTGGGGCGCCACCGCGCTCAACTTCCGCTCGTGCAGCGGTGAGCCCAACCGGCTGGCCCGCACGTACCACTCGGGCCACATCGATGATGCGCTCGGCCTCTTGCGCGACTTGCGCGAGCGGGCCACCGGGCCGCTGTTCGCCGTGGGCTTCTCCCTGGGCGCCAACGTGCTGTGCCGGCTCTTGGAGGACCAGGGCGACGACGCGCCCGTGAAGGCCGCCGCCGCCGTCAGCGCGCCGTATGATTTGGACGCCTGCTGCAAGAAGCTGGATGGCCCCGGGCCCATCCACCTGGTGTACCGGGAGCGGTTCCTGCGGACGCTGAAGGGCAAGGCGCGCGCGAAGCTCAAGCGCTTCCCCCAGGCCTTCGACGGCCGCGCCATGGAAGCGGCGCGCACGGTGCGGGCGTTCGACCATGCCGTCACCGCGCCGCTGCACGGCTTCGACAGCGCCGAGCACTACTACGCCGAGTCCTCCGCGGGGCCGAAGCTGCACGCCATCCGCAAGCCCACGCTGCTCATCAGCGCCGCGGATGACCCGATGCTGGAGTCACCCGTCATCCCGCCCAACGCGAAGGACAATCCGAACCTGAGCGTGGTGTTGACCCAGCACGGCGGACACGTGGGCTTCGTCGCCGGCCACGCGCACCGCCCCCGCTTCTGGGCGGAAGACCAGGTGCTGGAGTACTTCGCGGCGCACCGCTAACCGAAGGACAGCAGGAAGCCCAGCTTCGCCGTGGGACGCACCGTGCGCAGCATCCACGAGCGCTCTTCTCCGGGGCCCACCGAGCCGCGAAGCGACTCGTCCAGGTCCTTCATGCTGGGGCCATACAGCTCCATGAAGCTGAGGCCACCCCGCAGGAAGAAGGTGAGGCGCCCAGGCGTGCGCAGCTCCAACCCCACGAGCGCGCTCGCATACGTGTAGCCCACGCGCTCCATCGACGGCAGCGGCGGCAACGACAGGTCCGCGAGCCTGCGCTCCAGGCCCTGCACGTTCGCCGGCTGCGCATGACCGACGTCCAGGCTGAAGGCCGGCGTCAGCATGCCTCGCATCGGCAACAACGTGAGCCCCGCACGCGCGCCAGCACGGACGCCATTGTGAGTCGCGCCCAGGTGCAGTCGCACCACCCGCGTCGGACTGAACGAGACGGACAGGCCCGCGCCCTCCGTCACCCCCGCGTCCAGCATCAAGCCAAAAGGCGCCAACCGCTCGGGGTCCTGTGCCGTCCTCCGGCGCACCTGAACCCCATCCGACGCCAGCGCCCCCCTCGCCACCAGCACGAACAGCAGCGCAATCACCGTGGACAACATCCCCATGCGTCGATTCCCCACCCCATCCCGCCGCGACGCTCCGCGGTCCCCTGCATTGCCAGCCAACACGCACCGGACAGCTCCGGTGGCCCCTTTCCCTCCCAGGTGACGTCCCCCTGGCACCGCACTCCCCCCCACCGCGCGTTGACGTCCTCGCGCGCGCCACGCCCCCGTGGCCCCACTCCCGCCCCCCACCTCGAGGTGAACAGGCTCCGGTGGAAACCCCCGCTTCCACCGGAGCCCGGCTCGCCCGCCCCGCCGCCCGTCCCCCATCCACCTGCGCCACCGCTCGCGAGTCCCGAAGCCCCGCCGCGCCTGTCGCCAACCTTCCCCCTCACCGGCCCCCATCCCCACCGACGAACCCTGCCTCCCCACTCCAGGCACCGACTCGTCTCCGCCCAGCCCCTTGCACGACACGTCCCCGCCCCCAACGCCCCCCACCGGACCGCGTCATCCCCCGCGACATGAACCCATAGCATTCGCCGTGCCGACGCCCGCACCACGCCCGAAACCAGTGAGTTCGCGGAGTTGCGCGGCGGCAACGGGTCCACGGGGCGAGGCTCCTGGTCGGAACCGGAAAAATCTCCGGGCCTCCGGGGAGGGCGTCCTAACGTGCGAGCCCGTCGTTTGACGAAGGGGAGGAACCGCTTTGCGCCTGCAAGTCGTCGCCACGGCCCTGATTGCCCTCGGCGGGTGCTCACGCACCACGGAGGGGCCCTCGCCCGCGGTGGAGCGCATCGTCAATCCCCGGACTCGCGTCTCCACGCTGACGCAGGTCTGCAACGCGCAGGGCGGGCAGACAGGCTGGAGCCTGGAAGTCGAGGGCAAGCGCTTCACTCCCGTGCCTGGCGAAGCGCTCACGGACACTCCGACGGTGGTGCTGCCGGAGGTGACGCTGCGGGGGCCGTCCACCTACACGCTGTCCCGGAGCCAGGTCTTCTACGTGCGGCCGGAGCTGCTGCTCCTCAACCTGCCCACGCGCGACAGCACGCCCCCGGTGGAGCTGCTCCCGGGCACCTATGCGGTGGAGGTCGCCAATCCCCTGGGCGGCACCGGCTCGCTGCCAGACGCGATGACGGTGGTGCCGCCGCCCACGGTGACGCGGGTGGTGCCGCCGGTGGATGGGTACTCGGCCACGGGCGCCAACTCCATCGTCCTCGAAGGCCGCGACTTCCAGCCAGGCACTTCCCCCATCATCGTCCTGCGCCGCGAGGGCCAGGCCGATTTGCCCCTCTTCTTCATCACCGTCGTCTCGACGACGCGCATCGAGTCGGAGGTTCCGCCGGGCACGCCCGAGGGCGTCTATGACCTGGTGCTCACCCAGCCCGAGGGCTGCGCGGCCGTCGCGGCCGGTGGCGTCGACCTGGCCTACCCCCACCTGGGCACCCTCACGCTGACGCCGAGGTCCGGGAGCGAGCTGAGCAACACCGCCATCCGCCTCTTCAATGCGCCCACGGGTGAGCAGCGCGGCTTCACGGACGTGCCGGAGCTGTACGTGCTGGCGCCCTTGAAGTCGGACCCCACGCTGACCCAGCGAATCCCGCTGCGCGCGGTGACGCGGGTGTCCGCCACGGAGGTCACCGCGGAGCTGCCCACGTGCTCGGGCTTCGAGGAGCCGGGGAGTGACCCCAAGTGCCCCCAGGGCCTGGCCCCGGGCGGGCCCTATGCACTCGAGGTCATCGACCCGAGCGGCGCGGTGGGACTGGTGCCCTCGGCCGAGGGCTTCACCGTGGTGCCCGAGCCGACCGTGACGCTCACCTCCGAAGACGGGGCCCGCCCCGCGTCCTTGTCTGGAGCGCTCCTTCCATGAACGCACTCGTGCTCGTCGCGCTCACCGCGCTCGCCGCTTCCGGCTCGAAGCCCGCCGCCTCGACGGAGGGTGTCGGCGGAGGCCGCGTCCTGCTGGCGCCGAAGGTGGGCTTCTTCAAGTCCACCGCGCCGCTGGGTGGCGACCTCTACCTGGGCCTGGAGCTGGGCTACGTCACGCCGTTCCTGAAGCGACGTCTCGCGGTGGTGATGGAGGTGAACTACCACCGGCCTCAGGCGTCGGGCGTGCTCACCGACTCACAGCTGGGCGGCTTCGGCGCGCCCCCTCCGGACGGCCGCTACACGGTCGCGGTGCGCGAGGTGGCCTTCCTGCTGTCGGCGGTCTTCCGCTTCGAGCGGGCACTGGGCTCAATGACTCCCTACGTGGGCGGAGGGCCGGGCCTGTACCTGCACCGCGCCACGTCCGACCTCTTCGGCGCCACCGCGTCGGAGAGCGGCGGCGGGCTGGGGCTGCAAGCGCTGGCGGGATTGGAGCTTCCGCTGGGCCCCGGCGGCCTCTTCCTGGAGGCGCACTACCACCTGGCCCCGCTGGACTTCGTCACCACGGGCGACGTGAATGTCGGGGGATTCCTCGCGGGAGGACTGGGCTACCGCCTGCGCCTGTGAGGCGAAGGCTCAGGCCCGGCCGACGGGCGGACGCAGCACCCTCAGCACTTCCTGGGCGACCAGGTCCCTGACCGCGGTCCTCAAGGTGTCGAGGAGCTGGTGGAGGGACTCGGTGCTGTCACCGGGCGCGTCGACGACACGCTCGTGGCTGCCGTCGAAGATGCGCATGCGGCCCGGCACCAGCGCGATGACCGGCTGGGTCGGGTGCCGCTTGCGCAAGAGCCCGAGGAACAACGGGTGGTCCTCGTCCTGTCTGCGCAGGTCCACCACCACGAGCGCGGGGGGCGCCGAGGCGATGGAGGAGAGCGCGTCGTCGGTGTCGCCGGTGGCGGAGATGAGCAGGCTCTCGTCATCGACAGCGAGGACGCGGCGCAACAGCTCGCGGGACGCGACATGGGGGCTGGCGATGAGGACGCGACGCATCTGCGGGGAAACCTAACCCTTCCAGACGGCGATGGCCGCACCGGAGAAGGCGACCGCCGACCCCAGCACCCGGGCGAGCGTGGCGGGGCGGTTCTCCACCATCGCGTCCCAGACGAGGCTGGTGGCGAGCTGCGCGGCGATGAGCAGCAGGACGGACTGCACCGCGCCCACGCGGCTGATGGCCCAGGGCATGCCGACGACGATGACGACGCCACACAACCCGGGCAGCAGGTGCCAGAAGGTGAAGCCGGAGAAGCGGCCCGTCGTGGCGGCGGCCTCGGGCCACAGGCCGGGCACCGAGCGCGCGACGGCGTACACGGCGAAGGTGGCCACCGTCGCCACCACCATGTTCATCAGTACAGCGCTCAGCAGGCCCCACTGGCCGGCGAAGCGCTTGTTGAGACCACCCTGGGCGACGACCGCCAGCCCACACAGCAGGGGAACGAGCGAGACAAAACGCATGGGCGCGGGTGGGTATCCCGAACGCGGGGCCTCCTGCAAGGAGACATGCGCGGCCCCGGCCTCCCTCTCGCCTTCTCATGAGGCTGGCGAAACGTGGATTGACCGGCTAGGTGCAGGCGACGCCCCATGGACGGCACCTGCGAGCTCCACTTCGACTGCGGCACGCTGGTGGCTCCCACGCTGCCGGAGGATGCGCGGCTGCTCGCCCTCTTCCAGAAGGATGGACGCACGGGGGTGTACCGCGCCCCGGCCTGGCACTACCGCGACGTGGTGCTGCGGCTGCGGGAGCTGGGCGTGGCGTACGAGGACCGGGCGAAGCGCTTCGAGCCGCTCGAGGCAACGCTGACCGTGCCCATCCAGCCGTTTCCCCACCAGCGCGCGGCGCTGGAGGCGTGGACGCAGGCGGGGGGCCGGGGATTGGTGGAGCTGCCGACGGGCGCGGGCAAGACGCTGCTGGCCGTGCTGGCCATCGCCCACGTGAAGCGGCCGACCCTCGTCGTGGTGCCGACGTTGGACCTGATGACGCAGTGGCAGGGGGTGCTCGCGCGCCACTTCGCCCTGCCGGTGGGGATGCTGGGCGGCGGGGTGAATGACCGACAGCCGCTGACAGTGACGACGTACGACTCGGCGGCGATGCAGACGGAGTTCCACGGCAACCGCTTCGGCCTGCTCGTCTGTGACGAGTGCCACCACCTGCCGGCGCCCAGCTACCGCTTCATCGCGGAGGGCTCGCTGGCACCCTACCGGCTGGGCCTCACCGCGACGCTGGAGCGCACCGACGGCGGCGAGCGGGTGTGCGAGGAGCTGCTGGGCCCTCGTGTGCACCGCACCGACATCCGCGAGCTTCAGGGCGAGTACCTGGCGCCCTACGAGGTGAAGCAGGTGGCGGTGCCGCTGACAGCGGACGAGAAGGCGCGCTACGACGAGGCGCGGGCGCTCTACCTCAACTTCGTGCGCAAGCTGGGCGTGCGGCTGTCGGCGCCGGACGGGTGGGCGCGCTTCCTGGCGCAAAGTCAGCGCAGCGACGAGGGCCGGGCCGCGTACCGCGCCTATCGCGAGCAACGCCGCATCGCCCTCACCTCCAGCGGCAAGCAGGAGGTGCTGTGGCGCATCCTGCTGGAGCACCGCGAGGACCGGGTGCTCGTCTTCACCGATGACAACGAGACGGTGTACACGCTGGCGCGAAGGCTGCTTCTGCCCGCGCTCACGCACCACACGCCCGTGCCGGAGCGCAAGGCGCTGCTGGCGGCCTTCTCCTCCGGAGAGCTGCCCGTGCTGCTCACCTCGCGCGTGTTGAACGAGGGCGTCGACGTGCCCGAGGCCCGCGTGGGCGTGGTGCTCAGCGGCAGTGGCAGCGTGCGCGAGCACGTGCAGCGGCTGGGACGCATCCTGCGCAAGCGCCCGGGGAAACGCGCGCTCCTGTACGAGGTGTGCTCCGCGCAGACGGCGGAGAGCGGCATCAGCGAGCGGCGGCGCCAGCATGACGCCTACCAGGAGGAGGCTTGAGGTGCGCGCCCCTGTACGCGGTGGGCCTCGCGCAGACTGCGCAGAGCGGCGGCACCAGCACGACGCCGGCCAGGAGGAGGCTTGAGGTGCTGACACCCACGCGGCCGAATGCACTGTCACGCCTTGGCCTCGCGCGAGGCCCGACGTGCTGACGCGCGAGTTGCTCGCCTTCCGCGTGAGCAAGGGCGTGCTGCGCCCGGTCTTCGTGAAGCGCGACGACGAGGCCCTGCTGTCCCTGTCCTCGGACCTGCTGGCCACCGTGGAGTCTTCACGGGGCGAGACATGCGACGACGTGGAGGAGACGCTGGGCATGTCCGCCGGAGCCTTCGCGCGCCCCAAGATCGCGCGCGGACTGGTGAAGCTGCTCGTGGACCGGCTCGTCTTCGAGGAGCCCGCGCCCGGCGCCTCCGAAGCCCGATGGGAGCGCTTCAAGACAGCCGCGCGGACACTGCGCACGCTGACACCCGACACCTCCGTGGAGGGTTACGAGGCGCGCCTGGAAGCAGCCCTGGGCGTGCCACTGACGGACGCGCGGGCCGCGCTCTACGCGGACCTGCCTGGGAATCGGAAGCTGCTGGGCTGGGACGCGGAAGCGCCCACGGCGCGGGTCCTCCTGGACCGCTACAACCTGGCGCTGGCCCAGGGACCGCTGCTGTCGGCGCGGCGCCTGACGCTGCGGGCCCGCTCGCCGGAGCTGCTGCGCGTGCGCAAGGTGCTGCGGTGGCTGAAGTTCTGCCGCCTGGTCGCGGAGGTGCGGCGCGACGGTCCGGACTGGGAGCTGGAGGTGGAAGGGCCCGGCGCCATGCTGTCGATGCAGAAGAAGTACGGCCTGCAGCTCGCCTCGTTCCTGTCCGTCGTCCCGGTGCTGGAGCGCTGGGAGCTGAAGGCCACCGTGGAGCCCTCGCGACGCCAGGCCACGCTCACCCTGAGCGACAAGGATCCGCTCGTCTCTCCCCTACCCGCCGCGTTGGGCCACGTGCCCGAAGAGGTCGCCTCGCTGTCGGCGAGCTTCGAGGATGACGCGTGGGAGCTGGACCTCACGCCCCTGCCCCGGCACGTGGGCGCCGCGAGCCTGTGCGTGCCGGACCTGACCTTCCGCCACCGCGCGTCGCGACGGGAGGTCGCGCTGGAGCTGTTCCACCCCTGGCACGCGAGCGCGCTGACCCGCCGGCTCGCGGAGCTGCGCACGAGACCCGACGCGGGACTGCTGCTGGGCGTGGACCGCGCGCTCTTGTCGAAGGAGCCCACCGAGCGCGAGACGCTGGAGGCACACCCCCAGGTCGTCCTCTTCCACGGGTTCCCCTCCGCGAAGAAGCTGCGCGAGCGCCTGGGGAAGCTGGAGGCCGCGCGCGCCGGCTCGTAAGCGCGCGCCCCGGTGTCAGCCGTTGCCCTTGGGGCGGAACTGCGCGGCCAGGACACTCAGCAGCCGGATGGCGGCGCGGTCCAGTTGCTTGGCGCGACGCAACAGGCGGCGCAGCTCACCGGACTCGCCATACTCACTGGGAGGCTCCGCGGCCCACTTCACCTCTCCAGACGGCTTGAGGCCCAGGGCTTCGTCCGCGGAGATGGAGAGCACCACGCACAGCCGACGGAAGGTCTGGATGCTCGGCAACATGTGCCCGCGCTCCAGTCGCCCGTAGACTTCACTCGCGATACCGATGCGCTCCGCGACGTCGGCCTGCGTCAGATTCAGGCGGGTCCGGGCGAGTCGCGCAGCTCCTCCGAGGCGGGTTGCGAGGGTCTTTTCCATGTTCGTTAACCTAACGGGTTCGCCCATGTCGATATGACTTGAGAGGTTGGCATCCAAGAACTTCCCAGGTAGTCTTGAGGGGACCTGACCTGAGGCGTTCCCCTCGCCCCGAGGACGTCGAAGCGATGACCGTGATGCCCGTGCTCACCTTCTTGTTCGTGGACGAAGACCCGCGCGCGCTCGCCGCGCTGCGGCGACTCGCGAGGGACCTGCCAGGTGGGAAGCGCTTCGCGCGCGACATGACGGAAGCACTCGCGCTCGTGTGTGAGCAGGCACCGCGCGTGGTGGTGAGCGGCGACCTGCTGCCGGATGGAGACGGGCTGGGCTTGCTGGAGCAGGTGCGCGCGCGCCATCCCCGCACCGCCTGCGCGCTCCACGCGGTGCGGCCTCCAGCCCGGCCGTGCCTCCGGGGCATCACCTGGGTGGACCGCGCCGCGCCTCCGTCAGAGGTGCATGCGCTGCTGCGCGCCCTCGGCTCGGGGCCCTCGGGGCCCTCGGGCCCTGCTGGGGCGTGCTCCGCCTGAGCCGTGGGCACCCTCCGTGCGGCGCGCCCCGCCCGCCCGCGTTAAGGTGGCCGCGCCGCCATGAAGCTCTACGCCATCAGTGACTTGCACCTGCGCCACGCCGACAACCGGCAGGCCCTGCAGACCCTCCCCTTCTTCCCCGAGGACTGGCTCATCGTCGCCGGTGACGTGGGCGAGAGCCTCTCCGAGATGGACTTCATGCTGCGCACGCTGACGGCGCGCTTCCGGCAGGTCCTCTGGGTACCGGGCAACCACGAGCTGTGGACCATGCCCTCCGAGCAACCTCAGCTGAAAGGCGACGCGCGCTACCAACGATTGGTGGCGCTGTGCCGCAGCCACGGCGCGCTCACGCCCGAGGACCCGTACCCGCGCTGGCCCGGCGGGGGCCCTCACCGCGTCCTCGTCCCCATGTTCCTGGGCTACGACTACTCGTTCCGCCCGGACCACGTGCCGGAGGACAAGGCGCTGGAGTGGGCGTGGGAGGATGACTTGTTGTGCACCGACGAGGTGCTGCTGCACCCGGAGCCCTACGCCAGCCGCTCCGCGTGGTGCGCCGCGCGCGTGGAAGCCACCCAGGCGCGGCTCGAGGCCCTGCCCGCGGGCTGCACCACGGTGCTCATCAACCACTACCCGCTGCGCTACGAGCACGTGCGCCTGCCGCGCATCCCCCGCTTCTCCATCTGGTGTGGGACGAAGCGCACCGAGGACTGGCACGCGCGCTACAGGGCGGAAGTGGTCGTCACCGGCCACCTGCACATTCCGCTGACGCAGTGGCGGGACGGGGTGCGCTTCGAGGAGGTGTCGCTCGGCTACCCGCAGCAGTGGAAGCACCGGGGCGGAATCGAGCGGTGCCTGCGCGAAATCCTGCCGGGCCCCGCCGTCCGCCCGCTCTGAAGCACCCTCACCCCGCACATGACAAAGCCCCGGACGTCCGTGAGGAAACGGACGACCGGGGCCTTTCCGGCGCGACCCGAGGGCCGCGCCGGTGACGTCAGGTGATTACTTGTGCGACGCGATGAACGCGATGCCTTCGTAGCCGCCCTTCGCGCCGAAGACCTCGATGTAGTACTTGCCGGCCGGCACGTTGATGAGGTTGCACACCTCGGACTGGTGCTCCTTCACGCTGCGGCAGTCGTAGTCGAACTTCGACGGCGCCGACGCCAGCTTGACGTAGATGTCCGGGTTGCCCTCACCCTCGCCCGTCTGGATGTACAGGCTGTTGGTGCCGGTGCCGGGCTTGCGCTCCGGAACCTGGATGGTGAACACCCGCGACGAGCCCGCCGCGCCAGAGAGGTTCTTCACGGCCACGCCGCTCTGCACGGGCACGAAGCCACCCTTCCAGGTGACGGTCAGCGTCACGCCCGTGTAGGGGCTGAAGCCGTTGAGCATGACGTACCACTTGCCGTGGTTCGGCGTGGGGAACGGGCAGCTCTCCGCGTTGCCCGAGCGGTACGGACGGCAGTCGTACAGGCTCGTCGTGGGAGCATTGCCGTACCGGACGTACATGTCCGCGTCGCCCGTGCCGCCCGTGATGCTGACGTTCAGGTCGTACGCGCCTTCCGGCACCTCGAAGTCCCAGTACTTCTTCTCGCCGCGGCCACCGGAGATGTCCGCGATGGGGACATCCTTCTCGATGGGGGTGGAGTCGATGATGATGGGAACGCCGACGCCCGTCGCCTTCCAGGCGTTGCTCACCGACTCAATCTCGGCGGTGGTGTAGCCCAGCTGCGCCGCGGCCTGCTCGGTGGCGAGCTTGGCCGCCTCGAAGCCGGAGCCGGCCAGGAGGATGTCCCGGTTGGCGCGGTAGAAGATCTGCCCGGCCTTGTCGATGCCGATGCCCGCGACCACCGTCGTGGTCTTGGCGCGCGGGTGCGTGCCACCCTGCGACAGCAGGTAGAAGGTCAGGTTGGGGATACCGGAGCTGTAGTGCACGTCCACGCCGGAGGAGTAGTCCGGGTAGTAGTCGAGCGAGTCGCCGTCCTGCGTGGGGTTCGCCATGTAGCGCAGGGCGTCGTTCGGGATGGACGGGGTCCAGATGTCGTCGCCCACCAGCCACGTCCGGGCGCTGACAACCCCGCCGTCGGCGAACGACTCGCAGACCGCGCCGAAGATGTCCGACATGGACTCGTTCAGGCCGCCGGACTCACCGGAGTAGGTGAGGTTGGACTCGTTCTCCGTCACGGCGTGGGTCAGCTCGTGCGCCGTCACGTCCAGCGAGTTCGCCAGGTTGCTGGCGTTCACGCCGTCGCCATCGCCGTACACCATCTGGGTACCGTCCCAGAAGGCGTTCACGTAGGCGACGCGGTGGTGCACGGTGCTGATGAGGACGCCACCGGTGCCGTCGATGGAGTCGCGGCCGTACTTCTCCTGGTAGCAGTCGTAGACGGTGCCCAGGTGGTCGTAGTTGGTGTTGACGACCGGGTCGGCGTGCTCGGGCTGCCCCTCGGAACGAACCAGCGCACCCGGCAGGGTGGTGGTGTTGTTGCCGTTGTGCAGGCGGCGGTTGAGCGCCGTGTGGATGCGCGGCAGGCGGGCAATCACATCGCCGTTCTTCGCGTTCACAATCACGTCGTCGCGAACCGGCGTTCCGTCGCGCTTCTCACCCGTCTGGGTGAGCTTGTACGACAGGATGAGCTGGTCGGAGTCGCGCCAGTAGACGAGCTCGCTCTCCTCCTGGATGACCAGACCCTCGTGCGTCTCACGGTCGGCCTGGAGGGACGCCTTCGCCACCGACACGTCGACGCCGGCCTTGGCCTCGGCCTTCAGGTCGCTGCGGGTGTTGGTGTTCGCCGCGTAGACCTCACCGTTGCGGGTGTGGATGCGCAGCTCGCCGCCCAGCACGGGGATGTTGTTGACCCGGACGCCATAGCGGAAGTGGCTGTCGCCCTGGGGGTCCGTGTAGGCCTTCTTCAGGAACAGGTCGCCCGTGTTCAGGTGGAACAGGGGAGCCACGACAGCCACCGCCGGAGCCAGCTCGGCCTCCCGCATGGACGCCGCGCCTGCGGGCGAAATCACCAACTGACCCAGCTTGCCGGTGATGAACGTCGGGATGCCGGAGGCATCCTTGGCAAGAATCTTCGTCCCAGCGGACTCCAGAGCCGCGGTCTTGCTCGCGGTCTCCTGGGGCTTCGCCTCGGGAGCAGGGGTGGACTCGTTGCAACCAACAAGGAAGGACAGCGCCGCAACACCAAGTGCACCGCGCACTCGCTGATTCACCATTGTAATCCTCCTAAGCGGAAAGATTAGGAAGCACAGTGCCACGGGAGGGTTACGTATTTCAAGGTTGCGCGATAATTTTACTAAGTAGCCTATTCTTAAATTCCGAGTTTAGGCTAAATAGCCCATGTATTTCATAGACTTATGAGTGCCCTACCCGGTACTTTTGAAGAACCAGGCGACGTAGTGGGTAACCCCAGCCCCCTCAGAATTTCCCGAAAAAGGCGTGACCGAGGACAGCCTGCGAGGGTCCGCGCGCGAGGGCCCCGGGCATTTTCGGCGGCATTTCCGACAGGAATTGAGGGTGGGAGGGATTCCGGCGTCCGAGTGGCGCGGCCATTCGTTTCAGGCTCGCGCTCTACCTCTGAGCTATCTCCCGGAAAGACAGTCGGGAGAGCTGGACTCGAACCAGCGACATCAAGCACCCAGGGCGTGTAGGGCCACACCGGCCGGACGCCGGAATCCTTCGGGTGGAGACGCGCGCCGCTCGCGCCGCCTGACAGGGATATCCCCATGTGGGCGCCGTGTCCCTTTGCGGATGCGGTGGGGTGCGCGAGGCTCGCGCGCTGGGAGGAAGGGACATGCGCGCACTTCAGTTGCAGCGACTGGAAGGACCCGAGGGCCTCACGCTGGTGGAGCTCCCGGAGCCCGACGCAGCGGACGCGGTGCTCATCGACGTGGTGGCCGCGGGGGTGAGCTTTCCGGACCTGCTGCTCACCCGGGGGCAGTACCAGCTGAAGCCGCCGGTGCCCTTCGTACCGGGCGTGGAAGTGGCGGGCGTGGTGCGCTCCGCGCCCTCGGGAGCGGCGGTGAAGCCGGGCGACCGGGTGATGGCGTTCAGCTTCGGGCTGGGAGGCTTCGCGGAGGTGGCGGCGATTTCGCCGGACATGGTGTTCCGCATCCCCGCGCGGTGGAGCTTCGAGGCGGCGGCGGGCGTGGTGATGAACTACCACACGGCGCACTTCGCGCTGCACCGGCGCGGGCGCCTGAAGGCGGGCGAGACGGTGCTGGTGCACGGCGCGGCGGGTGGCGTGGGTACGGCGTCCGTGCAGGTGGCGCGCGGCGCGGGGGCGCGGGTGCTCGCGGTGGTGAGTGACGAGCGCAAGGCGGAAGTCGCGCGCAAGGCGGGGGCGCACGAGGTGCTGCTGTCGAGCGGGGACTGGCTCTCGCAGGTGAAGGAGAAGACAGGCGGCCTGGGCGCCAACGTGGTGTTGGACCCGGTGGGCGGCGACATCTTCGACAAGAGCCTCAAGGCGCTGGCTCCGGAGGGGCGACTGCTGGTGGTGGGCTTCGCGGGCGGCCGCATTCCCGAGGTCGCGGTGAACCGGCTGCTCCTGCGCAACATCGACGTCGTGGGCGTGGCCTGGGGCGGCTTCCTGCTCCATGAGCCGTCGCTGACGGCGACCATCGCCAAGGACCTGGAGGCGATGGCGGACCAGGGACTCCTCGAGCCGGTGGTGGGCAGCGTCTTCCCCCTGGAGCAGGGAGCTCAGGCCCTGCGCGAGCTGGAGAGCCGACGCGCCACGGGCAAGGTGGTGCTGCGCATGCGAGAGGGCTGAGGGCTCTTGGGTGGGCGACGGGCGGACACCGCTCGCCCACCGAGCATGCGACCCATCAGGACGCCACGCCGTCTCGCTGCCGCCGTCGGGCGTCGTCCGCAAGTTGCTGACAGGAGGTGTCAGCACCATGGCGGACGACCCCATCATCGACCGACAGCACCAGCGCGAGCGTGAGCAGGAGCGACAGCGGCTGCGCGAGCAGGAAGAGAAGGACCTGGAGGTGGAGGCGCGGCGAGGCGCTCGTCCCCTGGAGGGCTATGCCGGAGGGCACACCACCTGGGCCAGCGCCCAGGATGACGCCGCGGCCTCCGTCGTCCACGCTCACGACGCGGAAGAGTCCTGGGAGGCCAGCCAGCGACAAGCTCGCCTGGAGCCCGAGCCCGTGGGCCGCGTCGAGGAGGATGAGGACGAGGCTCCACCAAGGCGCGACTGAGCCTGGGGGCACCGACTAACGTCCGCGCCGTGCCCTCGACTTCGCTTCCCGTCCCCACCGTGCTGCAGCCCGACGAGGCGCGGCGCTACCTCGTCGGACAACTGGGACTCGCGCGCCCCCTGTTTCCGCCTGGGGCGCGTGGAGTTCGCGCGCTCCTCAAGTCGCTGCGCTGCATCCAGTTGGACCCGCTGGATGTCATGGGCACCAACGCGGACCTGGTGGCGCTAGCGCGCGTGGACGGCATCGCTCGCGGCGACGTGTACCGCCACCTGCTGCCGGGCCACGCCTTCGAGCACTTCGCCAAGGAGCGCTGCCTGCTGCCCGCGAGCGCCTTCCCGTACTACCGCGAGCGCGCGGCCCAGGCGCCCTGGTGGCGGCTGGAGGAGCGGCTCAAGCGCATCCCCGAGCCGGTGTTGCACGCCGTGCTGGAGGAGGTGACGCAGCGAGGCCCGTCCTCCTCTCGCGAGCTGAAGGACCATGGCGCGGTGGTGCCCATCGACTGGAGCGGCTGGAAGGGCACCGCGCGCGCCACCGCCATGGCGCTGGAGGTCCTCTGGACGCGCTGCCAGGTGGTGGTGTGCGGACGCGGCCCCGGCGGCAAGGTGTACGACGTCCCCGGACGCGCCCTGCCCAAGATGGCCGAGGCCCGCGTGAAGAGCGCCTTCGAGCGCTGGGCCCTGGGCGAGCGCGTGGAGGCCGCGGGGCTCTTGAGCCGCGCCAGCGGACCGCACTGGTCCATGCTGTCCGACGTGCGCACCTCCGCGCTGCCCGACACGCTGGTCGCCGAGGGCGTGCTCGAGGAAGTCACCGTGCCCGGCTCACCCCGTCGGTATCTGGCACCCACGGGCTTCCGGGAGCGCGAGTTCCCCGAGCCGGACGCGCGAATGCGCATCCTCGGGCCGTTGGACCCGGTGCTGTGGGACCGGGGACTGGTGCGCGTCGCGTTCGGCTTCGACTACATCTGGGAGGTCTACAAGCCCGCCGCGCAGCGACAGTGGGGCTGGTACGTGTGTCCGCTGCTCCACCGGGGCCAACTCGTGGGACGGCTGGAGGCCCGCGTGCGCGAGGGCGTGCTCCAGGTGGACAACCTCTGGCGCGAGAAGGGCGTGAAGCTGGACGACGCGGCGGTGGACGAGGCGCTCGCGCGACACGCGGTGGCCTGTGGCGCCCAGGCCGTTCGTCGGCCCCGGGCTCGCGTCGCGTCCTGAGACCGGGACACGCGGCTCAGGTGGGCGGCTTGGGCAGCTCGCGCTCCAGGGCGTCCGCCGCGCCCGCGTCTCGCAGCACGCCGAAGCGCTGACGAGAGCACGCCAGGAGCTGCCCGGCGTAGACGGTGTCCGACAAGGCGCCCACGAAGTCACCGTGCTCCGCGAGGGTCCGCGCCCGCTCGTCCATCAGGTGGGCGAGGATGCGCGCCTGCTCCGCGTGTGCGAACAGCCGCACGACGGAGCGCGCGTCGAACAGCGTCAGCGTGTCCAGCTCCATGCCGAGCGTCGTGAGAGAAGCCTCGCGCAGGCTCTCGAGGCTGGCCTCCAGCGAGCGCGCCGCCCGGTTGCGAGCGAGGTCCGGGGCCAGCCGACCGAGCTCGCGGAGGGCCTGGAGGACGAAGACCTGACGCAGAAGGGGCATGCGGGGGAGAACTACACCCCGGGCCGGAGGAATCATCCAGTCCCCCTGTCCTCCTTTCCCACGCGTCACCCCGAGTCGCCCGCCCTGCCACGACGCACGGTGGACCGCTCCACGGGCGGCGCGTCACACTCCGTGAAATGCACCGTTTCCGATGGGTCTTCCTCGTCCTGCTCCAGTCGCTCGTCTCCCAGGCCACCGAGTACCGCGTCGGCCCCGGCCAGCCCCTCGCCAGCATCGGCGCGGTGCCCTGGGAGTCGCTCCAGCCCGGTGACACCGTGTTCATCCACGCGCGCCGA
>NZ_JBLZWL010000111.1:0-47935 GCF_049194865.1 Corallococcus terminator | reverse complement strand
GGGCGGACCAGCCGCTCTCCCAGGGGCATCACGTCGAAGCGGGCCCCCACGGAGGCCAGCATCTTCCCCGTCATCAGCACCTGCCCGGGGTTGCCCGTGGCGGCCAGCCACCCGGCGATGGCCATGCCCTCGCCCACCGCCGCGTAGTCCGAGCGCACCTCGTTGCCGATCATCCCCACCAGCGCGCGCGTGGTGTGCAGGGCCAGCCGCAGCTCGCAGCGCTCGTCCTGGGGGCGGCGGCTCATGGCCCGCTCCCAGTCGGAGCGCAGGGACAGCGCGGCGCGCACGGCCCGAACGGAGTCCTCGCCCTTCATGTACGGCACGCCGAACAGCGCCCGCATGGAGTCGCCCACGAAGCCCTCCACCGTGGCCTCGAAGCTGAACACGATGCCCGTGGCGCGCGCGTGGAAGTCGTTGAGGAGCTGGGTGGCCTTGGCCGCGCCGATGCGTGGAGCCAGGGCGCCAAAGCCCACCAGCTCCACGTGCAGCACGGTGAGGGTGCGCTCCTCCAAGCCTGGCAGCCTGCCCCCCTGGCGTTGGGCCTCGGAGGCGCGGCGCTCGGCGATGTCCGGCGGGTGGAAGCGCTCCAGCGCGCGGCGCATGCGCTCCAGCGAGGCGCCGCCGTCCTTCGGGGAGAACTTCTGCACGCCCGTGGCCACCAGGTGGGCCACCGCCGAGCAGGCGTCCAGCATCGGCTCCAGCCCATCCCCCTTGGTGGAGGTGTTGACGTAGAGGACACCCGCGTACGGGGGCTCCGCGCCAATGGGGATGCACAGCACGCTGTCCACGGCGTAGAGGATGACGCTCTCGCGCGCGGCGAAGCGGCGGTCGTCGCGCACGTCACCCACCGCGAGCGCGCGGCCCTGCTTCAGCGCCTCCTCGACGATGGCGTCCGACACGGGCACCTCGCCCTTGGCCAGCTTGCCCCGGTGGCGCACCGCCGCGGGCACCAGCGCGCCCGTGGGGTGCTTGAGCAGCACCACCGCCGTCGTCGCGTCCGTGCGCTCCAGCAGCCGGTCCATCGTCGTGTCCAGGAAGGTGGACAGCGTGGTGGCGGTGGAGAGCGCCTCCGCGGTGCGGAACATCAGCACCAGCGTCTCCTGGCCCACGCGGGGACTGGCGGGAGCCACGGGCGTGGACGCGCTGAAGTCCTCGAAGGGCATGGGCCCCACGTTGTCCAACAAGCGCAGCACGTCCGCGTCCCGCACGCTCTTGGCGAGCAGCACGGAGGGGCCCACGTCCTGCCCATGGCCGAAGCGCACGACGCCGCCCGCGCCCAGGTCCACCATCTCCGTGGCCGCGTTCTCCACCGTGTTGGGCTGGCGGACCGCGAGCGTGTTCTCGCCCAGCGCCACGGCGTCCCCAGGGGACAGCTGCCGCGAGCCCTGCAGCGGAGCGCCGTTCACACGGCTGCCGTTACGGCTGCCCAGGTCCTCGATGCGGAGGATGTCCGCCTCGACGTACAGGCGCGCGTGCCGGCGCGAGACGAGGTCGCCACCCAGGACGATGTCGTTCTCGTCCGCGCGGCCCAGGCTCGTCACGCCCTCCGGCAAATCGTAGGACGTATCGAAGTAGCCGGGGCCGTTGATGATGATCTGCCACATCGAATGCCCGACATTACACGACTCTCCTGCCTCATGAGAGAAGGAGACACCGCTTCACGGGGGGGACAGGAGTGACCCGGACCGTGGGCGCCAATGTCATGCGCCGCGTCAAGACTGACAGTGCATGGGACGACTCGCAAGTGCCCGGCGGGGCGGGACTTCAGCGGGGCCGGTGGATGAAGACGGACTCGCCCTGGCGCACCGCGGTGAAGGTCGTCAGCGCCCGCTGTGCGGGCCCTTGGAGCACCGCGCCGTCCAGGGCGAAGCGGGAGCCATGGCAGGGACACTCCATGACGCCCTCGGACGGGAGCCAGTCCACGGCGCAGTCACCGTGAGTGCAGATGCGCCACAGCGCCACGTAGCAGCCGGGCCGCGTGTGCACGAGCACCACGTCCAGGAGCGCCTGGGGCACGCGCACCTCGGCATGGCCTCCCGGAGCCTGGAGCGCCGGGTGGTCCGCGAGCCGCACCTCCACCCAGCCCTCCTCGGCGGTGCCCGGCAGCGGCGCCCCGGGACAGGCGGCGCCGTCGAGCGGGAGGTCCAGGACGACGGCCTCCCGCCATTCACCGCCGCACCCCACTCCCAGCGCGGCCAGGGCACAGCCACCCTGGGCCAGCGTGAGGAGCGCTGTGCGGCGGTCCAGCTTCGTCATGGCGCGGCGGTGAGCGGCACGCCATTCACCACGGCGACGCCGTCCAGGTCGAAGCCCGCGGACGTGCCGGCGGAGCCGTTGGTGCCGGAGTCCTGGATGCGCACGAAGCGCGCCCGGCTCAAGCCCACGGTGGCCAGATCAAATCCGTCTCCGCCCGCCACGGCGGGGTCCGTGGCGCTGATGCCAGCGGCGGGGTTGGCCGTCACGGGACGCACGCCCGCGCAGCCCGGGTAGTTGTTCGCAGCGTCCGAGGGGGCGCAGGGGAACTCGAACCACTGCACGCCGTCGTCGCTCACGGAGACCTTCGCCCGCTCGGTGAAGGCGCGAGGGCCTCCGGCGACGAGGAAGGCGTTCTCGAAGACGAGCAGGTCCACGCCCGGTCCATCCATCACCGCGATGTCCGTGAAGCGCAGGGTGACGGAGCCCGACTTGCCCAGCGACAGGACGTCCAGCGAGCCGCTGTCCAACCCCGAGCCCACCGGCGGTCCGAGGACGATGGACGGGAAGCGGTCCTGTCCGAAGCCCGCGCCGGGGCCCGGAAGGAACTCGACGACCTGGTCCGCGTACGGGTCCGCGGGCACGGTGACACTCGCGTCTTCCGGCGGCCCCCCCGGCCCCGCGTCCTCCGAGGGCGAGGACGGATCCTCGCCTCCGCAGGCCGTGAGGCTCAGGAGCACGGCGAGCGCTGAGCCCCTGTGGAGCCAGGACGCGCGGCGAATCACGGAGCCACCTGGAGGCGCACCAGCCGCCGGCCGTTCTTGTCGGCGACGCCCACCAGCACGTCCGAGCCGAGCGACTCCAGCCTCGTCACGGTGGTGCACTGGTCCACGTAGTTCAACACCGCGGTGCGCGCGCCCACCGTGACGGAGGTGCTCCCGGTGCTGACGGACAGCGCGAAGCGCGACACGTCGGTGCTCACGAAGGTGAAGTTCTCATCATACCCGCCCCGGTTGAGCACCAGGCCCGCGCCGAAGGAGGAGGCGTTGTCGAAGTCACTGCCCACGTCGATGGCGGTCTGCGCCGCCAGCTCCAGCGGCGTCCCGCTGGTGATGGCCTGGGCGACGACCGACGGGGCCACGCCGTAGATGACGTTGACGAAGTCGCCATTGAAGTAGCCCAGCGCGGCGACGCCGTTGTCCGCCACGGCCGTGAAGCCGCTGCCGACCACGCCCTGCGCCGGGAAGTTGGCCACGAGCACGTTGCCCACCGGGTCCGCGGACGTCACCAGGCCATAGATGCCGAGCACCGCGGGCAGGGTGCCCAGACCGCCACCGTTGACGAGCACCGCGCGCGTGTCTCCGTTGGAGAAGGCCGCCGCGGAGTAGTTCTTCGGCGCGGAGAGGAAGGACGACGAGGCCGGCGTGGCGATGTCGTAGGTCGAGATGGAGCCCGGAGAGCCGGTGGCGCCCATGGTGTAGCCGGTGAAGACGCGCTGTCCGTCGTTGATGAGATAGCCGCCCGGATAGACGGTGGGGGCGCCCGCGCGGTCCTCCGGAGTCACCACGTCATAGAGCTTCGTGGGAGACAGCTGGAGGTCCGGCCACGTGCCCATCGAGTACAGCGCGGCGTCCTTGCCCGCTCCCTGCACCGCGTAGAACGAGTACGTCGGACCCGGGGACGAGCCCAGGGCGGCGATACCGGTCGGCAGCGGGGCCGTCTCCGTGGCGACGAAGCCCGGCTGGAGCGCGAGCGTGCCCAGCTTCGCGTCGTGCGGCGTCGTCTCACAGGTGACGGGGCCCGCGTCCACGGGGCCGGCGTCCGGAGTGCCCGAGTCGGGCGTGGGGTCCACGGGGCCCGCGTCCGGCGTTCCCGAGTCCACGGGGCCTGAGTCCGGCGTTCCCGAGTCCACCGGGCCCGCGTCCGGCGTTCCAGAGTCCACGGGGCCGGCGTCCGGAGTGCCCGAGTCGGGCGTGCCCGCGTCGGGCGTCGGAGGCTGCTCCACCGGCTCCGTCTCGCACTTCTCGTCGACGCAGACCCACTGCTGGCCCGCGGGGGGCTCGCCGTTGTCGGCGCGGCAGTCGAACTGGTCGACGCACTCGGGATTGCAACCCGTGCCGAGCAGCGCCACCGCGAAGGTGGCTACAGCCAGCGAAGCAGACCTGGTCCAGGGGGCTACGTGCTTCCAGTCAGCGGTCTTCATCAGCGTCCTCGGTCCCTCTCCGCCCCCACGGGCGGGTGGGCTTCCAGGAGGACGCGGTCGAAGGCGGCCCGGGCACACCCACGTGCGCGGAAGAAAGGCTGACGCCTCCGCCGCCTCCCCTCGGAGGCCTCGGTGAATGTCCGTGCCCCAGGGGCACGGGTCCTTGGCAGGTTTTCGGACTCACAGGCGCGGATGCCCCAGGGGCACCCACCTACTGGCCGTCGCTTCCCAGTCCCACGAAAGGGACCAGTGCTTCGTGACGGCGGTCGTTCCTGTACACCGCTGCGGGGCAGTCCCGGATTCACACCGGGTTCCCTAGAGCCACCGTGTCGCCACGCCAGCACCGAGGACGCGGCCGGGATATGGCGGGTGGCGGGCATTGTCAATGCCGCGACAAGGCGCGCCCAGGCTTGCTGTCTCCTGGCAACGGCGAGTTACCGGAGCGCGGTGACGTCGATGGCATTCGACACGGGGCGGCGCGGGTCCAACGGGCACGCCTCCAGCGCGGGGCCCTTCGCCTCGGGCGTGGAGTAGCCGCGGCGCTCGGTGAGTCGGCCATCTCCCACCTCCACCACGAAGACGCGGCCGGCGTTGGTGTCCGCCAGGTACACCGCGTCCTTCGCCACCGCGAAGCGACTGGCCACGGAGAGCACACACCCGGGCGCGCCCGTCTGGCAGCCGGGGTTGAGCGCGTAGGAGGCCGCGACGGCGTCGTCCTTCACCAGCACCAGTCCGGTGGAGCGCACGGACGTCGCGATGTAGCCATTCTCCGGGTCATAGATGGCCTCGCCGATACAGGCGACCACGAGCTGGTCTCCCACCGCCTCCACATACCCCGCGTTGAGGCAGCGCTCCGCGCCCAGGTCGATGGCGCTCACGGCGCCGGTGGCGGGGTCGATGCGCGCGAGCATGCCCGGCCCGTTGGGGCGGTAGTCATTGGCGGGGTTGAGGTTGGTGAGCGCCACGTAGACCGCGGAGCGCGTCGCCGTCACCGAGTACGGCAGCGGCATCACCGGGCCTCCGCCAAAGGGCTTCAGGTCCAGGCCCGTGAGCGACAGCGTGTCCAGCTTGCGCGGCTGCTCGGGGTTGGAGACGTCCACGCGCGCCACGGCGTTGCCGTGCTGGAAGCTGGAGCTCGCGGTGCCGAACAGCGGGATGTAGAGCGTGGTGCCGAAGCGCGCGAGCGCCTGCGGACTGGTGTTCGCGCCCAGGTTCACCTGGCCCACCGTGCGCAGGCCCAGGCCGTTGCCGTGCGCGGAGCCCTCGCGCTTGAGCACCTGGAGCGTGTTGTTCACCGAGTCGATGACGTACACGTAGGGCGGGTCCACGAGGATGTCGTTGGGCGAGCCGGACACCACGCCCAGCGAGTCCTCTTCGACGAGGGCGCCCAGGTTGCCTCCCGCCGCCTGGAGCAGCTTGCCGTTCGTCATGTCCGCCGCGAGCACGTAGCCATCCCACGACGCGAGCGCCTGTACGCCCGCGCCGAACTCGCGCCGGGGCCCGAGCTGGTCCGTCCCTGCCTGGATGCCCACGAGCTGTCCGTTGGTGAAGCACGCCGTCACCACGTCATAGGAGCACCGGCCCGCGCGGCACGACTGCACGTCCGGACACGCGACGCCGCACGCGCCGCAGTTCAGCACGTCCGTCCGAGCGTCCACGCACGCGCCACCGCAGCGCAAGAGGCCCTCCGAGCAGCCCTCGCGACACGTGCCCGCCTCGCACACCTGACCGGTGGCGCAGGCCGAGCCACACGCGCCGCAGTGGGCCACGTCCGTCGCGGTGTCCACGCAGGCGCCACCACAGGACTCGGTGCCGGCGCGACACCCGCAGACGCTGTCCTGACAGACTTCGCCCGAGGAGCAGGTGGTTCCACAGGCGCCGCAGTGGGCGGTGTCGCCGCGCAGGTCCACGCAGGCGCCATCGCAGACGGTGAGGCCGGCGGTGCACAACACGCCTTCCTCCGGACAGCCGGTGAGCACGAATGCCAGGACGCAGAGCGACAGCAACGCCAGCGGCGTGGACTCAAGGGGACGTGGCGCGCGGGGCATGGGAGTCCTCGGAGGAAGGAGGCGAAGCGGGGGTCGGGTCGAGCGCCACCGCGAGCGTCGCGTAGGCCGCGCGCCCTGGCAGCGGGAAGCCGGTGAAGTCCTGGGCTCGGGAGGCGAGGAGGTTCTTCACCTCGACGGACAAGGTGACGTCCGGAGCGTGCAAGAAGGTGCTGGAGGCGCCCACGCTCCAGAGGGTGCGTGACGGCAGGTCGCGCGTGCCGGTGCGGTTGACGAGCTGAGAGGCCTGGTAGAGCACCTCGGTGCGGGCGTTGAGCCAGTCGGGCCCGGCGCGCACGCGGCCCACCCACTTGTGGCGTGGGCGGTAGGGCAGGTCCTGGTTGTAGTAGCGCGGGTCGCCCAGACGGTTCTGCGTGCGCAGCCACGTGTAGCTGCCGCTGGCGGACAGCCAGGAGAAGGGCCGTGCCTCGCCCTCCAGCTCCACGCCCCACACGCGCGCGGCGTCGAAGTTGTAGGGCCGCGCCATCATCGGGGGATACAGCTCGTAGGCGATGAGGTTCTCGTACAGCGCCGCGAAGCCGCCCGCCGTCGCGCTCCAGCGAGGCGCGCCGGAGACCGTCGCCTCGGAGTCCCAGACCAGGGCGGCGTCCGTGTACAGGGCGCGCTCGGGCTTCAAGCCCGGGTTGGGCAGGAGCGTGCCCTGGCGGATGTACAGCTCCAGGAACGAGGGCGCGCGGTGGGACTGGCCCGCGTTGGCGCGCAGGCCGAAGCCACCACCCAACGACACCGCGGCGCCGAGCTTCGGAGAGAAGAGCCAGTAAGGCCCCACGCGCTCCAGACGCAGCGAGGGCACCACGTCCAGCACGCCGCCGAACAGCGCCCACTCGTCCATGGCCATGACGCTGCCGCGCCACCAACCCGCGGACTGCGAGCCCCGAGCCTCGGTGACCTGCTCACCCGAGGACGCCACGGTGGTGGTCAGCGTGTGAGTGCCGCCCCAGGGCACCCGTCCTTCCAGCTCCACGCCGCCCACGAGGTGCCGCTGCGGACCTCCCGCGCCGAGGAGCCCGCCCGTCACCTCCAGGCCGTCACGCCGGAAGAAGCCGCGCGCGCTGCCCTGCGTTCCACCGCCTCCGAGCGCACCTGACCAGCGCACGCCGAGCGAGAGTCGGTCCAGGTCCTGTCGCCCGGCGGACTGGGGGTTCTGCACCGTTCCGGGGATGGCGCGGTCCTCCAGCGCCAGTTCGGAGAGCACATCCAGTCGCGAGCCTCCGGGCAGTCGTCGCCGGTAGCGAAGGAGCACGCCGCCGCCCTGGGCATCGTTGCGCGCACGGGCCTCGGCGGTAACGGGGTTGTCGTCCACGGCGGGCAGCTCGTCGAGTTCGTACGCGAAGTCTCCATCCGAGCGACCCGCGTGCAGCAGCACGAGGCCATGTCCGTCGAGCAGCGGGCCCGTGACGGCCACGTGCCCCAGCGCCGTGTTCCAGCTTCCGTAGGTGACCTCGCCACTGGCGCGCGTGTGCGTCGAAGGCGCGCGCGTGACGATGTTCACCGCGCCGCCCAGGCCTCCCGAGCCATAGCGAGCGCCCGCGCCACCGCGCAGCACCTCGAAGCGCTCCACCAGCGCGGCGGGGACCTGGGACAGGTCCGCCATGCCGCCCGCGCCGTTGAGCGGGATGCCGTCGAGGAACACCAGCACGCCGTTCGACGCGGCACCGCGTACGACGAGGCTCTTGCTCTGGCCATAGCCGCCGGAGTCCTGCACCGCGAGGCCCACCGAGCCGACGAGCAGCTCCGCCGTGTCACGCGCCTCGCCCGCGCGCGCGGTGGCATCGATGACGGTGATGGCGCCCGTCGGGTCCCTGCGCTCGGGTGAGTCCGGAGGTGGTGGAGACTTGCCTCTCACCACCGTGGAGCGCGCGCCTGCTGCTGCCTCGACCTGCCCGGTGGGCGCAGGGGCATCGGCATCATCCGACGCCTGGGCGCGTGATTGGGAAGGGAGGCTGAGCGCCAGGCACACCAGCTGCCCGACGAAGAAGGTGCGCCGCATGCTCCGCCTTCCGCTCTCTCCATCGAAGAGAGAAGGCCATCCGCACGTGTCGCAGCGCGACACATCCGCACCCCTGGGCAGGTCTCCTGGCTGATGGGCCCGGGCCCTGTCTTCAGGGCTGCCCAATCACAGTGGCGGGACCGCACCGGATTCGCACCGGCTTCCCTCTTGAAAGCCCGACATGGGCACCCAAGGGCGCACCCCTTCTAGGGGGTCACCTCCGGCGCGTCAAGCGCACCCGGGACGACGCGGCACACGAGCGCACGTACTGCTCGAAAGCACTCGCCTGGAGGAACACCACCTCCGCGCCACCCAGTCGCAGCGACGCCCGACTGAACAGCGGCGAGGAGCGACCCGGCACTATCAACACGCCTTCCTGGTACGTGCCGCCGTGGCTCTCCAGGTCCGTCACGCTCCACACCTCCGTGTGCGGCTCTGGACGAAACCGCGCGTGCTGACGCGACACGGTGGGCTCGGGCAGGACGATGTCGCACTCCGGGCTGCGCCCCACCGTCACCTCGCGACCACTTGCGGGAGGCCTCGGTCGCAGCTCGAAGACGACGGGCTCCACGACGCGCATCGGCGACGGGCCCAGCAATGTCGGCGCCTCCGCCGGGGACACCGAGCGCGGACGACGCGGCATCGAGTCCCACACCAGCACGGGCCACCCGACACCTCGCAGCAGGGCCTCACGGTCCTCCTGGAACTGGGCCATCAGCGCGGACAAGCGGTGGAGCACGTGGGTCCTCCAGGCCGGAAGGAAGGTGTGCTCGCTAAGCTGTGCACGCCCCTCTCATCTGTCCAGCCCGCGCCTCACTTCTCCAGGCCGCAGGCGCTTCCCAGCGCGAGCACGTCCGCGTCGTAGTGCAGCCCCAGGGCGCCAGAGGACTCGATGTGGCGCACGAAGAGCGAGCCATACACCTCCGCGTTACCACTCAGCGTCATCGTGGCGGCGGGTGCGTAGAAGTTTCCCGCAATCACACTGCCCGCGGAGATGCCCAGCGTCCCGGTGCCCGCGGAGTAGACGCGAACCCGGGCCGGCGCGTCGACGGAGCCCAGGAGCAGCTGCCCCGCCACCGTCACGTCGCCGCCGATGAACAGGTCCAGCTCTCCGGGCGGCACCACATCCACCGAGAGCCGCTCGCCGATGACGACGTCGCCGCGCACGAACAGCGCGGTGCGCTCGCGTACGACGAGGTTGAGCCGCCCCTGTCCCTCGATGCCCGTCAGGAAGAAGCGCCCGCACGGCAGCTCCAGCGTGCGCTCTCCGTTGAAGCCCGCCAGCGACGTGGCCTCCAGGCCGATGGCCTCGTTGTGGTTGCGCTCGGCGTGATTGGCGATGAGGCCGCGGATGTCCACGCGCGAGGCGTCATCACACGCGCACGGTGCCACCGAGTCCACCGGCTCGCGCAGCACCTCCAAGGCCGTCACCGTGCCGGACATGTTGCGCTCGGCGGGCACGGCCAGCTTGCCCTCCACCGTCAGCGACGCCAGGCCCACGTCACCGCGCACCCACGCATTCCCCGTCACCTGGGCGGACACATTGCCCGTGAGCGGACCGCCGCTGTACAGGCCACCGCCCACCGACAGGCCGCGTCCCAGGGAGATTCCATCCGCGCCGCCCGCGCTCAGCCCGCCGCCGACCTTCAGCGTGTCGTTCGCCGCGACGCCACCATTCGTCGCCACCGAGCCGCCCTGCCCTCCCGGCACGTACTTGCCCATGGAGCTCCGGAACGCGTCCGTGGTGAGCGCCGCGCTGAACGCGAGCCTGTCGCACGAGCACAGCGCGAACCGGAAGGCCCGCTCCGCCAGGTGACCGCTGCACACCTTCGCGCCCGTGACGCTGTCGCCCACGAGCAGCAGAGGACCCGTGGAGGTACAGAAGGCCGCCTGGTCATCGGGAGTCTCGTCCTCTCCCGTCGTCCCGCCGTCCGACGAGGCCACCGGGCCCGCGTCGTTGGGAGGCGTGTTGATGAAGGCCACCGGGTCCCTCACCGTGCACGCGGCCCCCGCCACGAGCCAGCCCACGAGGACGAAGCTGCCCGGAGAACGCTTCCACCGCGATGCGAAGGCGCGAGTCATCGCTCTGAAATCTCCCTCAGTCGGGTCCGAGCCGCCACCCCATGGGGCGAATCGGGATGGCGCGCGAGGAAGGACTCCAGCGCTCGCGCCTCGCCGTCCCTGTCGCCCAGGGCGCGCAAGGCCTCCGTGACGCCGTGGCTCGCCTCTTCCTCCAAGACGCCCCCCGGCCAACCCCGCTGGGCCTCCTGATACTGACGCAGCGCGCCTCGCGCATCACCCAGGTGCTCCAGCCGCAGCGAACCCGAGGCCACGCGTGCGACATACGCGGACATGCCCCGTGGGTCGGTCCGGATGACCCGCAGATAGAGCGCCTCCGCGGCCTTCCACTGCCCCGTGGCGCGGTGCTCATTGGCTCGGCGCAACAGGTCCTCCGGCGCGGGTGCACCGGGAAGTGTCTGCTCCACCCGGGGCTTCGCGGACGGAGGCGCGACGGCGACCTTGGGCTCGGTCAACGCCGCGTCGACCTCCGGCACCCCGGGCTCGGTACCATCCGGAACAGCTCGCTCGCCACCGACACCGGCCACCCCGGGCGAGGCCCGCTCCACGCCGACCTCCGGTGCTCCGGGCTCCGCGCGCGCGGGCTCGACCACGGAGGGGAGCGCGACAGACGGCTCGACGGGGGCCACCGGCTCGCTGCGTCGGGACAGGTGCCAGGTGGCGACGGCCGCGGCGCCCACCACGAGCAGCGCCCCTCCCATCAACCACTCGCGCCGACGACGAGGACGCGGAGGCGACACAGGCGCATCCAGGGCGGCGAGCACCGCGGCCTGCACCAGCGCCGCGGACTTCTGCCGGGACAGCCGACGCGCGGGCCCCGGGTCCTCGTCCAGCGACACGAGCATCCCCGGCGGCAGCCCTTCATCATCCAGAGGCCGGCTCATTCCGCGCCTCCATCCGGAACGGTGCCGTCATCCGTCGCCAGCGCGCGGAGCGCCGTGCGCCCCAGCCGCAACCGACTGCGAATCGTCTCGAAGGGAATTCCCAGCTCGTCCGATACCTCTGAAACACTCATGCCGAGCACATGGTGCAACACCATCGCATGTCGCTGCTCGTCGGGGATACGGTCCAGCAGCATCACCATGCGACGGCGGTGCACATACTCGTCGGGAGGCGCGTCCTCGGACGGCACCGCCATCAACTCCGCGGAGTCATCGCCGCGCCGCGCCTCGTTGCCCCGAGCGCGCTTCAGCCAGGCGAACGTCGTCCGCGCCACCACCCGGTCCACCCAGGACTGGAACTGCCCCTCGCCTCGATAGGTGGAGAGCCCCCGCAACAGCGCGATGAGCGACTCCTGCGCGATGTCCTCCACGTCCCCGTCTCCATGCACCAGATAGCGGACGAGGTTGCGCACCCGCGGCAACAGCTCCAGCAGCAAGGACTCAGCGGCCTCCTTGCGTCCCTGGATGGCCGCCTGGATGCGGGGGTCCGCTCCAGGGCGTGCCCTGCCGACAACTTCCCGTCCCGTGCTCGTCATCGACCCCATGGAGGGAGGTCGAGTCGAAAACGGGTCATCTCCACTCACGGCAGCAACACCAGCGCCAGCGCGAACCGGGGTCGCACCGCCCAGCCCTCATTGCGCGGCACGAAGACTCCGTCCTCGGAGTAGCCAAGCCGGGGCCGGCCCAGGACCGCATCGGCGGCGACGGTGGCCTCCATGGCGACCAGCTGGGAGAAGCGCCAGCGCAGCGAGGTGTCGGGGCCAGCCAGCAGGGCGGGGATGAAGCGGGGCGTTGCGGCTTCGATGCCCCGGAAGTACGACTCCGTGCTGCGGCCGAAGATGAGCAGGCCCAGGCCCGCGCCCACGCCCCAGCGCAGGCCCCCCACTTCGATGAGCGGGGTGTCCAACCACAGGCCCCCGGCGTACTGCTCCAGCTTCACGTCCGTGCGGCCATCCGGGAGCTTCTTCTCCAGTCCCGCGAGGACCTGGAAGCGGATGCGCAGCGTGCGGAACTCCCAGCCGGACGCGAGCAGCAGGCCCTGATGGCCGGACCGCTCATACCCATCCAGCGTCATCACCCCGCCCACCATCACCTGCCAGCGCAGCGGCACCGATTCGAGGGCGGCCGGTGGCATGGGCCAGAGCTCCGGCGGCATCGGCGTGGGCTCGCGCTCCGTCTCGGGGGTAGCGGGCGCGGGCAGCGGGGCGGCGACCTCGACGACGTCTCCCAGGGGCGTGCCGGCCTCCACCGCGCGCAGGGCGGAGCGCACGACGAGCGCCACGGCCTCGGCGCCCGCGGACCACTCGAGCGCGCCGGGCTGTCCTTCCAGCCGCGCGACGCGCACGAAGAGGTGGCGACTGCCGGGCTCGGCGAAGTGGACGCGCAGCTCGGAGCCGGAGCGCTGGAACCAGAGGACGGCGCGGGCCTGCTGGGCATCCGCCAGCTCGACGACGGAGCGCCACTGCGCCTGGGGCGTGCCTTCCAGGGACGGGCCCGGCATGGCGCGCAGCTCGATAGGCAGGTCGCTGCTCTGGCCTCGGACGCGCTCGAGCAGGGCGCCATCCTCCTCCGAGGACACGCGCGCCACGGCGAGCCACGAGCCGCCGTCCGCCGCGCGTGCCTCCACGCCCAGGCACAGGGCGGCGACGAGCCCCAGCCGAATCAACGCGACGCCCGATGCCATGGCGGGGAGGCTAGCGTCTCGTGCGTGCGCGCGGGAAGCCCCGGGGCAAACGAGCCTCACCCCACCGACACGGGGTGGCAGGCGCACCGGAAAAGACGCGCTGCGCCTGCAATCCCCCGGCGGACGGGCGGCATGGGCTCGGACTCCAGGCTGCCCTCGCGAGCGGCTTCAGCGCCTGGCGCTCGGGGTGGCGCGCAGCTCGCGGCTGACGCGCTCGGCGTCGCGGAAGACGCGCAGCAGGTTGCCGCCCAGAATCTTGTGGAGCTGCTCGCGGGTGTAGCCCCGGGCCACCAGCGCCTCCGTGATTCGCGGCAGGTCCGCCACCGAGTCGAGTCCCTGGGGCGAGGAGTTGATGCCGTCGAAGTCCGAGCCCAGGCCCACGTGGTCCACGCCCGCCACCTTGGCGATGTGGTCGATGTGGTTGATGACGGCCTCCAACGGCGGGCGTGGCACCTTCGCGGCCCACTCCCAGCTCGCCTCGGAGTTCGCGAGGTAGCGCGTGACGGGGTCGGAGTTCTTGTGCTTCGCCTCCACCGCGTCCTGGGCGACCTTCCGCTCGGCGGCCATGGCGGCGTACGCCTTGCGGTAGGTGTCGTCGACGAAGGCGGAGAAGAAGTTCACCATGACGACGCCGCCGTTGGCCGCGACGGCCTTGAGCATCTCGTCGCTCATGTTGCGCGGATGGTCCGTGAGCGCGCGGGCGGACGAGTGCGACGCGATGACAGGCGCGCGCGTCACCTTCACCGTGTCGAAGAACGTCTTGTCCGACACGTGGGAGATGTCCACGAGCATGCCCAGCCGGTTCATCTCGCGCACGACGTCGCGGCCGAAGTCGGTGAGGCCGTCATGGTGCTTCACCGACGCGTCCTGGATATCACCTGACGAGTCCGCCCACTCGTTGGTGTTGGACCAGGTGAGCGTCATGTAGCGCACGCCCAGCCGGTAGAAGTCGCGCAGCACGCCCAGGTCGTTCTGGATGGAGTGGCCACCCTCGATGCCCATGAGCGTGGCGAGCTTCTTCTGCTTGCCGGCGCGCGCGGCGACGATGTCCTTCGAGGACAGGGCCAGCACCATCTGGTCCGGGTGCTTCTCCACTGCGCTGAGCACCGAGTCGATGATGCGCAGCGTCTGGTGGGTGTACTGGCCAGCGAACTCCTTGGGCTCCACCCAGATGGAGAAGAAGGCCGCGCCCAGGTTGCCGGCGCGGGCGCGGGTCAGGTCCAGGTGGCCCTGGCCATTGGGCGGCTGGGAGCCCAGGTCGAAGCCCTCGTTGAGCATGCGCAGGGGCGTGTCCACGTGCGTGTCGATGATGAGCGCCGACTCGTGGATGGCGCGGGCCTTCGCGGAGATGGGCGGCGACGCGGCGGGGGCGGCGGCGAGCGAAGGCGCGCCCAGGAGGAGCAGGGCAGCGAGGACGGAGCGGTTCACGCGGGCACCTCGAAACGACGGGACGCGGGGACTCTCCCACGGAGCCCGCGCGGGATGAAGGGACGTCAGGGACGCTTGCCCTGCCCCACCACGCCCAGGCCCGTGTAGACGGTCTCCAGCCACTTCTCCGTCTTGACGTGGCCCTCACCGAAGCCGCGGTACTGCTCCGGCAGGCCCTCGGCCTTCACCTGCTCAAGCGTCTTGCCCGCGACCTTCTTGCTTCGCACCAGCGCCGTCGTCTCGCGGAGCATGGCGACGAAGCGCTCCAGCTCCTCGCGTCCCGCGAGCGCGCCATGGCCCGGGATGATGCGCACGCCGGGAGGCAGGCTCGCGAGCACGCCCTCCACGTTGCGCACGTAGCCCTCCACGCTGCCGCCCGCCTCCAGGTCGATGACGGGGAAGCGGTCCGTGAAGAAGTGGTCGCCCAGGTGCAGCACGTTGCTGCCCACGAAGAGCACCGTGCTGTCGCCGTCCGTGTGGCCCGAGGGCAGGTGCGTCATCCGCACCTCCTCTCCGTTGAACCAGAGGCTGAGGCCTTGCTGGAAGGTGAGGACGGGGCGCGCGTGCTCCGGCGCGGGAGGCAACGTCTCGCCCCGGCGGACCCTCGGCTTCGACATCCGCGCGCGCACGGCCTCGTGCGCCACCAGCGTCGCCTCGCGCCCGAGCACCGCGTTGCCTCCGGTGTGGTCGCTGTGCACGTGCGTGTTGAGGACGTAGACGAGCTTCTGCTTGCTCAACGTCTTCAGCGCCGCGCGGACCTTGTCGATGAGCGGGGCGAAGTCGTCGTCCACGAGGAGCACGCCGTCGGGCCCCACCGAGACGGCCATGTTGCCACCGGCGCCCTGGAGCAGTTGCACGTTGCCGGCGACGGGCGTGGCACGCACCTCCACCTGGGAGAAGTCCCGGTCCTGTGCGAGCACGAGACAAGGGAGCAGGACCAGCACGGCGGCGACGGCCTTCATGCGACCTCCAGACGACGGGGGATGCGTCGGCGGGCGTCTTAGCAAACCGGCCGCCCGTTCATTCCCGACGGCGTCACTTCTCCCACGCGCCACGGCGTCCCACGGCACCGACCCACGACCTCTCGCGGGCCACCCTCCCCTCGCGCGGGCGCCTCATGCGCTTCGAGCCCTCGCGGGGGAGCTCACGGGTCTCGCGCGGTGAGAAGCCACTGGAGCCTCGCCGCCCGTCCTCACAGTGGGACACCTCACGAGCGCGTGCACGGTGGTGACGACGCGCCTCCGAGGGAGACGGCCCTGGCACGGCGACTGCTCAAGCAGGTGGCGACCTCAGGCGGTCGAGCCGGCGAGGCGGTCGCGCCGTGGTGGCGCGGTGTGGAGTGTGGAGGCGGAAGATGCTGATGGCGGGGAAGCGACTGGCGGTGTTCTCCATTCGCGAGGGCAAGGGCGGGAGCATCTGGGTGCGGGCGGGCAGCGCGTTCGTGAACAAGGACGGCTCGTTGAACGTGTTGCTGGATGTGCTGCCGCTGGACGGCAAGCTGCACGTGCGTGAGGCGGCGGAGAAGCGGGACACGCCGGGAGTCAGTGGGCGGTACGCGCCCGAGGTGGGGCTGGACGCGGCGCCCGTGGGGGGCCACTCGTGAGGGCCGCGTGGGGTCTGCTGGCGCTGGTGCTCCTGGTGGGGAAGCCCGGCGTGGCGGACGCGGCGCGGCTGCGCACCCAGTACTCGGGCGTGGTGAACCTCAACGAGGCGACGGCCGCGGAGCTGGACTTGCTGCCCGGCGTGGGTGACGCGGCGGCGCAGCGCATCATCCAGCACCGGGGCAAGCGCCCCTTCCAGCGGGTGGAGGAGCTGGTGCGGGTGAAGGGCTTCGGGCGCAAGAAGTTCCTCAAGCTCAAGGCCCACCTGACACTCAGCGGCCCCACCACCTTGAAGGTGGAGCAGGTGGCCCCGCCTCCCGACGGAAAGGAGGTGGTCGCCACGAGCAACTGACACGACGCATCCACTCAGGGGGAGTGGGGTCGCCGCCCGGGCTTGCCTCGTGGCCCGGGCGGCGGCCCTGTCGAGTCCCGGCGTCGCGCCAGGGGAGCGGCCAGGCACCACGCAAGTGAGGTTTGTATCTGGAACCCGGCTGGTAGAGCATCCGCCGCCATGAACCGACGACTGCCCCGACTGCTCACCGCGCTGCCCGTCTCGGCCGCGCTGGTTGCTCCGCCCGTGCTCGCGTGTACCAGCATGCTGGTCAACAAGGGTGCCACGGCGGACGGCGCCACCCTGATGACGTACGCCGCGGACGCGCACGAGCTGTACGGCGAGCTGTACTACACGCCCGCGCGCCGCCACGCCGCGGGTGCGCAGCGCGACATCATCGAGTGGGACACCGGCAAGCACCTGGGGCGCATCCCCGAGGCGCCGGTGACGTACTCCGTCGTCGGCAACATGAACGAGCACCAGCTCTCCATCGGCGAGTCCACCTTCTCCGGCCGCAAGGAGTTGGAGGGGCCCGCGGGCATCGTCGACTACGGCTCGCTCATCTACATCGCGCTGGAGCGCTCCAAGACGGCCCGCGAGGCCATCTCGGTGATGACGAAGCTGGTGGCCGAGCACGGCTACGCGTCCACCGGTGAGTCCTTCTCCATCGCCGACCCGAAGGAGGCGTGGCTGCTGGAGCTGATTGGCAAGGGCACCGGCCAGAAGGGCGCGGTGTGGGTGGCCCGCAAGCTGCCCGAGGGGCACATCACCGCTCACGCCAACCAGGCGCGCATCGAGCAGTTCCCGCTGAACGACTCGGACAACGTGCTGTACTCTCCGGACGTCATCTCCTTCGCCCGCGAGAAGGGCTGGTTCAAGGGCGCGGACAAGGACTTCAGCTTCGCGGAGACGTACAACCCGCTCGACTTCGGCGGGCAGCGCTTCTCCGAGGCGCGGGTGTGGAGCATCTTCCGCCGCGCGGCGCCGTCGAAGAACTTCGGTCCGGAGTTCGCGGATGGCTCCGCGCCGGCCAAGCGGCTGCCCCTGTGGGTCAAGCCCGACAAGAAGCTGTCCGTGCAGGACGTCATGGCGCTGATGCGCGACCACTTCGACAACACGCCGCTCGACATGACCAAGGACGTGGGCGCGGGGCCCTACGCGGCGCCGTACCGCTGGCGGCCGATGACGTGGGAGGTGGACGGCAAGAAGTACGTCCACGAGCGCGCCATCTCCACGCAGCAGACGGGCTTCTCCTTCGTCGCGCAGATGCGCGGCTCCATGCCGGCCCCCATCGGTGGCGTGCTCTGGTTCGGCGTGGATGACACGTCGATGACCGTCTATACGCCGATGTACGCGGGCATCCGGCAGGTGCCGAAGAACTTCGCCCAGGGCGTGGCCAGCCGCGGGGCGTTCTCCTGGGACTCGTCCTTCTGGGTGTTCAACTGGGTGTCCAACCAGGCCTATGCGCGCTGGAGCGACATGTCCGTGGACGTGCACAAGGAGCAGGGCGCGCTGGAGGGTCAGTTCCTCGCGGACCAGGCCGACATCGAGAAGACGGCGCTGGAGCACTACAAGCGCAGCCCGGAAGAGGCGCGGCAGTACCTCACCACCTACTCGGTGCAGCAGGGCGAGAAGGTCCACGCGCGCTGGCGGAAGCTCGGCGAGACGCTGCTGGTGAAGTACATCGACGGCAACGTCCGCGACGAGCAGGGCAAGGTGAACCACCCCAAGTACCCGGAGAGCTGGTACCGGCGCATCGCCCAGGAGCGCGGCAAGACGGTGGAGATGCCGCCCGAGCCCCAGGAGCTCAAGACAGTCCCGGCCCCCGCCCCCGGCCCCGGCCCGAAGGCACTTCCGCCGCCCGCGCCGAAGCCCACCGTGGCGCCCGCACCCTGAAGCCCTCGCCCCCTCCCTGGCCCTCAATCCAGGGAGGACCTCCGGGGCCCCGCCACCGAGCGGGCTCACGCAGGCGGGGCGCCCCCCGCCTCCCACCCCACGGGGTGGAGGGACGGGCGCCCCCCTTCCAGGTCATGGGCAGCACGGGTTCGGAAGGCAGACCTGGCGGAAGGTGAAAGCCTCCCCACGTCTTCTGGTGACTGATACACAACGAAGTTTACAGCGGGGGGGACCGCGAAGAGATACACCCCCCGCGACTCAAAGACTTGCGGCGACAGGGAGGCGGCAGGTGAGGGAAGATGAAGTCATGAAGGACACGGCCAGTGGGGAGCCGGAACCCCAAGAAGGTGAGCGGCTCAAGGGCCCGCCGCTCGGCGAAGTGCTAGAGTTCATGCGCCTGTTGTGGGCCGTGGACCACGGGCTCCAGTCCACCTCGAAGCGGATGGAGTCGACGCTGGGCCTCACCGGTCCGCAGCGGCTCGTCATCCGCCTGGTGGGACGCTTCCCCGGCATCACCGCCGGCACGCTCGCCCAGATTCTCCATGTGCACCCCAGCACCCTGACGGGCGTGCTCAAGCGGCTGGAGAAGCGCGGCCTCTTGGAGCGCAAGTCAGACCCGCTGGATGGGCGCAAGGCGCTGTTCGCCCTCACCGAGTCGGGGCGCTCGCTCGACATCCCCTCCGAGGGCACCGTCGAGTCCGCCGTGCAGCGCGTCCTCTCCCGGATGTCGCGCAACCGCATCCTCTGCACGCAGGACGTGCTCACCGCGCTCGCCCAGGAGCTGGGTGGCGTGCCGCATCCAGAAGAGGACCTGGCCGCCGACTCGGCCGCGAAGAAGCCGGACTTTCGCTGAAGAAGGTTTGTCACGGCCCGCCCCTCTCCTGGCGGGCCCCAGCCTGGCAGGTCGCTGACCCGACGAGCGTCGACCCGGTGCCGCCTCCGCGCAGGCCCTCGACGCTCCCTTCCACCCCTCCCAGCGCACCGACACCTGGTGGGGCACTTTCCCGCGCGGCCACGCCGCTCAGGGCTCCACCCAGGTCGGCCCGCGTCCGGCGCCCCGGCCCCACGGGCGGCTCCCTCGGCCAGTCCCTGAGTCATGACGGGCACTTGGCGGGGCGGGACGGGACGAATGGCGCCCTCCGCCGCGTTGCCTCCCGGACCCTCCGGCGCCTGTGTCCTTCCGGCGTCGGACAGCCCCACCCATCCTGAGTGAAATCCGAGGGCCCAAGCACCTCGCGGCCCGTCGGACGTTGCTAGAGAATCGGGAAATAGGCACCTCCGCCGGGAGTTGCCTCGCCACTGAGCGGACAGGACAGCGTGAACCTCGACACCCCGCAGAGCCCAGGCCCCGAGCTACCGCCCCCGCCGCCTCCGCCACCGGCCTCTCCCACGCGGGTGGGCAGGTCCTCGCGAGGCCGGGGCGTGGAAGCCCTGCTCTCCGCCGTGCGCACCCGGCAGCGCCGGTACCTGTGGCTCCAGGGAATCGCCCTGGGTTTCATGGCGGCCTGCCTCCTGTGGGTGGGCGGCGGCCTGCTGGGACTCGTGGCCCCGCGCATCGGCGGCTCGCTGCTCGGGATGGCCGTGCCGGTGGGCGCCGCGGTCGCGTGCGTCTTCGGCCTGTGGCTCGCGCGGCGACGGGTGGGCGACGACTTGCTCACCGCGCGCCTGGTGGGCCAGCGCCGGCCGGAGCTGTCGCTGGACGTGCTGGCGGCGGTGGAGCTGCGGCGCGAGCAGGGCGGGCAGGGCGAGCACGTCAACGGCTCGCCGGAGCTGGCGGACGCCTTCCTCGAGCAGATGGACACGCGGGTGCGCACCGTGGACGTGCGCTCCATCGTCGACGGCCGCCCCGTGCAGCGCAGCGCCCTGGCCGCGTGTGGCGTGCTGCTGGTGCTCGCGCTGGTGTTGGGGCTGTTCGGTGAGCAGTGGGGCGCGGGCGTGAAGCGCATCCTCGAGGTGGCTCGCGCTCCGGAGGCCCAGACGCAGGTCGAGCCCATCACCGGCGACATCGAGCTGACGTACCGCTACCCCGCGTACACCGGCCTGTCCCAGCGCACCGTGCCCGGCACCGATGGCGCGGTGAGCGCTCCGGCCGGCACCGAGATTGTCCTCAAGACGCGCTCGGACCGCCCCGTGGAGCGCGCGGAGCTGGTCATCAACAACGAGTCGGTGCCGCTCAAAGTCACGGGCAACCGCGATTTGGAAGGCACCTTCATCGCGAAGCAGACCGGCCACTACCGCTTCGTGTTCTACGCCCGGCGCGAGAAGCCGCTCGCGGTGGGCCCCGACATCCCCCTCACCGTGGAGGCGGACAAGGCGCCCCAGGTGACGCTGATGACGCCCGCCGCGGAGCTGGAGGTCGACCCCGGCCAGAAGGTGACGCTCAAGTACGAGGCCACCGACGACTACGGCCTGTCCGGCCTGTCGCTCGTCTTCCGCACGCCCGGCGCGCAGAAGGACACGCGCGTGCCCCTGCGCCGCGAGGATGGCCGACGCAGCCGCGACACGTACGCGTGGGACCTGGGGTCGCTCAAGGTGGACCCCGGCGACAGGATTACGTACTTCGTGGAGGCGCAGGACAACGACGCGGTGGAGGGCCCCAAGAAGGGCGTCAGCCGCACCCAGGTGCTGCGCATCTACTCCGCCGCCGAGCACCACCGCGCCGCGCTGGAGAAGGCCGAGCAGCTCTGGGGCCGCATGGTGGACCACCTGGCGGACCGGCTGGAGGGCCCGGACCGCGAGAAGCAGAAGGACGCCCAGGCCATCGCCGCCGCCGGGTCCGTGGACACCAGCGGCCAGCAGCTCATCACCGACATGCGCACGCTGGCGCAGACGCTGTCGCGTGAGCGCGACGTGCCCACCGAGCTGGTCTCCGCCCTCGCCAACATCTCCGAGTCGCTGGGCAGCCACATCAACGGCACCGCGGACTTCCGCCGCCTCTACCTGCGCACCCAACGCGCCCGGGGCGAGGACTGGGGCACCGGCAACCGCCTGTCCGGCGTGGTGACGGAGGAGATCGCGGAGCTGGAGAAGGACATCCTCTACCTGGAGGCGCTGCTCGACAGGCAGAAGCTGGAGGCGCTCCAGGAGATGGGCAAGCAGCTGGCCGGTGAGCGGCGCGAGCTGTCGCGTTTGATTGAGCAGTTCAAGGCCAACCCGGACGAGTCCGCGCGCCAGGCGGTGATGGAGCAGATTCAGCAGCTCAAGGCGCGCATCCAGGAGCTGATGAAGCGCATGGCGGAGATGCGCAAGGGCATCCGCGACGAGCACCTCAACGCCGAGGCCCTGTCCGAGATGATGAAGGACCAGGACATGCAGAGCGCCCTGGACGACGTGGAGAAGCTGATGCGCGAGGGCAAGACGGACGAGGCGCTCGCGAAGCTCCAGGAGCTGGGCATGCAGATGGACGAGATGCTCAAGGGCCTGGACGAAGCCAACGAGGAGTTCGGCGGCGAGCAGTACCCGGAGCTCGCGGAGAAGTTCGGCAAGTTCATGGAGGACTTGAAGGGCACCGTGGACGAGCAGCAGCGCGTGGCCGAGCAGACGCGCCAGCTGAGAGACCAGGCCCGCGCGCAGAACAAGGAGCGCCTCTCCGAGCGCGGCGAGTCCATCAAGGGCGAGCTGATGCGCAAGGTGCAGCAGGCCCAGCAGAGCTACGACAAGCTCAACCCGGAGCACCTCAACAGCCGCGCCGCGCGCCCCCTGGAAGAAGCCCAGTCGGAGCTGCGCAACGTGGAGAACGCGCTGAAGGTGAACGACTTCGACCTGGCCGCGGAGGCCGCAGCGCGCGCGGAGGACGCGGCCCGGCAGCTGGCCGGCATGGGTGAGCAGCAGAAGCAGCTCGACGAGATGTTCGGCAATCCGCCCGAGGTGCGGCAGCAGTCCTCGGAGCTGGCCCAGCGCCTGGACCGCGACGCGCGCAACGTGCAGGACGTGAACAAGCAGCTCCAGTCGCTCTTCCCTCCCCCCGGCTCGCAGCTCTCGCAGCAGGAGAAGCAGCAGCTCCAGCAGCTCTCCCAGCAGCAGCAGCAGCTGGAGCAGCGCACGCAGGACCTGCGCCAGCAGATGGAGGAGATGGAGCAGACGGCGCCGCTGTTCGGCGAGGAGGCCTCGCAGCAGATGGAGGGCGTGGGCCAGCGCATGGGCGAGGCCGCGCAGCGGATGCAGGGCAAGGACCCGGGCCGGGGCTACGGCGAGCAGCAGGCCGCGCTGGAGGGCCTGCGCCAGTTCCAGCAGCAGATGCAGCAGGGCCAGAAGGGCCAGAAGGGCGGGCTGCCGCTGCCCGGCGGCATGAGCGGGCGCAAGCAGGGCAACTCCGGGAGAGACCCGAAGGACAAGGTGGAGCTGCCCGACGAGGACGCGTTCCAGGCGCCCAAGGAGTTCCGCAAGGACCTGCTGGACGCGATGAAGCAGGGCGCGCCGGAGAAGTACCGCGAGCAGGTGAAGCGCTACTACGAGGAGCTGGTGAAGTGAGAGACCGCCGGATGAATCGCTGGGTGGCCCTCGCGCTGGCCCTGGGACTGGGCGTGGCCTCGCCCGCCGCCGTCGCGCGGCAGCAGGAGTCTTCCTCCCTCAAGGACGAGGTGAAGACGCGCCTGGGCCAGGTGGAGCAGGGCCTGGATGACTGGGACGTGCCCGGCGCCAAACGCGAGCTGACCGCGGTGGAGCAGCTCATCCCCTCGGACGTGGAGCCCTTGAAGTACTACCAGGGCCGCGTGGCCTTCGAGGAGGGCCGCTACGACGACGCGGTGGGGCTGCTCGAAGGCGCCAACATCGAGGACAAGCCGGGCAGCTACCTGCGGCTGGCCAAGGACACGCGCGACATCGTCAAGAGCCACGAGCGCGCGGAGAGCGAGCACTTCATCTTCTTCTACCCGAAGGGCAAGGAAGCGGTGCTGGTGCCCTACGCGCTGGAGACGCTGGAGGCCATCCACCGCGCCATGGCGGAGGACCTGGGCTGGACGCCGCCGGGCGGGAAGATTCGCGTCGAGGTGGTGAACAACGCGCGCGAGCTGTCGAAGGTGAGCACGCTCACCGAGAAGCAGATTCGCACCACCGGCACCATCGCCATCTGCAAGTTCAACAAGCTGATGGTGACCAGCCCCAAGGCCGTGGCGCAGGGCTACGACTGGCAGGACACGCTGGCGCACGAGTACATCCACCTGGTCGTCAGTCAGATGAGCCGCAACACGGTGCCCATCTGGCTGCACGAGGGCATGGCCAAGTTCCTGGAGTCGCGCTGGCGCGGCAAGGCGGGCCTGGCGATGACGCCCTCCACGCAGGCGCTCCTGGGCAAGCGCGTGAAGGCGGACACGCTCATCCCGTTCGAGAAGATGCATCCGTCCATCGCGCTGTTGCCCACGGCGGAGGACGCGGCCACCGCGTTCGCGGAGGTGTTCTACGCCATCGACTACGTGCACCAGACGAAGGGCGCGGCGGGGCTGCGCGCCGTGGTGCGCGAGCTGAAGGCCGGACAGACGGACAAGAAGGCGGTGGAGGTGGCCACGGGCATGCCCTTCGCCCTGTTCGAGAAGACGTGGCTTTCGCACATCAAGAAGCAGCCCTTCCCCTCGGAGCTGGTGCCGCGCGACGACCGCGTCGTGTTGAAGGAGGACGCCAAGAACAAGGGGAAGGAGGACGGCGAGAAGAAGGGCCGTGAAATCTCCTTCGGCGACTTCAACGAGGTGGCGGAGGTGCCCGCGCGCAAGTTCGCGCACCTGGGAGAGCTCCTGCGCGAGCGCAACCGCGTGAAGGCCGCCGCCGAGGAGTACGCCAAGGCGCACAAGCTGGTGGGCGACAAGTACGAGTCCGTCTCCAACAAGTACGCGCTGGCGCTCCTGGAGCTGAAGCGGCTGGACGAGGCGGAGTCCGTGCTGCGCGGCAGCCTGCGCGTGCACCCGGGCTCGCCCGCCACCAACGTGCACCTGGGCCGCATCCTCCTGCACCGCAAGGACTACCCGAAGTCGAAGACAGCCTACCTGGAGGCGCTCGCCTCGGACCCGTTCGACCCTGAAATCCACGTGGCGCTGACGCGCATCCATGGCGCGCTCGGCGAGACGGCGCTGGCGACGCGCGCCAAGACGGCGACGGCGGTGCTCACCGGCCTGGAGCCCGCCGAGGTCGACAAGCTGGCGCAGCAGTTCCTGCGGGAAGAGGGCGGGCTGTCGGAGACCAATGTCCCCGCGACGGGGGGTGCGCCGAGCAAGCCCGCCACGCCCGCGCCAGGGCCGACGGACGCGGGGCGCTGAGGCCCGACTGCGAGCCGCCAGCCGAGGCCCTGCCCGCCACTGAAGCCCGGCGCCCTCCGTGTCCAGGTTCAGCCGGGGAGGCGTCGTCATGGACATCCGGCCGCTCGTCTCGGTGTCCGCCCGGCTGATGGAAGGCGCGGGCGTCAGTGCCATGGTGCTGGGCGCCCTGCTCGCGCTCGTCATGCTGCTGTTCCGGCGCCGGGCGCTGACGGCCAGTGAAGCCTACCGCCACTTCCGACTGAACCTGGGCCGCGCCATCCTGCTCGGCCTGGAGTTCCTCGTCGCCGCCGACATCCTGCGCACCGTGAGCGACGAGCCCACCCTGCGCGATGTCCTGGTGCTGGGCCTCATCGTCCTCGTCCGGACCTTCCTCAGCTTCACCCTGACGGTGGAGCTCGAGGGCCGCTGGCCATGGCAGCCCGAGCGAGAACACCGCGCGCCCTCTCCACCCCGCCCGCCCCCACCCCCTGTGCGCCCCGCCCGGGTGGTTCGCTCACGGCCCACGGGACAGGCAGCTCGACATTGAGCGTGAAGGGCTATTTCCCGAAGCGGACCGGGTGCGCTAGGACACCGCCCCATGTCCATCCGAAACATCACAGTGACGACCCTCCTGGCGCTCAGCGCGGTGCTCACCGGCTGCTCCAGCAACGCCGACACCATCTGTGACCATCGCAAGGAGTGCTTCGACTCCAACCTCGACACGGGGAAGTGCGCGGACACCATCAACGACTGGGTGGATGACCGCGACACCGAGGACCGGAAGGACGCCGTGGCGGAGTGTTCCGACTGCGCCGCCGACAAGAGCTGCTCCGAGTACCTGGAGCACTGCATCGACGAGTGTTTCGTCATTCCCTGAGCTGCCTCCGGGGCCCGCTCGCGTGAAGCGGGCCCCGGGGTGTCATCCGGCTAGTTGCGCGTCCACTGGTCCAGCCAGGCCAGCACCTCGTCGTGCCACTGGATGCTGTTGGCGGGGCGCAGGACCCAGTGGTTCTCCTCCGGGAAGTAGAGCAGCTTGGAGGGGATGCCCTTGCGCTGGAGCGCGGTGAAGGTGCCCAGGCCCTGCGTCTCCACGACGCGGTAGTCCTGGCCGCCGTGCACCACCATCATCGGCGTCTTCCACTTCGCCACATGGTTGATGGGGCTGTGCTTGCCGTAGCCCTCCGGGTTCTCCCAAGGCGTGCCCTTGTGCTCCCACTCCGGGAACCACAGCTCCTCGGTGTCGAAGTAGCCCATGCGCTCGTCGAGGATGCCGTCGTGGTTGACGAGGCACTTGAAGCCGTCCGGCCAGTTGCCCGCAATCCAGTTGATCATGTACCCGCCGTAGCTCGCCCCCAGCGCGCACTTCTTCTCCTTGGAGATGAAGGGGTAGCGCTGCAGCGCGGTGGCCAGGCCCTTCTGCAAGTCCTCCAGCGGCTTGCCGCCCCAGTCGTCGCGGATGGAGTCGGTGAACGCCTGCCCGTAGCCGGTGGAGCCGTGGAAGTCGACCATGACGGCCACGTAGCCGCGGCCCGCGTAGACCTGGGGGTTCCACCGGTAATGGAAGTGATTGCCGAAGGAGCCCTGCGGTCCGCCGTGGATGAGGAAGGCGAGTGGGTACTGGCGCTTCGGGTCGAAGTCGACGGGCTTCACCACGTAGGCGCGCACCGTCTCGTTGTTCCAGCCGGGGAACTCGAACTGCTCGAAGCCGCCGAAGCGGATGCGTGAGAGCGCTTCCTGGTTCACCTGGGTGATTTGCTTGGAGGTGCCGTCCGCGCTCAGGACATGCAGGTCCGCGGGCGAGTCCAGGTCGTCATGCACGTAGACCAGGCTGCCGTTGGCGGCGGGCTGAGGCGAGTCGTCGGTGCCGTCCTTGGTGAGCTGACGCGCCTGGCCGCTGGCGACATCCAGCGCGAACAGGGGCGCCTGGCCGATGTGGCCGGCGGACGCGTACAGCGTCTTGCTGTCCGGGCTCCACGCGAGCGAGCCGGCGGAGCGGTCCCAGTCCTCGGCGAGCACGCGCTCGGGGCCATTTGGCCACGTGCGCAGGATGACGCGGTAGCGGTCCGCCTCGTAGCCCGGGCGGGCCATGGCGAGGTACGCGAGCGTCTTGCCGTCGGGGCTGAAGAGGGGGCTGGTGTCCGTCGCGCGGTTCTTGTCGGTGAGCTTGCGCGGCTTGGCCTTGCCGTCGACGGGAGCCACGAAGAGGTCCAGGTCGGTGGACCAGGACTCGGTGCGGCCCACGTCGCGCGCGGTGAAGACGACGCTCTTGCCGTCGGGGGTGAAGGTGTACTCCTCCGGGCCGCCGAAGGGCTTGGAGGGGCCGTCCGCGTCCATGCCCTTCATCACGTCCACGGGCGTGCCGCCGGCCACGGGGACGACGAACACGTGCGAGCGACGGCCGTCCTTCCACGTGTCCCAGTGACGGGCGAAGAGCTTGTCGTAGGTGCGGCCGGTGGCCTTGCGCTTGGTGCGCTCGGTCTCACGCTGGGTGGTGCACTCCAGGCCGGAGGTGCAGTCGGGGAACACGTCCATGGACACGGCGAGCCGCGTGCCGTCGGGGGACAGGCGGAAGCCGCCCACGTCCAGGGGGAGCTTGGTCACCGGGAGGGGCTCGCCGCCGTCGACGGGCAGGCGCCACACCTGCGAGGAGCCGCCGCGCGAGGAGAGGAAGAAGAGGCTCTTGCCGTCCGGGGCCCAGGTGGGGTCGGAGTCCGAGTCGGGATGGGAGGTGAGCTGGCGCGAGCCGCTCCCGTCGATGTTGACGAGCCACAAGTCATTGCGGCCCCGGTTGGCCTCCAGGTCGGTGGTGCGCAGGACGTAGGCGACCTGTTTGCCGTCCGGGGAGACGCGCGGGCTGCTCAGCCGGCGCATCGAAATCATGTCGTGGTGGGTGAACGGCTGGGGCCGGGCGGGCGCCGGAGAGGCGGCGATGGCCAGGGCCGCGACAAGCGACAGCGACAAGGTGTCCTCCTGGGGTGGACCCAGGCGCTGGCCTCCAGGCGAGCACCCGGGTTGGGGGCATTCGGGGTGGACCGTGCCCGCTCCTCTGGACGCTGTCCACCCTGGAAGCACGGAAGCCATGACGTGACGCGCCACCCCGGTTAGTGAGAGGGCATGAGCGAGCCCGTCACTGTCCGCGTCTGGTCCGACTTCGTCTGTCCCTGGTGTTACGTCGGCCTGCAGGAAGTCAAAAAGCTGAGCCAGGAGTACGACATCCAGGTGGACTGGCGTCCGTTCTTCCTGCGTCCGGAGACACCGCCGGAGGGGCTGCCCCTGCCCGCGCACATCCGCGAGAAGATGAAGGACCCCAACAACCCGCTGAAGGTGCGCGCGGCCAAGGAGGGCCTGACGATGGTGGACCGGGACGTCATCCCGTCCACGAAGCGGGCGCACCAGGCGACCGAGTACGCGCGAACCCAGGGCAAGCTGGAGCCGTACCACGCGGCCCTGCTGCGCCGTTACTGGAGCGAGGGACAGGACCTCTGGCAGTGGGAGACGCTGCGCGGCGCGGCGGAGGAAGTGGGCCTTGAGGCGGACGCGCTCCAGCAGGCCGTGGAGGGCGGACACTTCGAGAAGGTGGTGGACGACGCGGTGAGCGAGGCGCGGGAGATGGGCGTCAGCGCGGTGCCGACGTTCGTGGTGGGGGACCGCTTCGGCATCCAGGGCGCGCAGGACATCGCCGTCTTCCGACAGGCGATGGAGCGGCTGGGCGCGAAGCCCCGCTCGGCGACCTGAGCGCGAGGGTCTGCCGCGCGTGAAGCCGAGAGTGAGGCAACCTCGGCGCGCTGCTGTTCAGAGTCCCTGGAGGAGCACGAGCAGCCGGGGCAACGAGTCCGGTCCCGCGCCGCCCGAGAGTCCCTGGGCGAGCGCGTGCAGTTCGGAAGACTGTTCGAGGTGCTTCGCGCTGAGCTGGAAGCACTCCACCGCCGCCGCGTCGAGCTGGGCGCGAGCCTCCTCCGTGGCCTGGAGGTCCTCGCGCTCGCACAGCGCCACCACCGTCGGATGGCCGAACAGCGACCAGCGCAACACCGCCGCGCGCAGCGCCAGCTTGAAGACATAGTCGAGCACCGACGGCACATCGGTGAACGGATGGCGCAGCCAGTGGTTCATCGCGTGGTGTCGGAAGTATTGCTCCACGCGCTCGCCCAACACGGGCTCCAGCCGAGCCTTGCGCTCACCATGGAGAGCCCAGACCTCGTCGGGCGACGCCTGCGGCCCACCGTACGACGCCAGCACCGCGCGAGCCCATCCCGCGAACCGCGCACTGCCGACCGCGCCCAGGCGAGCCTTCAGCACCGTGCCGCAGATGCCCGCCCACGGGCCTCCAGGCAATGACACCCCGGACACCGCCACATGCAGCGCGGCCAGCGTCTCCGGCACCTCGAACGTGGCGAGCGTCTCCGTCAGCAGCGCCTCCGCGCCCTCCTCCCGGAACACCTCGGTGCCCCGGAAGTAGAAGGACCCCAGCCGCCGCGCCAGCTCGCCCAGCATGAACAGCCGCGAGGCGAACGGAAACTCACGCCGCTCCAGGATGCTCAGCGCCACGGTGCGCACCCTCGTGGAGTGCACCATCCACGCGTCCTCGCCCCCTGGCACGCGCGCAATCTCCGGCCGAGCCACGAGGGAGGCATCCACCGGCACCTGCTCCATCGCGTCCTCCGCGAGCAGGCACAGGCGCACCACCTCCGGACAACCGAACGAGCCCGTCACCTCCAACCGCCCTGCCCTGCGCGTCGCCACGCGGGGAAACATCGCGCAAGCATCCGGCAGCGCGACCTCTCCATACTTCTTGTGCAGCGAGCACAGCTTGCGCTCGTCGAGGAAAGAGCAGTTCCCATCCTCGCCCTTGGTGACATACGCGGCCTCGGCTCCCGCGCCGCTGCCCGGGTCCGGCACCACGAGCGCCGCCACTCGCGCCGCATCGGGGCCGCCGGCCACCACGTCGCGCAGAATCCGCCAGCGCGACTCACTCACCGGGACGACGAGCCCCGCGCAGCAGGTGTCCTCGCACGCCTCCGCGAGACACTGGAAGCGCGTCAGGTACCGGGGCGCTGTGACAGACGACATGGAGCTCCCGAGGTCAGGCGTCGTCCGAGCCACCGTGGAGCGTGGTGGGTTTCCCCTGTGGCTTCGAGCCCGCGGCGAACGCCTGCCGGTCCAGCTCCGCGAACAGGCGCACCACACACGGGTCGCAGATGGTGGCGCCACCGCTGCCCTGTTGCAGTCGGCCCGCTTGCTCCTCGGAGGTGCCACAGAAGGAGCAACGCCGCCGGGGAGGAGTGTGCTGGCTCAAGATGGACGGTCCTTTCATCCCTCGGAGTGCCCGCTACTTGCGGCCCAGTGCCTTCTTCACGAAGCCCCAGAAGCCACCCGCGCGTTCCTTCAGGTCCGCGCCACGGCGCTCCTCGGCGGCCTTCACCGACTCCTTGCTCACCTGGAGCTGCTTCTGGAGCTCCTCCGGTGAGTAGCGCGTGGCCAGCGTGGCCTTCACTTCCTTGCGCGTGGAGTACTCGCGCGCCTCGACGTGCAGCACGCACTCCGAATCGAGCTTGATGGTGACGGCGACGCGCACCGAGCCCTTCGGTCCCCGAGGCAGGCCCTCGATGCGCACCGTGCCCAGGTACTCGTTGGCGGAGATGTGGTTGTCCTCGCCCTGGAAGATGGACAACTCCAGGGACTCCTCGTTGTCCTTCGTCGTGTTGAGGGCGAAGGAGCGCTGGGCGGGAAGCGGGCTGTTGCGCTCGATGACGCGCTTGAAGACGCCACCGGGCATGGCCACGCCCACCGTCATGGGCAGCACGTCGATGAGCACCACGCTGCTCACCTTGTCCACCGAGCCCGAGTAGAGCGCCGCGCCCAGGGCGACGGCCTCGTCCGCGTTGACGCTCGCCTGCGGGCCCTTGCCGAACAGCCCCTTGAGCTTTTCGCGCACCAGGGGCATGCGGCTCATGCCGCCCACGAGGATGATGTCGTCCACCTCGCTGGCCTTCAGCTTCGCGTCCAGCAGCACGTCACGCACCACGTCCACGGTGCGGCTGAGCAGCGGGTCGCAGATCTTCTCCAGCTCCTGCCGCGTCATCACGACGCGCAAGTCCCGGGGGCGCCCGTCGTTGTCCATCATCAGCATCGGGATGTGGACCTCGAAAGTGGCGCGCTCGGAGAGGGCCATCTTCGCGCGCTCGGCGGCGTCGCTGACACGCGACAGGGCGATGCCGTCGCCGTTGAAGGCCATGCCCTCCTTCTCCTGGAAGCGCTGGAGGAGGAAGTCGACGATGAGGTTGTCGAAGTCGATACCGCCCAGGAAGATGTCGCCGCCGGTGCCGAGCACCTCGAAGACGTTCTTCTCGATTTTGAGGATGGTGGCGTCGAAGGTACCGCCGCCCAAATCGTAGACGAGGACCTTCTTGTTCAGCTCGCGGTTGAGGCCGTACGCGAGCGCCGCCGAGGTGGGCTCGTTGAGGATGCGCTCCACCTTGAGGCCCGCGAGGATGCCGGACTTGCGGACGGCTTCACGCTGCGGCTCGGAGTAGTACGCGGGCACCGTCACCACCGCGCGCTCCACCTTCTGGTTGAGGTGGGCCTCCGCCATCTCCTTGCACTCGCGGAGGATGATGGCCTGCACCTCCTCCAGCGAGAGCACGCTGTCCGCCAGTCGCACGGCGGCGCGGCCGGCTGCGTCGGGGACGATTTCGTAGTGGAAGCGCTCGCGGACCTGGTTCACCACGGCGCTGTCGTAGGGACGACCCACCAGTCGCTTCGCGCCGTAGATGGTGTGCTGCGGGCGCAACACGAGCTGGTTCTTCGCGCGGTGGCTGACGAGCAGCTTGTTCTGCGCGTTGAGCGAGATGACCGACGGAATCGTGTTGTAGCCCTCGCGGGAGCGAAGGACCGTGGGACGCCCGTTGGACAGCAGCGCCACGCACGAGTTGGTGGTGCCCAGGTCGATGCCGATGACGGGACCGGTGCCCGCGATTTGCGAAGGCGGCGGAAGGAAGACCGTCTTCGGCAGACCCCGCTCATCGAGCGGCGGCGCGGCGAGCGGAGTCGCGGGCTTCGCGGCGGTCGGGGAGAGCAGCGTGGGAGTCCCCACCGGCTCGGGAGCCTTAGGGGCCTCGCGACGCACGTTGGGAAGCGCCTGCGCCGTGGGAGGCGGCGCCACGGGAGCCGGCGGAGGAGGCTGGAACGCGGGCGGCGCGGGCGGCGGCTGGAACGCGGCGGGCGGCGGTGGCGGCCGGGCAGCGGGAGGCGGCGGCGCGGGCACCCGAGGCGCCGCGACTCCGGGAGAGGGACTCGCGTCCATCTCCGACAGGTCCAGGTCGAACTCGAAGCTGCCACCAGCGGGGCGAGTCGCTGACGGAGGCGGAGGAGGCGCGGTCCGCGTCGGAGGAGGCGCCGCGGGAGGCAGCTCCTCCACGGCCTCGCTGAAGTCGAGTTCGAACTCGAGGCTTCCACCGCTCGGCCTGGAAGCGGCGGGCGGAGGCGGCGGGGCGGCCGGACGCGGAGGCGGCGCGGGAGGTGCCTCCTCCACGGCCTCGCTGAAATCCAGGTCGAACTCGAAGGCTCCCCCGGTCGGCCTGGCGGCGGCAGGGGCCGGCGGGGCGGAGGGGCGCGCGGGCGCGGTGACGGGACGCACGGGCGGCGCGGGAGGTGCCTCCTCCACGGCCTCACTGAAGTCCAGGTCGAACTCGAAGGCTCCCCCGCTCGGCTTGGCGGCGGGGGGCGGCGGCGGCGCGGCGGGGCGCGCGGGTGCGGTGACGGGACGCACGGGCGGCGCGGGAGGGGACTCCTCCATCGCCTCGCTGAGGTCCAGGTCGAACTCCAGCGGTCCGCTGGCGCGCGACGGCGCCGCGCGAGGAGCGGGCGGAGGCGCCAGTGCCTCCTCGGACATATCCATGTCGAACTCGAGCGGCCCGCTGGAGCCCGAGGACGAGTCCTCTTCCACCGTGATGCCGACCTCGATGGGCGGTGCTTCATCGAGGCTCACCGGCTCATCGAGCACCTCGCCCAGCGCCAGGGGCGCGTCAGCGAGTCCGGTCTCCAGGTCGAAGTCGAACTCGGGCAGCGGCTCGTCACCGGCGAGTGAGACGGGCGGCGGCGTGCTCGCGATGAGCTCGTCGAGCGGGATGTCCACGTCGCTCTCCGCCGAGGCGGGGGGCGGCGAGAAGTCGAAGGGCTCATCCGCCAGGGACGGCGGCGAGAAGTCGAAGGGCTCGTCGAGCGTGGGAGTGGGCGGCGCCTCGATGTCGTCGAAGAGCGAGTCGAGCGCCACGCCTTCCACCGGACGCGGCGCGGGCTTCGCGGCGGGCGGGGCCAGGGGCCGGACGGCGGGCGCCAGGGGGGCGATTGCGGGAGCCAGCGGGGCGACAGCGGGAGCAATGGCGGGCAGCGGCGAGACGACGGCGGCGGGAGCCTCCGGCTTGCGCTGGAGGAGCATCATGTCGACGAGGGCGCGACTGGCCGGGTCCAGCTCATGGAACTGGAGGCCCATGCCGGGAGGGCCCGAGGGGTCTCCCACTTCGCGGACCCAGCGGACATCGGCGGTGCCGTGCAGCACGCGCACGCCGCCGGCGATCTGCACCTCGAATTTGACGGGTGTCCCCACCGGCTGCGGGGTGCGCGAACGGATGAACATCCCGCCCGGGCTCAGGTTGGTGGCGAACTCCTCCGCGAAGCTCCCCACGCTCTCATGCTTGAGCTTCACCAACAGACCGACTGCCTTCCGGTCCGTGGTGCGCCTGCCTTGATCCATAACGCACCACCATCGCGGGACACAGCGCGCGGCTCAAGAGGGTTTTGGGCCCTTGGTCGGTCGACCGGCGAATGGCGGATGGCAGGTGGGCCAACGGCCTACCTGCACCTTCCTGTATCTTCTGGAGCCTCCGAGGAGCCTCATGAGCACCCTGCCTCTCACCGCCTCCGAGGCGCCGCGTCCTGACTGGCTGGTCGACCGCCGCCATGACTTGATTTCCACGGTGGGCGGCGCCTGCGCGAGCCTCGTCCTTGTCGGACTTCACGTCTGGGGAGGAGTGAGCAGCCTGGCGTTGTGGTGGGCGTGGGTGTTGGTGCTGGATGGGCCGCACCTGTTCGCGACGGTGTCGCGCACGTACCTGGACGCGAGGGAGTGGAAGACGCGGCGAGGGCTCCTGTTGGGGAGCCTGGGGTGGTTCGCGTTGGGGCCGCTGTGCTTCGCGGTGTCGACGGTGCTGGGCAGCAAGCTGCCCTTCGTGTTGTTCCTCACGTTCGCCGCGCTGTGGGCGTACTGGCACGTGGTGCGGCAGCACTACGGGCTGATGGCGCTGTACCAGCGCAAGGGTGGCGAGTCGTCACCCGTGGACCGGAGGCTCGACAGCGTGACGTTGTACGTGGGGTTGCTCGCGCCCTTCGTGGCGTTCGCGGTGACGCATCCGGGGGCTCGCAAGCAGCTGGGCCTGACGGGGACACCCACGTGGGAGCCGGCCGTCGCGGCGGCGTGCTTCACGCTGGTGCTCGCGGTGGTGGTCCTGAGCGCGGGGCGGCAGGTGTGGCGGTGGAGGACGGGCCAGCGGGTGAACGGGCCGAAGCTGTTGATGATGGGCGCGGCGGTGGAACTGTCGACGGTGGTGTTCTGGCCGTCGGTGTCCGCGCGGATGGACTTCATCATGTTCGCCGTGGCGGTGACGGCGTTCCACAACGTGCAGTACCACGGCGTCGTCTGGTTCTATCACCGCAATCGCTATCACTCGCCGGGAGTGGATGCGGCGTCGTTCGGCTGGGCGCCGAAGGTGAGCCAGCGCTTCCTCATCTACGCGGCGTGCGGCGTGGTCTTCACGCTCGTGTACCGAGGCGTGGGCTGTGGCTTCGGCGCGCATCCGGGCTGTGGTGGGTTCGACGCGAAGCTCGCGCTGGGAGCGGGCCTGACGCTGAAAGACTTCATGGCGGGCGTCATCTGGGGCTTCGCCTTGCACCACTACTATCTGGACCAGAAAATCTGGCGGGTGAGTCGGGACAAGGGACTGCATCAGGACTTGAAGCTGGAAGTGACGACAGGCGCGCCAGGCTGATGCGGTGCCAACCCAGGCCGTGAGCGGCTCCTGACGCGCCCCGCACTTGCTGCCCGCAGCCTTGGCGTTCCACCTTCAATGACTGTCTTTCCAATACTTCACGCCAGCCCATCCTGAAGTGCAAACGGATTGCAATCGCATCTCGCATGCCTAGCTTCCGGGCTCCCCGGGCGCGGTGACGCGCCACTTTCCACCTCCGAGGAGGCCCCCATGCTTCGACGTACCCCGCTGCCCATCCTGGCGATGCTCTCACTCTTCACCTGCCTCTATTCCAACGAGAGCTTCGCGCAGAACGCTCGGACCGGGACGGCGAACGACGGTAACTACATCACCGTCCCTTCCGGCACGGTGAACGACTGGGTCATCCACGTGTCCCCGCAGAGCATGGGGTTCGAGGAGCCCGGCTCCGAGGCCGACAACGCACTCCTCAAGATTGAGTGCTACGTGGTGCAGATCAACCAGTACACATGGCAGGTGGTCGCCCGGTACAAGTATCGCCCGTGGGGCAACCGGGACGGCTACTGGAACAGCGGCTCGGCGAATTTCCTCCTCGTCCACAAATAACCCCGGACCTCGCCAGCGGCACGGGGCGCCCCATCCCTCAACAGCGGGCCTGGGCGGACAACCGCTGGAGCATGCGCACCACTGTCTTGCGGGACACGCCGAGCACCACCGCGACCTCTCCCTGGGTGTGTCCTTCGACGAAGTGCAACTGGGCTGCGGTCAGCACCTGGGCTGGAGTGGAGCGGACCACCCAGCGCAGATCCCTGGCCGCTTCGACGCCCTGGAGGCTCTCGCCCCCATCATCGGAGCGCGCCTCACCCTCCAGGCGAGCGTGCCGGACCTGACGGCGCGCTCGCGCCCGGTACCGGTCCAACGCCTTGTGCGTCACCATCTGGTACAGCAACGTGAAGACCGACGCCTCCCCCCTGTGCAACCCCGGGCTCGCCAACATGGCCAGGAAGACGTCCTGGAGCACGTCTTCGGACTCGTCCTGTCCTCCGAGCAACGCTCTCGCCCGCTGACGCAGGGCCCGCCCATGTCGAAGATAGAGTTCGCTCAACTCCAGACATGGGGAAGGTACCCCTGCTGGGGTCTGCCGCCGTGCTGGCCGAAAGGACATGGCTGACACCCGGATCGCCGGCACACGGTTCGGAAACAGGAAGCTTCGCGACCGCATCGCGACCGGAGTCCACCCTCCTCCCGTCAGGCGATGAAGAGCGCTCTTCATAATCCAGGCTGTAAGACATTGGCAAGACAGCCCCTGGAGAATGACGGGCACGGTGTCCCAGGAAATCCTGCTCGGACGACAAAGCCTTCGCCTCTCGCTCCCTCCGGCTCGCGGCCACGGCCGGGGTATCTCAGACACCCCGAAGGCCATGCCTGACTTACGCCGCATCCGGCCGGGAGCCTGTCTGTAAAAACATCCATGACCCGAGGGAGGCCGGGTCGGGGTTGGCCCTCAGGAGCCGCGCCTTGAAAAGTCCATGTCCCGAAGCGTCACGAGCCCGCAGGCTGTTCGCGGTCCTCGTCATCCTGGCCTCCGTGAGCTGCGGGGATGAGCGGGAGCTTGTCCCTGACATCTCCGAGGAAGCCCTTTCCACGAAGCAGCAGAAGCTCTCCTCCGTGCGAGTGCCGCGCAAGGTGGCAGCGGGCGCTTTTCACTCCCTCTTCCTGGAGAAGGACGGGGCAGTCTGGGCCTGGGGACAGAACAACTCCGGCCAACTGGGCACGGGCGGCACCACGTCTCTGCCTCAACCCACCAGGGTGTATGGACTTCCCGCCATCAAGACCATCGCCGCCGGCGCATACCATTCCCTGGCACTCGGCGTGGATGGACGTGTCTGGGCATGGGGTCAGAATGCCTCGGGTCAGGCAGGTCTCGGGAGCACGGGCGGTGCGGTGTTGTCTCCCACCCAGGTGCCCGGGCTGTCCAACATCCAGGCCATCGCGGCCAACGGCAGCTTCTCCCTGGCCTTGTCACTGGATGGACAGCTGTTCGCCTGGGGGCAGAACACCTCGGGACAGCTGGGCACTGGAGCCACCGGCGCATCGGTGTCCTCCCCTGTTCAGGTGACGCGACTGCCAACCATCCGCGCTATCGCGGCAGGCGTGAATCACACCCTCGCGCTGGATGCGGACGGACAGGTCTGGGCCTGGGGCTTCAACAACGCTGGACAGGTGGGCACGGGAAGCACGTCTCCCTCGATGGTGCTGACACCCACTCGGGTGACGGGAGTGCCGCGCGCCAAGGCGATTGCCGCGGGAGCCGGCCACTCGCTCCTCATCGATGAGCAGTTCGGCAACGTATGGGCCTGGGGACAGAACACCTTCGGGCAGACGGGGACTGGCAGTGCCACCTCTACGTCCGTGCTGTCGCCCTCGCCGGTGGGAGGCGTGTTCGCCGCCACGGCCATCGCGGCTGGACACAACATGTCCATCATCATCATGGGCAACGGACTGGTGAAGACCTGGGGCCACAATGCGTCGGGTCAGCTCGGCAATGGAACCACGGTGAACAGCGCCTCGCCGGTGGACGTGACAGGGCTCGCGGATGCCAGGTCGATCGCGGCCGGCGCGCAACACGCGGTGGCGGTGCGGCCGGGGTGCCCCGTTTGGGCCTGGGGCAACAACACTCAGGGGCAGCTCGGCACCAGCGCCAGCACGTCCACTACGCCGACGACGGCACCCCTGTCCACGCTGCTTACCAACACGTTCTACTTCGACGGGGACCTGGACGGCTTCGGAGACGAGTTCATCTACGAGTCCGCCTGCGAGCCCTCCCCTGGATTCGTGGAGGAGCTCGACTGCGACGACTACATGCCCACCACGTATCCGGGCGCACCGGAGCAGTGCAACGGAGTGGATGACAGTTGTGACGGGCAAGCGGACGACGGAAACCCGAGCGGCGGTGAGAGCTGCGCCACGGGGCGGCTCGGCGTGTGCGCGGCGGGCACGACGGCTTGCACCGAAGGGAGCGTGGTCTGTGCGCAGAACCGGACCGCGTCCCCCGAGGCGTGCGACAGCCTGGACAACGACTGTGACGGCGAGTCGGACGAGGAGAACCCTGGCGGACTGGTGGCGTGTGCCACGGGCGCCCAGGGCATCTGTGGAGAGGGCGTAACGTACTGCACCCATGGCGCCATCGAGTGCGTGCAGAAGCAAGGTGCCTCCACGGAGACGTGCGATGGCCTGGACAACGACTGCGATGGCCAGTCAGACGAGGACCTCACCTTCCAGGCGTGGTACCGGGACCAGGACGGCGACAACTACGGCGTGGCGTCCCAGTCGACGCAGGCGTGTGCCCGGCCCACAGGGCATGCACTGAACGCGGGTGACTGCGACGACGCACAGCCAAACATCCATCCTGGCTCCACGGAGGTGTGCGACGCCGTGGACAACAACTGCGATGGGCAAGCGGACGAGGGACTGGCCACACACACCTGGTACCGCGACCAGGATGGAGACGGCTTCGGTGCCGTCGGACAGGCCATCCAGAACTGCCGTCAACCCCAGGGCTATGTGGCGAACTCCAGCGATTGCAATGATGGCAACACGGCCATCAAACCCGGCAGCAACGAGGTCTGCGACGGTGTGGACAACGACTGCGACGCCCAGGTCGACGAAGGCACGCTTGGCACGTGGTACCGCGACCAGGATGGGGACGGGTATGGCAACGCGGCGCAGTCGACCCAGGCTTGTGCACAACCCGCTGGCTATGCGCAGAGCGCCGGGGACTGTAACGACGGCAACGCGAACATCCGGCCAGGTGCGACTGAGACCTGCGACTCCGTCGACAACAACTGCAACGGCGTCGCCGACGAGGGGCTCACCACCCAGACGTGGTACCGCGATGTCGATGGCGACGGATATGGTACAGCCTCCACGACCGCGCAGAGCTGCAACCAGCCCTCGGGCTACGTGTCGAATGCCAGTGACTGCAACGACGCCAGTTCCAGCGTCCGTCCCGGAGCCTCGGAGGTCTGCGACTCGGTGGACAACAACTGCAACGGCATCACGGACGAGGATGTGAAGTCGACGTTCTACTGGGACGCGGACGGGGACGGGTACGGCAACGTGAGCCAGCCCACCTACGCATGTGCCCAACCCGGTGGATACGTGTCGAACGGCAACGACTGCAACGACGGCAGCGCGAGCATTCGCCCCGGAGCCACGGAGGTCTGCGACTCCGTCGACAACAACTGCAATGGCTCCGCCGACGAGGGGCTTGCCACCCAGACGTGGTACCGCGACACTGACGGCGACGGATACGGGGCGACCTCCATCACCGCGCAGAAATGCAGCCAGCCTGCGGGCTACGTATCGAACGCGAGCGACTGCAACGACACCAGCGCCAGCATCAGGCCCGGTGCGACGGAGACGTGTGACGCCCTGGACAACAACTGTGACGGCTCCACGGACGAAGGAGTGAAGTCGACATTCTACCGGGACGCGGACGGAGATGGGTACGGCAACGCGGGCGTACCGACCCAGGCCTGCTCACAGCCGGCTGGCTACGTGACCAACACTACCGACTGTAACGATACCAACGCCGGCGTGCGACCCGGGGCCTCGGAGGTCTGCGACGGAGCCGACAACAACTGCAACGGCTCCGCCGACGAGGGGCTTACCCTCCAGATGTGGTACCGCGATGCGGATGAGGACGGATTTGGAGACTATTACGCTCCATACCCATCCTGCGGCCAGCCGGCAGGCTATGTTACAAACAGCAACGACTGCAATGATTTGGACGGCTCCATCTGCCCTGGCGTACTTGAAGCCTGCCACGACCGCGCCGACAACAACTGTAATGGTTTGACTGACGAAGGGTGCAGCTATTGTCCCCCACTCACCGAGTGCATACCCGAAAACCCTCGTGACTATTGATTTCGAAGAATCTTCTCATCAACAGTCCTGAGCCGAGCAAACGCATCGGTACGTTTGCGATTCACTGACGGAACAAAGGGGCCGGCCTCTCCGCCGGCCCCTTCGGCCCACTCAGCGACTACATTCAGGCGCAGTCAAACCTGCGCCCCTGGATCGGCTCGCAGGTACACACACCGGGCTCGGTGCTGCTGAAACAACACGCCACCTGCGTCCCCAGCGTGCCGCAAGCCCTGTTCTGATAAGACGAGCACCGAGGCCGGGAGTCGGGGCAGGTCGGGGTCGGCGGACAGGCATAGAACGTCCCGTCGCATGTCACTCCCACATTGTTCGTCGCGGAGCAGGAAATCGTCGAGGCCGGACAGCTGACCGTGCCCGTGGGACACGTGGCCGCACACTCCGTGAGCTCCTCGGAAGACACCTCGAGTTCCTCACCGGCGACTTCACCCACCGCGCCACCACAGCCGACCCACGACAGACCGACGAACACAGCCAACATCACCAGGACACGACGCATCAGTGAACCTCCAGACCGGGGTTGAGCGCGCCCCTTCGGCCCGGGCTGTGGTTCGTGGAGAGTCGCCGTGGGAGGTGCGTCGCCATCATTCCCTGACAGGGTGCGGGATCGCCAGCACGACCTCTCCTCGTTCCTGGATGTCCTCATCCGAATCGAGGCCCCCCTTCGACATGTACGACCTTCGCCCAGGCGCAACCCACGAAGCGCAGGAAGGCGAGGCCCGACTTCGACTATCCTGACCCGACGCCTGAATAGCGCTTCGACACCTCGACAGACCTCCGCCGTATCCGCACAGCAAGCGCTCCACGAGCCCGGACTCCTCCGGGCTCTCTCATCGAGGAGATGCACATGACGCGCCTGGGTGTGTTCGCGACCTGTTTATCCATGTTGGCGCTGGGATGCGGTGAAGCCCCCGAGGAGGCGTCCACCGACCCGCTTCCCGGCGAAGAAGGCAGCAACTGGGTCATCCAGACGAGCATCCTCGCGCGCCAGGATGGAACGTTCGAGGTGCGCGAGCGGCACGTCACGCGCCAGGAGCAACAGGCCCAGGCGGATGCTCGGACAGCCCACATCCAGCGGCTCGCGGAGAATGGCGGCCGGAACGTGGAGCAGGCCCTGGACGCGCTCCAGCAGGTCGACTGCTCGAATGGCAATGCCTTGTGGCTCTACAGCGCCGCCAATCGCACCGGCAATCAGCTCTGCCTCATCAAGCCCGTGGCCTATGACATGGCCTGGCTGGACCTGGGGCTCGTCTACTACCCCGTGCTGAGCAACTGGGGCGGACGCGTGCGGAGCCTCTGGTCCGGAGAGGACCCGGGCTCGCTGCAGTACTGCACCGCCACCTCCTGCTCCTCGCTCATCTACGTCAGCTTCAACGCCTACCAGGCCATCAACAGCTTCTCGAGCTCACAGTGGGTCGTGAACTGGGCCTACCTGTACGACCCCTGATTCACGCGTCGGAAGAAGGGGCCGACCTGCTCCGCCGGCCCCTTCACTTCATCAGCGCACCCAGTTCACGTTGGTGATGGTGAACTTCGTTCCATCCTGCTTCTCCACGTTGGTGTACGGCAGGTACACCCGCGAGGAGAACGTGTTCGCCGCGGTATCAATCTCGATGAGCCGCGTCGGGTTCGACGACGCGTCATGGTACGTGGTCAGCATCTGGTAGATTTTGTTCCCCTGCGTGCCCGTCACCTCACTGTACGCAGCCGAGCCCACGTGCCCCGAGAAGATGAACCGCACGTTGGCGTACGGCTTGAGCGCCGTGTTGAACACGTACTGCGGGCTGTTGTTTCCATACCCGCCATTGCCCTGCTCGATGCCGCCGCCACTCGTCTGGTGTGAGTGCGTCAGCACGATGACGTTGTGACGCGGGTGCTGCTCCACGACGCTCTTCACCCAGTTGACCGCGTTCGTGCGCGCCCAGAGCTCCACGTTGATGACCAGCCAGTTCAGCCCGCCCGCCGTGAAGGTGTGATAGGCATTATCGCACTTCCCCGCCTCGAACACGCCGCCCAGGGCCCGGAACCGCGTCGTCGGGAAGTACGTGTTGAACGTGGTGGTGTTGCGCAGGTTCGCATTCACGTTGCCAGGGCACGCGCTGCCACCAGGGCACGTCGCCGCGGTGTCATGGTTGCCAATGGCGATGGCATAGGGAATCTGCGCGGCGTCCAGCTTCTGGAACGCATTGCTCGCGCGGACGTACTGGATGTGGTCCGCCGTGTCCCAGTTCGCCATGTCGCCCGTGTGGCCCACGAAGCGGATGTCGAGCGCGTCCTTGTTGTCCGCCAGCCACTGCATCCGGTGGTCAATCAGCGTGGACTGCGAGACGAGCTCGTTCTGCGTGTCGGGGATGATGACCAGGGTGAACTTCGTGTCCACGGGCTGCGCCGTCGTGGGCGCCACATGGAACTTGATGCCCTCGTCCACCCACCCCGCCGCGCTCAGCGCCGCTCGCTCCGCCGCCGTCGTCGCGAAGCGGTGCTTGCGGAGCGTGTCGTTCGCATAGCGGTAGACGGGCACCAGGCACGGCTCCGCCGTCGTCGACGCGAAGAAGCCCGTCCCCTCGTCCGTGGTGAACCCGCCCTGCGTCGCGAGCTGCTGCTTCTCCGCCGCGTCGATGGTCCAGAAGTGCTCGTTGCGGCTCGGGCTGTACAGCCGATACACCGGGGACAGCCCCGTGCCCGTGATGCCGGAGGCTCGGAAGGCCACGCCCCGGTCATCGGTGTAGCCGTAGTTCGTCGCGGCGTTGGCCGCCTCGTTCGCGTTGGGCGTGTAGAGGCTGTCGCCGTTGCTGGCGCGAATCCGGTGATACACGGGCGCGCTCAGGGCAGCGCAGTCCAGCCCAGCCTTGCTGGACGCGGTCTCGGAGACCTCGTCTGGCGACGTACCGCCGCCACAGGCTGAAAGCACGCCCAACAGCGACAGGGATGCAACGACTCTCAAGGGACTCATGGTGTCTCTTTCCAGGGTGGGATGAAAACAGGGCTCATCGGCTTCGCTTCGGCTTTTACAGCGAAATACCGAATTCCAGCCTGAGCTATCACTCAAGCCCCATTCCGGGAACGCCATGTGTCCGACTGCGAGCAACAAACAACACCTGCACACCGTCACGACGGAGCAGCGAGCAATGTCTCTCGAATTTTACACAAACATTTGAGCAACCCAGCGAACGCCGGGGCCCTGCTCACTCCGGAGTCACCACCCGCAGGAACGCATCCTGGTTCCACGTGTCCCCAGCGCCATCGCGCTGCCAGCCCGCGACAGCCAGCCCGCGACCAGGCACCACCGCCAGCCCCGTCACCGCGAGCGAGCACTGCCCGCTCACGCAGCCCTCCACCGGCAGCTTCCGCTCGCCCTGCGGCGTCCCATCCGCCGCGTAGCGCGTGAGCGCGTCACCGCACGCCACCGTCACGGCGCCCGTGGCATCCACCGCCGCCGCGACGCCCTCCTGTGCCTGCTCGCCGCACTCCGGCTGCTTCAGCCAGCGCACCTCGCCCTCCGCGCCCACTCCGAGCACGAACGGCCCTTGCGTCCCCAGCGACGTGCCGCCCCACACGAGCAGGCCCGCGAAGTCACCCGCCACCGTCACCGTGCCGTCCGGCCCCACCGCCACCGACGACACCCTCCCCTTCGCGCCCGGCAGCTCGCGCCCCCACACCAGCTTCCCCGCCTCGTCGAACGCGAGCACCACGAAGCCGCGCCGGCCCTTCGCTCCAAACGACTCGCCATCCACCTCCAGCGTGTCGGAGAGCTGCCCCGCGAGCACCGTCCGCCCCGACGGCGCCAGCGCCACCGCATGCAGCGCCGTGCCCTCGCCCGTCCCGGTGAAGCGCCGCGTCCAGCGCACCGAGCCGTCCTCCGCGTAGCGCGTCAGCACCGGGTCCTGCACCTCGCCCTCCCACTCCTCCCCCGCCACCACCACACCGCCCGAGGGGTCCGCCACCACCGCGTGCGCCTTCTGCCCCACGCGCTGCTGCCACGTCGCGCGACCGTCCGCGTTGAAGCGCACCACGAAGCCATCCTGCGTCGCCCCCAACCCGAAGTTCGCCGGGTAGAGGAACGCATTGCCCGTGAGGAACACCGCGCCCTCCGAGCCCGTCGACGCCGCCACGCGCAGGTCCGACAGCCGCTCCCGGGGGAAGTCCTGCACCCAGTGCGACGTCCCCTCCGGCGAGTACCGCGCCAGCTCCACCCCCAGCAGCTCCCCTTCCACCGGCTCGCGGTCCCCGTCCTGCCGGGGTGTCTGGGACACCACCATCACCACGTCCCCTCCACGGCCCACGGCGACACCGGAGGGCGTGTCATCCTGAGGACCCCCCACCCGGGTCTCCCAGAGGGTGCCCGGGGGCAGCGTCCCCTCGGAGGGGGAGGTCGACTCCGAGGGAGGCGCTCCCGGCCCGGAGGGCGACACGCCACCTGGGCTCGGTGGGGCGGTCTCCTCGGAGGGCGCGGAGGCATCCTGCTCCGAGCCACACGCCAGCCCGGCCCCCCAGAGGAGGGCCACGGGCCCCATCACCCGCCAGCCGTGGAACCAACGTCCCGCTCGCTCAGACCGCATGCGCGCACCCCGGAAGGCAGCCGCCGTCCGTCGGAGGCCGGTTCTCCGGAGACGGTAAGCAGCGTGTCCGCGAAGCGGCATTCCCCCTGCCCTCCGGGGGGCTGGCCCTGCTCGGGGGGCGTGCAGGCGCGAGGGGCCCCGGGCTCCTTCGGGGCCTGTCCCAGAGTGTATGACAGCGGAATAGCCCCCCGCTCCAACGGTTGCCACCTCACGACTCGGCTGCTCGGAAGGAGGAAACCGTTGGTCCGGGCGCCGCCCGCGAATTAAGAGACTCCTTCCATGGAAAGCGCCGCCCCCGCCCCACGTCCCGTGCCCGACCCCTCGAGCGACGACCTCCGCGCAGTCGAGGAGCTCGCCGAGGCTCGCAACGCCATCGTCGGCCAGATTGAGAAGCGCGTCGTCGGCCAGCGGGAAGTCGTCGAGCACCTGCTCATCTCGCTCTTCAGCCGAGGCCACTGCCTCTTCGTCGGTGTGCCAGGCTTGGCCAAGACGCTGCTCATCTCCACCCTGGCGGACGTCCTCAACCTCTCCTTCAACCGCATCCAGTTCACTCCGGACCTGATGCCGTCGGACATCACCGGCACGGACATCCTGGAGGAGGACCGCACCACCGGCCGGCGCAACTTCCGCTTCGTGCAGGGGCCGCTGTTCGCCAACATCATCCTCGCGGATGAAGTGAACCGCACGCCGCCCAAGACGCAGGCCGCGCTGCTCCAGGCCATGCAGGAGTACCGCATCACCGCGGGCGGCCGGACCTATCCGCTGGACCTGCCCTTCCTCGTGTTCGCCACCCAGAACCCGATTGAGCAGGAAGGCACGTACCCGCTTCCCGAGGCGCAGCTGGACCGCTTCATGTTCCTGGTCGACGTGGGCTACCCCACCGCCGAGGAAGAGGTGCAGATCGTCAAGAGCACCACGGGCGGCGAGCAGCCGAAGCTGGAGAAGATTCTCTCGCCCGAGCGCATCCTCGCGCTTCAGGAGCTGGTGCGACGCGTGCCGGTGCCGGACCACGTGGTGCGCTTCGCGGTGGAGCTGGTGCGCAACACCCGTCCCAAGGAGCCCGGCGTGCCGGACTTCGTGGCGAAGAACGTGTCCTGGGGCGCGGGGCCTCGCGCGAGCCAGTACCTGGTGCTCGCGGCGAAGGCGCGCGCGATTCTCCACGGCCGCTTCGTGGCCACGGTGGAGGACGTGCGGGCGCTGTCGCGGCCGGTGCTGCGCCACCGCGTGCTGCCCAACTTCACCGCGGAGAGCGAGGGCATCACCTCCGTGAAGCTCATCGACCAGCTCCTCACGGTGGTGAAGGGCTAGCGCCGCGTGCTGCTCGATGCCCAGACGCTGGCCCGCCTCAAGGGCGTGAAGCTGCGTGCCCGCGCGGTGATGGAGGGAGTGCTGTCCGGCCTCCACAAGAGCCCCCACCAGGGGCAGAGCGTGGAGTTCGCCGAGCACAAGGAATACGCCCCTGGCGACGAGCTGCGCCACCTGGACTGGAAGGCCTACGGCAAGTTCGACAAGTATTACGTGAAGCGCTACGAGCACGAGACGAACCTGCGCTCGGTCATGGTCGTGGATGCGTCCGCCTCCATGGGCTACGGCAGCGGCGCGCTGAACAAGCTGGAGGTCGCCACCACGCTCGCGGGTGCGCTGTGCTACCTGCTGGTGCGTCAGCAGGACGCCGCGGGGTTGGCGCTGCTCACCGGCGGCAAGTGGAAGGACGTGCCTCCACGCGCGTCGGCGGGCCACCTCAACGTGCTGCTGGAGACGCTGGACGCCACGTCCCCGGGCGGAGGCACGGACCTGGGCAGCGCGGCGGACCACCTGGCGGAGGTGCTGCCCCGGCGCTCCACCGTCATCGTCCTGTCGGACCTGCTCGACGAGAAGCAGGACGCGCTCAAGCGGGTGCTGGCGCTGCGGCAGAGGAAGAACGACGTGTCGCTGTTCCACGTCGTGGACCCGGCGGAGCTGACGTTCCCCTTCGATGACCCCACGCTCTTCCTGGACATGGAGGGCGAGGGCCGCATCGAGGTGAATCCGCGCGAAATCAAGGAGAGCTACCTGGAGGAGTTCCACGCCTTCCTGGCCAGCGTGAAGGCCTCGTGCGCGGAAGCGGACGTGGACTACGAGCTGGTGCGCACCGACGAGAAGCTGGATGACGTGCTGCTGCGCTACCTGGCGCGGCGCGGGAGGCGCGGGTGACGTTCGGCAATCCGTGGATGCTCCTGGGCGCGCTGGGCGCGTTCATCCCCCTGCTGGTGCACCTGTTCGACCGCCGTCGGCCACGTCCCCATCCGTTCGGTCCGCTCGCCTTCGTGCTGCGCAGCCAGAAGCGCACCGCCAGCCGCCTCAAGCTCAAGCGCCTGCTGCTGTACGCGCTGCGCACGCTCATCCTGCTGGCCATTCCGATTGCACTCGCCCGGCCGGAGCTGAGCCGCGACGCGCAGGCCGCGCAGATTGTGAAGGGCCCGGCCGCCACGGCCATCATCCTGGACGCGTCGCTGTCCATGCGCTGGACGGACGGCACGTCCCTCTTCGAGCGAGGCCGGGACGAGGCGCGCGACGCGCTCAAGGACCTGCTGCCCGAGGAGCCCGCCACGGTGCTGGTGTGCACCAGCACGCCCACCGCGCCTCCGCCGCCGGGGTTCGACCGGGCGCGGCTGCGGGGTCTGGTGGATGAAGCGAAGCCGACCTATGGGGCGGCGGACCTGTCGCGGTGCATGGAGATGGCGTCGCGCTCGCTGGAGGAGAACCCCATGGCCGCCAAGCGGCTGGTGGTGGTCTCCGACATGGCTGCCTCGGCATTCCGGTTGGAGGCGCCGCCGCCCACGGTGAAGGGCCCCACGGGTGCGCCGGTGAAGCCCGAGGTCGTGCTGCGCGACGTGGCCGAGGGACGCGAGGTGCTCAACAACCACGCGATTGTGGACCTGAAGGTGGAGCCCGCGCTCCAGGCCGGGCCGCGCTCGTTCCAGTTCACCTTCACGGTGCGCAACTTCGGGACGGAGGCGGCCAAGGATTTGGAGGCCACGGTGCGCACGGGCGAGACGACGCTGGCCAAGGGCTTCGTCGACGTGCCCGCCGGTGGCACCACGCAGAAGGCGCTGACGGTGCGCTTCCCGCAGGGTGGCACGGTGGTGGGTCAGGTGACGCTGGCGTCGGACTCGCTGGTGGAGGATGACCGACGGGCCTTCGTGCTGCCGGTGCCCAAGGCGTTGAAGGCGCTGGTGGTGAATGGCGCGCCCCATGCGACGCGCTACCGTGACGAGGCGTTCTTCGTGGACGCCGCGCTGACGGCGCCGGGCTCACCGGTGGAGGTCGCGGTGCGGGACTCGGAGGTCGGGCTGCGCGAGGACTTCGCCGCTTACGATTTGGTGCTGCTGTTGAACGTGCCGGCGCCCAACCCGGAGGAGGCGGCGCGACTGGCGGCCTTCGTGGAGAACGGCGGCGGCCTGTTCCTGAGCATGGGCGACCGGGTGAACACGGAGGACTACAACCAGCGGTTGGGGGCGGTGCTGCCCAGGCCGCTGCGCGTGGTGCGCACCAGCGCGGAGCGCGAGACGGACCCGGAAGCGGAGACGAAGGCGGCGCGGCTGGCGCAGGTGAAGCAGGAGCACGTGCTCTTCTCGCCCTTCACGGGGAGGGCGGAGGAGGGCCTCATCGGCGCGCGCTTCTACCGGTACATGCTGCTGGAGGCGGACAACCCGGCGTCGCCCGGTGCGAGCCAGGTGCTGGCCACGTACGAGGACGGAGCGCCCGCGGTGGCGGTGATGCGCAAGGGCAAGGGCCGCGTGGCCATGTTCACCAAGA
>NZ_JBLZWL010000072.1:0-47678 GCF_049194865.1 Corallococcus terminator | reverse complement strand
GCCGCTCGGAGCTGACGTCCCTCTCCCTGCGGACCTGGGGCTGGCTGGTGCTGTCCGGCCTCGCGCTGGCGCTGCACTTCGCGACGTGGATTGCGTCGCTCCAGTACACCACCGTGGCCAGCTCGGTGGCGCTCGTCACCACGCAGCCGGTGTGGGTGACGCTGTTCGCGTGGCTCGCCCTGGGTGAGCGCGTGGGCGCCCGGGGAATCGCCGCGCTCGTGTTGTGTCTGGCGGGCAGTGTCCTCATCGGCGCGCGGGACTTCGCGGCCGGAGGCACGGCGCTCTGGGGTGACTTGCTCGCGGTGGCCGGCGCCGTCATGGCGGGCGTGTACTTTGTCGTGGGCCGCCGCGTGCGCGAGTCCATGTCGCTGGGCACGTACGTGGGCATCGTCTACTCCGTGGCGGCGGTGGCGCTGATGCTGGCGCACGGCTTCGTCGACTCCCCGCTGACGGGCTTCACGCCGCGCACCTGGATGGTGCTGGTGGGGCTGGCCCTGGTACCGCAGCTCATCGGCCACTCGCTGCTCAACGCCTCCGTGCGTCACCTCTCCGCGCCCTTCGTCGCGGTGGCCTCGCTCGGCGAGCCCGTGCTGTCCACGCTGTGGGCCGTGCCGCTGCTGGGAGAGAAGCCGGACTGGGTGCAGTTGGTGGGCGGAGGCCTGGCGCTGGTGGGCGTGCTGGTGATGTCCCGGGACGAGGCCGCGCGTCAGCCGCCACCTCCGGACATGGTGCCCGCCGCGGACTGAGCCTGGCTCAGCGCTTGGGCTTGTCCTTGTCCACGGGCCGCTCGGAGCGGTGCTCGTCGCCGCCTGGGGCGTCGCTGCCCGCGATGTCCGCGGTGGTGATGGCCTTGCTGCCGAAGCGGTCCGCGATTCTGTCCAGCGCGGCGTTCAGCTTCGCCGTCCGGGGCGGCGCGGCGGGGAAGAGGCCGAGCTGGGGAGGCACCTCGTCCAGCTGCACGCTCACTCCGGTGAGGCGGATGGGCTTGCCCTCGTGCGAGCGCTCCAGCAGCTCCAGCGCGGTGCGATAGAGCGTCTGTCCATCATCCGTCGCCTCGCGCAGCGTGGTGCGGCGGGTGAGGAGCGTGAAGTCCGCGAGCTTCAACTTGAGCTGCACCACGCGGCCCTTCACCCCCGCGCGCCGCAGCCGTCGCGCCACGCGCAGCGCCTGTGCATGGATGTGGGGCTTGAGGGCCTCGATGCCCGCGAGGTCCTCCTCGAAGGTGTCCTCGGCGCCCACGCTCTTGGCCGCGCGGTCCGGCACCACCTCGCGCATGTCGATGCCCTGGGACAGCTCCCACAGGTGTCGACCGCTGGTGCCGAGCCGCTGCTCCAACCACTCCACGTCCTTCGTCGCGACATCGCCAATCGTCTTCAGCCCCGAGCGCTGGAGGGCCTCCTCCGTCTTCGGCCCCACGCCCCACAGGCGTGACACCGGGAGGCCCGCGAGGAAGGCCATCGTCTCCTCGGCGCGGACCTCCCGCTGCCCGTTGGGCTTGGCCAGGTCCGAGGCAATCTTGGCCACGAACTTCACCGTGGAGATGCCCGCGGATGACGGCAGCTTCAGCTCGTCCGCGATGTCCTTGCGGATGCGCCGCGCGATGTCCGCGGGAGAGCCGAACAGGCCCACCGAGGCGGTGACGTCCAGGAAGGCTTCATCCAGGGACAGGGGCTCGATGAGCGGGGTGTAGCGCTCGAAGATGGCGAAGACCTGCTCGCTGGCCTCCGCGTATGCGGGGAAGCGTGGCTTCACGATGATGGCATGGGGCGCGGCCTTCACCGCGCGCGCCATGGGCATGGCGCTGCGCACGCCGAAGGGTCTGACTTCATAGGAAGCGGCGACCACGACACCCCGCTGGGCATGCCCGCCAACGATGACAGGTTTGCCCTTCAGGGCTGGGTTGTCCCGCTGCTCCACGGACGCGTAGAAGGCGTCCATGTCCACGTGGATGATGGCTCGCATGCACCAACCACTCTAACGGCTCTGTCTGACGTTGCAGGGGCTCCAAATGGGCGTGGGCGCTACCGCCGCTCGCTGTCCAGCAAGCGCATCTGCTCGGGCCCATACCGTTCACCGGAGAAGGTCGCGAGCGCCTCGAGCGCGGCGACGTCCGAGCTCGCCAGAGGCCGATTCCAGGCCCCCAGCGCGTCGTCGAGCTGGGCGATGTTCTTCACGCCGATGATGGGAACGAACCCGGGCTGTCGGGCGAGGACCCAGGCGATGGCGAGCTGTGCGGGCGACAGCTGCCGCTCGCGCGCGAAGCGCTGGAGTGAACCCACCACGTCCTCGTTCTTCTCGCGGTGCTCGCCGCTGAAGCGGGGCATATGGGCGCGGAAGTCACCGGCGCCCGTGGGCTTGCTCCCGGTCAGCAGCCCTCGGGAAAGGACGCCGTAGAGCGTCGCGCTGATGCCCAGCTCCCGGAGGGTGGGGAAGATGCTCGACTCGGGGCCGCGGCTCGCGAGGGAATACTCGATTTGGAGGTCGGCGATGGGGTGGACGCGGTGGGCGCGGCGGAGGGTCTCGGCGCCGACCTCGGAGAGGCCGATGTGGCGGACGTATCCTGCCTTCACCAGGTCCGAAATCGCGCCGATGGTCTCCTCGATGGGGACGTTCGGGTCCAGCCGTGCGGGGCGGTAGATGTCGATGACGTCGACGCCCAGTCGCTTGAGTGAGTACGTGGCGAAGTTCTTCACGGCGGCGGGCCGCAGGTCCATGCCGAGCCAGCTCCCATCCGGGCCCCGCAGCGCGCCGAACTTCACGGAGAGCTGGACCTGCTCCCGGCGCCCTGAGATGGCGCGCCCCACGAGCAGCTCGTTGTGCCCCATGCCGTAGAAGTCGCCCGTGTCGAGCAACGTGACACCGCGCTCGGTGGCCGCGTGCAGGGTGCGCAGGCTCTCCTCGTCGTTGGTGGCGCCGTACATGCCGGACATGCCCATGCAGCCCAGGCCGAGCTGGAAGACCTCGGGGCCCGTGGTGCCCAGCTTCACCGTGTGCCGCTGCTGCCTTGCTTCGTGCGTGCTCATCGCGTCTCCCTTTGTCCTCGTCGACGTGACAAGAATTCGCGAATCGCCATCCTGAAATCCAATCAATAGGATGCATCCCGAACATGAACGCCATCTATGAGAAGTCGCTGGACCTGAACCTGCTGCGCGTCTTCGTCGTCGTGGCGGAGCTGGGCAGTGTCACGGCGGCGGCGGCTCGTCTCTACCTCACGCAGCCGGCCGTGAGCGCGGCCCTGCGGCGACTCACTTCGGCGGTGGGCTCCCCGCTGTTCGTCCGGGATGGGCGAGGGCTTGCCTTGAGCGCACGAGGGCAGCGATTGCTGGCGTCCGCGAGGCCGCACCTGGAGGCGCTGGTCGAGGCCGCGCTCACCCCCGCGGCGTTCGACCCCCGGACGAGCGAGCGCACGGTGCGCATTGGCCTCTCGGACGCGAGTGAATCCTGGCTGCTGCCGAGATTGCTCCAGTGGCTCGCGAGCGAGGCGCCGCGCCTGCGGCTCATCGTGCTGCCGGTGCAGTTCCGCACCGTGGGGGCGCTGTTGAGCGCATCGGCGGTGGACCTGGCGGTGACGGTGGCGGATGAGCTGCCGTCGGGCATGCAGCGGCGCGAGCTGTTCACCGAGCACTTCATGTGTCTGCATGATGCGAGGCGGCTTCGCCTGGGAAAGACGCTCACGCTGGAGCGCTACCTGGAGCAGGAGCACGTCATCGTCTCGTACAACGGAGACCTGCGCGGCGTCGTCGAGGACCTGTACGGCCACCAGCGGCGGGTGAGGGTGTCGATTCCCACGTTCCATGGCCTGGGCGCCATCCTGGAGGACAGCACGCTCGTCGCCACCGTGCCGGGCATGGTGGCTCGGGACGTGATGGCACTGCGCCCGTTCCTCCGGGGGATGAAGCCGCCCTTTGCGATGGGAGGCGCGCCCATGGAGCTGCTCTGGCGGAGCGCCTCCGAGGATGACGAGGCCATCCGCTTCGTCCGCGAGGCGGTGGTCTCCCTGACGCGGCGCCTGTGAGGTGCGGCGTTTCTGGTATGACTCGGCGTTGCCTCATGCCTCCCTATCGCCTGGTCATCTTCGACTTCGACGGCACCCTGGCGGACTCGCTGCCGTGGTTCCGGTCCGTCTTCAATGACATGGCCGACCGCTTCGGCTTCTCGCGGCTGACGCCGACGGAGTTCGAGGCGATGCGCGGCATGTCCGGGCGCGAAATCATGGCGCTCACGAAGGTGCCCATGTGGCGGCTGCCCGCCATCGTCAGCCACATGCGCAAGGAGAAGCTGTCCGCCGCCGCCACCACGCCCTTGTTCCCAGGAGTGCCAGAGCTGCTCGGGGCGCTGAAGGACGCTGGCGTCACGGTGGCCATCGTCAGCTCGGACAGCGAGGTGTCGGTGCGGGCGGTGCTGGGGCCTCTCGCGGCCTCCGTGGAGCACTTCGACTGCGGCGCCGCCATCTTCGGCAAGGCCGCCAAGTTCCGTCGGATGCTGAAGCGCACGAAGGTGCTGGCGGGCGAGGCTTTGTCGGTGGGCGACGAGATTCGCGACCTCGAGGCGGCGCGGGAGGCTCACCTTCCCTCGGGCGCGGTGGGGTGGGGCTACACGCTGCCGGAGGCGCTGGCGCGGCACACTCCCACTCACTTGTTCCACTCCGTGGCGGAGCTGCGCTCGGTGCTGCTGCCCTGAGCACGACACCGCGAATGGGTGGCCCGGAGGCTGGACCCATTCGCGGAATGCCTTGGAGGGGCTTTTCGGTCTAGCTGCGCTGCGCGTAGTACTCGACGATGAACGGCTCGTTCACGTCGACGGGGATCTCCTCACGCTCCGGGGTGCGCACGAAGCGCAGCCCCTCGCCGTCGCCGAGCACCTGCACGTACGGCGGCACGTTTCGGCCCTTCATCCGCTCGAACGACTCGCGGACGATGAGCAGCTTCAGGTGGGCGGGGAGGTAGCGAATCTCGCTGCCCGGCTTGACGCGGAAGCTGGGGATGTCCGTGGCGGCGCCGTTCACCTGGAAGTACCCGTGGCGGACGAACTGGCGGGCCTGGCGGATGCTCGTGGCCAGCCCCGCGCGCAGCACCAGCGCGTCCAGGCGGCTCTCCAGCAGCTGCAACAGCACCGTGCCCGTGTTGCCCGGCGAGCGACGCGCTTCCATGAACGCGCGGCGGCACTGCTTCTCCAGCAGGCCGTAGTACAGCTTCAGCTTCTGCTTCTCCCGCAGGCGCCGGGAGAAGTCGCTGTTGCCCATGCGCGCGGTGGCGCCGTGCTGGCCGGGCGGGTAGGGACGCCGCAGCACCGGGTCCTTGTCCGGGTCCTTCGCGGTGATTCGCGAGAGCGGAATCCCCAGTCGCCGGCACATCTTGCCCCTCGGTCCCAGATCACGTGCCACGTCTCGTACCTCCGTATCCGGCTCGATGCTGTCGAGCTCAGTTGAAATTGATAATCACTATCAATATCAGGATCAGTACCGTGAACCGAGGCCGCCGGTCAAGCCCACAGTGCGAGTTGGGGCCGATGGGGCTCACGGAGGGTGAGTCCCGCGTGCCGTGGGTGGGGGAGGACCACGGGGCCCCGTTAGCACTACTGCGTCAGGGGCCCGCGGGGTGCACGGGGAGACCGGGCAGGGTGCGTGAGGCGCGTCGGTGGTTGGAGCGGTGGCAGGTGGGACAGCGAGGCAGCCAGATGGCAATCACGCGCGCCATGGCGAGCCGTACGGTGATGAAGCTGTCGTGGAAGTGTCGCTCAGGCCGGGAGCGGTTGCGTGTGGGCTTCAACCGCCCCTCGGGCCGAGGGGGGAAAACGCCGCGCGCGTTCGGCCACGAGGAACGCGTAGCAGCACAGGGCCACCGAGACGTGGTGATGCCAGCCGGGGAAGCGGCGGCCTTCGTAATGGTCCAGCCCCAGCTCGCCCTTGAGGTCCTCGTAGACGCGCTCGGTTCTCCAGCGCTGCATCACCAGACGGATGAGCTGCTTCTTCGTTCTGAACCCCCGGCAGGGAAACGAGGAAGTAATTGGCGGGCTCGGGCTCATCGTCCCGCCACTCGATGAGCAGCAACAGCGGCTCCTGCTCGCGCTGGGGCACGCCCGCGGCGATGACTCGACGCAGGGCAAAGCATGCCGACAAATCCTCCTGGGTGCCCTGGCGCCAGGTGCACCGACGGAAGCCTCCCCGCTCATGAAGGCGCAGGGCCAGGTCCGAAACGCTCCGCGCGTCCCGTCGGGGGCTTCCCATTTCATCCAGCCGGCAGACAGTGGTTTGGGGTCCACCGCCACCGCGTAGTGCAAGCCCAGGGCGCGCAGGTGCGCTCTGAACTGGCTGGAACCGCCGTAGCCGGTGTCCCCCAGCACGATGCCCGAAGGGACACCGTTAACGCAGTAGCGTTAAGGGGGCGGGACGGGCTGCCCGGGCCTGGTTGTGGGTGATGGCGTGCAAGCAGGAGAAGAAGACGGCGGGCATGGCCCGGCAAATCCTCCGGCTGGAAGTTACCCGGCAAGTTCTTGCCGAGAGGCCTGGCCCGGCAACTCCTGGCCGGCAGCTTCTTGCCGGAACACCAGGAGCCCGCAGTGCCCTACACCTCCACGCTCGTAGGGAGCGTGGCCTCCGCCTTCCGGCGGATGTGCTCCCAGGCGTCCCTGTGGGCGAAGGGGTAGCGGTTCTGCTTCGGTGGCAGGCCTGTCTCCAGCCTCGCGCGCAGGGTGTGGAGCAGGCAGCAGCTTGGCATGCCACGTGCTCATGCCTTGAACCGGGGCGCCCAAGCGAAGTCAGGGAGCCCCAAAACAAACACGTACCCGTGAACGGGTCCCAACAATCCAGGGTCCTTGCTTCTCACGAGAACGTGCGGGCGAAACCCCTTCTTCGGAGACCATTCCATGGCTGACAAAGTTGATCTGACGAAGCAGATGCCGCGCGGCGCGTATCCGTCACCGCGCCACGTCCTCGCGGGGGCGAAGCCGTTCGATCCGGATTTGGCCGCGCCTGCACCGTCAGGCTTTCTGATGTGGCCGGTGCAAATGTCGATGTGGGGCAACGACCACAATGGCGACTGCGTCACTGCCGAAGAGGCCTTCGCCAAGGCCACCGCCGCTCCCCAGAAATATTTTCCCGACGACGAAGTGATCAACTGGGCGCAGAGCCACGGCTATCTCAACGGCGCAATTCTGGTGGACGTCATGTCGACGATGCGGACACACGGCTTTCCTTCGAATTTCACCCTGTACAATGACCCCTTCCCCTTGAGCGTCAATTGGACCAACGACGCGGCGCTGCAGAGCGCCATCTTCAACAACGGCCCGGTGAAGATCGGCGTGGCCGCCGAACTGTTTGAGGACGGAGCCACCGGCAAGGTCACCCCGGGCACGAGCGGGTGGAGCATGTGCGGCTATCCGGCCAAACTGTCGGAATATCACTGCGTCAGCCTCTGCGGCTACGGCACGCTCGCGGAGCTCATACTGTTGTTCCAGCAGCGTGGCGTGCCTCTCAACATCGTAGAAGGAATGCCTTCGGGCCTTTGCTATGCGATGTTCACCTGGAACTCGATCGGCATCGTCGACCGGCAATCGCTGATGAACATGACGTCTGAGGCATGGGTCCGGACTCCGGTCACGATGACCGCCCCGCAGCCCCCGCCGGCCTACCTGACGACGCACGGAAGCAACGGCCTCTACACCTTCGATCCGGCCTATCAGGCCTGGCCGGTCCAGATCCCCTGCACTGACGGATTCGGTTTCGGTGGCGTCGTCAAGCTTGGCAACACCCTCTTCCTGGCGGCGCAGAATGGCTTGTTCGAAGGGGGCGGCCTCTGGACCTTCGATCTTCAATCCAGAGCGACGCCGGTCATGATTGCGTCGAGCACAGGCCTGGGCTTCCGTGACCTCGCCGTGATCGGCACCACGCTCTATTTGACGACGCAGGGTTCCAACGGCATCTACTGCTTCGACACTCAGTCGCCGGAGCTGCCGCCGACCCAGATCGCCGGGACCGATGGCCTCGGCTTCCGAAGCGTCATCGCGATCGGCAACACGCTCTATCTGACGACGCAGGGCGACGACGGCATCTGGTCATTTGACGTCACCCGTAAGTCGCCGCCCAGCCAGCTCGCCAACACCGGCGATCTGGGTTTCAATGGCTTGCTGGCGGGCGGCGACATTCTCTACCTGACGGCGCAAGGCGGCAGCGACGGTATCTGGCAGTTCAACCTTTCCACGGGCGCGGCGCCGACTCAATTCGCGAACACTGCTGGCTTTGGATTCCTCGGCCTCGCCATGAAGGATCAGATGCTGTACCTGACGACGCAGGGCAACGACGGCATCTATTGCTTCAATATGGCGACACAGGCAGCGCCGAGCCAGGTCCCGTCCACTCCAACCTATGGCTTCTGGGATATTGTCTTTACCTGAGCCGCTCGGACCGGGCCGGCGCGACGCCGGTCCGGTCCGGCATGGATAAGGCCCCCAGTGTCAGCGGCGTTGTCGCTCCCTCACGCAGGGGCGGAGCCGGGGCTGGAAGAAGAGAGCCCCCGCCTTTGCCGCGACGGTGGAGGAGCGGAGGAAGGGGCGCACACCCCGTTTGGACTGGGCCGGGCTGCTGAAAAGGTAATCGTTCACCGGCTCATGCTGCATGCGCGAACTGCGGTGGCCGGCTTCCTCCAACGTTGAATGGTGCGAGGGGCTACCCCGAGCCGCTCGCAGACGGCTTCCAGCCGCACGCCCTGCTGGAGGGACTCCTCTACGTGGGCGAGCGTCATTTCTCGTACTTCTCGTCCGCTGTGTCGTCCTCGTCGTCCAGGTGCCGCTCGTCCCAGCCCGTCGCCTGAAGTTTTTTTCGAGCACCAGCAGCGCCGCCGTCTCCGCCAGCGCCTTCTCCTTGCGGCGCAACTCCCGCTCCAACTCCTTCACCCGCTGTTGATGGTCTCCAAGAAGCGCGGGAATCGGGTCATGGATGGACCTGCGTTCCTACGTTCTCGTTCTCGTCGTCCAGGTCAGCACAGCGCCAGAGCGTGAGCCGAGGAGGTAGGGCCCGCTGTGAGCTGGAGTGGAGTCGGGGGAGACCGAAAACTTGTGGGCAGCCCGTGGTGCCAGTGGGGTCTGCTCCCGCGCGCGTCACCCAGAAAGACGGAAGGCCCACCAGTAGCCGCTCTTGCGCTCCCCGTCGCTCAGAAGGCCCATGGCGTAGAGGGCGAACGAGCCCCGCCGACTCTCCTCGCCGAGCACGTCGCCGATTTGCTGGAAGTGCCTCTCAAGTCGCTGCACCGCGGCGGCATTCATGAAGGAATCCATACCTACTTCATGAGTAGGTCGCCGGACGCACAACGCAATGGTCGCCAAGGGCGCGCACCCCTCAGTTGCTCGCTCCCCCACATACCCCTAACGCAGTAGTGTTAGAACGGGAAGGGGGGCGCGGGCGTGGCGACGGAGGACGTGCACGCGGCGTCTGGAGCGTGCGGCGTGGGTGTGGCGGCGGAGGACGCGGGCTCGGAGTCCGAAGTGTGTTCCGGGAGTGCGTCGGCGGAAGACACAGGCTCGGAGTTCGGAGCGTGCGCGGTGGGACTCACGCTGACGACGTTCAGCCGGCGCTGGAGACGGGCGGACCTCCAGGTCTTTCTTTGGCGCTCGGTGACAGGCGTGTCGACATGAAGCCTGTCTGGGTTTTCAGGGGCGCCGCATGTGGAGTCCGACGACCTGCCACCGGACTTGAGCAGCGCATGACGCGCTCTGGCGCGGGACTGGAGCGCTCCTGACCCGTGAGTCCTCGCAGCAGTCAAACGAGACACCTGTTGCTTCTCGATGACTGGGAGGCGAGAGCCGGCGCTGGCAAATTATGGCGCCGGTGTGTTGCATTCTGCTTCGGGTGATCTGTGTTGTGAGCCGTTGCGGGAGGGCGATAGAGTCACGGCCCTCCTTCCATTGGAGTCTCACCTCATGACTGTCTTCAAGCGTTTTGCCTGGGCTTGCGCCGCTGTGTCCCTCTCCGCCTGTGGTGGAGGTCTTCCCGAGGGCTCCGCGCCCCAGGACACGCTGGACGAGCAGCAGGCCGCGCTGCTCACCAGCTCCTTCGGGGGCTGTTCGTTCACCATCTCCTCGGCGGTGATTCCCGGGGAACTCCCCCCGCGCTACGCCATCACCCTGACGCGCGCCGCCTCGGGCACGTGTCCGTATGCCGCGGGCAGCGTGGAGCTGGGCCGCTCCTACAGCACGCCGCACATCGCCGTGCTGGGGACGGGCGTGGGGCTGGCGACGGCCTTCTCGACGAAGCATTCCCCGAGCGGCAGCGCCAACACGCAGTGCAAGGTTAGCCACATCGACCCGGCCACGCTCGCGAAGGTGCGGGACGACACCATCGTGGTGAACTTCGGCGCGGGCAACGTCCCGGTCTGCAACCTGGACAAGACGGACGCCGGCGCCACGCTGGTCGCCTACGGCACGAAGACGGGCCCCCTCCCGGGTGAGACGGGGAGCGGCAGCAACTACGTGGCCACGTATTACAACTACTTCACCAGCACCACGCCGCCCGTCTACTACGCCTACTGAGACAGCGCGCGGCCCGCGGAGCAGTGACTCCGCGGGCCGTCGGTCTTCCATCGGCCCGGTGTCCCGGACACTCGAAGCTTAAGGACAGTTCTTGCCGAACACCGCGGTGAAGGAAGCGCCGTTGTTGTAGATCTGGAGCTTCTTCAGCCGGTATCCCTGGGCCGATTCACTCCCATGGAGCGTCTGGTACTGGGACATGGCGGCGTCCACGTAGGCATGAGTCAGGCAACCGCTGGCGTTGTTGGCGGTGTACGCGAAGCGCGGCGGGTTGTGCGTCGGGTCGGCGACCAGGTTCTCCACGTGCATTCCCTGTCCCGGTAGCGCCGCCAGCTCCGACACCGCCTGGGCCTCCGACAGCCCGTAGCGCAGGTACCGCACGTCCAGGTCATGGCTGCTGAAGAGGACGGCGTAGTACTGCACGCCATTCTCCCGGTAGGGGAAGAAGTCCTCCACGCGCCAGCCCAGGTTCAGCACATACGTCTGGTAGAACGAGTCCAGGCTCGCCTGCGTCAGCCGATGCTCGAAGTGGGCCTGCTCGCCCGCGCGCAGCTTGCCGTAGGTGGTGTTGTAGCGAGCCTGCCCGGAGGAGTTGATGCGGATGCGCGTCTCCCGAGGCACGTAGTTGGATTGCCGCCACAGGTCGACCTGCGTGTTGAACCCGGCGCTGTCCAGGCCCGCCTGCACGCCGAAGGCGGTGGCGGTGGAGTACTGGTAGGAGCCCGCGACGCGCAGCACGGAGTCCTGCTCGTAGAAGGTCAGCGTCTCCGGGCGGTAGCTCATGCCCCGGTAGTACTCGGGCTGCTCGGTGAAGGTCTCCCAGGTGGCGCCGTGGAAGTCAGGGTAGTGGGGCATCCACAGGCGCGGGTAGAACGTGTCCTGGAAGCCGGTGTAGCAGCCGGTGGAGACCTTCTCGTAGACACCGAAGGGGTCCACCTCCACGGCCACCAGCGGCTGGGTCGGCATGGGCATGCCGATGTAGACATGCAAGTGATTGTTGGAGTGATTGCTGGCGGGCTTGCCGTCCGCGGCGAGCGAGCCGGGCGTGAGCGTGTTGCCGGACTTCGCGATCTTCTGTCCGCTGGAGACCCACTGGCCCAGGGTGACGGGAATGGCATCCGCCTCCGTGCCCCAGGAGGGATGGTTGGGGTAGTTGTGCGCCATCAACTGGTAGCGCGCGCACTCGTCGTCCCCGGAGGGGCACGTCATCGCCTTGACGGCGGCCACGTCATGGGCGCGGCCGTCCCGCAGGTGCATGTAGAAGCTGTAGAGCTTCTTGCCGTTGGCGCCGGTGTGCTCGATGACGATGGTGTTGCCGCCACCGCCCGGAGGACCGTCGAAGTAGATGCCGATGACCTTGCCCTCGGCGATGGCCAGCACGTCGAAGCTGGAGTCCTTGTCCGAAGGGGTGTTCGCCCGGCTGATGTCGAGGCCGCGATGGATGCCTCCGCCGTTGTACCGCCAGCCGTGGCCCAGCCGGACCTCGGTGCCGGAGATGACCGGCGAGTTCGAGGAGAAGGGCAGCCGCAGCGGCAGGGGCGCGCGGATGCCGCGAAGGAACGTCTGGGCGTCCGCGGCGATGGGGAACGCGGTGGAGGGGCCGCGCAGGTGCGTCAGGAGCCGCCCCTGGAGGTCGGTGCGCAGCGCGGAGGCGGGCAGGGCGTTGATGGCCTCGCGCCACTCCTCCAGCGCACCCCCTGGGGCCGTGGAGAGGGACTCCGGGCCCGTGGTGTCCGGAGTCACGCAGGCGTCCGCGATGTCGCTCACCAGGGCGGGTTGCTCCTGGGTGCCCTCTGGAGAGGGTGGCGAGGCCTCGGGTGGACCGCCACAGGCGGAGAGGAGCACGGCGGAGAGCAGCGGCCAGGACCAGGGGTTGCGTGGCGTCATGTCTCCCCAACGAAGCCCGCCGATAATTCCCCTCACCCCGGCGTTCGGAGCACTCCGCTGTCGTTGGCGTCCTGCTCCGCGTGCGTGGTGAGATAGCGCTGCGTGTCGAGGACCACCCAGTCCTGATAGCCCCGCATCCAGTCGCGCATGCCAGCGATGAAGCCTCGGAGTTCCTTGCTGGCACGTGGCTCCATCAGGCTTGCTTCCCGCTGGAACGCGTCGACCTCCGCCTGGACCCTGCTCGCGGTGTAGTCGGTGCCCTCCTGGCGCGTGTGGCCCTGGGCCGCGTGGAGGATGACCATGTTCTGCTGCTGACCCGGCTGCCTCGCTTCAATGGGCAGGCTCTGCATGTCGTTGCTCCAGCTGACGACGTTGTTGGTGTGCAGGCGCAGGCGGAGCACATCGGGCCGGTGGAACTCGTCGGAGGGGAGGGGCCCGGCGTTGGCGGCGTCAATCAGGTCGAGACAGGGGTTCATTCCGCTGGTGTGGCGGCGAATCGCCTCATAGGGCCGGATGGCCGAGGAGGACTCCTCCGCGAGGTGACTCACGATCTGGAGGCCCGCGGTGGAGGCCCACATCCGCATGCCGTGGGCGAAGCGCTCGAAGTGCTCCACGGAGAGCCGGCCCCGCAGGCGCTGGCAGACATCCATCCACGCGGTCTCGCCGAAGACGGGTGAGGCACCCAGGCGGTTGAGGTCCAGGACATCCAGCATCGCCGCGAGGTTGGGGAGTGTCTCGCGACTGATGGTCTCCACCCGGTCCACGAAGAGGTCATCCGTGACGAAGAACCAGATGAAGTAATCCGCGATGATTTGGAGCAGCTCCCGGTCCGCGTGCGGGTAGCAGCGCGCCGCGAGCCAGCCGTACTTCGTCCGCGTGACGCGCGCCAGGTACTGCTCGGAGGGGATGAGGCCGTGTCTCGCGGCCCAGTGCCTGGCTTCCTGCTCCACGGGCTCGACGTCGGGTGAGCACTCGCCAGACCAGGGGAAGGTGATGGTGGGGATTCGGAGTTGCTCCAGCTGGGCGGAGAGGTTCTCGAGCACGATGCGCCTCCAACAGCCCTCGGCTGAAGTTCGCATGAACATATGCCGCCAGGCGGGCTCGTGTGTCGCGAGTGCCGTGCTGAGACATGGTTCAAGCGGAGAGGGTTGTTGTGTGAATCATGGAGGTGCCACGAGGGTTGTGCAACTGGATGTGTATTCACGGTTGTATCGCTTGAGAGGAATGGCGACTGCGGGCGAGTGGGCTGGGCTGTCGGGCCCGCAGGTGTCTATCCTGCGGGGTATGAAGACCTTGACCGAGTACCTGTGGTTCGAGACGAAAGAGCGGCGGGAGCTGGTCCGCCTCACCGACACCGTGGCCTCGCTGGTCCGCAAGAGTGGCATCCAGGAGGGGATGGCCCTGGTTTCCGCCATGCACATCACCGCGGGTGTCTTCGTCAACGATGACGAGTCCGGGCTTCATGAAGACATCTGGGAATGGCTCCAGAAGCTCGCGCCGTTCGGACCGGACTACCGCCACCATGGCACCGGCGAGGACAACGGTGACGCGCACCTCAAGTCGATGCTGGTCCACCACCAGGTCATCATCCCCATCACCGCGGGGAAGCTGGACCTGGGGCCGTGGCAGCAGGTGTTCTACGCGGAGTTTGACGGGCAGCGTCGCAAGCGCGTCATCGTGAAGGTGATGGGCGAGTAGCTTCGTTTCGACGCGGCGCGGCGGGTCTTGTCGCTGACAGTCCGGTTACGCGGGGGGCCGCGGTGCGGGCGGCGCGCTCCTGCTTTCTGATTGGATTCGGCTCTCACCCCTGGGAGCCACCATGCGAATGTGTCGTTCAGCGACGTCTGCCGTTGCCGGTGTGTTGTTCGTCCTCTCCTCCGTGTTCCTGAGCTGCACGGGAGGAGAGGCAGAGGAGCCCCCCGAGCCGCTCGATGGCGCCGTCCTGGCGCGACAGGGCCAGGGCTTGGTGGATGGCAGCAACATCACGGAGTACGCCGCATCGTGTCGCGCGGAGCTGGGGCGGTTGACGGACGCCACGTTCAACTGCCGGGACGGGACGCTGCTGCGCATCACCAACACGCCCGACGGCGCGACCTGTGACAAGCCGGTGTGGCTGAACCTCAGCGGGAAGTACTGCGTCGACAACGCGCGCCTGTTGAAGCTGAAGACGAGCAATCCGGACACGGAGGCGCGGGTCATCTGCCGCCGCTACAAGGCAGGGCCGGACACGTCGGAGGGCTTTCAAGACGTCGCCATCGTCGTCGCCAACAAGACGTCGGGGGCGACGTGCTACTTCCAGGCGCTGAGTGGCTCGGGCCCGGACCTCAATGGGAAGAATGTGCCCAACCCGATGGCGGACCCGGCCTCCGTGAATGCGGCGGAGCGCACCGCGGCCACCGCGGCCAAGACGTACTACATCAGCCCTCAAGGGCTCCGGGACAGCCCCTCCCTGCACTGTTCGAAGTGCCATGACAGTGACCCCTGGATGCACTCGCCCTACATCGATCAGCTGGCGGGAACCGTGGATGGGCTGCCCACGGGCTTCAAGAAGGGGAAGTACAAGCTCGTCGAAGAGGCCTATCTCACGAATGGAGGGAGTGGCTGGCCCAAGCCGGAGACGGTCACCACCGCCAAGGTGAAGGACGGTGCTGGGGATGTCCGCAATCAGGAGTGCACCGCCTGTCACCGCATTGGAACGAAGAACACGTGCGCGGACTGGCTCCGCAAGTCCGTCGACAAGACGCCCATTCCCGGGCGCAACGCGGCGAATGGCGTGTGGCCGAAGAGTCACTGGATGCCGGAAGTCCTGCCCGCGACGAAGGCGGAGTTCCACACGCTCTATGACAACCACATCAAGGCGCTTGAGTGCTGCTGCTCCACGCCGTGGAAGCTGGGCTGCTCCACCTTCACGGACCTGACGGACCTGACGAAGAAGCGCCAGGGAACGGGCGCGGCGGGGTTCATGCCCGGTGCGCAGAAGTGCGTGGATGGAACGACGGGAGTGGTGGCGCTCGGGGTCAGCATCGCTCCCATCGTCGTCGCCGCGCGAGGCGCTGGAGAGAGCTCCTGCACCGCCTCGCTGTCATCGCCGCTCTGCGCCAGCTTCTCCATCGAGCGCACCGACCTGGAGGGCAACACCACAACGCTTACCGAGGGGCCCAACGGGACCCCGTTGATGGCGTGTGCCAGTCATCCGCAGTCTCCCTATCCCGGGTCGCACGAGTCATTCCTCAACGTGGAGCCGGGCGACCTGGTGACGCTCTCCACGCCGCAGCGCTATGCCTTCGCGGACAACCATGACCTGCTCGAGTTCGTCGGGTGGCAGGTCTCGGAGAACTGCCCCTGTGCCGACGGCGGCAGTACCACGTGTCAGTTCCGCACGAAGGGCAGCCGCCACTGGTTTGGAACAGACCCCGAGGTGCCCGAGGTGACGTATGAGGGCGACCCGGAGAGCTTTCATTGTCAGGCGCTCTACCAGCGCACGGATGTCTGTCGGGCCCCCGATGCGGGAGTGGATGCTGGCACGGACGCGGGGGTGGATGCCGGCACGGACGCGGGGGGGATGCCGGATACGACGGAGGTCTGAGTGACGCCGGCTGGGATGGCGGCGTGCACGACGCGGGGATCGATGCGGGCATCTTCGACGCGGGCGTTGCTGATGCGGGCGTCTTCGATGCGGGCGTCTTCGATGCGGGTGTCTTCGACGCGGGAATCGCTGACGCGGGAGTGAAGCGCTGTGATGGCGGGGTGAGCGTCCTCGCTCCGTTGGGTGTGGGTGGCCCCATTCCCATCGAGGACTGCGAGGCGACCGAGGAGCAGGAGCCCTCGGAGCCCGAGGATCCTTGACCCAGGGAGGGTCTGAATGACCACACGGGCCGGTGCACAGGATGAGGTGTGCCGGCCCGTTTGTCCTTGGGCCTCTTCACGGAATGTCTGTTCGTGGGATGATCTGGGCCAGGGCGATTCCTGGCGCTACATTGCGCACCCCATGGATTCCGTTCCCCCCAAACCCTTTGGCCGCTATTCGTTGGTGTCCAGGTTGGGCAAGGGCGGCATGGCTGAGGCGTGGCGTGCGCGACTGGTAGGTGAGGCCGGCGTGACGAAGCCGGTGCTCATCAAGAAGGTGCTGCCGGAGTATGCGCAGGATGAGCGCTTCATCCAGATGTTCATCAGCGAGGCGCGCATCTCCGCGTCGCTTTCACACGGCAACATCGCCCAGGTCTTCGACTTCGGCCGGACGGACGGGGAGCACTTCCTGGCGATGGAGTTGGTGGATGGACCGCCGCTCCATCGCATCATCAAGCGCGCGCTCCAGCATGGGCTCAGTGCCGTGCCGGTGGCCCAGGCCGTCTTCATCGCCATGGAGATCTGTCGGGGCCTGCATTATGCGCATACGCGCAAGGACAGCCGGGGTGTTCCGCTGGGCATCGTCCATCGGGACATCTCTCCGGAGAATGTCCTGGTCAGCTACGAGGGGCAGGTCAAGGTCGTCGACTTCGGCATCGCCAAGGCGCGCGAGCTGCGAGGGTTCAATACAGAGCCCGGTGTGGTGAAGGGCAAGTACCTCTTCTTCTCGCCGGAGCAGGCGAGGGGAGAGGACGTCGACGCGCGCACGGATGTGTGGGCGGCGGGCGTGGTGCTCTACCAGATGCTGTGCGGGCGTCTGCCCTTGCAGGGCCCGGAGTATGTAGTGATGCACCAGTTGCAGGAGGGCCGCTTCCCGTCGGCGCGATCGCTGCGCCCAGAGCTGCCCGCGGAACTGGATGACATCGTCCAGAAGGCGCTGGCCGTGAAGAAGGAAGAGCGCTTCGAGTCCGCCCTTGCCTTGGCGGAAGCGCTCTCCGGCTTTCTCTACGCGACCACGCCTCGGTTCTCACCGATGTCGGTGGCGTGGCTCGTTCAGACGCTGTTCACCATGGAGCTGCGAGAAGAGGGTCGCGAGCCTCAGGTGCCCACGCCGTTTCGGGAGGAACTGGCACGCGCCGCCGAGACTCGCGCTGTCGCCACGATGCATGAGTCGCCGATGGCGACGGAGCCCTCCACCCGCAAGTGGGTGTCTTATCGACGTGGCATGGGGACGGGGCTCGGGGCGGCGTTCCTGCTCGCCGCGGGACTCGGCGTCGTGACGTGGAAACTGCGTGAAAGGCCTGTCGTTGAATCGCTGCCGCCGCGTGTGACTGAGGTTTCCGAGGTGCCCGCTGTTCCGTCAGCGCCCGCGAAGGCGCTGGTTGTCCCTAGCCAGGAGCCTGCTGGAGGAGTGGACGCGGAGGCGGTATCTGCTCCCGAGAACGAATCCCCGGTCGCCGACGCTGGCGGCGCGCTGAGTCCAGCGCCTGTGCAGGCCATTCCAGCTCCGCCCGCCGACACCGTGTTGGTGGCGCAGATTGACGCCGAAGCCGAGTACGCCGGACTTATCAAGCAAGCCCGGTCCGCCACCGTGGGCTCTCGCTACAAGTCGGCGGCCGGCTACTACCGCAAGGCCCTGGCTTTGCAGCCCGGTTCAATGGAAGCGAAAGTGGGACTGGGAGTCGCCCTGGTCAACGGCTTCGAGTCCGAGTCGGCCTTTCGCGAGGCCGCGCGTCTGCTCTCAGATGTTGTGCGCGAGGATGCACGAAATGCTCGCGCGTGGCTGTCGCTGGGCATGGCCTACCAGTCCGTTGGGAAGAATCCCCAGGCCGTCGGCGCCTACAATCAGTACCTCATGCTGGAGCCATCGGGCGCCTCGGCGGACTCAGTCCGCACGATGCTCAAGACCCTGGGGAACTGACCCCGCATCGTCAGTTCAAGGCGCTCGCTCTCAGTGCATCCGTCGTGAAAGTGATGGGCGAGTAGCGGCGTCCTGGCGAGTAGCGGTGGGCTCTTCAATTGCGACCCAGGGAGGGTCTGAATGACCACATGGAGGTTTTTCCGTCCGTGGGGTTGATCTGGGCCGTGGCGATTCCTGGCGCTACATTGCGCGCCTCATGGATTCCGCTCCCTCCAAGCCCTTTGGTCGCTATTCGTTGGTGTCCAGGCTTGGCAAAGGCGGCATGGCCGAGGCATGGCGTGCGCGACTGATGGGCGAGGCCGGCGTGACGAAGCCAGTGCTCATCAAGAAGGTGCTGCCGGAGTACGCGCAGGATGAGCGCTTCATCCAGATGTTCATCAGCGAGGCGCGCATCTCCGCGTCGCTGTCGCACGGCAACATCGCCCAGGTCTTCGACTTCGGTCGGACGGAGGGCGAGCACTTCCTGGCGATGGAACTGGTGGATGGGCCGCCGCTCCATCGAATCATCAAGCGTGCGCTCCAGCATGGGTTGAGCGCGGTGCCGGTGGCGCAGGCTGTCTTCATCGCCATGGAGATCTGCCGGGGACTGCACTACGCGCACACGCGCAAGGACAGCCGGGGTGTTCCGCTGGGCATCGTGCACCGCGACATCTCTCCGGAGAATGTCCTGGTCAGCTACGAGGGGCAGGTCAAGGTCGTCGACTTCGGCATCGCCAAGGCGCGCGAGCTGCGAGGGTTCAGCACCGAGCCCGGTGTGGTAAAGGGCAAGTACCTTTTCTTCTCGCCGGAGCAGGCGCGGGGAGAGGACGTCGACGCACGCACGGATGTGTGGGCGGCGGGCGTGGTGCTCTACCAGATGCTGTGCGGACGTCTGCCTTTGCAGGGCCCCCAGTATGTGGTGATGCACCAGTTGCAGGAGGGCCGCTTTCCTTCGCCGCGAACGCTGCGGCCGGAGCTGCCCGTGGAGCTGGATGACATCGTCCAGAAGGCGCTGGCCGTGAAGAAGGAGGAGCGTTTCGAGTCCGCGCATGCCTTCGCGGAGGCGCTCTCCGGCTTTCTCTACGCGACCACGCCTCGGTTCTCACCGATGTCGGTGGCGTGGCTCGTCCAGACTCTGTTCACCATGGAGCTGCGCGAAGAGGGCCGCGAGCCCCAGGTGCCCACGCCCTTTCGAGAGGAGCTGGCGCGCGCCGCCGAGACTCGCTCCGTCGCTACAAGGAACGAAGTGGCCGTGGTGACGCAGGTCTCGACCCACCGATGGGCCTCCTATCGCCGTAGCCTCGGTGTGGGGCTCGGCGCGGCGCTCCTGTTCGCCGCCGGGCTGGGCGTCGTGACTTGGAAGGCACTCAAGAAGACGGGCACCGAGACACCAGCCCCCTTCGCGAGGATTGAACGGGTTGCCGCGGTCCCGTCGTTGCCCACGACAAAGTCGGAGGTGGCTGGCGAGAAGCCTCCTGACGAGACAAGGGCAGTCCAAGCGCCGACGGCGCCGCCTTCTTTCGTGGTCGTTCCAGCGGTCGCCAGCCAGAAGCCATCTCCCGAGGAACTGAAGGTGGAGGATGTGCTGACGGTCCTTCCGTCACCTGTGGTTGTTCCGGTGGTCGTCAGCCCGACTCCTTCTGAGGAGACCCAGGTGGCACGGTCGCCGACAGTGCCTCCGTCCCCCAGGACTGTTCCGGTGGGCGTGAGCGAGCCGGCTCCTCCCGCGAGGGACGCGGTCGCCTCGCGGAAGAGCTTGTCCGCGCCACCTGTCGCACTCGTGAACGCGTCCTCGAGTGTCTCCGTCGAAGCTCCGAAATCAGGCGCCGTGCTTTCGGCTCCACGTCCTCCAGCGGGGGGAAGTGCGGGTGCCGTCAAGCGGCTCTCGCCCGAGGATGAGTACGCCGCGCATGTGAAGGCGGGGCTGGCCGCGGAGAACGCGGGGCGTAGCAAGGCTGCGATCATCAGCTACAGGAAAGCGCTTGCGCTCAAACCCGCCGCTCATGCCGCGAAGAGGGAACTAGGGCTCTTGCTGGTGAGTGGCTTCGAGTCCAAAGCAGCCTTGCGTGAGGGCGTGGGCCTGCTCCAGGACGTCGTTCGGATGGATGGCAACGATGCCCCTGTCTGGCTGTCGATGGGCATGGCCTACCACTCCCTGGAAGAAAAGAACCAAGCAGCGGAGGCCCTCAAGAAGTACCTCCTGCTGGTCCCCACGGGCGGGGCCTCCAACGCGGCTCGGGCGATGCTCAAGTCGATGGGGAATTAACCCGCCCCATCAGCTCGCCGGGCTCTCGCCCTCGCCGCGCGGCAACTGCAACCCCAGCCGCTCCAGCTCCACGCGCAGTTCCTGGGGCAGGGGGCTCGTCACGTGCATCGGCTTCTTCGTCTCCGGATGCGTCAGCCCGAGCGCCCGGGCATGCAGGAAGAAGCGCCCCAGCTCCGGCGCCTCGCGCCCTCCATAGAGCGTGTCTCCGACGATGGGCGCTCCAATGCCCGCCATGTGCGCGCGCACCTGATGCAACACGCCCGTGAGGATGCGCACCTCCACCAGGCTGTGCTCTCCCGTGCGCCCCAGCACTCGGAAGCGCGACACCGCCTCGCGCGCGTCCTCGGCTCCGTGCGGCGCGGGCTCCACCCGGTCCGGGTGACGCGGGTGATGACGCAGCGGCAGCTCGATGTCGCCCTGGTCCACCAGCGGCCCCGTCACCAGCGCGAGGTAGCGCTTGTCCACCGCGCGCTCTCCGAAGGCCGCACGCACGGCATCCCACGCGGGGCGCGAGCGCGCGGCCACCACCACGCCCGACGTCTCCACGTCCAGCCGGTGGCACAGCCCACCTTCACGCGGATCCACTGACGCCTGCGCGCACTCGGGGTAGCGCGCCACCAGCGCGTTGGCCACCGTGCCCGTCTCCCCCGACTGGAGCGGATGCGAGGGCCTCCCAGCGGGCTTGTCCACGAACACCAGCGCGGAGTCCTCGTGCAACACCACGAGCGGAAACTCCTCGTCCGGCACCGCCTCGCGCGTCTCTTCTTCCACCACCACGGAGATCTGCTGCCCCGCCACCAGCGTGAGGCCCTTCTTCGCCGCCCGGTGGTTCACCTTCACCGCGCCCGCATCGAAGAGTCGCTTGAGGCGCGCGCGCGACAGGCCCAGCGCCTCGCCCACGAAGAGGTCCACCCGCTGGCCCGCCTTGTCGGCGTCCACGGTGAAGGTGTGCAGCTTGGAGGGATTCACTCGGAAAGAGCCTCGTAGACTTCCTCGGCCGTCTGGAACCGGTCGTCCGGCTCCTTGCGGATGAGGCGGTGGGCCACGCGTGCGAACTGCGGGTCCCCATGAAGGTTCAGCGCCAGCACCGGCGGAGGCTCCGTCTCCAACACCTGCCGCCACAGCTCGTGCGGCGTCTTCGCATCGAAGGGGGGCCGCCCGCTGAGCAGCTCATAGAGGATGACGCCCAGACTGTACAGGTCCGAGCGCCCATCCAACGGCTCCCCGAGAATCTGCTCGGGCGCCATGTAGCGGTACGTGCCGACCAGCTTCCCCGCCTCCGTAATCGCCACGTCGTCCGCGAGGAACTTGGCCAGCCCGAAGTCCATCAGCCGCACCTGCCGGTCCTCGTCCACCATGACGTTGGATGGCTTGAGGTCGCGGTGCACCAGCCCATGCCCGTGGATGTAGGCCAGCGCTTCACACAGCTGGAGCATGGTGTCCTTCAGCCGCCCCATGCGCTCCGGACGGTTGAGGTCCTCCTCCCGAGGCGCCCGGCCGTCCTCCACCGGCTTGCGAGGCGAGGGCAGGGGCGCATCGAACCCCTCGAAAGAGTCGTCCGAGCCGGAGCCCGAGCCCGCCTCGTCGTCGCCCTGCGCCGCGCCATAGGCGTCCAGGTCCTCGCTGGGCGGCTCCTCGTTGAAGGCGTTCATGCTGAACAGCCCCTCCGCGGCGGGGCGGGAATCACCCAGCGCGTCCGCGTTGGAGATGCTGTCACTGCCAGGGCCGAAGTCCTCGTCCGCCGTGCGCCGCACCGTCAGCAGGCTGCGCGGCGTGGTGCCGCTGATGGGCGACATCATGTCGTCACCCCGGATGTCCAGGTAGTGGCGCAGCGTGAGCCCTTCGATGAGCTCCATGGCCAGGTAGGGCCAACCCTGGTGGACCCCCGCCTCGAAGACCTTCACCACGTTGGGATGGGACAGGTCCGCCAGCGTCTCGAATTCGCGCGCGAGTCGTCGCGCCGCCCGCTCGTCCAGCGCGGGGCCGGAGGAGAGCAGCTTGAGCGCGACTTCGTCGTTGCTGCGGCGGTCCAGGGCCCGGTACACGGTGCCGGCCCCGCCGCTGCCGAGCGTCTCCAGGACGCGGTAGGGACCGATGACCTTCGGGGGCATGCGTGCGCGGATCCTACGGACCCCGTCGCGTCACGGTCAAACTGGATGATGCCTGGTTGCATGGTCCGGGGCAGGACACTCGCACGGCCATTTCACTTTTCCGGGGAAACCTGGGAGAACCCTTCATCAAATGCAAGTCGGGAAGTATCAACTCGTCCGGAAGCTTGCCTCGGGGGGCATGGCGGAGGTGTTCCTCGCCAAGGCCGCGGGCCCCATGGGGTTCGAGAAGACGCTCGTGCTGAAGCGGATCCTTCCGCACCTGGCGGAAGACCCGGCGTTCGTGGAGATGTTCCTGGGGGAGGCGCGGCTGGCCGCGCAGCTCGAGCACCCGAACATCGTCCAGATCTTCGACTTCGGCGAGGCGGACGGCAGCTACTTCCTGGCGATGGAGTTCATCGACGGGCCCACGCTGCGGCGGCTGGTGAAGTACGCGGTGGAGCAGCCGTTGCCGCCGATGATGTGCGCGAAGCTGGTGTCGCTCGCGGCGGAGGGCCTGGCGTTCGCCCACGACTTCTCTGACGCGACGACGGGGGTGCCCCTGGGGCTCATCCACCGCGACGTGAGTCCGGACAACATCCTGGTGTCGCGGCAGGGCGCGGTGAAGGTGGTGGACTTCGGGGTGGCGAAGGTCGCGGGGCAGGGGCACCGCACGCAGACGGGCATGGTGAAGGGGAAGGTCGCGTACATGCCTCCGGAGCAGCTCCGGGCGCTGTCGGTGGACAAGCGGGTGGATGTGTACGCGCTGGGGGTGGTGCTGTACGAGCTGCTGACGGGGAAGCGTCCCTTCGACGCGACGACCGAGGCGAGCACGATGCAGGCCATCCTGTTCGAGCCGTTCGTCCCGGTGGTGGAGCGCAGGCCGGACGTGCCGGTGGCGCTCCAGAAGATTCTGGACCTGGCGCTGGCGAAGGAGCGCGACAGGCGCTACCCGGACTGCCGCGCGCTGCAATCGGACCTGGAGCGCTTCCTGCTGACGTCCGGCGAGTCCGTGGGGGCGTACCAGCTCTCGCAGTTCGTGGCGAAGCTGGGGGCGGAGGGCGTGTCGGGGCCGGTGGTGCCTTCGCCGGCGCCGGTGGCGGGGGCGACGCCCGTGAAGCCTGGGGGCACGCCGAAGTCCATGGCGGCGCCCCGTGAGGTGAAGGGGCCTCCGCCTCCTCCCGTGGACTCGACTTCGCCCACGACGCCGATGCCGATCTCGGTGCGAGGGGTGATGGGGGCGGCGGGTCCCCGGGCTCCGGCGAATGAAGGAAGCAAGGGCGCGGAGGCACCGGAGCGTGCGGCGAAGGCGGCGGGAGCGAGGCGCAAGCCGGCACCGCGTCCGATGTTGCCCGCGCAAGCTGGAGTGGCGGCCGAGGCGCGAGGCACGGGCTGGAACCCGTCGCGCATCGCCGAGGTGCAGGCGCCCACGGTGCCGTCACGGGAGTCCGAGCGGGATGCGGAGGAGCGTGTCCCGACGAATGGGGGTGGGTCCGACGAGGACGCCATCGCCACGGGAGCGCAGGTGCATGCGCCGAAGGGGCGCAAGGGCTCGGGGAGGCTTGTCGCGGTGCTGGTGGGAGGTGTGGTGCTGGCGCTGGGCGGCGTGGCGCTCGTGTCCCTCCGGGGCGAGCAGCCCATTGTCGTGGTGCCGCCTTCGCTTCCCCTGGCGAAGAAGGCCGACGCGAAGCGCCCGCCGACGATGGAGCGGGTCGAGCCGTCGAAGCCTGCCCCTTCGCCAGAGCGGGTCGCGGGCGGGGAGGCACCGGCGGTGGCACGGGTGCCCCCGGTGGTGGAGGTGAAGAAGGCGGATCCTTCGGCTACCGCGCCCGTGCCGACGCCGCAGGTCGTGGCCGAGAAGTTCGTGGAGAAGGCTCCGCCGGCCGCCGATGCTCAGGCCGCGCCTGCTGTGCCTCGGGAGGTGAAGCCTGTCGCGAAGGCCGTGGCTGCTCCGCGTCCGCGTGCACCCGCGAAGGTGGTGGCCACGGGCATGTTGGAGTTCCGCATCCGCCCCTATGCGAAGGTCCTGCTGGACGGGAAGGAGATCGGCCAGACGCCGATGGCCGCCGTCGAGGTGCCTGAAGGCAAGCACACCCTCAAGCTCATCAACCCCGAGCTGGGCAGGGAAGAGACGCGCACGTTCGAAGTGAAGGCCGGGCAGAACAACACCTTCAAGTTCAACTTCCACGCGGAGTGAGCCGAGGCGCTCCTGCTCGCTGCTCAGGGCTGGAGCCAGTCATCCACGAGAAGTGGCCGGGAATGGGGTCGTGCGGAACTCCGAGGAGAAGTGCTCCTCGGAGCGCGGCCGAACTGACCGAGCAGTCCTCCTGCTCCACGTGGTAGCGATTCACTCAAAAGCACTCGCCACACTGTCGTGCGAGCTCTTCAGCCTTGTAGCTGTCATACGGGGGCGAGGTTCTCTGGCAGGTCAGATACTGAACGTTGACCGTCCAGGAGCATCCGGGCTCACAGTACCAGATGTAGCTCGATGAGTAGCCGGCCGGGCAGGACGCTATCGACTGCTCGGTCTGATGGAGACTTTCTGCTTCCTCTTCAGGACCGACACCACATCCCAGACAAAGCGTCCCAACCATCATGAGCGCGCCACCAATGAAGGCTTTTGCTGTCATTCACGACCTCGGATGAGCTGTGCGAGATTGCACGGGTTCGTATGACACGTCATTGAGTGGTCCCATGGTGTCTGGGATGCGGTAGATGTTCTGCGGTAGACAGTTTCAGGGGCACGTGACGGAGAGCGGCCGTGCCGGGGGCTGGAGCAGGCACCGACTCGGAGAGCGGCTTTGAGCAGGGACACCGACCACCTGGCTGCACTCCTTCGGGCCTATGAGCGCTTCCCGGAGATCGGCGGTCGCGCAGCACCTTGACCGAGGCCGGTGCCACGGTCATCCGGTTGCCGACTCATGTCCCAGCAGGGAGCAAGGGTGTCCACGCCATCGCAGAGGTCCGCGACCGTCGCTCAGGGCTTGAACGTGGCGTGCTGCTTCAGCCACTGGGAGGCCCGCTCCGCGTCCGCCTTTCGGTCCACGCGGCTCCAGTAGTCGCGGGCCTGGGTGGCCAGCTCGATGGCGCGCGCCCTGTCTCCGTGGGAGTCCCAGAGCGCGCGTGCCAGCGGGAATTGAACCCGCGCCCTCTCATTGATCAAGGTCAGCTTCAGGGCGTCCTCGAGGAAAGGCACGGCCTCTGCGGGCTTGCCCTCGGCCAGACAGAGCCGGCCCATCCCCAAGAGGGGCCACAGGCGCCCCAGATCGTCCGGCGCCAGGACCTTGTCCTGAAAGGCCATGGCGCGCGTGAACTTCTCCCGTGCCTCCGCGTGGCGACCCAGCTCCACCAGCGCCTCGCCTTGGTCAGTGAGCGCCCAGGCGACGAGCGGGCTCTCGGGGCCCAGCAGCTTCAGGTTCAGCTCCAGCACGCGCGTGTAGGCCTCGAGCGCCTCCTCGGCTCTCCCCATGTCGCGGAGCACGTGGCCTCGCGCGCCGATCGAGTCGGCCACGGACGGATGCTCGGAGCCCAGCACCTTCTGCTTCAGCGCCAGGGCGCGCGCCTGGGCCTCGAGCGCCTCCTCGAACCGGCCCATCTCCTGGAGCGTGGTGCCAAGGTCTCTGAGGGACTCGGCCACCCGTGGGTGCTCCGGGCCCAATACCTTCTTCCGCAGCTCCAGCGAGAGGGTATGGGCCTCGAGCGCCTCGTCCACCCGGCCCATGCTCTGGAACAGCAGGCCCAGGTTGTGGAGCGTGGAGGCCACCTCCCAGTGCTCGGGGCCCCACACCTTCTTCCTCAGCGCCAGGGCGTGCTCGAACGCCTGCCGTGCCTGCTCGTGCTTGCCAACGGCCATGAGGATGGTGCCCTCGCTGTTGGAGGCAAAGGCGCGGATGCGGTCATCGTCCGCCAGCTCCACCATGCTCTGCGCCATGGGCACCATCTGCAGCGCGTCGTGCGGCCGCCTCAGGCGGTTGCCCGTCACCCAGACCAGGGAGTTCGAGGCCTGGGCCAGCGTATAGGCGTCCCTGCCACGGGCCGCCACCTCCATGGACTCGCGCAGGCCTTCCACGGTGGCTCGGTAGTCGCCTGTCCCTTCTCTCATCCAGGCCACGAGGTAGAGGATCTGAGCCTCCAGCGAAGCGTGGCCTGCCGCCTTCACCTGAGGGAGCAGGGAGTCCGCCAGCGCGAGCCCCTCCTGGACGCGGTGGGTATCCAGCAGCACCCGCAAGGAGTCGACCTGCTGCTGGAGCGCCTCCACCTTCCCGCGCACCACCGGGTCCTCCGGCGGCGGCACCGCGGCGGTGAGCGCCTTGGCGTCCTCGCAGTACTCCAGCGGCGGCAGGGCCTGCACCGCCTCCACCGCCTTGCTCACCAGGGGTGTGTCTGGACTCTGGGACAACAGCTCGGTGAGCGCGCGCAGCTGGCCGCGCCTGCGCTCCAGGCAGGCCTCCTCCAGCATCAGCAGCCCCGAGTTCTTCGGGCGCCCCTCCTGGCTCGCGCTCAGGCACAGCGCGGTGCGCTGCCTCACCCAGGCTCCCGCATAGGCCTCCAGCCCCTGCACCACCCGCTCGGCGGTGGCCCGAGCGTAGGGTGCCCCCGTGGCGACCAGCCCCTGCTCCAGCCGGGCCCTGACCGCCGCATCCCAGACTCCGCTCAGCCGCAGCTCCATGCGACCGCACACCTGCTCCTGCGGGCGAGCCCACACCCACAAGGCCAGCCCCGCCGCCGCCCCCACCGCGCCGACCAGGGCCCAGCGCGAGGGCCTCGCCCGCCGCTTCTTCTCCGGGTCGTCCGCCAGCGCGTGCAGCAGCGCCTTCATGGAGGAGGGACGCTTCGCCGAATCGGTGCTCAGCCCCTGGAGGAGCGTGCGCGTCACCCACGCGGGGACCTGGGAGTCCTCCGGCGGCTCCACCCTGTCCGCGCGCTGAGCCGCGCGCAGTTCCGCCACGGTGTTGCCCTGGAAGGGGAGCTGGCCGTACAGCCCCTCATAGAGGGACACGCAGAAGGCATACAGGTCGCTGCGCGCGTCTCCCCGTTGGCCTCGGAACTGCTCGTCCGCCATGTAGCTCGGCGTCCCCATCCACTGGCTCGAGCGCGTGGTCAGCGCCACGGCCGGCTGCGCGGGGAGGAGTTGCGCGGGGACTTCGCGCGGCTCGTCCACCGAGGCGGACTCGAGCCAGGCCAGGCCGAAGTCCGTCACCCGTGCCCGCCCGTCCTGGCCCACCAGCACATTGTCCGGCTTGAAGTCATGGTGGATGAGGCCCGCTTCGTGGGCGGCGGCCAGCCCCTGTCCTGCTGCCAGGTACTGCGCCAGCACCTCGGCCCACGAGCGCCCCTGCTGCCAGCGGCGCAGCGTCTGCCCCTCCACGTATTCCATGGCGATGAAGAGCGCGCCGTCCTCCAGGGTCCCCGCGTCGTACACCGCCACCACCTGGGGGTGGCTCAGGCGGGCCATCGCCTGCGCCTCGCGCACGAACCGGGCCTGCTCTTCGTCGCGGCGGCTCTCTCCTCCGCTCCAGGGTCGCAGCAGCTTGAGCGCCACGCGCCGATCCAGCCGCGCGTCATACACGCTCAGGACGACTCCCATGCTGCCCTGGCCCAGCGTGCCCAGCACCGTATAGCGACCCAGCAGCGTGTAGCCGGGCTCGAGGGGTGGAGCCTTCGTGGGCTCCCCTTCATAAGGCCAGGTGGTGGGCCCCCCGTCCTCGAGCCTGGGCAGCGGCTCCCCGTCGCGGGAAGGGACCTCCTCGGCATGCCCGCCGTCAGAGGCCTTCTCCTTCTCCCAATGCTCGCTCCTCATTGCCGCCTCTCCCCGTACATGCTGCCCCCTCCAGCCCGGTCGGCGGCGTGGCGCGGATACTACTGGATCCAGGCGCAGGGACCGATGACGGGTGGTAACCGGTGTTACCAGGGCGCGGCTTTGACACGCGAGAGACCCGTGCCTGGAGCGCGCTCCACGGGGGCTCATCCACGCGTCCGCCGCGTTCAGGGCCGCTGGTGTGTCGAGGCGCTGGAAACGGGTGTGATCACGCCGAGGGCCCTCCCTGGGCACACGCGTTATCAGTGATAACAATCGTTACCAGGGCTCTGGAAGAAGCCAACCCCAGGAAATCAAAGGGCTCTGCGGAAATAGAGCCATCCCAGCGAGGGTGGCGCGCTGCGTGCACAAGGGCCGCGCGCCGTAACCATTCGCTGGAGAGGCTCACCATGATGAAGGCAGCATCCAAGGCCCTGGCAATCCTGGCGCTCACTGCGTCCACCTTCGCGTCCGCGCAGGATTACCAGGACACCACGCCGTATGTCGTCGACTCGGCGAAGTACCCGTACACGCTCTATCCGTCCAACACCCAGCTGGACGACAAGACTCCGTGGGAGACGCCGGTCCTCCCGTTCAACCCGAGCAGCACCTATACGCCGCCGGAGCAGGACGCCGTCGTCCAGGGCGAGTCGGTGCTGCTCAACGCGCCCGTCTATCTCGACATGAATGACGGCATGAGGCACCTGCAGTACGGCCAGGCCACCATTCCGGAGGCCGCCACGCAGAACGTGCCGCCGCCGACGGAGACGGTGCCGCCGCAGGAGCTGTCCGGGCTGCGCTCCGCGGAGCAGGGGGCGGCGCTCACCGGGCCCGTCACCAAGAGCTACCAGCGCACCGAGCAGTTCGGTAACAACATCTTCGGCGCTGGCTACAACGTCAGCGCGGCCATCACCGCGACGCCCGCCACCGGCACCGCGGCGAAGAAGCAGGAGGCGCTCACCGAGGGCCGGGTCCACGGCACCGCCTTCAACATCCAGAAGGAGCTGGTGCGCGGTCGCGCCACCGTTTGCGGGCAGCAGGGCGGCTGCAACAGCGGCAACGCGGCGCTGTACGCCATGAGCGCGATGATCTGGAGCACCAGCCTCGCCGGCAACTTCGCGCCGACCCCGATCAACTGGAGCCGGTCCTTCTTCTCCGTGTCCAAGACGTTCATGGTCGGCCCCGTCCCGCTCACCGTGAAGGCCTCGCTGACGGGCGGCGTGACGATGCGCGTGAATGGCCAGGTGAACCCCCTGGTCGCCGCGCTCACCGGCGCCGCGGGCGGCTTCGCCAACGTGGTGGCCTCCGCCGCGGTGAACGTCGCCATCGCCAGCTTTGGCGTGACCGGCACCCTGCGGCTGATCAACGCCACGGTGGAAGCCCTGGCCAGCCTCGACTGGAACTTCTGCATGGCTTCCTGGAAGCTCAAGGCGACCCTCAACCTGAACGCGCTCTCGGGCACGCTGACGGGGTTCGTGAAGATCAAGCTCCTGTTCTTCAAGAAGACCTGGAACGTCACCATCGCGAACTGGTCCGGCATCGTGAGGAGCGTCGTCCTGTACAACGCCTCCGGCTCCATCTCGGCCTCGGGCTGCTAGCCGGGCTGACCCCGCCACCGCGCCGCCGCGCCCCGGAGGCGCTGGCCGCGCGCGGGGCGGGGTGACCGGGCGCTGGCTCCTCGGCTGAGAAATCGGCCGAGGAGACCGTGCCCGCCCTTCCAACCAGAACTGAAGCGGCCAGGGCCGCTGACTCGGGAGTTTCCCATGCGGAAGTCGGGGAAGTCGGTGAACGTGGGCGGCAAGCCCTTCAGCAAGGTCCTCGGGGTGGGGCTCCCCCTCCTCCTCGTGAGCCTGCTGGGGCTCTGGGCGGGGGCTTCCCGGTCCGCAGCGGTGGCCCCCTCGGAGACGTCTCGGTCCCCCCAGGCCGCTCCCGCGGTGGCGGGCTTGTCGACGCAGTCCCAGGGCGTGTCTCCCGGGCACCCAGCGGGGACGCGGGCGTGGATCCCCGGGGTGCTCTACCGCTACGCCCTGAACGCCGAGCAGAAGATCTCCTTCCGCCCCGCCCAGCCTGGCGCGCAGGTGCTGCCCGGCATGAGGTTCATCCTCCGGGGCGAGTGGACCGTGGGGATCGTCTCCGCGGAGGCCGAGCGCGTCGACGCGCGGGTGAGCCTGCAGCTCTCCTCGCTGACGGTGGAGGTCGGCGACAATGGCCCTGTCGCCCCCGACGTCCAGCAAAACCTTGCCACGGCGTTGCAGGTCCCCTTCTTCCTCACGCACGACAAGAGCGGTCGGGTGACGCTCACGCACTTCGAGCAGGTGGCCGACCCGCTCGTGCGAGGCATCCTCCGGTCCATCGTGGCGAGCTCCCAGTTCGTCGTGGTCGGAGCGCCGGGCGCCACCTGGAAGGCGGAGGAGTTTGACACCACGGGGCGGTACAGCGCCGGGTACCAGCGCCTGGAGCCGAGCCGCTTCGAGAAGCGCAAGCTGTCCTACTCCCACGTGGCTTTCCCTCAGGGGATCGAGCCGCTGGGCGGGCAGGTCCGCATCGACGTGAGCGCCCGAAGCACCTTCGCGCTGGCGCAGGATCTCTGGACGAGCTCGCTCGATGCCCAGGAGCGGGTGGAGGTGGAGGCGGGCCAGACCATGCCCCCCACCACCTATGAGTCCTCTCTGAGCCTGAGCCTGCTGGAGCGCCGCGTGGACCCGACGTTGATTGGCGCATTCGTGGCGCGCCGGGCCTGGCTGAGCTCCGCCGCCATGTCCGCCTTCCAGGGCATGGAGCAGGACCCGATGGATCAGTACCGCCAGGTGCTGGGCGGCAAGGACTTCGACACGCTGGTCAAGGAGCTGCGCGCGCTCCCGGGGGAGCCCACGGCTCGTGACGAGGCGCGCTCCATTGCCCTGGAGCGGCTGCGCGCGCTCTTCATGCTCCACCCCTCCGAGGCCGCGAAGGTCCCCGACATCATCCGCGCGGGCATGGATCCGCTCGCGGCCAGCCCCATGCTCGGCGCGCTCTCCGCGGCCAGCACCCGCGAGGCCATTCAGGCCCTGGCGGAGGTCACGGGGGATCGCTCCATCCCCCATGACATCCGCATGGACTCGGTGGCCGCGCTGGGCGTGGCGAAGGATCCCACGGCGGAGGGCCTCGAGGCCCTTCGCGGCGTGGCGGGCGAAGAGGACGGGATGCTGCGCGACACGGCCAGGCTGGCGCTCGGCAACGCCGCGGCCCAGCTGACCGACACCGACCCCAAGGGCGCGGAGGACCTGGTCGGCGAGCTCACCCGCGACTACCGCTCCGCCTCCACCGCGGAGGCGCGGGCGGGGGCGCTCAACAGCCTGGGCAACACCCGCTCGCCGAGCGCGCTCGCCACGCTGGAGGACGCGCTCGGGTCGCAGGATCCCCGGGTGCGCCAGGCCGCGCTCAATGCGCTGCGCATCATCCAGGATCCTCGCGCTGACCAGCTCCTCGCCAGGCACCTGCTCAAGGATCCGGCCCCGGAGGTCCGCCAGGCCGCCGTCTTCGCCAGCAACTTCCGGCCCCTGGCGCCCCTGCTGCCCGCCCTGGCGCAGGCGCTGCGCATGGACCCCGCGGACGGGGTGAGGAACGAGGTGATCCACCTGCTGGGAGATCAGCGGGCCCTGGTGCCCGAGGCCCTGCCCTTGTTGGCCTGGGCCAGCCAGCACGACGCGAACCCGGACCTCCGGCGGGCGGCCGCGGTCTTCGTCAACACGCCCACGACGAGCAACTCCACTCCGCTCGCCTCGCCGTAACGAACACTCACCGGCTTCCCGCGCCGCATGGCGCGGCATGAACAAGCAAGGACATCCCGATGTCGCGAAAGATCTGGGGGGCCATGGCCCTGGTGGTGGTGGCGATGGTGTTGCCAGCACAGGTGCAGGCGCAGCCGCTCCTGCTGGGCCGATGCACCGTCGACAACGTGTCGACGAGTGACGCGGCGAAGCTGCGAGTCGAGTGGGCTCGCAAGTGCGCGCTGAACCAGAACGTCGGGCACCCGGCGGCCGCGTTCAACACGGGCCTGAGCTCCGCGAGCGGTGGGACGCTGAAGGACTATCTGGACTCGGACCTGAATCGGAACCCGGCGGGGGAGGGCTCGTTCGCGGGCTCGAACTTCCAGGTGAACAACGCGGCCATGTTCGCTCTCTATAACGCGGGCCCCACCTACCAGGCGCTGGACACCGACGGCTACCTGCAGTGGTCACGCGACTCGTGGCGGAGGAAGGGACGCCCGCTCTACCCCACCTTCGGCACGACGCCCGACATCGCCGATGGGGACAACCTCCAGCTCTTCCCTCACAAGGAGCTGGCGAACTGCAGGCTCTACTTCGACAAGGAGAGCACCCAGCCGGCCTTCACCGCCTTCCATGTGAACGGCTACTGCGAGTCGGCCTGCTACACCGCCGAGCAGAAGATCCTCTTCGCCGACGGCGACCTCCCCATCCGTGAGGCGATGGAGGCGCTGCGTGAGGATCTGATCACGCTGACGCCGGACTCCACGTTCGATGCTCTCCAGCTCCAGCCGAACCTCACCTACAGCTACACGCGAGAGCTCCGGGACGCGGAGCACACGCTCTCCGTCATCACCGCCCGGTCTGGCGGTCAGCTCCGCCTCACCCTCGAGCACCCGGTCATCACCGGCGAGGGCCGCATCGTGCAGGCGCAGACCCTCAAGGTGGGCGACGCGCTGGTGAAGGCCGACGGCACCCTGGATCCCATCGTGGACATCCAGAAGGCCACCTTCTTCGGCAAGGTCTACAACCTCGCGCCGGTGACGACAGATCGGGTGTCCAACATCCTCGTGGCCCAGGGCTACCTGGTGGGCTCCGTGCGGTTCCAGAACGACGAGGTGGGCTACCTCAACCGCATCATCCTCTACCGGAGCATTCCCGCCGACGTGCTCCCCCAGGTGGAGAGCCCATGAAGCGCCCGCTCTACCCGTTCGTCATCGCAGGGCTCGCGGGGCTGGTGCTCATCATCGCCTCGGCGCTCGACGGCGCGGAGGACGCTGCCCCCGTGACGGCGGCTTTGGCGCAGGTCTCTCCCGCGCCAACCCCGCTGGCTCGTGACACGGCGCCGGAGCCCACCCCCGCGCCTCGCCCGTCCCCCCTGTCCGCGGCACCGGCGGCAGCTCCGGGAGACGACGGGGAGCCCGGCGAGTTCACCACCACCACCGACCGGGTCAAGGCGGAGATCTTCAAGACGGAGCCGGAGCTGGCTCGGTTCGACTCCTTCCGCGAGCATGTCCTCCTCGACTCCAACGGCCGCGAGGACTACGAGGCGCTGCTCGCCGACACGCGGATGTATGAGCAGTTGCGCCGGGCGCTGAGCGCCTCGACGGAGGCCGAGGAGACGCTGGAGTCCAGCTTCAAGCGCCTGATGCGGATCGACTACCTGCGCGAGGCGCTGGCCTGGAGGCAGAACCCGGCGCGCGCGCAGCTGGTGTCCACGGTCGAGCGCATCATCCTGGAGGACTCGTTCACCGCGGAGCTGTCGCCGGGCGCCAGTCGCTCGATGGCCGCGACCCGGATGGAGCTCTTCGAAATCTTCGCGGCTCAAGAGCCCGAGAGAGCGGGTGCCCTGGTCGCGGCCGCGAAGGGGACGCCGCTCGAGAAGCTGGTGCGGCACTTCGCCGCGCGCAACCAGCGTCGACTCGTGAAGGAGCGGGAGCTGAGCGTTCAAGCACAGGCGCGCCGTGGCGTGACGCCCTGATGGGCCGCGCCGCCAACTCATCGGTTGAAAGGGAGAGCAGATGCGAAGCGTGAAGAGCTTGAGCAGGTTTATCACCCTGGGCCTCGTCCTGGCCTCGGTGGGGGTGCTCGCCGCGCCGCCTCAGAAGTCAGGGCCGGGCCGGTTGATGCGGGCCGACAACCCCGTGACGGGCGAGTACCTGGTGGTGCTGAAGGAGAAGCCCGGGCGCGGTCTGTCGAGCATGGCGGCGAAGGCGGGCGCGCTGGCCAGGCAGTACGGTGCGCGCGTCCTCACCACCCACGAGACCGCCTTCCGTGGCTTCCTCGTCTCCGCCAGCGAGGAGCAGGCCCAGGCGCTCACCGAGGATCCTCGGGTGGACTACGTCCTGGAGAATGGCATCGTCCAGCCCTCGGGCGTCCAGAGCCCCGCGGACTGGAACCTGGATCGGATAGACCAGGAGGCCCGCCCGCTGGACAACAGCTACCTGGCCGAGGACGCGACGGGCGTCAACGTCTACGTCATCGACTCGGGCATCCGGGCGTCACACCTGGAGTTCGAGGGGCGCGCCCAGGTCGTGTTCAACGCCGTCCCCAACCAGACCGGGGATGACGTCACCGGGCATGGCACCGCCGTCGCGGGGATCATCGGTGGCAAGACGCATGGCGTCGCCAAGAAGGTCAACCTTCGCGCGGTGAAAGCGTTCAACGAGTTCGGGACGACCGTGGATCGCCTGGTGACGGCGCTGGAGTGGGTGGCGAACAACGCCGTCACGCCGGCCATCGTCAACCTGAGCTTCACCGCCGCGAGCGAGATCCCGGCGATCGATGCCGCCGTGGATGTCGTCGCGATGAACCCCGGGCTCGTCGTGGTGATCGCGGCGGGCAACGCGAACATCGACGCCTGCGGCTGTTCGCCGGCCCGCCTCGAGCCGGATGCGGTCCACCCCTTCCGGACGCGCATCATCACGGTGGGCGCGATCGACGAGAGCCAGGCGCGCTGGGTGGGCGTCACCAACGCGTCCAACAAGGGAGGGTGTCTGGACCTCTGGGCTCCGGGCGCGAACCTCCGCTCCGTGAGCTCGACCAGTGACACGGACTCGACCTTCTTCCCGCTCGAGGGGACCTCCTTCGCCGCGCCACACGTGAGCGGCGTGGCGGCCGTCCTGCTGGCCAACGGCGTCGCTCCCGCCGACATCCCCGCGCGACTGATCAACGACGCGAGCGTGGGGCAGGTGGAGCTGGACTTCGGTGACACGAGCTCACCCAACCGGTTGTTGTACAAGCGCCCTCACGCCACGCCCCTTGTCAACGGCGCGGGCGTGAGCGTGTCCGACGTCACGGGCGGCCGGCGGAACTTCAAGCTGGACGTCCCCGCGGGCCGGCCCTCGGTGACGTTCTCCATCTCCGGGGGCACCGGGGACGCGGACCTCTACATCCGCCACGGCCAGTTCCCGGAGCTGCACGCCTACCAGTGCCGTCCGCTGCGCAAGGGCAACAACGAGACCTGCGTGGTGAACAACCCCGCGGGGGGCACCTGGCTCATCCAACTGGGAGCCTTCTCCACCTACACCACCACCTTGAAGGGCCAGTACTGATGAGGACCCAAGCGATGAAGAGCTGGAACGTGTTGTGGATGTCGACCCTTGCACTCGTGGTGGCGTGTGGTGTTCCCGCCGGCGAGGACGTGAGCGTGTCGGACGTGACGCTGGCCACCCAGGAGTCGGCGCTGTGCGTGGGGGTGAGCTTCGACTCGCTCGAGGTGGAGGGGATGAGTTCCTTCGGGGGAGAGCTGGCGGGAGCAGGCTCCTGGGTGGTGGGCAACGGCGCCAACGCGGTGTACCTGGAGTACACCGTGGACGGCGCGGACCACGGCTTCGATGAGCGCGTGGGAGAGCAGGGGGAGTGGTTCTTCAGCGAGGCCGCGGCCGGACTCGGCTGTGGGGTGCATTCCTTCGTGGTGAAGGCCTCCCCCATGGTCATCGACAGCAATGGCAACCGCTCCAAATGCGGCATCTCCCGGGAGGTGCTCCGCAACTTCGTCCAGTTCTGCCAGAGCGTGAGCCCGGGCGTCTCCCACACGCTGGAGGTGAAGTCGGACGGCAACGTGTGGGCCTGGGGCTACAACTACTCTGGCCAACTGGGCAATGGGCAGCGGACCCAGCGTAACGCGCCGACGCGGGTGAGGGGCTTGAGCCATGTCGTCTCCGCTTCGGCCGGAGCGGAACACTCGGTGGCGGTGACAGAGGACGGGAGCGTGTGGACGTGGGGCTCCAACTATTACGGCCAGCTCGGAGACGGCACCACCACGATGCGCGCGGTGCCTGTGCAGGTGCCGGAGCTGAGCGACGTCGTCGCGGTGGCAGCCGCCGGCTCGCGGACGGTGGCGCTGAAGGCGGATGGGACCGTGTGGACCTGGGGGATCAACTCCTCGGGAGAGCTCGGGAATGGGACCACCACCAACAGCTTGTCTCCCATCCAGGTGCCCAACCTCAGCGGTGTCACCAGCATCGCCGCGGGCTTGTGGCACACGTTGGCGGTGAAGAAGGACGGAAGCGCCTGGAGCTGGGGGAACAACGCCTACGGACAGCTCGGGGACGGGACCGCCCTCAACAGGTTGAGGCCCGTGCTGGTGGCGAGCCTCAGCGGCGTCCGCGCGCTCTCCGGAGGCGTCGTCCACACGGTCGCCCTGAAGTGGGACGGCACGGCGTGGAGCTGGGGCTACAACAGCGCCGGTCAGTTGGGCAACGGGACGACCACCAACAGCTCCCTCCCGGTGCAGGTGGCAGTGCTCACCCAAGCCGTCGAGATTGACGCGGGCGGTTATCACAACCTGGCCAAGCGGCAGGATGGCACCTTGTTTGCCTGGGGCGACAACTTCTACGGCGCGCTGGGCACCGGGAACACCACCAGCAGCTCCGTGCCGGTGCAGGTCCCGCTCGCGGGGGTGCGCACGTTCGGTGCGGGCTATTACTCCTCCGTGGCCGAGCGGAAGAAGGTGATCATCACCCAGGTGCACACCCTGTTTGCGTGGGGCTACAACGCCAATGGCGAGCTCGGTGATGGGACCACCACCCAGCGCTCCTCCCCCACGGCCGTCGTGGTCAGCGGGATCGTGAAGACCGCTGGCGGCAATGCTCACTCGGTGGCCCTGGGGCGCGGTGGAGCGGTATGGACCTGGGGCTCCAATGGCTATGGCCAGTTGGGCAACGGGACGACCACCTCCGTCGTCACGCCCACGCAGCTCCCGGTCCTGAGCGGGGTCATCGATGTGGCGGCGGGGGTCAACCACACGGTGGCGCTGAGCTCGGAAGGCACCGTGGCCGCCTGGGGCTCCAATTCCTATGGCCAAATCGGCAACGGGACGAACGCCAACCAGCTCACACCGCAGTCCGTGCCGGAGCTGGACGGCGTCACCGCCATCGCCGCGGGCTCCACGCACACGGTGGCGCTGAAGGCGGACGGCACCGTGTGGGCCTGGGGCTCCAACCTCTACGGCCAGCTCGGAGACGGGACCTTCACCCATCGCTCCTCGCCGGTGCAGGTGCCGTTCCTCGAGAATGTCGTCTCCATCGCCGCGGGCCACTTCCACACGGTGGCGGTGAAGGCGGATGGCACCCTGTGGGTCTGGGGCTACGGCCCCCTAGGGCAGTTGGGCCTCGGGACGACCACCAACCGCTCCGTGCCGGTGCAGGTCTCCGGACTCGGTCATGTCCTCGCCATCGCCGCGGGCGGCTACCACACGGTGGCGCTGCTGGCGAGCGGCCAGGTGTGGACCTGGGGTTACAACTCCTCCGGCCAGATCGGCGATGCGACGACCACCCAGCGCAACTCGCCGGTGCAGGTCCCCGGCCTCAACAATGTCATCGCGCTCGCCGCGGGTGGTTACTCCACGGCGGTGTTGAAGCGGGACGGCACGGTGTGGGCCTTTGGCTACAACTACAACGGCCAGCTCGGAGATGGGACGACGACCTCGCGCAGCTCACCCACCGCGACGCTCCTGAGCTCTGTCGTGGACCTCTCCTCGGGCGGCAGCCACATGATGGGGCTGCGCAAGGACGCCTTCGTCCGGGCCTGCGGCTACAACGCCACCGGCCAGCTCGGCGACGGGACGACCACCCAGCGCCCGACGCCGGTGCTCGTGACGAACCTCCCAGGTGATGGGAGCATCACCTTCCCCGGGGGAGGTGGCGTCGGCCTGGTCAGTCCCTGAGGCTCCGACGGAGGGGCTCCTGGCTCGCCGCGCCGTCGAGCGAGCCAGGAGACGACCCTCGCAAAACTGGGATTTCAGCTTGGAGGATGTTTTCTTGGGTCGGCTCCGGGTGGTAGCGTCCCCCACTACCAGTGGTGCCGGCCCCGGATGACAAGAGCCCGTCGTCGATGATGAGCACGACCCCCGATCCGGAGGTCCTGCTGCCCATGCTTCGAAGGAAGCTCGTCATCCTGTCGGGGAGCGACGCCGGCCGCAGCTTCCCGCTCCAGGTCCGGAGCTACCGGCTGGGGACGGATCCGGCGTGTGACATCGTCCTGAACGACCGGACCGTCTCCCGGCAGCACTTGTCTCTGGAGGTGAGAGAGGATCGGGTGCTGGCGCGGGACCTGGGGTCTCGCAACGGCTCGTTCTGCGAGCGCATGCGCTTCCGGGAGCTGGAGCTGCGCATGGGCGCCATCGTCAGGCTGGGCGCCACCGAGCTGAAGGTCGTCCCCAAGGAGGTGCGCGAGCACATCATCCCGCTCTCGTCGGACACCCGGTTCGGGGGGCTGGTGGGGGGCAGCCGGAGGATGCGCGAGGTCTTCACGCTGCTGCAGCGGCTGGCGGCGGGGGACGCGGACGTCCTCATCCAAGGAGAGACGGGGACGGGCAAGGAGCTGTGCGCGGCGGGCATCCACGCGGCCAGCCCGCGCAGCCGGGGGCCGTTCAGCATCGTGGATGTCGCGGGCATCACCCCGTCGCTGGTGGAGTCCGAGCTCTTCGGCCACGTGAAGGGCGCGTTCACCGGAGCCCACTCGGAGCGGCCTGGGGCCTTCGAGCAGGCGGATGGAGGCACTGTCTTCCTGGACGAGGTGGGGGAGCTGCCGCTGGAGATCCAGCCGCGCCTGCTGCGAGTGCTGGAGGGGCGCCAGGTGAAGCGGGTGGGCGCCAACGAGTACCGCACCGTGAACGTGCGGGTGGTGGCGGCGACGCACAGGGATCTGGAGGCGGACGTCAAGGAGGGCCGGTTCCGCGAGGATCTGTTCCACCGGCTCGCGGTGCTGCGGGTGACGCTGCCGCCGCTGCGCGAGCGCCCCGAGGACATCCCGCTGCTGGTGGACACGATGCTGGAGCGGCTGGGCCGGCCGCCCAGCGCGCTGTCCGAGCAGACGCGGGCCTTGCTGGAGCAGTACCCGTGGCCCGGCAACGTGCGCGAGCTGCGCAACGTGGTCCAGCGCGTGGTGAACCTGGGAGAGCAGGCGCTGCCGGAGATGTCTGCCTCGGAGGGGGCGCGCTTCACCAGCGCCGAGCTGGAGATGCCCTTCAAGGAGGCCAAGGAGCGCCTCATCGATGGCTTCGAGCGCGACTACCTCAAGAACCTGCTGGAGCGCTGCGGGGGCAACATCTCACGGGCCTCACGTGAAGCGGGCCTCGCGCGGCTCTATGTGCGCAAGCTGCTCAAGAAGTACGGGCTGCACGCGAGCCAGGATTCGGAGTGACGCAGGGGGCGCTGCTCGTCTGTGGCCGTGAGCCGCTCCGGCTCCCGGTGGACCCGAAGGGCGGGCTGTGCCTGAGCCTCTTCGGGGTCGCCGAGGCCAGCGCCCGCGAGCGCATGGCCGGCATCGGCGCGCGATGGACGTTCTGCTGGTGAGGCAATAAGGCCCACTCCACTGCACTGGTATAGCGACTCTCTCTTTGTGCGTGCCACGAGGCGTGCCGGGATGGTTGGTCTTGGCGTAGTGGGCGCCTCGGGGTTCACTGGGGCCAGGAGGGCCAGTGGAGGATGCGCCCACTGTTGCCCACGACCCAGAGGTCATCGGGGCCCGTGCCTGTGATGTCGTTGAGGCGTGTTCCGCCCGTGGAGTGGATCTGCTGCCAGGAGGCGCCCGTGTAACGATAGATGTGTCCGCTCGCGCAGGTCGCATAGGCGGACGCCGCGCCAAAGGCGATGACCGAGGTCAGGTCGTGCGCGTTGGGGAACTGCAACTTGAACCAACTCCCCAGGGACCATTGCAAGACGGTGCCGGAATCCCCCACGGCGAAGGCCACCTGGCTGTTCGCCACCCAGATTCCTCGGAGTGTGTCGAGGTCGGGGGCGACGTCCTCCACGGCTTCGGTCAGCCACCAGCCGCTGCCCGGGTCGCGGCGATAGATGCGCGCGCCCGTCGCTGGGCCTCCAGCGAGGAAGAGGGTGTCCACCGTCGCTCCATGCACGTCGTAGACATAGTGGATGTTGTTATCGACGGGGTTGTACGTCGGAGCTCCGACTTCGTTCCACGCGAACGCCGCGCCTTCATTCGAGGACATGCTGTCGGTCGCGCCATAGAGCGAGAGGCTGCTGTTGTGCCGCACTCCCACCATGCCGTGGACCCACAGACCGTCGTGATATTGCAGGACACAGGTCGTCGCCGCGGCGTCTTGCCGGGCTTTCCTCCCATCGATGGAGCCGAGCCACGCACGACCCGAGTTCGGGTCTGCCCAGACGCTGGTCCACAAGGACTCCGCCGCGCCACACACGACGCTCGAGAAGACCGCGAACGTCCCCAGCCCGGGGTTTAGACGCGCCAGGGTGTTGTCGCTGCCGCCAACCCAGACGCCACCCCGAGCCCAGGAAGAGGCGGAGAGCCACCGCTGGGAACTGGTGCCCACCGTGTTTCCAGCCCATGAGGGAGCAACGCCTCCAGGGCAGACGCTCTGGGGCTCCTTCTGTCCGTCGCAGTTGTTGTCGAGGTCGTCACACAGCTCCGGCGCGCCAGGATGGGTGAAGGGGTTCCCATCGTTGCAATCCGAGCTGTTGGCGACGTACGCGCCCTCGGGTTTCACGCAGGACTGGACGACGCTATTCTCGCGACCGAAGCCGTCACCATCCCCGTCTGGATACCAGAGGGCGGCCACCGATGACGCCATGCACTTCACCGCTGTCCTGGAGCCGTCGCACTGGATCGTTCCCTGGCACTGGAACGCATCCGTGCACGCCGTGTTGAGCGTGGGGAAGCTCTCGTCCATCACCCCGTCGCAGTTGTTGTCCACGCCATCGCAGAGGTCGGGGTTCCCTGGGCGGATGTTGGAGTTCGTGTCGTCGCAGTCATCCGGAGCGCCGTTGGTGTAGCCGTCGGGGGTGATGCCGCAGACGGCGAGGGGAGTAGAGCCCGACTTCCCGTGGCCGTCCCGGTCGTCATCCCGATACACGTTCCTGCTGGAGGGGGTGTCGCAGTACTGGATGCGGTCCGCCAGGTTACAGCGAAAGACGCCCGTGCAGCCCGTCGACGTCGAGCAGTCCTGTCCCAACTGGAAGTGGGCCGTGTCACCAATGCCGTCACAGTTGTCGTCCACCTCGTTGCACAGCTCCGCCGCGCCGGGGTTGATAGCGGGCAGGTCATCGCGACAATCCGTGCCACCCGCGCTCACGGCGATGTACCCATCCTGGTCCGCATCCACGCCCTGCATGCGGAGCGTGACGGGGACCACCTCCTCGTAGGTCACGGTGACATTCTCGATGATGACGCCGAGGAGGTTCCCCGTGCAGCTCCCCGCGAAGGCACGGGACTCCACTTGAAGGTCAGGCCCCCAGCCCTTGGAGGGAAACACGGCCACCCGAAGGGTGGCGCCACTGCTTGCTGGGAGGGCTTCCCGCGAGAACTCCATCGAGAGGGCCTCATCGCTCGAGCCATTCCGCGCACTGACGCGAACACAGCCGGGGGTGAAGCCTTCGAAGGACAGGGTGAGGTTGACGTGTCGACAGGCGAAGTTGTCGCCGAGCACGGCATCAGCGGGCCGTCCCTCGAACACCGCGTTGAGGTTGGGCCGCTCATCGCAGGCGTACAGCTCATCGAGGCTCGGTACGGTGCAGGCCGTGGTGAACAACAGACACAAGAGGGCAGGGCGCATCATGGATGCACTTCCTCGTTCTCGGGCGTGGAGCCGGTGAAATAGGTGATGACCGCGCCCGCGACCGAGGTGACCGCGACGCCGAACAGGACATTGGCGACGAGGGCCTGGCCCCGAGCCGAGTCCAGATGCTCGCGCTGTGCGTCGACCACGGAGGCCTTGCGGGCATCCTGGATGTTTCCCTGGGAGCGAAGTCCGAAGTAGCTCCCGAGTCCGCCCGCCGCGAGTCCCGCCCCCGCGAGGACCATCGAGATGGGGCGGAGCCGAGACCGCCGTCCGCTCGTAGGCTCCGCGCGCAACCCCGCTGCTTCATCAGTTGCATGGACTGGCACCAGGGTCAGCTCGGGGACTTCCTGGGTGGGACGCGCCGGGCGGTCCGAGAGAGGAGCCTCCGTCTCCGTCTCCGGCGTCGCGACGGAAGCAGTGCCGCTCTCGCTCCCGGGCGTGGTTCGCGCACGGGCCCGCGCCACCTCCCGGCGCACGTTCTCGAAGTCGCGTTGCACCTTGGGGGACACCTTCACGGGAAGCGAGGCCAGGGGGCGCAGCGTCAATCCCTGACGGAAGGCCACGAGGGCCTTGGGGCGCTGGCCCAGGTCCGCCAGCACCAGGCCTTCGTAGATCAACGCGTCGGCGCGTTCGTCCTCGGTCCTCGCCAGGACCTTGGCATCCGCGAGCGCGAGCAATGCCTGTTCGTATTCCAGCTCCTCGTAGAGCCGGGCCGCGTCGCGCAGTCGCCCCTGAAAGGCATCGGACGCGGTGGCAATCCGCGTCGCCCGCGCGCCGACGGGCTGCGCTGTGGCCTCTCCTCCGACGAGGACAAGTGTGAGACTCATCAGTGTCAGGACACCGATGAGCCTCGGGAATACGGGCTTGTTCATGCTTGACCACGCTAGCATGTCTTCCTTCGAGATGACTGTGTCGACGGAAGGCCTTGCGAGGACCGTCGGCGGAAGATTGCAGGCGCGTCTGTCTACGTTCGCGGATGCGCCGCGAGAATCGTCGTTGCCAGGCTCACCATGCGGGTTCGCAGCGGCACGGGCTCCACCACCTCGAAGCCACTTCCCACCTCACACAGCTGACCCAGCGCGATGGACTCCCGCTCGAAGTCCACGACGACAGTCTTTCGCCCGTCCTCCACTGGCCCCGCGTCGAACCGTGGCGCGTCCGTGGGAGGGCGAATCCGTCGCAAGGCAGCCTCCGCGTCCACCGTGATTCGCAGCGTCACTTCATACATGGCCCGCTTCTCCGCGAAGCGCGCGCACCACTCGCGCCAGAACGCGGGGAGGTCGAAGCGCGCGGGCCGCTCGAAGGTCTCCGCGCGTTGCCTCGCGCCTTCGATTCGCGAGCCCCGGTACACGCGCTCTCCCTTCTCCGTTCCCGCGACCAGGTACCAGCGGTCCGCCTTGAGCACGAGCGCATACGGGTCCACTTCGCGCCGGCCGCGCTTCCCGTCGAAGTCCCGATACGTCAACGACACCTTCCGGTTCAGCCACGCCGCCTCACGCAGCACCTCCAGATAGGGCACCGCCTCCCGCTCCGTGAACCAGCCGGACGCATCCACGTGCAGCCGCTGCCGCGCGTACTCCAGCGCGGGCTGCTGCAACACGGGCAGCGCCGCCGCCAGCTTCACCAGCCCGCTGCTCAGCGGCGCGGACAGCCCCAGGTCGCTCAGTCTTCCGGGCGTCGCGCTCATCGCGGCCAGCGCCTGCAGCTCCGCGCGCGTCAGTCCCGTGAGCTGCGTCTTCCACCCGTCGAGGAGCGCGACGCCTCCCGCCGAGCCTCGCGTCGCGTACACCGGCACGCCCGAGGCGGACAGCGCGTCGAGGTCCCGGTGGATGGTCCGCTCGGAGACCTGGAGCTCGCGGGCGAGCTCGCCCGCCGTCCGCTTCGGACGGGTCTGCAACAACATCATCAGGCTGACGAGTCGGTCGGCGCGCATGTCGAAAACCCCACCGCGCACTGTACGCGGGCCATCATGACAACAGATGTCATGATTGCCTCCGTAGGGTGTTCCCATCACCGGCAAGCAACCACCCCACCTCCGCCGGTCCGAGGAGAGACACCATGAAGAAGCCACTCGAAGGACGCATCGCCCTGGTCGCCGGGGCCACGCGCGGCGCGGGGAGGGGCATCGCGACGAGGCTCGGCGAGGCCGGCGCCACCGTGTACTGCACGGGCCGCAGCGTGCGCGGCCGTCCCGCCTCCGGTCCCCAGCGGCCGGAGACCCTGGAAGAAACCGCCGAGCAGGTCACCGCGCTGGGCGGGCAGGGCATCGCCATCCGGTGCGACCACACTGTCACGGAGGAGGTCGCCGCCCTGTGCGAGCGCATCCAGAAGGAGCAGGGGAGGCTCGACATCCTGGTGAACGACATCTGGGGCTGCGACGGCATCTCCGAGTTCGGCGTGCCCTTCTGGAAGCAGTCCCCCGACCACGCGCGCACCATGCTGGAGCGCGCCGTGCTCACCCACATCATCACCAGCCGCCACGCCGTGCCCCTCATGCTCCAGCAGGAGCGAGGCCTCGTCGTCGAAATCACCGACGGCGACCACTTCGGCTACCGGGGCAGCCTCACCTACGACGTCGTGAAGATGAGCGTCATCCGGCTGGCCTTCGCCATGTCGCGGGACCTGCGCCGCACCCGCGTCACCGCGCTCGCCGTGACGCCCGGCTTCCTGCGCTCCGAGGAGATGCTGGAGAGCTTCGGCGTCACCGAGGTGAACTGGCGCGACGGCGCCAAAGTCGAGCCGGACTTCATCGCCTCCGAATCCCCGGCATATGTCGGCCGCGCCATCGCCGCGCTCGCCGCCGACCCGAACGTCGCCGCCAAGGCCGGCGCCGTCCACAGCTCCTGGGCCCTGGCCCGCGAGTACGGCTTCACCGACCTGGACGGCTCCCAGCCCCACTGGGCCGACCACTTCGAGCGCACCTACCGCACGCCCTACCGCGTCGCCGACGCCGCCGCCTACGCCTCGTGGCACCACAGCCCCATCGACATCGTCCGCCCCAACTGGCCCCTCGACTGAGCCACCTCGCCCCGCACCCAGGGGAAAACCTACCCGGGCCTACATGGCCTGGGTGTCCCGGGCCGCTCGCCCCGGGCAGGCGACCGACCAGGGGGCTCGGGCGACGGTTGGGCCACGCGCTCGTGGACGCGGCGCGGCGCCGCCGGTAGGGTGCGCGGCTCGAATGGAACGCCCCCTAGTGGTTTCCGCCCTCGAAAATCAGGTCAAGGCCCGGCCCGTGCCGCGCCACGTGGGCATCATCATGGATGGCAACGGTCGGTGGGCGGAGTCGCGGGGTCTGGACCGGCTGGAAGGTCACCGCGAGGGCAGCTCCAGTGTGCGCGAGGTGACCCGCACCGCCCGCCGCGTGGGCATCCAGGCTCTGACTCTCTACGCCTTTTCCTCACAGAACTGGGCCCGCCCCGCGGAGGAGGTCGCCGGGCTGATGGACCTCCTGCGCGACTACCTGGAGCGCGAGCGGGCCGAAATCCTCGACAACGGCATCCGCCTCAACGCGGTGGGTGACGTGGGGCGCCTGCCCCGGTTCGTTCGCGATCCGCTGGACAGGCTCATCACCGACTCGGCGCACAACACCGGCATGGTGCTGTCGCTGGCGCTGTCCTACGGCGGCCGGGAGGAGATCCTCCACGCCGCCAGCCGGATGGCGGAGGCCATCTCCCGGGGCGAGCTGTTGGCGGACCGGGTGGAACAGGCCGACTTCGAAGCCTTCTTGTGGACGAACGGGCTGCCCCCGCTGGACCTGGTGGTGCGCACCAGCGGCGAGCAGCGCGTGTCCAACTTCCTGCTCTGGCAGATGGCGTACGCGGAACTGTGCTTCACCGACGCCCTCTGGCCGGACTTCCGCACCGACGAGTTTCTCCGCTGCGTGTCTCAGTACCAGCAGCGAGAGCGGCGCTTCGGTCTCACTTCCGCCCAAGTCAAGCGGGAGGACACCCCCCAGCGGGCCAAGGCGTGAACGACAAGAACAAGAACCTCGTCGTGCGCATCGTGACGGCGCTGACGCTGCTGCCGCTCGTGGTGCTGCTGCTCTTCCTCGGTGGTGTGTGGAGCGCGGGCCTGTTGGGCCTCGCCGCCGCCGCGTGCGTGGGGGAGTACTACCTCATCGTCCAGAAGCGGCTGAACGCCGCCGCCTGGGTGGGCATGGCCTTCGCCGCGGTGATGCCGTTCCTGCCGCTCAAGGACGCCGCGCGCACGGGAGAGACGGCCTTCTGGCTCACCGTCGTCTTCTCGTTCTTCGCGTGGATCTTCCACCTGTTCAAGGGCCCGCTCGCCGAGGCCCCCACGCGCACGGCCCACCTGGTCAACGGCTTCCTGTACGGCGCCGTGGGCCTCACCGCCCTGTCCGCGCTGCGGCTGCTCCCGGACCACGGCCTGGCGTGGGTCATCTGCGCGCTGGTGATTACGTGGGCCAACGACACCGCCGCCTACTTCTTCGGCCGCTTCCTGGGGCGCCACAAGCTGTACCCCGAGGTGAGCCCGAACAAGACGTGGGAGGGCTTCTTCGGCGGCATGCTCGGCTCGGTGGGCGGCATGTTCATCGCCCGGGGCGGCTTCTTCCCCGTCTTCACCGTGTGGGACTGCGTGCTCCTGGGAATCGCCGGCGGCCTGCTCGGTCCGGTGGGCGACCTGTGCGAGTCCATGCTCAAGCGCGCCTACGGCGTGAAGGACTCGGGATTCCTCATCCCCGGGCACGGCGGGGTGTTGGACCGCATCGACGCGCTGCTCTTCAACGCCCCCCTGGTGTTCGTCTACGTGCAGTTCGTGCGCGGCTACTTGCCATAGAATCGTGAGATTTCGCTCGCCAGCCTGGCTGGCGGGCCCGGATGTGCGTTGTCCGTCCGGGGGCTCACGATTACTGTTGCCGCCATGCCCTCACTTCAGAACCTGGGGTTCTTCATCCTCCTGCTTGGCGTGCTCGTGACAGTGCACGAGCTCGGCCATTTCCTCGTGGCGAAAGCCTGCGGGGTGAAGGTCCTCAAGTTCTCCATCGGCTTCGGGCCCAAGCTCATCGGCTTCGTGAAGGGCGAGACGGAGTATCAAATCGCCATCCTGCCCCTGGGCGGCTTCGTGAAGATGGCGGGGGACCTGCCCCACGAGGAGCTCAGCCCGGATGAAGCCAAGCGCGGCTTCCTGGCGCAGCCCCCCTGGAAGCGCGGCCTCATCGTCCTGGCCGGGCCCGCCTTCAACCTCATCTTTCCCGTCATCGTCTATTTCTTCGTGTTCCTCGGCCCGCACCAGGCGACGTCCACCCTGGTGGGCTACGTGGAGCCCGGAATGCCCGCCGCCGCCGCCGGCATGCGCCCTGGAGACCGGGTGCTGTCCGTGGAGGGCGAGTCGGTGCGCACCTTCGACGACATGCGGGACACCTTCGTCGGGCGCTTCGAGCGGCCGATTCCCATCGTCGTGGAGCGCGATGGCCAGCCGGTGACGTTGACGGTGAAGCCCATCAAGAACACGGAGACGTCGCCCATCGACACGGTGGAGCGGGGCCTCATCGGCGTGCTGCCGCTGGCCAAGCCGCCGCTGGTGGGCGTGCCCCCGGGCTCCGTGGCGGAGACCGCCGGGCTGCGG
>NZ_JBLZWL010000118.1:0-48084 GCF_049194865.1 Corallococcus terminator | reverse complement strand
GGAGAAGCTCGCCGAGCTCTTCCGCGCCGTCCTCAACCTGCCTCGCGTCAGCGTCACCGAGAGCTTCTTCGCCCTCGGTGGTCACTCACTGCTCGCCACCCAGGTCGTCTCCCGCATCCGCTCCACCTTCAACATCGAGCTGCCCCTCCGGGAACTCTTCGAGGCCCCCTCCGTCGCGCAGCTCGCCGAGCGGCTGGAGCAATACTCCGTCGACTCGAAGGTCCCCGCACTCGTCCCTGTCGACCGTGCTCGGCCGCTGCCGCTCTCCTTCGCGCAGCAGCGCCTGTGGTTCCTCGATCAGCTCCAGCCCGGCGGCTCCGCATACAACATCCCTTGGGCGCTCAAGCTCACCGGCACCCTGGATTCCAATGCGCTGACGCTGTCCCTCCGCGCGCTGATTCAGCGCCATGAGGTGCTGCGCACTCACTTCGCCATTCATGAGGGTCAGCCCGTCCAGCGCATCCTGCAGGACGTCGTGCTGGAGATGCCCCTCGTCGATCTCCGCGCGCTGCCGGAGCAGGAGCGAGACGCGGAAGCCCAGCGCCTGATGCGCGACGAGGCACTGCATTCCTTCGACCTGTCTCGGGGACCCCTGGTCCACGCGACCCTGGTGCGATTGAGCGACGACGAGCACCTCTTGCTCGCCACCGCACACCACATCGTCTCCGACGGATGGTCTGTCGCCATCATCGTCCGCGAGATCGCCGCCTTCTACCGTCAGTTCGCCGGGGGAGAACCCGCCCAGCTCGCGGCCCTGCCCATCCAGTACGCCGACTTCTCCGTCTGGCAGCGCGAGTGGCTCCAGGGCGACGTCCTCTCCGCCGAGATTGCCTGGTGGCGTCAGCAGCTCGCCGGAGTCTCGACGTCTCTCGAGCTTCCGACCGACAGACCTCGTCCCGCCGTTCAGACCTACGGGGGCGCTATCGTCCCCGTGGCCCTCTCCAGACAGTCGAGCGACTGGGTGAAGGCGCTCGCCCAGCGCGAGGGCGCCACGCCCTTCATGGTGCTGCTGGCTTCCTTCCAGCTCCTGCTCTCCCGCTACTCGGGACAGGAGGACGTTTCGGTGGGCTCGCCCCTCGCCAACCGCAACCGCTCCGAGACCGAGGGCCTCATCGGCTTCTTCGTCAACACCCTCGTCTTCCACTCGCGCCTCGACCCGAAGCAGTCCTTCCGTCAATTGCTCTCAAAGGTACGCACGTCCACCCTGGCCGCCTACGAGCACCAGGACGTCCCTTTCGAGAAGCTCGTCGAGGAGCTTCAGCCCCAGCGCGACCTGTCCCGCTCGCCGCTCTTCCAGGTCACCCTCACCCTTCAGAATGCTCCTGAAGAGGAACTCGAGCTGCCCGGCATCACCCTGGGCGCGCTGCAGCCGAGCGTCGAGTCCTCGAAGTACGACATCAGCCTCCTGCTCGAAGAGGGCATCAACGGCTTCGCCGGTGTCTTCAACTACAACACCGACCTCTTCGACGCGGCGACCATGGAGCGACTCTCACGTCACTTCGCGGTCCTGATTGAAGCGCTGCGTTCCGCCCCGGATGCCCAGATCGGTCTGATTCCCCTGCTTACGTTGGAGGAGAAGCAGCAGGTACTCACGGGCTGGAATGGGGTTGTTAGCGATTACCCGCGCGATGCGTCCATCCACGGACTCTTCGCCCAGCAGGCTTTGCGCACGCCGAATGCTGTCGCGGTTGTCGCCGGTGAGGAGTCGCTCTCCTACGCCCAGCTCGATTCGCGCTCCAATCAGCTCGCTCACTACCTGCGTTCGTTGGGCGTGCTTCCCGGCTCGCGCGTCGCTGTCCGCCTCGACCGCTCCGCTGACCTCATCGTCTCCCTCCTCGCCATCCTCAAGGCGGGGGCCTCCTACGTCCCTCTCGACAAGGCCTGGCCCTCAGAGCGCCTCGCCTTCGTCCTCCGTGAGTCCGCCGCTGGCGTCGTCATCTCCCACTCCGACGTCGTCGATGACTTGCCGGCCTTCGGTGCCGTCCTCCTCGTCATCGATGAGGAAGCCTCTCGCATCGCGAGCCAGCCTTCCTCACCTCTCGCGGGTGTCGTGACGGGGGATGACCTCGCCTACGTCATGTTCACCTCTGGCTCCACCGGCGAGCCCAAGGGTGTCTGCGTCCCTCACCGTGGCGTCACCCGCCTCGTCTCTTCTTCCTTCATCTCCTTCGGCGCCTCCGACGTCTGGCTCCACGCGGCTCCCGTCGCCTTCGACGCCTCCACCCTCGAAATCTGGGGGGCTCTCCTCCACGGCTCGAAGCTCGTCCTCGCTCCTCCTCACTCGCTGTCTCTGGAAGAGCTGGGCTCGCTGCTCGTCCGTGAGGGCATTTCCTCCCTCTGGCTTACCGCTGCTCTCTTCGAGCAGATGGTCGCGACCCAGCCCGTTGCACTGGCCGGCGTCCGCCAGGTCCTCGCCGGTGGCGACGTCCTTCCGCCGTCCCGCGTCCGCGAGCACCTCGCTCGCCTCCCTCCGGGCCACGTCCTCGTCAACGGCTACGGCCCCACCGAGAACACCACTTTCTCGGCGACTCACTCGCTGCGGCACGGGGACTCTGTCTCTCGCTCCGTCCCCATCGGCGCGCCCCTCTCCAACTCCTCCGCCTTCGTCCTCGACGCCTCCTTCCAGCCGCTTCCTCCCGGCGTCCCGGGAGAGCTCTTCGTCGGTGGTGACGGCCTCGCTTGGGGCTACCTCAACCGCGCTGACCTCACCGCTGAGCGCTTCGTCCCGCATCCCTTCTCTTCGTCGCCGGGTGCTCGCCTCTACCGCACCGGTGACCGCGTCCGCTGGCTCGCCGACGGCACGCTTGAGTTCCTCGGCCGCTCCGACTTCCAGGTGAAGGTGCGTGGCTTCCGCATTGAGCTGGGTGAAGTCGAGGCCGCTGTCCGCCTCTTCTCCGGCATCCAGGAAGCCGTCGTCCTCGCTCGCGAAGACGTCCCCGGTGACAAGCGCCTCATCGCCTACTTCACCTCAGCGCAGGACGTCGACTCGTCCGCGCTGCGCTCCTTCCTCCTCCAGCGCCTGCCCGAGTACATGGTGCCGGCCGCGCTCGTCTCCCTCTCCTCCTTCCCTCTCTCCGCCAACGGGAAGCTCGACAGGAAGGCCCTTCCTCCTCCCGACTTCGCCGCCGCTGACGCTTCCGGTGACGACTTCGTCGCGCCCTCTACTGCGAGTCAGATCCGCCTCGCCTCCATCTTCGCCGACGTCCTCGGCTTGGAGCGCGTCAGTGCCCACGGCGACTTCTTCGAGTTGGGCGGCCACTCCCTCCTCGCCACTCAGGTCGTCTCCCGCATCCGCTCCACCTTCGACGTCGAGTTGCCCCTCGGTGAGCTCTTCTCCTCTCCCACCGTCGCGCTTCTCTCCGAAAGGCTGGAGTTGCTCCACGGCTCTTCGTCCCGTCAGCCGGCACTCGTCCCCGTCGACCGCTCCCAGCCGCTTCCTCTCTCCTTCGCCCAGCAGCGTCTCTGGTTCCTCGACCAGCTCCAGCCCGGCGCTTCCACCTACAACATCCCTTGGGCTCTCAAGCTCACTGGCAACCTCAACGCGGAGGCCCTGCTCCAGTCCCTCAACGCGCTGATTCAGCGCCATGAGGTGCTTCGCACCCACTTCGCCATTCACGAAGGCCAGCCCGTCCAGCGCATCCAGTCCGATGTCCGCATGACGCTGCCCGTTGTCGACCTGCGCGCCCTGGACTCTTCCGCTCGCGATGCCGAAGCCCAGCGGCTCATGCGCGAAGAGGCGCTTCACTCGTTCGACCTGTCGCGTGGCCCACTGGTGCACGCCACCCTCGTGCGTCTCACCGATGACGAGTACTTGCTGCTCGTTACCAACCACCACATCGTCTCCGACGGTTGGTCCATCGGCGTCATCGTCCGCGAGCTGGCTGCGTTCTACCGTCAGTTCTCCGGTGGCGAGCCCGCGCACCTCTCACCTCTGCCCATCCAGTACGCCGACTTCTCGGTCTGGCAGCGCCAGTGGCTCCAGGGCGACGTCCTCGCCTCCGAAATCGACTGGTGGCGCAACCAGCTCGCCGGAGCCTCCACTTCTCTGGAGCTGCCCACTGACAGGCCTCGCCCCGCCGTTCAGACGTACCGCGGCGCAGTGGTTCCTATCTCGCTGCCGCCTGAGTTGACCCAGGCTGTGAAGGCTCTGGCTCAGCGCGAAGGCGCCACGCCCTTCATGGTGCTGCTGGCTTCGTTCCAGCTCCTGCTCTCTCGCTACTCGGGCCAGGACGACATCTCCGTCGGCTCACCCATCGCGAATCGCAACCGCGCGGAGACCGAAGGCCTCATCGGCTTCTTCGTCAATACCCTCGTCTTCCATTCCCGCCTCGACTCGAAGCAGTCCTTCCGTCAGTTGCTCTCCAAGGTACGCACGTCCACCCTGGCTGCCTACGAGCACCAGGACGTCCCCTTCGAGAAGCTCGTCGAGGAACTCCATCCTCAGCGCGACCTGAGCCGATCGCCGCTCTTCCAGGTCACCCTCACCCTTCAGAACGCTCCTGAAGAGGAACTCGAACTCTCCGGCCTCACCCTCAGCGGGATGCCCGCGAGCCTCGAGACGGCGAAGTACGACTTCAGCCTCTTGCTTGAAGAAGGCAGCAACGGCTTCGCTGGCGGCTTCAACTACAACACCGACCTCTTCGACGCGGCCACCATCGAGGGCCTTGCACGTCACTACGCCGTGCTGCTCGCAGGACTGACCTCTTCGCCCGATGCACAGCTCGGCGCGGTTGCGATGCTGACGCCGGCCGAGAAGCAGGTTCTGCCTTCGTGGACCGGTACCACGTCCGCCTACCCGCGCGACGCTTCCATCCACTCGCTCTTCGCCCAGCAGGCCGCGCGCACGCCTGACGCTGTTGCTGTCGTCTCCGGCGAGGAGTCTGTCTCCTACGCCCAGCTCGACTCGCGCTCCAACCAGCTCGCCCACTATCTGCGCTCGCTGGGTGTCCTCCCAGGCTCGCGCGTCGCGGTCCGCCTCGACCGCTCTGCGGACCTCATCGTCTCCCTCCTCGCCATCCTCAAGGCCGGCGCCTCCTACGCCCCCCTCGACAAGGCCTGGCCTTCCGAGCGTCTCGCCTTCGTCCTCCGCGAGTCCGCCGCTGGCGTCGTCATCTCTCACTCCGACGTCGTCGATGACCTGCCGGCCTTCGGCGCGGTCCTCCTCGTCATTGATGAGGAAGCCTCTCGCATCGCGAGCCAGCCCTCCTCCGCGCTGCCTCGGGACGTGACGGGCAACGACCTTGCCTACGTCATGTTCACCTCTGGCTCCACCGGCGAGCCCAAGGGTGTCTGCGTCCCTCACCGTGGCGTCACCCGCCTCGTCTCTTCTTCCTTCATCTCCTTCTCTTCTTCCGACGTTTGGCTCCACGCAGCCCCCGTCGCCTTCGACGCCTCCACCCTCGAAATCTGGGGCGCCCTCCTCCACGGCTCCAAGCTCGTCCTCGCTCCTCCTCACTCGCTGTCTCTCGAGGAGTTGGGCTCGCTGCTCGTCCGTGAGGGCATTACGTCCCTCTGGCTCACCGCTGCGCTCTTCGAGCAGATGGTCGCCACTCAGCCCGTTGCACTGGCCGGTGTCCGCCAGGTGCTCGCTGGTGGTGACGTCCTTCCGCCTTCCCGCGTCCGCGAGCACCTCTCCCGCCTCCCCCCGGGCCACGTCCTCGTCAACGGCTACGGCCCCACCGAGAACACCACTTTCTCCGCCACTCACTCCCTGCGGAATGGCGACTCCGTCTCCCGCTCCGTCCCCATCGGCGCGCCTCTCTCCAACTCCTCCGCCTTCGTCCTCGACGCCTCCTTCCAGCCGCTTCCTCCCGGCGTCCCGGGAGAGCTCTTCGTCGGTGGCGACGGCCTCGCTTGGGGTTACCTCAACCGCGCCGACCTCACCGCTGAGCGCTTCGTCCCGCACCCGTTCTCTTCGTCGCCGGGTGCTCGCCTCTACCGCACCGGTGACCGCGTCCGCTGGCTGGCTGACGGCTCGCTTGAGTTCCTCGGCCGCTCCGACTTCCAGGTGAAGGTCCGCGGCTTCCGCATCGAGCTGGGTGAAGTCGAGGCCGCTGTCCGCCTCTTCTCCGGCATCCAGGAAGCCGTCGTCCTCGCTCGTGAGGACGTCCCCGGTGACAAGCGCCTCGTCGCCTACTTCACCTCAGCGCAGGACGTCGACTCGTCCGCGCTGCGCTCCTTCCTCCTCCAGCGCCTGCCCGAGTACATGGTGCCGGCTGCTCTCGTCTCCCTCTCCTCCTTCCCTCTCTCCGCCAACGGGAAGCTCGACAGGAAGGCCCTTCCTCCTCCCGACTTCGCCTCCGCCGACGCTTCCGGCGACGACTTCGTCGCGCCCTCTACTCCCACCCAAATTCGCCTCGCCTCCATCTTCGCCGACGTCCTCGGCTTGGAGCGCGTCAGCGCCCACGGCGACTTCTTCGAACTCGGTGGCCACTCTCTCCTCGCCACTCAAGTTGTCTCCCGCATCCGCTCCACCTTCGATGTCGAGTTGCCCCTCGGTGAGCTCTTCTCCTCTCCCACCGTCGCGCTTCTCTCCGAAAGGCTGGAGTTGCTCCACGGCTCTTCGTCCCGTCAGCCGGCACTCGTCCCCGTCGACCGCTCCCAGCCGCTGCCGCTCTCCTTCGCCCAGCAGCGTCTCTGGTTCCTCGACCAGCTCCAGCCCGGCGCGTCCACCTACAACATCCCCTGGGCTCTCAAGCTCACTGGCAACCTCAACGCGGAGGCCCTGCTCCAGTCCCTCAACGCGCTGATTCAGCGCCACGAGGTGCTTCGCACCCACTTCGCCATTCACGAAGGCCAGCCCGTCCAGCGCATCCAGTCCGATGTCCGCATGACGCTGCCCGTCGTCGACCTGCGCGCCCTGGACTCTTCCGCTCGCGATGCCGAAGCCCAGCGGCTCATGCGCGAGGAGGCGCTTCACTCGTTCGACCTGTCTCGCGGCCCGCTGGTGCACGCCACCCTCGTGCGCCTCACCGATGACGAGTACTTGCTGCTCGTTACCAACCACCACATCGTCTCCGACGGTTGGTCCATCGGCGTCATCGTCCGCGAGCTGGCGGCGTTCTACCGCCAGCTCTCCGGTGGCGAGCCCGCGCACCTCTCACCTCTGCCCATCCAGTACGCGGACTTCTCGGTCTGGCAGCGCCAGTGGCTCCAGGGCGACGTCCTCGCCTCCGAAATCGACTGGTGGCGCAACCAGCTCGCCGGAGCCTCCACTTCTCTGGAGCTGCCCACTGACAGGCCTCGCCCCGCCGTTCAGACGTACCGCGGCGCGATGCTCCCTCTTCGGCTGACGCGCGAGCTTTCTCAAGCCGTGAAGGCGCTGGCTCAGCGCGAAGGCGCCACGCCCTTCATGGTGCTGCTGGCTTCCTTCCAGTTCTTGCTCTCCCGCTACTCGGGCCAGGACGACATCAGCGTTGGATCGCCCATCGCCAATCGCAATCGCGCGGAGACCGAAGGCCTCATCGGCTTCTTCGTCAACACGCTGGTCCTGCGTGCGCGAATCGGCTCCCGTCAGTCCTTCCGTGAGCTGCTCTCACAGGTTCGCGCGTCCACCCTGGCCGCCTACGAGCACCAGGACGTCCCCTTCGAGAAGCTCGTCGAGGAACTCCATCCTCAGCGCGACCTGAGCCGCTCGCCGCTCTTCCAGGTCACCCTCACCCTTCAGAACGCTCCTGAAGAGGAACTGACACTCCCCGGCCTCACCCTCGGCGGGATGCCCGCGAGCATCGAGACGACGAAGTACGACTTCAGCCTCTTGCTCGAAGAGGGCGTCAACGGCTTCACTGGCGGCTTCAACTACAACACCGACCTCTTCGACGCGGCCACCATCGAGGGCCTCGCACGTCACTACGCCGTGTTGCTCGCAGGACTGACCTCTGCGCCTGATGCGCAGCTCAGCTCCGTTGCGATGCTGACGCCGGCCGAGAAGCAGGTTCTGCCTTCGTGGACCGGCACCACGTCCGCCTACCCGCGCGACGCGTCCATCCAGTCGCTCTTCGCCCAGCAGGCCGCGCGCACGCCGGACGCTGTCGCCGTCGTCTCCGGCAAGGAGTCGGTCTCCTACGCCCAGCTCGACTCGCTCGCCAACCAGCTCGCTCACTACCTGCGCTCGTTGGGTGTGCTTCCCGGCTCTCGCGTCGCTGTCCGCCTCGACCGCTCCGTTGACCTCATCGTCTCCCTCCTCGCCATCCTCAAGGCCGGCGCCTCCTACGTCCCCCTCGACAAGGCCTGGCCCTCCGAGCGCCTCGCCTTCGTCCTCCGCGAATCCGCCGCTGGCGTCGTCATCTCGCACTCCGACGTCGTCGACGACTTGCCGGCCTTTGGTGCCGTCCTCCTCGTCATCGATGAGGAGTCCTCGCGCATCGCGCGCCAGCCTTCTTCACCTCTCGCGGGTGTCGTGACGGGGGATGACCTCGCCTACGTCATGTTCACCTCCGGCTCCACCGGTGAGCCCAAGGGTGTCTGCGTCCCTCACCGGGGCGTCACCCGCCTCGTCTCCTCTTCCTTCATCTCCTTCTCTTCTTCCGACGTCTGGCTCCACGCTGCCCCCGTCGCCTTCGACGCCTCCACCCTCGAAATCTGGGGGGCTCTCCTCCACGGCGCAAAGCTCGTCCTCGCTCCTCCTCACTCGCTGTCTCTCGAGGAGTTGGGCGCACTGCTCGTCCGTGAGGGCATTTCCTCCCTCTGGCTCACCGCTGCTCTCTTCGAGCAGATGGTCGCGGCCCAGCCCGTCGCACTGGCCGGTGTCCGCCAGGTGCTTGCCGGTGGCGATGTCCTCCCGCCCTCCCGCGTCCGCGAGCACCTCTCCCGCCTGCCCCCGGGCCACGTCCTCGTCAACGGCTACGGCCCCACCGAGAACACCACTTTCTCGGCGACTCACTCGCTGCGGAACGGGGACTCTGTCTCCCGCTCCGTCCCCATCGGCGCGCCTCTCTCCAACTCCTCCGCCTTCGTCCTCGACGCTTCCTTCCAGCCGCTTCCCCCCGGCGTCCCTGGGGAGCTCTTCGTCGGTGGTGACGGTCTCGCCTGGGGTTACCTCAACCGCGCTGACCTCACCGCCGAGCGCTTCGTCCCGCACCCCTTCTCTTCTGCGCCGGGTGCTCGCCTCTACCGCACCGGTGACCGCGTCCGCTGGCTGGCTGATGGCTCGCTCGAGTTCCTCGGCCGCACTGACTTCCAGGTGAAGGTCCGTGGCTTCCGCATTGAGCTGGGCGAAGTCGAGGCCGCTGTCCGCCTCTTCTCCGGCATCCAGGAAGCCGTCGTCCTCGCGCGTGAGGACGTCCCCGGTGACAAGCGCCTCGTCGCCTACTTCACCTCAGCGCAGGACGTCGACTCGTCCGCGCTGCGCTCCTTCCTCCTTCAGCGCCTGCCCGAGTACATGGTGCCGGCCGCTCTCGTCTCCCTCTCCTCCTTCCCTCTCTCCGCCAACGGGAAGCTCGACAGGAAGGCCCTTCCTCCTCCCGACTTCGCCGCCGCTGACGCTTCCGGCGACGACTTCGTCCCTCCCTCCACTCCCACCCAGACGCGCCTCGCTTCCATCTTCGCCGACGTCCTCGGCTTGGAGCGCGTCAGTGCCCACGGCGACTTCTTCGAGTTGGGCGGCCACTCCCTCCTCGCCACCCAAGTCGTCTCTCGCATCCGCTCCACCTTCGACGTCGAGTTGCCCCTCGGTGAGCTCTTCTCCTCTCCCACCGTCGCGCTTCTCTCCGAGCGGCTGGAGTTGCTCCACGGTTCCTCGTCTCGCCAGCCGGCACTCGTCCCCGTCGACCGCGCTCAGCCGCTTCCTCTCTCCTTCGCCCAGCAGCGTCTCTGGTTCCTCGACCAGCTCCAGCCCGGCGCTTCCACCTACAACATCCCCTGGGTCCTCAAGCTCTCTGGATCGCTGGACGAAACCGCACTGCTCCAGGCTCTCAACGCGCTGATTCAGCGCCATGAGGCCCTGCGCACCCGCTTCGCCGTTCACGAAGGCCAGCCCGTTCAGCTCGTCCAGCAGGACTTCCTGCTGGAGATGCCTCTCATCGACCTCTCCGCCCTGCCCGAGCAGGAGCGTGACGCAGAGGCTCAGCGACTGGCCTCCGCGGAGGCCCTGCGGCCCTTCGACCTGGCCCGTGGCCCCGTCGTCCGCACGTCACTGCTCCGCCTGGATGCCTCCCAGCATCGGCTCCTCGTCACCCTCCACCACATCGCGTCCGACGGCTGGTCCATCTCCGTCATGGTTCGCGAGCTGGCTGCGTTCTACCGTCAGTTCTCGGGTGGCGAGTCCGCCCAGCTCTCACCGCTTCCCATCCAGTACGCCGACTTCTCCGTCTGGCAGCGCCAGTGGCTCCACGGCGACGTCCTCGCCTCCGAAATCGGCTGGTGGCGCAACCACCTCTCCGGCGCTCCTCCCGCCATCGAGCTGCCCACCGACAGGCCTCGGCCCCCCGTCCAGACCTTCCGCGGCGCTCTGCTTCCCTTCGAGCTGTCTCCGGAGCTGACCTTGGCCGTGAAGGCCCTCGCTCAGCGCGAGGGCGCCACGCCCTTCATGGTCCTGCTCGCCGCCTGGCAGCTCCTGCTGTCTCGCTACTCTCGCCAGGACGACATCTCCGTTGGCTCGCCTATCGCCAACCGCAACCGCGCTGAAACCGAAGGCCTCATCGGATTCTTCGTCAACACCCTCGTCCTGCGTGCGCGCATCGACGCTCGGCAGTCCTTCCGCGAGCTGCTGGGGCAGGTGCGCCTGTCCACTCTCGCCGCTTACGAGCACCAGGACGTCCCCTTCGAGAAGCTTGTCGAGGAACTCCAGCCTCAGCGTGACCTCAGCCGCAGCCCTCTGTTCCAGGTCTCCTTCGTCTTCCAGAACGCTCCCGACGAAGCGCTTCGCCTCCCGGGCCTCTCGCTCGACTTCCTCACCTCCGAGCTTCACTCCGCCAAGTTCGACCTCACTCTCGGCATGAGCGAGAGCCAGGGCCGGCTGCTCGGCACCCTCGACTTCAACTCCGACCTCTTCGACGCCTCCACCCCGCGTCGCATGGCTCGCCACTTCGAGAGCCTTCTCGCCGACGCCACCTCTCGCGTCGACGTGCCCCTGCGTCACCTCGGCCTGCTCGCCGACGACGAGAAGTCCCAGCTGCTTTCCGACTTCCAGGGCGCGCAGGTGCGCTTCCCGAGCGAGACCACGGTTCACTCGCTCATCCAAGCCCAGGCGCTGCGCACGCCCGAGGCCGAGGCCGTTCGCTTCGAGGACCGTGCCCTCACCTACGCCCAGCTCGACTCACGCTCCAACCAGCTCGCTCACCACCTACGCTCCCTTGGCGCTCGCCCCGGCGCCCTCGTCGGCATCTGCCTGGAGCGCTCGCTCGACCTCGTCGTCTCGCTCGTCGCCGTTCTCAAGTCCGGCGCCGCCTACGTCCCGTTGGACCCCGCCTATCCGCGCGAGCGCCTCGCCGGCATGCTCGAGGATGCTGACGCTCCCGTCCTCCTCACGCATGAGCACTTGAAGTCCGTGCTCCCCCAGCACTCCGCTCGCGTCCTCTGCCTCGACTCCCAGTGGGACGCTGTCTCGCGCCAGCCGTCCTCGGCCCCTGCTCGACTCGCCGGCCCGGACGCGCTCGCCTACGTCATCTTCACTTCAGGCTCCACCGGCCGCCCCAAGGGCGCCATGAACGCCCACTCCGGCGTCGTCAACCGCCTGCTGTGGATGCAGCAGCAGTTCCCCCTGGCTGCCTCCGACTCCGTCCTCCAGAAGACTCCCTTCTCCTTCGACGTCTCCGTCTGGGAGTTCTTCGCGCCTCTCATCTCCGGCGCTCGCCTCGTCCTCGCAAAGCCCGGTGGACACCAGGACCCCGCCTACCTCGTTCGCCTCATCTCCGAGCAGCGCGTCTCCATCGTCCACTTCGTCCCCTCCATGCTCCGCGCCTTCCTCGAGGAGCCGGGACTCGAAGCGCTCTCTCACGTCCGTCGTCTCGCCTGCAGCGGTGAGGCCCTCCCCGCCGAGATGGTGCGCCGCGCCCACTCGCGCCTGCCTCACGCCGAGATTTTCAACCTCTACGGCCCCACCGAGGCCGCCGTCGAAGTCTCCTTCTTCCACTGCACCCCGGGCGACTCCCGTCACTTCGTCCCCATCGGCAAGCCCGTCGCCAACACCCGACTCCTCGTCCTCGACGAGTCCGGACAGCCTTCTCCCGTCGGTGTCCCCGGAGAGCTCCTCATCGGCGGCGTCCAAGTCGGCCTCGGCTACTGGCGCATGCCTCACCTCACCGCGGAGCGCTTCATCCCCGACGCCTTCAGCGCCACCCCCGGCTCGCGCCTCTACCGCACAGGCGACGTCGCTCGCTGGCTCCCTGACGGAACCCTCGAGTACCTCGGTCGCTCCGACTTCCAGGTCAAGCTGCGTGGCTTCCGCATCGAGCTCGGTGAAATCGAGGCCGTCCTCCGCTCCCTTCCCTCCGTCTCCGACACCGTCGTCGTCGTCCGCGACGAAGCCCACCTCGTCGCCTACGTCGTCCCCTCTTCCTCCGCTTCTCCCGACTCCCAAGCCCTTCGCTCGGCGCTCTCGCTCCATCTGCCCGAGTACATGGTGCCGTCGGTCTTCATCCTCCTCGACTCACTCCCGCTCAATCCCAGCGGCAAGGTGGACAGGAAAGCGCTCCCCACCCCGGACTTCGTCCCCGCCTCCCGCGAGTACATCGCCCCTCGCACTCCGTCCGAGGAGTTGCTCGCATCTCTCTTCGCCTCGGTGCTCCGCGTCGAGCGGGTCGGTGTCACCGACAACTTCTTCGCCCTCGGTGGCCACTCACTGCTCGCCACGCAGGTCGTCTCCCGCATCCGCTCCACCTTCAACATCGAGCTGCCCCTCCGGGAGCTCTTCGAAGCCCCCACCGTGGCGGGGCTCAGCGAGCGGCTGAGTCAACAGACGGCCGGTTCACAGACGCCGCCCCTGGTCCGCGCGGACCACACGCAGCCGCCTCCGCTGTCGTTCGCGCAGCAGCGCTTGTGGTTCCTCGACAAGCTCCAGCCGGGCAGCGCGTTCTTCAACATGCCCCTCGCGCTTCAGCTCGAGGGCACGCTGGACGTGGAGGCGTTGCAGCAGTCCTTCACGGAGCTGGTGCGTCGCCACGAGGTGCTCCGCACCACGTTCCGCGAGGGCCCGGTTCAGATCATCCATCCGCCCGCATCCGTGCCGATGCCGCTGGAGGACCTGTCCGCCCTCTCATCGGAGGCGCGCGACGCCGAGGTCCAGCGTCGAATCCTCGCGGAAGCCCAGCGTCCGTTCGACCTCGCACGCGACCCGATGCTGCGGACCGCGCTGCTGCGGCTGAGCGCGACCCAGCACGTGTTGCTGATGACGATGCATCACATCGCCGCGGACGGCTGGTCCATGGGCCTGCTCGTGCGCGAATCCACCGCGCTCTACGAGGCCTTCGCGGCGCGTCGTCCTTCGCCGTTGCCCGAGCTGCCCATCCAGTACGCGGACTACGCCGCATGGCAGCGGGCCTGGCTCCAGGGCGAGGCGCTTGACGCCCAGCTCGACTGGTGGCGTTCGAACCTGTCCGGAGCGACGCTGCAACTGGACATCCCCACGGACTTCCCGCGTCCGCTGGTGCAGGGCTTCCAGGGCGCTCGGGTCGGCCGGATGCTCCCCCGTGAGCTGGTCGACTCGCTCCACACGCTGTGCCGCCAGGAGGGCACCACGCTCTTCATGGCGTTGGTCGCTGGCTTCCAGGTCGTCTTGTCCCGCTACTCGGGACAGCAGGACTTCGTCATCGGCACCGACATCGCCAACCGCAATCGCGCGGAGACCGAAGGCCTCATCGGCTTCTTCATCAACCAGCTCGCCCTGCGCGCACGGCTGGGCGGCGACCCGTCCTTCCGCGAGCTGATCGGGCGAGTGAAGACGGACACGCTGGGCGCCTACGCGCACCAGGACCTGCCGTTCGAGGAGCTGGTCAAGGCCATCAACCCCGAGCGGGGTCTCGGCTTCGCGCCGCTCTTCCAGGTCAAGCTGGTCCTCCAGAATCAGCCGGACCCGGAGCTGAAGATCGAGGGCCTCACGTTCCGCCCGCTGGGCAGCGACACGGGGACCGCGCGGCTCGACCTCACGCTCTCCATCACCGAGACGCCCCACGGGCTCGCGTGCTCCGCCGAGTACCGCACGGACCTCTTCACCTCGGAGACCGTCAACGGACTGCTGAGCCACCTGAGCACCGTGCTCGAAGCAGCGGCGGCCCGGCCCCAGGCGGCCGTCTCCACGCTGCCGCTGATGCAGCGGGACGAGCAGCAGCGAGTGCTCGTCGAGTGGAACGACACGGCGCGGGACTTCCCCCGCGAGTCCACCGCGCACGCGCTCTTCGAAGCCCAGGCCGCGCGCACGCCGGACGCTGCCGCGCTTCGCTTCGAGGGCGAGTCCCTCACCTACGCGCAGCTCGACGCTCGCGCCAACCGCCTCGCGAACCACCTGCGCTCGCTCGGAATCAGGGCCGAGGTCCCCGTCGCGCTCTGCCTCCAGCGCTCGCTGGACCTCGTCGTCTCCATCCTCGCCATCCTCAAGGCGGGCGGAGCCTGGGTCCCGCTCGATCCTTCGTACCCCGTCGAGCGCCTCTCCTTCATGCTCCGTGACTGCGCCGCCCCCGTGCTCGTCACGACGGAGGACATCGCCGACGAGCTGCCCACCAGCGCGCAGCAGCTCGTGCTGCTCGACGTCGACGCGAGTGTCATCGCGGCGCAGCCTGAGTCCGCTCCGGTCTCCGGCACCTCCGCCGACAACCTCGCCTACGTCATCTACACCTCCGGCTCCACCGGCACTCCCAAGGGCACCCTCCTCCAGCACCGCGGCCTCTCCAACACCGCCCTCACCGCGGGCCGTGCCCACGGCTTCACGCCCACCTCCCGCGTCCTCCAGTACGCCGCCTTCGGCTTCGACGCCTCCGTCGCTGAAATCTTCGGCGCACTCCTCGCCGGCTCCACCCTCGTCCTCGCTCCTCGCGAGCGCCTCTTGCCCGGCGCCCCCCTGCGCGACCTGCTCCGCGACGAGTCCATCTCCGCCGTTACCCTCACCCCCTCCGTCCTCGCGCAGATGCGCCCCGAGGACCTCCCCTCCCTCCACACCCTCATCTCCGCCGGTGAGGCCTGCTCTCCCGAGCTCGTCCAGCGCTGGGGCTCCCGCCTCCGCCTCCTCAACGCCTACGGCCCCACTGAAGTCACCGTCTGCGCCTCCATCTCCGAGCCGCTCCTCCCCGGCCAGACTCCTTCCATCGGCAAGCCCTGGGACAACGTCCGCGTCTACGTCCTCGACTCCTCGCTGCGCCCGTTGCCCGTCGGCGTCCCCGGCCAGCTCTGCGTCGACAGCGTGGGCCTGGCTCGCGGCTACCTCTCCCAGCCCGCCCTCACCGCAGAGCGCTTCGTCCCCAACCCCTTCAGCTCCACTCCCGGCGCCCGCCTCTACCTCACTGGCGACAAGGCTCGCTGGCTGCCCAACGGCACCCTCGAGTTCCTCGGCCGCATCGACGACCAGGTGAAGTTGCGCGGCTTCCGCATCGAGCTCGGTGAGGTCGAAGCCGCCCTCCTGCTCCACCCCTCCGTCCACCAGGCCGTCGCCGCCGTCCGCACCGAGGACATGGGCGACAAGCGCCTCGTCGCCTACGTCGTCGCCGACTCCGACGACACCATCGACGTCCTCGCCCTGCGCGAGTCGCTCAAGCAGCGCCTGCCCGAGCACATGGTGCCGTCCACCATCGCCGTGCTCGAAGCGCTCCCCCTCACGCCCAACGGCAAGGTGAACCGCAACGCGCTGCCTTCGCCCGACGCGTCCCTCTCCGCCCCGGTCCGCGAGTACGTCGCGCCCAGGACGCACGCCGAGGTCCAGCTCGCCGCCCTGTGGGCCGAGCTGCTCCATGTCGAGCGCGTGGGTATCGACGATGACTTCTTCGAGCTGGGTGGCCACTCGCTGCTGGCCACGCAGTCGGTGTCTCGCATCCAGGCCACCTTCGGCGTGGAAGTGCCGCTGAGGGAGCTGTTCGAGGCCCCCACGGTGGCGAAGCTGGCCGCGCGGCTCGAAGCGCTCGCGCATGCGGGCGTGGGTGTGGCGCGGGCCCCGGAGATGACGCCGGTGCCGCGCACGGGCGAGCTGCCGCTGTCCTTCGCGCAGCGGCGGCTGTGGTTCCTGGATCAGCTCGAGCCGGGCACCGCGCTCTACAACCTGCCCGCCGCCATCCGGCTGGAAGGCCCGGTGGACGTCTCCGCCCTGGAGCAGGCCTTCGGCGCGCTGGTGCGGCGTCACGAGTCCCTGCGGACCACGTTCCCCGCGAACGCCCACGGCAGCCCGCTGCAGGCCATCGCCGACACGGTGGAGCTGAAGCTCGCGCTGGTGGACCTGTCCTCGGTGCCCGCGGAGCAGCGTGAGGACGAAGCGCGCCGGCTGTCGCTCCAGGAGGCACAGCGTCCCTTCGACCTGGCCAGAGGTCCCCTGCTGCGCGTGACGCTGCTCCGTCTGGACGAGCGGCTGCACGTGCTGCTGCTGACGATGCACCACATCGTCTCCGACGGCTGGTCCACGGCCGTGTTGGTGCGCGAGGCCGCGGAGCTGTACACCGCCCTCCGAGAGGGACGTCCCGCGTCCCTGCCGGAGCTGCGCGTGCAGTACGCCGACCACGCCGCCTGGCAGCGTCGGTGGCTGGAGGCCGGTGAGCTGGAGCGTCAGCTCACGTACTGGAAGACCCAGCTCGCGGGCGCGACCCACGTGCTCGCGCTGCCCACCGACCGCCCTGTTCCGGCGATGCAGACCCAGGCCGGCTCGACGTACCCCGTGCGCCTGTCCTCGGCGGTGTCGTCCGCCGTGACGACGTTCAGCCAGCGCATGGGCGCCACGCCGTTCATGGTGCTGCTCGCCGCGTTCGAGGCGCTGATGTACCGCGTCACGGGTCAGGACGACGTGCTCGTCGGCTCGCCGGTGGCCGGTCGCAATCGTCCGGAGACCGAGGGCCTCATCGGCGTGTTCATCAACACGCTCGTCCTCCGTGGGCGGATGTCCGGTGACATGACGTTCCGCGCGCTCGTCGAGCAGGCCCGTGAGGCGGCGCTCGGCGCGCTCACGAACCAGGACGTCCCGTTCGAGCAGTTGGTGGAGGAGCTGCAGCCCGCGCGCAGCCTGAGCCACTCGCCGCTGTTCCAGGTGATGTTCGCGCTGCAGAACACGCCCGTGCCCTCGCTGTCGCTGTCGGAGCTGAGCCTCACTCCGGCGGACGTGGATCCGGGCATCGCGAAGTACTCCCTGTCCCTCGCCCTCCAGGAGACGTCGGACGGGCTCATGGGCGGGTTCGAGTACAACACCGACCTGTTCGACCTGGAGACCATCCAGGCCATGACGGGTCACTTCACGCGCCTGGTCGAAGCGGCGGTGGCCACGCCGGACCTCACGCTCGCCGCGCTGCCCCTGCTCTCTTCCGAGGAGCGGAGCCGGCTGGTGGTGGAGTGGAACAACACCCGCTCCGACTACCCGCGTGACACGTCTGTCTTCACCTGGTTCCAGTCGCGCGCGGCCCTCGCGCCCGAGGCCGTGGCCCTGGAGTGGAGCGACGGACAGCTCACGTACCGCGAGCTGGAGCGGCAGGCGCTCGCGCTGGCGGAAGTGCTGCGTCAGCGAGGCGTCGGGCCCGAGGTGCGCGTGGGTTTGTTCGCGCGCCGCTCACCGGAGCTGGTCGCCGGAGTCCTCGGCATCCTCGCGGCGGGTGGCGTCTGGGTCCCGCTCGATCCTTCCTCGCCGTCCGAGCGACTGGCGATGATGCTCGACGACACCTCGCCCACCGTCGTGCTGACCCAGCGCGCACTGCGCGAGGCGCTGCCCACGGGGACGACAGGTGTCCTGGTGCTCGAAGAGGTGTTGGCGTCCGAGCCGGTGGCGAGCAGCGCCTTCATGGCGCCGGCCGTGTCCACCGAGAGCGCGGCGTACATCCTCTTCACGTCCGGCTCGACGGGACGCCCCAAGGGCGTGCTGGTGCCGCACCGCGCCCTGGCCCGACACACGGCCTGGTTCAGCACGAACCTGGGCCTGGAGCCGAGTGATCGCGTCCTCCAGAAGACGGCCCCCGGCTTCGACGCCGTGGTGCCGGAGCTCATCTCCACGCTGGTCAGTGGTGCGCGGCTGGTGTTGCCGCCCGCCGCCGCGGACCTGGACATGGACGCGCTGCTGACGGTGCTCGCGCATCGGCGGGTGACGGTGCTCCAGCTCGTCCCCTCGCAGCTCAGCTTGTTCGTCGAGGCCGAGCGGCTCGAGCGCGCCTCGGGTCTGCGCGTGCTGGTGTCCGGTGGTGAAGCGCTGCCGGCGGAGCTGGCTCGGCGCCTCCGCGCGCAGTGGCCGGCGACGCGGCTGGTCAACTGCTACGGCCCCACGGAGACGGCGGTCGACGCCACGTCCTGGACGGTGAGCGGCCTCATCCAGGGAGCCACCGCGCCCATCGGCGGCCCGATTGGCGACACGCAGGTGTACGTGCTGGATGCGCATGGGCAGGTGGTGCCCGTGGGTGTCACCGGCGAGCTGTTCATTGGCGGCGAGGGCGTGGCGCGCGGCTACGTCGGTCAGCCGGCGATGACGGCCGAGCGCTTCGTGCCCGATGCCTTCTCCTCCGTGCCCGGCGCCCGGCTCTACCGCACGGGCGACCAGGCCCGCTGGCGTCACGACGGCGTGCTGGAGTTCCTCGGCCGCGCCGACGACCAGGTGAAGGTGCGCGGCTACCGCATCGAGCTGGCCGAAATCGAGTCCGCCCTGCTAGCGCATCCCGAGGTGCGTGAGGCCGTGGTGCTCGTCCGCGAGGACCGCCCCGGCGACAAGCGCCTGGTGGGCTACATCGTGGGTGCGTCTTCGCTGGAGACGCCCGCGCTGCGAGCGTTCATCGCCCAGCGCCTGCCCGAGTACATGGTCCCGTCCGCGCTGCGGATGATGGACGCGCTGCCGCTGACTCCGAATGGCAAGGTGGACCGCAAGGCCCTGCCCGTGCCGGAGCAGTCGTGGCTCACCGACGACGCGTCCCAGGCCACGCCGGGCACGCCCACCGAGGAGCTGCTCGCCGGGCTGTTCGCCCAGGTGCTCGGTGTGCCGAGTGTCAGCACCACCGCCAGCTTCTTCGAGCTGGGAGGACATTCGCTGCTCGCCACGCAGCTCGTCTCGCGCGTGCGGTCGGCGTTCCAGGTCGAGCTGCCCCTGCGCGAGCTGTTCGAGGCGCCGACGGTCCACACGCTGGCCCTGCGCATCGACGCGGCCCTGAGCGCGGGCGCGAAGCTCCAGAGGCCTCCGCTCACCGCGCTTCCTCGTGAGGGGGACGCGCCCCAGGCGTTCGTGCAGTCCTTCGCGCAGCAGCGACTGTGGTTCCTGGACCAGTTGGAGCCGGGCAGCCCGTCGTACAACATGCCTATCGCGCTGCGGTTGGAAGGCGTGGTGGACACGGGCGCCCTGGAGCGAGCCTTCACGGAAGTGGTCCGGCGCCATGAGGTACTGCGCACCACGTTCCGCGCGGGGCCCAAGCAGCTCGTTCACGCGCCGATGCCTGTGTCGGTGCCCGTGGTGGAGTTGTCCGGCCTCGACGAGGCGGAGCTTCAGCGGCGCGTCGATGAAGAGGCGCGTCGGCCCTTCAACCTCGCGCACGGCCCCCTGCTGCGCGTCACCCTGCTGCGGCTGGGTGAGCAGCGGCACGTCCTGCTGCTGACGATGCACCACATCATCTCGGACGGTTGGTCCGTGGATGTGCTCGTGCGTGAGACGGCCGCGCTCTACGCGGCGTTCTCCTCGGGACAGCCGTCGCCGCTGCCCGAGCTGCCCATCCAGTACGCGGACTACGCCACGTGGCAGCGGACCTGGCTCCAGGGCGAGGCGCTCGACACGCAGCTCTCCTGGTGGAAGGAGCACCTCGCTGGCGTGGCTCCGCTGCTGGAGCTGCCCACGGACTTCCCCCGTCCGGCCGTGCAGGGCTTCCGAGGCGCGAGCGTCGCGCGCATGCTGCCGCGTCAGCTCGTCGATTCACTCCACGCGCTGTGCCGCCGTGAGGGCACCACGCTGTTCATGGCGCTGATGGCGGGCCTCCAGGCCGTCCTGTCCCGCTACTCCGGCCAGGAGGACTTCGTCATCGGCACCGGTATCGCCAACCGGAACCAGGCGGAGACCGAGGGCCTCATCGGCTTCTTCATCAACCAGCTCGCCCTGCGCGCACGGCTGGGCGGCAACCCGTCCTTCCGCGAGCTGCTCGGGCGCGTGAGGAAGGACACGCTGGGCGCCTACGCGCACCAGGACCTGCCGTTCGAGGAGCTGGTCAAGGCCGTCAACCCCGAGCGCAGCCTCGCTCACGCGCCGCTCTTCCAGGTGGCGATGGTGTTCCAGAACCAGCCCGAGGCCGAGCTGAAGCTTCCGGGCCTCACGTTCCACGTCCAGCCGTCCAACACGGGCACGGCGCGGCTCGACCTCACCCTCGCCCTCCAGGAGACGGCGCAGGGCCTGGGTTGCAGCATCGAGTACCGCACCGACCTCTTCACGGCGGAGACCGTCGACAGGCTGATGGTCCACCTCGGCGCGCTGCTCGAAAAGGCAGCGGCTCATCCCGAGGCTCCGCTCTCCACGCTGTCCCTGCTCTCGGATGCCGAGCAGCGACAGGTCCTCGTGGAGTGGAACGACACGGCGCGGGACTTCCCGCGCGAGTCCACCGCCCATGCGTTGTTCGAGGCTCAGGCCGCGAGCACGCCGGACGCCATCGCGCTTCGCTTCGAGGGTGACTCGCTCACCTACGCGCAGCTCGACGCGCGTGCCAACCGCCTCGCGAACCACCTGCGCTCGCTCGGCGTCAAGGCCGAGGTCCCCGTCGCGCTCTGCCTCGAACGCTCGCTGGACCTCGTCGTCTCCATCCTCGCCATCCTCAAGGCGGGCGGAGCCTGGGTCCCGCTCGATTCGTCGTACCCCGTCGAGCGCCTCTCCTTCATGCTCCGTGACTGCGCCGCCCCCGTGCTCGTCACGACGGCGAAGCTCGTGGAGACGCTGAGCCTGAAGGTCGCCAGCGTGGTCCGGTTGGATTCCGACGCGGGCGTCATCGCGGCGCAGCCCGAGTCGGCTCCGGTCTCCGGCACCTCCGCCGACAACCTCGCCTACCTCATCTACACCTCCGGCTCCACCGGCACTCCCAAGGGCACCCTCCTCCAGCACCGCGGCCTCTCCAACACCGCCCTCACCGCCGGCCGCGCCCACGGCTTCACGCCCACCTCCCGCGTCCTCCAGTACGCCGCCTTCGGCTTCGACGCCTCCGTCGCTGAAATCTTCGGCGCACTCCTCGCCGGCTCCACCCTCGTCCTCGCTCCTCGCGAGCGCCTCTTGCCCGGCGCTCCCCTTCGCGACCTGCTCCGCGACGAGTCCATCTCCGCCGTTACCCTCACTCCCTCCGTCCTCGCCCAGATGCGCCCCGAGGACCTCCCCTCTCTCCAAACCCTCATCTCCGCCGGTGAGGCCTGCTCTCCTGAGCTCGTCCAGCGCTGGGGCTCCCGCCTCCGCCTCCTCAACGCCTACGGCCCCACTGAAGTCACCGTCTGCGCTTCCATCTCCGAGCCGCTCCTCCCCGGCCAGACTCCTTCCATCGGCAAGCCCTGGGACAACGTCCGCGTCTACGTCCTCGACTCCTCGCTGCGCCCGTTGCCCGTCGGCGTCCCCGGCCAGCTCTGCGTCGACAGCGTGGGCCTGGCTCGCGGCTACCTCTCCCAGCCCGCCCTCACCGCAGAGCGCTTCGTCCCCAACCCCTTCAGCTCCACTCCCGGCGCCCGCCTCTACCTCACCGGTGACAAGGCTCGCTGGCTGCCCAACGGCACCCTCGAGTTCCTCGGCCGCATCGACGACCAGGTCAAGCTGCGCGGCTTCCGCATCGAGCTCGGTGAAGTCGAAGCAGCCCTCCTGCTTCACTCCGCCGTCCGCGAAGCCGTCGCTTCCGTCCGTACGGAGTCCTCCGGTGACAAGCGCCTCGTCGCCTACGTCGTCGCCGACGGTCTCGATGTCGTCGCCCTGCGCGAGTCGCTGAAGCAGCGCCTGCCCGAGCACATGGTGCCGTCCGCCATCGCCGTGCTCGAAGCGCTCCCCCTCACACCCAACGGCAAGGTGGACCGCAACGCGCTGCCCTCGCCCGACGCGTCCCTCTCCGCGACGGCCCGCGAGTACGTCGCGCCCAGGACTCACGTCGAAGTCCAGCTCGCAGCCCACTGGTCCGAGCTGCTGCACGTCGAGCGCGTCGGTCTGCACGACGACTTCTTCGAGCTGGGCGGTCACTCCCTGCTCGCCACGCAGGTCGTGTCGCGTGTCCGCGCGGCCTTCGGCGTGGAGCTCGCGCTGAGAGACCTGTTCGTGAAGCCCACGGTCGAAGCGCTCGCGCAGCGCATCGACGCGGCCATCCTCTCGGGCGAGAGCGTCCAGCTTCCGCCGCTGCTCCCCGTGTCGCGCGACGGCGGCGCACTGCCGTTGTCCTTCGCGCAGCAGCGCCTCTGGTTCCTCGACCGCTTCCAGCCGGACAGCGCCTTCTACAACATCCCCTCCGCGCTCCGGCTCGACACCGCCGTGGATGTCGATGCGCTCACGCGGGCGCTCCAGGAGCTGGTGCGTCGCCACGAGGCGCTGCGCACCAGCTTCCACACCCGCGAGGACGGCGAGCCCTTCCAGCTCATCCATCCGCGCGTGGAACTGTCCGTCCCCGTGGTGGACCTGAGTCACCTCCCGGAGTCCGAGCGCGAGGTCCAGGCCCTGGAGCTCGCCTCCGCCGAGGCACAGAAGCCGTTCGACCTGACCCGCGTCCCGCTGCTGCGCACCACGCTGCTCCGGCTCTCCGCCGAGCAGCACGTGTTGCTCGTCACGGTGCACCACATCGTCTCGGACGGCTGGTCCAGCGGCATCCTCGGCCGCGAGGTCGGCACGCTGTACACCGCCTTCAGCCAGGGCCTGCCCTCGCCGCTGACGCCGCTGACCCTCCAGTACGCGGACTACGCCGCCTGGCAGCGCGGCTGGCTGCGTGACGACACGCTCGCCGCGCAGGTGAGCTGGTGGCGCAAGCACCTCGACGGCGTGCCGCACGCGCTGGAGTTGCCCACGGACCGGCCTCGGCCTCCCGTGCAGACGTCGCACGGCGCCAGCCTGCCGGTGAAGCTCGGCACCGAGCTGACCTCCGCGCTCCATGCGCTGTGCAAGCAGGAGGGCGTCACGCCCTTCATGGCCTTGCTGTCCGCCCTCCACATCCTCATGGCCCGCTACTCCGGCCAGGACGACATCGTGGTCGGCTCGCCCATCGCCAACCGCCGCCAGTCCGAGCTGGAGAACATCGTCGGCTTCTTCGTCAACACGCTGGCCCTGCGCGCGCGCCTCACGCCGGGGCTGACGTTCCGCACGCTGCTCGCCCAGGTGAAGGAGAGCACGCTCGGCGCCTACAGCCACCAGGACGTGCCCTTCGAGAAGCTGGTCGAAGAGCTGAAGCTGGAGCGCGACCTGAGCCGGTCGCCGCTGTTCCAGGTCATGCTCGCCCTCCAGAGCGCGCCGCGCCAGGACACGGCCCGAAGCGCTCGTGGTGCCAACGCGCCGCGCTCCATCGACGTCGACAGCGGCACCGCCAAGTACGACCTGTCCCTGCTGCTGGGGGATGGCGGTGACGAAATCGAGGGCCTGCTCGAGTTCAACACCGACCTGTTCGACACCAGCACGGCCCAGCGGATGGGCGCGCACTGGGTGCGGCTGCTCCAGTCCGCGGTCGCCAACCCGGACCAGTCGCCCTGGAAGCTGTCGCTCCTGAGCCAGGAAGAGGAGCGCCAGCTCCTCGTCGAGTGGAACGACACGTCCCGTCAGGCCCACACGGCCACGACGATGCACGGCCCCGTGGAGGCGCAGGTCTCCCGCACGCCCGACGCCATCGCCATCACCGACGGCCAGCGCGCGCTCACCTACGCGGAGCTGGACGGCCGCGCCAACCAGCTCGCGCACCACCTGGTCGAGCACGGCGTGTCCCCGGGAAGCGCCGTGGGTATCTGCGTGGACAAGAGCCTGGACATGGCCATCGCCGTCCTGGCGACGCTCAAGGTCGGCGCCTTCTACGTGGCGCTGGACCCCACGTATCCGGCGGACCGCCTCGCGTTCATGCTGGAGGACACGGCCGCGCCGGTCATCCTCACGCAGTCACACCTCAGCGGAAGCCTGCCCGCGGACAGCCGCGCGCGCCGCATCCAGTTGGACACCGAGGCCGCCGCCGTGGCCCGCCAGCCCACGCGCTCCCTGGGACGCGACGTGTCGCCCGAGGCGAACGCGTACGTCATCTACACCTCCGGCAGCACGGGCATCCCCAAGGGCATCGTCATGCCCCACCGGGCCCTGAGCTTCATGCTGGCCTGGCAGATTCGTCAGTCGCCCCGCCCGCTCGCCACCACGCTCCAGTTCGCCTCGCTCAACTTCGACGTCTCCATCCAGGAGCTGTTCGCTTCGTGGTGGGTCGGCGCGAAGGTGGTGCTGCCCACGGACACGCTGCGGCGCGACATCCCCGCGCTGCTCGACTTCATGGACCGGCACGGCGTGGAGCGGCTGTTCCTGCCCTTCGTCGCGCTCCAGGCCATGGCGGACTCCGTCTCGCACGGCGCCACGCTGCCGCGCGCGCTGAACGAGGTCATCACCGCCGGTGAGCAACTCCAGGTGAACGCCACGCTGGTGTCGTTCTTCGAGAAGCTGCCGGGCTGCACGCTGGAGAACCAGTACGGCCCCTCCGAGGCCCACGTCGTCTCCGCGTACCGCATGCGCGGCGCCCCGGCCTCGTGGCCGCGCCTGCCTCCCGTCGGCGGCCCGCTGGGCCACACGCAGCTCTTCGTACTCGACGCGCTCGGCCAGCCCGTTCCCATCGGCGTGGCCGGCGAGGTCTTCGTCGGTGGCAGCCACCTGGCCCACGGCTACCTGGCCCGGCCCGCGCTCACCGCCGCCGCGTTCGTGCCGAATCCGTTCAGTGGAATCCCAGGTGACCGCCTCTACCGCACCGGCGACTCCGCGCGCTGGACGGCGGATGGCAACCTGGAGTTCCTCGGCCGCATCGACTTCCAGGTGAAGGTGCGAGGCTTCCGCGTCGAGCTGGGCGAGGTCGAGTCCGTCCTCCGCGCGGCCCCGGGCGTGCGCGATGCCGCCGCCGCCGTGCGCGAGGATGTCCCGGGCGACAAGCGCCTGGTCGCCTACGTCGTCCCCGTCTCGCCGGATGAGGCGCCCGCTTCCGCCACGACGCCGGAGGCGCTGCGCGCCTTCCTGCTCAAGCGCGTGCCCGAGTACATGGTGCCCTCGGCGTTCGTCACGCTGGAGGCGCTGCCCCTGACACCCAGTGGCAAGCTGGCCCGCAAGCTTCTGCCCGCGCCCGACGCGGAGAGCCTGCGCGGCGACACCGCGTTCACCGCCCCACGGACGCCCGTGGAGGAGAAGCTGGCGGAGCTGTTCGCGACGGTGCTGAAGCTGGCCCGTGTCAGCGTCACGGACAACTTCTTCGAGATGGGCGGCCACTCGCTCCTGGCCACGCAGGTGACCTCGCGCATCCGCTCCTCCTTCTCGGTGGAGCTGCCGGTGAGAGACCTCTTCGAGGCCCCCACGGTCGCCGCGCTGGCCCAGCGGGTCGACACCGCCCTGCGCACCGGCGCGAAGACGGTGGCTCCGGCCATCGAGCGCACGCCGCGCGACGGCAGGTTGCCCCTGTCGTTCTCACAGCAGCGCGTGTGGTTCCTGGACCAGCTCGAGCCCGGAAGCCCCGCGTTCAACATCCCGTCCGCGTTGGTGCTCTCCGGCGAGCTGGACGTGGAGGTGCTGCGTCGGACGCTGGAAGCCGTCGTGCATCGTCACGAGGCCCTGCGCACCACGTTCCGCGCGGAGGCGGATGGCCCCGTGCAGGTCATCCACCCGCCCGCTCCGTTCGAGATGCCCGTCACCGACCTGCGGCAGCTCTCCGCCGAGCAGCGGGAGCTGGAAGCCCGACGTCGCGCGGGCGAGCACTCGATGCGGTCGTTCGACCTGAGCACCGGGCCGCTGCTGCGCGCCGAGGTGCTGGTGCTGGAGGACCGTGAGCACCTGCTGCTCATCAACGTCCACCACATCGTCTCCGACGGCTGGTCCATCAGCGTGGTCATCCGCGAGATGGCGCTCCTGTACGGCGACTTCCAGGCCGGCCGCGCGCCGAGCCTCCCCGAGCTGCCGCTCCAGTACGCGGACTTCTCCGCCTGGCAGCGCAAGTGGCTGGATGGCGCGGAGCTGGACCGTCAGCTCGCCTGGTGGCAGCGGCAGCTCGATGGGGCTCCTCAAGACTTGGAGCTGCCCACCGACAGGCCGCGCACGCACCTGTCGCGGCCTCGAGGCGGCGTGGTGCCCCTCGTCGTGCCGCCCGAGCTGGCGCAGGTCATCGAGACCTTCTGCCACCGTGAAGGCATCACCCCGTTCATGTTCTTCCTGGCGGCGTTCCAGCTCGTGCTGTCGCGCTACTCCGGTCAGGACGACATCTCCGTCGGCTCGCCGGTGGCCGGACGCAACCGCGCGGAGCTGGAGGGCCTGGTCGGCTTCTTCCTCAACACGCTGGTCCTCCGCACGCGCCTGGATGGAGACCCGACGGTGCGCGAGCTGATGGCCCGCGTGCGCGAGACGGCGCTCGGCGCCTACGCGCACCAGCACCTGCCCTTCGAGCAGCTCCAGCCCCTGCGCGACCTCCAGCAGTCGCCGCTGTTCCGAGTGATGTTCATCCTCCAGAACACGCCGGACGCGGCGGCCTCGCTGCCGGGCCTGACGCTGCGCCCGGGCCCCGACGAGGGCCATGTCACCAAGTTCGACATCACGCTCTCCATGGGCCGCAACTCCTCCGGCTTCACGGGTGAGTTCGACTACCAGGCGGACCTCTACGACGCGTCCACCATCGAGCGGATGACCCGGCACTTCCGGGCGCTCGTGGAGCTGCTCGTCGCCGCCCCCGAGCGTCGCCTCTCCTCGCTCACGCTGCTCTCCGGCGAGGAGCGTCAGCGGCAGCTCATGACGTGGAACGACACCCGCGCGGACTTCCCCGAGGCCTGCGTGCACACGCTCTTCGAGGCCCAGGTCCGCCGCGCTCCCGACGCGCTGGCGGCCTCCTTCGAGGGCGCCCAACTCACCTACGCCCAGTTGGACGAGCGGGCCAACCAGCTCGCCCACGTGCTGCGTCGTCACGGCGTCGGGCCCGAGGTCCGCGTCGCGCTCAGCGTGGAGCGCTCGCTGGACGTGGTGGTGGGCCTCTTCGGCATCCTCAAGGCGGGCGGCGCCTGGGTGCCGGTGGATCCGCTGCTGCCGCGCGAGCGTCTGGCCTTCTTGCTGGACGACAGCGGCGCCGCGCTGCTGCTCACGCAGTCCCCGCTCGTGGACCGCTTCCCCGAGCCGCACCGCGCCCGCGCCCTGTGCCTCGACACCGCGCACGAGGCCCTGTCGCGCGAGAGCACCGAGGCGCCCGTCACGGGCGTCACGCCTGGAAACCTCGCCTACGTGCTCTACACCTCCGGCAGCACGGGCCAGCCCAAGGGCACGGCCATCGAGCACCGGGGCGTGGCCAACCTCGTCACGCACGAGGCCACGGCCTACAGCATCGGCCCCGGCGAGCGCGTGCTCCAGTTCGCCAACCTCTCCTTCGACCTGTCGGTGGAGGAGATCTTCACCACGCTGACCTCGGGCGCCACGCTGGTGCTCGCGCCGCTGGAGAAGGTGATGCCGGGCGCGCCGCTGCACACGCTGCTGCGCGAGCAGGCGCTCACCGTCATCAGCCTCACGCCCGCGGCCCTGGCCGCCACGCCCGCCGAGGAGCTGCCCGCGCTCAAGACGGTCATCTCCGGCGGCGAGGCGCTGCCCTCGGACGTCGTCGCGCGGTGGGCACCTGGTCGCCGGTTCCTCAACACCTACGGCCCCACGGAGGCCACCGTCGTGGCCACGCTCGCGCAGGTCGTCGCCGACGACACCCGCCTGCCCTCCATCGGCCGGCCCCTGGCGAACGTGCGCGCCTATGTGCTCGACGCGCGCGGCGAGCTGGTGCCCGTGGGCGTCAAGGGCGAGCTGTATCTGGGCGGCGTCGGCGTGGCCCGAGGCTACGCGGGCAGGCCCGCGCTCACCGCCGAGCGCTTCATCCCGGACCTGTATTCCGGCGTGCAGGGCGCGCGGCTGTACCGCACGGGCGACGTGGTGCGCTGGCGCGACGACGGCACGCTGGAGTTCGTCGGCCGCGTGGACGCGCAGGTGAAGGTGCGTGGCTTCCGCATCGAGCTGGGCGAAGTCGAGGCCGCGCTGGCCCGGCACCCGGCGGTGCGCGAGGCCATCGTGGTGGCCCGCGAGGATGGCCCTGGCGGCAAGCGCCTCATCGCCTACGCCGTGGCGCGCGAGGGCGTGCCCACGGATGGGGCCACGTTGCGAGGGGCGCTGAAGGACACGCTGCCCGAGTACATGGTGCCCACGGTGGTGATGGTGCTGGAGGCACTGCCGCTGACCTCCAACGGCAAGGTGGACCGCAAGGCCCTGCCCGCGCCGGACATGAGCAACGTGAGCGGCCGGCCCGACTTCGTGGGGCCGCGGACGCCCACGGAGGCGCGGCTGGCGACCATCTGGTGCGCGGTGCTCGAAGTGGAGCGCGTGGGCATCCACGACAACTTCTTCGAGCTGGGCGGGCACTCGCTGATGGCGACACAGGCCATCAGCCGGATGCGCGCGGTGTTCGGCGTGGAGTTGCCGCTTCGCGACCTGTTCGACACGCGCGACCTGGCGGCGCTCGCGCAGCGCGTGGACCTGGCGGTGCAGCAGGGCCAGGGCCTGGAGATTCCGCCGCTGGTCCCCGTGCCGCGCACGGGCGATCAACCAGTGTCCTTCGCGCAGCAGCGTCTGTGGTTCCTCGACCAGCTCGAGCCGAACAGCGCCTTCTACAACATCCCCGCCACCGTGCGGCTGGAGGGCCCGCTGAACGTGGACGCGATGGGCCGGGCCGTCAACGAGCTGCTCCGTCGGCACGAGTCCCTGCGCACGTCCATCCAGAGCAACAACGGCCAGCCCATCCAGGTCATCAACCCGCACGAGCCGGCGCCCATCAACCTGTTGGACTTGAGCGCGCTGGAGCCCGAGGCCCGCGAGGCCGAGGCCCTCCGCGCCGCCACCGAGGAGACGCAGCGTCCGTTCAACCTGACGGACCGCTCGCTGCTGCGCGTCCGCCTGCTGAAGCTCGGCGCCGAGGACCATGTGCTGCTGATGTCCATGCACCACATCGTCTCGGACGGTTGGTCCATGGGCCTGCTCGTCAACGAGCTGGCCTCCGCGTACACGTCCTTCGCCAAGGGGCTCCCGCTCACGCTGCCGGAGCTGCCGCTCCAGTACGCGGACTACTCCGCCTGGCAGCGAAGCTGGCTCAAGGGCGACGTGCTCGAGCAGCAGGTGGCCTGGTGGAGCAAGCACCTGAAGGGCGCGCCCCCGGCGCTGGAGCTGCCCACGGACTTCGCCCGTCCGGCGGTCAGCAGCTTCAAGGGTGACATGGTGGGCTTCACCATGCCGCGCTCGCTCCAGGACGCGGTCCAGACGCTGGCGCGCCGCGAGGGCGCCACGACGTTCATGGTGCTGCTCGCCGCCTTCCAGACCCTGCTGTCGCGCTACTCCGGTCAGGACGACATCAGCATCGGCTCGCCCATCGCCGGCCGGCGCCACTCGGATTTGGAGAAGCTCATCGGCTTCTTCGCCAACACGCTCGTGCTGCGCACGCAGCTCTCCGAGCACCAGACGTTCCGCGAGCTGCTCGGACGCGTGCGTGAGGCGACGCTGGACGCGTACGCGCACCAGGACGTGCCGTTCGAGAAGCTGGTGGAGGAGCTGCAGCCCGAGCGCAGCCTGAATCGCACGCCGTTGTTCCAGGTGCTGTTCGTCCTCCAGAACGTCTACAAGGAGACCTACGAGACGTCGGACCTGCGCATGTCGCCGATGGAGGCCACCAGCGGCACGGCCAAGTTCGACCTGACGCTCTCCGTGTTCGAGTCGTCACACGGCCTCACCGGCTACCTGGAGTACGCCTCCGACCTCTTCTCCCGTCAGACGGCGGAGCGGATGGTGGGTTCGCTCCAGCGCCTGCTGGAAGGCGCCGTCACCCAGCCGGACCAGACGCTGGGCCGACTGCCGCTGCTGTCGGACGGCGAGCGCCAACAAGTCATCCAGGGCTTCAACGCCGCGGTGGACCCGACCTACGTGCCGGGCTTGATGCACCGCTGGGTGGAGGCCCAGGTCGCCCGCACGCCAGAGCGCGTGGCCGTGACGGACGGAGTCCAGTCCCTCACGTACGCGCAGCTCGACGCGCGCGCCAACCAGCTCGCTCATCACCTCCTGGCGCTCGGCGTGCCGGTCAATGGCACGGTGGGCCTGTGCCTGGAGCGCGCGAGCCTGGACATGCCCGTCGCCGTCCTGGCCACGCTCAAGGTCGGCGCCGCGTTCCTCCCGTTGGACCCGAGCTACCCGGCGGACCGCCTGGCGCTGATGCTGGAGGACACGGGCGCTCCCGTCGTCCTCGCGCACTCGGCGCTCGTCTCCGCGCTGCCTCCCGGCCTGTCCGCGCGGGTGGTACGGCTCGAGGAGGAGACAGCCGTCGCCTCGCGGCCCACGCACTCGCCCGACGTGGACATGTCGCCGGAGACGAACTGCTACTTCGTCTACACCTCCGGCAGCACGGGCCGTCCCAAGGGCATCGTCATGTCCCACCGCGCGGTGGGCAACATGCTCTGGTGGCTGATGAAGCGCGCGGTGAAGCCGGACGCGACGACGCTCCAGTTCGCCTCGCTCAACTTCGACGTGTCCTTCCAAGAGCTCTTCGGCACCTGGTGCCTGGGCGGCAAGGTGCTGCTCATCAACGGCTCGCTGCGGCAGGACCCGCCCGCCATGCTCCGCTACATGCGAGAGCACCGCGTGGAGCGGCTGTTCCTGCCCTTCGTCGCCCTCCAGGCCATGTGCGACGCGGCGCTCACGGAGAAGGACCTCCCGCCGCTGGGTGAAATCGTCACCGCCGGCGAGCAGCTCCAGGTGACGCCCGCGCTGCTGGCGTTCTTCGACCGGCTGCCGGAGTGCACGCTGGAGAACCAGTACGGCCCGTCGGAAGCCCACGTCGTCACGGCGTGGCGCGCCCCCGCGGACCGCAAGCGCTGGCCGGCGCTGCCCCCGGTGGGCTCGCCGCTCACCAACGTGCAGCTCTACGTGTTGGACCCGCACGGCGCGCCCGTCCCCATCGGCGTCGCGGGCGAGGTCTACGTGGGTGGCGCCAACGTGGCCCACGGCTACCACGGCCGCCCGGACCTGACGTCGGACCGGTTCCTGCCGAACTTCATGGGCGGCGCGGACGGCTCGCGGCTGTACCGCACGGGCGACAAGGCCCGGTGGCTCGTGGATGGCAACCTGGAGTTCCTCGGCCGCCTGGACAGCCAGGTGAAGCTGCGAGGCTTCCGCATCGAGCTGGGTGAGGTGGAGGTGGCCCTGCGCGCGCTGCCCCAGGTGCGCGACGCGGTGGCCATCGTCCGCGAGGATGTCGCGGGAGACCGCCGCCTCGTGGGCTACGTGGTGCTGCCGGCCGACGCGCCGTGGAGCACCGAGGAGGCCCGCCACGTCCTCCGCGAGAAGGTGCCCGAGTACATGGTGCCGTCCATCTTCGTGCGGCTGGAGGCGCTGCCGCTGATGCCCACCGGCAAGGTGGCGCGCGGCGCGCTGCCGGCTCCGGACGAGGAGAGCCTGCGTGGCACCACGCCGTTCTCCGCGCCTCGCACGCCGCTGGAGGAGCTGCTGGCCAGCGCCTTCGCGGAGGTGCTGCGCACGCCTCGGGTGAGCATCACCGACAACTTCTTCTCGCTCGGTGGCCACTCGCTGCTGGCCACGCAGGTCGTCTCCCGCGTCCGTGTGGCCCTGGGCGTGGAGCTGCCGCTGCGCGCCCTCTTCGAGGCCCCCACCGTCGAGTCGCTCGCCCTGCTGCTCCAGCGCGCCCAGGAGGCGCTGAAGGCCCAGGACACCCGCCCCAAGGCGGCCCGGCCCGCCACGCCCACCTGGTCGCCGCTCGTCACGCTGCGCCCGGGTACCGATTCGAGCCGCGTCCTCCACGTCATCCACGGCCTGGATGGACGGGTGGACGGCTACTCCGAGCTGGCGAGCCACGCCCCCGAGGGCTGGAGCATCGTCGGCATCCAGGCCCGTGGCCTGGAGGAAGGCCGCGCCCCGCTGGAGTCCGTGGAGGCCATGGCCACGCTCTACGTGGAGGCCTTGCGCGCCTCCGCGCCGCGGGGACCGTACCGGCTGGCGGGCCCGGGCATGGGCGCGCTGGTGGCCTGGGAGATGACGCAGCAGCTCCAGCGCGAGGGCCACGACGTGGAGCTGTTGCTCATCGAGCCGCTCCCCGCGGAGCCGGATGCCAGCACGTCGGCCACCACGGCGGGCGCGCAGGGTGCCCTGTTCGCCAGCCACCTGGCGGCCCAGGCGGGTAGCGAGGCCCCGGTGCTGCCCTCGACGCTCACATCCAGCAAGGACGCGGAGCCGCTGCTCGCGCACCTGCACGCCGAAGGCGCGAAGTCAGGCCTCTTGCCGGAAGCGCTGTCGCTGGAGGAGCTGCGGGTGCACTTCAAGGTCTTCGCCAGCCACCTGCGCGCCGCGCGGCGCTACCTGCCCGAGCCCACCGAGGGCGCCGTGCGGCTGCTGCGCGCGACGGAGGCTCCGGAGCGTGACGAGGACGCGCTCGACGGAGGCTGGGGCGAGCTGGCCGAGGGCGGCCTGGAGCTCCAGGAGTCACCCGGAGACGCCGTCTCCGTGCTGCGCGCACCGCACGTCGCGGGGTGGTTGAAGCGGTTGTTGAACCCGGAAGGTCGGGAGTGATGACGGGCCACCTTCACGACGGGGCTGGTGGCCCCTCGCGCACCAACACGCACGGTCGCGGGAAAGTCAGCCTGTCGGAGCAGTGTCCCAGCGGAGGGGTTGGTAGGCATCCGCCTACTTCTGGCGGTATTGACCCCTTTTCCTGGGATGTGAACAAGATGCAGTCAATTTCAGGAGTCACTCACATGGCGGACGAGCGCGAGGACACGACGATCTACAAGGTCGTCGTCAACCACGAGGAGCAGTATTCCATCTGGCCGGCGGACCGAGAGAACGCTCCGGGCTGGAAGGACGCGGGCAAGCAGGGCCTGAAGGCCGAGTGCCTCGAGCACATCAAGCAGGTGTGGACGGACATGCGTCCGCTGAGCCTGCGCAAGAAGATGGAAGAGCAGGCCCTGAAGAACTGATGTGACGGGCGCCCCGCCCGACGGACCCTGGGGAATTCACTGGGGTCCGAGGGCGGGGTTCAACGTCTCAGAGGTCCGGAGGCGGACGAACCCCCAGATGGCAGGCGCGCAACGCCAGCTGGGTGCGGTTCTCGGCCCCGAGCTTCCTGTAGAGCTGGGTGACGTGAGACTTGACGGTGCGCTCGGCGATCATCAGATGCGCGGCGATCTTCAAGTTGTCCGCGCCACCCGCGACATACGCCAGCACCTCGCGCTCCCGCTGCGTGAGCGCCAGGAGCACGCTCGCGGTGGGCGACGTGACAGGCGGATGCTCGAAGTCGTTGCGCAACAGCTGCACCGGGAAGAGGCGCTCACCTCTCACCAGCGAGTTGATGGCCGAGGACACGGCGGATGTGCCGAGCCCCTTCCGGAAGAGGTAGCCCGAGGCACCCTCGTCGAAGCACTGGGAGATGACCTCCGGCGCACTCACGGCAGAGAGGAGCAACATGCGCACCTCCAGCCGACGCTTGCGGGCCTCGCGTAACAGGTTGATGCCTTCGGTCACCGAGCAGCCCACGGCCGCTTCACTGTCTCCTTCCACATCCATCACCGCCACTTGAGGCGGATCGGTTCCCAGCCCATCGAGAAAGAGTCGCACGTCCCTCGTCACCGAAGTGACGGCGACACCCTCGCCACGAAGACCATCGGCGAGGCTTTCCCACGCCGCCCATGGTCCTTCGAGAATGGATACACGAATCGCTGCTTGATTAGTTGCCATGCGAAGGCCCCCCAGCCGCCATGGCGAAACAACTTGGCCTGCCGTGTTGACTGCTTGCGACCTCCGGACAGCTCAGGCCAGCGGGAAGCGTCTTCCAGGTCGTGCGTGCACGTCCGCTGAACCACTCCGGGGTCGGTCCATCGATGTAAGACCCGACTCCCTGACTGCTTTCAACTACCTACAACTCGTGACGTCCTTCTGGGCTCCACCTCCGCTGGAGCCAGCTCCAGGTTCAACGCCACGAATACCCTAACACCGGGAAAGCGCAGAGGCGAAGGCGCCCCTGGCGCGAGTGTCAAGTGTGCGCGAATCGGATTGGATTCAGCCACCGCGTCCGTTGGTTCGTCATCGCTGTCGCGTCCATGACAGCCTTTTCCGTCCAGCACCCGATAGCCGCCGTCCCCCACCGCGAGCCTGGGTGTCCACCACGCAACACCCCTATGGGACCTGATTAGTCAGACAATCCGGCCCCAACAGGTAGGAGATGGTACGGCGGGCGGCGTGTATGCTGGGTGGCGGACATGAGTACCGCATCGAGCCCGCACCTCGCAGTGGCCACGCCGGAGCGCGTGGCGCTCTCCCTCCCCGTGGCCGGCATCGGCTACCGGTGTCTGGCGTGGCTGGTGGACGCCAGCCTGCTCTTCTTCTTCTGGGTGGTGGCGTACTTCGTCTTCACGCTGCTGGTGTCGGACGTGCTGGGCGTCTTCCAGGGGCTGTCGAGCCTGGGGCAGACGCTGCTGGTGGTGGGCATCTTCGCCACGCAGTGGCTGTACTGGACGCTGGGCGAGGTCTTCTTCCATGGGCAGACACCGGGCAAGCGCGCGCTGCGAATCCGCGTGGTGCGATTGGATGGCTCACCGGTGGGCCTCTACGAGAGCGCGGTGCGCAACCTGTGCCGCGCGGTGGACTTCCTGCCAGGGGTGTACGCCGCCGGCTGCATCAGCATGCTGCTGACGCCCAGGCACCAGCGCCTGGGAGACCTGCTGGCCGGGACGGTGCTGGTGCGCGAGGAGCGCATCGACCTGGACAAGTACACCGCGCAGGCGCCCGAGGTGGGCGCGCCGGGCGTGCTCGGACCGAAGGCCACGCGGGCGCTGACGCCGGACGAGGTGGAGCTGGTGCTGGCCTTCCTCGCGCGCGCGCCAGGCCTGGAGGCGGACATCCGGCGGAAGATGGGGACGCGGCTGGTGGACAAGCTGGGCGGGCTGACGGACGAGGAGCGGACCACGGTGCTCGCGTCGGCCGAGTCCACCGAGGCGTTCCTGCGGGCCCACGTGCGGGTGGGGAGCTGAGATGGCCATCGCCCTGCCGGCCTTCGTCGCCAGTCACCGCGCGCGCTGGGACTCCCTGGAGGCGCTGCTCACGCGCCAGCGCGAGGGCACCCTGACGCTGGAGGAGCTGCGCACGCTGGACACGCTGTACCGCCGCGCCGCCTCGGACCTTGCGCACGCGCAGACGTTCTACCCGGGCACCGACGCGCACCGCTTCCTCAACCAGCTCTGCGCGCGCGCCTACGCCGCCATCTACCAGCCCCCGCGCGAGCGCTGGGCGTCGGTGAAGTCCTTCTTCCGCCGCGAGTTCCCCCAGACGCTGCGCCGGGAGCTGCGCTTCGTGGGCGCCAGCGCCGCGCTGTTCATCCTGGGCCTGCTGCTGGGCGCGCTGGTGGTGCTGTGGGAGCCCCGGGGCGCGGAGCTGCTCGTGCCCGTCGGAGTCCGCCAGTACGTCTCCCAGGGCCGCATGTGGACGGACGACATCCTGTCGGTGGCCCCGCCCAACTCGGTGTCGTCGGGCATCGCCACCAACAACCTCACCGTCACCATCCTCACCTTCGCCATGGGCCTGCTCTACGGGCTGGGCACGGTGTTCATCCTGGTGAACAACGGCGTGCAGATTGGCGCCATCGCCGCGCTGTGCGCTCGCGAGGGGATGCTGGGAGGGCTCCTGGACTTCATCTCCGCGCACGGGCCGGTGGAGCTGTCCGTCATCGTCATCGCCGGTGGGGCCGGGCTGATGGTGGGCCAGTCGCTGGTCGACCCGGGGGAGTTGCCCCGGGGACAGGCGCTGGCCCTGCGCGGGCGGGAGGCCGTGAAGCTGGTGCTGGGGTGCGCGCCCTTCCTCGCCCTCATCGGCGTGGTGGAGGGCTACGTGTCCCCGGGCGACTTGTTCCCCACCTGGGCCAAGGCCGCGCTGGGCCTGGCCCTGGGGGGCCTGTTCTGGGGCTACCTGCTGCGGGCGGGCAGCGCGGAGGCCGGGACGGAGCCGGAGGTCAGCGCCTCCTGACGCTTGCGCTGCTGGTGCCGGAGGATGCGCTCGTAGGCCACGTTCAGCTCGCGCATCTTCTCCGCGGAGCCGCCCCGGTCCGGGTGCCGCTCCAGCGCCAGCGTGTGGTAGCGCGCGCGGACCTTCTCCGGAGAGTCCAGCGGCGACACGCCCAGGAGCTGGTACGGGTCCTGGTCCTCGATGGCGGACAGCCAGCGCTCCAGCCGGTCCTTCACCTCGATGTGGCGCTCATCCTGGACACCGGTGTCCTTCACCGGGTGGGTGCGCACCTTCACGTCCCCCCGGAGCACATCCGTGTAGGTACTGGAGACCCAGCGGTGGCAACCGGAGCACCGGTAGTAGCGAACCCGGTTCCCCATCTGAAGGGTCATCCGGATGCCGCAGTGGGTGCACTCCACCTCCACGTTCTCCAGGGTCCGCCAGCTCGAAACCGCCGCGTTCATCAGCACTTGCTCCCGTCAGCAACACGCCTGTAGCAGCGGCAAACTCCCATGTCGGGAGATCGCGTCAAGAAAATCTCCGCGAGCCCAGGGCCCGGCTGCGCCAGACGCCCGGCTTTCGGGGTAGAACGCGGCCCATGAGCCCCCTGCTCGTCGCCGGACTGCTGCTCGTCGCCGCCGCCCCGGCCCGGACGCCCGCCGCCAGCCGCCCCGCCCCCACGGCCTCCAAGCCCGCCCCGGAACCTTCGGCGCCTCCCGCCCCGGTGGCCTCGGCGGACGACTCCGCCCTCCTGCGCGCCCTCTTGTGGGCCGCCCGCCCCGCACCCGAGGAGGTCCGCGCCATCGCCGTGGAGGACCTGGCGCTGCTGGGAGACCCGCGCGCGCTGGACTCGCTGGCCACTCACCTGTGGGACCCCAATCCCCGCACCCAGCAGGCCGTGCTGCGCGCGGTGGCCCTGTTCCAGCACCCCCGCGCCGAGGAGATTCTTGGCAACGTGGTGCGCCACCCCCGCATGCCGGACGCGCTGAAGATCCAGGCCCTCAACGGCCTCGTCTTCCAGCGGACCACCTCCGCCCGGCGCACCGTGCAGGACGCCGCCACCGACTCGCGCCTCACCTCGGTGGTGCAGAACGCCGCACGCGCCGTCGTCGCGCAGTGGGACGCGCCGCCCGCGTCGCGCTGAAGCCCCCGCCCGCCGCCATACCAGGCGAGCAGGCACGAGCGGCCTCGCGAGGGTGAAGACGCCCTCCGGGGCCGATTCCTGGAGAACTCGTCTCCGTGCGCTAGACTGGCGCGCATGAAGATCACTCCGCTCGACATCCGGCAGAAGCGGTTCGACACGGCGCTGCGAGGTTTCTCGCGCCGCGAAGTCGAGGCCTATCTCGAGCTGATCGCCGGTGAGTTCGAGGAAGTGGTGAAGGAGAACATCGCGCTCAAGGAGGAGCTGAAGCGCACGCAGCTCAAGCTCGAGCAGCACCAGGAGCGCGAGCGCACCCTCCAGGAGACGATGGTCACCGCCCAGCGCATCAGCGAGGACCTGCAGTCCGCCGCCAAGAAGGAGGCGGAGATCATCATCGCGGACGCGGAGCACCAGGCCGAGAAGATCGTCCATGGCGCCCACCAGCGACTGGTGCAGGTGGTGGAGGACATCAACGAGCTGAAGCGCCAGCGCACCCAGTTCGAGTCGCAGGTGCGCTCGGTGCTGGACGCGCACCAGAAGCTGCTGGAGACCTTCAAGGCCCCCACCTTCGCGGACCGCGACTACGCCCGCGTCGAGGACAACGTGGCCTACCTGTCCCAGAAGAAGGCCAACGGCAACGAGTAGCCCATGGCCGCGCCCTGGCTGAAGTCCTTGCCGGACGGCGTGGAGCTGGCCCTCCTCATCCAGCCCCGCGCCTCGCGCACCCGCGTCGTCGGCGAACATGACGGGCTGTTGAAAATCCAGCTCGCCGCTCCGCCCGTGGATGGGGAAGCCAACGCCGCCCTCCTCGAGTTCCTCGGCAAGCAGCTCGGAGTCCCAAGACGGCAGGTGACGCTCGTCGCCGGTGACGCATCGCGACGAAAACGCGTTCACGTGGTGGGGGTTGATGCGGCGCGGGCCGAGGCTGTTATGTCTGGGGGATAGCGAGGCCCCCGCATGCGCCACCTGCTCGTCCTGCTCCTGTTGCTGCTGGCCATGCCTCGGGCGTGGGCCCAGGGTTTGGGTGAAGGCTCCGGTTCCCATCCTCACGGGGGCGAAGCCCTGATGGACGACGTGGTGCTCGTCCCCCACTCCCGGCCCGCCATCGTCGCCGGAGAGGTGGCGACGAAGCGCTTCCGAATCCTCCACACGGCGGCGGCCACCGTGGCGGCCAAGGAGCTGTCGGAGCAGATCGAATCCGTGCGCGACGGCTTCGGCAACATCCTGGGGCGCGACTGGCCTGGGATGACGGAGATCCGCCTGGGCGTGGGCCGCGAGGAGTTCGAGGCGCTGGCGCTTCCCGGCGGCCGACCTCCGGGCTGGGCCGTGGCGCTGGCCTACCCCGCGCATCAAATCATCCTGCTGGACGCGCTCAGCCTCCACGCGCCGGACGGCCAGCAGACGCTGCGGCACGAGCTGGCGCACGTGGCGCTGGGCCAGCTGGCCCGAGGGTGGCCCCGCTGGTTCCAGGAGGGCGTCGCGCAGAACGTGACGGGCGAGCGCTTCTCCATCACCCACTACTCCGCCCTCTTCCGCGCGGTGACGCAGGAGCGCGTCTTCCACTTCGAGGACCTGTCCTCCGACTGGCCGGACCTGCCCGCGGACGTGGAGATCGCCTACGCCCAGAGCGCCGCCTTCGTCGCGCACCTGTCCACCCGCTACGGCCCCCAGGCCATGGGCCTGCTCATCGACGGCGTGCGCGGGGGGGAGCCCTTCGAGACGGCGTTCGGCAAGGCCTTCCACACCTCGCTGGATGTGGAGGAGTCCGGCTGGCGCGACGGGCTGGCGGCGCGCTACGGCTGGCTGCCGCTCACCACCAGCTCCGCGCTGCTGTGGTTGACGGCCTCCGTGCTGTGCGTGGCCGCCTATGCGCGCCGTCGCCAGCAGAAGGCCGCGCGGCTGGCGGAGATGACGGCCCAGGAGGCCGCGGACGAGGCCGCCCTGCGGCTGATGATGGTGGCCCAGCAACAGGCCGCCGAGTCCGTCACGCCCATGGCCGGCCCCGCGCCGCACCAGGAGCTGTACTGGCCCGGCCCCGCCCCCGCCGAGCCGGAGCCCGAGCACCCCGAGGCGCCGCCCCACGCGGAGTCGACGTCGGGTGAGTTCTCCGTGGGCCCCGAGCACGAGAGCGAGCAGACAGGCGGGGGCGACGACGCGCTGAAAGCCCGCACCGCCAAGCCGACGCTGCACTGAGACGCGGCCCTTCTCCGGGCCCTGTCTGGACCTTCGGACAGGTCTACAAGCCGAACCCCGAAGTTTTTACCTTCCCCCGCCACGGCACGCGTGTACGTGCTCTCCAAGTGGCTGAATTTCCAGGGGACTCGGTTCCTCAGCCGCTGGCAGCAGCCTTGCTATAGCTCCCGGAGCGATGCGGAAGGCACCGGAAATGACTGAGCGAGGACGTAAGGCAGCCGGGCTGGCGCGGTTCTTCCGCCAGCAGCCGGACCGAATCGCGGCGCTGTGGCGCCGGATGCGGATGACGGCTCACGAAGCGACGGACGGCACCCAGACTCCCCTGAGTCAGTTGGACGGGCTGGTGGAGCCCTTCGTCCGGGAGCTGGGCCTGACGCTGGAGGGGGACGACACGAGCCCCTGGAGCCGTACGAAAGCGGTGCTGCGCCTGTCGCCGGAGCGTGGCGCGCGCGCCCTGCACGAAGAGTTCTCGGCGCTGCGGCGCTGCCTGGTGGACGCCGCGGAGGTGCTCGGCGGTGGTGATTGGGAGAAGGAGCAGATCAACCGCGCCGTGGATGAGGCGGTGGACTCGGCGGTGGCGCTGCTCCAGCGACTGAGGGATTCGAGAGTCGAGGGGCCCAGGGTGCCCTTCGGAGGTTTGGTGGTGGAGTACTTCGAGCGCCCGTCACGCGTCAGACACGTGCCGCCGGGCTCGAGGGACGGACGTACCGCGATGCATTGAGGGGTGGTCGGTTTTGCCGACCCGTCCGGCTTGACGCTCCAATCCTGGGAGCGTCCGAGGCCGGCGGGAGGGAGCGTGCCAGGGGTGGGGACCTCATGGCGCGCCTTTGGGGTGGCGTGCTCCCACTGGGGAGTGGTGAGCGCTCATCGCGAGCTGCTGGCAAGACGCGTGGATGGGGGTCCGCGCGGCTCGCCGGTCGGACGGGTCGGCATTGTTTGTGGGGGTGGTAGCGAAAAACGAGCGGGTCCGCGGGGGGAGCGTCTACGGGGGTGGGCGCTCCTCCCGCGTTGTTTTTCAGTGGGCGTCCGACCAGCTCCGCCCCGCGCCGACATCCACCTTGAGCGGCACCTTCAGCGTGGCCACACCCGCCATGCCGCGCGCCACCAGCGCCTTCACCTGCTCCACTTCCGCGTCGGGCGCCTCCAGCATGAGCTCGTCGTGGACTTGAAGCAGCATCACCGTGCGCAGGCCCTGGGCGCGCAGCTCCGCGTCCACCACCAGCATGGCCTTCTTGATGAGGTCCGCGGCGGTGCCTTGAATCGGCATGTTGATGGCGGCGCGCTCGGCGGCCTGGGCCACGCCCCGGTTCTTCGAGTTCAGGTCCGCCATGTACCGCCGGCGGCCGTAGAGCGTCTCCACGTAGCCCGTCTTGCGCGCCGTGTTGACGGTCTCATCCAGGTAGCGGCGGATGCCGGCGTAGCGAATGAAGTAGCGCTCGATGATGTCGCGCGCCGTCTCCTGCGGGATTCCAAGCCGCGTGGCCAGGCCGTGCGGTGACAGGCCGTAGGCGATGCCGAAGTTCACCATCTTCGCCACCCGGCGCTGCTCGCGGTCCACCTGGTCCGGCGCGACGCCGAAGACCTCGGCGGCGGTGCGGCTGTGGACGTCCTCGTCGTTGCGGAACGCCTCGACGAGCACGGGGTCATCCGCGATGTGGGCCAAGAGGCGCAGCTCCACCTGGCTGTAGTCGGCGCTGACCAGCTGGTGGCCCGGGGCGGCCACGAAGGCGCGGCGAATCTCCCGGCCCAGCTCCGTGCGCACCGGGATGTTCTGGAGGTTGGGGTCCGTGGAAGACAGGCGCCCGGTGGCCGTGGCCGCCTGGTGGTACGTGGTGTGGATGCGCCCGTCGGGGGCCACCAGCGTGGGCAGCGTGTCCAGGTAGGTGCTCTTGAGCTTGGACAGGCTGCGGTACTCGATGATGGCGCCAGGCAGCGGGTGCTCCTCGGCCAGCTTCTCCAGCACCTCCTGGTCCGCGGAGGGGCCCGTCTTGCCGCGCTTGATGATGGGCAGGTTCAGCTCGGTGAAGAGCACCTGGACCAGCTGCGGGTTGGAGCCGATGTTGAACTCGTGGCCCGCGTGCTTGTAGACCTCCTTCACCTGCGCCTCGACGGCCGCGTCCACCTTCACGGAGATGCGCGCCAGCTCCACCGTGTCCAGGCTCACGCCCCGCTGCTCCATTCGCGCGAGGATGGGCAGGAGCGGCAGCTCCAGCTCCTTCGCGAGCTGCGCGAGCTTCGCCTCCTCCAGCTCCTTCCACAGCTCCGGCGCCAGCCTGCGCGCCGCCTCCGCGCGCACCGCGAAGCCCGACGCCACCTCCTCCGGCGAGTGGTCCGCCAGCGCCCTGTCCTTCTTGCCCCGCTTGCCCTCGGCCGCCGCGGGGAGCGCGGGCAGCTCCGTGGCCAGCCGCTCGCGCGACAGGTCCGCCAGCGCGTGCTCGCGGCGCGACGGGTTGAGCAGGTAGCTCAACAGCTCCACGTCGTCGTGCGCGCCAGCCAGGGTGACGCCCTCGTTGGCCAGGACCAGCGTGAGGGCCTTGAGGTCATGCCCGCCCTTCTTCACCGCCGGGTCCTCCAGCACGCCCCCGAACACGGAGGTGAAGGACTCGGGCCTCACCTGCGTGGCGCCCAGCACCGCGTGGCGCAGCGGCACGTAGCGGGTGCTCGCATCCGGCAGCGCCACGCCCAGGCCCACCAGCTTCGACGCGAAGGGCATGCCCTCGTACGCCGGAATCAGGCTGACCGAGCCCGCAGCGCGCACGGCCTCCGCCAGCGCCAGCAGCTCCGCGTCGGTGCCCACCAGCGTGGTGGTGACGGCCAGGGGCGCGGGCCGCTCCTTGGCGGGCTCCGAGGAGGACTCGCTCGGACCCTCCCGCGGCAGGTCCTTGAGCAGCGCGTAGAACTCCAGCTCAGTGAAGAGCTCGCGCGCGCGCGCGGAGTCCACGTCCTTGCGGGTCAGCTCCGCCACGCGCACGTCGAGCGGCAGGTCCGTCTTGAACGTCACCAGCTGCCGGGCGCGCAGCAGGCTCTCCTTGTGCGAGGCGAGGTTCTCCCGAATCTTGGGCTTCTTCACCTCGTCCAGCCGGGACAGGAGCGTGTCCACGTCACCGAACTGCTGGATGAGCTCCGTGGCCGTCTTGGGGCCGATGCCCGGCACTTTGGCCACGTTGTCCACCGCGTCGCCGATGAGCGCCAGGTAGTCGCGCATCTGGCGGGGCTCGATTCCCAGCCGCTCCTTCACGTCCTCGGGCCGGGTGTGCACGTCCTTCATCGGGTCGAAGAGGCGCACGTCCTCGTCGACAATCTGGATGAAGTCCTTGTCCCCGGTGACGACCTGGACGCAGAAGCCCTCGGCCTTCGCCTTGTGGGCCAGCGTGCCGATGACGTCGTCCGCTTCCCAGCCCGCGAACTCCAGCACCGGCAGGTTGAGCGCCTCCACCACGCGGCGGATGAGCGCGAACTGCGGCACCAGGTCCTCGGGCGGGCCTTCGCGGTGGGCCTTGTAGTTGGGGTCTATCTTCTGGCGCTCCGTGCGGCTCTCCTTGTCGAAGGCGAGCGCCACGTGCGTGGGCTTCAAGTCCCGCAGGGACTTGAGCACCATGCGCGTGAAGCCGAGCACGGCGTTGGTGGGAACGCCCTTGCTCGACGTGAGCGGCGGAATGGCGTGGTAGGCGCGGAAGATGAAGCCGGACGCGTCGATGAGGACCAGGGTGGGCGCGGTGCGCGGGGGGCTGGTGTCGGCCATGCCCCCGTGCCTAGCGCGCCCGTCCCGCCCTGTCCAACTCGCTTGCTACGGGCAGCTCCACTCCTTCTTCTTCGCGACGACCATCTCCTCCACCCCGTCACCCTTGACGGCGAAGTCCATCACCGCCGCCAGGTCCGGGCAGCCGCCCGCCTGACGGAACGAGGAGAGCGCCGTGGCGGAGCAGAAGCCCGCCGCCTTGTTGAGGTCCGCGCTGCCCGCGTAGAAGCCGAAGCCCAGCTTCCACACCTTGCAAGCACGGCGCTTGTCGTCGCGGTCCGCCCAGTGACGGCCGCGCTGGTACGCCTTGTCCGCCATGTCCTGGAGGATGCTGCGCCGGTAGAACGACGGCTTGGACTCCGCCAGGTTCAGCATCAGCGACTTGTCCACATCCAGCGCCTCACGCAGCGGCTCGGCGGCCTTCTCCGGGTCATCCGCGGCCAGGTAGCTCTGACCGCCCTTGAAGAGCTGATCCACCGTGAACATGGTCTTCATCATCTCGTCCGCCTGGGCGTGGAACTGCGCGGACTCGTCGTTGGCGCGCAGCTTCTGCAACGTCGCCAGCGCCTCGCTGCCACGGCCGGACCAGTAGTCCATCATCGCCGCCTGCATCAGCTTGTTCGGGTAGCGCGCCTTCACCGACTCCAGCACCACCGTCTTCGGGTCCGTGGGCAGGTTGTCGCGGTTGAGCACCTCCGCCACCGGACACGTCCAGGGAATCGAGTTCGGGTCCAGCTTGATGCGCGAGATGAGGAACTTCACGAACAGCGGATCCTTGGGCCGCCACTCGTTCTTCTTCAGGCGCCCTTCCAGCTTGAGGTCGAACCCCAGGGGCGGCTGCAGGTCGTCTCGCGGCTGGTTCTGGCACCACACCGCCATGTACGCCTGGCAGCGAGGCACGGCCGCGCTCCACTGCGAGTCGCGCAGGTAGCGCCTGCAGTCGTCCAGCGCGCGCTTCGTCACCTGCTCGGCGGCCTCGGCCGCCTTGGCGCGGGCGCGGCGGAAGTACTCGCTCTCCTTCGGAATCTTGCGGAAGGAGTCCAGCGCATCCTCGGACTTCAGGCGCTGCAGGAGCTTCTCACCCGTGGTGAAGTGCTCGAAGGCGTCCTTCTCCAGCTTGATGCGGCGGATGAGCGTGTTGGCGTCGGTGTTGATGGGGTCCAGGTCCAACACCTGCGAGCAGACCTGCTCGGCCTTCGTCCAGTTGGGCGGGCCCAGTTCGCTGGAGGCAAAGGAGCGGCACTCGCTGAGCAGCTCCGACACCTGCTGCGCGGGGTCGACGGGGATGCCCTGGCCCATGGGGCCTCCGGAGTCCACGGCCGACGCGGGCATCAGCGCCTTGCCCAACGCCGCCAGCAGCAGCACGCCCACCAGACCGCCGCCGGCGATGAACAGCTTCTTGCGCCGGGCCTCCGGGTCCGCGCCGCCGTCCTGCCCGCCGGCACTCCGCCGCGACGGAGGCGCCGACCCCGCGCCCCGACGGGCCGGAGCGTCGGACTGAGACGCCTCGAAGGTCATCTCCACCACGCCGAACTGGAGCTGGTCCCCGGGCTGCAGGTCCACCAGCTCCGGGCCCAGCGGGTCGCCGTTGAGCAACGTGCCGTTGGCACTGCCCAGGTCGCGCACCGACACCACGCCACCGACGGACTCCAGCTCCGCGTGCTTCCGGCTGACCGAGTCGTCTTCCAGGATGATGCCCGCGGGAGGCAGGCGCCCCACGAGCACCTTGCCCTTGAGCGGATAGGTCTTCCCCGCCCATGGCCCCACGGCGCCGCGCAGCAGAGGCCCGCCACCACCGCCGGGAGGACCGCCCGCGGGCTTGGGCCGCCTCGGCCCCGCGCCTGGTGCTGGGGCACTGCCTCCGGCGGGCTTCGCCTTGATGCTGGGCAGGGCCCGGGTGGCGCGAGCACCGCCGCCCTCCGCCCCCACGGGCATGGCCTCCGCGCCCGCGGGCTTGGCCGCGCGACGAGCGCCGGTGGCCCTGCTGGGCGCCGCCTTCAGGCTCAGCGTGTAGTCGCCGAGGATGACCTCGGACTGGGGCGTGAGCGCGGTGGGCTCGGCGATGCGCTCGCCGTCCACGAAGGTGCCGTTGGCACTGCCGAGGTCCTCGATGAAGACCCCTCCCGACTCGGTGAAGACGCGCGCGTGGGTCCGCGAGACGCCTCCCTCGGTGAGCAGGACTTCACAGCCCTGCTGGCGGCCCAGCTTCAGCTCGCCGACGACCTCGTGTTCGTTCTCCGTGCCATCAGGCAGACGGACGACCAGTGTAGGCATGGCGCGTCAGTCCTCGCGGAAGATGCTCATGTTGACGGGAATGCCCTTGCGCTGAAGATCTTCGTAGAACTTCGGCACGAACCCGGACGCCACGAAGCGACCCCGCACCTTGTGGTCCTCCGTGAAGCCGTCCTGCTTGTAATAGAAGATGTCCTGGAGCGTGACGATGTCGACCTCCATGCCGGACACCTCGGTGACGTAGCAGATCTTCCGCGTACCGTCTGAGAAGCGCGTCTGCTGCACGATCATGTGCACCGCGCTGGCGATCTGCTCTCGGATGGCCTTCACCGGCAGGTCCATGCCGGACATCAGCACCATCGTCTCCAGCCGGGCGATGGCATCACGCGGCGTGTTGGCGTGCAGCGTGGTGAGCGAGCCGTCGTGGCCCGTGTTCATGGCCTGGAGCATGTCCAGCGTCTCACCCGAGCGGCACTCACCCACGACGATGCGGTCCGGCCGCATGCGCAGGCAGTTCTTCACCAGGTCACGGATGGTGATGGCGCCCTTGCCTTCGAGGTTGGGCGGCCGGCTCTCCAGCTGTACCCAGTGGTCCTGGGGAAGCTGCAGCTCCGCGGCGTCCTCCACCGTGACGATGCGCTCACTGTCCGGGATGAACGAGCTGATGATGTTGAGCGTCGTCGTCTTGCCGGAGCCCGTGCCGCCGGAGATGACGATGTTGCGCTTGGCCTTGACGCACATCTCCAGGAACTCGGCCATCTGCGCGGTGAGCGTCTTGTACTTCACCAGGTCCGAGATCTTCAGCGAGTCCTTCTTGAACTTGCGGATGGTGATGCAAGGACCCTTCAGCGCCAGCGGCGGGATGATGGCGTTGACGCGGCTGCCGTCCTTCAAGCGCGCGTCCACCAGCGGGCTGGACTCGTCGATGCGTCGGCCGATGGGCGCGACGATTCGCTCGATGACACCGAGCACCGCCTGATTCGAGGAGAAGGTCTTCTCCGACAGCGTCAGCTGGCCCTTGCGCTCGATGTAGATCTGGTTGGCGTGGTTCACCATGATCTCGCTGATCTCATCCGACGCGAGGAACGCCTCGAGGGGCCCCAGGCCCAGCGCCTCGTTGATGACGTCGGTGAGCAGCTCCTCGCGGTCCACGTCCTCCGGAAGCTCTCCGTCCGCTTCCATCTGGTCGATGATGTCGCGGATGGCCTTCTCGGTGCGGCGCCACAGCTCGTCGTCGCCGAGCCGGTCCATGTCCATGCGCCGCAGGTCGAGGTACTCGATGAGCCGGTCGTGGATCTCCTTCTGGAGGCGCGTGTAGCGCTCCATCCGGGGGTCCACCTTCTTCTTGTTCTTCGCCATCGCGGAGGCCATGGACGCGGGCATGCGTCCGGCGACGGGAGCCTTCGCCGCGAGAGCCGGAGGTGGCGGCTCCTCCTCGTACGGCTCTTCCTCTTCGTACTGCTCCTCCTCCTCGTACTGCTCCTCCTCGCCACCGTCCTCGTAGGCCTCCTCGGCCTGGCCGGCTCGCGTCATCTGCGGGCCCGCGTCCTCCAGCGGCTCCACGTTGATGATGTAGTCACCGATGTAGATCTGATCGGTCGGCTTGAGCACCTGTGGCGCGGCGATCTTCTTGCCGTTCACGAAGGTGCCGTTCGTGGACTTCATGTCCACGATGATGCACTTGCCATCCTTGGCGACGATGCGGGAGTGGTACTTCGAGACATTGCCCTTCGCGAGCATGATGTCATTGCCGGGCAGCCGACCGATGGTGATTTCCGGCTTGGTGTACTCACGCTGCTCGGTCCCGCCGCCCTTTTCCGCGAGGGTGATCAAAAACATGGGACGGATGCTAGCAAGCACCCCTTCCACCTCAAAGCGCCAGCCGCAGTCGACCTGCCCGCCCGCAAGGCGACGGGCCGGCATCCACCCCGGAAAAAGGGAGGAAACCGGCCCGTCCAGGGCCCCAGGGCCCAGACCAGGCGCCTTGAGGCGCCCAGGCGTCAGTCGAAGATGTTGAAGTTCACCTCGGACCGGGCCTGCTTGTAGCGGCTCTTCACGTCCTCGATGATGGTCCGGACCTTGTCCGAGTCCGGGTTGACGATTCGCGGGGTCACGAAGATGACCAGCTCGCGCTTGGTGGAGTCGAACCCGCGGCTCTTGAAGAGCTCACCGATGATGGGGATGTGGCCCAGGCCGGGGATCTTCGAGATGGACTTCTGCTCGTCGTGGCTGAACACGCCGGACAGGACGATGGTCTCTCCGTGACGCACGGTGACGTTCGTCTTCACCTTGCGGGTGCGGAAGCCAGGAATCGTGGACGAACCGCCGAAGGACACGGCGACGGAGGTGTCGATTTCGGAGGCCTCGGCCTCGATCTCCGTCTGGATGTTGCCGTTGCGGTCCGCGGTGGGGCGCAGGTTCAGGATGACGCCGTACTTCTTGTACTCGATGGAGAACTGGTTGTTGGTGATGAGGGGAATCGGGACCTCGCCACCGGCCAGGAAC
>NZ_JBLZWL010000066.1:0-51862 GCF_049194865.1 Corallococcus terminator | reverse complement strand
TGACCGCCCTGCCGCTCACCGCGATGCTCGGCTGCGACAACGTGACACCCCTCGCCGAGGAGACCGCCGACACGCGGCCCGCGCAGGTCACCAGCGCTGCGACCGCCCTGAGCTTCGAGTTCGATACCACCGGCATCGCCACGCCGCCGTCCGGTGGGCTGCCCACCCAGTTGCTGCCGGCCAACGCTTTCAACGACGCGATTCTCCAGCGGGGACTGATTGGCACGACGGAGCCCTTCACCGTGTCGGGCGAGATGGGCACCCGTCTCGATTTGGAGTCAGCGAGCTGGAAGCTGGAGCGGGATGGTGCGTCGGGCCGTGCCCTGGTGCTGAACAAGGTGGAGAGCGGGCCCGTGACGAGGCAGGAGCCCGCGGTCCTGCAGCGCAACTCCCTGGCCCGGCTGCAGCGCTGGGGCATTCCCACCACGGAGGTGGGTGAAATCCGGCAGGTGGCGTCCTTCCTCCAGAGCGAGGATGTGGGCACCATCGAGCCCGCGGAGCTCCACCGGCACAAGACCTTCGTCCTGCGCGCCATCAATGGCATCCGTGTGCAGGGCCACCGCGCGGTGGTGACGCACGGCGTGGACGGCAGCTTCCAGCGAGCGCTCATCACCTGGCCCGCGCTGGCGCGTGAGGGCCACCTCCTGCGGACCCGGCTGAGCACGGCCGAAATCGAGCGGAAGGCCACCGAGGCCCTCGGGGCCGAGGGGCTGACGACGGGCCGGGCGAGGCTCTTCTGGAAGTACGTGCCCAACCGGCTCACGGATGGAACCTGGGCGCTGACGCTCCAGGTGGGCGCTTCCGTGGCCGCCGTCACCACGGAGAATCACACCGAGGAGCCGCGTGTGATTGACGTGGATGTGAGCGCGGTTCCGTAGTCACGCGCTTCCCGACACCGCCGCCTCCGGCCAGGGATGCCGGAGGCGGCGGTTGCATTTGGGGCTGTGGTTGAAGCGGCGCCGTCGCCCCGGGTCGCGAACCTACGGCGTGTACAGCTCCGCCGAGGGCTCGCCCGCGGGCCCGCAGCCCACCGCCAGGACCTCCTGGGTGTAGAGCGGCGTCAGCGTGAAGTCCGCCCGGGCGACGAGCATGCCCGCGGTCTCCTTCCACGTGTTCGTCGCCGGGTTGAACAGCTCCGCGTTGGCCAGGGTGGTGGTGACGGGCTGGCCGCCGCCCACGCGCGACAGTCCGCCCACCGTCAGGAGTGAGCCCGAGGCAAGTACGACGCTCGAGTGGAGGTGACGGGTGGTGGCCAGGCTCCCCGTCGCGGCCCACGTCGCCGTCGTCGGCGAGTACAGGCTCGACGCATTCACCGAGAACGCGCCGAAGGGGATGGAGTTGCCGCTGCGTCCACCGACGGCGAGCGCCAGACCCGAGTCCAGCAGGTTCAAGGTGAAGTCGCTGCGCCCCGAGAAGGCGATGTTGCTGGTGCCCGTCCAGGTGCCCGTGGCCGGGTCATACAGCTCCACCGTCGGAGTCTGTGACGTCATGGAGTTGGCGAAGTACGTGCCGCTCGCCGCCATCACCCGACCATCCGCGAGCAGGACGGCGGAGTGGTCCGCGCGGCCGAAGCCCAGGCTGCCCGTGGCCGACCAGGTGCCCGTGGCCGGGTCATACACCTCCGCGCTGGTGAGGTAGTTGATGGTGGCGGTGCGGCCCCCGGCGACGACCACCTTTCCGGAGGGCAGCACCGTGGCGGTGAACTCCGAGCGCGGCGAGAGCAGGCTGCCCTGCGGCGTCCAGGTGTTGGTGTCCGGGTCGTACAGCTCCGACGTCGTCTGAGTGGTGGACGCATTGCCGCCGATGACCAGCACGTGCCCCCACGGCAGCCTCACGGCCACATGCCCGCTGCGCGCCTCCGTCATCGACCCCAGCGTGCTCCAGGTCTTCAGGCCTGGGTCATAGGACTCCACGCTGGTGAGCGGGGTGCCGGAGCTCGCGCCACCCGCCACGAGCACCGCCCCCGAGGGCAGCTCCGTGGCGGTGTGCTGGCAGCGTCCCACCCAGAGCGAGCCGGTGGCGCTCCAGGACTGCTGCCCCGGCTCGTACAGCTCGGTGGCGGCCGAGGCGGTGGAGCCGATGAATCCTCCGGAGAACAGCACCTGACCGGAGCGCAGGAGGGCGGCCACGCCGACGGTGCGGCTGGAGAGCAGGGGCGCGGAGATGTTCCAGGTGCCCGTGGCGGGGTTGTAGAGCTCGCTGGTGCCGCTGCTGTCGAAGACGAGCACCTTTCCGGACGGGAGCAGCATCGCGTGGTGACTCGAGCGGGCGCGGGACAGGGAGCCGGTGGGCGCCCAGGTGTTGGTGGCCGGGTCATAGAGTTCGGCCGTGTTGGTGCCGCTGCCGCCAGCGATGAGGACCTTGCCGGAGGGCAGCAGCGTGGCGGTGTGGCTGTGGCGCGCCCGGCTCATGGGCGCGACATAGGTGAAGGTGTTCGTCGCGGAGTCGAACAGCTCCGCGGTGCTCAGCGTGCTGAGCCGGCTGCTGCCGCCGGTGACGAGCGCCTTGCCGCCGGGCAGCGCGGTCAGCGTGTGGCGATAGCGACTTCCATTCATGCCCGTGGCCGTCCAGCTGTTCGTGAACGGGTCATAGAGGTCCGCGCTGGAGAGGATGCCCACTGCGCCCGAATATCCGCCCGTGATGAGCACCTTGCCCGTGGAGAGCTTCGCGGCCTGCGCCACCGTGCGTGCTTGTGCGCCGGGGTTGGTGGCGGTCCAGGTCCCCGTCGTCGGTGCATAGATCTCCGCGGAGCTGAGCACGACACCCGCGCCGCCGCCGCCGTATCCATTCGCTATCAGCACCCGGCCATTGTCGAGCAGGGTGGCGGTGTGCTCGCTGCGGCCGGTGATCATGGAACCCGTGGTGGTCCACGTGGCGGTGGCCGGATTGTACAGTTCCGCGCTGGCCGTCACGGCGCTGGAGTTGCTTCCACCGGTGACAAGCACCTGTCCGGTGGCCAGCCGCGTGGCGGTGGCATTGCCTCGCGCGTAGACCGCCGCGGTGGTTGCGAGCCATTGTGGCGCCGCCAGCGAGGAGGTCTGGGAGTCCGAGGTGGGCGCGGGTGACTCCACGGCCGTGGGGCCGCAGGCCAGGAGCGTGAGCAGGGAGGGAAGGAGTGCAATTCTTTTCATGGAGGCGCCCGCCGGCGCGGGAATCGCATTCCGCTCGGGCGCGGCGCATCCTGAGCGCTTATCCCAGTCAGTTCAAATCGACCCTGACCGGGTCGTCCGCTCAGTCCGTGGAGCCGGCACGGGTTACCACTCGCGGCGCGTAGTGCCGCACGACCTGCTTGTCGAGCGGGTCGGGATATTTCCAGAACGCCTGGTCCAGTGCATACAGTCGGTTCCGTTCGGCTTCGGTCAGCATGCCAGGCAGAGCGGACAGCGATACCAGCTCATCGGTCTCCCCATGGTGGGCAATGACGTGCAGCATGTCATCCAGACATTGTTGTGTGCCATGGGCGCCAATCCTGCCCAGCGCCTCGATGGCCAGATGGCAGGTCTCTTCACCCCAATTGCAGAAGAACTGCATGAATCCGCCGTTGTTGATGTCGGCCTCCATGCGCCACAGCGCGACCAGCTCGCGCTCGTCGGGTGGCAAGGCAGACAAATCCCTGTTGGCGTGTCGCAGCCGCGCGAGGGCATGCTCGTAGAGCGCATCCTGCTCGATGGCCCAGACGCTGACCATTCCATCGGGGGCGGGAGTCCATAGCGCCGGCCAGTTCACGCCGCGCCTGTCTTCGGTGAGAACCCAATCGAGCCGTTGTTCGGGCGTGGCCTTGGCGACGCGAAGGGAGCCGCTGAGTGGCGTGGCCAGCACGCGGCCGTCCGTCAGGTGCAGCAGGATGTGTTTCTCGTCGAAGCCCACGTCGATGATGCGGTTTTCGTCTGGAGTCATGTGCGTCACCCTCGGGTGGCCGGGCTGACCATGCCGCCTGTCCCTGAACTTCGTCCGTGCGTTCGTACCCCGCGGGGCGGAGTCACCGGAGTCAGCTTCCACAGCTGCCCCGTGTAGTCGCCCGTCTTGGCGAGGATGGGCACAAGGTGAGGCTGTTCGACTACATCGAGGTCTTCTACAACCAACAGCGCCTGCACTCGGCAATCGGCTACGCTGCGCCGGCCGAGTTCGAAAGCGCAGCGGCGCAGTCAACCTGTCCATCGAACCGGATCACGCCCAGCTGCGGCGGCTCCCTGGAGGAGGACTGCCCGGGCGCTGGGGGCGGCCCGGGCGGGAGCTCATCACCAGTCGTAGCCGTGGTAGCTCTTCAGCGAGATGACCTTGCCGCTGTTCGGGTAGTACAGGATGCCGTACTCAGCGTAACTGTGGCAGTTGTGGCAGGGGAGCTCCTCCCAGGCGAACCACGCCTGGATGGGGCCACCGCCCGCGAACGTGTCGATGGCGGCCAGCAGCGGGGAGCTGCTCGAGCCGAAGAAGTAGTTGTTATCCACCAGGCCGGCGCGGTCGGTGGCCACGCCCCAATCGAACGGCGGCACTGCCTGCGTCGTCTCGTGGAGGTGGTCCACCACCGCCTGGACGGTCACCGGCGTGGCCGGGCACTCCGGGGTGCTGTACGCGTCGATGCCGACCAGCCCGTACCACGTCGTGGCCAAGGAGTCGGAGACGGGCGCCTGGAGCCCGTGCGCCGGGGGCGGGAAGCCAATTTCGGTGAGCGACAGCGGCTGGCCGGGGAGCACCTCGCAGGCGCTCGCGTACGTGCAGCGCTGCACCTGGCGGTAGGTACCGCACGAGCTGAAGTCCAGCGTGCCCGCGGGCTTCGAGTGGTAGCAGTTGTAGACGGCCGGCTGGCAGGCGGGGGACGGCCACGTGTTGTACGGGTCGTCGTTGGTGCTGATGGCCAGCCCGGTGACGCGCACCACGAGGCGCGCCGTCTCGTCCACCACGGCGCCGGTGTTCAGCGCGGCGGTGAAGGTGAGGGGAATGGTGTGCGGGTCCACGGCCTGGTGCACGGCCGGGTAGCGCCAGTCCAGGTTGAAGGTGTCCGCGTCCACGCGGGAGACCGTCGGCACGCCGTCCGGCGCGGTGACGGTGAGCGACGTGGCCGCCGAGTCCACCCGGCCGCGGTACATCAGGGCCTCGGTGCCGGCCGTGTTGCGCACGTAGACCGGGTCGACGTTCTCGAAGACGGAGATGGAGTTCGGCCCACGGAAGTCGAAGAAGCGGGGCGTGAGGATGAGCTGCGCGTAGTACCGTGTCGGCGAGCCCGTGAAGGTGTCGATGGAGACCAGCAGCGGCAGGCCGGAGAGCATCGTGTTCAGCTCGTGGCCCTCCTCCAGCACCACCTCGAAGCGCCGCTCGCTGATGACGCTCGCCGTGCCGAAGGCGTCATCCGGCACGAAGCTGAAGACATCGCGGAGGTAGCGGTTGGTGGTGCCACGAATCACGAGCACGCGGCGGTTGTTGCGCGTCTCGAAGGTGCCCAGCGTCTCGAAGCTGAGCTCGTGCGTGCCGGTGGGCTCGTACGCGTAGATGCGGGTGGCCGTCGCCGCGGCGGTGGAGACGCCCGTCTCCTCGACAGGGACGACTGGCGACTCGTCGGGGGACGTGCTGCCACAGGCCGTGACTCCGAGAGACAGAGCACAGGCGAGCGCGAAATTGCGGAAATTCATGCGTTTCCTCCGGGTAAGGAATTCCGGGGGATAGCACATGCGCCTGACGCAAGCGTGACGCGGCAGGTCTCAGCCGTGTGGCGACACCGGTGTGACACGCCGTCGGAGGACGGTGGGGATGACGGGGAAGCGCAGCCACGCCGTCAACGCAGGGCTCGTGGAGTCACAGCGACCGCCCGAGCCGTTCGGGATGCTGTAGGACACCTGTGGCGTGGACGCGCTGTCCGACACGCGGAGGTAGGACGAGAAGTCGACCGCGACGGGCTCCGCGCTCTCCACCATGTTACGAGGTGACGTCGAAGTTTCTCCGACTCGTTCATCCGGTGAACTGGTTCCTCTAGTTCCACCTCGCCAGGGCACACGCTCCCGTCAGCCTCCCATGGGCTTCTCGCGAGCCCTGTGAGAATGGGGAACTCGGGCCGATACACCCATAAGCGGATTGCCCCTGTTGGGCCGCGTGTGCCCTCCGTGTGCCCCTCCAGTATGGATTGACGCGGAAACACCGGGGAAGGGTGAGGAACGGGGCGGGATGTCAGTTGTACCGGTGACCCCCCGGGCTGCGGCGCGCTGTAGGAAAGAGCCCCACTGCGCGTGCATTCACGATGGTAACCTTCCAATTCGGGAGGTCACGCATCCTTGCTCCAACCCTTCAGATTGGTTCTTCCCCTGACGCTGGCGCTCGCGTGGGGAGCTGCCGCGCAGGCCCAGCCGGCCACGGAGGCGGGCGTTGACCGTAAGCGCTCCGTGACCATCGCCAGCACACCTGCCGAACCGCTGCCCGTCGTCCATGTCGCGGCGGACGCCCGGACGGTGTTCCTGTTCTCCGCGCCGATCCAGCGGAAGACCCTCACCTTCGACGAATCCCGGATTCGCATCCTGGATGCGGGCGAGCGCTCCATCATCGTTCAGCCCGTGGCCAACCTCACCGACGGCGAGCGTCAGGAGATCGGAGTCTTCTTCGCCGACGGCCAGGTGCCCTCCCGCGCCGCCTTCGTGCTCGTGACAGACCCGAGCAACGTTGACGCACTGATCGACGTGCAGCGCCCGGAGCCGCCCAATGCCGCCTGCCAGCCCACCGCACAAGCCCCGACGCCAAAGCCGGAGGACTTCGTGCTGCTCGGCTATTTGGACAAGACGGGCGTCACGACGACCCTCGGCAAAGGAGTGAAAGACGCCGCACACGGGCTTTCATCGCGAGCGTCCGTAGCCTTCCGGGGCACGGGTTGGATCCTGATGGAAGTGAAGATCACGAATGGTCGCAACCGCCCCGCCTGGACACCACAAGAGGCAACGTTCCTGGGGCGTGACGGCATACCCCTGCGGGCACGGCTCGTAGCGAAGACGCTGGGGGCAATCCCCGCGGGAGAGGAGGGGCAAGTGCTTGCGGTTGTTGAAGTGCCAGAGACGGACTCGGACCTCGTCTTCACCTTGGAGGTGCGTGGGGATGGGGGGCGTCGTCTCACGATTCCGGACGTGCGCTTCCCGCTGCCTCGTTCAGGAGGAACCCCATGAACCCGACATTGCTCCACGCCCTGCCCGGTTCGTTGATCGACGGGTGGCAGGTTTCAAAGGCCCTCGGTGACGGAGGTTTCGCGTGCGTCTTCCTTGGAGAAAAGAACGGCAGGCACCGCGCCATCAAGGTGGCCCAGCACCGGGAGTCCAGCGGCGACTCCAAGCAGACCCATGCCCGGACGCTGCGGGAGTTGACGGCACTGCTCATGCTGAACCATCCGAACATCGTCCGGCCGCAAGGGCATGGACTCGCGGAGAGTGGAAACCTCTACCTCGCGCTCGACTACGTGGACGGCTGGACGCTCGCGGAATGGGCCGAGCGCAAGCACCCGACCGTTCGCGAGATACTCAGAGTCTTCGAGAAGCTCACCGGTGCGCTGGCGTACATGCACGGACGGGGCATCCTCCATCGGGACCTGAAGCTGTCCAACGTGCTCATCCGGAAGAGTGACGGAGAGCCCGTCATCATCGACTTCAGTTGCGCGACCTACACACTCGCCGAAGCCTTGACGGACGGGGGCTTACCTCCGGGCACGGAACGCTATCGCGCGCCCGAGCAGTTCGAGTTCCTGCGCGAGCACAAGGACGAGCACCGCGCTCGCTACGCCTTCCAGGTCGCCGACGAAATCTTCGCGGTCGGTGTCATGCTTCATGAGCTGCTGACGGACCCGCGACCGACGAAGTTTCGTCCGCGCTTCGACTTGAACAACGCGGCCCTACCACCGCCGTCGCCCCGACTGGCGAATGCGCGGGTTCCAGAAGCAGTGAGCGACCTGATTGAGAACCTGGTGGCCCTGGACCCCAAGCGGCGTCCGGTCGATACCGAGGCGCTGCGCCGCGAACTGGCGGATCTCCTCGCCGAGCGCTCCGCTGAGTATGACGTACCGGCCCATCCGCCCGCTGAACAACGCCAGGGCGGGCCACCACCTGCGGCACTGACGATTCCCTCCCCTCCCCAGTCCCTCAAGCGGCATGTGGCCATGGTGGGGCGACCACGCGCATTGGGAAGGTGGTTCCCAGGCATCGTTGGTGTCGTGGCGCTCGTCGTTGCGACGGCCCTCTGGCGCTATTCGGCGGCGCTCCCCGGGCCCCCTGTCGAACCGCGCATCGCCGCGGGCCTGCGCCCTCCCAGCCCTCCACAATCCGCCCCGCCCAGGATAGCCCCTCCTGCTATGTCCTCCCCTGGTCTTTCCCCCGTGGCTCCCTCGGCGCAGGAGATCGACGACGCACAGAAAGAAGGTTCAACCGTGAAGACCCCTCCGTCTGAAACGCCGCCCCCAGGACGCACGCTCCGAGTCCCGAAGAAGTCGGTTGCCGCCGTGGAGTGCGCGTCGCTGTCGCTTGTCGCGGCGCTGGCGGCGGGTTGTCCCAGTGCCCAAATCCGGCCCGAATCGTTCACCTGTCCTGCTGGAGCGAAGGAAACGATGCGGCACCAGCTTCACTGGAAGGTCGGGGACGATTTCGGCCTGAAACTCGACGCCAGCGAGGACGATGACGCAGACGTGTGGTTTACGCCTGGCGCGGCGGTGGTGAGCGTCGTTCCGGAAGGCCTCAACGACGACCGGCAAGCGGCGGTCGCCCCTGCTGGGACACGCTTCTACGGCAAGGCGTACTACCTCTCCGACAAGATGGGACGTGCGGATGGGCCAGCGCTCGTCATCCGCTATGACCGCGTGAAGCTTCCAGGGCAGGACGAGCAGCCCATCTGCTTCGTGGTGGAGGGGCGTGTCTACGCGTTCAAGGACGGCAAGGTGAAGGGGCAAAATCGGGACGGCGGGTTTGTCGTGGACCGCTGGCCATGAGTGGCGCCGGGTGACGTGTTGGGTAGGTGTTCGATTCCGGCGCCCTCCTCTCCAGACGCGACAGGACCTCCCAGGGTCGTTCCGTAGCTGCCCATCTCACGGGTAACATCGCTCGCGACGCGTTGGCCAAGGATGCCTGCGCGAAGGAGAAACGAGCATGTCGGCAAGTGAGTTCAGGCTCCCACGCGGAGCGATTCTCTTCATGCGGGACGGCTTCCAGTACGAGTTCCGCGAAGACCTGGGAGAGGTTCACCACGGATTGAGTCTCCTGCTCGCCCGGCGCCGCACTTCGGAGGGAAGCATCCGAGGCAAGGTGCTGCTCAAGGCCGCGAGCGTTTCGCAGTTGCTGGAGCCACCTCGCGTCAAGCGGGCGCGGGCGAAGCTGGAAGAGCAGGTGCGCCTCGCGACGTACCTCGACCATCCGGTCATCCTCCGTGTCCACGGGCTGCACAAGGCGGAGGGCTGCTGGTACGTCATCACCGAGCATCCGTCGGGGCACAGCATCAACACCCTGTTGACGCTCTCCGGGGAGTGCGGTGGCCGGTTCTCTCCCTTCTGCGCACTCCATGTCGGGGCTCGCGTCGCCGAGGCCCTGGAGCATGCCCAGGAGGCGAAGGACGAGCAGGGGCGCCCCCTCAACATCGTCCACCGGGCGCTCGACGTGGAGCACCTCTTCGTTGATTGGAACGGCGACGTGCAGGTCTCCGACTTCGGGCTCGCCATGTCGGACCTGCCCGGCCGCGTTTCATCCACGGTGCACCGGCCGCATGGGGATGCGTTCTACTCCTCTCCGGAAATGCTCCTGACGGGCCGTGCGGACGCGCGCTCGGACCTCTTCGCGCTGGGTAACGTCCTGCTCGAACTCGCGACGGGGAAGAACCTCCTGGATGCCCCGGACACCCTGACCGAAGAGGTGAAGGGCTCGCTGTCGGTCAGGCAGCGCAGGCGTGTCCGGCATGCCATCAAGCGAGCCCAGCTCGCGGGCAGCGAGCCCCTGGTGGCGGACGCCATCTGGCGCGCGGCGACCTACACGCAGGCGGACTTGGAGGTGTTGACGGAGCAGCTTCCGCAGGGGCTGGGTTTGGTGCTCCGCAAGCTCCTCCAGCCCCGTCCGGACGACCGCTATCAATCGGCGAGTGAACTGGCGGCGGACCTGCGTCGCTGGCTCGGAGAGGGAGATGCGTACGGCCGGGAGGACGCATCAGCCGAGCTGCACGAGATGGCCAGGCGAGCCCACGAGGTGATGGTCGAGCTGGGCATCCGGCGCCCCCGAGGACTCCAGTCTTCCCAGGACCGAATCAGCACGAACTGACGCCATGCTTCCATGTGCCTCCAGTGTGCCCCTCCAGCGTGGATTGAGTGGGCACACCAGGGAACAGCATGGGACGGGGCGGGAGGATGAATCCGAGGAGAATCAAGGCGATAGCGGGTAACAGCGCGTCCTGCTTGGGGTTTCCTATCGCCTTGCCTGCGAGTTCAGGGTGACGCTGGCGTGCAGGTCGAGCCAGCGGCGCTCGATGCGATTCTCCTCGGGGCAGTAGGGCGGCGGGAAGTGCAGGACGATTCGGCCACCCAGTTGAGCCAGGGCCAAGCGCGTCTTTCTGCTGTCGTGGATGGAGGCATTGTCGAGGATGAGGTGGATGCGCCGCGCTCGCTTGTTCTCGGTGGCCAGCCGCCACAGCAGCGAGATGAAGAGGGAGCTGGCCTTGCTCGTGCCCTTCACCCACGTCACCTTGCGCGTCGTGGCGTCTGCGGCCCTTCAACATCCAATCCGGACCGACCTTGGGGTTGAGGTGGATGTCCACCTCGTCCACGTAGAAGACGGGCTCTCGGACGCAGCAGGCTGCCGCCAGTCTGCGCAGTTGGAAGATGCGCCGTTGTCGCTTCATCCGCGGCCACGGGCACAGCACGAACGGCTTGGGCCTCTTGAGGCTGGCGCCCACCGCTCCGAGCGCTCTGCCCATCGTGGCCACAGACACCTTGGGGACGCCCCGGCGGCCCATTTCCAGGCAGAGCAGCTCGCGGCTCCAAGTGGGCCTTTGCCAGCCGCACTCCTGGGGCGTGCCGAGGAGGACTTCCCGCAGGGCTTGCAGGACGCTTTCCCTTCATGGCCGGAGCGGCTACATGCGCCCTCGTCCATGGCTTCCCGTAAGAAGACGACTGCCGAGCCTTCCATTCACGTGCTGCACGTCGAGTTGGTGGGCATCCAGCCGGCCATCTGGCGCGAGCTTCACGTGCGCAGTGACATGCCCCTGTCGAAGCTGCACGACGTGCTGCAAGAGGCCTTTGGGTGGACCCACAGCCACATGCACGTGTTCGAGGACACTTCGCGGCAGCGATACGGGGACACGGCGGGAGATGCCGATGACTTTGGCTTCGGCGACTCGGAGCTGCGGGATGAGCGCAAGTCCACCGTCGCGGACATCGCCCCGCGTGCTCGTCGCCTCTTCGGCTACATCTATGACTTCGGTGACGACTGGGTGCACCGCATCCGCGTGAAGAAGGTGCAGCCTGCCGAGTCCGGCAAGAGATACCCCGCGTGCACCGCTGGCGCGCGAGCGGCGCCGCCCGATGACTGCGGCGGCATCCCCGGCTACGAGCGCCTCCTTGAGGTGCTTGAGGACCCCGAGCACGAGGAGCACGAGGACATGCTCCAGTGGCTCGGCGGCCCGTTTGACCCCGAAGCGTTCGACCTCAAATCCACCGACAAGGCGGTCTGCGCCATCAGGTGATCGAGGTTCACGAACTCTGGTTTGGTTTCCTCGGGGGACGTAAAGCGGCTTTGCAGAATGGGCCTCCTTGGGTTCACTCAGGGTAAGAGGTAATTCTATCTTTTTAGACCTGTCAGGTCGTTCAGGTCTGGAAGGGCTGGCAGTATCTTGAGTCTGCCTTTGCGCGAATCCCTCTCGCGCGGGCGCTCGGAGCTTCCTGTCCATGTCCAGTCCGTCTGGCTTTCGGCCTGCCGGGAGCGTTGTCCTATTCACCAACGGCGACAACTCTTACGAGTTCTGCAGGGACTTGGGAGAGGGCCGCGTCGGTGAGCGAATCCTCCTCGCGCAGACCCGCACGCCCAAGGGCCTCGGGGAATGCGTTGTGCTCAAGTGCCTACCCCTGCCGAAAGCGGCGGACGTGACGGAGAAGTTCCTTCGCACCCGCATCCGCCTGGAGGAAGGGGTTCGGCTCGCCCAGTACCTTCGCCACCCGAGCATCGCGCGCGTCCATGGCCTCTTCGAGACCGAGCATGGACTGTGCGTGGCGATGGAGAACGTCGAGGGACTGTCGCTCAACACGCTGTTGGCTGTCGCCCAGGCGCGCGGCTGCTACTTCTCGGAGGCGTTCATCCTCTACTTGGGCGCGGAGGTGGCGGCGGCCCTGGCCTATGCACACGCGCGCACGGATGATGCGGGCTTCCCGCTCGGCATCGTCAACCGGGACGTGAACCCCGCTCGTATCAGCGTGGGCCCCCAGGGAGAGATTCGGCTGACCGACTTTGGCGTGGCCTTCTCCCGTCTCGCGGGACGGCTGGCCACCTCGCTCCCGCGTCCTCAAAGAGCGGGAGAAGGTGCTCGCGGCCTCGGTGGCCGCGCTCGTGACGGAGCTGCCAGCGTTCGCGGAGGATGCCATCTGGTGCGCCATGGCCTACAGCTCCGAGGACGTAGAGCACGCGGCGCAAGGGCTCGCGGTGCCGCTCCGGGACATCCTCCACACGTTGCTACGGCGCAACCCCGCCGAGCGCTTCGGGACGGCGGCCGAGTTGGAGCTTGTCCTTCGCGCCCAACTGGCACGACTGGGGCGCTACACGAGGTAGGACGCGTTGCGAGAGGTTCAGCACGCCCTCGCGCAGGCCAGTGACAAGCTCTGGGACTTCGAGGTGCCGAGCGACGAAGGCGGCATCACCCCGCCTGTCCATGAGGTTTGGAGCGGAGCTGAGTCCACCACAGCGTCCTCCTTCACCAGGGGCACGCGGCGAGCGTCGTTTGGCTCGCGCAACCCGGATGATGTGCCCACGGAGCCCGGTGCCGGTCCGCGCCGTCGCACGTTGACGAAGCAGCCGACCGCGTAGCGGCGGCACCTCTTTCCCCCACCACTGCTGATTCACCACCGGCACGGCGCGAGCCGCTCAAGCCGACCGGGAGACGTGTGTTCTTCGTGCCTCATTCGGGGCACGCACAGGAGGCGTGTATGCGCAGGAAGCGAAGTGGATTCGTCGCATTGCTGCTGTTGCTGTTCCCCATGCTGGGCTGGGCCTCGGAGCCTCCCGTTTCCGAGAAAGAGACGTCGTCTCCCTCTCTGGCACCACCCGCGCGCAAGTGGCACCACCTGATGCGGCTGGAGGCCACGACGCTGGCGTTCCTGCCTCGTGCTGGCGTGGGGGAAGACGAGGGCTTCGTGCAGGTGGAGCCCACCTTCATCCTCGACGGGGGGCCTGAGTTCGGCGTCAACCTGGGGGCGCCCGTGCGCTTCCGTCTTTGGCGTGAGGAGGATGGCGCGCCCCTCGTGCGTCGCGAGGACTGGGACACGCTCTCGGACTGGGGGCAGCTCGTTCGAGGGCTCCTGTTGGGGTCGGACAACGCGCCGCTAGGAATCTGGTTCGGCCCGCTGGAGGAACACCGGCTCCTCTCCGGCCATCTCGTCCGCCGCTACTCCAACCGCACGAATCCCGACTACCACCCGGCCGGGGGTATCTTCACCGGCACGTTGGGCCCGCTCTACACGGAAGCGTTCGCGTCGGATGTGCTCGGCGCGCGGTTGTTGGGAGCGGAGCTCTCCCTGGACATGGAGCACCTCCTCTTCGGGCAGCCCGAGCAGCGGGGCCGGTACACGCTGGCCGTGTCTGCCGCCCATGACTGGGGGCGAGCGGGAGGGGCGGCGCCATCGATGACGCTGGCCCACCTGGACGCCATGGCGGTAGTGGTGGCCCAGTCCGGCATGGAGGCTTACGTGAATGCCGGGTGGGGTGGCCGTCCCGGGGATGGCGGTGCTTGGGGTGCGGTCGTGGGGGGCGGGGTGGACTCCCTCTCCGAGAGGTTCAACCTGCGCCTTCGGCTGGAGGCGAGGCGCCAGCAGGGTGGCTTCCGGCAAGGCTACTTCGGCGCGGACTACGAACTGGCGCGCTTCCAGGCGGCGGGCCCTGACGGCGTGCCGCTCGCGGATGCTCACTTCCCGGACGGCTACTCCGCATTCGCGGAAGCCCTCGTGGAGTGGGATGCAGCCAGCTACGGAGGGCCCTACAAGCACCTGAGCTTCTCGGTGGGCGCGGAAGCCTTCTCGTGGGGGCGCGTCGACGTGGACGGTCGCGTGGCGGTGCAGCTCTTCGAGCGCGCCTTGGAAGTCGCGGTGAAGGGGCTCGCCGTGGGCGCGGGCAAACCAGGGGCGCGCTACCTGGGGGCGGCGGAAGTCCGCTGGCGATTCTTGGGTGGGAAGCTCTACGCGATGGGGACGGGGGGCACGCTGCTGTTCCCCACGACTGAAGGGACGTTGCGGCCTGGCGCCTTCGCATCTGTGGGCCTGGGGGTGGACAATGCGCGCTGATGCCCTGCTCCTGGCCGTGGTGCTTGCCACGGGATGCGCGTCGGTGCCGCATGCATCCGGACGTGGCGGAACGCTGAACTACACGCCTCGCGGGGCGACCTCTCCCGAGAGGGCGGATGTTACGAGCGACGAACGCCCCGATGCCTTCAGTCCGGCCCCATACTCCATCGCGGCGTCCGGGTCCCGACAGCGACTTGTGCGTCATGTGGGGGCGCGAATTGCCGCAACGAAGGCTGCATCCGGAGCCGCCGGGGGTAGAGCGCAGACTGGCGCCTCGCCGCGACAGGCCGTCCTCGACGCCATCGACGAAGTGCAGTCCTCGCTGGATGGGGTTGAAGGGGCATTCACCAAGCTGGTGGACCGGCCTCCGGCTCTGGGTGGGTGGAAATTGAACGGGGGAGTGTTCACTCGCTTTGTCGAGCACGGAGCCACTCAGGTGACGTGGCTCCGTGGTGCGCTCGGGAGTGCCACAGGGCTGACGGAAGTCGCCTCGGAAGTGGGTGACTCGGACATGGAGTTGGGAGTGCTTCGCATGACAGGGCCCAAGCTCCAGGCCGCGATGTTCGGGACTCTGCTGCTGGCCACCTGGGTTGACTTCCTTCTGCTCTCTGACGCTGTCCTCCACCATTGCTTCGTGTGCGGCGAGGAGAAGCTGCTCGTGGCGCTGCACCGCGTCCGGGGCCTGATGGAGCCCACGTTGAAGGACCTCGAATCGCTAGACTCGGAGAGGGCGGAGGCTGCGGCGACGGCGATGCCTGAGTTGATGGGGAAGCTGACCCAGGAGTTTGCCGCACTCCACGCGCAGACCCGCGAGAACATGAAGGTGGGTGAGAAGGTGCTGACGGCGGTGCAGGTGTTGGAGATGCTGTCCATGGTTTCCACACTGAAAATGGCGCTGCCACGACTGCCCCCGGCCGCACCGGTGACGCTCGGCATGAGTCTCGCGATGGGTTCGGGAGGCGTCATGATGGGCTCTCGCATCGTCGTCTCCGTGGAGTGGGTGGAGATGATGCGAAGGCTCGTGCAGGCGGGCGTCATCTCCGTTCCGGCAGTGAGCGCGGCCGTCCGCATCCACGGCGGGCAGGTGATGATGGCGCAAGCGCACCAGGACTTGCCCAAGGGCGTGCGAGAAGCGCTGGGCGACAGTCCCGAGGTGCGCGGCATGCAGGTGACAGATAGAGCTGGAGCGGGCATGTCCGAGGCACCGAAGCACCACGTCATGCCGAAGGAACACCGCGAGTGGTTCGAGCGGCGCGGCTTCAAGGGCGACATGGACATCGACAAGTTCTGCGTCCGCCTGGAACAGTCCCTCCATGAGGCCATTCACGGCGGGGGCAACTGGAAGTTGGGACGCACATGGCCCGGCGAGTGGAATCGGATGATCATGAAGACCCTGAGCGACGCCGAGATTGCCGCTGGTCGATCTCTGACGCGGAACGAGATCCTGAATCTCGTCGCGAAGAGCATGCGGGACTATAGGGTCCCTATGAACTTCGTCACTGGGAGAAGCCGATGAGCGACGGAGCCGCTTGGCAGGGCAACATCAAGGTCCGCCTGTACGAACGGGTCCGAGAGCGGGGATACGACTCGCTGTCCGCCTTTGCTGAGGCGCGACCTGCCGTTCCGCTGTACGTCCTGGCCGACGAGTTGGGCAATGACGTTGCTGCGGTGCAGGTGTTGAGTGGTCTGCTGTACGAGGCGGAGCAGCGCAATCGAGTTACGTGCTTCGTTCGAGACGTGCTCGTGCGCGAAGTGGGAGAGGGACTCCCCAACGGCTGGCCGCCCGTCTTGGATGACGCAAGTCGCTTTGAGGTTGCAATGGTGCTTGGTCGCTGGTCTGCGTACACCCCAGAAACGCATGAAGCGCGCGTGCGGCAGGCGAGTGATGCGCTCCTTGCCAATCCGCCTCCGGCTGGCTGGCGTCCGCTCGGACCCGACGACGAGCTTCTACGGACGCTTCTCCCTGACGAAGAAGCCTGACCACCAGGGGGCCGGTGAGTCGGCGCCGAAGCCTCCATGTGTCCCCAGTGTGCCCCTCCAGCGTGGTTCGAGGTGGCACACTGGGGAACTACATGGGACGGGGCGGGAGGATGAACCCGAGGGAAATCAAGGTGATAGGGGTAACAGCGCGTCCTGCTTGGGGTTTCCTATCGTCCTGCCCACGGGTTCAAGTCCCGTGGTCCTCAAGACGGGCGCCCGTGCGAGGCGCCCGTCGGAGTGGTGGGTCGATGAGGCTGGTGCGGGGCGTCGTGGCCGCGCGCGGCCCGTCGACGTCGCAGGGGGCCTCCCATCAGGAACAGCAAGCCCCAGAGCAGCGAGAGGCCCGTCGGGCTCGTGGAGCATCCGCCGCCCTTCGGCTCGTCGTGCGTGATGTCCGGTTCGTGTCCCGCATCAGCCCCACCTGGGCCCGCATCTGGGGACACAGCCCCCGCATCCGGGACTACGTCACCCGCGTCGGAGGACACAGCCCCCGCATCCGGAGGTCCGTCGCCCGCGTCCGGGGACACGGTACCGGCGTCGGAAGGCTCCTCTCCCGCGTCCGTTGCCTCCGGACCGGAGTCGGGCGTGTGCGCTCCCGCGTCGGGAAGCGTGGTGCCTCCATCCTCGGACGAGGGAGGGCCCAGCACCGTCACCCGCATCTCACAGGTCGCGGTATTGCCCGCGCCGTCCCGGGCGGTGAACACCACGGGCGTCGTCCCCACGGTGAACCGGGTGACGGAGCGGGGCAACGAGGTCACCTCGACCTCGGAGACGTCATCCCATGCCTCCGCCATGCCGAATTCGACATAGCGCCTGGCTCGGCCTCCCGCGTCCACCACCACGTCCGCCGGGCAGGTGATGGAAGGGGGGACCGTGTCGAAGTGCTCGGGGCCCACGGCCCACAGCTCACGTCCTCGCTCATCCAGGTCGGCGGTGAAGTAGAGGTGGTCGCCGGCGGGCATGAAGGACCGTGGCGTCGAACCTGGGTCCCCGGGCTGCACATCCGCGAGTCTGTGAGTCCCGGCCAGCGTCCCATCCGTCGTCCAGGGCTCGAAGCCCGACACGCCATCCGAGGCGGAGAACACGAGCCGGTTCCCCAGGGCTCGCAGTTGCTCGGGATTGGAGCCCGTGGGGCCGGGCTGGACATCCATCACCAGGGTCGTTCCCGCCACGGTGCCGTCCGTCTTCCACAGCTCCCAGCCGGTGGTGTCATCCTTCGCGGTGAAGTAGGCGAGGGTGCCAGCCACCACCGGGCGCTCTCCCGACACGGTGAGGCCCGAAGGGCTGATGGCGACCGTGCCCGCCGCCGTGCCATCGCTCGCCCAGATGCGCCCCTCGACGTGGGCCACGAGGCGTCCGCCGATGAGCGACAGGGCAGGGCGGCTGATATCAGACAACGTGTTGAAGGAGGTGACGGGCGCTGTCCCTTCCGCTGTTCCATCGCTTCTCCAGAGGCTGCGGACGTTGGCCGTCGTCGACGAGGCCAGGAAATAGAGCGACCCGTTCGACTCGACGAAGGAGAACGCGGGCATGTCGCCCAGCGCGTGGATGGCCCGGAGTGGCCCCGTCCCCGCGGGCGTCCCGTCGCTCTTCCACAGCGTGGACTGGAGGCCCGCGCCCACGCCGAAGACAAGCGAGCCGCCGAAAGTCCCCAGCGGACCGAAGCGCTTGCCGCTGGCGGTTCCCAGCTCGGCGACACGCTCGGCGCCTGTTCCCGCCGCGCCGACCCGCCAGAGCGCCACGGCGCCATCGGCGCTCGCGAGGAAGTACAGCCACTCGCCCAGGGCCACCGGCGCGCCGACGAGCTCGCCCCCTGTCACCCGCGTCTGGCTTCCCTGCGTGAGGCCCGAGGACCAGATGGTCCAGGCCGCGCCGTCCCGGGCCGTGAAGTACACGCGGCCGCGGAACGCCGTCAGCGCGAAACGCTGCTCGGAGGTGACCTTGCCGCCCGGATCCAGGTCGGAGATTCGCACCGTCCCACTGCGTGCGCCCTGGCTCTTCCAGAGTCGGAACGTGTCGGGCGTGCCTTCCTGTGCCCAGAACACGAGGGTGCCATCCACATCGGTCAGGTGCTGCGGATGCGATGGAGTGGAGGCCGCGGTGACATGCTTCACGGGGACCGCGCCACCCGGCGTCCCGTCCGTTACCCAAAGCCAGGTGCCCGAGTGGGTGCGGTCGCTCCCATCCACGTCGGCGTAGAAATAGATGCGCCCGTCATCCCAACCCGCGACCTCGGCCATCGAGTCGAGCGGACCGGGCGCGGCGTCCTTCACCATGAAGGTCCCTTCCTCGGTTCCGTCGCTGGTCCACAGCTCGACACCGTGCTCGGGCGTCCGTCCCTGGAAGTAGAGGTGGGGGCCCACGACCGTGAGGCCGCCGACCACGCCGCGTCTCGGGCCTGGGTTGATATCCTTCACCCGGTACGTTCCCGCCGTCGTGCCGTCGCTGCGCCACAGCTCCGTGTCCCAGAGCGTGGTGGGGGGGTCGTCTTCCGTGGGGCCTGGAATCGTCACATAGCCCGAGGTCGCCACGAAGTAGAGGATGCCATTCATGTTCCGGAACGAGTGGAGATAGGACCCCGTGGTGCCCGGGCAGATATCCTTCACGAGCACGGTCCCCGCTTCCGTCCCGTCACTCTTCCAGAGCTCTACGTTCTCTTCCTGATCGACTCCCGTGAAGTAGAGGGTGCCGTCGATTCGCGCCATGGAACTGCTGGCGGGCATGCCGGTGTATTGCCAGTTGGGGATGCCATTGAGGGGGCCCGGGTAGATGTCCTTCACGAGCGTCGTTCCCGTATCTGTTCCATCCGTTCGCCAGAGTTCGTGTCCGTGGGTGGGATCTGACGCGAACATGTAGGCGTACTGTCCGACAGGCACGAACGTCTGCATGCCATAGGGCGTCTCGCCATGGAGGGCCAGGGAGGTGCCGGCGGGAGTGAAATCGGTCCGCCACAAACGGCGGCGCGGCATGCCGACCTGAGTGGCGGTGACGTACCTCACGCCCGCGAGCTCGAACGAGCTGCTGCCGAAGAGCACCCTGTTCGCGCTCCCCGAGGAGTCTGTCAGCAGGTGACTCCCCTCGGGCGTTCCATCCGTGGCCCAGAGTTCGCCCTGCCCTTGAGAGCGATTCACCACGAGGAGCGCCTGGTCGTCGAAACCGAAGCCCGGGAACACCGCCCAGCTTCCGTACTCCTCTCCTGTCAGCAGCTCCTTCACCCGGACGGTGCCCGCCGCCGTGCCATCCGTCTTCCACAAGGCCATGTCCGAGGCGATTCCTCCTGAGAAGTAAGGTCCGTCCCCCGCGAGGAAGAGCAGGTTCCTTCCCAGGATTGTCACGTCGCCCAAGTAGGCGCTGTCAGGGCCGACCGCGATGTCCTTCATCACGCGGGTCCCTTCCCGGCTTCCGTCGCTGACCCAAAGCTCTTTTCCGTAGGGAGAGCGGGCCGCCGCGAAGAGCATCACCTCCGTGGCGTACGCGGGATACGTATACGTCCAAGGCATGGCGCGACGCTCCTGGAACTCCAGGGGCACTTCGCCAATATCTCTCACCGGATACGCTGGCCAGGAGTCCGGACGTGATTGCAGCCGTGATTCCAGAACAGGTGAGTTGCGCTCGACCGGCACCCCGCCCTCCGACATCACCGGACTACAGCTCCCCGCCAACACCCACAGCGCACCCCACAGCGCTCCACTCGGTCTCATGCGCGCATCTTCATGAATTGACGCGCGCGTGACGAGCCCTCCGCGCTTCATCGCGTCGAACATGACGCGGAGTCCTCGGCTCTCACCGCTCCCCGTGCGAGAAGGAGCAATCCCAGACGTCTGCCATCACGAAGTCGGCGGAGACGACCCAAGGGGCCCTGTACTTCAAGCCCAGGGCCCACCATCGGTTGTCATGGAAGAACCCGCCCCTCCACGGGGAGGTGTTCTCCCCGTCGGCCCTGGGACGCGCGCGAGAAGAACACCGTCCCGCGCGTGGCCCTCCGCCTCGGCTACTCGCCCTCTTCGACGGTGAGCTGGTACGAGTCCTGGAAGTTGGCCTCGCGGTTCTTCGCGTCACGCACCTCGAAGAGGTAGACGCCGGGCTCCGCGCTGAACCGGATGCTCTCCGGCTGGTCTCCCTTGGCGCGGTCCGCTGTCTGCACCAGCGACAGCTTCCCGTCCGGCTGCACGCGGTGCAGGTACAGGCCCACGTCCACCTTCAGGATGCCCAGCAGCGTCGCCCTCAGCGGCGTGCGCACCGGCCGGTCCGACAGGTCTACCCGGTAGTAGTCCGTGTCCTTCACCGGGAACACCGTGCCGCGCACCGCCTTGCCCAGCGTCAGCTCCTGCGCGCGGTCCACCGTGTTGTTCGGCTCGCGCTCCTCGCCCCCGTTGTCCGGCACCGTGGTGATGCTGATGCGGTAGGGCTGCTCCGCGTTCTCGAAGTCCTTCACCCACTTGCCGTCCACCTTGCGCGACGCGCCCTCCACGCGGAAGTAGCAGGCGCCGCTGCATGAGACGTTGTTGAGGCGCTCGGGCTCCTTCAGCGCGCCGCCATTGGCTCGCAGGAGCACCGTCTCCTGCTGCCCGTCACCCTGCGGCGGCTCCACCATGGAGAGCACCAGGTCCAGGCGCTCCACGCCGGACAGCTCCACCTTCGCCAGCACCGGCTCCGTCGTGCGCAGCACGAAGTGGTCCACGTCGCCCTTGGGCGCCAGGAACCCCTCGCGATACCCACCGGCCGTCAGCGGCGTGGCCTTGTACAGCTCGTCATTCGGCTCCAGCTCCGCGTTCGCCCCGGCCTCCTCCTGCGTCACGGTGAGCGTGTACGGCGTGCTCGCGTTGAACGTGCGGCGCGCTTCCTTGCCCGCCCCCGTCCAGCCGCCCTTCACCACCACGTAGACGACCCGGTCCGTCGCACGCACTCCGATGTTGCGCAGCGAAAGGGCCTCGCCCTCCTTGCCTCGCAGCGAGAACAGGGGCGCCTCGGCCGCGGACAGCACCGAGATTTCCGGCCGCACGCCCTCCACCGCCGACAGGTCGATCTTCAGCGCCACCGAGGGAGGCTCGGGCGGAGGCGCCGCCACCCCCGCGTCCGTGACTTGCGCCACGCCCGTCTCCGGGGCCGGCGCGGCGGGAGGCTCCCCCCCACCGAACGTGCCCGTGGGGGAGGGGGGATTGTCCAGCGGAGCCGCGCCCTCCTCGGGCGTCCCCGTGGCCGAGCCCGTCTCCGAGCCAGGCGCCGGGCTCGGAGGAGGCGGCGTCGCTCCCTCCACGGGCGCCGTACCCGGAGCCGCGGCTCCCTGGGGCGCCAGGCCCTCGGCGCCCGAGTCCGCGTCGTTCGCCGCGGGCTCGCCCGTGGGCGCGGCGGTCTCCGGCAGCTCCACCCGGTACCAGTCCTCGTCACCCGCGTGGCCCAGGAACGCCGTCACCGTCTGGCCCAGGGGGAGCGTCATCGCGTCCACCGCCCTGTCGTTGGGCTCGTGCTCCTCGCCGTCGTTCGCGGCGCGCATCTTCACGGTGAGGGTGTAGGCCCCGCCCACGCCCTTGCGCGCGGGGGCCACGCGCAACCAGCGCTCGCCCTCCACGTAGAGGTTGGGGAAGCGCTCCGGCTTGCCCTCGCCCTCGCTGTTGATGGAGGCCAGCCGGTTGCGGTCCCGGTCATAGACCTCCAGGGTGATGTCTCCGCCGGGCAGCCCCGACACGGTGACATCCGCCACGCGAGGGGCAGGGGGCGCGAGCCGATACCAGTCCTCGTCCGCCTTGTTCGGCTGGGCCGCCAGGTCCGCCGTCACCACGCTGTCCCGCGTCATCTCCAGGGCCTGCTCGGGCCGCTCGTTGGGCTCCTGCTCCGTGAGGGCCGCCGGCCCCGTCTCCACGGGCCCCGCGTCGGGCACCTCGCTCGGCTTGTCGTCCTTGCAGGCGACCAGCGTCGCGGCCAGCACACAGACCCACCCCCAGCGTCGCATCACGTTTTCTCTCCGCATCGGGCCGCATCACTTCCTTGCGGCGTCCGGGTGTCAAGCACCCCAACACCCGGGCCCGTGCTTTCATCCGTGTCGCAAAGCGGGCCCATGGGACCCTCTCGGCACGGCCTTCCCGGCCGGGGACTGGAGCCACCCGCGCGGAGCGATCCAAGATGGGGCCATGAGCCGCCTCCCCCTCGCCTTCTTGCTGCTCGCCTCCGCCGCTCCCGCCGCGTCCACCGCCCCTCCGGGGTATGCCCAGGCCGCTGACTACCTGGAGCGCGAGCGTCAGCCCGAGCGTTACTCGCCCCTCCACCTGCTCGACGGCCGCGACACCACCGCGTGGTGCGCCACCGGCGCCACCCCGGCCCCCGTCACCATCGGCTTCAAGGACGTCGTCACCATCGACGAGGTGCGCGTCTACACGGGGGATGGGACGGACAAGGCCGCGTACAAGGCCCACGCCCGCGCGAAGAAGCTCACCCTCACCAGCGTGGACTCCGCCAAGAGCCTCAAGGTGGAGGACAAGCGCGGCCTGCAGGCCGTCCCCATCAGCCCCGCCCTCACGGGCAACCGCTTCACGCTGGAGGTGGCCGAGCGCTTCCCCGGCGCCGACGAGGGCGCCCCGGTCTGCGTCACGGATTTGATCTTCTACTCGGGAGGCAAGGCGCTCAACGGCACGTGGCTCGCGCCGCGCCTGCGCTACGACTCGCGCCTGGCGCCCCTGTTGGGGACGTGGTTCAGCGGCATGTCGGGTGCCCCGGACAGGTTCCTGTCGTTCTACGTCGACGGGACGTACCGCTTCGCCCACGAGCCGCTGGAGGGCGGTGAGCCGAGCACCGTGACGGGCACGTATGCCCTGTCCGGTTCCCGCCTCACGCTGGAGGTGCCCAAGCGCGGAAAGATGACGGTGCGCCTCCAGAAGGCCGCCTCGGAAGGGGCCACCTCGGCGGGGTCGACGCTGGAACTCGACGGCGCGGTGGCCGAGGAGTGGGGCCGCGCCTTCCGCGGCCAACCCTGAACCGGAGCGACTGTCCGGCGGGCCGTCTAGAGGGCGGCCGCCTTCTTCTTCCCACCGAAGTGGCGGAAGAACACCATGATCTCCTCGACGGCGACCTTCACGTCGGTGGCGTCTTCAAACTCCGACTCCAGGAAGATGCCGCCGCAGGATTCACAGGTGTCGTAGTGGAGCGGATGCTGGCGGTCGCCGCCATCCACACGGACCAGATCAACCAGGCATTCGGGGCACTGCCCGGTCAATGCCTGTGCATCTACCTTGCCGCCCTGGCTCTCCAGCCCGGGGAGGTTGTTGTGGAGGAGGACCCGGTTCAGGTCCGCGACGTCAATCCACAGTCCGCCGCAATCTCCACACCTTCGCAACGTCTGGTCATCCCCCTCGAGATCAACCATCTCGACGTTGCAGCTGGGGCAATCCATGGCGCGGGTCAATCTCCTTCAATGGGGGACACGCGTCCCCAGTGGTTCGGAGAATGATAGGTCGTGAGAAATTTGGGATGCAACCCGGGTTGCCGCTTCTGTTGGCAACGCGCCTTCTGGGGTCGTCCGACCCCGTGTCCCCCAGTCTCTCAGGCCTTCGCTTTCACGCGCCGGATGTCCGCCCCCAGGGCGCGCAGCTTGCGCTCCAGCCGCTCGTAGCCGCGGTCCAGGTGGTAGACGCGGCTGACGTCCGTGCGCCCCTCGGCGCGCAGGCCCGCCAGGATGAGTGAAGCGCTCGCCCGCAGGTCCGTCGCCATGACAGGCGCGCCGCTGAGTGACTTCACACCCTTCACCACCGCCGTGTGCCCCTGGACGGTGATGTCCGCCCCCAGACGGTGCAGCTCCGGAACGTGCATGAAGCGGTTCTCGAAGATGTTTTCGCTGATGACGGATGTCCCATGGCTCACACACATGAGCGCCATGAGCTGGGCCTGCATGTCGGTGGGAAACCCAGGGTGTTCAGTGGTGGTGATGTTCACCGAGTGGAGGGTGCGGGGGGCCTTGCAGCGCAGGCCGCCCGCTTCGGCGGTGAGGGTGCACCCCGCCTCGCGCAGCTTGTCGATGACGGCGTCCAGGTGCTCGGGGACGGCGTGTTTCACCAGCACGTTGCCGCCGGAGATGGCCGCGGCCACCAGCAGGGTGCCCGCCTCGATGCGGTCCGGGAGGATGGCGTGGTCGACGGGCGTGAGGCCCTCCACGCCCTCGACGGTGATGATGGAGGTGCCGGCGCCTTCAATCCGGGCGCCCATCTTGTTGAGCACCCGGGCCAGCTCCTCGATTTCGGGCTCGCGCGCGCAGTTCTCCATCACCGTGCGGCCCTTGGCGAGCACCGCCGCCATCAGCACGTTCTCCGTGCCGGTGACGGTGATGACGTCGAAGTTGACGGTGCCGCCCTTGAGCTGCTTCGCCCGGGCCTCCACGTAGCCCTCCGTCAGGTGGATGTCCGCGCCCAGGGCCTTGAGGCCCTTGAGGTGCTGGTCGATGGGGCGCGCGCCGATGGCGCACCCGCCGGGCATGGACACCCGCGCGCGACCGAAGCGCGCGACGAGCGGGCCCAGCACCAGCACGCTGGCGCGCATCGTCTTGACCAAATCATAGGGGGCCTCCGGGGTGATGGCCCCGTTGACACCCACCTCGCACACGTCCTTCTTCCGGCCGGTGAGCCGCTCCGCGTCGCAGCCCATGGTGCGCAGCACCTTGAGCATGGTGACCACGTCGGCCAGGTCCGGCACGTTGCGGAAGGTGGAGGTGCCATCCGCCAGCAGCGCGGAGGCGAGGATGGGCAGCGCCGCGTTCTTCGCGCCCGAGACGACGACCTCGCCGTGCAGCTCGGCGCCGCCCTTCATGACAATCTTGTCCATGCTGTTTCCGGCCCTCAGCCCTGTGGCCCGCTGGCCGCGGGCTGTGTCCCAAATGCCATGCGTTCCCGCCGCTCCAGGTCCTTCTCCACGCGCGCGTCGGCGTAACCGGCCGCGCGCAGCAGCTCCAGGACAGCGGGGCCCTGCGTCTCGCCCATCTCCAATGCAAGGAGGCCGCCAGGCTCCAGCCACTTGCGCGCCTCCGTCACCACCCGTCGGAGGGCGACCAGCCCGTCCTTCCCACCGTCGAGCGCCAGCTTGGGCTCGCGTCGCACCTCCGCGGACAGGCCGGGAATCTCGTGCGAGGCGATGTAGGGCGGGTTGGAGACGACGACGTGGAAGCGTGCGTCGGCGGGCAGCGGGGAGAACAGGTCGCCCTGGAGCACCGTCACCCGCTCGGAGACCTTGAGCGTCTCCGCGTTCTCCTTCGCCAGGGCGCAGGCGTCCGGAGACAGGTCCGTGGCTGTCACGGCGAGCAGGGGCCGCTCGGCCGCGAGGCTGATGGCGATGCAGCCGGAGCCCGTGCACACGTCGAGCGCGCGCGCGGGTGCGTCCTTGGGCAAAACCTGGAGCGCCGCCGCGACGAGCAGCTCCGTCTCCGGCCGGGGGATGAGCACGCGGGCGTCCACCTTGAAGGCGCGGTTGTAGAACTCGCGCGTTCCGGTGAGGTACTGCGTGGGCTCGCCCGCCATGCGCCGTTCAATCAGCGCGCGGAAGGCGGTCAGCTCCTCCTTGGACAGGGGGCGGTCCAGGTCCACGTACAGCCGCACGCGCCCCGTTTTCAGCACGTGCGACAGGAGGATCTCCGCCGTGAGTCGCGGCGCATCCACCTGCCGCTTCTCGAAGTGCTGCGTCGTCCAGGTGAGGACCTTGCGGATGGTCCAGGGCTCGCTGCTCATGCTTCGGACTGGGGCCTCGGGCCGCCCATCTGAGCCTTGAGCGCCTCCGCCTGGTAGAAGGTGCGGCAGGCGGTGATGATGTCCTCGATGTCGCCCATCATCACGGCGGGCAGGTTGTGCACCGTCAGGCTGATGCGGTGGTCCGTCAGCCGGTCCTGCGGGAAGTTGTAGGTGCGGATCTTCTCGCTGCGGTCGCCGGTGCCCACCTGCGAGCGGCGCGTGGAGTCGCGCTCGGCGCGGATGCGCTCCTGCTCCATCTCGTAGATCTTCGCGCGCAGCATGCGAAGGGCCATGTTGTAGTTCTTCAGCTGGCTCTTCTCCTGCTGGCACTTCACGACGATGCCCGTGGGCCGGTGGGTGAGGCGCACCGCGGAGTCCGTCGTGTTGACGCTCTGCCCGCCCGCGCCGGTCGAGCGCATCGCCTGTCGGTCGATGTCCGCCTCGTTGAGCTTCACGTCCACTTCCTCGGCCTCGGGCATGACGGCCACGGTGATGGTGGAGGTGTGGATGCGGCCCTGCGTCTCCGTCGCCGGCACGCGCTGGACGCGGTGCACCCCGGACTCGTACTTCAGGTTGCTGAAGACGGCGTCGCCGGACAGCGTCACGGTGGCGTCCTTCACCCCGCCCGCGTTGCCCGCGCTCATGTCGATGATGTCCGCCTTCCAGCCCCGTCGGTCCGCGTACCGGAGGTACATCTGCATGACCTCCTCCGCGAACAGCGCCGCCTCGTCGCCACCCGCGCCCGCGCGGATTTCCAGGATGACGTTCTTCTCGTCATTCGGGTCCTTGGGCAGCAAGAGCAGCTTGAGCGAGCTCTCCAGGGTGTCGCGCTGATCCTTCAGGCCAGGGAGGGCCTCGCGCGCATAGCCCTTCTCGTCGGCGCTGCCGGCGTCGAGCCAGACCTCCACTTCCTTGAGGTCGGCGAGGACCTGGCGGTACGTGCGAAACGTGTCCACCAGCTTCTCCAGGCCCGCCCGCTCCTTGGAGACCTTCTGAAGCCTCGCCGAGTCGGCGAGGACGTCGGGGTTCGACAGGTCCGCGGTGAGGCGTTCGAACCGGCGCTCGACGTCTTCAAGTTTGTCAATCATCGTCGTTCCAGGGGGTATTGCCCCTTTGTCCGGCTGCTGGCAAGGGAGGACGGAGTCAAGAAATTCCTTGGCCGCTCGGGCGGTAGCATGAAAGAAGGGCCGCCCTCACCGCCGGATCCACTTGGCGGTCGGTCTCACATCACCACACGGAGTCCTTCCACATGCCCGCCCAGAAGGGAAATCGTTCCAAGAAGAAGGTCGCCAACCGTGCCAAGGGCCGTAAGGCCCAGCTGAAGCGCCGCCGCAGCCGCGCCAAGAAGGGCCAGTCCAACAACAAGGTCTGACCCTCCGGTTACTCCCTCCCGCCAGTCGCGGGGGAGGGAGACGGCCTTGCCCACGGCTCCAACTCGGGGAGCATCCGCTCCACCCCGGACGAGCTGTTGGCCAGGAGTCGCAGCACCTCCTCGGCCGCCTCCCCGGTGACGGGTACGGGCTGGAAGGGGAGCTCCGGAAAGCGGTCCGTGCGCAGCGGCAAGACCTCGCTGGAGAGGTAGCCCCCCGGACCGAAGCGGCCCTTCCACAGGGCGCCCCGCTTGTCGCGCGGGTTCCAGTTGCCTCCAAAGACGAAGTTCCCCAGCGAGTAGACGACGGGCGCTCCCCGGTGCAGCTCCATGGCCTGGAGCACGTGGGGGTGGCTGCCCAGCACGCCCGCCGCTCCCGCGTCGATGGCGGCGTGGGCCAGTCTCACCTGGTAGGGCTCCGGCACGTAGGTCCCCTCGCGGCCCCAGTGGAAGAAGGGCAGCACCACGTCCGCCTGGTGCTTCGCGGCGAGGATGTCCTCGCGCAGCATGCGCTCCATGGCGTCCACGTCGGAGAAGTGGCCGGCGACCCCCGGCGTCGTCTCCGTGGCGTAGACCTCCGGCGGCTCGATGTTGCGCTCGCCCAGGAAGAAGTACCCCAGGAGGGCGACCTTGACTCCGCCCACGGTGAGGAGGGCGGGGCGGCGCGCCTCGGCGAGCGTCCTGCCCGCGCCGAAGTAGGGGATTCGGGCGGCCTCCAGCGTCACCAGCGTGTCCACCAGCCCCTGGGCGCCGTAGTCCATGAGGTGGTTGTTGGCCAGGCTGACGACGTCCACGCCTCCCGCGACGAGCGCGCCCACCAGCTCCGGCCGCGCGCGGAAGTTGAAGTTCTTGGCCAGCTTCTCGCCGCCCTCGGTGAAGGGGCACTCCAGGTTGACGACGAAGAGGTCGGCCGCGTCGCCCAGGGCGCGGACCTCCTTGAAGCCGTAGGCGAGCATCTCCTCGCGGGAGCGGCCCTTGGCCACCTGGTCGTCGAAGTACTTCTGGTGGTTATGACCCAGCGTCACGTCCCCACCGACCACCAGGGTGATGGGTCGGGTGGGGGGCCCGGCGTCCAGGGGGCTGGTCGCTTCCGGGCTGGCGGGAGGGCCGGCGTCCTCTGGAGAACGGGGCTCCACGGAGGGGGTCGGAGCCTCCGGAATGGGGGCGGGGCGGGGATGACAGGCGGACAACAGGAGGAGCAGGAGGGCGGCGTGGCGCATGGACGGAGGGAAACTCTACCTTGCACCCTTCGTTGCGCGACGCGTAGATTGCCCGGCGCTCTCATGGCCCGGGAAAAGGACAACATCGCGCTCTCCGACGAGCACAACACTCGTGGAATCGAGCTGGCGGACCGGGGTTGGCTGGACGAGGCCATCAAGGAGTTCAAGAAGGCCATCGACCTGGACCCGAGCTCGGCGCACGCGCACGACAACCTGGCCACCGTCTACGCGGAGAAGAAGCTCTTCCGCGAGGCGCTGACCGAGTACCTCACCGCCCTGAAGCTGGAGCCGGAGAGCGCCACGGCGCACTACAACCTGGCTTGCTTCCTCTCCACGCACGCCGGGGAGATGGCGGTGGAGGAGTACAAGGAAGCCATCGAGTTGGATCCGGAGTACCCGGACGCGCACCTCAACCTGGGCCTCACGTACGCGGACCAGGGCCGGGTGGAAGAGGCGATGCGCGAGCTGCAGGCGGCCATCGAGTTGGATCCCCAGGACGCGTTCCCCCGGCACGAGCTGGCGGCGCTGATGATGGACGAGGGCGACTACCGCTCGGCCATTACGCTCTTGAAGGACGTGGTGCGGCTGGAGCCGGACAACTTCGAGGCGCAGCTGGACCTGGGCATCTGCTACGCGCAGAAGGGCTTCTACGCGGAGGCCGAGCGCGCTTACGAGCGGGCTCGCGCGCTGAACGCGGAGGACCTGCTGCTCAACTACAACCTGTCGGCGCTGTACGCCCTGTGGGGCCGGCCGAAGGACGCGGTGCAGTACCTGAAGGCGGCGCTCACGGCGGACCGTCAGAAGGTGATGGGGTGGCTGTCCACGGACCCCATGTTCGACGCCCTCAAGGGCGACGCCGACTTCGACGCCTTGTTCTGAGCCATGGGAATGGAATGGGTGTTCCTGGGGCTGGCGATCCTCCTGGTCTTCGCCAACGGCTTCTTCGTGGCGACCGAGTTCGCCATCGTGAAGATTCGCGCCACGCGCCTGCAGTCGCTCGTGGACGAGGGCACGCCGGGCGCCGCGCAGGCGCTGCGGATGGTGGAGAAGCTGGACGCGTACCTGTCCGCCACGCAGTTCGGAATCACCCTGGCCTCGCTGGGCCTGGGCTGGCTGGGTGAGCCCGCCTTCGCCAAGCTGCTGGAGCCCGTGCTGACGAAGCTGGTGCCCGAGGGCGCGAGCCCCACGCTGGCTCACACCGTGTCGGTGGTCATCGGCTTCAGCATCATCACCTTCCTGCACATCGTCCTGGGAGAGCTGGCGCCCAAGAGCCTGGCGATTCAGCGCGCGGAGGCGACCTCGCTGGCCGTGGCGCTGCCGATGCGGGCGTTCTACTTCCTCTTCTATCCGGCCATCGTCCTGCTCAACGGGCTGGCGGCGTGGGTACTGCGGGTCTTCGGCCTCCACTCGGTGGGAGAGGCGCACGAGGCGCACAGTGAGGACGAGCTGCGCGTCATCCTCCACAGCTCCGCGCAGGCGGGGGCGATTACGACGGCGCGCGCGGAGTTGCTCGAGCGCGCGCTGGAGATGGCGCAGAAGACGGCGCGGCAGGTGATGGTGCCGCGAAACCAGGTGAAGTTCCTGGATGTGGAGGAGCCGCTGGAGAAGTGCATCGCTGACGCGCGCGCCGCGGGGCACACGTGGCTGCCGGTGTGCCGGGGCAACCTGGACGAGGTGGAGGGCGTGGTGAACGCCAAGGACCTCTTCTTCCTGCTGTCGCGTGGCGAGCTGCGCAGCCTGGCGCAGGTGCAGCGGCCGGTGCTCTTCATCCCGGAGAACGCGACGCTGGAGCAGCTGCTCGCGGAGTTCCGCCGACGTCGCCGTCAGACGGCCCTGGTCGTGGACGAGCACGGTGGCACGTCGGGCCTCGTCACCATCTCCGACGTGGTGGCGGAGGTCGTGGGCGACGTGGCGGAGCTGGGGCGGCGGATGGATGAGGTCCGCTCGCTGCCGGGCGGGCGCTTCGAGCTTCCTGGCACCGCGCAGTTGGATGACCTGGAGGAGCGGCTCGACGTCAGCTTCGACCTGGACGAGGACGAAGAGGGCGAGGTGACGACCATCGCCGGCTTCCTGATGACGAAGCTGGGGCGCGTCCCGGAGAAGGGGGACTCGCTGCGGCTGGATATGTGGCGAATCCTGGTGGAGGAGGTGGACGGGCCCCGCGTGGTGCGCGTGACGGTGGAGCCCCAGTCCCGCCCCGCCCCTCGCTCGTCCTCGGAGACGCCGTCGTCAGGCCCGGGAGAGCCTCAGCAGGGCACCCCGGGCGAGACACCCCCCGCCTCGTCGGGCGGAGAGTCCACGTAGCGTTCAGTCCCGGGCACCCGGGCTCCGTTCAGGGCGCCGAGGGCACCTTCGTGTCGGCCGCGGCCTTCTTCACCGGCCGCTTCGCCTTGCCGGAGGACTTGGCCTGCACGGGCTGGGGACGCTCCACCTTGAGCAATTCCAGATCCGTGCCCTCGGCCGTGGCCAGCTTGAGGATGCCCACGCCCGGGGCGAACCAGATGTGGCTCTCCATGGAGCGGCCCTCGGAGCCGGGGCGGCTGGCGCGCGCGGTGACGATGTTCTTCACCTTCAGCGCCTTGAACGTCCCGGCCGCCACCGTGACTTCCTCCTCGCCCACGACGGTCGACTCCTTGTCGAACGTGGTGGCGATGATGGGCCGGATGCCGTTCGTCTTGCCCACGGGGGGCTGGAGCTTCACCGACAGGCTGTTCTTCCACGTGCCGCCGGGCACCATGCTCGTCAGCGCGGGAACCGCCATGCCTTCCGAACTCACGACCTGCACATCCATGCCGGACGCGGACAGGAGCGTGCCCTCCAGGCCGCCCAGGCCCGTGCTCATGCCCGCGGCGGTGCAGGTGGCGTCCGTCTCGCCCTGGCGGCCCTTGAGCTTCACGACGACCTTGCCGCGCAGCCCCTCGGGCGTGGGCGTCACGTCGTGGGTGCTGAGCACCATCTCCGACGACCTGCCTGCCCGGTAGGTGAGCGTCAGCCCTTCTTCCAGCGGGAAATACGGGTGGGGGCAGGAGGCCGGGGCTTCCACCGCCTGCGTGTCAGACCGGGGTGTTACCTCCGGCGTAGGGGACGCTCCCAGGAGGAGCGTCAGGGCAAGAAAGGGCTGGTACGTACGCAACCTCCAGAAAAGTCAATGGGAAGGTAGGGTGGGGCGGCCAGGGTGCAAGTCCAAGAGAGGACCCTCCTGTCAGCCAATGGCCCATTTGAAGGGCAAGCAGCCGAACGTATGGCCACGCGTGGCATGGTCACGCTTGATCGCCTGGATGGCGGCTGGTACTCCTGCTGATCGTTCCGAGGCCGATTTTTCGGCCTCGCGCTCACTTTTCATCTCGTAACTCGCGCCCCTTCCAGGAGCCCGCTGGCATGCGTATCAAGCGGTTGGACATCACCGGCTTCAAGTCGTTCATGGAGCGGAGCGTCTTCACCTTCGACGAAGGCGTCACCGGCATCGTCGGCCCGAACGGCTGTGGAAAGTCCAACGTCGTGGACGCCATCCGCTGGGTGATGGGAGAGCAGAGCGCGAAGAACCTCCGTGGCCGTGGCATGGAGGACGTCATCTTCAACGGCTCGGAGAACAAGCCGCCCCTGTCCATGGCGGAGGTGTCGCTCACCTTCCTGGTGGATGACACGGACCAGCTGTCGCCCCAGTACCAGGGCTACTCGGAGATCACCGTCACGCGGCGCCTGTTCCGCAACGGGGACTCGGAGTACCTCATCAACAAGACGCTGTGCCGGCTCCTGGATATCACCGAGCTGTTCCTCGGCACGGGCGTGGGCACCAAGGCCTACTCCATCATCGAGCAGGGCCGCGTCGGCCTCATCGTCTCCAGCAAGCCGGAGGACCGGCGCCACCTGCTGGAGGAGGCCGCGGGCGTCACCAAGTACAAGGCCCGCCGCAAGGCCGCCGAGCGGAAGATGGAGGCCACCGAGGCCAACCTCCTGCGCGTGACGGACATCACCAGCGAGCTGGAGAAGCGGCTGGACGCGCTGTCGCGCCAGGCGAAGAAGGCGGAGAAGTACAAGAAGCTCAAGCAGCGCATGCGGGACATCGACCTGCACGCGGCCAGCCACCGCCACCTGGAGCTGCTGGCGGAGAAGCAGGTCCTCCAGTCGCGCCTGCAGAACCTGGGCTCCGAGGAGCGCGAGAGCCTGGACCGGGTGAAGGAGCTGGAGGAGGCCATCACCCGGCGCCGCGCGGAGCTGGACGCGGAGGCCGCCGCCCTCCAGACGCTGGCCGCGGAGGTGCACGCGCTCGAGAGCTCCGTGCAGCGCGACACGCAGGAGCTGGCCTACGGCCGCCGTGACTACGAGGAGACGAACAGCCGCGTGACGCAGGCTCGCGCGGAGCTGGACGGGCTCCTGGCGCGGCAGGCGGAGATGTCCGACGCCATGGCCGCCCGCGAGGCGGAGCTGTCCGGCATCGCCGGCTCGTGGAAGGAGGACGAGGTGGCCATGCAGGTGGCGCAAGAGGAGCTGCGCCGCGTCAACCACCTCCAGACGGAGGTGGCCCTGCGCCTGGAGCAGGAGCGCGCCGGGCTGGTGGCGGTAGCCACCCGGTTGGCCAACCACGAGAGCAACCTGGTCAACCTGGCCCGCCAGCGCACGGACCTGGAAGCGCGCCGGGCCAAGCTCCAGGCGGAGCTGGACGGGCTGCGCGCCCAGGAGACGGAGCTGGAGTCGGTGCGCGGCGACGTGGCGAAGCGGGTGGAGGACACCCGGCACCTCGCCGCGGAGCTGGCCGAGCGCAAGGGGCAGGAGGAGGAGGCCCTCACCCGCACCCGGGCGACCTTCACGGAAAACGAAATCCAGGTCATCGCCCTGCGCGAGGAGCTGAGCGACAAGCGCAGCCGGCTGTCGTCCCTGGAGGACATCCAGAAGAACTACGACGGGTTCGACCGGGGCGTGCGCGCCGTCATGATGCGCGCCGGCACGGTGGCCCGGGAGCAGGGCATCTTCGGCCTCGTCGCGGACGTGCTCACCGTCACCCCGCGTTACGAGCGCGCCGTGGAAGCGGCCCTGGGTGAGCGGCTCCAGCACGTCATCGTGGAGAGCCGCGACAAGGGCGTGGAGCTGGTGGAGTACCTCAAGGGCCACGCGGAGGGCCGAGGCAGCTTCCTGCCCGTGCCCATGCTGGACACGCTGCAGCCCGCGCTGGAGCCGGACTTCGAGCGTCCGGGAGTGCTTGCCCACGCGCTGCGCGAGGTGACGTGCGAAGAGGCCCTGGCACCCGTGGTGCGGATGCTGCTGGGCGACGTGGTCATCGTCCAGGACCTGGCGTCGGCGCGCGCGTACTCGGAGGCTGGTGGCCCGCCGTGCACGCTCGTCACGCAGGAGGGCGAGGTCTTCCGCGCGGACGGGACGATTATCGGCGGTGAGCGCGAGGGCGCGGCGGTGGGCGCGCTCCAGAAGAAGCGCGAAATCGCCGAGCTGGCCACCGAGGTGGCCCGGGTGGAGGAGCGCTACAACGAAATCCTCACCCGGCACTACACGCTCCAGAAGCAGATGGGGCACACCGAGGGCGTCCTCAAGGGGCTGGCGAAGAACCAGCACGCCGAGGAGGTCAACCTCGCCAGCCAGGAGAAGGACCTGCACAAGGCGGGTGAGGACCTGGCGAAGGTGCGCGAGCGCCTGCGGGCCCAGGAGCTGGAGGACGGGCAGCTCGGTCAGAGCCACATGGCGCTGGCCAACGAGGAGGAGACGAGCCGGGGCGAGGTGGCCCACGGCCAGACGGACCGCGAGGCGCGCGAGGAGCGCGTCCGGCAGCTCTCCTCCGACCAGGAGTCGCTGCGCCAGCGCTCCGAGTCCGCCAACGGTGAGCTGACGGGCCTGCGCATCAAGGTCGCCGCCGGCAGCGAGCGCGGCGAGTCCGCGCGCAAGGAGCTGGACAGCCTGGTGACGCAGCGCCGGGAGATGGAGACGCGCGTGGCGCGCCTCCAGGCGACGCTGGCCGAGGGTGGCTCGCGCACCGATGAGCTGGCGCGGCGCACCGCGGAGACGGAAGCGGGGCTGGCCCAGCGCGTGGAAGAGCACCGCGTGGCCGCGGAGGGCCTGGAGGGGCGGCGCACCGCGCACACCACGGCCTCCACGGAGGTGCGGGAGCAGGACGCCCAGTTCCGCGAGCTGCGCGGCCGGGTGGAGGAGCTGATGCAGGGGCTGTCCCAGATTTCGCTGCGCGAGCGCGAGATTGCCCTGGAGCTGGAGCACCTGTCGGCCGGCATCCGCGAGCGGCACCAGGTGGACCTGGCGCTGGAGCTGCACCGCTACCACCTGCTGCCTTCGCTGGCCCCGGAGACGGAAGCCGAGCTGAAGGACCTGCGCGCCCAGGTGGAGAAGATGGGGGAGATCAACCTCACCGCCATCGACGAGCACGCGGAGCTGTCCAAGCGCTTCGACTTCCTCATCGCGCAGAAGACGGACCTCCAGTCCTCCATGGAGCAGCTGCGCGAGGCGATTACGCGCATCGACGCCACCAGCCGCGAGCGCTTCAAGCAGACCTTCGACGTGGTGAACGAGAAGTTCCAGGCCATCTTCCCCCGCCTGTTCGGCGGCGGGCGGGCCAGCCTCGTCCTCACCAATGACGGCCCCAACGGCGAGCCGGGCGTGGAGATCGTCGCCCAGCCGCCGGGCAAGAAGCTCCAGAGCGTCAACCTGCTCTCCGGTGGCGAGAAGGCCCTCACCGCCGTGGGCCTCATCTTCGGCATCTTCCTCATCAAGCCCACGCCCTTCTGCCTCCTGGACGAGGTCGACGCGCCGTTGGATGAGGGCAACGTGGGCCGCTACAACGACATGGTGAAGGAGATGAGCAGCCAGTCGCAGTTCATCCTCATCACCCACAACAAGCGGACCATGGAGGTCTCCAACACCCTCTACGGTGTCACCATGGAGGAGCCGGGTATCTCCAAGCTCGTCAGCGTGCGCATCAGCGAGGCCAGCGCCGCCAACGACGACAAGGTCAGCGCCTAGTCTTCACGGCGCCGGAAACACAGAAGGCGCGGGTCCCGGAAGTTCGGGTCCCGCGCCTTCGTGCTTTTCAGCCCTGCTGGGGACTACTTGCCCTTGTAGGACTTCTTCGGGCAGGCCTTCTGGTCCGCATCCGCGCGGGCCTGGGCGGCCGTCAGGTCCTTCTGGGTGTTCGTCAAAGCCGTCTGGCTGGCCGTCTCCACCGGCGTCCAACCCTCGGCGTCCGTCGTCTTCAGCTCCTGCACCAGCGCCACGGAGGCCTGGTCCACGGACTGCTGAGCCTCCAGCGCCTTCACCCAGCTCTGCGCGGCCTCCACCAGCGCGGTGCACTTGCCGGCCAGCTCGTCGAACAGCTTGTAGTCCTTGGTCTTCTGGTACTTGGCCACCACGGCCTCGAAGGACTCGGCGGCCGCCGCGCGGGCACCGAAGGCGATGGCCGCGTCCGCGGCGCGCTGGTTGCGGACGACCTCGAGCTGGAAGAAGCGCAGCTGGGGAGGCAGCGCGCTGGCGGCCTCGGTGGCGCCCGAGTTGAAGTGGACGAAGCGGTGCGGATAGCTCAGCTTGTCCGTGGCCAGCTTGGCGGGCACGGCGACGACCTTCGTCTTGAGGCACGCGGCGAGCTGGTCACCCTCGGTGCTCCCGGAGGCGTCGAACGTCACCTCGGCGACGGGCTGGCCCTTGGTGAGCGTCATGTGGGACGTCAGCACCGGGGGCGTCTGCGACTTGTAGTTGGCGTAGCAGTCGCACCAGCCCTGCTGGGCCAGGCGGACGGCGCCGGAGAAGTCCGAGCCGTCGTTGACGCCGAACTTCACCGTGGCGCTGGCCGTGGTGTCGTGCTCGAAGGTCGCCGTGGACTCCAGCGGCTGTGCGCCCTTGGACAGGGGCTGCGGCTTGACGAGCTTGTCCACCACGGCCTGGATGCACTGGGTGCCCGTGGGGGTGAGGTTCTCCCCCGTGATTGCGTGCGTGGCGCCCGCGTCCGTCACGGTGGTCTTCACCGTGGCCACCGTCTTCTCTGCGGGGCCCCGGTTCTGCGGGGACACGAGACACTCCAGCACTTCCGGCCGGGTGGTGAGCATGGCGCCCACCAGCACGCCCTGGTTGGACGGCGGCAGGTTCAGCTCGCGCGGGAAGCAGGTGGCCACGTCGAACGCGGGCTGATTGCCAATGCGCACGCGCTCCTCGGTGGTCTGCGGCTTGCCAGCCGTGTCGGCGCTCTCGGTGGGCTTCTGCTGACCGGCGCAGGCGGCGGTGAAGACGACGGAGGCTACGACGAGACGACGCAACATGCGGTTGTTCTCCCTGGGGTGGAACTGCGAGGGGGCACTCACTTCTCCAGGCCCTCGGCGTTCTTGAGGTCCTTGAGGCGAAGCCCGTTCTTCTTGAGCAGGCGGTAGAGGCTCTGCATGGACAACCCGGTGCGCTGCTCGGCGGCCTTCATGTCGAAGCCCACCGTGCGCATCACCTCGGCGAAGTAGAGGCGCTCGAAGTCGGCCAGCACCCTGTCCTTCGCCTCGTGGTACGGCATGCCGGTGACGAGCGTGGCCACGTGGGTGCCGGGCGGCTGGCCCTCCGGGCGGCGCGACGGCTGGGCGAGGAAGTCCAGCCAGCTGGTGTTGCCCGTCTCCTCCATCAGCGCGCCGCGCTCCAGCACGTTGCGCAGCTCGCGCACGTTGCCCGGCCAGTCGTAGCCCTCGAAGAGCGCGAGCGTCTGGGGCGTCAGCGTCACGCTGGCGCGCAGCGTCTGGGACAGGGCCTGCGCCAGCGAGGGAAGGTCCTCGCGACGGGTGCGCAGGGGCGGCAGGCGCACGCGCGCGACGGCCAGGCGGAAGTACAGGTCCGCGCGGAAGCGGCCCTGGCGCACGTCCTCCTCCAGGTTGCGGTGCGTGGAGGCGATGACGCGCACGTCCACCGGCACCGGCTGGCCGTCCAGCGAGGGCACCTCGCGCGCGTCCAGCACGCGCAAGAGCTTGCCCTGCACCATCAGCGGCAGCTCGCCCACCTCATCCAGGAAGAGGGTGCCTCCCCGGGCGGCCTCGAAGACGCCGCGCGCCTCCTTGTCCTCCGGGTCGCTCGCGCGCAGGCCACCGAACAGCTCCCGCTCCGCCTTCTCCTCGGAGATGAGGTTGCAGTCGACCACCTTGAAGGGGCCGTGACGCCGCGACGAGTGCTGATGCACCGCGCGCGCCGCCAGCTCCTTGCCGGTGCCCGTCTCGCCCTCGATGAGCAGGCTCATGTCCTCGCGGGCCACGCGCCGCAGCTCCGTGAAGACCCAGCGCATCTTCTCCGAGGAGCCCACCAGCGCGCCGAAGGACTCGGCCCCCGCCAGCTCCACCTCGGTGGGCTTGGCGGCCACCTTCACGGCCAGCTTCGTCTTGCCGAGCTCGACCTTGTCGCCGCGCCCCAGGTACGCCTGGAGCACCTGTCGCCCGTCGAGGAAGGTTCCGTTGCGGCTGCCGGTGTCGCGCAGCAGCAGTCCGCGCGGCGTGCGCTCCACCTCGAGGTGGCGGCGGCTCACCGTGGTGTCCGTCAACACCAGGTCGCTCGCGGGGTCCGAGCCCACCCGCACCAAGCCATCCTGGGTGGTCACCTTCTTGCCCTTGTCGGGGCCAGACACCACCTCCACGGTCCACTCGTGAATGGGGATGCGGGTGGTGCGGCCTTCGTCTTTGTCCGTCTGGGTGGTCTGGGTGACCTCGGGCCTGGGTTCCATCATGGGTCCTCTTTAGGTGCGAGGGGACCGGGCGGGCAAGCCCGACGCACCATCTGCTCGTGCCCCATCGGCTCAGGGCAACAAGAGTGGAAGATTCTTCCTGGAGGGCTGTTGCACGCGAGCCTCCCTCGGAAGAATAAAAGCCCCGAGCGCGGGGCCCGGAGTCGGGGAGACAGCGGTGAGTCGTTGGCGGGTTCCCGGCGCACGTGCACGTGGCCCCAGTACGCCATGGACGTCTGGGGAGTTCGTGCTCGGGTTGGTCGGGGATTGTCCACCAGCGCACGTTCGTCGCCGTGCAAGCGCAGCGTCGCGCAGCCGCGCGGCCCTCGGGCGTTCTCCGGCCGCGCGTGCGCCGGAAGTCGTCGTCCAGGGTGGGAAGGGCCGCTCAAGAAGCTCACGGCCGGCATCCAAGACGAACACCCTGCGCGAATCCAGCGTCACGCGCGGACGAGGTCCAATCAGTACGTCGCGGGCGAGTCGCTGGCGGGGAAGGACTCCTTGGAGAGCTCGTCGACCAGGTCGTCCGAGCTGGTTCCCCCTGACTTCACCCCCGCGTTGCTCTGGTCCCGGTGCACGGGGCCCTTCTTCGGAGCGGCCTTGCCGGAGCCCGCCGCGCGCTTGCGCCCGCTGGACGTGCCCGTGTCCGAGGCCTGCTCTGGCGTCCCCAGTCGCGCGCTCAGGAGATTCTTCGCCCGCTCCGCCAGGTCACGCTGCTCTTCCCGCCAGTCGCGGAAGAACTGCGCCAGCTCCGGGTCTCCCGCTTGCTCCGCGTCCTGGATGAACTGCTCCGCCGTCGAGGCGCCCTTGAGCAGGTGATACAGCGTGCTGATGACGTTGTAGTGCGCGTCCTCACCTGCCATTGCCGCCTCCCGAGAATGGGTGGTCTGCCATGGCGCTAAGGTAGGCACGGCGCGGCGAGCAGCCCCGCGAAGGGCGCTCGCCCGCCTGCTCGCGACTCAAGCCTGGAGCATGGGCTCCAGCTTGCCTTCCTTGTCCAACTGGGCCAGGTCCGAGTACCCGCCGATGTGCGTCTCACCGATGAAGATTTGGGGCACGGTGCGCTGGCCTCCGCTCATCTCCACCAGCTTCGCGCGCGTGTCGTCGTCTCCGGTGACGTCCAGCTCCTCGTAGTCCACGCCCTTGCGCTTGAGCAGGTCCTTCGCGCGGACGCAAAAACCACAGTAGTTCGTGGTGTAGATCTTCACGGGCTTCACGGTGTCTCCTCCTTGATTCCCAACGTAAGGGCGTGGCCTTCCGCGCGCCACCGGGCGCATGAAAGCACGACGGCCCCCGGCTCCCTGAGAGGAACCGGAGGCCGTCGGTGGAGCGTCCACCCCTGACGCAAGCCAGGGGTGGGGGGCGACTACATGCCCATGCCGCCCATGCCGCCCATGCCGCCCATGCCGCCACCGCCGGCGGGGGCGTCCTTCTCGTCCTTCGGACGCTCGGCCACCATCGCCTCGGTGGTCAGCATCAGGGACGCCACGGACGCGGAGTTCTGCAGCGCCGTGCGGCTCACCTTGGCCGGGTCGATGACGCCCGCGGCCAGCAGGTCCTCGTACGCGCCCGTCGCGGCGTTGAAGCCGAACGAGCCCGTGCCTTCCTTGACCTTGTTGACGATGACGCTGCCCTCGAGGCCGCCGTTGCCGACGATCTGGCGCAGGGGCTCCTCGACGGCGCGGCGGATGATGTCCACGCCGAACTTCTCACCCTCGACGAACGTGTGACCCTCCAGCGCCTTGAGGCACCGGATGTAGGCCACGCCGCCGCCAGGAACCACGCCCTCCTCGACGGCCGCGCGGGTCGCGTTGAGCGCGTCCTCCACGCGGGCCTTCTTCTCCTTCATCTCCGTCTCAGTGGCCGCGCCGACGTTGATGACGGCCACGCCGCCCACGAGCTTCGCCAGGCGCTCCTGGAGCTTCTCGCGGTCGTAGTCGCTGGTGGTCTCCTCGACCTGGGCGCGGATCTGCTTCACGCGCGCCTCGATCTCCGGCTGGCTGCCCGCGCCGTCGACGACGGTGGTGTTGTCCTTGTCGACGGTGATGCGCTTGGCCTTGCCCAGGTCCTGCAGGGTCAGCGTGTCCAGCTTGATGCCCAGGTCCTCGGCGATCAACCGGCCGCCCGTCAGGGTGGCGATGTCCTCGAGGATGGCCTTGCGGCGGTCGCCGAAGCCCGGCGCCTTCACCGCGCACACGTTCAGCACGCCGCGGATCTTGTTCACGACGAGGGTGGCCAGGGCCTCGCCCTCGACCTCCTCGGCGATGATGAGCAGGGGCTTACCAGCGCGAGCGACCTGCTCCAGGATGGGCAGGAGGTCCTTCATCGAGGAGATCTTCTTCTCGTGGATGAGGATGAGCGCGTCGTTCAGCACCGCCTCCATCCGCTCCGGGTCCGTCACGAAGTACGGAGACAGGTAGCCGCGGTCGAACTGCATGCCTTCGACGACGTCCAGCGTCGTCTCCAGGCCCTTGGCCTCCTCCACCGTGATGACGCCCTCCTTGCCGACCTTCTCCATCGCGTCCGCGATGATCTGGCCGATGGTGGCGTCGCCGTTGGCGGAGATGGTGCCAACCTGCGCGATCTCCTTCTTGTCCTTCGTCGGCTTCGCGAGCTTCTTCAGCTCCGCGACGATGATGGCGACGGCCTTGTCGATGCCGCGCTTGATGTCCATCGGGTTGTGCCCGGCGGCCACCAGCTTCGCGCCCTCGCGGAAGATGGCCTGCGCCAGCACCGTGGCGGTGGTGGTGCCGTCACCGGCGACGTCGGAGGTCTTGGACGCGACCTCCTTCACCATCTGCGCGCCCATGTTCTCGAACTTGTTCTCCAGTTCGATTTCCTTCGCCACCGTCACACCGTCCTTGGTGATGGTGGGGGAGCCGAAGCTCTTCTCGATGACGACGTTACGGCCCTTGGGGCCGAGGGTCACCTTGACCGCGTCGGCCAGGATGTTGACGCCACGGAGGATGGCCTCGCGGGCGCGTACGTCGAAAAGCAGGTCCTTCGCCATGATGGGGATTCCTTGAGTGAAGGGGGTGGGGGAGGAGGACTACTTCTCGATGACGCCGAGCACATCCTCTTCACGGAGGATGAGGTGGTCCTCGCCGTCGAGCTTGATCTCGGTCCCGGCGTACTTGCTGAAGAGGACGCTGTCGCCAGCCTTGATGTCGAGGGGACGCACCTTGCCGTCCTCCAGGACCTTGCCGTTGCCGACGGCGATGACCTTGCCCTCGAGGGGCTTCTCCTTCGCGGTGTCCGGGATGAAGAGGCCGCCCTTGGTCTTGTTCTCCTCGGCGACCCGCTTCACGACGAGCCGATCCTGCAGGGGACGAAACTTCATGGTCTTCTCCTTGATGGGCGCTCTCCGTCCGGGGGTTCCGGGCGGCTCTCGGCGCCACTGGGGGTTGAAAAGGGCCGTGACGACCCGCGGCATTTAGCACTCGCACCTCGCGAGTGCTAACGCCTAGGCGCGGCGGATAATAACCAGGGAAGTCGACCCGTCAAGCGACGCTGACGGCCCGCGCTTCGACATGCCAAACGCTTGGCATTGCTGCTTTTTTCCCCGCACCGAGCACCCCCCGACGGAGGACGGCTGCTCGCTGCCTCGCGTGCGGAAATTGGCACTCTCAGAGGTCGAGTGCTAGCGCAAGTGCTTGGAATCATTGAAACCTGATTTTGCGACATGGGGGGTCGATTGCTACCGTTCCCTTATTCCCAAAGGCGCTGTCGGCCGGGTGGAAGGACGGGAGTGTCGATGAGTCAACTGGTGGCGTCCCTGTCGCTGAAGGAGTTCTTCAAGTCGCTCCTGGACGAGGTCACTTCGCGCCAGCGCGTCTCGCTGGAAGAGGTGACGGAGTTCTATCTGGTGAACCTGCTGGCGGACTTCGCCAGCACCGACATGCTGTTCGACCGCCAGGAGGACGGCCGCAAGGGCCGCGAGTCCCTGGCGCTGCTCTACCACCAGGCGCTCCAGCAAGAGCGCGAGGCGCGCATCCGGACGCTGCGGCGGCTGGGAGATGTCTCCCTGTACACCGTGGGCTTCTTCTCCGGCGCGCTCCAGGGTGGGGTGGTGGGTCCGGACTATTACATCCAGATGGGAGGCACCGCGTACGGCCAGGTGGCGGACCTGGCGCCGCGGACGGGCTTCGCGGGGGTGTACCGGGAGCTGTGCGACAAGTTCCGCGCGGTGGTGGAGGTGCTGGAGGAGATCTCGGCGCGAGGCATGGTCCAGGCCGGGCCCTCCGGGGCCTTGAAGGTGTACGAGTCGTGGGCGCGCACGGGGAACGACAGGCTGGAGCGCGTGCTGGTGGACGCCGGGATGATGCCGCACGCGAAGGGGCAGCTCCCCAACTAGCCGTGGCACGGAGGTCGCGATGATTGGCCGCGTTCAGGACCACCTGGAGGCCATCTATGGCTTCACGTGCGAGGCTCGGGCGGAGGTCTTCGTGGTGGACACGGAGGCCGCCGTCCAACTGGGGTCCACGGGCCGAGGCGACGAGGAGCTGCTCGTGCACGAGTCGGAGGACGCGCTGGAGATGGCGCTGTACCTGTCCCCCGCGCTGCTCGACAGGCTGAAGCCCTATGAGGCCGGGCCGCTGGGGTACCTGCTGGATGGGGACCTTGGGGGCTACTGCCAGGTGGCCGAGGGCGTCAGCCACTTCCTCTACATGGCCCACACGGCGGCGCACGGGCGGACGGTGTCGCTGCTGGAGCTGGAGGCCCAGGCGGAGGTGGACAAGTTCGCCATCTGCCTGCTGCCTCGCTGGGGGGAGGGCGTGGGGGCCTGGGCGCAGGAGCTGCTCACCCGGCTGTTCGACCGGGTGTCCTACCGGGAGAAGCTGTCCTCCCAGGAGCGCTGGCGGTACGAGGAGGCCAACCGCGTCTCCCGGCGCTTCTGCTCGCGGATGATGGGGCACATCTCCGGGCGGCGGTTGGACCGGCTCCTGTCGGACCTCCGGTACGCCTACCGGCTGGGGGCGGAAGCGAAGCTGAGTCACTTCGTCCACGGTGGTTGAGTCCCCGCGGCCCTCCGCCTTCGGTTAGGGTGGGTGGGCATGCCACGCGAGGCGTCCGCAGGCGGGATTGTCATCCGGGAGAGTGACGGCACCTGGGAGGTGGTCGTCATCCGTCCGCATGGCCGTCCCCTGTGGGCGCTGCCCAAGGGGCATGTGGACCCGGGCGAGACGCCGGAGCAGACGGCGAGCCGCGAGGTGCACGAGGAGACGGGCCTCACCGCCGCGCTCGTCGCGCCGCTGGGCGAGATTCGCTACGTCTACCAGTTCCGGGGGCAGCGCATCTTCAAGCGCGTCCACTTCTTCCTCTTCCGGTACCAGGAAGGCGCGCTGGGGCCGCTGCCGGGGCCGCGCGTGGAGGTGGATGAGGTGCGCTGGGTGCCGGTGGTGCAGTTGGTGCCGCTGCTCGGCTACAAGGGAGAGAAGGCCGTCGCCGCGCGCGCCGTGCGGTGGATGCGCGCCCAGGGGCTCATCCCGGAGGCCCCTTCCCCGGCCGTGAGGCCCGAGGGGAAGGGAACCTAGGACTTACGACTACTTGCGGGCGTCTTCGGGGGTGTACTTCCCGGAGAGCGCCTCGCGCACGTCGCGGTCGAACTTCACGCGGCCGGTGGCCACCTCGCGCAGGGACAGCACGGGGGGCTTGTTCTTGGAGCTCTCGATGATGGGGCGGGCGCCGGCCATCAGCTGACGCGCGCGCTTCGCACCGAGCAGCACCAGCGCGAAACGGTTGTCGACGAGGGGGAGGCAGTCTTCGACTGTAACGCGAGCCATGGAACGTCCTTCGGATTTCGGTGGGGCTACCTGAAACGGTGAAAACTAAAGACCACCCCGAGGGGAGTCAAGGAAGGACGCACGGGCAGGGCCACCCGGCGGACAGGCGCCGTCCCGCCATGGACACGCGGATTGCGTGGATCAGGTGTACCACCAGGCCCAGGCGATGAGGACGACCTGGAGGGGCAGCCGGGCCCAGAGCAGGGGAGCGGGCACCTTCTTGAAGCGCTCGGGCTGGAGGGCCATCTGGAGGTTGGCCGGGAAGATGGCGACGAACAGGGCGATGAGTCCCCAGGCCGACACCACGCGCGTGGCCGGCACCAGCAGGCCCACGCCCAGCAGGACCTCCGCCACGCCGCTCAGGAACACCAGCGGGCCGTGCCACGGCAGGTACGGCGGCATCATCCGCACGTAGGGGCGCGGGTTCACGAAGTGATTGATGCCACCGGCCACCATGAACAGGCCGAGCACGTACATCAGGACGGTCTTCACCATGGACCGGGAGTCCTACGCCCCCGCGAAGGCCGTGTCGACGATGGCGCGCGCTTCCTGGAGGATGGCCTGGAGGTGGGCGTCGTCGCGGAAGCTCTCCGCGTAGATCTTGTACACGTCCTCGGTGCCCGACGGCCGCGCGGCGAACCAGCCGTTCTGCGCCACCACCTTGAGCCCGCCGATGTCCGCGTCGTTGCCGGGTGCGCGCGTGAGGCGCTGGAGGATGGGCTCTCCGGCGAGGCTCGTGGCCTTCACCGCCTCTGGTGAGAGCTTCTTCAGCACGGACTTCTGCGCGGGCGTGGCCGCCTGGTCGATGCGCGCGTAGTACGGCGTGCCGAAGCGCCCCGCCAGCTCCTGGTAGTGCTGTCCCGGGTCCTTGCCGGTGCGCGCGAGGATCTCCACCGCGAGCAGGTCCAGCAGCATGCCGTCCTTGTCGGTGGTCCACACGGTGCCGTCACGGCGCAGGAAGGACGCGCCCGCGCTCTCCTCGCCGCCGAAGCCGAGCGAGCCATCCAGCAGCCCGTCCACGAACCACTTGAAGCCCACCGGCACCTCGACGACGCGGCGGCCCAGGCTTCCGGCCACGCGGTCGATGAGGCCGCTGCTCACCAGCGTCTTGCCCACGGCGGTGTCCGCCTTCCAGCCGGGCCGGTTCTGGAACAGGTAGTTGATGGCCACCGCGAGGTAGTGGTTGGGGTTCATCAACCCGATGGAGCGGGTGACGATGCCGTGCCGGTCCGAGTCCGCGTCGTTGCCGAAGGCGATGTCGTACTGGTCCTTGAGCTTCACCAGATTCGCCATGGCGTACGGCGACGAGCAGTCCATGCGGATCTTCCCGTCATGGTCCACCGGCATGAAGCGGAACGTCGGGTCCACCGTGGGGTTCACCACGCGCAGGTTCAAGCCGTAGCGCGTGGCGATGGGCTCCCAGTAGGCGACGTTGGCGCCGCCCAGCGGATCCGCGCCGATGTGCAGCTTCGCGCCGCGCAGCGCCTCCATGTCCACCACGGTGCCCAGGTCCTCCACGTAGGGCGTGATGAAGTCGTAGGGCTTCACCGTCGGGGCCGTGCGCGCCTTCTCGTACGGCGTGCGCTTCACGCCCGCGTTGCCGGTGCCGAGCAGCGCGTTGGCGCGGCGCTCGATGCCCGAGGTGACATTCGTGTCCGCGGGGCCGCCGTTGGGCGGGTTGTATTTGATGCCGCCGTCCTCGGGCGGGTTGTGGGACGGGGTGATGACGATGCCGTCCGCGAGCCCCGAGGCGCCCCGGCCGCGGTTGTACGTGAGGATGGCGTGGGAGATGACGGGCGTGGGCGTGGCGCCGTCGGTGAAGCGCACCTGGACGCCGTTGGCGGCCAGCACCTCGAGCGCCGTCTGCTGCGCGGGCGCGGACAGCGCATGGGTGTCCATGCCCAGGTACAGCGGCCCGTCGATGCCCTGCTGCTGGCGGTACTCGCAGATGGCCTGTGTCACCGCGACGATGTGGGCCTCGTTGAAGCTGGTGCGCGCGGCGGAACCTCGGTGGCCGGACGTGCCGAAGGCGACACGCTGCTCGGGCACGGCCACGTCGGGACGCTCCGCGTAGTAGCGCGCGCGCAGCTTCTCGGGGTCGATGAGGAGGTCTTCCGGCGGGAGCTTTCCAGCGAGGGGATGGGCCATGTCGCCGCCAACATAAACGCGCCGCGCGACGGATGGACAACCCTTGTGAGGGAGCTGTCCTCGGGTGGACCCAGACCCTCCCGGACTCGAAGCGGGTGCCTCGCTACGAGCCGGCGGCGCCGGAGGGGGTGGGGGGCGCCTCCTGCTCGGGCAGGTAGAACGCCCCGGAGCGCGCGGCGAGCACGGCCGCGGTGAGCAGGCCCACCGTCAACCCGAAGACGACGATGCCGGCCAGCGTCACCCAGTCGGTGACACCCGAGGGCTGGAACAGCGCGGTGAAGGGCGTGGCGAAGTCGAAGCCCTTCTCGGGTGTCTTTCGCAGGTTCTGCACGGCGGTGAGCAGCGCCGTCGTCATCGCGCCCAGCACCATGCCCACCACGGCCGCGAAGGCCGCGCTGCCCAGCAGGACGGGGCGCGTGACGGCGCGAGTGGTGGGGCGGCTCTGCACGTCGAAGTCCGGGTCCTTCACGCCCAGCGGCACGAAGCGCGCGAGCAGCAGCAGGCCGGGGATGCCGCCCACCATGGTGAACCAGAAGAAGGGCTCCCACCCGATGGAGTACACGAGGAAGCCGGCGATGGGGCCCGCGACGACGCGCGGAATGGAGAAGAGGCTGGAGAGCAGCGCGAACTGGGTGGCGGAGAAGCGCTTCTGCGTCAGCCGCATCAGCAGCACGGAGAAGGCGCCGGTGCCCAGGCCCTGCGTCACGTTCTCGAAGCCGATGGCGATGTACATCAGCCACGGCGTGGGGGCTCCGGCGCGCGCGACGAGCACGTAGCCGATGTTGGACACAATCTGGATGACGCCGAACACCCAGAGCGCGCGGCCCAGGCCCAGCACCGTCGTCCACGCGCCACCCACCAGCGTGCCGGCGATGGTGCCGAACAGGCCGATGGTGCCCAGGGCCACGCCACGGTGCAGGTCGCTGTAGCCCATGTCCACCAGGAAGGGCCGCAAGAGCGTGCCGCCGAGGTTGTCGGCCAGCTTGTAGAGGAAGACGAAGGCGAGGATTTCGAGCGCCCGGTGCCGCGCGAGGAAGCCCACGAAGGGATACCAGACGGCGTCCTTGAGGGACTTGGGCGGAGTGAAGGTCTCCTCCGGCTCCGGCGCGAAGCGGGTGACGATGAGCATGGGCAGGTACAGCACCGCCAGCCCGATGACGACCCACTTCCACGACACGCGGCCCGCGAGCGTAATCGCCGCCGAGCCCGCGATGAACATGGCCGCGCGGTACACCGCCACGCGCGCGCCCACCGCCACGCCCTGCTCCTCCTTGCGCAGCACCTCCACCGCGTACGCGTCGATGGCGATGTCCTGCGTCGCCGCGGAGAACGCCACCGCCATGGCCAGCGCGCCCACCACCCACGCCGTCTCCGGATGTTCTCCGATTCCCGCCAGCGCCAAGGTCGTGGCGAAGAGGGCCACCTGCGCCACCGCCATCCAGCCTCGTCGCCGGCCCCAGAAGGGCGGCACGTAGCGGTCCATCAGCGGCGACCAGAGGAACTTGAAGGACCACGGCGCCTGCGCGAGCGTGATGATGCCCACCACGCGGATGTCCACGCCGATGCTGCGAAGCCAGTCGGGGATGGCGATCCACACCAGGCCGAGCGGCAGACCCGAGGAGAACGAGAGCAGGGTGACGGAGGCTGTCCGCCAGGAGGCCATGGCCCGCGCCAGACTGGCCCAGGTTCCCGGCCGCGCTGTCTGCTCCGTACTCTTGCCCTGCTGCTCGCTCATGGCGGCGGACTCTATACCAGCCGTGCACGCGGCCCAGGGTGTCCCGCGCGCTTCCGCTCGGAGGGTTGGCCGGTTACCGGTCCAGCGCCGACATGTCCGGGCAGGAGGCGCGCACGCCCTCCGTCGGATTGAGGAAGTCCCAGCTCCGGGAGATGAACGTCACGCGGCCCTGCGCGTCCCAGCACTCGGTGTACTTCGCCCCGACGATGTCCCCCGAGAGGACCTCCAGGAAGGCCGTGCCCCGTCCGTCCGGCGCCCAGCGGGTGACGAGCGCCACGTTCTCCTTCAGTCCTCCCGGCACGAAGTCAGTGTCCCGCAGCTCGAAGGTCATCTCCGCCAGGTCCCCCTCCGCCTCGCGGTAGATGTACCGGCCCGGGAAGAGGTCCGGCAGGGGGCCGAAGTACTCCAGCTCCACCTTCGTCGGAAGCCGCTGCGTCTGGTAGCGGATCTCCTGTCCGTCCAGGAAGTCGACGGAGAAGAGCCACGCTTCTTCCCGCGCGCGCTTCCAGTCGATGTAGAGGCGACCCGTCCCCTTCCTGACGCCGCCGTCGGCCTGGAAGGTGCCTTCGAGGAAGCTCCACCAGTCGTCCTCGCCCCCTCCGACGCGGCGGTACTGCGTCTGGTAGTTGAACCGCTCGCCTTCGCGGGTCATCACGAAGCGGCTGTCGAACTTCATGTCGTTCTTGCCCAGGACGGGGCCCCACACCCTGCGGTTCGGCTCGCGCGTCGTCGGGGTCAGCCGGGTGATGCTCTCCACGGAGTCGAGAATGCCGCCAATCGACTCGTTGAAGCTCTCTCCTGTCTCGTCGGTGTTTCCGACGAGGGCCGACGCCTCGCCCAGCTTCGCCCAGAGGGCGCTGTGGCTCCCCACCTTGCCCTGGCGCGCCAGGCGCTGGCCCGTGCGGCCGCCCATGCGTTCACCGGGGGTCGTCACCGAGAGGTCCTCGCGCTGGGGCAGGGCGTTGAGGAACTCCAGGTCGTCATTGGAGAAGTCGCCGCCGCACGCGGTCAGGGCCAACAGGAGACAGGCAGGTGCCAGGTGTCGCATCGAAGGCTCCTTCATGGCTGGTACGTGATGAGCGCGCTCAGTTCCCAGAAGCCCAGGGAGCGCTGCTCGTCCACGGTGTAGAGGAGGTAGTGGAGTCGGCCCCTGCCCGTCACGTGCAAGCGCCGCAGGGGCTGCCAGCGCAGGCCGGCCACCACGCCTGGCGAGAACATGGCGAACTTCTGGTCCGGATACGCCTCGTCCGTGAAGTCGCGCCGCATCACCTGATACGCCATCCGCGCGCCCACGAACGGGGCCACGCGTCCTAGGGGCCACTCCGAGGTGAGTGTCGTGCCCAGGCTCGTCACCGAGTACCGGTACGCGGGCCCCGACAGCGTGGGCAGGTCCAGCACCGCCTGCTTCCCGCCCACCGCCACGTCCACGCCCCACACCCAATCGCGGCGGAAGTAATCGTGCAACTGGGCCTCCGCGCCCAGCATCCCCACGGACAGAAACAGCGTGTCGCGCGTGGGCGCATCGAGGAACGACTGCACGCCTCCGGACAGGCCCACCGTCCACCACGCACCGCCCTCCGGCGCCGCGCCCTTCACCGGGTCGTCGGAGAACGGCGCGTCTCGCAGCCGCGCCTCCTCCAGCACCACCTGCCGTCCTCGGGCGACCTCCACCTCGCCGATGCGCAGCCGGTCCGACAGCCGCCGCTTCACGCGGTACGTGCCCGGCGCGAGCGCCACGCGGCGCTCCACGTCGGGCCGCTTGTCGAGCTCCGCCACCACCAGGCCCGCGGGGTCCACGAAGTAATACGTGCCCGAGGGCGCGAGGCCGGGCACCACCAGTCCGTCACCCCCCGCGCGCAGGTCCGTCAACACCAGGTCCCCGTTGCCCGCCAGGTCGTAGCTGAACGTCGGATGCTGCGCGCCCCCGCTGCTGGCCGCCGTGTCCGCCACCGTGCGGGCGTAGGCATGCGAGTACGCCTCGAAGAGCGTCACCCGTCCGTCACCACTCCTGTCCGCGTCCCCCAGCAGGCCGCTGGCCAGGTGGTGGGAGAAGTAGCTGCCGCTCAGCGCGTCCGACTCCTGCGAGTCCTCGTCCGCCGAGCTGGAGGTGAGGATGACCAGCCCCCGTGCGTCGCGCGCCGCGCCGGACTCGATTTCGAACGCGGGGGCCCGTCGCGCGCCCTTGGTGCGCGTCAGCGCCCCGGAACGGCACGAGTCGAGAATCGCGATGCGGATGTCCGCGGGCGCATTCGACAGCCGTTGCTTGAGGTCCTCGAAGCCCAGCCGCGTGTTGCCCAGCCGCAGCGTGCCGTCCTTCGCGTGGCCGGAGTAGTAGACGAGCAGCGCTGTGCGCTCACCTCGCGCTTGCGCCTCCTTCGCCCGCGCCTCCAGGGCCATCAGCGCCGCGAGGAAGTCCTTGGAGGACTCGTTGAGCAGCAGCTTCGCGTCGCCGGGCGCGACTCCGCCCAGGCGCGTCAGTAGGCCGTGCATCTTTCGCGCGTCGTCCTGAGCGAAGCGCAGGGGCCGCGTCTCGTCGCCGCCCTCGTCGTTGCCCGCCACCAGCGCGAAGCGGCGCAGGCTGTCCGCATGCGCGGCCGAGGCCACGAGCACGAGGAGGGAGGCCAGCGCGCGCCAGCCATGAAACAGGGGAGCGCTCATGGCTTGAACAGCACCCAGTGCGTCTGCGCACCCGGCACGTCGAGCTGGGACATCCGCTCCACCTCGCCGTTGGCGGCGGTGAACGCGCGCCGCGTCGCCTCCACCAGCGACTCCACCGTGAAGGGCTCGTCGCCGAGCACCAGCACCACGCGCTCGGCACCGGAGCCGGTGAGCTCCCAGCTCCCTTGCAGCCACTGCAGGTCCGCGCCGGGCTCCACGGGCGTGCTCGCGCCGGACTCCGGATGCAGCGCCGTCACGTCGCCGATGGCATCCACGGACACCGCGGCCACGTACCGGTGCGTGCCCGCCTTGTAGCCCAGCATCACCCGCTCGCCCGGCTCCAGGGCCTCGATGGACTCGGGCTTCACCTCTCGCTGGGGGCCGGGACCTCCGCCGATGCGCAGCTCCGCCACGACTCCGCTGCCCTTGCTCCGGTCCCAACCCGGGCCCTGGTCCAGCAGCGGCCGGGCCAGCACCACCATCAGCACCGACGCGGCCAGCGCCACCGTCGGCGCCACCCAGCGCCGGGGTGAAGGCTTCAGCGCTTCCCGCCTCTGCTGTCGCTCCTGCGCGCGCTGCACTCCCAGCTCGAAGCGCTCGAAGGGGAGCTCCGCCTCGAAGCGGGCCTGGTTCGACTCGAGCCCGCGCAGCACGGCGCCGCAGGTGTCGCAGCTCGCCGCGTGGGTGCTGGCGCGAGTGGCCTCGGGTGAGGCCAGCTCACCGGCGTGCAGGCGTCGCAGTGTCCACTCCGACTCGTGCGCGCTCATCGGACCCTCAGCTCCTCTCCACCCAGCTCGGCGAAGCGCTCCAGCCGTTTACGAATCGTGGGCACCGAGCGCCCCAGCAACGCGGCCACCTCTTCCAACGTCATCCCATCCACGTGGTAGTGCACCACCGCCGCCTGCGTCTCCTCATCCACCCGGGACAACAGCCGGCGCACCAGGTCCCGCGTCTCCATCTCTCCGGGCCCACCGTGGCCTTCCGAGCGCGCCGCCTCGTCCCGCTCGAACCACTGTCGCCAGCCCGCCCGCTCCGAGCGGAGCTGGTTGAGACAGTGGTGCGTGGCGATCTTCATCAGCCACGTCAGCGGCGAGGCGTCCGCGCGGAAGT
>NZ_JBLZWL010000032.1:0-46575 GCF_049194865.1 Corallococcus terminator | reverse complement strand
GGACCGGCATCCGTACCCGCGTCCGTCACCACGACAGGACCACCGTCCGTGCCAGCGTCCGTCTCGACAGGACCACCGTCCGTCTCCACGGAACCGGCGTCCGTGCCAGCGTCCGTCTCCACCGGGCCCGCATCCGGCTCACCGGCATCCGTACCCGCGTCCGTCTCGACAGGGCCCGCATCCGGCTCACCGGCATCCGGCACGCCCGCGTCAGGTACCGAGCCCGCATCAGGCGTCAGCTGACAGCTGTTTTCACATCCATCCCCGTTGGTCCTGTTGCCGTCGTCACAGCGCTCGCCGCTCTCGACGACACCGTTGCCACAGACAGGATTGGAAGGAGGGTCGTCGTCACCATCACAAGCTGAGACGACCAGGAGCAGCGCCGCGAGCGGCGCCAGCAGTTGGCGGAAAGACCAGGACATGTAGGGGACGCTCCAGAGTGGCAGACCTGCGGGGGCCCGAATCCTACAACCGTCATGCATCGTTCAATCAGCAAAATTTCAACGACACCGTAGCAAAATGCAACCCCAGGGGTACTTTCCACCCCAGGAAAACTCAGGCAATTCCCGTGTTTCCAAGGCTCTACGGGATGACCTCCACATCGCGGTTCCTTTGAAACCTCTCAGACAGCCTGCCGGTGCGGGCGCGAAGTGCCGCGAGTCCGGACGCTTACGCGGAGTGTTTACTTTGCGTGGGCGGCACCCATAGTGAGACATCGGAAACACGGACTGCATGTCTGTGTTTCTTGAGAAAGCTCTCAGAAACATACAAGTCGCGCCTGACGGATTAATCAGGGAATCGCCCTCGCCGGGGCGATACAGGGGGAAGTGTGTCTTCAACCAAGAAACGACAACAACCGGGGGGGAGACCCCTCCCCGGAGGCCGGGTCGCGCCCGCGCTCGGACGTTCCTTTCTGGCGATCGCGCTGGTCTCCAGCCTCGCCTGTCAACCGGACGGCGCCGACGCGTCCACTCAGCAGGCCGCGCCAGGCCACCAGCCCATGGCGCCCACGCAGGAGAAGGCGGTGGGCTCCTCTCCCCAGGCGCTCGCGGAGCCCACCTGCGCGCGGACCGTCTTCGCGGATGTCGTCGCGCTGGATCAGGTCTACACCTACAACCGGCTGGGCTCCTTCAACCCCACGGGCATGATCTACGCCCTCAAGGAGGACGTGGAGGCCATCAGCCCGAGCAAGCCCGTGGGGCCCGGCAACGCGCGGCTGAAGACGAACAAGCGCCCCCGCCCGCTCACCCTGCGCGCCAACGTGGGGGACTGCCTCCAGGTGAAGTTCTTCAACTGGCTGGCGCCTACCCGCTCGGCGATTCCCAGCCCGGAGCAGTCCCAGCCCGGCCCGAGCAGGGCCGGCGGCTCCACCACGCTCAGCATCCTGCGCAAGCTCTTGCCCCTCTGGGTGTGGACGCTCTCGTATGACCCCGTCCAGTCGCTCATCAAGCGCGAGGCGGTGGGCGGCCGGTGGTTCTGGCTCGGCGAGGAGCAGGACGCGGAGAACGACCACCGCGACAACTCCCCCGCCACCCGTCACGCGTCCATCCACATCCAGGGCCTGCAGTACCGCAACATCCTCTCGGACGGCGCCAACGTCGGCTTCAACCCGAGCAGCCTGGTGCCCTCCGGCGGCACGCTCGACTACACGTGGTACGCGGACCACGAGGGCGTCTTCTTCTTCCACAGCATGGGGGCCTCGTTCGGCGGCGAGGGCGATGGAGGCTCCACCGCGCAGGGCCTCTTCGGCGCCGTCAACGTCGAGCCTCCGAACAGCACCTGGTATCGCTCCAAGGTGAGCGAGGGCGTGCTCAAGGCCGTCACCACCGGCACCAACCCGGACGGCACGCCGCTCATCCAGTACAACGCGGTGGATGGCACCGGCCGTCCCCACCTGGCCATCCTGGATTCCAGCCGGAAGATCCGCCACGGCGACCTGGAGGCCATCATCACCGGGTACACGAGCACGTCGGTGGGCACCAAGACGTCCATCGACCAGGGCCACTTCCGCGAGCTCACCGCCATCTACCACGATGAAATCAAGGCGGTTCAGGCCTTCGACGAGCTGGAGTGGAACCCGACGTTCCACAGCGTCCGCGACGGCTTCGGGGTGAACTACGGCGTGGCGGGCCTGGGCGCGGAGCTCATCGCCAACCGCGCGAAGATTGGCCCCACCAAGGACTGCGTCACCTGCGAGTACGAGGAGTTCTTCCTCGAGTCCTGGGCCAATGGCGACCCGGCGATGAACGTGGAGAAGGACGCCTCCGGCAAGGCCGTGGCGGCGCTCTATCCGGACGACCCGACCAACGTGCACCACAGCTACCTGGGCGACCCGGTGCGCATCCGCAACATCCACGCGGGCCCCGCGGAGACGCACGTCTTCCACCTGCACGCGCATCAGTGGAAGTACTCGCCCGGCGCCCAGGACTCCAACTACCTGGACTCGCAGACGGTCGGCCCCGGCTCGGCCTTCACCTACGACATCAACTTCGGCGGCTCCGGCAACCGCAACCTCACGGTGGGCGACTCCATCCACCACTGTCACCTGTACCCCCACTTCGCCCAGGGCATGTGGGCGCTGTGGCGCGTGCATGACGTGTTCGAGGCCGGCACCAAGGACCGCGTGCTGCCCGACGCGGAGATCAAGAACGGCACCCCCAACCCGGCCGTCATCCCCATCCCCAGCCGGGCCATGCCGCCCATGCCCACGTATGTCGCCACCACCGTGAGCACGCCCTCGGGCGTGATGACGCGGCCCGCGTTCCCCGGCTTCCCCTTCTACATCCCGGGCATGCCGGGCCGCCGGACGCCCCAGGCCCCGTTGGATCTGGAGTTCGACGGAGGCCTGCCGCGCCACATCGTCACCAACGCGGTGGGCCCGGTGGCCTATGGCAACTCGGGACGCTTCGACGTGGACCCGACGGCGCTCAACATCAAGCTGCTGCCCCACGCCGGCACCCCGACGGAGAAGGCCGCCATGGCCTTCCACTCCGGCGACTTCCCCAGCGCCGCCGGCGCCACCGCGCCGTCCATCGTGCCGCTGCACAACGACCCCGCCTTCGCGGAGACGGTGAAGTACTACCCCGGCTACACCGCGCTGGGCGGCACCGGGAGGTTCCTCGTCAACGGCCGGCCGCCCGTCGCCGGTGCGCCCTTCGCGGACCCGTGTCCGTCGCGCACGACGAAGCGCAACTACCGCGCGACCTACCTGCAGGTCGCCATGCAGCGGGTGAACCGCGCCGGCTGGCATGACCCGCAGGCGCGCCTGATGGTGCTCAACGAGGACGTGGCGGCCACGCAGGACGGCAGGCGGCCTCCGGAGCCCTTCTTCTTCCGCGCCGAGTCAGGCGAGTGCATCAACTTCTACGCCACCAACATCATCCCCGCGCACCTGGCACCGGATGACTTCCAGATCTACACGCCGACGGACGTCATCGGGCAGCACATCCACCTGGTGAAGTTCGACGTGACGGCGGCGGACGGCGCCGGCAACGGCTGGAACTACGAGGACGGCACGCTGTCCTCGGACACGGTGGCGCACCGCATCCACCTGGCCAACGCGGCGGGCGGCGCCTTCGTGGCGGATGGCAACGTGGGCGAGACGGGCGCGCGCGTGTACCTCTCCGCGCCCGCGTCCCACCCGCGCATCCCCCGTGCGCCCGGCACCGCGCAGACCACCGTGCAGCGCTGGTGGGCGGACCCGCTGCTCAGCGACTCGGGCAAGGAGCACCCGCTGGAGACCGTGTTCACCCACGACCACTTCGGCCCGTCGTCACATCAGCAGCACGGCTTCTACGGCGCGCTGATCGTCGAGCCGAAGGGCTCCAAGTGGAGGGACCCGCGCACGGGAATCTACTACGGCTCGCGCGTGGCGGACGGTGGCCCGACGAGCTGGAGCGCGGACATCATCACCGCGAACCCGGCCAACAGCTTCCGCGAGTTCGCCATCGCCTTCGCGGACTACGTGCCCCTCTACGACGAGTGCGGCAAGCCGGTGAACCCGCCCAACTACAAGGAGGAGAAGCTGCCGTGGGCGGTCGGCTTCGAGACCACGCCCATGCCGGAGGCCATCAGCGCCGCTGACCCGGGCGGGATGACCATCAACTACCACAACGAGCCCATCCCCCACCGCATCTCCACTCGCATCAGTTGCAGCGACAGGGTGCAGCGCAGCGGGACGCGCGGAGACATGGCCAACGTCTTCCGCTCGGACATCCACGGCGACCCGTACACGCCGGTGATGTACGCGAACCCAGGCGACAACATCCGCATCCGCCTCATCCAGGGCGCGCAGGAGGAGCAGCACTCCTTCACCCTGCACGGCAACAAGTGGCTCAAGGAGCTGTACGACCCGGACAGCGGCTTCTACAACGCGCAGGCCATCGGCATCTCGGAGAAGTTCGAGTTCAACCTGACCGGCGGCCTGCCGCAGATCATCGGCCCGTACGAGACGGCGGACTACATGTACATGAGCGCTTCCACGGGTGATTTGTGGAACGGCATGTGGGGCATCCTCCGGACGACCAAGAACCGGCTGCGAAACACCCGCACCCTGGCGGACGTGGCCCTGCTGGCCGCGGACGAGAACCCGAAGCTCCAGACGGTCGCCAGGGGCGCTGCGAACGGAGAGGCGCAGGCCTACCCGCCGTTCACCCTGCTGGACCTGCCCGACGAGGCGGGCCTGGAGGTGCTGGACCCGGAGAAGGAGCGCGACTCCGTGCAGGACTCCTACGAGGTGGACGAGACGGGCAAGCCGGTGAAGCAGCGCACCGTCGAGCACGTCATGGCCGACCGCGAGGGGATGCTCCGCGTCGACAAGGACCTGGTCCTCCAATACGAGGCGGCCCAGTGGTTCGGCATCAAGCCCATCAAGACGGACTCGTGTCCGAAGGGCGCGCCGGTCCGGCTGTACCGGGTCTCCGCCATCGACGCGAAGAACCACCTCGCCGGCAAGCGGCTCGTCTACAACGACGTGCACAAGATCTACGACCCGGACGCCATCATCTTCGCGCAGGACGCGCACCTGGGCGGGCTGAAGGCCGGCACGCGCAAGCCGGAGCCGCTCATCCTCAGGGCCCGCGCGGGTGAGTGCATCCAGGTCATCCTGACCAACCGGCTGCCCTCCACCACGCTGCCAAAGTCGAACATCTGGGCTCACCACTCGGCCATCACCCCGCGCTTCAACGTCAACCAGGTGCGGATGTCGAACCACGTGTCGCTGCATCCGCAGCTCGTCAACTACGACGTCAACGTGGACGACGGCGCCAACGTGGGCCTCAACGCGGTGCAGACGGTCCCGCCCGGCGGCGCGCGCACGTACCGGTGGTTCGCCGGTGAGTTCAAGAGCTCGCCGTTCGGCACGCCGTTCCCCTGGGGCCGCAGGACGCCCATGGAGTTCGGCATCGTCAACCTGCGCAACATGGCGGACGTGGTGAACCACGGCATGCACGGCGCCATCGGCGCGCTCATCATCGAGCCCACCGACGCCTCCTGGACGGCGGACCCCGGCACCGAGGCCCAGGCCTACGTCTCGTACACCGGGGCCGACGGCAAGCCGGAGACGTTCCGCGAGTTCGTCGCCCTCTTCCAGGACGACCTGGGCCTGCACAGCGATGACTCCACCTTCTGGGACACGGACGGCCTGGAGAGCTACACGGCGCTGCGCAACACGTCGGGCATCGACGACTCGCAGGACACCGGACAGAAGGGCTTCAACTACCGCACCGAGCCGCTGTGGGCCCGGCTGGGGGTGCCCCCGCAGACGAGTCCGGAGGCCATCAACGACTTCGACCTGCGCGACATCCTCAGCTCCACGAAACATGGGGACCCGGCCACGCCGGTGTTCAGGGCGAAGGTGAATGACCCGCTGCGCTGGCGGTTCGGCCATCCGTCGGGCCACTCGCGCCAGCACGCCATCTCCATGCATGGCGCGGAGTGGCGCCGCAACCCGTGGCGCGCGGGCAGCCAGTCGCGCGTCATGGGCCCCAACGCCACCTCGCCCATCATCTCCACCCAGGGCGGCGCGTCGGTGATGCAGTCGTACACGATGATTCCGGAGTACGGAGCCGGTGGCGCCTCCAGCGTCAAGGGCGACTACATGTACCGCGACCACGCGAGCTTCCTGTGGAGCGGCGGCGGTCTGTGGGGCGTGTACCGGGTGCAGTAGCGGTCAGCCGCTGTCGGTTCCGGGCGACGCGGTCCGCGTTGGAGCGCGTCGCCCCCCTTCTCTCTCTTCGGTGTCCCTGGAAGTCCTCGCACCATGCGCAAGAGCCTTGTCTTCACCTCCCTCGGCCTGCTGTCCTTGGGCGCACTCGGCGCCGCCGGTTGGAACCTCCGCCCTCGCGAGCAGCCGGACGTCCCCGTGGCCGCGCCACCCCTCCCCGCTCCGGAGCCGGTCTTCGCCGAGCGCGAGGGTGTCTCGGTGCGGTTCGATTTGTCGCTGAACCCTCGTCCCCGGGAGGCCGCGGCCGGCGCGCCGCTCCAGGGCACCGCGCGCTTCGTCCTCCAGGACGCGAAGTCCCACGCGCCGCTCCAGGGCCGACGTGTGCTCGGCTGGATGTCGCTGCGGGAGAAGGGCGCCGCGCCCCTGGATGACGCGGCCTGCACGGCGCGCGTGAAGACCTATCTGGGCGGGCTGCTCTCCGCGCGCGCGGACGTGGACCTGAACGCCTACTGGTTCCTCACGCTCAACCATGACCACACGGTGTCCGTCATCAACCCGCAGCTCGCCTTCGAGCGCACCAAGCTGCACAGCCTCGTCTCCGTGGGCGGCGAGGCGGCCGACTGGGCGATGTCGCAGGACCGCTCCGCGCTCTACGTGACGGTGGCCTCCGGCAACAGCGTGTCCGTGGTGGACATGGAGCGCTTCCTCACGACACGGACGGTCCGCGTGGGCCAGCAGCCGGGCCGCGTCGCGGTGGCACCGGATGGCCGCACCGCGTGGGTGAGCAACGACGGGGACGGCACCGTGAGCGTCCTCGACACCGCGGCCCACGCGGAGGTGGAGACCTTGCGCGTGGGCACGGGCCGCCATGAGTTCGCCTTCTCCGACGAGGGCCGCACGGCCTGGGTCACCAGCACCGAGGCCGACGTGCTGACCGCCGTGGATGTGGCCTCGCGCGAGGTGCTGGGAACCGTGAAGGTGGGCGTGGGCGCGGGTGACGTGGCCTGGAGCCCCGTGGCCCGAGCCCTCTTCGTGGTCCAGCCCCGCTCCAGCGAGGTGCTGGTGGTGGACCCCGAGAAGCGCGAGGTGTCGCGGCGCATCACCGTGAAGCCCGGGCCGGGCGCGCTGCGGTTCGACCGCACCTCTCGCTGGGCGTTCCTGCTGTACCCGGAAGCGGACGCGGTGGACATCCTCGACGCCGCGCGCAGCCAGGTGGCCCACGCGCTCACCGGCTTCTCCGCGCCGGACTCCGTCGTGTTCACCGAGTCCTTCGGGTACGTGCGCAACACCACCAGCGGGCGCGTGGCCCTGGTGGACATGAGTACGCTGGAGGGCACCGGCACGCCCTCCGTGGTGAACGTCACCATGGGCCAGCGCGCGCCCGAGGAGTCTCGTGGGCTGGGCCGCTCGGACCCCATCGCCGCGCTGCCAGAAGGCAACGGCGTCATCGTCGCCGGCACCGCGGACCGCGCCCTCTTTCTCTACCAGGAGGGAATGATGGCGCCGCGAGGCACCCACCTGAACTACGGCCGCGAGCCCCGCGCCGTGCGAGTCCTGGACCGCTCGCTGCGCGAGGTGGAGGCGGGCGTCTACTCCGCCACGGCCACGGTGCGGGAGAACGGCACCTACGACGTTCAGCTGCTCCTGGACAACCCCCGCGCCATCGTCTGCACGCAGTGGCAGGTGGGCGGAGTCCCGGAGGACGCGGCGCTCGCGAAGAAGCTCCCGCTCACCCTCACCCCCGCGTTCGACGCCAAGACGCTGCTCACCGCCGGCGCCACCACGACGCTGCGCTTCAAGCTGGAGCCCACTCCGGGCATGACGGGCATGCCCCCCGTGCAGCCCGAGGAGGTTCGCGTCCTCCTCTTCAAGACGCCCGGCACCTGGCAGTGGCGCACGGAGCCGCGACGCAGCGCCGACGGCGGCTTCGAGGTGGACTTCACCCCGCCCTCGCCGGGCCAGTACAAGTTCGTGGTGGGCGTCGAGAGCCGTGGCATCGACCTGGGTCGCCTGCCCCACTCCACCTTTGGCGTCGTGGAGGCTCCTGCCTCGGCGACGGCATCCGCCTCCGAGGTCCACCGATGAAGCACCGCCTGTCGTCGTTCTCGAAGGTCCTCGTCCTCGTGCTGGGGCTCGCGGGGCCCGTGTCAGCGCACGAGGTCGCCGTGCCCACACCCAAGGCGCCCGCGCCGCTGAGCGTGGAAGTCCCCGACGTGGAGCTGGTGGACCAGACGGGCCGCGCGGTGAAGCTGTGGACGGACCTGGTCCGTGGCCAGACGGTGGCCATCAACTTCATCTTCACGCGCTGCAAGACCATCTGTTCACCGATGACGGCGACGGTGGCGCGCGTGCAGAAGGAGCTAGGCCCCCGGAGCAACGTGCGCTTCATCTCCATCACCCTGGACGTGGCCAATGACACGCCCGAGCGCATGGCGAAGTTCGCCGAGCCCTTCAAGCCCGGCCCGGGCTGGTCCTTCCTCACGGGGGAGCCGGCGAAGGTGAAGCAGGCCCTGGTGGCGCTCGGGGGCTATGTGCCGGACAAGGAGGCGCACCGCCCCACCGTCCTCGTGGGCAACGCGATGGCCGGCACGTGGACGCGCGTGGATGGATTGGGGAGTCCCAGCACCCTCCTCGCGGCGATTCGCGAGGCCCAGGCGGCTTCGGCGGGGCCCTCGGAGCTGGGGGCCACGGTGCAGGCGGACGCCAGCGCGCAGGACGCCTCGGCCGCGAAGTACTTCACCAACACGGAGCTGGTGGACCAGCACGGCAAGGCGCACCGGTTCTACGAGGACCTGGTGCGCGGACGGAAGGTGCTCATCAACTTCGCGTTCACCGCGTGCAAGGGCGCGTGCTCGCCCATCACCCGACATCTGGCGCAGGTGCAGGAGAAGCTCGGCGGACGCGTGGGCAAGGACATCACGATGATCACCCTCTCGGTGGACCCCGCCAACGACACCCCCAAGAGCCTGGGCACCTTCACCCAGAAGATGGGCGTGCGGCCCGGCTGGTACTTCCTCACGGGCTCGCGAGAGAACATCACCCTCGTGCTCAAGAAGCTGGGGGGCTACGTCGATGACCCGGATGCGCACAACACCACGCTGCTCATCGGCGACTCAGCCACGGGGATGTGGGTGAAGTCCCCGGCGATGGCCCAGGTGGACAACATCGTCTACGCCGTCGAGCACCTGAACGACCCGAGGTAGCGGCATGCCGAGGAAGCCTGACGGAGCCCGCGCTGTCGGCGTCTCGCGAGCAGCGAGCCTGGGGCCACATGGCGCGCGGTGGGCCCTGGTGGTCCTGGCGTCGCTGTGGTTCGGCTGCAAGCAGGCGGAGTCGACACCTGCTCCCGTGGACCCGCTGACGGCGAAGCGAGGGCGGAGCCTCTTTCAGCGGGGACAGAGCGTCCGAGGGAAATCACTCATGGGTTTTCTCGCGCCCGAGCGTGTGGAGCTGAGCGGAGAGGTGGCCGCCTGTGCTCGCTGCCATGGTCCTTCGGGTCGTGGCAGCCGCGAGGGTGGCGTGGAGGTGCCGGACATCACGCCCGGGGCGCTCGGACATTCGCGGGCTCGAGCGGTGGGAGCGCTGGAGGACGCCGCGCGCCCCGCGTACACGCGGACCACGTTGTTGCGCGCCATCACCGAGGGTGTCTCCGCCAGTGGGCGTGTGCTGGGCGTGGCCATGCCTCGGTACGCACTGGACGATGTCGAGCGGGAGGAGCTGCTCGCCTACCTGGGGCAGCTTGGCGAACACCCGGACCCGGGCGTCTCCCCCACCACGCTCACGGTGGGCGCGGCGTTGCCTCTCACGGGAAGACGGGGACAGCTGGGACAGGAAGCCGCGGCCGTGGTGCGCGCGGTGTTCTCGGACGTGAATGCCAGTGGCGGCATCTTCCGCAGGAAGCTGGAGCTGCTCGTCGAAGACGACGCCGCGCTCCACGCGCCGCGGAGCATGATGCCTCCGGCCGCGGACTCCACTGCGCGATTGCTGGAGCGAGGGAGTCCGGCGGAGGCGGCGCAGGACGCCACTCGGGCCACGACGCCTCCGACCTCTGACGCCACCACGCGCTTGCTGGACCGTGGCGTGCTCGCGCTGGTGGCCAGCATGCGACGAGGCCCGCTGCCTTCCGACGCGCGACTCACCGAGGAAGGTGCGCCCCTCATTCTCCCCCTCGCCTTGAACGGAGGCACCGCCGACGAGGACAGTCCCGTGTTCTTCCTGTACCCCGATGAGCCCGCTCTCGCGCGGCTCGCGGTGCAGTCCCTCGCCGCCACGCGCGAGTCCGAGCTGCGACGCAAGTCGCTGGTCGTCATCCACACGGGAGGCGATGAGGGCAGGGCCTGGGCACAGGCCGTGCGCGCGGAGACGACACGCCGGGAGCTTCGAGCCCCCGTGGAGCTGACCGTCCCAGACGGACCTCTCCCGGTGGAGCACTGGGCCTCCGCGCCACCACCCGCCGTGCTGTACGCGGGAACGCCCGAGGGCCTCGACACCTTGCTGCGGGCCCTGGAGGCGCATGCCCCCTCCGTACGTGTCCTCGCACCGGCGAGCCTCGCCATTCCCGAGCTGGTGGGCGCCTCGACGGGTCGCATCCACTTCCTCTATCCCGCTGGCCTCGGAGAGCGAGCCCCCGCGCTGAAGGACTTCGCCGCGTTCATGAAGCGCCATGGCCTGGCCCCGGGACACACCTCGTTTCAATTCGGCGCCTACGCCGCGGCGCGAGTCCTCGTGGAAGCCCTCACCCGAGCGGGAGCCGAAGTCACCCGCGCCAGCTTGACGCAGCACCTGGAGACCCTGCGCGACTTCGACACGGGCGTCTCCCCGCCCGTCACCTTCGGCGTCAATCGCCGCGTGGGCGTGCAAGGGGGGCAGCTCGCGGCGTTGGACCCCACCACGAATCAGCTCGTCCCTGTGTCCGACTGGATACCCCTGACACCCTAGCGGTTGTGTGCGAGCGTCGGGCCCATGGCCCTGCCCCAGACCCACTTCATCGAGACCACACTGCGCTCTGCGCTGATGCAGTTGCCGGTTCGGACCGCGGTCTTCGAGCTGGAACAGGCGCGCGTGCTGCTGTCACCCGCATCGATTCTCACCGCCGAGCAGCTCAAGGAAGCCGGTCCCGTCACGGACATCGTCGCCCCGAGCTTGATGCACACCGCGGGCATGAAGGCCGCCGCGAAGGCCCACCCGACGGCACGACTCTGGGGCCCCCTGGGCGCGCGGGAGAAGCATCCCGAGCTGACCTGGCATGGCCTGCTCGGCGTAGACCCCTGGCCCTTCGAAAGCGAGCTGGCGCTGCTTCCGCTCGCGGGCATGCCGAAGTTGAACGAGAGCGCGTTCCTCCACTCCGCCTCGAAAGCGCTCTACCTGACCGACATGGTCTTCAACATCCCGCAACCGAAGGGCCTCGCCGCCTGGTTGTTCTTCAGGATGTTCGGCACCTACCGCCGCTTCGCCGTGAGCAAGCTGTTCCTCCGCTTCGTCAAGGACAGGCCCGCGTTCGAGGCCGCCATCGCGAAGCTCGCTTCGCTCGACTTCCAGCACGTGATTCCCTCACACGGAGACGCGGTGCTGCACGAGGGCAAGCCCAGGCTCCTCGCCGCGCTCCGCGAGCGCCGACTGCCCGCCTGACGCCTCACGACGCGGCTCGCGGCGCCACCGGAATCTCGATGACCACCTCCGCTCCGGCGCCCCTCGGCTCCGTCGCGACATAGGCGCGGCCACCGTGTTGCTCCGCCACCTCCCGGACGATGGCCAGGCCCAGCCCCGTGCCTGACGTGTGCACGTCACCCGGCACGCGGTGGAAGGGCTCGAACACGGTCTCGCGCTCGGACGAGGGGATGCCCGGCCCCTTGTCCGCCACGCGCACCTGATAGCGCTCTGCCTCCCGCACCAGCCTCACGTGAATCTCTCCCCCCTCCGGAGAGAACTTCAGGGCGTTGGACAGCAGGTTGTCCACGGCCTGCCGCAAGCCTCCGGCATCGAAGCTCGCTTCGGCGGGGCCCGGCGCATCCATTCGAATCAGCAGACGCCTCCGCTCCGCCTCCGCGCGCGCGCCCTCCACCGCCTGGGCGATGAGCTGGGACAGGTCTCCGCGCTTCCGGTCCCACCCTCCGCGTCCCGCCACCGCGAGGTCCAGGAGATTGCCCGCGAGCACCGCCAGCCGGTCCACCTCCCGCCGCGAGTCGAGCATGCTGGCGCGCAGCTCCTCCGGCGTTCGCTCCCGGCGCAGCGCCAGGTCCATGCTGGTGCGCATCAGGGTCAACGGCGTGCGCAGCTCGTGCGCCGCGCCAGCGATGAGCCGCTCCTGCGTCTCACGCGCGCCACGCAGCCGCTCCGTCGCCTCCGCCAGCACCGCGCGAAGCTGGCCTATCTCGTCACGCTCCAGGTCCTCCACCGGCGCGCGGGAGAAGTCGCCCTCCCGCAGCTGGCCCAGGTGGCGGGTGATGGCCGCCAACCTCCGCGCCAGCTTTCGCGCCAGCGTGGTCTGCACCACCAGCAAGGCCAGCCCCAGCACCGCCGCCAGCGAGAGGGCCATCCGGTGGTACGTCCCCACGGAGCCATCCACCTGCCCCAGCGACGCGGACAGGCGCAGCGCATAGCGCTCCCCGTGGGGGGAGCGGACATTCACCCGCACCTCTCGCCACCGCTCGCCATCCGGCTCCACCCGAGTCATGAGCCGAGGCTCGCCCCCCGGCTCTCCTGGCACGATGCGCTCCTCGAGCACCGCCACCCCCGCGGGCCCTTGCGGGTAGCTCACCACCAGCGACCCGTCCGGCCCGTAGAGGTAGCCATGGGGCGCGAAGGGCCGCACCTGCTCCAGGAGCGGCGACACCGCCATGTGCAGGTGGACCTTCTGCCCGGGGCCGTCGAAGAGGCTCACGCTCTCCACCGCGGCCTGCGCCAACAATGCGCGGTCCAGTGAGCGCTCCAGGTCATAGCGGAAGAGCTGGCCCGCCAGCCCCAGCGCGGTGAGCATCGCCAGCACGGGGAGGAGCGCGCCCAGGACCCAGAGGCGCCGCGTGAGCATCACGACGATTCGTCCGTGGCCACCGTCAGCTTGTAGCCCACGCCGCGCACGGAGCGGATGGAGACGTCGGTGACTTGAAGGCGCTCCAGCTTCGTGCGCAGGTAGCCCACGTACACATCCAGCACGTTGCCATGACCCTCGAAGTCCGGGCCCCAGGCCTGGGCCATCAACCGGGCTCTCACCTGCGCCTCGCCCGGATGCTTCGCCAGCGCGGAGAAGAGCGCGAACTCACGCGGCGTCAGCGGCTCCTCGCGACCTCCCTTGCAGAGCACCCGTCGGCGCGGGTCCATCACCACGCAGCCCAGCCGCACGGCGCCATCCTCTGTTTCACCTCGCCGCGCCAGCGCCTCCAGCCGCGCCAGCAGCTCCTCGAAGTCGAAGGGCTTCACCAGGTAGTCGTCCGCGCCCGAGCGCAGCCCCGTCACCTTCTCCGGCGTGGTGCCGCGCGCGGTGAGCATCAACACCGGCGTGCGCACTCCCGCGCTCCTCCAGTGCTTGAGCAGGGTGACACCGTCGATCTCCGGCAGGGCCCAGTCCAGGATGATGACGTCGTAGCCCTCCCGGGCTCCCACCTCCAACGCCTCGCGTCCCCGCGTACAGACCTCGACGGTGTGGCCTTCCTCCGCCAATCCCCGCTGGAGCAGGGCCACCATCTTCACTTCGTCTTCGACGAGCAGCAGCCGCATGGACACGCCCCTCCCCTAGTTTTCCATGCCCGGAGGGGGCGTTTCCAGAGGCAATCCCGTGACAAGCGGCTCAAGTCGGAGCGGAGGGTCCGGGCTCGCGAGACACCGAGGACACCTCCGGCCGCATCCCATGGTCGATGAGGAAGGCACGCACGGCGTCGGAGATTTCGGTGCCCGCCTCCAGCAGCCCGGCATGCCCCGCGTCATCCACCTGCATCCAGTGGGCATGAGGCAGGGAGTCGCGCATGCGGATCATCTCCCGCAGGGGCACCAGGGTGTCGTCGCGCGCGGCGATGATGAGCGTGGGCACCTTCACAGAAGGCAGCACATCCCACGCGTGTCCTTCGGCCAGCCCGCGCAGCGTGTACCAGTAGGCCTTGGGGCTCATGGTGCGAAGCGCGCGCAGGAACTCGTCGATGTCGTCCCTGGGCGCGCGCGCACGCAGGGCCCCCACAGCGCGGGCCATGGGATAGGCGATGCGACTGCCCAGCACCGCGCGCACCACCGGGGTGACCAGCGGCACCGCGGGGGTCGCCATCCGGAAGACCTCGCGCGCGGTGGACAGCGCGGCGCGCGCGGCCAGTCCCGCGTCGCCAGAGCCCGGAGCCCCCGGCGTGCCGGCGATGAGCGTCATCGCGGGCACCAGGTCCGGCCTTCGCCGGTACAGCTCCAGGAGGACGCGCACGCCCATGGAGAAGGCCACCTGATGTGGCGGCCGACCATCGCCGCGCGCCATGACTTCCTCGGTGACGCGCTCCAGGTCTCCCACGTGTACGGAGACGTCATAGTCGCCGCCGCGGGACTCCTCGCTGCCGCCGTGCCCCCGGTAGTTCCAGTGCACCACCCGGTGGTCCTGCTCCAGGCTGGCGACGATGTGGCGCCAGAAGTTCTCCGAGGTGCCAATGCCATTGCTCAGCAACACCGTGGTGCGAGTCTTCAGCGCGTCGTCCGCGGCCTGTTCGAGCAGGTCGCCGACGTGGGTGTGCCAGGCCACCCGGGTCCCATCCGGGGCGACGACGTAACGCGTGGCGCGACGATAGGGCATGCCCCTTCACCATGGTGCGGGGACGGCGGGGGCGCAAGCGGTCCTTCCCAGCGTCCGCGGTGCGGAACACCGTGCCGTGACACTCCCACCCCTGGAGCGTCCAGGGTATGAGGACGCCATGCTTCGTGAGGATGCTCGGGACATCGACATCGACAGGGCGCTCGCACACTACGCCGAGCACGGCTATGCCCGGCTGGGTCGGGTCCTGGAGGAGTCCGGGCTGGACGCCCTGCGCGAGCGTGCGGACGACCTCATGCTCGGCCGGGTGGTCTACCCTGGCCTGTTCTTCCAGCCGGACGCGACCACAGGGCGCTACGAGGACGCGCCGCTGGGCCTGGGCTGGCAGGGCCCGTCATTGGACTATCGCAAGCTGGAGAAGCTGGAGAAGGACCCGCGCTTCCTCGCGTGGATGGAAAATCCCCTGTTCGAGCGCATCGTCCGCGCGCGCATCCCCGGCGACATCGTCCTCTACCGCGCCATCCTCTTCCACAAGGGCCAGGCCGGCGGCAGCAACCTGCCCTGGCACCAGGATGGCGGCCGACTGTGGGGCCTCACGCGCGAGCCGGAGCTCCAGCTGTGGACGGCCCTGGACGACGCCCCCGAGGACGGCGGCTGTCTTGAGGTGGTGCCCGGAAGCCACAAGGCCGGACTGGTGACGGAGCTGGGCGGCGTCATTCCTCCCGACGCGGTGGCGGCCCAGGACGCGGAGCGCCGCGCCCTGCCCCTCCCCGCGCTCGCCGGTGAGGTCATCCTCATCCACAACCACCTGTGGCACCGCTCCGGACGTGGCCGCCCCGGCCTGCGCCGTCGTGCTTTCTCCGCGTGCTACATGAGCGCGGACACCCGCTGTGTCCGCAAGAAGAAGGCGCCGCGCGTCTTCCCGCCCATGTTCCGTCCCCTGTCGCCGTGAAGGCGCGGCCATGGGTGGAGGAGAAGTCCTCCTCCGCGCCCGGTGCGGGGGACGGCGCCGCGTCCTTGCCCGCCCCCCGATAGGCATCAGTGAGCCCGTCGGGGCCGATTTCTACGTAGGAACCGGTGTGCACCAAGACTCGCCAGGTCATGTCTCGTCTGTAGTTCATGGCCAGCGGAGCATCGACGGACAGAACGTCAGGCGTTGGGGGATTGAATCGCGCATCGCCCCCGAGAATGCCAATCCAGCCCCACTGGGTTCGGAGAGGGCGTTACTTGCGGGCTGGAAAGTGTGGATGTGATTGTCATGAATGACGGAACACAGCGCCACGTGCATGCCCGTTTTCCCATGGCGAAAGACCACGGATGCCTTTACACTTTGATTTCCCATGGATGGACGTTTTCATCAGGCCGAAGTACGTGCGCAGTCGAGCAAACGCCGTTCTTTTCTCCTGGAGGATGGACATGAAAACCCTTGCCCCGGAAACCCCCGTTGAAACGCTGTACCGTGAAGGTCGCAAGACATTCATTGACCTGGTCCCCGATGGCGGCGCCAGACTTGATGCGCTGTTCCATACCGCCCCGGCGCTGGGCCAGTTGGCGGTGGGTGTCGTCTACGGCCATCTGCACGATCGCCCGGGCCTGGACCCGCGCCTGCAGGAAGCGTCGATTTTCGCCGCCATCGTCGCCGCCGGCATGGTCGGCCCCCCTTTGAGCGTACATTTCAAGACAGGTCTGGCCGAAGGCCTGGCACCCGGAGAACTCACTGAGTTGCTGACACTGGTATCCGCCTTTACTGGCTTTCCACGAGCCGTTGCCGCGGCGGATCAACTCAACAAGTTGTTTGAGGATGCAGGTCTGGCTTCACCTCCCGCGCCCACTCCTCGGGCCGTCACCGTGGCCTTCTGTGACAGCGTGCGCGAAGGAAACCCTTCGTACCCGGCCAATGCCCAAATCAGAAAGCTGTTGCGCAAACCCCATCGGTTATCGCTCCAGGCAACCGCCGCTGATCGTGTCCTCGTCGAGTGCTATGTCGGCAAGGAAACAGCGCCCCGAGGAGTTGTCATGGTACGGGTGACAGGGGCTGAGGTGGTCGAACTACAGGCTTACTCAAAAGCCACGACTTGACGCTCGCGGTGTGTCCGTTCACGTGCCACGGGGGCCCCTCACGGATCACGCAGAGGGTCCGGAAGTGGTCGTCCTGTACCCGCTTGAGGTGTGCACCGGTGGCGACTGCTCGCTCCAGGTAGACGATGCCCTCCTCGGTGACGCGCTCGCCTGCGACGAAGACGGCCTGTCCAGGCGGGAAGCAACCCATCGTCTCCGCGCTGATGCGTCCAACTGCTTCCCGGGCCGGCACACGCTCGCTGACGGTCAGCATGGCCGCTCGTCGCGGTGTCAGGACGCGCTCCGGCAAGGCAGGCGGCTCGAACACGTCCACGCGAGGCCCCTTCGGCCCCGTGGAGCTGCACACCTGCGCGAGCGCCCTCAGCGTGTCCCCCGCCATGCCGTCCGTCACGCTCGGGCTGACGCGGAACAGGACGACGTCCGGCGTCGCCATCAGCCCCGCATGGAACGCCGCCTCGACTGGGGCTTCCGAGGCCCGGCGTGCCTGGCTCGACCCGTTCGGAATCTCACGCGGGCGGACAGCCCCAGGAAGCCATCGATGACGACGTGGGGATGGGGCCGTGCGGCGCCGTAGCTGTGGTCGCGCGTGTCACGCCCTTCGCGCCACGATTGAGTGAAGGGCTCGCCATCCGCCATTTCGCATCGCCCAGTGACGCTCCTGGGTGGGCAATTCGAGCGACGGAGCGGCTCTCTCGAGGCCGCTCCGTCGCGGAGGTGCATGACTCAGTACATCTTCAGGTCATACCCCGCGGTAGGCCGCCAATCGGAGCCCGTGGGGACGTTGCGGGTGTCCGTGACCTTCACCGCATAGACACCAGGCGTCACGTTGACGGCCGTCCGGTACATCAGGCATGCGGGCGTGAAGTCCGAGCAGACCCTTGTCGATACGCTGGTGAGGAGCGCGCCCAGCGTGCGGGTGGCATGGTCGTACGCATAGACATCCAGACGCAGGCTCGCGCCATTGCGCACGTTGTAGGCCTCCACGGTCATCAGTTGATTGATGTTCGTGGCCCCAAGCACCCAGTCCACGTCTCCGGCCCGGTGGAACGTGTGTCCAAGCTGCGGATAGCCCAGGTACGACGAGGCCGTGGTGTGCGAGTTGTCGCTCTCGTACGAGTCCGGAGGCGCGAGAAGACAGTTGGGGGGAGGGCTGAACCCGCCGATAGCGAGGCAAACGTTGCTCGAGCAGCTGCATCCGGTCGTGCAGTCCGCGCCCGTACCGCAGGCGCGCACGGGCGCGACATCGCAGAAACCCGCGGGTGGAGGCGGACTGAAGCCGGCCTCGCAGAAGCCACTCGGGTTGCAGCCACAAGTGGCCCGGCAGTCGAGCGAGCTTGAGCAGGACCGAAGCTCCGACACTTGCTCCCCCAAAGGCTCCGACTCAATCGCGGACCCGGGCACCTCCTCCATGTTTCCACAGGCCATGACGAACAACGCCATGACAGCAATATTCCAGCGAACGATGTTCACGGTGCTCTCCTCGGATAGGGCTCCGCCCAGGCGCGGCATGCGCCGTGAGCGAAAGCCTGTTGTTGACTTCTGGTGAATACTGTCGGACTTCCGAATGGTGGTGCTGGTCAGGGAGCCGGCTCGGTTGCGGAGTTACGTTGGTTCGCTCCCGATGGGTTGGATACCTGTACGAATAGTCGAGAGCAACCTCATGGGAAACCAATCGTTGCCGTCGTGGACCTCACCGGCAGCCGTGCCGAAAGCGCCTTGACACGAGGACCGTCGTTTCCCGCGGGATGGCCACTTCCCTGAACAGTCGAGCGACTGCGCCACGAAGCGAAACAGCCAGGTCGCTCTACCCACCTTCGGCCCGTGGGCTCAAGAGCCATGTAGCTTGCCGTGTTTGCCGGGTGGAGCGCTCCAATGTTCAGCGTGTACTGCTCGGCATTGCCCACGCGAAGCACGGCGACCGTCTCGGCCAGGGGAAATTGTACCTCGACCCAGCCCGCATCGTCTGTCTTTCCATCCAGCACAACGATTCCCAGCCAACGCACTCGCGTCAAGCGCAAATGTGAGTCCACAGCAATTTAGTTGTGGAATGACTACGATTTGAGGCGGTTCGCGGTGCAACTCCGCATCAAGAGTCCCTTTGGATGATTGGACTGGACTTGCCTGTTTAACTTGAATTTCACTGCCGTCCTCACCATTCCTGAATGAGGAGGCTCTGTGATTCGTTGGCGACTTCATGACGCTTGGAAGCGTGGACTCGCGGTGCTGGGTTTGTTGCTGGTCGGCTGTGGGTCAGCCGAAGAGGGCGGAGCCGAGCAGGCCCTCTCCACCCTGACCTCGCCGCTCGTGGGGCAGAAGCTTGTCATCACTCCGGCGATGGTCCAGCCGGACGGCATCCGCCCGACACTGGGCGTTTACCAGAACCTCTATGACGAGCAGGCACTGATAGGCGACCCTCGCGCGGGCTCGACCTTCAAGCCCACGACGACCTGGGGCAACGTCGTCTACAGCGAGACCCAGTACCCCATGGGCTTCATCATCGACCTGGGTCAGCTCCATGACGTGACGGAAGTCGGCGTGTTCGACACGTATGACGAAGTCGGCACGGTCTACTTCAGCGTGGGGGCGCCGGGGGAATGGACCGCGCCCATCTCCATCGCCACCAACCAGTGGGAGAAGTGGCGGCTGGTGCCCGTGGGCCAGCGCACGCGCTACCTCCACTTCGCGCGCAGCATGTACGGCGCGTCGAACGAAATCGTCATCTATGGCTCGCCGGTGGGCACGCCCAGCAACGTACCTCCCACGGCCTCGGCGGGCCTGGACCAGACGGTGGTGCTGCCCACGTCGTCCGCCCAGCTCACGGGCACCGCGAGCGACTCGGATGGGACGGTGGTCTCCCGCCAGTGGACCCAGCTCTCCGGACCGAACACCGCCACGCTGACAGGCGCCACGACGCTGACGGCCACGGCCTCGGGCCTGGTGGTGGGGCTCTACGAGTTCAATCTGCTCGTGACGGATGACCAGGGCGCCACGGCCAACTCGCGCACGAAGGTGCGGGTGGAGCCAGCCCCCAACGGGCGCGGAACCACGCTGGAGATCTACGCGGGAGGGACGGGCTCGCCTCCTGGCAGCTATGGCCATGTCGTGTACCTGCCGTCGGGCTACGAGACGGGCTCGAACTGGCCCATTGTCTTCTTCCTGCACGGCGCGGGTGAACGGGGGGACGGAGGCACCCTGCAGCTCAAGCAGGTCCGGAACCTGGGGCTCCAGTCGTACATCGACAAGAATGGGAAGGACTATCCCTTCATCCTCGTGTCGCCCCAGACGGGCATCAACAACTTCTGGAACGACCAGGAGGCCCTCGATAGCTTGAACCCCTTCATCGAGCGGATCCTGTCGACGTACAAGGTGGACAGGAAGCGCGTGTACCTGACGGGCCTCAGCATGGGCGGTGCGGGGGACGTTCTCCTATGCGTCGACCTTCCCCGCGAAGCTGGCGGCCGCGGTTCCCGTCTGCAACGGTGGTTACGGCTCTTCCGTCCCTCGTGCACAGGCCATGGTGAACGCAAACCTCCCCGTCTGGGGCTCGCATGCCATCAATGACCCCGTCTCATACTCGGGGACGCGGGAATGGTTCACCCGGCTGGGACAGGCCATGGGCGGCACGGGAACCGTCATTGACACGTACACCTATCCAAACCGGGCGCAGACCGCGTTCTTCCGCCCCACCCTGGGGACGTGGACATGGGTCGACGGCCAGACGGCCCTGGATGCCAATGGCAATGCACCCGAGCGCCCGGTGCTCTTCACCCTCTTCCACGATGGTGGCCATGAAATCTGGGACCGCGTCTACCAGGACCCGAAGGTGTTGAGCTGGATGCTCGCGCAGCAGCGCCCCTGAGGCTGTCTTCCGGAGTGACGCGGGCATGTGCCCCGCGTCACCCCGGATGGTGGGGTGGCGTCCGTCCGCCCCTGGGTGAGGGCTGGGCGGGCAAGCAACGCGCGTGCTAGGCTGGACGACTCCTATGCCATTGACCTTTCAGTATGTGCCCATGAACTTCGTTGGAATCCTGGGACCTGCGACCGACGTGCTGAAGACCGGGGGTGTGGGCACGTGTGTGGCCATCGCCATTCAATACCGCGGTGCCGAGGACGCTCCTCAATATGCGCTGGCTCACGTCCCTTATGACAGTGACGCTCTCGTGGGAGATAAACAGTCAGCCGTGAATCAATACATGGACGCCATCTTCACGTGCCTGGGAAACCCCGTCGACATGTGGGTGAGGGTGCTCGTAAACACAGTCAACGACATGACCCAGCTGATCACCAACAAGCTGGCCGCGCATGGAAGCGTTCATGAGCACCTGGTTTCCACGTATGGCGGCGGCACTGAAGCGGTACCGAGGATGAATGTCGTGATTCTGCGACAGGCGTCAGCGGATTTTGGAAAGTTGTTCTGTTATGCGAGCAACAAGCTCGAGTTCCGTGACGAGAGTGAAACAGCCAAAGACGCTCTTGGGACGGGGAAGAACATCGTCAGTGTGCTGGATGTCATGAAGCGGCAGGACAAGCACAACTTCAGAAGACATGTCGACCTCTACGGAAAGGCAAGGGCCTCTGTGGCGGTGGGTTACTCTCAGCGAGCCAATCCGTATTCGCTGGTCCTGAAGGAGTCGGCTGAAGCGAACTTTTCGCCAGTCCTGGCGGAAGCCAACAGGTTCAGTCGAACCAAGACCCTGCCATGGACGAAGAACAAAGCCAGACCGGGCCTGGTTTCCGATTATTGGTCTTGGGAGACTCGTATCAAGAGCAGGATCATGCTCCCGGTGCCACAGTCGTGGCCCGACATGTGAGCGCGAGGGCCAGGCTTCCTGGCGGCATGAATGTGCTTCCAGCGACACAGGCATTGGCCCTTCCACCAATCCCCGGGCGCCCCTGCAGTGAGTCACCCTGCCTCTGTCTTGTATTGCCCCCGAGAGCACCCGGTCGTCCTATCCCGGACATGACGCCTGACGACAAACAAGACTCGTTTGACAGTCGCTGAAGGACTCCCAACAATGACAAACTCAATCGGATGTGCCCGCCATTCCTGGCGGTTCGCACCGGTGCGCGCACGTCAGGGTGAACCACGGGAAGAAACCTTCACATGGCCACGAAAAAGCGAAGCCGCGCCGCCAAACAACCTTCGAGACGCCAGGGTCCCTCCCTTCCTCCGCGCGTCTTCGCCCAGGCCTCGCCTCGCTCCATTGGAGGCGTCTCCCTCTTCGACGTGCAGGAGCAGATCTCCACCGCGAGCGTGGTGAACTTCCTCTCCGAGCGAGACATCGTCCAGCGCGCGGTCCTGCGCCTGAAGGATGCGGGCTTCGACATCCTTCGGACCTTGAACATGCCTCCGACCACGCTCCTCCAGGACTCGCTGCTGCTGCGGCAGGGCGGCTTCGGTCTCTACGAAGGACTCCCCGACGCGCCCACGTGCCAGCTCCTGCTCGAGGACGCCCTGCGCAGGAGCACCACCGACGCGCGGCGCGCGCACACCACGTCATCGGACTCGCAGCCCGAGCGTGGCGGCGCCCCGGGCCGCGACCTGCTGAACATGAGCGGAGGAGTCGTGCTCCAGCGGCTCTACTCGGCCCCCACGATGCTGGATTGGCTGAGGCGCCTGACCTGGCCCGGCCTCCAGCCCTCGGGGGGACAGGGCACCTACAGCTTCTACCTCCAGCCAGGGGACCACCTGGACCTGCACCGGGACGTGGCCCCCTGCGAGGTCGCCGTCATCACCTGCCTGCTGGATGCACTCGACGCGCAAGCCCCCGGCGGCAGGCTGACGCTCTATCCCCAGCGCGTAGCCGAGCCGCTCCAGCGCATCCGTCAGTCCCCAGAGGCGGGCCGGGTGACGCTGCGGCTGCGCCCCCGGCAAACGCTGGTCATGCTCGGAGGCCTGGTCCCTCACGCCGTCGAGCCCGTCGTGCGGGGCCAGTCCCGTATCGTCTCCGTGCTCTGCTACCACTGAGCGCGGTCAGCAGCAGTTGCTCGGCTTCTGCGCGATGACGGCGATGAGGACGGCGATGTTGATGACGAGCTGCGCCAGCACGACGGCGAGGTAGGCGCCCCCGGAGGTGAAGAGGCCCACGACCATGAGGATGAGCGACGCGCAGTTGAGGGCGATGGAGACCCAGTTTCCGGTCAGCACGTCACCCACCACCTTGCCAAGCGTCCCCGCGACGTAGAGCGCCTTGATGACCTTGATGACGGTGCTGCCGCTCGTGGCGCCCTTGGCCGCCTCTCCGATGGCCTTGAGCAGCGGCGTGCTCTCTCCCACCAATTTGCTCAGGGAGGAGACGGCCCTGCTCGCCGAGAACCCCAGTCCCACCACGGTCAACAGCAGACAGAGGGAAGTCGCCGCTACGGAGACAACCCAGCCGACGCACTCCGTGTTGACGGACAGCTCCATCCGTCCGCACTCCACGGGCCCCTGGGCGGTGTGGTGGTAGAAGACATACGCGGCGCCCTCCACCTTTCCGGCGATGGCGCCCACCGGCAGGCCTCCGGGGCCGTTGCCTTTCGCCAGGCCCAGGTAGAGGTTGTTGCGGAACAGCGAGCGCAGGCGGTCCTTCATCGCTCCAGGAACGGCGGCGAGCACCGGCTCATAGGCGGCGATGATGGCTTCGACCTGGTCGGGCGGGAGCGGGCTGTTGGCGGGATAGGCCACCTCCTCCGGGGACCAGCGGACGGCGGGCTCCAGCCGCGCCGAGGGCCGCACCGCCGCCAGCTGGGTATAGGAGCCTCCCGCCGGGGGCGGTGACTCGGACGGCGGGGTGACCACGGTGGCGGGAAAGGCCGTGTTGAGGAGCACCGGCGGATTGCCCGTCACCTGGTTGGTGAGCATGAGGCTGCTCCAGGCATAGAACGCGACGCAGCCCTCGGAGTCGGTGGGGTCTTCCGACATGTACTGCTGGACTTCGCTGGCTGAAATCGCGCGGGACCAGAGCGCCGCCGCCTGGAGGTAGCCCTGGAGTTCGTTCTCGGCGGACCCGGCGGTATCGGGGGCATACGTGGCACCGAACAGCCACACGGGGTTCGCGAGCACCGGCACGGTGCACGCGATGGTCAAGTCATGACTCCCATCGAGGTAGATGAGGACCGTGGTCCCGTCATACGTGGCCGACAGGTGATGCCAGGAGCCCGGGGGCAATTGGATGCTGTTCCCCCAGCCGCCGGAGCCATCCGCCGCGTCCCGCTTGAACTCGAGGTTGAATCCGCCGCCGTTCCACTGCACCCCCAGGGAGCACCCGTAGCCGGTGTCGCGGTCCCTGCACGAGAACAGGGTCCGGGACGTCGCCTGGAAGTCGGAGGGTGCGTCGACGTTGAACCAGGCCTGCACGCTGAAGGGGCCTCCGTCCGCCACCGCCGAGAGCGCGTCGCGAGGGGACGGCTGGACTCCCGTGTTGAGCAGCCGCAGCGCCGGGGCGACCATCACGACTTGAGCGCCGCCCGCGAAGGTGGCGGCGTTCCGGTTGTTGCCGGAGACGTCACTGCTCGAGCCATCGGCGAAGCTGTAACACGCGGCGAGACTCGTGCTCGGCGAGGGGATGTCCCACAAGGGGAGGCGCTCACCCTCGGGCAGCGCCGTGGACCAGAACGCGACATTGAGGAACTGCGCATCCGACGTGTGGCCCAGGCTGAACAGGCTGTTGGGCGCGGTGACCCGAGAGAGGGAGCCTTCGATGAGCGGCGTGCCATTCACAGACAACGTATACGTGCCCTGGTTGGTGCCTTGCGACTGGAAGACGAGCAGGACGTACTGCCATTGATTCGCCAGCAGCTCGATTTCAGAGCGCCGCGGCGCGCTCATGCCCGGGATGTTGAGGGTGAGCAGCAGCCCATGCATCCCGATGTAATAGGACGTGCCAGACAGCAGCAGGAAGCCGTCGTAGGCGGGGGCTCGCGGGTTCAACCAGAACCCGATGGAGTAGGAGCTGCTGCCGCTCAGGTCGATAGGGCTCGACGTGCCAAGTGAGATGCTCTGTCCATAGCGAACGTCCGCGGCACCGTACTGAAACATGGGTCTCATGCGACGAGCGCACAGCAAGGGCTGCGCCAGACCGGGCATCCCCCCTGCCCTCACCCGGTCAGGTCGTGGCGCGGGCTCGGAGTGAGCCGACCGGCTGCGTCTGATCGCAACGCCGTTGCGTCGCGCCAGGACGCATTCGCCCCTCCGTCACCACTGGCCCTCAGCCCACCAGGTGCAACCGCGACGTCGGAGGCACCAGCTCCCGCGAGCGCTGACTCACGGGCAGGGACACGCGGAAGGTGCTGCCTCGGCCCACTTCGCTCTCCACGGAGATGTCCCCGCCGAAGCCGGTGACGATGCCGTGGCAGATGGACAACCCCAGGCCAGTGCCCTCCCCCACGGGCTTGGTGGTGAAGAACGGGTCGAAGATGCGCGCGCGCACCTCCGGCGCCATGCCCACGCCGGTGTCATGCACCTCGACGATGACCCTGTCTCCCTGCGGACGCAGGATGACGCGCACCTCGTTGTGCTCCGGCTTTCCCTCGGGGATGGCGTGCGCGGCGTTGATGAGCAGGTTGAGGAACACCTGCCCGAAGCGCCCCTCGCTGCCCTCCACCGGGGGCACGTCGCTATAGTCGCGGATGATCTGCGCGCGCATCTTCAGCTCGCCGCGCGCCATGGTGATGGCGGACTCCATCACCGCCTGGAGGTTGACGGACGTGGCGACCTCGTCGTCTCCGCGCGAGAAGATCCGCAAGTCGCGGACGATCTGCCGCACCCGGTGCGCGCCATCCACCGCCTCACGCAGCACCTCCTCCATCTCCGACGTGCGCCCCGGCGGCAGCTCGCGCGCCACGGATTGCAGCTCCACGGACAGGAAGGACAGATTGGAGAGCACGAAGGCGAGCGGGTTGTTGATTTCGTGCGCCACGCCCGCCGCCAGCGTGCCCACCGCCGCCAGCCGGTCCGACACCACCAACTGCGCCTGCATCGCCTTGCGGTCCGTCACGTCCAGCGACACCCCGCCCAGGAGCCGCCGCCCCGAGTGCTCCTTCACGATGAAGCGATACGTGAGCCAGTGCCGCTCGGCTCCGTCCGGCGCGGGAATCATGCCCTCCGACGCGCGGGCGAGCCCCGACTCGAGCACCGCATGGTCCTCCCGCCGCACGTGCTCCGCCGCATCCGGAGGCATCAGGTTCATGTCGTCCAGGCGGTCCAGGCTCGCGCTCTCGGACAGGCCGAAGAAGCGGCGGTACGGCTCGTTCACCCAGATGCGGCGGCCCTGCTCGTCCTTCATGTAGGCCACCGCGGGGCTGTGGTTCATGAAGGCGGCGAACAGCGCCTGCGACTCCTGGAGCGCGGCGAGCGCCGCGGCGCGCTCCTCCATCAGCGCATGCCGCGCCTCGGCCTCGGCCGCGTTGCCCATGGCCGCGCCGAGCAACCCCGCCATCAGCTCCAGCGTGCGCACGTCCCGGTCATCGAAGGCATTCGGATGGCGCGCGCAGAGGTTGAGCGCGCCCACCGGCCGGGCCTCGCGCCACAGCGGCACACACACCATGGAGCGCGCCCCCACCTGCCGCGTGGCGCGCACGTTGACGCGCACGTCGTCCTCGGTGTCGTCGGTGCGCATCACCTCGCCGCGCAGCAGGCTGGTGCCGGTGAGGCTTCCCTCCACCGGGAGACGAAAGCCCATGTGTGGCAACAGACATCCCGTGGCCACGTGGTACTGCACGTACCCGTCCTCCAGCAGCGCCACCGCCGCGCCGTCCGCGCCACAGAGGACGCGGGCGCGCTCGCACAGCAGGCTCATCACCCCGGCCAGGTCCAACCCCGCCAGCGCGACGTCCGCCTGCGTCTGGATGATGGAGGCCAGCCGCTCCATCTCCCCGCGCGCCGCGGCCTCCGAGCTCTGGTGCTGCCGGCGCTTCGCCGAGCGCCGCTCCAGGAGGTGCCTGCGCGCGCGCACCTCCACCGGCGAGAAGGGCTCGACGAGGAACTCGTCCACGCCCGCCGCCAGCAAGGGCGCCAGGCCCTCGTCCGTCGCGGAGCGGGACAGCCCCAGCACCAGCGGCTCCTCGGGCCGCGCGCGCCCTCTCAGCGCGTCCAGCCAGCGCGCGTCCTCCGCGAGCGCCTCGGCCTCGACGATGAGCACGTCCACCCGGCCATGCACCAGCTCCGCGCCGGCCTCGGAGGCCTCGGCCCGGACGAGCACCTCCTGCCCCTGGCGTCGGAGCTCCTCCGCCACGGGATGCCGCGGGTCAGCGCTGATGCACAGGTACTTCATCCGTTCCTTCCCGCCTCGGCGAAGGTCCCTGGCCGTCTTTGGAATGTTACAGTCTAACAGCAGCCTGAATCCACCGCGCCGGTCCCGAGTGAGGGGCCGAGCCACCCCAGGACATCTCAAAAGAAGAGAGGCCGTGAGTGCCGGGCAGTCCAGGAGTCATCGTCGCGGAGCAACCCCACTACCTGCCCTGGGTGGACTTCTACGAGCAGGTGGCGCGCGCGGGCACGTTGCTGGTGCTCGACAACGTGCAATGGCTGCGGCGAGGCTGGCAGCGGAGGACGCGTGTGGCCTTGCCAGGGAATGTGCCCACACCGCCTCCCACCGAGCCTGGCTTCCAATGGCTGTCCATTCCGCTGGAGGACCCACACCGCGACTCGCTCATCGGCGAGCTGGCGGTGGACTCCCGGCAGCCCTGGGCGCGCAAGCACCTGAGCAAGCTGGTGACGCTGTATGGCCAGAGGCCCCATTTCGCCACCCAGGTGCTCCCGTTGCTGGAGCCCTTCTACGACAGTGTGGCACGTGAAGCCGGGCCGGGCTCGCTGCTGCGGGTGCTGCTGGGGAGCACCGCGCTGTTCCACGCGCCGCTGGGGATGAAGCCCGACATCCTCCTGGCCTCCACGTTGGAGCGCCAGGGCGACGAGAAGTCCGCGCGCCTCGTTGAGTACTGCCGCCAGCTCCGGGGGCACACGTACTACTCCGGGCTGGGCTCCTCGCTGTACCTCCAGGTGAGCCTGTTCCGGGACGCGGACGTGCGAGTGCTGTGGCAGCGCTTCCGGCACCCGCCCTACGCGCAGGGGCGCGAGGGGCGATTCGTGCCGAGCCTGTCGATTGTGGATGTGCTGTCCAACGTGCCGGTGGAGGAGGTGCGCCGGTGGTTGGAGCCCTCGCCGTGGGGCCCCTTCGCACCGGCGCCGGCCGGAGACTGACGGCTCAGGTCGAGGAGGCCGCGGTGGGCTCCGAGGACTTGTCGAAGCGCACGAAGTAGCTGCGCACGGCGGCGTCCAGCAAGGCGGGGTCCAGCTTCGGCTCCTGGCCCAGGTAGTGGGACATGTCGATGACCTGGTCCAGGAGATCTCGGGGCTGGCAGGCGGCGAAGGGGCGGTCGGTCGGCCGGTAGTGCGAGTCGATGAGGTAGTCGATGGCGTTGGCGTTGTAGGCCACGCCCCGCTTGCGGCACATGATCTCGAAGATCTGGTGGAACTGCTCCTCGTCCGGCCGCTGCACCTCCAGCTTGTAGCGGACGCGGCGCAGGAAGGCGTCGTCCACGAGGGCGCTGGGGTCCAGGTTGGTGGAGAAGGCGGCGAACACGTCGAAGGGCACCTGCAGCTTCTTGCCGGTGTGCAGGGTGAGCATGTCGATGTCGCTCTCCAGCGGGACGATCCACCGGTTGAGCAAGTCCTTCGGCGACACCTTCTGCCGGCCGAAGTCGTCGATGAGGAGCATCCCGTTGCTGGCCTTCATCTGGAACGGGGCCTCGTAGTACTTCACCTCCGGCGAGTAGACGAGGTCGAGCATCTCCAGCGTCAGCTCACCGCCCACGACGACGAGCGGCCGGCGGCAGCGCACCCAGCGCCGGTCATACGAAGCGCCCCCTTCGTCCTCCACGGGCTTGTGGATGTTGGCGTCGAAGACCTTCACGACGAAGTCGTCGATGAGGATGGCGTGGGGGATGAAGATGTCCCCCTCGAAGCAATTCACCATGCCCTGGCAGATGGCTGTCTTGCCATTGCCGGGCGGGCCGTAGAAGAAGATGGCGCGGCCGGAGTTCATCGCCGGGCCGATGCCGTCGTAGATGTAGTCGCGGATGACCAGATCGCCGAACTTGTCCTGCATCCGCGCGCGGGTGATGCGATTGCCGCGCACCGTCTGCTTCTTCACCGCCGCGACGTACTCATGGAAGGAGACGGGCGCGGGGCCGTTGTAGCGGTTGCGGTCGGTGATCTGCCGCAGCACGTCCGTTACGAAGGTCGTGAGCTGGTAGATCATCGTGGACTTGCCGACACCGGACGAGCCACCGCCCCGGATGTCCACGTACTTCTGGCGGCGCAGGCCCTCGATGAGGTCGTCGATGATGGACGAGGGGAGCTGGAGGCGGCTGGCCAGGTCCATGCCGCGCATCTCACCGGCGAAGAAGAGCGCCTTGAGGATGAGCTCCTCCACGAAGGTCGCCGTCAGGCCGGTCTCCTCCAGGTTGCGAGGTTGGGTGGGCCAGAAGCGCTCCTGGCTGCCTGCATTCGGGTCCAGGGCGCGCCGGGAGCTGGTGCCAGGAGTGCGCCGCTCGGGGCCCGCGTAGGACGCCGGGGGTGGAATGGTCCGCCGCTCCTGTCCACCGGCGGAAGCGGAGGGGCTGGCTGCCTGGGGGCGACGCTCGGCGCCGGGGGCGGCCGAGGACGGAGGGCGGCGCTCCTGGTTGGAGACGATGACGGAAGGCAGTGGGCCAGATTGGAGGGGTGAGCGGGCCCCAGCGGGGGGCACGGGGCGGCGCTCGGTGGGGAACTCCGGCTCGTCCGACGGAGGCGCGGGCCGCTGGGGCGCGGGCCGGCGCTCGGGGGGAAGCGAGGGGGCGGAGCCCGTCATGCCGGTGCGGGGCCGAGGGGGCGTGCTGAGGACGTGGCTGGGTGTATCGGGGACGGAAGGCGTCTCGGTGGGAGTAGCGCTGCGGCTCGAATCGTCGCTCGGCCCGCCGGCCGGGGACGGCCTCCTGAACAGGGTCATTCGGTGCTCGCTCCAGGGTGTTCAGGGGAGAGCCTACCCGAAATGCCCGGTATCAACGAGACAGCCGGGCGTCGGGGGGCTCGGACAGGATGCGCCCGCCTCCGTCCAGGAGGTGGCCCGAGCGCCGCGCCGTCGGACCACGGGCCTGACTCTCACCCTGGAGCCACACCCTTGAACCGACCCAGGTTCGAGAACTGGGACCGGGGCTACCGCCGCCGCTGGGACTCCAGCTACGGCCAGAACCACCGCTTCGTCGTGTCGCCGGAGTACGGGCGCGGCGCCTCCTCATCGGGCCTGGCCGGGTCCGACGGGCGGCCCCTCAGGACAATCAATGACACACTCCGGAAATAGGCGAGCCCGGCCCTGCCTTCAATTGCTCCGACGGGAAGCGCCCGCCGCCCCATGGAGCAGATTGCATTCCACGAAGAGACGGCCTTAAGTGCCCCCTTTTTCAACATCGAGCCCCACCCCCCGCCATGTTCGATCAGACTCAAAAGGCCCTGACCCAGCACCTCAAGCCGCTGGTGAAATCCGTGGCTCGCAACTTCATCCATCGGTTGGAGCCCTGGCTGGAGACCCCGGTATCCGCGTCCGAGCCCCCAGCGGCCCCCGCGGCGGCTCCCGTCCAGGACCTCACCGTGTGGACCCTGCCGGATCGCCCCCTGCGCGACGCGCTCCCTCCGGTGGCCGAGCTGCTGCGCACGCACCACGGAGATCAACCCATCCTCCAGGTCATCCGGGGCCTCTTCGGCGAGGACGATGGGACGATCCAGACGCGGCTGATCCAGGCGCTCTCGGAGGAGCAGCTCCGCGCCTACGTGGCGGCGGACACCGCCCCACTGCCGCGCCCCGATGACCGTGCCCTGTACTTCGGCGAGCAGCACGTCAGCTACTGGCTCAACGGCCTGAGCGACTACCTCTTCCTGCGCGGGCTGCTCGAGTCCTCGGGCGTCGACCCGAAGTCACACTTCCGGTTCCTCGACTTCGCCTGCTCGTCGGGTCGGGTGCTGCGCCACTTCATCGCCCACGCGCCCCAGGCGGAGGTGTTCGGCACGGACATCTATTCGAACGCCGTCCGGTGGATGAACAAGTTCCTGCCGCCGCGCGGCTTCTACTTCCAGAACAGCGTCGTCCCGTCGCTGCCCATCCCCGACGCGTCCATCGACCTGGTCTTCTGTGGCTCGGTCTTCACGCACATGGACGAGTTCGAGGAGTCCTGGCTGCTGGAGTTCCGCCGCGTCCTCAAGCCGGGAGGAATCGCCTTCATCTCCCTGCACACGGAGCGGACCTGGAACGGGATGAAGAGCCCCGAGCATCCCATCCGTCAGCACCTCACGAATCACCCGTACCGGAGCCTGGAGTCAGCGACCAACCCGGTGCCCTCCAAGTGGTTCGAGCAGGACATGCCCGCCGACCGCATCGTGCTGCGCTACATGCCCTCGCCGTTCCACAACATGCACACGTTCTATACGACCGGGTACATCCGCGAGAAATGGGGGCGGTTCTTCGAGATTCGGGAATTCGTCCAGCATGCCCACGGCACCTATCAGGACGGCGTGGTGCTGGTCCGACGCGCCTGAGCGCTCGCGCCGGGAGAAGTCCGGCGCCCGCCTGACGCGGCGGGCGCCGAAGCACACGACTCAGGTCAGCTGCAGGCCCTTGTCGATCTCCGCCAGGCGGAAGCGCGCCATGGCCAGATTCGCGTTGGCGCGGCTCAGGGCCACGTAGAAGAACAGGCCCTCGCGCGACGCCAGCGGGCGGATGATGTGGTACTGCTCGCCCAGGGTGATGAGGATGTCCTCGATGCGGTCCTTGATGCCCAGCACGGTCATCGCCTTGAGCTTGGCCCGGACGACCTCGGTGTTGGCCGCTGCGGCCGTCTCGATGTTGAACGTCGCGGTGCCGCCCTGGCTGCCCAGACACATTCCGCTCTTCGCATCCACCAGACAGGCCGCGAAGGCGCCTTCGATCTTCAGTGTCTCATCCAGGGATTGCTTCACGTTCGGCATGACTTCTCTTTCGGCTGGGGGGTGGGTGGAGTGCTGCGCGGCAGGCGAGGTCAGCTCTTCAAGGCTGAACGTCAGCTGGCTGGAGTAGGTACGCGGCTGGGGAACGAAGAGGGCCTGGGCGTCCGGGAGCGACAGCAGGACGTCCAGGTGGCTCGCCATGTGGCCACGAAGCAGATCTCGGAGCGTGTCACGGGGAACCAGGCCCCACGCCACCAGCACCTCGCAGAAGTTGCCTCCGTTCTTGCGGCACTCCGACATGACCTGCTCGACATCGTCCCGGCTGACCAGCTGCTGCTGGATCAACACCGACGAGAAGTTCTGGACCCCAGGGCCGTTCAGGACCGCCCAGGCCACCTTCTGCTCCACGACGAAGATGCGACCCGAGATGGTGGTCGACTTCACCACCACCTCACCCCCGGTCTGACTCTCCAACGCCTCGTGAAGCACGGAGCGAAGGACAGGTCGCGCCACCTGGGTCACCGTTCGGGATGCTCGTTCCATGAAGTGGGTCCGGGACGCACCAGGTGTGCTGATTTTCATATCCAATTCCACGCGAACTATATCCAGCGCCCCAGAAATATCGCAACCGGACTGCAATATTCGCGGATTTCGCGTGATCTGGGTTCAATCGGCCCCAGGCGATCAGACCCGACCCATGGCAGAGATCCACGCAGATGTGAAGCATGAATCCCACGGTGTCTCATACTTCCAGTGAGAGTGTGAGAGCAGTCGAGGGCTGGGCGCAGGAGCCCTGACCGTTCGATCAGGCCCCTGGCTGTTACTCGACGAAGCCTGATTTCACTCCACTTCGGGCGCCGGGGTGTGCTCCGAGGAGTCGAGCAACGAGTTGGGCGTGGAGTCGAAGGGCAGGACCACGGTGGTGCCATTCACATCACAGAGGGATCCAGGGCCCGCGTCATCCGCGGGATCCGGGCCCGGGCCGCTCGAAGCACCCCAGTAGTTGCGTGCCGCGTTGACCGTGTTGCCCGTGCTGTTCGCGAGGCCGCAGTTGGGCGCCGCCGGGAAGGAGCCGCCCACGCTCTCACCCAGGTTTCCGAAGAAGCTGTTGCGGCTCACCTTGAGCTGCGAGCCCAACTGGACCCACATTCCGGCCCCTCGGTTCCCGATGGCCTCGTTGTCCGTGAAGTCGAAACCGGAGGCATCCTGGCTGACGATGAGGAACCCCATGCCCCTGTTGCCGATGGACTTGTTCCCCTCGTACCTGTCACCGCCCCCGCCCGAAATGAAACCGTGGCCGTACACCTCGTCGTTGCCGTTGTTCGTGGCGAGGTTCTCCTTGACGGTATTCCCCTCCGTGCCGGAGCCAATAGAGAACCCCATCCCATTGCCCGTGGCGACATTGTCCCTGACCGTGTGGCGATCCCCCAAGAGGGTGAACCCGGCATCCCGGTTGCCCTGGGCGATGTTCCCAATCACTCGCACGTTGCGCCCACCCAGGACCGCCAGCCCAATTCCATCGTCGTCAGTGACCTTCCCGGCCCCCGTGAGGGTAAACCCCTTCCCATAGTCCCCGAAGACGACGTTGCTCACGGTGATGTTGACGACATCCAGTACGGCCCCAGCGGCATCGATCACCGTGACCTGCGCGCCCCCCGTCGACTCGACCCGGAGCCGCTTGTTGATCAGGATCATGCAGCGGCACCCCGTCTGCACCTCGGCCGCTTCGTCACCGGGGTCGCTGAAGTCCCCGTCGGCGTTCAAGTCCCCGTAGCGGCCGGGCTGGACGAGGATGCGATCTCCATCCCGGGCGTTGGCGATGGCCCGACTGATGGAGCGACACGGGTTCGCCTTCGCGCCACACGTCGCGCTGTCCAGCGCGTTGTTGGCGACGTAGAGCGTCCTCGTCGACTCCCGCGGAGCCTCCGCCATGGAAAGAGAGGGAAGCCACAGTGTACCCAACACCGTGACCATTCCGAGCATCTGCCTGAACATGCCTACCTCCTGCCCACTTCCTGCCATGGGCCTACAAGCGCCAGTGGATGGCGTGAGGAAGGATGGAGTCGCATGGGACCGCTGTGCAGTGAGGCCCGGGACTGGGAGTCGCCTCCCCGACACAGGCCTGTTCAGGGGCGTGCCAGGGATTGGATGAACTTCGTCTTCACGTTCGTCACCTTCCCCGAGCGCTCCAGTGAGCGTTGCCCTCTTCGGTGGCTTTCCCGCACTTTGTGTGGAGGGGGCCCCGAGGAGGAAGCTGCGCGAATGGCTGGTCCGCCGCGCGATCTCTGAGGGGAGCACGCCTGGGTCGTAGGTGACGACAGGCGCCAAAACTAGATTTCCCTGCAGGACAAGCCTGGTTGGCAGCTCACCGTGTCTCCCTTCTCATTCGAGGGAACCACACGAAGTGAGGAAGAGGCATGGAAGCGGGGGACTCTCAACATGCGACAATACCCTTCGATCAACAGTATCAGGAAGCGCGCTTGAGTGGATTGACGTGCCACACGTACGATGCTTGACCTTCGCAATGAGCAAAGACGCCGATCACCTGACGCACCTCGTGACACCACCAAGCTAGCATTGCTGTCGCTCATGCATAGAAACCTCTACGCCTGCCATCACACCGTCCTCATGCTGTATTGCAGCGAGAGAACAAGATAAATACTCACACACTGGACGTCGGCAATCTCATCCTACATCACAAGGCCTAAGCAGAGCTGCTTCCACAGGACTACACACGAAGAGAACGCTTTAGATGCCCGACAGGACGCCAACTATCCGTTCGCGCTGATTGAGGGTTGACGTCATGCCCCGCCTGGGTTCAAGAACACCCACGAAGAATCAAGACAACAAGGGTCACAGTCGACACCAACCCAAACTGCCATACCCCGACCGCCAGTTTCCCTATAGGATAGAGACAAACGCCCCACCGAATAATCCCTCAACGGAACCAGAGAGCACCACACTTGAACAATCCATACTCCCTAGCTCTGCTGACGCCTCACACATTCGAGCACATGACCAATTCACTAGCCATCCAGGTACTGGGATCCGGATTAAGCACATTCGGCCCAGGCGCAGATGGTGGACGTGATGGTTATTTTCAAGGAGAGGCCCCCTACCCAAGCACAACAGAGCGATGGTCGGGCACCTGGGTCATCCAATCCAAATTTCACGCACCCAATCTCTCCACCAATCCCCAAAAATGGCTAATTAGCCAAATACGAGAGGAAATCAACAGCTTCTCAAATCCAAACACGAAACGCAAATGGCCAGACATCTGGATTTTTGCAACAAATGTCGACCCATCCGGCCGTGCTGGCACTGGCGCATTCGACACAATCATGGAGATGGTCAAGACGTCGCGCCCATCACTGGCACGGAGATTCCACATCTGGGGTGGCAATAAAATACTCGATCTCCTTAGTCAACACCCCGCTGTCGCCAAAAGATATGGTCACTTCATTACCTCTGGCGAAATCCTGTCCGACCTTCACGAAAAACTACAAGACGACCGAGCATCGACAGATCAAATAATAAGGCAACTTGCAATTCCGGCACTCGAACATCAAAAATACACAAAACTCGAACAAGCAGGTTCGACCGACGACAATAGACCCGGAATCCATCAAATCTTCGTAGATCTGCCATTCAGATCTCGCCTTCACAACATCAAGGGATCAGCAATCGCAACGCTCGCCAAGGCCGCCTCCCAGAACCACAAAGACGATCCCCTCGATCCATCATCGGAAGAATGGCATAAATGGAGATGCCATCCATCTAGGGCACCCATCTGGCTTATCAAGGGCGGCCCAGGCCATGGGAAATCAACTATCGGCCAGTACTTCTGTCAAGTACAGCGAGCCGCACTAATCGCATCAACTCCGCACTGGAAACTTCCGACTACCATTCGCAACCTCGCCAATGAAATTCAGAAAGAAGCAGAGAGGAGCGCGATATGGCCTACACGGCCACGGATCCCAATATACATCGAACTCAAAAATTACGCCCAATGGATTGGAGAGCAATCTCCTGAAAAGACAAAAGGAATACTAACATACGTAGCTCACACCTTGACTACAGAGCTTGAACAAACTGTGCTGCCAGCAACGCTCAGACGAGCACTCGCGAACCGCAGCTGCTTCTTTGCCTTCGACGGATTGGATGAGGTCCCCGCAGACATCAAGGATGCAGTTGCCAAAGAAGTAAAATCCCTCATCAGACAGACACTCGCAGAATGCGATCTCCTAAGCATTTGCACGTCTCGCCCACAAGGATATTCTGGCCAATTTCATGGACTAACAGGCACCGCCGAAATCGACCTCACTCCCCTTACAGCCCAAGATGCATTTCGATGCGCAACACCACTAATTCGATTCAACCGCACAAAAGCCGAAGCAGACACCGCCTGCGACGTTCTAAGCGACGCCCTCAAAAACGTGTCTGTTCGTGAAATAATGACCACACCACTTCAGTCCCATATCATGGCGGTCATCGTCCGCGGCGGGCGCCGTCCGCCTGAACGAAAGTGGGATCTTTACAAGCAGTTTTACGATGTGATTCGCATTCGTGAAGCCAATCGCCATCTACCTGAACGACAACTAGCCAGCCTACTTCGAGACGACGCTCCGCTACTGAAGACAATCCACAATCGACTTGGCTTCCTACTTCATGCGCAAGCAGAAACAGCAGGAGGGGCATACGCAAGCCTCCCTCGCTCTGGCTTTCGCGAATTAGTAAAAAGCACTGTCGCATCGAAGAAAGATGGCGACACAGACCGAACAGTCGAAACCACAATGAAGGCAGCCACAGAACGGCTAGTGCTCATAAGCACGCCTGACGATGGCCAAAAAGTAAGATTCGACATACGTCAACTCCAAGAGTTTTTTGCCGCAGAATTTCTCTATGACGGAATCCCCCCCCGCGGCACTTCAAAAACGACTGGAGACAATAGCAGGCGACGCTCACTGGCGCGAAGTAATGCATTTTTTAATTAGTGCACTAGTCGAACACAACCGCAAAGCAGACCTCAGCATAGCCGTCACAGTTCTACAGGAACTTGACGAAGGGCAAGGAGACAAGGACAGAAGGACGCTCTGTCAGCACTTGTCTCTCGGAGCAATGATTGTGGCTCGCCTCATCGAAAACGGAGTTTTCGAACACGACAAGAGCATTCGCAATATTTTTCGGGATCGCCTCACGCCGATCGCAGCAAGTCCCTACATGGAATGCATCAGTCCACTGCAACAAACCAAAAGTCCTGCCTCCCTTAATTGGCTGATCGACCTCCTAATCAACCACGTCAACACGAGACTTCCTCATGACGCGATCGGCGCCGGCCGTCTCCTGTTTCTCAAGCTTGGGGATAGCGATCCTCGTCTTGCAACTTATCTACACTGGCTCAAAAACACAGCCATAAACATTCAAGAACAGGTGTTGGCAGCACTGGACCTGCAAAGCGAAACTGAGGACTTGGCGAACTGGCAAGTCGAATACATATCGACGATTCTACAAGCCGACCAATTCACTAAGCCTCCCCACATGCTGCTTTTTTTCCTTGTTCACGGCGGAGAGACCCGCTGGGCAACTCAAGTCGAACGGGACCTGAGAAAACGGACGAGCAACGAAGCAGCAGATCTATTCAGAGCCATTCTGATGCGGCGCGTAGAACCCGGCCGGATTGACTTTCAAACTCACGAATACGGCTGGGCAACAGCACGAACCCTTGCGCCACATGGATTCGCCATTCCCCCCTTCACGGAGCTGGCACAGCGAGTTCGCCCCATCAAGCTATCGGGCGCGATTGAGTACGCGCGCAACCTATTGACCTGGGCGATATTCCAAGATCAGGCGTCCCTAAAGTACATACTGAATCGTATACGCGACGACTGGGACCTCCTAAACGTCGCGCCCTATCAAATACAGTCGTGCGTTCCGATTCCTAGCAGTCTCGAAACAAGTCCAACCCGAGTCATGAATGAATTAGCTGCCCTCTCGAGTGAAGATTTCGCCATTTCACTAAGAGAGCATCGAATCGGGAGGATTCCACTGAGACGACACGTGGGCCTAGATGTCTCTCTCAATCAAGCCTCGCGAAATAGCGGCACGCCATCCGACTTTGTCAAGCTGGCCAATGACTACCCGGCAGCTGCCCTGTCCATTTGGACAAAACGACATGCCTACCCGACCGAGCAACAAGAACGCCTGGACCATCCCGACTGCTTAGAAGCCATCGCGCTTACCATTAATAACAATCCGGAAGTCATCCTAGAGCGCCGAACAGGTTAGGTCACGCCGCGAGCTGGAAGCGCGCGGCGACCTCAAGGTTTTGGACGACCGAGAGTCGCCTGAGGTCAAAGAGGTTGCGGCGCGTGCCTCGGTAACGGGCCTTCGGACCCTGGCGGTTGGCGAGATGAGCCAGGCGATGCTCGACGCCGACCCGCTCGCGGAGTTGTGCGCGGCCCGCGCGCGACTGCAGAAGTGAGCGAAGGCGATGCTGGAGCCGCTCGTCATCGCCCATCGTGACGCTGCGCCCCTTACCGGATGCGGCCTGGGTACAACTGGGGCGCAGCTTGCACGGTCCGCAGGCTTCCGGGTCGAAGTGCACGACGGCGCCGGGCTCGAAGGGCTCCACCTCACCCGCGGGGCACGTGAGGGTACCGTCGCGGATGTTCACTTTGAAGTCGCGCTTGCCGAACAGTCCCGGCTTCGCGCTGGCTCCTCGCCACGGCCGGCAGACGAGGTCGCCGCCGCTGGCCAGCACGTCCTCGGCCATCGTGCTGTTGAGGTATGCCCTGTCGACGAGCAGAACGTCGGGATAGAGGTCCTGGTGGGCCATGTCTTCCTGCAGTGCGTCCGTCGCCTCGTCTTCGGGGCGGTTGGCGGGTGACACGGCGCAGGCCACCACGAGCTCGGTGTCGAGGTCGATGCCGACGTGCTGCTTGTAGCCATTGAAGCGCTTGCTCTTGCTCTTACGCCCGTGGCGCATGTCGGCGTCCTCGATGGAGATGCGCCTGTCGGCTGCCACGCCTTGTCGAATCTGAACGCCTCCTTCGGGGCGAGGCTCGAGGTCCTGTTCGCGCACCTGCGCGAGCGCTTCGATGTAACGCGTCAGCGGCGCCTCGACGCACGACTTCGACTGCTTCGCCACCCAGGCCATGAGGCGGTCGAGTTGTCGGCACAGGCGATTGAGTGCGTCGAGCTTCGCGTCGGGCGCACTCCAGTCGATGTCGAGGCCGGCCTTGATGCTGCTGGCCCTCAGCAACGGCGCATCGGCCTGCTGACACACCTCCTCGACGTCAGTGCCGAGCGCGAGCGCCATGCACTCGGCCACCTTGCGGCCTGCGTGGCCGAGCAGGTTGATGGTGTCCTCAACCCGCCCGGCTCCCTCTAAAGGGCGGCTGTCGACCCCCACTCGCAACGTCTTCGGCGTCTTTTTCGAATCGAACCCCTTCGTCCGCTTCGCCACCTCGACGGTGTGCTCGAGCAGCCGACGGTCCATCTCGTGCGCGATGAGGCGCTCGCGGAACTGCTGCAGCCCGCCCTGCGAAAACGCGGGCGCGTCTTCTTCATCATCGAGCGTTCCGAGAACCAACCGCCAGCAGCGGTCGCTCGCCGACAGACGCACCGCTTCCGCATCGGAAGTCTGCAGGTAGGCCTGTAGCAACAGGCCCATGCACATCAGCGCAGGCGGCTGCGCGGCTTCACCCTGGCCCGTCTGTCGATACATCGACTCCAACTCGGCCTGAAAAGCGTCGTCGAACAACTCGTGCCGGTGCTCGCGCAGAAAGACGAAGAGCTTCCGACTCTTGCCGGCGAGCTTCAGGAGCTTCTGCTCGCGGGCACTGCACTCCATCGTGGGCTTCCATCGGTCCAAGTGGCACCTCCGTGAGGAGGTGACCTGAGCACTCGGCGACAGCCCGCGTCGACCGTGCTCGTAAGCGATCGATTTTCCTCGGGCTGATTCCTGATCGGCGCTCTAGGAATTCCATTCCCTCTCCAATGGGGGGCGCTCTTCAAGACGATGCCTGATGGCGGCCACTCCGTCAGGAAGAAACTCTGTCTAATAAATTCGACTAGCTCCATGGACTTCTGGATGGATCATGGCGAGGCAATTAAGCCAAACCCAACAACGCTCGCATTGCCGTTCGAGGCTTCTTTGCTTCCGTACATGCTGAACTCCGTAATTTCTCATCATGCCGACGAACGCCCACGCCACATCGAAAACCTTTCTTCATTGCCCAATGGTTCTATTGCGATCCTCTCCGCCAAAGAGAGTTGCTCACGCACCGTATGCCAAATCATTCCCAGCATAAATGATCTCGACATCATTGTGGCCGACAGCAAACGCGCCCAAGCAGTACGAGCCTCGGCCTCTGTATTGGCAATGCTGCACCCAGACGGCGGCGCACACATCGCGGCGAGCCACATGGCACTCTACCCCGATGTCGCTCTCGGCTACGCACAGATGGGGCCACTGGTTGCGCTCGCAGTTGGCATTTTAAGCAGCGATGATTTGTCTCCAAGCACAAGACACTTAATCAACTCGCTGCTGGCAGCTCAGCCGACGTCTCCAGTTGGATTCTGGGCCACTGTCCTTGGTCGCATGAGAGAGCGTTCATATGCGCCAATAACCTCCGTTGGGGCGCAATCAACTTGGCTCCAGGAGGAAGATTGAAATCTGGACAGAGACAGCCACTCAGCGACGCCCCTACTGGAGGAGCACCAGGGATTGGACGAACTTCGTCTTCACGTTCGTCACCTTCCCCGAGCGCTCCAGCACGCCCTGCCCCACGATGAACAAGGCGCCGTGGATCTCCTTGCGGCACCGCTCATACACATCCGGAGGCACCACCAGGTTCGCAATCCCAGTCTCGTCCTCCAGCGAGATGAAGCACATCCCCCGCGCCGTCGGAGGCCGCTGTCGGCAGATCATCATCCCGCCCACCGACACCGTCCTCCCCGAGGACACCTGCTTCAGTCCCTCCGCCGTCACCGCCCCCAGCTTCTTCAGCGTGGGCCGCAGCAGCTCCAGCGGGTGCTTCTCCAGCGACAGCCCCACCGTGTCGTAGTCCGCGCAGACACGGGCGAACACATCCATCGACGGCAGCGCCACCTCCGTGCCGTCCATCGACATCCCGAAGAACAGGTCATCCGAGTCCAGCGGCCCCAGCGCCTGGATGTCCCACAGCGCCTTGCGACGTGAGCCACAGAGCGACCCCAGCGCCCCCGCCAGCGCCAGCCGCGTCAGCTCGTGCCGGGGAATTCGCGCCCGCCGTGCCAGGCTCCCCACGTCCGTGTAGCCCTCCCCTCGCCCCGCCTCCACCCTGCGTCCCGCGGCCTCACCCAGCCCCTTCACCATCCGCAGCCCCAGCCGCAGCGCCTTCCCCCCATCCTCCAGCGTGCAGTCCCAGCGCGAGCACCGCACGTCCACCGGCCGCACCTCCACCCCGTGCCGCTGCACGTCCGCCACCAGCGTGTGCGGCGCGTAGAAGCCCATGGGCTGCGAGTTCAGCAGCGCCGTCGTGAAGGCCGCCGGGTAGTGACACTTCAGCCAACTGGACGCATACGCAATCAGCGCGAAGCTCGCCGAGTGACTCTCCGGGAAGCCGTAGTGCGCGAAGCCCCGGAAGTTGTCGAACCACTCCTCCGCTTGCGCCCGCGCATACCCCCGCGACAGACACCCCTCCACGAAGCGTCCCCGGTACTGCAACAGCATCGACTCCGCGCGCTTGTGGCTCAGCACCCGCCGCAGCCCATCCGCCTCCTCCGCGGAGAAGCCCGCCGCCACCATCGCCAGCTTCATCGCCTGCTCCTGGAAGAGCGGCACCCCCAGCGTCTTGCCCAATATCTCCCGCACCGCCTCGCTCGGGTACACCACCGTCTCCTCGCCGTTCCTCCTGCGCAGGAAGGGGTGCACCATGTTCCCGACAATCGGCCCCGGGCGGATGAGGGCAATCTCCACCACCAGGTCGTAGAACGTCCTCGGCTTCAACCGGGGCAGCATGTTCATCTGCGCCCGGCTCTCGATTTGAAACACCCCCACGGTGTCCGCCTCGCACAACATGTCGTAGACCTTCGGGTCCTCCGCTGGAATCGTCGCCAGCGACAGCTCCCGCCCGTGGTGCTCGCGAATCAGCGCGAAGCACTTCGACAGCGCCGTCAACATCCCCAGCGCCAGCAGGTCCACCTTCAACAATCCAATCGAGTTGATGTCATCCTTCTCCCACTGGATGACCGTCCGCCCCGCCATGGCCGCGTTCTCCACGGGCACCAGCTCCGTCAGCGGCTCCCGCGTCATCACGAACCCGCCCACGTGGATGGACAGATGTCTGGGAACGCCCTCCAGCTCCGCCGCCACGGACAACGTCCGCTGCACCCGCCGGTCGAACGCGGACAGCCCGGCCTCCAACAGGACCTCCGGCGTCACCTGGAACCCGTGCGCCGCGGAGACCTTCGACAGCCGGTCCACCTGGTCCAGGGACAGCCCCAGCGCCTTGCCCGCCTCCCGCAGCGCCAGCCGCCCGCGATAGCAGATGACCTCGCACACCATCCCCGCCCGGTGGCGCCCGTGCTTCTCGTAGACGTACTGGAGCACCTCCTCGCGCCGCTCGTGCTCGAAGTCCACGTCGATGTCCGGCGGCTCCTTGCGCGCCATGCTCAGGAAGCGCTCGAACAACAACCCCATCCGCACCGGGTCGATGGCCGTAATCTGCAGCGCGTAGCAGACCGCCGAGTTCGCCGCGCTCCCCCGCCCCTGACACAGAATCCCTCGCCGCCGCGCGAAGCCGATGATGTCCCACAGCGACAGGAAGTAGCCCGCGAAGTCCAGCGCGGCGATGAGTCGCAGCTCGTGCTCTATCTGCTTCACCACCTCCGGCGGCACGCCCGCCGGGTAGCGCACCCCGAGCCCCTCGTACGTCAGCGCCCTCAGGTGCTCGTCCGCCGTCCGCCCGTGGGGCAGGTCCTCCTCCGGGAAGCGGTAGCGCAGGTCATCCAGCGAGGCCCGACAGCGCGACGCCAGCTCCACCGTCCTCTCCAGCGCCTCCGGCCGGTCCGCGAACAGCCGCGCCATCTCCCCGGGCCCCTTCAGCGTCCGCTCCTCGTTGGGCCACAGCCGCGTCCCCGCCTGGTCCACCGTCGTCCCGTGCCGCACCGCGCTCAGCACGTCCTGGAGCGGCTGACGTCGTCGGTGGTGCGTGTGCACGTCGTTGTGCACCACCAGCGGCACCCCCAGCTCCCGCGCCAGCACCTCCGCGCGCGCCTCCCGCGCCGAGTCCCCCGCCGACAACGTCCGACACAGCCCGACGTGGAAGCGCTCCGGGAACGCCTCCGCCAGCGGCGCCACCCGCTCGATGGGCGCCGGCTCCGGCAACAGCGCGAGCAGCCCGCTCGAGCGCTCCGCCAGCGCCCGCCACGGCAGCCCCGCCTCCCCCTTCGGGTGCGTCATCCGGCTGCGCGACACCAGCGCGCACAGGTTCGAATAGCCCCCCGAGTCCGCCGCGTACACCACCACCGGAGGCCCGTCCTCCAGCGTCAGCTCCGCCCCGAGGATGAGCCGCAGGCCGTGCTCCTTCGCGGCGAGGTGGGCCTTCACCGCCCCGTACAACCCATCCGCGTCCGTCAGCGCCAGCGCGCTCAGCCCCAGCCGCGAGGCCGTGAGCACCAGCTCCTCCGGATGCGAGGCGCCGCGCAGGAACGAGAAGTTGGAGCGACACACGAGTTCGGCGTAGTCCACACCCCGATCAAGACACTGATCGGGCGTTCAGGCGCTAGGTCGGATCTTCGTTCAGCCACCGGGTGACTTCGTGGGTTGAGGCAAAGCGCACCGGGCCCCGACGCACCGCCGACGTTTCCGGACAGCCCGCCGTCCGAGCCGCGCGTCCAAACCCAGACATGCCATCTCCAGACATTGCTTCCGTGTCCGCGCAGCAACGCTCAACTCCTGAGAATCACTGTCGATAGAGCGCTCGGTGCCTACCGTCGTTGACCGCTCGGCGCGCCTGTTTCCGGGACGCGCCCATCACAACGGGCGGCATCGGCCCATGTCGCCACACCACCTCTGTCGACGAGGAGGACGTATGTCCTTGCACGGCCTCATCCGCTTCGCCCTTCCCTTCACCCTGTTCCTGGCGTCCACCCTGCTTCTCCCGGGCGGCGAGACGCAGGCCGCCTCGCGCAAGAGCACCCCCTGCGGCATGAATCGCGAGCTGTACCTGGGCACCTACAAGGGCCGTGTGTTCAAGGAATGGCAGACACCCCTCACCGACGAGCAGCTCAAGGACCCATTGACTCGCATGGCCAATGACGCCCTGCTCAAGAACAACTACACGCTCACCGTCCGCTTCCAGCGCGACGCGAGAGGGGTCTACCAGGCGGAGACGCTGGTGCAGTTCGACAGCCTCACCCCCGACACCGTGGGCCCCAGCCACAAGGACACCAGCAGCTACCTGCTCAACCTGGACCGGGAGCCCGCCAAGGTGGAGTTCATCGTGACGCGGCGGCCCGCGAAGACCTACGCCACCCGACCCCAGGAGCTACCCCGCACCGGAGGCATCGAGAAGACCACCTCGCGGCCCAACAAGCCCACCAGCCACACCCTCGTCTTCAAGGAGACCCTGGCCCTGGACGCCCTGGACTGCGACAGCGGTGGCATCCCACAGCGCCTGCTCTTCACCCGGACCATCGGCGGCCAGCAGCCCATCGTCGAGACGCGGGAGCTGTTCCGCACGAAGTAGGCGCCCACGCCCCTCCGGCGTACCCCCATGAAGTCGTTCAGTCCTTTCGACTCCGCCCGTCCGCGTTTGACAGGACGGTGAACCGGCTGACAAAGAGAACTTCATGGACCTGACTCCCGCCGCCTGGCAGCTCTGGATCGTCGCCGCCCTCGTCTGCGGCGGACTGGAAATCAAGCTGGCGGGCTTCGGGCTCGTGTGGTTCGCGGTGGGGGCGCTCGTCTCCTCGCTCGCCGCGGGCCTCGGACTGACCTTCTTCCTCCAGGTGGCGATCTTCGCTACCGTCTCCGTCGGCCTGTTCGCCGCCTCGCGCACCCTGTTCAAAAACGTTTTCATGCGGAACGCTTCGCATTTGAAGACGGGGGTCGAGGCCATGGTGGGGCAGGAGGCGGTGGTGATGGAGTCCATTGAAGGGCCTCACGGGGGCACGGTGCGCATCAACGGCGAGCTGTGGACGGCCCGCTCGCTGTCCGGCGCCATCCCCCAAGGGGAGCTCGTCACCGTGGAGCAGGTCGAGGGACTCAAGCTTTGGGTGCGCCGCCCTTCGGCGACGTTGTCGGTTCCCGCGGCGGAACAGAACCAGGAGAAAGTCTGATGGATCCACTGACCTTTGTGATTGTCGCCGCCCTCGTGGGGCTCGCGGGCTTCGTGCTGTACACCTGCGTCCGCATCGTTCCCCAGGCCAAGGTCATGGTGGTGGAGCGGCTGGGCAAGTTCCACGGCGTCGCCACCAGCGGGCTCAACCTCCTCATCCCGTTCCTCGACAGCCCCCGCCCCATCGAGATGCGCACGGGCAACCGCTACATGCGCAGCACCATGGTGGACCTGCGCGAGCAGGTCATGGGCTTCGAGACGGTGCAGGTCATCACCCACGACAACGTCAACATGGAGGTCGGCTCGGTCATCTACTACCAGATCGTCGACCCCGCGAAGGCGCTGTACCAAGTGGAGAACCTGGCGCTGGCCATCGAGCAGCTCACCATGACGAACCTGCGCAACGTCATGGGCAGCCTGACGTTGGACCAGACGCTCACCAGCCGCGAGACGGTGAACACCCGGCTGCGCATGGTGCTGGACGAGGCCACGGAGAAGTGGGGCGTGAAGGTGACGCGCGTGGAGCTGCGCGAAATCGAGCCGCCCCAGGCCATCAAGTCCGCCATGGCCAAGCAGATGACCGCCGAGCGTGAGCGTCGCGCCGAGGTGACGAAGGCCGAGGGCGACAAGGCCGCCGCCATCCTCCAGGCCGAAGGCCAGAAGATCTCTCGCATCCTCCAGGCCGAGGGCGAGCGTGACGCGGAGGTCGCCCGCGCCGAGGGCCACAAGCGCGCCACCATGCTGGAGGCCGAAGGCAAGGCCGAGGCCACGCGCCTCACCTTCGAGGCCATCCACAGCGGCCGCGCCACCCCGGAGGTGCTCGCGCTGCGCTACATGGAGACCCTCCAGGAGATTGGCAAGGGTGACAACAAGATGTTCATCCCCTACGAGGCCACCGCCACCCTGGGCGCCATCTCCGTCATCAAGGACGTCTTCTTCGCCAAGGACGACGAGGCCCCGCGCCCCGCGCCCCAGGCGCGTCCCGTGCCCACCGCGGCGTCCCTGAGCGCCCAGAGCATCGCCCGGAGCAACGTGCTCGCCGAGCCCGCCACCCTCACGGGCGCCAGCGCTCCGCAGGCGCGTCGTCCCCGTCCTCCCTCCGGGCAGGACGAGTAGTCCGCTGTCCGGAACCCGTCTTGCTCGCCGTCCAGGCAGGCCTGTGAGCAAGACGGGGTTGCAATCCGCCCCGGCGCACGCCATAGATTTCAGCGCACGTATCCACCGGAGGGCCTGACACCCCCTCCCTACGCGAGGTTGACGCACCCTTGATGCTGAGCCGCTGAGTCCCAGGTCTTTTGGCCTCCCCGCGCAGGGCCGCCCCTTGGGCTGGCTCGCGCCCTGGATTCAGGAGCTCGCA
>NZ_JBLZWL010000125.1:0-48224 GCF_049194865.1 Corallococcus terminator | reverse complement strand
AGGGGCGCATCGTCGGGCCGGTCATGCACGTCCGCATGGAAGGCGAGGGTGCCCACCACGCGCCGGGTCAACGGCCGCAAGTGAAGGTCCAGGGCCGCGAGCGGGCCCGTGGCGCGCGTCGCGCGGAAGGCCTGCGCGGCGGAGTACCCGGAGCCGCAGTGGTGAGACAGCGCGGGCAGCGAAGGCGGGCGCGGCGCGAGGGGAAGGTCCTCGTCGCGCAGTCGATGTTGGACGTGGAATCGCACCTCGGAGAGCGCGCGGTCCCTGGGCACGGTGACTCGCGCGGACACGTTGCTGTCCGTGTCCACCGGCAGCGTCTGGCGCTCCTCGCCGTCGCTCCAGCGCTGGATGACCTCCAGCGTGTCCAGGGCGAGCTGAACGCGGTCGAACATGCCCAGCCCCGACGAGCGCAGCGCCACCGCCACCGCGCCGGCCTTGAGGTCCACCGGCCACGCGCGCTGGAGCGCGTCGCTCAAGGCGTCCTCCAACACCAGCTCCTGCCGGGGCAGCAGGGGCAGCGCATGGTGGAAGAACAGGGCGCCCGCTCCCACGCCCACGGTCGCCGTGAGGTCGGGAGGCCGTGCGGGTGCGCGCAGGGCGATGCTCGCCACCTGCGTCGCCGCCAGCGTCTTCGGCGTGCCCACCGGAGGCGGCGAGCTGCTGGCCTCCACGAACTCCACCAGGAGGCGGCTGGCGAGGATGCCGGGCAGCGGCGCGACGGCGTTCACCGACACCGTGTCCGACGGCGTCGGGGGATACCAGGCGCCACCCTCCGCGACGCTCAGCCGCCCCTTCTTCTCCGCCTGCGTGGGGGACGCGGGCAGCCGCACGTCCACCGAGGACAGGGGACGCCGAGCCCCCCAGTCCAGGCTGAGCCAGGTGATGGGCTGTCCGGGGTCCAGGACGGTCTGCCCGCCACTGGTGGCCAGCGTGGCGGTGGGCGCCAGGTTCACCGTCACGTCATCGGACGGCGCGCGGACGGTGAGTGCCGCGCGCACCAGCGCCACGCCCGCCGGCACGTCCAAGGCGACGACGAGGCCAGCGGTGTCCACCGGAACCTGTGCGGCCGTGGGAGGCGTGGCCGTCCCGGTATAGGTCAGCGTGGCACCGACGCGCGTATCACTCATGGGGGAGTCCTGACGTCGTGCTGGGAATCAGCGAGCGGCTTCCTTGATGTCCGTCACGGTGGCGGTGCCGCCCTCGGCCTTCGCGGGCAGCAGCTCCTGGAGCACCTGCATGGCGCCTTCGATGCGAAGCATCGTCTGCACCAGGTGCGAGCGCCTGGCCTCCAGCTCCGCCATCATCTTCTGACCTGCTTCGTGCTCGGCCCGGAGGTCCGCGAGGCGCTTCTCGATGGCATCCATCATGACTTCAGCTCCTGGTTCTGGAGACGCTGCTCGAGCGTCGCCAATCGTTCGTCGTACTGCTGCTTGAGTTCCTTGAGGGCCGCGATGGCGAGCACGCTGAAGGCCTGGTGGGCCAGCCCCTTGATGACCTTGCCGCCCGCGGACTCCAGCTTCAGCTCGCTGACCAGCTCCGGGAACACGGCCTCCACCTCCTGCGCCACCAGGCCCAGGTTGAGGTCCCCGGTGGTCTTCCAGTTGAAGCTCACCGGCCGCAGCGCCAGCACGCGCGGGAGGACGTCCTGGAGCGAGGTGATGTTGTCCTTCAGCGACGCGTCCGACGGGCCGCGCCAGATGCCGTCCTGCTGCATCCACTGGCCCAGGCCGTTGCTGTGGAACAGGTGGAAGTTGCCCTGGCCCTCGTAGCAGATGTCCATGAAGCGGCCGGAGCTGTTCTCCTGGATGCGCAGGCCCGCGTTGGATGCCTGCTGGAGGATGTGCAGCGGCGTGGACGGGCGGGGCGTCCCGATGCCGACGAAGCCATTGACCATCGTCATCCGATCCGCGCCGGACTGATTGAAGATGATGGAGTCGCCCGGCTCGTTCGTGCAGGCGATGACCAGCCGGCCGTTCTCCTCCTCACCCGGGAGCGGGTTGGGCACGCGGTAGTAGCGGATGAAGGCCGCGTCACCCGTTCCACCCCACGCGTCCTCGGGGAACTGGATGCCATTGCCATTGGCGTTGCCGATGGAGGGCATGATGGCGCCGCTGACGCGCAGGCCGCCGCCCTGGATGTCCAGCCGCGCGGTCGGCGTCGTGGTGCCGATGCCGACGCTGCCGTCCGCGCCCATCCACATCGTCTGGGTGCCATTGACGGTGAAGGAGAACGCGTTGCCTGGCCGGGCGCCCACGTCCCAGAACAGGCCCGTGGCGACGCCGCCGCTCAGGCCGTAGCGGATGGACGCGCGGTTCTCCGTCTTGTGCCAGACGACGTGGGGGTTGTTGATCATCAGGCCCGCGCCACCGCCGGCGCCGATGGTCACCTGCGCCGTGCCGCTGCCCCAGTCCGTCGTCGTGTTCACCACGAACCTGTCGAAGCCGGCGGCGGCCCCCGCGAGGCGGATGTCCAGCGCGCCCTGCGGGTCCGTCGTGTTGAGGCCCACGCTGCCACCGGCCTTGATGTGGATGCGCGGCGTGCCCAGGCCCGAGCCCGTGTCCGCGTCGCCTCCGTCCTCGGTGATCTGCAGGCCGGTGGCGGCGGCGCCTTGCTCACCGCGGAGCTGCCAGCTCTTGGTGCGGCTCCTCAGCACCAGCCCCGCGCCCTCCGTGCCGCCGGTGGTCCGGATGACGGCGCCAATGCCCCAGCCCGCCGCCTCGCCACTGCTCCGCAGCTCCAGGGCCGCGTTCTGGTTGCCGCCTCCCGGCGCGACGACGAGCAGCCGCTTGGTCCCCGCCGCCGCTCCGATGCCCACGTTGTGGGCCGTCACCGACAATGCGCCCGTGAGGCTGCCACCGGTGAGGGCCAGCTTCTGGGTGTCCAGGGCGCTCAGCCTGGTGGCGAGGTCCACGCCACCCACCGACATCGACACGGTGGCGTCCACCCGGTTCACCTTCAACACGGCGGTGGCGGAGATGCTGTCGCCATCCAGTTGCCGGCCATCGTCGGCGCCATGGTGGGTGTGGGCGCGGATCTCATCCCGCGTCTTGATCTGCATGTTGTTCCAGGTGTCCGCCAGGATGGGGTCACCGGACTTCGCGGTGTAGAAGGGATCACTCATGACTGGAACCTCGAGGTATCGAAGCGGGTCGCGGAGAAGACGCCGTCCCAGGCGAGCTTCTCCTGGGGATCTGGGAACTGTTCGTGCAACTCGATGGTGGAACCGAACGAGGTCAATGCGTCCTTCGGCTCCAGCTTCTCGGCCAGGGACGTCTCGACCTCCAGCCGGAGCGGTCCCTCGCTTGCGACGAGCGCCTCCGGAGGCAGGGGCAGCGTGAACTCGATGCGCGTGCGCACTCCGGCGCAGCGGCCGTACTCCAGCGCGCGCATCAACTCCCTCACCAGCCCAGGCAGCCCGGGCACCACCTGGTCCTCGTTGGGCACCTGGAGATGCGGCGGGATGTAGTCGACGGGGATGCGCAGCGTGCAGGTCGCGGGGGTGATCTCCGTCCAGTCGAGGCGCACGTCCGCGCGCGGCGTGTCTCGCACGAGCAGGGCCCATGCCGTCGCGGCTTCCCGTCGCTCCGTGTCCCAGCTCGTGAGGTAGGAGCGCACCTGTTGTTGGTCCAGCGTGTCGTAGCGCCAGTGGTTCTCGCCCAGCACCAGGTCCGGGACGCGCTGGTCCTCCTCGAACACGGAGAAGCGGGACTCGGGCGCATCGAAGCGCGTCAGGACGCCTGGGTCATCCAGGCTGGAGAAGCGGGTGGGGTGCGTGCGAATGACGGGGTTCTTCTTGGAGTCCACGGGGCTGCCGTCGATGAAGGCGGCTCGCGCATCACGCAAGGTCAGCGTGGAGTTCAGGGGCACCCGGCCCAGGAAGATGAGGTCGAGCCCGGACTGCTCGTGGCGGAAGACGGGCACGGCGATCTCCCGCTCCGTCGCCTTGAGGACGATGGCCGGCGACGCGGCTGTCAGCCCTCTGTTCGTGGCGATCAGCCGCTGGCCCCCGCTCACGTTGCGGAAGCTCGCGTTCGAGGGCGTCGGAGGGTTGTCCTCCAGCTCGACGCGAATCGTCCTGTAGGTGCCATCCGTGCGCGGCACGGAGAAGACGCCGACCGCGAGCTTCCCCTCCCAGGTGATGACCGGCGGCTGCCGTGCCATGTAGACCAGGGACACGAGTCGGAGCAGGGCGGGCGCGGAGGCCATGCCGGTGCGGTGCAGCTCCACCACGGTGGCGATGCGCTGGCGGAGGTAGTCGGCGGACTCTCCCCGGCGAGGCAGCAGGTTGTAGAGCGCGGCGAGCTGCCCCAGCTCCGAGTCCGCCTTGTTCTCCAGCGACGCCTCGACGGGGAAGCCCCGCGCGAGCGCGTGCCAGCGGGAACGCATCAGCCGCGTCAGGCCTCCCTCCATCTGCTCCAGCTCATGGGCGAGCGTGGAGAAGAAGAGGTTGATCTTCGTTCCGGATTGGAGAACGGGCGGCAGGTAGCCCACCATGCGACGTCTGCGTTGGTCCGCGCTCATCCGACCCCCACCAGCTCCGCCCCGCCGAACTGCAGCCGGACGTCGGCTCGCACCAGGAGCTGGGTGACCTGGTCAGGCACGACATGGGCGGGGTTCGTCGCCAGGACCAGGGTCGCCGTGAGGCCGGTCTCCAGGGTGACGTCGCAGCCCAGCAGCGCTTCGATGCGCGCCTGCGTCTTCAGGCTCTGCTGCAAGGAGTCGAAGGTGAGCTTCGCCTCGCGCCCCATCTGCGCGTCCTCGGAGAGCCGCGCCCCATACACGTCCAACGCGCCTCGCAGGGCTTCGCGGACCTGCTCGGCCGTGCGCGCTTCACCACTGGACAGCGAGACGACCAGGTTCAGCCGCCACATCGGCGCGCGCAGGCGGGTGATGCTCGGCAGCACCAGCACCAGGTCGATGCGCGCGGCCTCCAGGGGCTCCATCTTCCAATCGCGGTTGGCGCCGTACAGTCGGCCCGCCGTCTCCTTCACGAGGACCTTCTTGACGGGGGGACCCGGGTTGCTGCCCCAGACATACGTCTCCACCTGCAGCTCACTCACCCCGCGCACCGCGGGGTTGCCGAAGAGGATGGATTCCACCTTGCGGCGACTCACCGGCGAGCCCACCGGCAGCTCGTTCATGTGGAGCGCGAGCGCCTGCTGGAGCTCACGGCGGAGCCGGTCGAACGTCACCTCGTCCATCTCCGGATTCGTGGGCTCCACCTTGAAGCCCAGCTGGAAGAAGATGGTCTTCGCGTAGCGGAGCCGGACGTGGATGCCGGCGGCCTTCGTCTCCCGGATGGCGGCCTCGACGCGGCCCACGTTCTCGACGTCCGACTCGAAGTCGGTGTCGCCGACGAGGACATCGACGACGCCCGGAGGCGCGTCCGCGGGCTCCCTCACGGTGACCTGCTGCACGCCCTGCTGGCGCACGGCGGCGGCGATGGACTCCAGCGTGCCCTTCTCGCCATCCCGCAGCGCGGTGCGAGCGCGCGCGCGGAGGTTCTCGTCCGTCTCGTCGTCCGAGCCGCGCCGCAGGGGCGCCGGGTTGGTGACGGCTTCGATTCCCAGGATGGGCCTGGGCATCAGCGTCAGCCGGAAGGGATTGATGACGGGAGGCGCCTGGGCCGCGGCCTCCGAGTCCTCCTGGATCTCCTGCACGGGAATGAGGACCCGCGTGTCGCCCTTTCGCAGGGTGGCGTCCTCGAGAGTCTCGAAGAGGGGGAGCGGTTTTCCGTCCGCCGCGAGGCCCGTCAACTGCCGTCCCGCGGGGATGCCGATGTCCTCCGGCGCGGGGGCCGCGCGGCTCAGCTCCACTTCACCCGTGAGGCGCCCGGCGCGCGCGCGCTTGAGGCCCAGCACCGCGACGACGTTGTCCAGCGCGGCGCCTTCCGCCGTGTCGAGGTAGCCGGCGCGGTGGGCCAGCTCCATCATGGCGTAGAAGGTCGCCATCTCCCGCGCATACGCTTCGGCCAGGGTTCTCGCCATGCCACCGGCGTTGGGGTCCGTTCCCGGCCCCATGTTCTTCAGCAGCCGTTCGACGATGGCGCTGAAGGTGGTTGTCTCGGGAGGGATGAGGCTCAAAAGGAGATCTCCCACGTCATCTTCATGACCATGTTGGAGCCTCGATTGACCTCCTCGAAGCGGACCCGGTTGAAGAGGATCTTCGTGGTCTCCCCCAGGGTGATCTGGATGCCGGCCTCGGTGAGCGGCTGCACCGTGGCGTCGGTGAGGGCGGGCAGTGTGGCCGTCACGATGGCGCGCACCAGGCTGGAGCCGTCGCCCTGGGTGATGACCTCCACCCTGGGCGCCGGGTCAATGGCCTCGGCCGCCGGGCCCTTCAGCACGGTGTCTCCAGCGGCTGGCGCCTCGGTGCCAGTGCCCACGACGATGGACCAGTTGATGGGCAGCCCATTGACCCGGCCCATCAGCAGCTCGGCCACCAACCGCTTGCCCGAGGTGGTGATGAGGTTGGGAACCCGGCGCCGCTCCATCAGCGAGCCGTCCAGGTTGAGCAGCTCGAGGGTCAGCACTCCGTTCATGCCCTGCTTTTCCTTGCCGTTCATCTCGCTCTCCCGAAGTCGTGTCCGTACCCGTTGCCCACGCCGCCGCGCTCAACCCAGGTCGAGCGCCAGTCCCAGCTCCACCGCGTCACCGGTGATGGCCTTGATGCGGGCCCGCACATCCACCGCGCCCGGCACATCCGCCCGGGCCGTGACGCTCAACTGCAGCACCTCGTCCACGCGAGGGTCTTCCTTGATGGCCTGCCGCACATAGCGGCGCAGCAGCTCCAGGTTGGCGCGGTCCATCGGCTCGCCGATGAGGTCCGCCACGCGGCTGCCGTAGCGTTGGTGGCCCAGCTGCTCCAGGTGTCCCCGGTAGACGATGAGCCGCATCGTCAGGGCCTGGACGAGGTTGTCCTTGCCGCTCACCGTGGTGGCGCCGGTGTCGGTGGACCAGTCCAGGTCCACTCCGCCCGATTCCTTGAAGGCCAGGCGCAGGTCCGTCTTGAGCTCGTCCGCCATCAGAGCAACCTCCCCGGGCCCGCCGTCGCCCCGGGCGAGCTGGGAATGCCCGGGGAGACCTGGAGGCGCGACATCATCTGTGTGAGCGCGTTGGACAGCGTCTCGGCCATGGCGCCCGCGAGGTCCGGCGCGTTCTCGCCCCGGATGCCACCGGCCATGAGGAAGCCCAACGCAATCGGCTGGAGCATGGGCTTCGCGGGCGCGGCGCCCATGAGGCTGCCGGGCGACGACGTCACGAAGCCGGCGATGGCGATTCCCGGCGCCACCATCACCTGGACGGTGAAGAGGGTGAGGGCCTGCTCCACCGTCTGCGCGATGGCCTTCGCCAGCGCGTCGCGCTGCTCGCCGTTGATCTTGTTCGCCGCGAGCAGGCCCTTGGCGATGGGCTCTATCTGCGACGCCCCGGGGCCTCCCGCGGGCGGAGGCAGCATCATCCCGGGGCCGGCGGTGCTGCCCGCGCCCGGCGGCGGCGGCGCGGCGGCGGGGATGCCCGGCGTCACCATGGCCATGGAGGCGAAGAGCATGAAGGCCTGACCGCAGGCGTCACCGAGCGCGGTGGCCAGGTCCGGGGCGTTCTCTCCCCGGAGGCTCGCGGACTGCATCGCGCTCTTCGCCAGGGCGCCTATTTCGCTTCCGGTCGGGGCGGGCATGGCTACTTGGCCTTCACGTCCTTGGAGCCCTTGAGCGGAGCGCCAGTGAAGTAGCACTTGTGGCTCATCTCGGTGATGACGCCACTGCCTCCCTTGCCCAGGTCGATCTTCCCGGACGCGTCCACCGTGCAGTCCGTGCACTTGAGCTGCACGTTGCCTTCCACCTCCAGCGACAGGTCCGTCTTGCCCTTGATGGTGATGACGTCGTCCTGCTTCACCGTCACCACCGTCTCGCCGGCGGTGATGACCACCGACTGGTCCTGGTCGATGGCGATGGACGTCTTGCCCCCCGGAGGAGAGACGACGCGCCACTCGTCCGCCTCATGGATGGGCGGGTTGAGCTTGTCCGAGTACAGGCGTCCGGTGATGACCGGGCGGTTGGGGTCGCCATTCAGATACGTGATGACGACGAGGTCTCCGGCGTGAGGCGCGCTCACCATGCCGATGTGCGGCGTGGCGATGGGGACGCGGCGCAGCTCCAGGCCGCTCTCGCGCAGCTTCACGTGGCACTCGTGGTTGTTCGCGTCGCCGTCCGCGTGCGGGAAGGCGCTCGTCACCACGCCCAGATCGCCCAGGCGCAGCGACGCCAGCTCGTCCCGGATGATGGAGCGGATGATGGTGACCAGGTCGCTCACGTCGTGCCTCCCGCGAGCAGCGGCATGGTGCCAGCGCCCAGCGAGGGGGCGGGCGTCGTGGGCGGCGGCGCGGTGACCAGCGCCTCACCGAGCGCCTTGAGCGTCGCCTTGACTCCGATGACGGACTCACGGAGGGACGCGAGGGACTGCTTGGGCAGATAGCCCTGGAGGATGACGACGGCGCCGGCGCGAATCTTCTCGATGACCAGGTGCGCCGCGTGGGCCGCGCCAGCGAGCGGGGCGAGCGCCTCCATGCCCATGTCGCGCATCTCCTGCTCGGACTTGTCGCCAATGGCCTTGAGACCCTCCAGCGCGGGGTCCAGCTTCTCCAGCAGGTCGGGGATGGCCGCGACCTGCTCCAGCTTGGCGATCCACCCGATGATGAAGTCCATGGCCTTGCCCAGCGCGTCGATGCCCACCTTCACGGGCGCGCCGATGCCGAACTCGCGCACCAGTTCGACGATGGCGTTCACCGTGTCCGTCTTGAGCAGGTTGTCCACGGCGACGATGAGTCGGGTGATGCCGTCGACGATATCGGCGGTCGTGCTCACGGGAGGTTCTCCAGGTCCTTGAAGGGTCCGAGCGGGTCGAACCCGCCGATGGCCGTGCCCAGGGCGCCGGCTTCCTTGCCCACGGCCTGGAGCTTGGCGAGGAAGTCCCCGGCGCCCGCGATGCCCTTGATGACCTTGAGCGCGGCGCCCAGGTCCAGGCCCGTCATCTGCTCCAGGATGTTGATGCCCTCGGTGGCGAGCTTCTCGATGAACTCGCCCAGGCTGCCGGCCTGACTGAGAGACTGCACGAAGCCGATGATGGCGCCGGGGTTCACCTTGCCGAGCGCGCCCAGCAGGCTTCCGAAGTTCTTCCCCGACAGCGAGCCCTTGGTGCCGTTGACCACCGAGCCCAGCTCGCCCGGAGACAGGTGGCCGAGCAGGTCCGGGTTCGCGTCCACGGCGTCCATCAGCGACTCGGGGTTCTGGAGCACGCCCGCGGCGTCCGTGGAGCCCTTGGCCCAGGACTGCGCGTCGCCCGCCACCGCGTTGTTCACCGCGCCGACGCCCGCGTCCTGGGTGGCGGGGGGCTCGACGTACTCCTTGACGCGAAGGAAGAAGCTGAAGCGGTTCTGGTGGCCCGCGAGCTGACGGACCTGGAAGTCCGCGATGAGGACGTCGGTGAGGTCCGCTCCGGCGATGGCGTCCGAGGCGAACGACATCGGCGTCGCCTTCATCTGCGCCGTTCGCAGCTCCTCCAGCGCGGCCTGCGGGTCATCGCCCAGCAGCAGGCCTTCCATGACGACGGTGACGGGCTCGCGGCCCAGGTCCTGGAAGACGCTGCCGGACTGACCGGGCACGCGCTGCTGCACGAGGTTGCGCGCGTCCTCGGTGTAGATCTGCGTGAGCCCGATGAGCTCGATTTTTCCGATACGGACGGGCATGTCAGAGTTCCATCCGGGTGGTGAAGCCCGTGAGGGCATTCAGGGTGTGACGCACCGAGCGGACGCGAAGCACCTTCCCGGACAGCAGGGCCTCCACGGGGTGGCCCTCCGGGATGTCGTCCACCTTCACGAGGTCTCCAGGCTTCACGGCCGGAGCCCCCAGCACTTCGATGAAGCCGTGGAGCGGACGGGCCGCGAGTGCGCCCACGCGGGCCTTGGCCTGCGCTGACGCATCGGCGCCCGCGCGGACCGAGCCGTCCTTCACTTCGCGCGAGCTCTTTCCCGTGGAGCCCGCCTGCACCTTGCCGCTGGTGCCCAGCGCGGCCTTGCCATGGATGGGGGCCAGGTCGTCCACCAGCCAGTGCGCCTTCTTCTCGCCCTGGGAGCTGGCCGCGCCTTCGCCCCACACCTCGAAGCCGTCGATGGCGGGGAGCGGCTGTGCGACCTGCGTGCGCAGCACCTGCGAGTCGTAGACGAAGGTGTGGTCCGCGCCGCCCTGCTTGGGCGCCGTGAAGTGCACCTTGCCCTGGCCATCCGTGAAGACGTCGAAGCCGCTCTGCTCCGCGAGCCGGAGGATGTGCCGCAGGGCGCGAGGCCCGCGATGGAGCACGTAGCTGGGGAAGCTGGGCCCGTCGTCGATGGTGCCCGGCGTGCCGCCCGCCTTCTTCACAAGGTCGCGGACGATGGAGCCCGCGGACATCTGCTCATAGGCGCCCGACATGTCGAGCCGCGCGAGCTTCGCCAGGGCGTCGCCGCCGATGACGAGGGACGTATCCGTCGAGCCTCGGGCTTCCAGCACCAGGCCGGTGAAGACGGTGATGGCGCCGTCGCCGCCATCGAGGTCGATGGTCGTCTTGTCGCCCGGCGTGGGGAGGCCCGCGTCGGAGGGCACCAGCTCCACGGTGCACCGGCCGCCCGCGCCGTCCATGGTCAGCTCGCTGGTGATGGAGCGGATGAAGGCCTGGCCCTGGCGAGCCTTGTTGGAGGCGCGGAGCGAGCCGATCGTCACGGAGTATCCGATGCCGGCCATGGCTCAGACCTCCAGTCCGTGACGGCGTGCCGTCTCGCGAAGGATGTCCACCAGCGTGTCTTCCAGCGTGCGCCGGTCCATGCCCGACGTCGCGGTGTCGGTGCCCACCTGCACGTTCACGTTGAACGTGTTGCGGACCGCCGCGTTCGAGCCGGAGTCCTCGGCCGGAGTCGTGGCGGGGCGCGAGGAGCGCTCGACGGTGAGGGCCGCATGCGTGACTTGCTGCGCTCGCTCCAGGACCGGCGTCATCCCCTGGTTGACCTGACGCACGACCTGAGATGTGGCCAGAGAGGTCGGAGGTACCGCGCGCTCGGGCTCGGGCGATGAGGGCGCCGCCACGGGCTCGGGGGGAGTGAAGGTGAGGCGGGACTTGGGCCGGGAGCCCGAGGGCGCGACGGGGCGCACCACGGGCGGCGTCGAAGCGACCTCGGTCGGAGCGCGGGATGCGACGGGCGGCGTCGCGACCTCGGTCGGAGCACGGGTTGCGATGGGCGGCGTCGCGTTCCCGGTCGGAGCGCGGAACGCGGCGGGCGTCGGAGACAGCACGCGCAGGACGGGGAGCGCTGGCGGGATGCTCGTCCGAGCCTGGTCGAAGGCGTCGATGTTCGAGGCGGGGAGACGTGGAGCGACGCCCGTCGACGTGACGCTCTCGTAGTGAGGCCCCTGTCCTGAGTCCGGAGCCTCGTGGCGAGGAGCGCTCGAGTGAGCTTCCACGCGGAGCGCGGCGGGAGGACTGGCGCGCTGGAGCGTCGGTCCACTCTCGGTCGCCGGGGCCTCGGAGGGGGGCGGCAACGGCCGCATCAAGCGGACGACCTTTTGCTGAAGCGGTCGTGGCGCCGTGGCCTTGACGGAGACACGGAGCCCCGTGGCCGTGTCGTTGCTCGCCGGGGCTGGCTCGACGGGAGCACTGTGCGGTGACGACCCGAGCACGCTCTCCACTGTGGGGCTCGAAGCCAGCGCGCCACCGTCCGGGAGCTCCGAGCGTCGCGACGCTCCCGCCGAGAACTCCGCGGGCAACGACGACGTGTGTCGAGCACCCGCCTCGGGCCACGTCGAATGAATCGCTGGTGAGGTCGTGGTGCTCGGGTCGGTCGCGAGCACAGGTCCGGAGTCGCGCGAGTCGCTGGCCGTGGGCAGTCCGCCGCGCTTCGCCGAAGGAGCCAGGTCGCGCGGCGATGAATCCGCATGGCCCTCCACGGGAGCACGGCTCACGGCCCCAAGGGCCTCGGGAGCGCGCGGAGAGACCGGCGTCACGGGGATGCTCGAAGACGTGACGGCCCTTTGCGCGGAGGCAGCAACGGCCCCGGGTCGAGCCATCAGCGCTTCGGAGTGCCGGCCCGCGAGCGGGCCCGAGGTCGCATCGCTCTCGGCGTGGACAGGCGAAGGAGCTGAAGGCGCGGAGGGACGAGCCGTCGTGGCCCGTGCTTCCGTCGCGGGAAGCACCGTGGTCGCCTCGCGCTCCGAGGCAGACGGAGCGGTCTCCTCGTGCGAGCGCGAGCCCTGCTCCGGCGCGGGAGCGGGCAGCTTGACGCCGAGCTGTCGAGCGACACCTTCGAGTGCTCGAAACGCCGGGCGAGCGAGTCGCGAGGTCAGCTCGGTGGTGGTGAACGTCGTGCGCATCAGTCGTCCTCCACCTGAATGACCACCGCGTCGGGAAAGTCGGAGAGTCCCCTCGGCCTCGGAGTCGGGGCCGGGGTGGGAGCACGGGGCTCCGTGAGCTGCAACATCGCGAGCAACCGGTCCACCTCGGCGGCGGGAGTTGCCCAGACCTGGGATGGCATCCACCCCAGGGCACGACAGAGCTTCAACGTCACTTCCGCGAGGACGCGCGACTCCTTGCCGGAGGCGCGCAGGGTGCGGTCTTCATCGCGCTCATCCCCCGCGTTGAGCGTGACCACGGCATCCAGCAGCGCGGCGGTGCTGGCTCCATCCATCGCCTCCAGGGGCGCCGAGGGAACACACTCCACGACGGACACGGAGAGCATCGAGCGCAGGTAGCGCTCCAGGCTCAATTCCTTCGAGCCATCCGGTTGAGAGGTGAGGCTGTCCTCGAGCGCCCGGGAGCGCTCGGAGAAGGTCCAGGGCCGCAGCCGGGCACGCACGTCACCCGCCTGCACCCATCCTGGTGGTGGTGCCACGGGCGAAGGCTCCTTCGCCCCGCCCAGGGCCCACCACAGCGCGAGCGGTGCCAGCTCCGCGTGGAGCGACTCCGGCACACCCGAATCGCGCAGCACATCGAAAGCGAACCCCGCCGTATCGAAGGCCAGGCCCGCGCCATCCAGCCACGCGTGCAGGTCGAGCGCCCGCAGGTGCGCCTCGAAGCTCCACGGATGGAGTGCGAGACGCTCGCCGGTGGAGCACTCCACCTCCATGGCCCCGGAGCTGACTCCGGGGTGGAGGTGGAAGGTATGGCCGTCGATCTCCAGGGAGATGGGCGCCGTACCGGACTCCGTGCGTGAGCTGGCGGGCGCCTCCCTCACGGCCTACTCCTCGCGGATGCGCGTCGCCGTGAAGGCGTACGTCGTGGCGGCGCTGCCGTGCGCGTCCATCTGGAACGACTTGCCCTCGACGAAGCAGTCGTCGAAGGACAGGGTGCGCGTGTCGTCCGTGCCCTCGGTGCGCTTGAGGTTCGCCACGAGCTGGAACTTGCCGCGCTCGGAGAGCAGGGTGTCCAGCTTCACGGCCGCGGAGCGGATGACCAGCTCACCGATGACGGTGCGCAGGCCGAAGATGACGTCGACGCGCTCGTTGGACCCGATGGCGCGGATGTCCTCGCGCTCGGTGACCACTCGGAATGCGATGGACTGGAGGCCGTCCACGGCCTCTCCGTCGACGAGGATGCTGCTACGGTTGGCTGAGAATACCGTTGGCATCGGTGCGTTCCTTCATCAGACCTGGACCGTGATGGTCGCGTAGATGTAATCGATGGCACGCACGGGTCTGACGGCCATGTTGACCCTGACGATTCCGAGCGCGAAGTCCGCCTGCGAGGAATAGACCTCCACCTTGAAGGCGGGATCCTTCCCGTCGGTGGAGGGGACGATGGCGCCGTCCTTCTGCATCTGCACCAGCGCCTCCACCAGCTTCTGCTTCAGGGCGCTGCGCCCGTCGGCGTTGTTGAGCAACCCGATGAACAGGTCACCCACCATCTTCAACGTGCGCACCGCGCGGTCCGCCACGCGGCGGACGTTGATCTGGTCTCCATCCGTCGTCAGGCCGCGCACGACGATGGTGCCCCGGCCGCGCTCCGTGACGACGGGGACGACGTAGGCGCGCAAGAGCGCCTTCTGGTCCTCCACGCCCACCAGCAGCTCGTCCAGCCCGGAGACGCGCTTGAACGTGGGTGACTGGTGCGGCGCCAGGCTTCCCACCAGGCCGGCGACCGCGCCCACCGTGCCGTGGGGCGCCACGAGCACGAAGCGATCACTGACCAGGTTGGTGGCGAGCTGGGCGTGCTCCGTCATCGTCCCGCCGGGCGGAACCTGCCCGAAGCCGAGCCGGCCCTTGCTCTCGCCGCTCAGCGTGTTGCAGTGGCTGATGACGTCGCCGTAGATGCGCGTCAGCTTGGCCCGGTCGGTGAAGTCCTGCACCGCCGCGAGCACCAGGTCCACGTCCGGCTGGTCCTTCAGGCGGCCCAGCGCCGTGGCGTATTCGTCCGGCGTGGCGTCCTTGCCCGTGGTGAGCGTGTACGTGCCCGCGGTGGGCCAGCCCACGCCCTTCGTCGTGTCCACCTTGATGAACGACGAGGTGTCCAGCGACGAGGTCAGCGACGCCGAGTTGATGTTGCGCAGCACCTCCACCGAACCGCTGCCGGGGTGGGTGACCTCCACGTCGAATGACACCTTCAGGTCGATGTTGTCGCGGTAGGTGACCTTCAGCGTGATGCCGTTGGCCCAGAGGCCAGGGACTCGCGCCACGAAGGTCGCGCCGAACTTGTCGCCGACGTGTCCCGCCGGATACTTGCTGTTGTCGGCCGCGACGGCGATCGACGCGGCGGTGCCGGCCGTGGCGGGCAGGGGCGAAATCACCAGCTCGGAGACGCCATTGTCCAACGCCTGGCGCGCCTCGGGGAGGCTGTAGGCGCTCGCGCGCCCGGCCACCTCCAGGAAGCGAGACCAGCTGCTGGCGCGGACGACCGTGCCGTTGGCTGACTCCAAGAAGCCTGTGATTCCAAGAACCCCAGACGGTGCAAGCTGTTGGGGCAACACTTCCTTGACGACCGTTACCTGGACACCAGGAATGATGAGACCTGTGGCCATACGCTCCCCGACCCTCGCATGCGAGGGGGTGGAAAACCCTGCTCCGGGTGCAGGTTCCCTGGACCGCGTACCTGGGCTCACGCCCACCCCTGGCGGGGCACGGTCCTAATTCATAGACACTGGATTGAGAAAAGCGTGCTCAGGGCCGTGACGACACGCTGAATACACTGGCGGCGAGCCAAGACGCCCGCGACACACCAGGAGCTGTGACAGACGACTGGGGTTGAATCAGGGATTGGTGGCGGGAATCTGCACGCCCGTCTTGCGAAGCGCGGCGATGGTGGCGGCCGCCAACGTGGAGACCTCGCCGATGATCGCCTTGCCCACGTTGAGCAGCAGGTCGACGATGGCGACGATGTGCTCGACACCGGCTCCCACGAAGTCGACGATGATGTTCAGGAACCGCTGTCCCGTCAGCGCCAGGTTCCGCGCGGAGTCAGGCAGCAGATCCAGCGTGGAGTTCACCAGGTCGCGGCCCGCCTCCAGGACGTCCTTGATGGAGGTGACGACCTGCGGGTCCATCAGCGGCTTGATGAGACCTTCGACCTGCTTGAGCACCGAGCTCAGCACGTTGCGTACCGGCGTCCAGATGACGGCAATCTTGTCGGTGATCGACTTGAAACCCGTACCGCTCACGGCCAGATACAGTTTGTACAACGCCTGCTCGACCTGGATGGCGATGTTGTCCACCGTGGCCAGGGCGTCGGAAACGTTCGTCGCTGCGTCTGCTGCCATGGATGTATCCCCCTCAAGTGAAAATGAGTGCGTCCATGCGGAACATGAACGCATGCGCACAGTATGTTAGCGAACACACCGGTTTCAAGGGTTTATCAGGTAGGCCGAGAAACGGCCGCTGAGCCCTACCATTTCAGGGTTGTCCTTGTTGACCCCGGAGCAGGGTGACGCAGGAGGTCGAGGGGCGCGGGGTGGATGAAGGGGAAAGTGATCCCGCGCCCCTCTGGGAACCGCCGCTCAGGGGTCCGACAGGAGGAACGGAATCCGGTAGGAGCGTGCGGCGGCGGGGAAGCCCCCAGAGGTCGCCGCGGCGACGTAGTCGGTCAGGTTGGGGAAGGCGTGGTCGCGATCAACCACGCCGCCCAGCCCCAGCCACGATGCCAGGGTGAAGCCGTACTGGTCCACGGAGAGTGAAGGCAACCAGCGGCCCTTGGCGTCGACGGAGTCCAGGTTGTTCATGGCGCCTGCGGACAGGTCCAGGTTGGGGAAGGTGCCGTGGAGGCGGCGGCCCTGGACGCGATCTCCCAGGACGATGGCGTGGCTGCCCCAGCCGTGGTCGGAGCCCTTGTCTGAGTTCTCGGCCAGCGTCCTCCCGAAGTCGCTCATGGTGAAGAGCGTGGCCTGGGGAGGATTCACGCCGAAGAGGCCCTCGGTCTTCAGGCGGGTCATCGCCTGCTGGAAGGCGTCCAGCGCGAAGTCGACCTGGAGGAGCAGGGCGTTCTGCGTGGCCTCCTGGCCCACGTGCGTGTCGAAGCCGCCGAGCCCCACGGAGAACATCTGTCGGCGCACGCCCAGCCCACCGCTCGCGGACGGCGCCGCGCCGGCGATCAGGTCCCGGACCACCTGGTACAGCTGCGTGTGCAGCGTCCAGCCCGTCACGCCCTGGGGCGCGGTGAAGAGGCCGTCGATGTGTTGTTGTGTCGCCAGCGGCAGCGCGCTCCAGGCGGCGTCTCGTGCGGCGGCGCGCGCGGCGGAGAACGTCTGCGCGGTGGTGAAGACGCCGCCGTAGGAGGCCTCCAGCGTGACGTTGTTGTGCAGCGCCACCACGTCCGCGAGCGCCTCCGTGCGCAGGGTGTTGAAGTCCGCGTCGGCCGTCTGCTTCAGCTCGAGGACTCCCGAGGACGACACCATCATCGCCTGGCGCTCGGCGCCCGTGGTGTACAGGGCCTTGCCGCCAAAGGACGTCACCTCCGGGTAGTCGCCGGGGTTGAGCGTGTGGAGTCGGTCAGCGGTGCGTCCGCCCCAGCCGGTGGCCTTGCCCTCGAGCGCTGGCGGCAGGTCCACGGTGGAGGGGTTGGAGATGCCGCTGGCCCAGGCGTCCTGCTGGTCACTGTGCGAGAAGAGGTTGTCGGGCCGGGGCACGTCGCCCAGCTCGTAGTTCACCTTGCGCATGGGCAGGGTGAGCGGCCCCACGTTGCAGACGAAGGCCGCGCGCTCCGCCTCGAACAGCGCCTGGAGCTTCTGCAGCGAGGGATGGAGCCCATAGGCGCCCGGCGCCATGCCCACGGGGTTGATGGGCCGCAGGTCGTTCAGCGGGATGCCGAGCGTGGAGCGCGCGTCGAGGTACTGCGCGTGGGTGCCGCTGTCCCGGGGGACGAGCACGTTGTTGGTGTCATTGCCGCCCAGCAGAAAGACACACACCGTCGCGCGATATCCGGCATAGCCAGACAGCGTCGCGGCGGCGGCGTTCCCGAGCCAACCAGGCATGGGGGCGGAGACCGCCAGATACCCCAGGCCGAGCGAGGTGCCACGGAGGAATTGTCGTCGTGAGAAGCTCATGGGCTACCTCTGGATCTGGAATTCGGGAGCGAGGGACGTGAGGTAGACGGCGAGCTTCTTCCTGCGCGCGGTGTCACCGGCATCCGGGTGGGAGATGGCATTGAGGACGACATCCCTCAGCTCCGGGGACATGGTGCCGTGCAGGAAGTAGCGGTTGAGCCATTGCACCGTGTCGCTGGAGTTGACGGGGAGGATGCTCAGGTCGATGAGGACCCCTGCGTTGGCCGTGGCGTTCACGAAGAGCAGGTCGTGCGTCACATTGGCGCGCGCGGTGATGGTGGCCGTGTCCAGGATGGCGAACTCGGGACCGAGCAGTCCGCCGCCGCCCGGGGCGGGCGCGTTGGGCGGGTAGTAGCTGAAGACAGACGGCGGCTGGGGAACGTATTGGCCCATGGACTGGCTCCAGGTGCTCAGCTTCGAGCCCGGGTCCAGCGAGCCCGACGTGTCGAGTGTTCCCTTCAGCCCGCGGACGAGCGTGGTGACGTGGAGCGCCGGAGAGCGCAGGTGACCGAAGGTCGCGAGCTGCGCGGCGGGAGCCGTGGGGCCCCGAGCCTCGTCGTGCTGGAGGATCCGGCGGATCACCGCGCGCAGGTCTCCCCGGGCGCCGGTGCCGTTGTTCTTGAAGATGTTGACCACGTCCTGCACGTACTCGGGGCTGGGGTTGCTGGTGACCAGGTGCTGGATGAGCTGCTTGCAGATGAAGGGCGGCAGGTTCGGGTCGTCGAAGACGTTGTCGAGTGCCTCCTTCAGGTGCTGGCGAGGTGTGCCGTTGGGGGTGGTCCACACGCCCCGGAGCAGTTCCTTCGACGTGCCGTCGTGGTTCACCGCGCAGTCCATCATCTGCGCCGCGTACGTCGGCGGATTCGTCCGGCCGACGGTGGGGCAGGTGGGCGCGGCATACGTCCAACCGGAGAGGGCGTGGGCGAACGCCTGGACCTGCGCCTCGGTGTAGGAGGGCGTCGTCCGGCCCAGGTTGTCCAGCACCGGGGTGCCGTTCTCATTCAGCTTGTGGAGGCCGAGCGTGAAGAGCTGGAGCATCTCCCGCGCGTAGTTCTCGTTGGGCTCGATGGGCTGGCCGTTGGGCTTGAAGGCCCGGTTGTTGGCCATGTCCAGGTACGTGCCCATGGCGGGGTGCAGCGTCACGTCCTCCATGAGCTGGCGGAAGTTGCCGAACGAGCGCTGGGACAGGAGGTTGAGGTAGCTGGCCATCGCCACGCGCGGCTCGGACTCCGGCGTGGACATGACGTTGGGGATGCCATTCTGGGAGACGACGAGGATCTGGCTCAGCGCGAAGGCGACGCGCAGCCGGAGCTGGTCCTGTCCGTGGATGGCATGGACGAAGAACTGCGAGCCCAGGTCCTGGGTCGCCAGTCCGTCGAAGGTGGAGCGGGGCGCGGCGATCTGGTCGGTGATGGCCTGACGGATGCCCACCGTCATGACGTGCTCGACGGTGTCGATGGGCGGCGTCGGTGCGCCAAAGGCCTGCCGGGGGCCGAAGGTCGCCTGCTCCAGGAACCGCAGGGCGTTGGGCTCGGTGGGCGTGTCGAGTGGCTCGGCGCGTTGCTCCTGTTGTCCTGGCGCGTCGAGGGATGGGGTGTGGGGTGTGGGAGGGCCCTCGTCGGGTGCGCAAGCGGCCACGCACACGGCGAGGGTGAGAGTGAGGCGTCGAATCATCCGGAGGTGCTCCTTCAGTTGGTTCGCGAAGGGGGAAGAGACTCCCCCAAGGGCCGAAACACTGAAGTCCGGAAATAGTTGCGCTCCCTGGTGCGAATTCTGGAGCGACTAATAGGGAGCGGGCCAGACGAGGGCGCCCATGCCGATGCGTGCCTCGTCCTTGTCGCGCAGCAGGAACAGCTCTCCGTCGCGAAGGCGGAAGTGCTTCCCCTCCCGGGTGATGCGGACGCAGCCATACCCGATGAGGGAGCCCTTCTCGAGCGACTCCTTCACCGCGGCGTTGCGGTCGTCCTGACCTTCGGGGGTGGCGCTGAGCCGGGAGGGCAGGGCGAGGAACTCCTCGGGCGTGTAGCCGAAGTGCTGGGAGGCGGAGGCGTTGGTGTAGAAGTAGACGGGGTCCTCGCTCGCGTCCTGGGCGAGCAGCATGAAGGGGGCCCGGGTATGGACCCACTCCAGGCGTGCCTCTTGTGGTGCCTGCTCCAGATGTGGAGGACAGAAGCCGCTGCCGAGCGGCTTGCCTCGCTGGCGCTGGTAGGACGCATCGATCAACTTGAGGATGGGCAGGACGAGGCGCGGTTCTCTCATCGGATGTTCTCCTTGAGCAGAGGTGGGGCTTAGAGGTTGTTGGCGCGAGGATTGAGTCCGAGGATCTGCTCGGTATCCACGGGCACCGTCACGAGGATGGACTTGCCGGTGCGCCCCTGATGCAGGCGGAGGATGTCCTCGAGGTTGGCGAGGTCTGGCTTCAGGTGGCAGGCCGCCCAGCCGCACGCGCGCGCGATGTCGCCGAAGTCCATCGCCGTGAGTCGGGTGTGGCCACGAGAGGGCTCCATGCCGGGGAGGATGGTGGGCAGGGCCTGCTCGACGATGCCGTAGCTCGCGTTGTCGAGCACGAACAGCAGGAGGTCCAGGGAGCTCGCCTCGGACAGACAGCCGGCGAAGAGGCGGAAGCAGCCGTCGCCGGTGAAGCCCACGACATGGCTCTGGGGAGAGGCCAGCTTCGCGCCGATGCCCAGGCCCAGGACATTTCCCATCGCGGAGCCTCGGTAGAGCGAGAAGAAGCGGGCGTTCGGATGAGGGCGCTGGGTGACGTACTGGCGGTCCTTGTAGGAAAGACAGACATCGTCGAAGCCGAGCGTGCCGGGGGCCCACAGCGAGTCGAGTTGGCTGAAGAACTGGCGCATGTCCACGAAGCCGGGGCGGGGTGGCTTGCGCTCGGAGGTGTTGAGGTTGCGAGGGGCGGGGCGGGTCCGCAGCGTGCGTGTCGGATGGTGCTCCAGGTGCTCGACGAGGGCGTGAAGCGCGCTCTCCAGCGGCGTCACCCACTGGCGGAAGCCATGGCGCGCGCGATGCGCGAAGCTCCCATTGTGTTGCCCGTATCCGTCCTCCACGGAAGTGAGCACGAACGTCTGTCCGGCCTGATACTTCTCTAGATTCACGGTGTACTCGTCCGGGCTGGCTCCGAGGACGATGAGCACGTCGTCCTCGCCGAGGCTCTTCCACACCGCCATGGCCGCATCGTTCCCGCCGAAGGAGATGTAGCCATGGCCCATCGGGTTGCCGCGCTCGACGCCATTGGCGCCGTTGATGCTCCAGACCAGCGGAGCGCCCAGTTGTTCGCACAGCCGCGTCGTGAGTCGCTGGGCATGCCGGACGCGGGCCAGCTCCTCTCCGGCGAGGACGACGACCCGGCGCCCGTCCAACTCGGAGCGGATGGACTCCACCATCTCCTGGACCTGGGCGGGGTTGGCCTCGGTGGGGCGGATGGCGGAGAAGCGGCAGCGCTCGGTGCCGGTGGGGCGCTTGAGGATGGTGGGCTCGATGACGAGCACGACGGGCTTGTAGTGCTGAAGTCTGCGCTGGGCTCGCAGGAGCTGCTCGACGAGGGTCCCCGGCTGGTCGAGCATGAAGACGCCCTGGGGCAGCTCCGCTTGCAACTGCTGGGCGATGTTGTTGCCGAGCGCGGAGGTATCCTGGAGCGGACTGAGCCCGTCCGTGGTCGGCGACGAGATGGGCACCAGGAAGACGGACGGGATGTCGTGCATCTTGGCGTCGGTCAGCCCGCAGGTGAGCAGCTTCGTCGCGGCCCCCGTCGTGGCGACACAGCAGCCCAGCTCGCCGGTCGCCAGGTAGCTGCCCAGCGGCACGAAGCCCGCGACGTACTCTCCGACGGTGAAGTGGCGCAGCGCGCCGTCGGACGGAGGAGCCGCCGAGCCGGGATGCGGCTCCAGGTGCCGCAGGAAATGCAGCAGACCTCCCCCCGTGACACCGGTACAGGTCGTGATGCCCCACGCGCTCAGTGCATTCAAGACCACTTCGTAGCCACTCAGTCCACGATTCGATGTGCTCATGGTGCGACAAGCTATGTGCCGTGTTTTTGAATCGCATGAAAATGCGTCGGAGGGTTGCCTTCTGGGATGAAAGTGATTGCCCGCATGATGTGTCGGTGCGGGGAGGTGTGTTTGTGATTGGAGGGGCGGGCTTCTTGCGGGTGCGGGGCGATGTCGAGCCGCCATGTATCACCCGCCCCGCAGGCGCCTTCGGCTGCGGGGGAGTCCGGACTGTCGAGTGGGGGGAAGACAACCGGGGCCGGGAGCGAGCGCGCGGTGGGGAGGTTCCACCCCCGGGCTCAGCTCCACGGCCCCGTGAGGACTACCAGGTGATGCCGTCCATGTGGACAGTGCCCGTCCAGCCGCTGTTGGTCGTGAACTCGATGCCGAGCTGGTAGAGCGGCGTGGTGCTGTTGGAGGGCAGGACCACCGTCACGGTGTTCCACGTCGCGGGCTTGAGGCTGCTCATCGCCGTCCATTGCCCGGTGTATCGCCAGCCGCCGGTCTCACCTTCCAGCGCGAAGGGCTGGATGGCGGTGATGGCGCTGCCGCTGGGAATCCAGACGCGGAACGTCACGGTGCCGCCGCGCGGAACCGGTGCGGTGCGGACGGAGACGACGCCCGTGCCCGCGGTTCCACTGAAGGGCACCGCGAGGGAGCGCGTCCCCGCCTGGGCCCGTGTGGTGGAGGACGTCGCGGCCTTGACGGGTGTGCCCGAGGCCGACCAGCCCTCGGTGCCGGACTCGAAGCCGTAGCCGCGAGGGGGGCCACCGGAGCCGCCGTCGGTCGTGCCCGCGTCGGTGCCACCGCCCGAGCCGCCGTCCCGGGTGCCGCCATCCGTGCCTGCATCGGCGCCGCCATCTCGGGGACCCGCATCCGCGCCTGCGTCGGTGCCCGCGTCGGGGCCGCCCGGGCCGCCATCGGTGCCGCCTCCGCCGCCGGGAAGGGTGGTGCCCGTGGCGGGGAGCGTCAGTCCGCCCGCGAGGAGGAACGGGGCGGCGCGAGTCTTGAGGTACGGCTGTCCATCCGCGCCCAGGTCATTCGGGTAGGAGCTCTGTCCGCCCGCGCCCGCGCCGAAGAGGAGCGCGATGACGCCTGTGTTGGCGAACTTGCGGCGGTGGGCGTCGCCGCTCGGGCCGAAGAAATACTCGGGGCGGTTGTCGCGGTAGCCCGCGCGGGCGCTGCCGTCGTTGTTGATGTTGCGGTGCTGCGAGTTGCCGAGCGGAATCTGCCAGAGCACCCAGCGCTTGCCGGAGGTCTGGTTCATCAGGGTCAGCCACTGCGCGTAGCGATTGAAGGAGCGCGAGGAGATGGAGGCGTTGTCGCTGGCGTCCCACCAGACGTCCTGCGCGCGCGTCAGCTTGTAGAAGTCCGCGTCCCGGTCCAATGGGTCTCCGACGAGCACGTCATACGTGGCGCCCGTCGTGTTGGCGCCGAGTCCCAGCGGCTTGAGGAAGTTGACGACCTTGTCCACCTCTGGCTGGAGCGGGTCGGTGACGGAGCAGCAGGAGATGTCCTTGCCGCTGGCCCAGGCGGAGATGTGGATACCGAGGATGACGTTGTTGGCGCCCACGGACTTGCGGAGCTGGAGGAAGGCGAGGCCCCAGCCCGCCACGGTGTTGGGAAGGCCCGCCAGCTCGGGCATGCCCGAGGCGGCGATGGCGGCATACGCGTTGGGATTGGAGTTCGTATAGAACTGGAGGAGTCCCACGGCGTCCGGCTCCACGAGCAGCAGCACGGGCCGTCCGAACTCCTTCGCGCGCTGGAGCAGGATCTTCAGGTCGCCGAAGTAGCTCTTCATCGTCGCGGCGTTCTGCACCTTGGCGAGTGACTCGCTCTCACCGCCGCCGGGCTCGGCGAACAGCTGGTAGAACACGGGCGCGGGGATGTAGCCCTGGGTCTTGGACTCATCGAGGAAGGTCTTTCCCCAGCTGCCATCGGGCTGTCCCCAGCCCCAGTTGTCCACCCAGCCCTTGGTGAAGTAGCGGTAGCGCACGTCCCAGGGGACGCCGCTGTCGCGCATCCAGTTCTGGCCTGCCTCCTCGAAGAGGCCCACGGCGAGGCGATTGGGCATCCCCGTGGGAACGGGGCCCTTCACGCCGGGCGGTTGTGATTGGGCGAGGGCGGGTGACACGGCGATTGTCATCCACGCCGCCGCCAGAAGGGCGAGGTTGCGTCGGAGCGTTGGTTTCATGCTCCTGACTACAAACGGCTGGCAGTCGACATACCGATTGCCCGCACCCAACGTCGGGACGCCTGCCCTCCATACCAAGGGGCGAGCCCTCGCATTCGAGGCACCCGCCCTGAGTGATGACAGTCACTTGCCGGAGCCGAGCCTGGGCTCCGAGGGAGGAGTCATGCGCCGGTTTTCATGGGCCCGGGCAGGCAAGGCCCGGCTCGGGAGCGTCCTTGTCCTGATGCGCGAGGAGGCAGCGCAGGGCCTCTGGATCCGCGGAGTCCGAAAGGTATGTGCGTCGCCACAGCATCGCGGCCACGCGCTGGGGCAGCTGCGGGTCCTGGGCCACCAGCGCGCGACGGACACCGTTGGCTCCCGTGGGAACGGTGGCCGCGGCGGCCTCCAGCTTCGCCACTTCATCGGGGCAGCCGTCGGGACAGTTGTAGAGAAACACCGCGTGCCCGTGCTCCAGGTTGTGGACATACAGACAGCGCGACACGGGCTCGCTGTAGACTCCGCAGCGCGCCACGTTGCCGCAGTGCGGGCCGGAGTTCGGAGGATTCTCGCCGTTGCCGCAGGCCGGGCTGTCACAGACGGCCAGGTGGCCGGACGACGTCGGCGCGGAGAGCGGGAAGCTGTATTGTTCGCAGCCGCCAGGCTCCGGGTCATCCGAGGAGTCGCACGCGGACAGCGACACGAGCGCGAGCAGCGAGGGAAGCACGAGGGCGTGTTTGATTGGCACGGTCCACGTCATACCGCATCAGCCGGGGAACGCGCCTCGACGCTCCACATCCTGGGCGCGCAGCCCCGGCAGGCCCACGGCCTCCGCGAACCGGAGGAAGTCGGGCTGGGACAAGCTCCCTCCCATGGCGTGGGCGTGGCCCGCTTCGAGCGCCTCTCCCAGCGCGGAGGGCGCCAGTCCCTGGAGGAGGGCCAGGGGATCGTTGGTCGCCTGGCTGCGCAGCGCGAAGTCCACGCGCCCGGGCAGGTAGCCCGTGTTGGCCGCGATGACGAGGTGCTCGGGGAGGCGCTGCGCCCACCTCATGGCCACCAGGGGATGCACCAGGGCCTCGGAGCTGAACAGCAGGAGCGCCACGCTCGTCGCGAGGCGCGGAGGTGTCTTCGCGCAGCGCTCGACTTCCCGACGCACTTCCAGGCGGCAGTCGCGCAGTTCGTCCACGCCGGGCACGTGTCCCTCGGCGACGTCCGTCGCGCTCCTCGCGCGCAGGAGCACCTCCAACGCCCTGGGTGCGGCGAAGCGCGCGGAGCGTCGCGCGGCGTTCATCAGGGACACTGTCTCCACCACGGCCTTGCGGTTCGCGCGTCGCAGCGCGTCCTTGAGGAGCGGCATGGGCGCGTCGGTGCCGAGCGCGCCCACCGTGCCGAGCACCGCGAGCCACTCCAGCGGCCCGGGGGCGACGAGGGGCGACACGAGCACGTAGGTGAGCAGGCTGGTGCTCGCGGCGGGCTCAGGGCCGAGCGCGGAGAGGAGGCAGGTCTCGGGAGTAAGCGGAGCGGCCAGGTGAGGTGCCACGATGAGCGTGGGGACCGAGGGCAGGAGGGACGCCGCTCGGCTGCCCGGGTCGAGCAGAACGAGGGCTTCGGGTGAGGTGGCGCGGACGCGTTCCAGGAACCCGGGCGATTGAGCAAGCTCTCCCTTTCCGGGGACGCGGAGGGAGCCCGAGGCACCCAGGGCCTTCAAGGCGTGGACCATGAGGACGCCCGAAGCGAGCCCATCCACCTCCGCGTTCGGCGCCACCAGCACCCGTCTCCCGCGCTGTCGCGCCAGGAATTGGCGGGCCTCGTGGAGTGCTTCCTCGGAGGCAGGCCAGTGTGGGTCCTTCGTGTGTCCGAGCAGCATGCCTTCAAAGCTGTAACGCAGCCTTGGCGCATGGGAGGGAGAGGGCAGGGGACTCGCCTGCTCCACGGGCGGGCCCGAAGGGGACGTGTGATGCAAGACATCGCGTCGAACACACTCAAACAGAAGGACGTGGCCATTTTCGCGTTGCGTCACCCGGAGGCCGCCGCCGGACGCCGACGTGGTGGGACGGGAGCGCGGGGGCCGGAGGGCCTACTTTCGAGATGTCATCGGCTGGCGGTTCCTCTACGGTCCGCCCCATGAAACGGAACCGACTCCCGCAGTCGTTGCTGCGCTCGGCCCTCGCGGCCATGGTGCTGACCGCAGTCCCGGGCTTCGCCCAGGCGCCCGCCGCCAAGGCCACCCCAGAAGAGGCGAAGCAGTTCGTCGAGAAGGTGAACGCGGACCTCAAGCGGCTGTGGACGAAGCAGGCCACCGCCGAGTGGATCAAGTCGACGTACATCACCGATGACACCGAGCGGAACGCCGCCTACGTCAACGAAGAGGTGCTCGGCTACGTCAACGGCGCCATCAAGGACTCGCGGCGCTTCGACGGCCTGAAGCTCGACGCGGACACCGCGCGCATGCTGCACCTGCTGCGCGTGTCTCAGGCGCTGCCGGCGCCCTCGGACGCGCAGAAGCGCGCGGAGCTGGCGACGACGGCCGCGAAGCTGGAGGGCCTCTACGGCAAGGGCAAGTACTGCGGCGCCGACGGCAGGGCGAAGTGCAGGGACTTGGAGGAGCTGTCCGACGTCATGGCGGAGAGCCGTGACTACAACGCGCTGCTGGATGCATGGCAGGGCTGGCACTCCATCTCCAAGCCCATGCGCCCGCTCTACCAGCAGCTGGTGAGCATCTCCAACGACGGCGCGAAGGACATCGGCTTCAACGACCTGGGCACCCTGTGGCGCTCCGGCTACGACATGCAGCCCGCCGAGTTCGAGAAGGAGGCCCAGCGTCTGTGGGGCCAGGTGAAGCCGCTGTATGACGACCTGCACTGCTACGTGCGGGGCCGGCTGGCGAAGCAGTACGGCGCCGACAAGGTGCCCACGGGCAAGCCGATTCCGGCGCACCTCCTGGGCAACATGTGGGCCCAGGAGTGGAACAACATCTACCCCCTGGTGGAGCCGTTCCCCGGTCAGGCCAGCCTGGACGTGGACGCCGAGCTGAAGAAGCAGGACTACGAGCCGCTGAAGATGGTGCGGCTGGGTGAGAAGTTCTTCACCTCGCTGGGCCTCAAGCCGCTGCCGGAGACCTTCTTCGAGCGCTCCCAGTTCACCAAGCCCAAGGACCGCGACGTCGTCTGCCACGCCAGCGCCTGGGACGTGACGTACGACAACGACCTGCGCATCAAGATGTGCATCAAGCCCACGGAGGAGGACCTCGTCACCATCCACCATGAGCTGGGTCACAACTACTACTTCACCTACTATTACAAGCTGCCTGTGTTGTATCAGGCCGGCGCGAACGACGGCTTCCACGAGGCCATTGGCGACGCGCTGACGCTGTCCATCACCCCCGCCTATCTCCAGCAGGTGGGGCTGCTGAAGGAAGTGGCGAAGAACGACAAGAACCTCATCAACCTCCAGATGAAGGACGCACTGGAGAAGGTGGCGTTCCTGCCCTTCGGTCTGCTGGTGGACCAGTGGCGCTGGGAGGTCTTCTCCGGCCGCGTGAAGCCGGCGGACTACAACAAGTCGTGGTGGACGCTGCGCCAGAAGTACCAGGGTGTCGCGGCGCCGGTGGCGCGCTCCGAGCAGGACTTCGACCCGGGCGCCAAGTACCACGTGCCTGCGAACGTCCCGTATACGCGGTACTTCCTGGCCCGCATCCTCCAGTTCCAGTTCCACAAGGCGCTGTGTGAGGCTTCGGGGTTCAAGGGCCCCCTCCACGAGTGCTCCATCTACGGGAACAAGGAGGCCGGAAAGCGGCTGCAGGCGATGCTGGAGTTGGGCGCGAGCAAGCCCTGGCCGGACGCGCTCCAAGTGGTGACGGGAACGCGCAAGATGGATGCAACGCCACTGCTGGATTACTTCAGCCCGCTGCGTCAGTGGTTGAAGGCCCAGAACAAGGGTCAGAAGTGCGGCTGGTAACGCGGTGAAGTGGACTTCCCCGGGAATTGCCGTCTAGATTCCCGGGGTCCTTTAGGGTTCGCTCGGTAGGACCGGACGGCGGATTTTCGCGTCCGTGACGAAAGAAGAAGAAATCGAATGGCTACTGGTACCGTGAAGTGGTTCAACGATGCGAAGGGCTTCGGCTTCATCACCCAGGACGGCGGTGGTGAGGACGTGTTCTGCCACCACACCGCCATCAACATGGATGGCTTCCGCACCCTCCAGGAGGGGCAGAAGGTGGAGTTCGAAGTGGCCCGCGGCCCCAAGGGTCTGCAGGCGCAGAACGTCCGCGCAGGCTGATTCCCGGCGTCGTTCGTAACGACTTCCTGGATGCATCATGAGGGTCCGGCCTGCCAAGGTCGGGCCCTTCGTGCTTTCTGGAGCCCCCATGTCCTCTGTGAAGCCACGCTTCAATTCCGCCGTGCGGTCCTGGCCCCTGATGTTTGTGTTGGGCTGTGCCACCACGCAGCCGTCCTCGCCCGTGGAAGCAAGGCCTCCGGCCTCGGCCCCAGCGCCGGAGGAGTCCCAAGCCATGAAGCCCGCGTACGACTTGTCCGCCGTGAAGGCGGAGCTGGTGGCGAAGCATGGGGAGACATCGCGCGCGCGCATCGAGCGGGGCGTGGCGCAGGTGGCGTTGCAATGGCGAGCGGAGGACGGAGACCTGGCCGCTTTCGTGCGCGAGCAGTTCGTGTCGGACGCGCGGGTGTTGGACGCGACGTTCGCGCGATTGGAGCGGCTGTTCGAGCAGTTGGATGGGCACATGCTGGAGCTGGGCCGTGAGGCGCAGTGGTACACGGACCTGGACCTGGGGCCGCTGTTGCCGGTGGAGCCGCTGGTGGCGGCGTATGACCCGGGCGCGCACGTCACCGAGGACCTGTTCCGCTCGAAGGTCGCCTTCGTGGCGCTGCTCAACTTTCCGCTGACGACGCTGGCGGAGCGCACGGAGAAGGGCCCCACGTGGACACGCAGGCAGTGGGCGGAGGCGCGGCTGGCCGGGCGCTTCGGCATGCGGGTGCCGGCGGAGCTCGAGCAGGAGACCTCGCGCGAGGTGGCGGCGGCGAACCTCTACATCGCCGAGTACAACGTGTGGATGCACCACCTGGTGGACGAGCGCGGAGCGCGACTCTTCCCGAAGGGGTTGCGGCTCATCAGCCATTGGAACCTGCGCGACGAGCTGAAGGCTGACTATGCGGACCCGCGAGGGCGCGAGAAGCAGCGCATGATTGTCCAGGTGATGGAGCGCATCATCACCCAGACGATTCCGGCGGCCGTCATCGACAACCCGAGGCTGGACTGGAACCCGTACACCAACGTCGTGGCGGTGGCGCCAGCCGACACGGTGGAGGCGGACGCGCCGTCGAAGGAAGCCAAGGCGGACGCGACGCGGGAGCAGGACGTGCGCTACGCGCGGCTGCTCGCCATCTTCCAGGCCGCGCGCAAGGCGGACGCGTATGTGCCCATCGCTCCCACGCGCATCGCTCGTGCCTTCGAGCTGGGGCGGGAGCTGCCCGAGGCGCGGGTGAAGGCGCTGCTGACGCAGGTGCTGGAGTCTCCGCTCGTGCCGCGAGTGGCGAAGGAGATCGAGTCACGGCTGGGCCGGAAGCTGGAGCCGCAGGATGTCTGGTATGCGGGGTTCAAGCCGGGGGCTCAACGGCCGGAGTCGGAGCTGGATGCGCTGACGCGCAAGCGCTACCCGAGCGCGGAGGCGTTCGCGAAGGACATGCCGCGCATCCTTCGTGGCATGGGGTTCAGCGAGCAGAAGGCGGACTGGCTCGCGGCGCACATCCGCGTGGATGCGTCGCGAGGGGCGGGGCATGCCCAGCAGGCGCTGCGCCGGGGTGACTTCCCTCGACTGCGCACGCGCGTCGAGAAGGAGGGCATGAGCTACAAGGGTTACAACATCGCGGTGCACGAGCTGGGGCACAACGTGGAGCAGGCCTTCGGCCTCTACGGCGTGGACCACACGTTGCTCACGGGGGTGCCCAACAACGCCTTCACGGAGGCGCTGGCCTTCGTGTTCCAGGCGCGGGATTTGGAGCTGCTCGGGCTGGGCAAGCCGGACGCGGCCAGCGAGCGGGAGCGCGTGCTCGGAGACTTCTGGCAGACGTGGGAGCGCTCGGGCATCGCGATGGTGGACATGGGTGTGTGGCATTGGCTGTACGCGCATCCGGAGGCCACGTCGGCGGAGCTGCGCGAGGCGGTGGTGTCCCTCACCCGCGACGTGTGGGCCCGCTACTTCGCGCCGGTGCTGGGCGGCGAGGGAACCACGCTGCTCGCCGTCTACAGCCACATGATCAGCTATCCGCTGTACCTGCCGGACTATCCGCTGGGGCACCTCATCGCGTTCCAGATTGAGGAGCACCTGTCGCGCAAGGGCCCGCTGGGCGCGGAGTTCGAGCGGATGGCCACGTATGGCTCGGTGACGCCGGACCTGTGGATGACGCATGCGACGGGGGCGCCGGTGAGCGCGGAGCCGCTGCTGCGAGCGACGGAGGCCGCGCTGAAGGGGAAGCCGTAGGCCTCGGCGGTGGTAGTCTCCGCGCCGCTCATGCCCATCAAGCGTCGACTCAAGGAGCTGCTGGCCCAGGGACTGGTGAACGGAGGGCGGCGGCTCGGGCTGCTCGACGACCCTCGGCTGTTCCAGGTCTTCGAGCGCAACGGCTACCACGTCACGCCGAACCACTTCTATCAGCCCATCCCCGACACGGGCTCGCTGCCGGAGTCGCTCTGGGGCGCGCGCTCGGAGCTGGTGGGCGTGGACCTGCGCGCGTCGAGTCAGCTCGAGTTGTTGGAGCGCCTCTCCACGAAGTACCGCGACGAGTACACGGCCTTCCCGCGCGGACCCACGGGCGTGCCCCACGAGTTCCACCTGGACAACAGCGCGTTCGGGACGGTGGACGCGGAGCTGTTGTACTGCCTGGTGAGGGAGTTGAAGCCGCGGCGGCTCTTCGAGATTGGCTCGGGCTGGTCCACGCGGCTGGCCGCGCAGGCGTGCCGGATGAACGCGGCACAGGGCGCGCCCGCGTGTGAGCTGGTGGCGTTCGAGCCTTACCCCAGCGACGTGCTGCGTGCGGGCTTCCCCGGGCTGACGCGCCTGGAGCCGGTGAAGGCGCAGGACATTCCGTTGTCGGAGGTGGCGAGGCTGGAGGAGAACGACATCCTCTTCATCGACTCCAGCCACGTGTTGAAGGTGGGCAGCGATGTCCAGGTGGAGTTCCTGGAGCTGCTGCCAAGGTTGAAGAAGGGCGTGGTGGTGCACATCCACGACATCTTCCTGCCGGCGGAGTACCCCAGGTCCTGGGTGCTGGAGCACCGTCGCTTCTGGACGGAGCAGTACCTGCTCCAGGCGTTCCTGTCCTTCAATGACAGCTTCGAGGTGCTCTGGGGCAGCAGCTTCATGCACCTGACGCAGCCGGAGCGACTGCGTCAGGCCTTCCCTTCGTACCGAGGCGCTCCCGAGGACTGGCCCGGGAGCTTCTGGATTCGTCGGGTGAAGTGAGCCGCGCGGCTTACTGCCGGGACGTGTCGCCGGGGATGTCCACCAGCTCCACGTCGAAGATGAGGACGGCGTTGGGAGGGATTCGCGAGCCCGGAGGAGGGCGCTCGCCGTACGCGCTGGCGCCGGGGCAGGTGAGCTTCGCCTTGCCGCCCACCTTCATCCGCGCGACGCCCTGGGTCCAACAGGCGATGACGCCGTTGAGGGGGAACTCGACGGGGATGCCTCGCTTGGCGGACGTGTCGAACACGGTGCCATCCACCAGCCGGCCTTCGTAGTGGACCTTCACGGTATCGGTGACGCGGGGGCTCTTGCCGTTGCCCGCCTGCGTCTCGCGGTAGATGACACCCGAGGGCAGCTTCACCGCGCCGGGCTCCTTCGCCGCGCGCTCCAGCGCCGCGTTGCCGGCCTGCGCCTGGCGTGACTTCGCGAACGCTTGAATCTTGGGCGCGTACTCCTTCGGCTCGATGGCGGACGTGCCGGCCATGCCGTCGGCGATGCCGCGCTGGAGGATCTTCATCTCCTCCGGTGTGAGGACGAAGAGGGAGAGGTCCTTCCCCACGCTGGTGCCGAGGGCGTAGATGGTCTTTCCGTCCTCGGAGAGCTCGTCGGGAGAAGTCGAGGCCGCGGGCGCCTTCGCGGTGGGCTCGGCCTTCTTCGCCGCGCCGCCAGCCTGGGCGTGAGCTCCGGTGGTGCCGAGCACCAGCGCGAGGGTCGCCATCCACATCGTTCGCATGCTTCCACCTTTCATCATGAGGGCTGGAATATAGGCCCCACGCGCCCGCGCCCAGCACGGAGTGGTGGGTCGTTTTCTTGCGAGTTCATCACCTGCCTCTACCCTGCGTTCAGGTTGCTTCAACCCCGGAGCAACCTGTTGCACGCAGCGGAGGCGACGGAGCGATGAGCGACAAGCGTAAGGCGAAGCGGGCGCCCCTCGACATCTACCTGAACAAGTACATGGGCGGCGTGCCGTACATGTCGCGGGCCGCGGACATCAGCCCGGAAGGGGTGAGTCTGGCGCGGTTGATCGAGCCCCAGCACGAGGCGAAGCGCGTAGGTCTCCAGTTCCAGCTCCCGGGCTCCGAGGAGATCATCTACGCGGAAGGCGAAGTCGTCCGCGAGTGGGTGGAGCTGTCCACCGCCAAGAAGGGCGAGCGCTCCGGCGTGAAGTTCACGCTCCTCACCGAGCGGCACCGGAAGATGATCGACGCCTACGTCGACCGTCACGGCCGCCCGGGCAGCGAGAACTGACGCGTCGCGTCGCTCCTCGGGGGTTGTCTTGACTTCCTTGGAGGCGGGCTCCTTGAATGGGCAGCCATTCTGCCCTGGGACTACCCAAGGTATCGGGTGAGGACGGGAGGAGCTCCATGAGGCATTCGCTATGGGGGTTGTTGCTGGCTGTGCCTCTGTCGGCGTTCGGCCAGGGCAAGGCGGCGAAGCCCGCCCCCACCGTTGAGGTTGTCCGTCCGGTGGGCAGTGTGGGAGTGAATTGGGAGGGGCAGGTGCTTCGGGCGACCGGGGCGGGTGCTCCGGACCTGAAGGCGGCGAATCCGGGCCAGGCACGCCTGGGCGCCGAGCGCTCCGCCAGGCAGGAAGCGTCCAAGAATCTCCTCGACCAGGTGCGCACGCTGCAGGTGAGCGCGGGGCGCAGTGTTGGCGACGAGATGGCGCGGGACGAGGTGCGTGAGCGCGTGGAGACGGTGGTCCGCGCCCACAAGGTCGTCGCCAAGCGTTTCTTCTCGGACAGTGGCGTGGAGCTGGACGTGGAGGTGCCGCTGGCGGCGATCACCTCCGCGCTGGTGGTGCCCGCGCCGGGAGCGACCATCGTCTTCAACAGCGAGGGCGCGAAGAAGTACACGGGGCTGGTGGTGGATGCGCGAGGGTTGGGGCTCAAGCCCGTGCTCGCGCCCCGGCTCCTGGATGCGGCGGGCAAGGCGCTCTATGGCGCGGGCGCGCTGGCGAGTGACCTCCGCGAGTCCACCGGAGTCGCCGCGTGGTTCAACAGCCTGGATGCGGCGAAGAAGGCCGCGTTGGTGGGCGAGAAGCCCATGGTGGTGAAGGCCGCCGGGCTGAAGGGCTCCGACCTGGTGCTCGCCTCGGATGACGTGAAGACGCTGGGCGAGGTCAACACGCGCTTCCTGGCCGAGGGTCGGGTCGTCATCGTCACGCAGTAGGCGGAAGGTCGACAGGGTGATGGGGTGAGCGGTCCGCGGGTAGGACGAGTGTCGAGGGGCGTCATCCTGGTGTTGTGCGTGGGGTGTTCTGGGCGGCAGGAGCCGGACTCGCTGGCGCGGGCGCGCGAGCTGATGGCCGGTGCCCAGAGCACGAGCGGAGACGTGGCCCTGCGCTGCGACCCCGAGGACGCCGAGGTGTATCTGGACGGTGTCATCCAGGGCCTGTGCAGTGACTACTCGGGCAATCCCCGGGGCCTCACGCTGGGCTCGGGCCTGCATCAAATCGAAGTGAAGAAGCAGGGGTACTGGCCCTACACGACGTACTACGAGCCCAGTGGCGCCCGCGCGAGGCTGACCATCCAGCTCCGCTCCTCGGAGACCGCGCCCGGGGAACGCACGCAGTGACGTCGGGGCTGGCCTCTTGGTCGCCGCGCGTCCGGCCAGGCTCCCTTGCGCTGGAGCGCCCGTCGTGGTTTCCCCGAGAGCCTGGGCGATGAAGGTCCGTGGACCGGCCGTGTCCTCAGGTGAGGGCGCGCTGGGGACGTTTCGGCGATTTCATCCAGGAACCCGGGGCGTCCTAGACTGGACGCTTTCGGGATGCGCAATGACGGCTTGTAAGGAGCCGTAGGCCGCGGACGCTTCGCGGATGAGGAGTGGGTCATCGGACGCCGCAACAACAAGAAGAGCAGCCCTTCGGCCGTGAGTCCCGCGCCGGTGTCGCCCGTGCTTCACTCCGTGAAGGTGGAGGACGCAGCGGTGCCGACGGTGGCTCCGGTGCCGGAGGGGGAGCTGACGGAGGTCGAGGCCCGGCGCATCGACCTGTGGTGGTCGGCGGTGATGGTGGGCTCGTTGGGATTGGTGTTCGCGCTGCTGGCGGTGTTCGGCGGCGTGGCGGTGCCGGTGCTGTTGGCGCTGTCCGGGGCCTACATCTTCAATCCCATCGTGACGAGCCTGGAGCGACGGGGGTTGGACCGGACGTTGGGGACGACGCTCGTCTTCACGGCGGGGACGCTGCTGATGGTGGGCGCGGTGCTCTATCTCGTCCCGGTGTTTCGTGACGAGGCGCTGAAGCTGCCGGACTTCTTCAGTCGAGCGAGCACGCAGGTGGTGCCGCGCCTGGAGGCGTTGTTGGGCGCCTCGGTGCCGGACCTGGTGCGGCAGCGCACCACGGAGCTGGGACAGCAGGCGTCGGACCTGGTGCAGAGCGCGGGCCCCGCCGCCGCGCGCCTCCTGGCGGCCTTCGCTGGCAACACTGCGCGGTTCGTCGTGACGCTGCTAGGGCTCGCGGTGGTGCCGGTGCTGGCCTTCTTCTTCCTGCAGGACTACCCGCGCTTGATGGGGCGGCTGAAGGACCTGTTGCCGCGTCGCGCGGTGGGGCTGGTGGGGCGCCGGTTCGCGGAGGTGGACGAGGTGCTCTCCGCCTTCGTGCGTGGCCAGTTGACGGTGGGGGCCCTGCTGTCGGTCATCTACGCGGCGGGCTTGTCGGTGGGGCGCATCGACATGGCCATCGTCATCGGGGTGATCGCCGGCTTCGGCAACATGGTGCCGTATCTGGGCACGGGGTTGGGCATCCTGCTGTCACTGGTGGGGTTGATGCTGTCGTGGCAGGGGCCCTGGCAGCTTGGCGTCGTGGCGGGCACGTTCATCTTCGGCCAGATGCTGGAGGGCTTCGTCATCACCCCGCGCATCGTCGGCGAGAAGGTGGGCCTGGCGCCGGTGGCGGTCATCATCGCCATCCTGGCCTTCGGTGAGCTGTTCGGCTTCGTGGGCATCCTCCTGGCGGTGCCGGTGGCGGCCATCCTCAAGGTGGTGCTGAGCGTGGTGGTGCAGCGCTACCAGCGGACCTCGCTGTACACGGGAGAGGCTCGCTCGCGGTGATAGGCGCGGCGGTGTTGCTGGCGGCGGTGCTGGCGCAGGCTCCAGGCCCCGCCAGCCTCACGCTCTCCCGGTATCGCCTGAACCTATTGGTGGACGAGTCGGTGGACGCGGACACCCTGCGTTCCCTCGCCGGCAGTGGGACGGTGCTGTGGCTGAGCACCCGCTCGAACATGCCGCGCGACTCGACGCTGGAGGCGCTCAAGAGCTTCCCCGAGGTCTGGCTTCAGGTCCGGCCGCCGCTCGTCGAGGCCCATGCGCGGCAGCTCGGGCGGGCTCCCCGGGTGGGGCTCTGGGTGGACGCGACGACGCTCGACCTGTCGGGGTGGCACCATCGGCTGGGGCCCAGGCCCGTGGCGGTGGAGATTCGCGGGTCGCTGGATGGGGACGTCGCCCGCCGCGTGTCGGCCGTGAGGCCCAGGCGGGTGGCGTGGTTTCCCGGACCGGATGAGGCGACGCTGGCGGGCTGGGGTGAGTTCGTGCAGCTCCCGGGCGCGAAGCTGATGGGACCCATCGCGATGGAGGGGCCCGAGTCGGGTGGCGGCGCGTGGACCTGGAGGTCTCCGACCTCAAGGGGCCTGGTCTGGGCGGACACGCAGGGGAGGGTGCCAGCGGGTGTGGTCCGGCGGATCCGCGTGAGGGAGCTGCTGGAGGAGTCCGCCCTCGTGTCGTTGTTCGTCCAGGAGCCGGCCACGGAGCTGGAAGTCGAAGTGGGCGCGGACCCGGAGTCCCTGGGTTATGCCCGGGCTTGGGTCGAGCGGCTGGAGGCCGCGGTGAGCGGGAGCGCGCGGTGACGAAGCTGGAGAAGCTGCACCAGGAGATCGCGGCGTGCCGGAGCTGTCCCCGGCTGGTGGAGTGGCGCGAGGAAGTCGCCCGGGTGAAGCGCCGCGCCTACCGCGAGTGGACCTACTGGGGTCGGCCGGTGCCGGGGTTCGGGGATGCGCGGGCGAGGCTGATCATCGTCGGGTTGGCACCGGCGGCGCATGGGGCCAACCGGACGGGGCGGATGTTCACGGGAGACAGGTCCGGGGACTTCCTCTTCGCGGGGCTGCACCGGGCGGGGTTCGCGAACCAGGGGACCAGCGAGCACCGGGAGGACGGGCTGGCGCTGAAGGACGCGTTCATCGTGGCGGCTGCCCGGTGCGCTCCTCCGGACAACAAGCCGCTGCCCGAGGAGCTGGCGCGCTGCGCGCCGTTCCTGGATCGGGAGATGGCCCTGTTGCCCGGCCGGGTGCTGCTCGCCCTGGGGGCCATCGGATGGAACGCGGCGCTCGCGTCATTGGAGCGGACCGGAATGAAGTTCGGATCTCCGCGTCCCGCCTTCGGTCACGGGGCGGAGCTGGCGCTCCCGGACGGGCGGATCCTCCTGGGCTGCTACCACGTGAGCCAGCAGAACACGCAGACGGGGAGGCTGACGCCGGCCATGTTCGACGCGGTGATGGCGAGGGTCCGAGCGCTGATCGGAGCGGATCCGTGCGAGCGCGACGAGAAATGAGGAAGATCGGATGCTCTGCTGCGTGTTTGCTTGACAGCTACGGGAGCCCGCTGTTATTCCCCGCGCCACCTCAGCACCGGGTCGTTAGCTCAGCGGTAGAGCACTACCTTGACACGGTAGGGGTCAGTGGTTCGATCCCACTACGACCCAACACAGTTGATGTGATCTCCAGCGGGCGGCACGGCTTTCACGAGCCCTGCCGCCCGCGGTTTTTCCGAGGTATCGCATGTCCGACATGATCACGGTCACGCTCCCCGACGGCAGTCAGAAGCAGGCCGCCCGGGGGACCACCATCGCGGACTTCGTTCGGGAGAGCATCGGTGCCGGCCTGGCGAAGGCCGCGCTGTTCGCTCGGGTGAACGGTCAGGACATGGACCTGACCCGGAAGCTCGACGAGGACGCGAAGCTCCAGATCTTCACGCCCAAGAGCCCGGAGTCGCTGGAGTTGATCCGGCACGACGCGGCCCACGTGGTGGCCAGCGCCGTCCAGACGCTCTTCCCCGGCACGCAGGTGACCATCGGTCCCGCGACGGAGGAGGGCTTCTACTACGACTTCTTCCGCGAGAAGCCGTTCACGCCCGACGACCTGGAGAAGATCGAGGCCGAGGCGAACGCCGAGCTGAAGCGGGACATGGCGTTCGTCCGGACCGAGATCTCCATGGACGACGCCATCCGCCTCTTCGAGGAGAAGGGCGAGAAGTTCAAGGTGGAGATCGTCAAGGACATCGCCGCGCGCGGCGCCAAGACGCTCACCCTCTACACCCACGGCGACTGGGTGGACTTCTGCCTGGGGCCCCACGCCCCGAGCACCGGGAAGATCGGCGTCATCAAGATCCTCTCCTCCAGCGGAGCCTACTGGCGCGGTGACCACCGCAACCCGATGCTCCAGCGCGTCTACGGCACGGCCTTCTTCGACAAGAAGGCGATGCAGGAGTACCTGACGCGCATCGAGGAGTCGAAGAAGCGCGACCACCGCAAGCTGGGCAAGGAGCTGGACCTCTTCCACTTCCACCCGTACGCGCCCGGCGCCGCCTTCTGGACCCCGAAGGGCACGACGTTCTACCAGACGCTCTCCGACTGGATGCGCCGGCTCACGGCGAATGACGGCTACGTGGAGATCAAGACGCCCCTGATGTTCAACAAGGGCCTCTGGGAGACGAGCGGTCACTGGGGCAAGTACAAGGAGAACATGTTCCTCGTGCTCGACAGTGAGTCGGGTGAGCATGACTTCTCGCTCAAGCCGATGAACTGCCCGTCGCACCACCTGTTCTACGGCTTCAAGAAGCACAGCTACCGCGATCTGCCGCTGCGCCTGCACACCCAGGACGTGCTGCACCGCAACGAGGCGGCGGGCTCTCTCGGCGGCCTCACCCGCGTGCGCCAGTTCGCCCAGGACGACGCGCACATCTACTGCACCGAGGCGCAGATCACCGACGAGGTGAAGCGCTTCGTGAAGCTGCTGGACCACGTCTACAAGGCGGTGGGCCTGACCTACACGGTGAAGCTGTCCACGCGTCCGGAGCAGCGGCTGGGAGACGACTCCCTGTGGGATCGCGCCGAGGCGGGCCTCAAGACGGCGCTCGAGTCGCTGGGCCTCCCCTACGAGCTGGCCCCGGGCGACGGCGCCTTCTACGGTCCGAAGATCGACTTCGCGGTGTCCGACAGCATCGGTCGCCGCTGGCAGCTGGGGACCATGCAGCTGGACTACCTGGCCCCGGAGCGCTTCGACCTGACGTACGTGGGCGAGGACAACGCACAGCACCGGCCCGTCGTGCTCCACCGCGCCATCTTCGGCTCCTTCGAGCGCTTCACCGCCATCCTCATCGAGCACTTCGCGGGGGCCTTCCCGGCGTGGCTGTCGCCCATCCAGGCGGTCATCGTGGTGGTGGCGGACCGTCAGGCGGACTACGCCCGCCAGGTGCGCGACACGCTGCGGGCCAAGGGCTTCCGGGTGGACTTCGACGACCGCGGCCTGTCCCTCAACGCGAAGATCCGCGAGGCGCAGCTGCAGAAGATCCCCTTCACCCTGGTGGTGGGGGACAACGAGGTCGCCGCGGAGGGCGTGGCGCCCCGCCGGTACGGGGGCGAGGACCTCAAGAGCATGAAGCTCACCGACTTCGAGGCGCTGTTGGCCAAGGAAGCGGCGCTTCCGTAGCGGGTAGAACCTGGGGTTGCCCGCGCTTCGCGGACAGGTCTTGACTCCCAGTCATGCCCAAGTATCTTGGGGCACTTTTGTAGGAATCGTCGCACCCAAGCCCGCAAGGGTGGGGGCGCGGGGATGGTCGGTCGACGGCTTGGCGTGCGGTCGGCGGTAGCCATTCCAGTTGAAAAGAAATAGTGGTACAGGCTGCCGGCTCCCGCCGTGGCCTTGGGTGAAAACGCCAGAGGCCGTGACGCTGACGGCACGCTGTAAGGAAGGAATCAGGACGATGCCGAAGTTGAAGACCCGCAGTGGCGCGAAGAAGCGCTTCCAGGTGAAGAAGAGCGGCAAGGTCAAGCACGGCAAGGCCTTCGGCAAGCACCTCTTCACTCACGCCAAGACGCCGAAGCAGAAGCGCGGCAACCGCGGCACCAGCCATCTTCGCGACATGGATGCGAAGAAGGTCATCAAGGAAATGTTCCCCTACGGGGCCTGAGCCACGGCTCGGCAACCTCGTGGCCCTTGGCGGAGCGGCGTGAAGCCGGCACCGCGCGGGGGCTGACAACCTACGCAGTCCGGAGTGAGTGAAACATGCGCGTCAAGAAGGGTGTAAAGGCTCGTCGCCGTCGCAATAAGATCCTGAAGCTTGCCAAGGGTTTCCGTGGCCGCCGGAAGAACTGCTTCCGTCGGGCGAACCAGGCGGTTGAGCGCGCCCTGGACTACGCCAGCCGCGACCGCATGCAGCGCAAGCGGAACTTCCGCAGCCTGTGGATCGTCCGCATCAATGCGGCGGCCCGCACGGTCGGCCTGTCCTACTCGAAGCTGATCGCCGGTCTGGCGAAGGCGAAGATCAGCCTGGACCGCAAGGTGCTGTCGGACATGGCCATCACGGACCCCTCGGGTTTCGCGGCCATCGCCAACATCGCGAAGGCGGCCTGATTCACGCCGGTCCGTGAGGGCCAGCGACAGAGCGGGTGAGGTGGCCTTCACGGGCCGCCCACCTGCGTGAGTAAACGGGCTGCCTCTCCAGGGCGGCCCTTTTTTTTGCCCCGAAGGGCCGTGTGCCCAGGGGCCGTGCAACGGAGGCGACAAGGCCATGCGGGACAGGTTGCAGGCGTTGGCGGAGGCCGCTCGGCGGGAGATCGCGGGGGCGTCCGAGTTGCCCGCGGTGGAAGCGCTTCGGGTCCGCTACCTGGGCAAGAAGGGCGAGCTGTCCGGAGTCCTTGGCGGCATGGGCAAGCTGCCCCCCGAGGAGCGACGGGCGCTGGGTGAGGTGGCCAACATCGTCAAGGCGGAGCTGGAGAAGCTGCTCGCCGAGGCCACGCAGCGCGCCGAGGAAGCCGCGCTGGAGGCCCAGCTCCAGGGGCCCGGGCTGGACGTGACGTTGCCTGGACGCGCGGTGGCGCCGGGGAGCCGGCACCCGGTGTCGAGGACGATGGAGGACATCGTCCGGACGTTCTCCCGGCTCGGCTTCGACGTGGCGGCCGGTCCGGAGATCGAGCTGGACTACTTCAACTTCGAGGCGCTGAACCTCCCGAAGGACCACCCCGCGCGGGACATGCAGGACACGTTCTACGTGGACGAGCCGTCGCTGGGGCACGCGAAGAAGGCGGACAGCTCCGTGCTGCTGCGCACGCACACGTCGCCGGTGCAGGTGCGGTACATGCTGCAGCGCAAGCCGCCCATCCGCGCGGTGATGCCAGGGCGGGTGTACCGCCGCGACTCGGACATCACCCACACGCCGATGTTCCACCAGGTGGAAGGCCTGCTGGTGGACAAGGATGTGACGTTCGCGGAGCTGAAGGGCTCGCTGGACGCGTTCGTGAAGGCGTTCTTCGGCTCGGACACGCGCACGCGCTTCCGCCCGTCGTTCTTCCCGTTCACCGAGCCGTCGGCGGAGGTGGACATCTCCTGCACCTCGTGTGGCGGCAAGGGCTGCCGCGTGTGCAAGCAGACGGGCTGGCTGGAGGTGCTGGGCAGCGGGATGGTGCACCCCAACGTGTTCACCTCGGCGGGGTATGACCCGGGCGAGGTGACGGGTTACGCGTTCGGCATGGGCGTGGAGCGCATCGCGATGCTGCGCTACCGCATCGACGACCTGCGGATGATGTTCGAGAACGACGCTCGGTTTCTCGAGCAGTTCTGAGTCCTTCGAGCGCGGCTGCTCGAGCCTCCCGCCTGGCGGGGTGGCGCGGCCGCGCTCCTGTCTTCGTCCCGAGAGCAAGAGGGTGGACCTGTGAAGATTTCGGTGAAGTGGCTTGGCGACTACGTGGCGCTGCCGCCGTCGGTGGACGAGCTGGCGCGCAAGTTGACCGCCGCGGGCCTGGAGATCGAAGGCCTGGAGCGTCCGGGGGATGGGCTCCGAGGCGTGGTGGTGGCGCAGATCAAGGAGTCCGTGCAGCACCCCAACGCGGACAAGCTCTCCGTCACGCAGATTGACGCCGGGGGCGGCGCGCTGGTGCAGGTGGTGTGCGGCGCGAAGAACTACAAGGTCGGCGACAAGGTGCCGCTGGCCACGGTGGGCACGAAGCTGCCCAACGGGATGGAGATCAAGCAGGCCGCGCTGCGAGGCGTGGACAGCTCCGGCATGCTCTGCTCCTCGAAGGAGCTGGGGCTGAGCGAGGAGTCGAGTGGCCTGCTCATCCTGTCGCCCGACTTGAAGCCGGGCACGCCCATCGCCGAGGCGCTGGGGCTGGACGACGTGGTCCTGGAGGTCAACGTCACGCCGAACCGGCCGGACGCGCTGAGCCACCTGGGCGTGGCGCGCGAGGTGAGCGTGGTGACGGGGGCGCCCCTGAAGGTTCCTCAGCCGAAGCTGACGGAGTCGGGGACGCCGGCGTCCCAGAGCGCGAAGGTCCGAGTGGAGGACGCGGTGCGCTGCCCGCGCTATGCGGCGCGCGTGGTGGAGAACGTCACCATCAAGCCGTCTCCGCAGTGGATGCAGGACCGGCTGAAGGCCTGTGGCGTGCGGGCCATCAACAACGTGGTGGACATCACCAACTACGTGAACCTCGAGTTCGGACAGCCGCTGCACGCGTTCGACCTGGACAAGCTCGGGGGGCAGGAGATCGTCGTCCGCGCGGCGAAGAAGGGCGAGAAGCTCACCACCCTGGACGGCAAGGAGCGGACGCTGGACCAGGAGGAGCTGGTCATCTGTGACCGGGACCGGGCGCAGGCGCTCGCGGGCGTCATGGGTGGCGGGGACAGCGAGGTGACGGAGAAGACGACGCGCCTGTTGCTGGAGTCGGCGAACTTCCTGGGCTCGGGCGTGCGCCGGGCGGCGAAGCGTCATGCGCTGCACACGGAGGCGTCTCACCGCTTCGAGCGTGGGGCGGACCTGGACGCGGTGGTTCCGGCCATCGAGCGGGCCGCGCAGCTGCTCATCGAGCTGGCGGGTGGCACGGTGGCGCCGGGGCTCATCGACATCTACCCGGCGGAGAAGCCGCCGCGTCAGGTGACGCTGCGCTTCGCTCGGGTGGAGAAGGTGCTGGGCGTGGCGGTGCCCGAGGCGGAGGTGCGGCGCATCCTGGAGGCGCTCGGCTTCCAGAAGCTGGCGGAGAGCGCGGGGCAGGCGACGTACTCGGTGCCCAGGGCGCGAGTCGACGTGGAGCGCGAGGAGGACCTGCTGGAGGAGGTCGCCCGTGTCTTCGGGTACGACAACATACCGGCGAAGCTGCCGCGCGGATTGGCGTCACTGGCGCCGGAGCCGGCGCACTCGGAGGCGGAGCGGCGGCTGCGGCAGGCGATGTCGGGGGCGGGGCTGGACGAGGTGGTGAACTACTCGTTCGTCGCGCCGAAGAGCCTGGAGGTGCTGGGCCTGAAGGAGCAGCCGGTGGCGCTGCTCAACCCGCTCAGTGTCGAGCAGTCGGTGATGCGCACCAGCCTGATTCCGGGGTTGTTGGAGAACCTGTCGCGCAGTGTCCGGCACCAGGTGGAGTCGGTGTGCCTCTACGAGACGGGCCGGGCCTACTTCCGGGACGCGGAGGGAGGGCAGGGGACTCGGCCGGCGGCGCGCGAGGTGAACCGCGTGGCGGGTCTGGTGTGGGGCCTGCGGGGTGGGAGCCGGAGTTGGACGCAGAAGGATGCGCGGGCGGACTTCTACGATGCGAAGGGCGCGGTGGAGGCGGTGCTGGGGGCGCTGCGGGTGGAGGGCGTCACCTGGTCGCTCGGTGGGCCGTCGGCGTACCACCCGCGTGCCAGCGCGGAGGTGAAGTTGGCGGACGGCACGGTGCTGGGCCATGTGGGAGAGCTGCACCCGCGCGTGGTGAAGGCGCTGGGGCTGCCCGAGGGTGTGTTCGTGTTCGAGCTGGACACGGAGCCGCTGTACTCGGCGGCTCGGCTGGTGCCCGAGTACCACTCGCTGCCGAAGTTCCCCGCGGTGCTTCGGGACCTGGCGGTGGTGGTGCCGGTGGAGCTGGCGAACGACTCGGTGCGGAAGGTGATCCTGGAAGTGGGGCGTCCGCTGGTGGAGGACGCGCTGGTGTTCGACGTGTACACGGGCAAGCCGATTCCCGAGGGGAAGAAGAACCTGGCGTACGCGCTGCGCTACCGCTCGGCGGATCGGACGTTGACCGACGTGGAAGTCACGGAGGCGCACCAGCGCATCATCAGCGAGGTGAACCAGCGCCTGGGTGCCGCTCTGCGTGCCTGAATTCCTGAATGAAGTCAGAGGGTTGACTTGCCTTCGGGAAGGCTGCCACAGTAATTGGGCGTTCACCGCGCTGCGGGTGGGGGCATCCCGAGGATTCGCATGACGAAGGCGGACATCATCGAGGGCGTCTACGAGAAGGTCGGCTTCTCGAAGAAGGAGTCGGCCGAAATCGTGGAGCTCGTGTTCGACACGCTCAAGGAGACGCTGGAGCGTGGGGACAAGATCAAGGTCTCCGGGTTCGGCAACTTCCAGGTGCGCCAGAAGAAGGCGCGCGTGGGCCGCAACCCGCAGACGGGCAAGGAGATTGAAATCTCGGCCCGTCGGGTGCTGACCTTTCGGCCGAGCCAGGTGTTGAAGAGCGCCCTCAACGGGGAGGCCCCGCCGGAAGATCACGCGGAGATCGACGCCCGTGAGGAAGCTGCCGCGGACGCGGCCGAGGCCCGGGGCGAGGACTTCGACGAAGAGGGAATGGAAGATTCAGAAGGGTGAGTTTTCCCACCGCGGCCTGCTGCTCCTGCTTGACCTGGGCGTTGTGTAGGGGCATAAGGGCGCACCGTTTCACGACGGCGGCAGCAACCGCAGTTTTCGGGGCGTAGCGCAGCCTGGTAGCGCACTTGCTTGGGGTGCAAGTGGTCGCAGGTTCAAATCCTGTCGCCCCGACCATCGAAGGCCCTGGAGTCCTTGGCGAAAGCTGAGGAGTCCAGGGCCTTCACCTTTTTGGAAGCACGTCTGGAAGCTCGTCTTCGAGCCGGCGGATTCGCGGGTGAATCAGCGCGACCAGCGTAGCGCCTAGCACCAGCGCCCCAGCGAGTATGAGCAGCACTGCGCTTCCTCTCCCAGGGCCCACGCCGATCCAGGGGCCCAGGCTCGTGCTCCATGCCCCGCCCGTGGCCATCAGTGGCTCGAAGAGCCAGTCCACCAGTGGACCGGCCAACGCATAGGCCAGTGGCGTAGGGCTGGTGGCGACCAGCAGCCTTATCGCGAACACACGCCCCTGCACGGCCGGATCGACCTTGGCCTGCCAGAGGGCCTGGCTGGAGGCATTGGCCAACGCTGCCCAGAACATGAACGAGAAGGCGGCGAGCTGGATGAAGAGGAGTGACGGTCGCACCCCGGCGAGTACGAGGCTGCAACCGAGCATCGCGCCCGAGCCGAGCACCAGGTACACCCTGCCGCGCTTCGGTCCGCCCCAGACGCTCATCAGCACGCCGCCACACAGCATTCCCGACCCGGCGATGGTCAGCGTGAGTCCCATCGCCGCGGGCGAGGCCAGGCTCAACACCATCGGCTGGGCCAGCACCTCCGTGAGCGCGGCGCATAGGTTGATGAGCGCGAAGTACACCAGCATGCCCAGCAGTCCGGGACGCGCGGCGACGTAGTTCCAGCCCTCGAATGCCTCGCGCCACATCGGTCCGCGCCCCCTGGCCACCTTCACCTCTTCGCGCGGCCGGGGAATGCGCACGCTCAGGAGTGTGACGAGCGCGATGAGGAAGGTCGTGAAGTCCACCAGCATCACGCCCTCGACTCCGATGAGGACGACCAACAGGCCCGCAAGTGGTGGCGCCACGAGTTTCCCGAGTGCCTGGGAGAACTGCACCATGCCACTGGCTCGCCCCAACTGTTCCCTGGGCACCAGCAGGGTCGTGGCCGAGGTGAACGCGGGGATCTGGAACGTGTTAGCGATGGCGCCCACCATCACCGCCACGTGGATGTGCCAGACCTCGAGCCTTCCGGTCCACAGGAGCAGGGCAAGGCACGCTGTGGCAAGCGCAGCCGCTGTGTCGCTCCACAGAATCACCCGGCGGCGATCCATCCGGTCAGCCAACACTCCCGCCAACGGCGAGAGCAGTAGAGGAGGCAGGGCGGTGGACAACGCTATCAATGCGAACTGTGTGACCGAGCCCGTGCGCTGATAGACCCAGACGCCGAGCGAGAAGGACGTCAACCTGGAGCCGAGGACCGAGACGAGCTGTCCCAGCCAGATTCGTACGAAGCCGCTGAAGGCTGGTTCAGATGCCTCCTCGGACTTCGTTGACACGCCCCCCGCTATGGGCGCGCTAGCGGCCACCTCGGGTTGTTCTTGGTGAGAAATCATGGGGAGCAGAACCGGGCACTCACTACCGGCTCAGCTTCCGGCACAGGTCCGCGACGATTCGGAGCGCGTCGCGTTGCGTCTGACCAAGGCTCTGCGCGTCGGTGAACTGACCGCAGACATTTGGCCCCATGGCATACAGGGTCGTCCGGTCAGGTCCTTCGTAATCCAGCTCGTGGCTGCTTCGCGGGATGACCTCACCCGTCTTCGGATTCACGTAGATGCCACCGGTGCTCAGGTATGCTTTGCCTCTGCGCTCAATAATCGATCTCCGTTTGCCGGGAGGTACCTCGGAGGCCCCTGTTCCTTCTCCTCTGAACGCTCGGAGCCCAGGCTGGATGAGACCGTTGCCCAGCATGGCTTGAATCAGCGGGGAGGGATGCGCCTCGATGGCTGAATACTGTCCCGTGGCGTCGACCACGTCGGTGACGTTCATCAGGCCAGGACGCCCCAGCTCCGTGCCGTACGAGACGCTCGTGCGCCAGACCCGGTCCGTCACGGGCTGGAGCTCATACCCTCGACCCAGCGCGACGACGTTCAGATGGCCCGAGCGCATCATGGCCTCAATCTGGAGCGCGTTACCCAGGGTCATCGGCAGCATGGTGTTGAAGAACGTCGTCCTGAGTTCCCGGTCGAAATACAGATGGTCCTCGGCGCAGAACCACGGGGAGTTCTCACTCCACAGCTGGATCGCACTGTCGATGCAGTTCTGCCATGCGCAGATATGCGTGTCCTCGTAGCGGCCGAATGGCTTCCCAGACGTCATCACCGCCGCGATGTCCCGTCGCAGCATTTCCGCCTTGTCTCCGCGCGCCAGGTGCCGCTGCCAGGCTCCGATTCGTCGGCGCATGGGCTCATTGCGTCGCCCACCTGCCGCCACGGGCAGCGCGCGCTTTCTTCCCGAGGCCTCCGCCAGCTCGTCGCCTAGCAGCTCCAGGGTTGCATCCATGGGCAGGAGGCGACCGCGCTCCGTGCTCTCGAAGACCTGCTGGAGCCGCTCCGCATGGAACCAGCGTGGCTGATAGGGCGATGACGGTTCGCGCCCCCAGACCTTCGGCAGTTGTCCGGTGCGCGAGCCCAGGGTGATTCGGAAGCCCGCTGGCGCTTCGAAGTGCAGTCGGCCGTCCGCGTCGGGCTGGAACCTTCCCACCTTGACCGCGAGCGACAGGGCCGCATCGATTCCATTCAGATAGGAGCCGAGAATCAGGACGTGCTTGGGGCGTGCCTCGGAGATGGAGTCGCAGCCGTCGAAGACCGCCTGCTGCAGCGCGCTTGCTGGCCAGGGCGAGATGTGGACCCCTGGTCGGCCGTCGAGCATGGCCTCCGGGAGGGCTCGGTTCCTCCATGCTCGCTGCCCGTAGCCGGTCGCCAGCACCACGACATCGGCACTCACCGACGGAGCGGATGCGAGACCGATCTCCAGTCGCTCGCCTTTCTGCTCCATCGTCATGGCCTCCTGACCCAGGCGTAGATCGACAGAGAGTCCCAGCTCTCGCAGGAACCCCAGCGTGCGGTGGAACTGCACCTGCTGCCGCTCACCGAAGCTCCAGCGGCTCATTCGCGCCGGCAGGCTGGCGAGGTGCTCCTCCAGGGCGTTGCGACGGCTCCAGGCGAGGCCCGTCCCGACCTCCGACTGACCCTCGATGATCGTGAGGCGGCTTCCTTGCAACGCCTGCACGCCTCTCGCGAGCTGCTCCGTCAACGCGAACAGGAACCACCGCGCCGATTGTCCTCCGCCGATGATGGCGATATGCGGCGCGGGCTTCATGCTGACTCCCTTGCGAGCGCAGCCACGCTCCGCGCGTGCATCTCGGACAAAGGAAGATGGAGCCGTGCGAGTCTTTCGTTGTTCATCGTCTGCTCTCGTTTCGCCTTCAGGTCCCGTAGCGAGCGTTCCTTCATGGTCTTCCTCCTGACTCAACCCGTCATCGAGCGCCTCAAGGGCTGCTCCAGGAGAGAAGTGAGGGCACGCGCGAGTGCTTCGACATGGGGTGGCTGCAGGAGTGAGTAGTGATCGCCAGGGAGGGTGAGGACGTCCACTGCATGCGCGGCGAGCGCTGCCCAGCCTCTGTCTCGCCCTACGGAGGGTTCATCCCCGGCGGAGTCGTCGCCGAGGATGACGGTGAGGGGGCCGGACCCAGCGCGCAGTGAGTGCTGGTGGAGGGCTCGCGAATTGGCCGTAAAGACTTCGAGCAAGGCACGGAGTTGCTCAAGTCCGGTCCCTGCGGACAGCAGCCCGGCTCGCTGCACTTCGGTCAGCAGTGCCTCTGGCGTATCCAGGGGCGTGTCGGGCACGACGAGCGGAAGGCCCGCGGTGCGCGCCAGGTCTGCGGCGAAGGAGAGCAGGTGGACGTCGCCTTCGAACGGTGTTCCCCGGGCATAGGAGGTCGGGCTGGGCTCGATGAGGGCGAGCACTTCCACGGGCTCGCCCTGTTGCTTCAGCAGGCGCGCCATTTCATAGGCAACGACGGCCCCGAGGGACCAACCTCCCAGTCGATAGGGACCGTGTGGCTGCACGGTGCGCACGGCCTGGACATAGAGGGCGGCCATCTCCTGCAGTGACTGGAAGGGTGGCAATTCACCATCGAGCCCTCGGGCCTGGAGT
>NZ_JBLZWL010000131.1:0-48945 GCF_049194865.1 Corallococcus terminator | reverse complement strand
TCAGGTGGCCTTGCGAGGGCTCGCGGAGAGTGCCTGGGAAGCGAGCGAAGCGCCGAGCACCAGGAGGACGAGCAGCGCCCAGGCGGGCAGCACGACGCGAGCGCCGCCCTCGTAGATGAGGGCCGCGTAGCTGGTGCCCAGATAGCGGCCCAGGGACATGGGCTCCATGCGGGCGATGCCGAAGAAGCTCACGGTGGACTCGGTGAGGATGGCGGTGGGCAGGCGGCTGAGGAACACGGCCAGCGCGAAGGGCCGCAGCGCGGGCCACAGGTGGACGCGCAGCACGTGTGTTCCACCCCCGCCGAGCGCGCGCGCCGCGGCGACGAACTCCTGTCCCTCCAGCGTGGCCAGGCGATTGCGGAACATGCGAGCGGGCCCCGCCCAGCCGACGAGCGCGAGTGACGCCACCATCAAGCCAAAAGGCCCCAGCCCCCCGCTGTGTCCCGCGTCCGCGAGGGACTGGCCCGCGAGCTGGAGCACCATCACCACGAGCACGTCGGGCAGGGCGAAGACAGCGTCCACGCCGCGCAGCAGGGCCTGCTCCCAAGCGCCACCGACGAGTCGTGCCACGGCCGCGACGATGAGACCGATGAGCGTGGAGAGCCCGCCCGCGCAAAGGCCCACGGCGAGGGACACCCAGAGTCCACCGAAGGCCAGCTCGCACACGGTGCGGTCCGGCCGCATCGGGTCCTCGCCCAGCGGACAGGTGCTGGCGAGCACGTCGGGGAACAAGCGTCCTGCCACGAGGCTCAGCACCCCGAGGCCCACGAGCAGGAGGAGCCCGAAGCGGGCGCGAGCGGGGACGCGGCTCATGCGCGGGCCTCCCGTGAGCGAGGGTCCACCGCGTACCGCGTCAACTCGACGGCGAGGCTGACGACGACGAGCAGCGAAGCAAACGTGGTGGTGGCGACCACGACGACGGCCACCTGCTTGTTGAGGACGGCCAGCACGTAGAGCTGTCCGAAGTACGGAAGGCCCAGCACGCGCTCGGCCGCGAACGAGCCGGCGAGCAGCGCCGTCGCCACCGGCCCCACGGCGTCCAGCAACGCGGGCAGTACGTTGGGCAACACGTGACGGCGCAGCACCGTGCCAGGAGCGAGCCCCTTGCCCAGCGCCGTTCGCACGTAGTCGCGAGACAGCTCCGTCTCCAGCGAGTCTCCCACCAAGGTGCCCAGGAAGATGCCGGGCCAGATGGACGTGACGAGCGCGGCGCAAAGCTCCGGCAGCATGTTGCCGCGCTCCACGACAGAGGGAGCCAGGAGGAGCGCGGGGATGAAGACAGGGGTGCCGAAGGCCAGCGCGGGCACGACGTCACCCAGCGCGGCCCAGCGTCCCCGACGCCAGCGCGTGCGCACCATCGCGAAGCCCAGGGCCCACGTCAGCGCCAGGGGCAACGCGAGCAATCCCACGCCGACACTGCCGGACAGCTTGCGCGCCAGCTCGTCACCGGTGACGCCTTGCGCGCTCGTGCCCAGTCGTTCGCCGCGCCAGAGCTTCTGCCAAGGCCGAAGGAAGCCCAGCGGCTCGCCGATGCCCAGGTCCCGTCGATACGAGGCCGCCAGCTCGGGCGACACCTGCCGCTTCGCTTCGCTCTCGGTGGTGAGCGGCAGCATCGCCATGAGGAAGTAAGAGGCCACCGCGACCAGGGGCACGAGCACGAGCTGTCGCGCCAGCTTCTGGAGCACCGACCTCATGACTTCACCTCGGCGCGCTGTGGCTCCACCGGGAGCTGCCGCGTCGTGGACAGCGACACGTGCGCCGTCATGGCGCCACCTCGGCCTGCTTCGGCTCCGGAGTGGACTGCCGCAGCGTGCGCAGCGCCAGGAAGTTGAACGGGTCCACGTCCAGGCCACGCAGCGTGTCCCGAGCACGGTAGTAGCGGTCCGGGTGGTAAATCGGAGCAATCACCGCCTGCTCCCCCACCAGCACTTCCTGCGCCTGGGTGTACAGCGCATGGGCGCGAGCCTCATCCGCCTCACCATCCGCCGCCTCCAGGAGTCGCTCGAAGCGGCCCATCGGCTCACCCGCCGCCTGCGTCTCCCAGCCCGTCTGATGGTTGCCCTCGCGCTCGAAGAGCGTGAAGAACGTATTCGGGTGCGCGTAGTCGCCGCCCAGCCGGCGCAGATACAGGTCATACGCGCGAGGCCCCTGCGCCGTACGCCGCGCCACCTCCGCCGTGAAGTCCGAGCGCGCCTCCAGCACCACCTGCACACCCACGCGAGCCAGCTGCGCCACCACGCGCTCCGCGATGGCGACCTCCGGCACGAAGTTGTCGCCCGAGCGATACACGAGCCGCAACGGCCGCTCCAACCCGGGCACTCCCGCCAGCTCCTGCTTCGCGCGCTCGGGCTCGTAGTGCGGCAGTCGCGCGGCCTCCTCCGTCGAAGCCGCCCCTGGAAGCTCCGGAGGCAACAGCACATGCGACGGACGCGAGGCCGGCAGCAACCCCGCCACCAACGCCTCGCGGTCCAGCGCCCGAGACAGCGCGCGACGAACCTCGGGCCTGTCCAGCGGAGCGCGCTCCGTGTTGAAGGCCAGGTAGTACGTCGACAGCAGCGGCTCGCGCTGCAAATCCCCAGGCCGCTTCACGCGCAGGGCCGCCGCGCTGTCCACGAAGACAAAGTCCACACGGCCCCGCTCATACAGCGCCGGTCCAATCTCCGACTTCATCAAGGTGATGACGGGCACGGGCGCCTCACCGGGCACCATCGGTGGAGGAAACGCGGAGCGCGGGTTGTACACCAGCCGCACCCGCTCGCCCGCGCGGTCCCAGCTCTCCACGCGATACGGCCCCAGCGCCAGCGGGCGTCCGTCACGAGGCCGGTCGAAGTAGTCGCGGACCTCCTCGTCCGCCCTGCCCTCCAGGTCCGCGGCGGGCGCCGGATAGAAGATGTAGACGTTGGCCACGCGGGCCAGGAAGTAGCTGCGCGGATGCACCAGCGTCACCCGCAGGGTGTGCGCGTCCACGGCCTCCACGCCCACGCGCTCCATCGCCGCGCGGACTTCCGCCTCGGGCGCCATGCGCTCCTGGAGCGCCAGCACCTCCGATGCGCCATCCAGGTCCGCCATCTCCCCGCGCTCTCGCCCTCGCAGCGCGCGTCGCCATCCCACGACGAAGTCGCGCGCGGTGAGCAGCGAGCCATCGGACCAGTGCACGTCCCGACGCAGTTGGAAGACGTAGACCTCGCGGCCCTTCGCGTCCCGAGTGCGCTCCCAGCGCTCCGCCAACCCAGGCTTGACCGAGTGGTCCGCGCCGAGAACCGTCAGCCCCCGCTGCGTGGCCAGCATCACCGGATAGTTGGCCCAGCTCTCGGGGTCCGAGTGACTCCAGTCGAGCGTGGTGGGCATCGCGGGCACCACCACCTTGACGCCCGCGTCGGGCTGGAAGCCGCACGGCCCGCAGGCCCCGGTCACCCAGGCCAGCAGAAGACACCACCAGGCGAGTCGCGCGCGAGGAGCCACCGGGGCACGTTGTACCCCGAAGCACCGCTCTCCCGAAAAGGAGAAGCCAGGAGACCGGCGACTCCTGGTCGGCCGGCATCCTGGCTTCGGTACCTCACGGAGGAAGCTCCTCCGCTGTCACCCCGGCATCAGACTGGAGCGGGGGCCGGCGTGGACGGAAGGTCCGGCGGCGCGGCCTTCAGGCTGTCGGAGTACGGCTTGCGGCCGAACTCCTCCGGCTTCTCCAACACCAACGCCTCGCGCAGCACGTCGTCCACGAACTCCACCGGGACGATGCGCAGCTGCTTGCGAATCTTCAGCGGGATGTCCTTCAGGTCCTTCTTGTTCGCCTTCGGGATGAGGACCGTCTTGATGCCCGCCCGGTGCGCGGCCAGCGTCTTCTCCTTCAGGCCGCCGATGGGGAGCACCCGCCCGCGCAGGGTGATTTCACCCGTCATCGCGACATCGCGACGGATGAGGACCCTCGTGAGCGCGCTCACCAGCGCCGTACAGATGGTGACACCCGCCGAGGGACCGTCCTTCGGAATGGCGCCTTCCGGCAGGTGGACGTGGATGTCGTAGTTCTCGAACACCTTGCGGTCGATGCCGAAGCGCTCGGCGCGGCTGCGCACGTACGACATGGCCGCCTGGGCGGACTCCTGCATCACCTCACCCAGCTTGCCGGTGATGATGAGCTTGCCCTTGCCCGGCATCACGGTGGCCTCGGTGGTGAGAATCTCACCGCCCAGCTCCGTCCACGCCAGGCCAGTGACGATGCCCACCTGGTCCTCCTGCTCCGCCACGCCGTAGCGGTAGCGCGGGGTGCCCAGGAACTTCATCGCCGTCTTGCGGTCCACCACCATGTCCCGCTTGCCGTTCTTCAGCACGTCGCGGGCAATCTTCCGGTACACGCCGCCAATCTCACGCTCGAGCGAGCGCACGCCAGACTCACGCGTGTAGCGGTGGATGATGGTCTTCAGCGCCTCTCGGCTGATGTCCACCTTGATGTCCGCCAGCCCGTTGGCCTCCTGCTCCTTCGGGATGAGGTAGCGACGGGCGATGGAGAGCTTCTCCGGCTCGGTGTACCCCGCGATGCGAATCACCTCCATGCGGTCCTGGAGAGGACCGGGGATGTTGTGCATCGTGTTCGCGGTGCAGATGAACATCACCTTCGACAAGTCGTAGTCGAGGTCCAGGTAGTGGTCGTTGAAGTTGTGGTTCTGCTCGGGGTCCAGCACCTCCAGCAGCGCCGCGCTCGGGTCGCCTCGGAAGTCCGTGGACATCTTGTCGATTTCGTCGAGCAGGAAGACGGGGTTGTTGCTGCCCGCCTTCTTCAGCGACTGGATGAGCTTGCCCGGCATCGCGCCGATGTACGTGCGCCGGTGGCCGCGAATCTCGGCCTCGTCACGCACGCCGCCCAGCGACAGGCGCACGAACTTCCGGCCCGTGGCCCGAGCAATGGAGCGCGCCAGCGACGTCTTGCCCACGCCCGGAGGACCCACGAAGCACAGCACGGGGCCCTTGAGCTTCTTCACCAGCTGCTGCACGGCCAGGTACTCGAGGATGCGCTCCTTCGGCTTCTTCAAGCCGTAGTGGTCCTCGTTGAGCACCGTCTCCGCTTCCGTCACGTCGAGCCGGTCCTGCGTCTCGTCGTACCAGGGGAGGCTGATGATCCAGTCGATGTAGTTGCGGACGACCGTGGCCTCGGCGCTCATCGGGCTCATCATCCGGAGCTTCTTCAGCTCCTTCTTGACCTTGAGCGTGGCCTCCTTGCTCATCCGCTTGTTCTTCAGCTTCTCTTCAATCTCCTGAATCTCGTTCTTGAACTCGTCGCGCTCACCCAGCTCCTTCTGAATGGCCTGCATCTGCTCATTCAGGTAGTACTCCTTCTGGGTCTTCTCCATCTGCTTCTTGACGCGGGTGCGGATCTTCTTCTCCACCTGGAGAATCTCGATCTCCCCCTGCATCAGCTCGTACAGCTTCTCCAGCCGCTTGGCCGGGGACTCCGTCTCGAGCAGCGCTTGCTTGTCGTTCAGCTTGAGCGACAGGTGCGCGACGATGGTGTCAGCGAGCCGCGCCGGGTCGTCGATGCTGGCGACCTGCATCAGCATCTCTGGCGGGATGCGCTTGTTGAGTTTGACGAAGGCCTCGAACACGGAGTGGACGCTGCGAACCAGCGCCTCCAGCTCCACGCTCTTCTCCGTCTGCTCTTCGACCTCCTCCACCTCCACCATGAAGAAGGCGTCGTTGGGGTGGAACTTCTTCACCTTGGCCCGGCGCACGCCTTCCACCAGCACCTTCACCGTGCCGTCAGGCAGGGGAAGCAGCTGGATGACATGGCCCATGGTTCCAAAGTGGAAGATGTCGTCAGGAGAGGGGTCATTCGTCTTGGCCTTCTTCTGGGCGGCCAGCAGGATGACGGCCTTGTCGTCCGGCCCCTTGTGAGCCATCGCGTCCTTCAACGCCGCGATGGACTTCTCCCGGCCGACGAACAGCGGAACCACCATGTGCGGGAACACGATGATGTCCCGAAGGGGCAAGAGCGGGACGGTGAGTCCCCGCTTCTGGGCTTCCTTCTTGTCGTCACGTCCGAAGAACATGTATCCGCCACCTGCTGGCCTACCGGGAGGGTAGGCCCCTGAAGAGTTGCCCGGTTGCTCGCCCGACGAGCGCTTACCCGGGGTGAAGCATGTCTATAACACGTCGGTTTCAGGCGCCGTTCCCCGCCTCAAGATTGGGGAACCACTTGCTGCCTTCAAGGGAACACCCGGAGCCGACTCGGATGTCCGCCTGGCGTGTCAGCGGCCCTGCGCTGCCTGCCCACCCTGGAGCCCTCCCACCTCCAACGCCTGGAACAAAAACGCGTATTGGTCCGCGCTGGATTCAATGCTCTTGGCCACCTGGTCCGCGCCACCATGTCCCGCGTTCATCTCAATGCGCAGCAATGCGGGTGACAAGCCGCCAGGTGCGTTCTGCACCGCCGCGATGAACTTGCGAGCGTGCATGGGGTCCACCCGGTCATCGTGGTCCGCGGACATCATCAGCAGCGCGGGGTAGCGCACGTCCGGACGGACGTGGTGGTAGGGCGAGTAGGCGTGCAGCGTCCGGAACTCCTCGGCCTTCTCCGCCGTCCCGTACTCCGGAATCCACGTCCGCCCGCTTCCGAAGAGGTGGTAGCGCACCATGTCCAGCAGGGGCACCTGGCACACCACCGCGCCGTAGAGCTCCGGGCGCTGAGTCATGGCCGCCCCCACCAGCAGGCCGCCGTTGCTGCCACCCTGGATGCCCAGCTTCCGGGGCTGGGTGTACTTCTCGCGGATGAGGTACTCGGCGGCGGCGTGGAAGTCGTCGAAGACGTTCTGCTTGTTCGCCTGCCGGCCAGCCTCGTGCCAGGCCGTCCCGTACTCGCCGCCTCCGCGCAGGTTGGCCACCGCATACACCCCTCCCGCGTCCAGCCAGGGCAGGATGCTGGCTCGGAAGTTGGCCTCCATGTTCACGTTGAAGCCGCCATACCCGTACAGCAGCGTGGGGGCGTTCCCGTCCCGCTTCAGGCCCTTTCGGTACACCAGGAACATGGGCACGCGGGTGCCGTCCTTGGAGGGGTAGAAGACCTGATCCACGGTGTAGGCCGTCGGGTCCATGGGCAGCTCCACCTGGGCCCACAGCGCTGACTTCCCGCTCTGGACGGACGTCTTGTAGACGCGCCGGGGCGTGGTGAAGGACGTGAAGACGAAGTACGCCTCGTCCTCGTCCTCCAGGCCAGACAGGTTGGAGGCCGCGCCCACGCCCGGCAGTTCCACCTCGCGCACGGGCTTGCCCCGCAGCGTCGTCACCCGGATGACGGTGGTCGCGTCCTTCATGTACTCCAGCGCCAGATGCTCCCCGACGACGTTCATGTTCTGGAGCGAGGCCACCGGGTCCTCGGGGACAATCTCCTTCCACGCCGAGCGCTCGGCCTTGGCCGGGTCCACCTCGAACACGCGCTGGCGCGGGGCGCCCTCGTCGGTGTTGACGTAGAAGCGGCCCTTCCAGGCCACCACGTTGTAACGGGCCCCCTGCCCCTTCACCAGCAGCCGGAAGTCCTTCTCCCCGGGCCGCTTCCAGTAGACGTCGTTCTCGTTCCAGCCGCGGAGGATGTAGACGAAGAGGAACTGGCCGTCGCGGCTCAAGTCCCCCTGGAGGAAGGTGGACGGGTCGCCCGTGTGCGGGTGCACCAGCGCGTCCTTCTTCGGGTCCTCGCCCAGCGCGTGGAAGCGCAGCGTGGTGTAGCCCGGCCGCGCGTCCACGGGGATGGAGGCGTCGGAGGGCAGCCACTCGTAATAGAAGCCCTTGCCGTCCGGTGTCCAACGGGGCTGCGCGTACTTGGCCCCCTCGATGACATCCACCTTCGACCACTGGCCCGAGTCCACGTCCATCACATGCAGCACGGCCTCGTCGGCCGCGTTGGGCTTCTGGGCGAAGACGAGCTTCTTGCCGTCCCACGACGGCGCCCACGTGCCCAGCGACACGGAGCCGTCCTGGCTCCAGCCGTTGGGGTCCAGGAGGACTTTCTCCGCGCCCTTCTCGCCGTCACGCCAGTAGAGGACCGCCTTCTCCTTGTCCTTGTGGGTGCGGATGTAGAAGTAGCGGCCCGCGCGCCGGGCGGGGATGGAGATGGAGTCCACGTAGAACAGCTCGCGGAAGCGGCGCACCAGCGCGTCCCGGCCGGGCACCTTCGCCAGGGCCTCGCGCGCGACGGCGTCCTGCGCCTTCATCCACGCCTGGACCTCTGGCGCCTTCTCGTCTTCCAACCAGCGGTAGGCGTCCGGCACCGTCGTGCCGTGCACCGTGTCCACCACCGCGTCCACCCGTGTCGCCGGGTATGCCATGCGCGAGTGTTCCTCCTGGGCCCGCGTCCCCACTGGGGGAGCGTCCCGTTTCGCTGGCTTCGAGCCAGCGCAGGCAGAGAGCATCAACAACAAGGCGGGCAAGGGCAGCCGTGTCATGGAGCCAGCACATACAGAAAGCCCCAGGCCCGTCCCACAAAAACCGTGGGCCGCCTGCCATGCCGCCCCACGCCAGAATGAATGGGGCGCGTCGGGCCCGCTTCCTGGACCTTGACGCGCCCCGTCACATCTAAAGCGGGCCGCCCCTGGAAGAGGCGGCCCTTGCCCTCCGCGCTAGGCGGATTCCTTCTTCGGTTCGGCGGGCTCTTTCTCCGCCGCGGAGTGGAGGATGACGGGCTCGCTCTTCTTGAGGATGACCTCCTCGGAGATGAGCACCTCGCGCACCGTCTTGCGGGACGGGATTTCGTACATCACGTCCAGCATGGCCGACTCGAGGATGGAGCGCAGGCCACGGGCACCGGCCTTGCGGCGGATGGCCTCGCTGGCGATGGCCTTGAGCGCGCCGTCGGTGAACTTCAGCGCCACGCCGTCCAGCTCGAAGAGCTTCTTGTACTGCTTGGTGAGCGCGTTCTTCGGCTGGTTGAGGATGTTGATGAGCGCGGGCTCATCCAGCTCCTCCAGCGCGGTGATGATGGGCAGACGGCCGATGAACTCCGGAATCATGCCGAACTTGAGCAGGTCCTCCGGCTCCACGTGCTTGAGCAGCTCCGTGAGGTTGCGCTGCTTCTTGGACTGGATGTCCGCGCCGAAGCCCAGGTTGCGGCCGCCCAGGCGCCGCTCAATCACCTGGTCCAACCCGCCGAAGGCGCCACCGCAGATGAAGAGGATGTTGGTGGTGTCCACCTGCAGGAACTCCTGCTGGGGGTGCTTGCGACCGCCCTTGGGCGGAACGTTGGCCACCGTACCTTCGATGATTTTGAGCAGCGCCTGCTGCACGCCCTCGCCGCTGACGTCGCGGGTGATGGAGGGGTTCTCCGACTTGCGGGCAATCTTGTCGATTTCGTCGATGTAGACGATGCCGCGCTGCGCCCGCTCGATGTCGTGGTCGGCCGCCTGGAGCAGGTTGACGATGATGTTCTCGACATCCTCGCCCACGTAGCCGGCCTCGGTGAGGCACGTGGCGTCCGCAATCGTAAAGGGGACGTTGAGGATGCGCGCCAGCGTCTGCGCCAGCAGCGTCTTGCCGCTGCCCGTGGGGCCCAGGAGGAGGATGTTGCTCTTCTGGAGCTCCACGTCCTCGAGCGCGACCTTGGATTCGATGCGCTTGTAGTGGTTGTGCACGGCCACCGACAGCGTCTTCTTCGCCCGCTCCTGGCCGATGACGTACTCGTCCAGCACGGCCTTGATTTCAGAGGGCCGGGGGATGCGCAGCTTGGTGTCCTTGGTCTCCTCGCGGTCAATCTCCTCCGCGATGATGTCGTTGCACAGCCCGATGCACTCGTCGCAGATGTAGACCGTTGGCCCCGCGATGAGCTTCTTCACTTCCTTCTGCGACTTGCCGCAGAAAGAGCAGCAGAGGGTCTGGTTGTCTCGCTTCTCCACGTTCTTGCCCGCCATGAAATCCCTCGCTGCGCCTGTAAAGCCGCCACCCTGCCTCGCGCCACCCAACCCGGCCTCAAAGCAATCTAGTCAGCCCCCATCAGGGACGTCCACGCGCCTTCCCGGTACTTAACAGGGAGAATAGGTCGGCGCAGAAAGCAGAAAGCCGGAGGCGCGGGGACGAATTCCCGCGGCTCCGGCCACCGGCCGAGGCGTCAAGCCCCGGCGAACCGTTACTTCTTCTCGTCCTTGCCCAGCCCGACGACCTTCCTCGGGTTCTGGATTTCATCCACGATTCCGTAGGCTTTCGCCTCCGTGGCGCCCATGAAGTAGTCGCGATCCGTGTCCTTCTCGACTCGCTCGATGGTCTGCCCGGTGTGCTTGACGATGATCTCGTTGAGCTTCGCCTTCATCCGGAGGATTTCCCGGGCCTGGATTTCGATATCCGTGGCCTGGCCCCGCACCCCGCCCAGGGGCTGGTGGATCATGATGCGGCTGGAGGGCAGCGTGTAGCGCTTGCCCTTCGTCCCGGCGAGCAGGAGCACGGCCCCCATCGACGCAGCCTGGCCCACGCAGATGGTGGACACCGGCGGTTTGACGTACTGCATCGTGTCGTAGATGGCCATGCCCGCCGTCACGGAGCCGCCCGGCGAGTTGATGTAGATGTTGATGTCCTTGTCCGGGTCTTCGGACTCGAGGAACAGCAGCTGGGCGACGATGACGTTGGCCACGTCATCGTCGATTTCGGTGCCCAGCATGATGATGCGGTCCTTCAGGAGCCGACTGTAGATGTCGTACGAGCGCTCACCGCGGTGAGTCTGCTCGATGACGTAGGGAACGGGCATGAAGGGCATGTCGACCTCGAGTAGGGCGCTGAAGCTCTGGAGACGGCTCGGAAGAGAACCTCAGGAATACTTCGCCCGGCCCTTCAGGAATTCAATCGTCTTTTCCTCGCGCAGTCGCAGAGACAACCCGAGGCGCTCGTCCGGACCCTTGAAGTACTTCTTCACGGCGGCCACGGGCTGGCCCGCTTCGACGGCGAGCTGCTCAATCCGCGCTTCGACGTCCGCGTCGGACGCCTGCACGCCCTCCTTGAGGGCGATGGACTCCAGCAGCAGCGTGCCCTTCACTTCCTGGAGGGCCTTCTCGCGCATCTCCTCGCGCAGCCGGTTGAAGTCCAGGTTCAGACGGCTGGGGTCCACGCCCGAGCGCTGCAGCTGCTGCAGGGCGCCCCGCAGCATGGAGTCCATGGCGCGCTCCACCATGGCGCGGGGGACCTCGAACGGGTTGCGCTCCACGAGCACCTTCACCAGGGCCTCGCGCTCGTCGTTGTCCGCTTGCGAACGGCGCGCCTTCTCCATGTCGGTGCGCAGCTTTCCGCGCAGCTCCTCCATGGACTGGGCGATGCCCGTCTCCTTGGCGAAGTCGTCGTTCAGCTCGGGGCTGATCTCCTTCTTCAGCGCCTTGAGGGTGACGTGGAAGCGGCCCGTCTTCCCCTTCACTTCTTCCACCCGGTAGTCCGCGGGGAAGGCGTAGTCGATGTCCTTGGACTCGCCCACCTTCACGCCTTCCAGGGCGGCGATCTTCGACTCGACCAGCTCACCGGGCTGCACCTGGACGGTGATGCCCTCGGCCTTGCTGCCGGTGAACGGCTGGCCGTCCACGGTGGCGTCGTAGTCCACGGTGGCGTAGTCGCCGGAGGCCGCCGAGTCGCGGTCCGCCACGGGCTCCAGCCGGCTCAGCGACTGGCGCATGCGGTCCAGCTGCTCGTTGACCTGCTCGTCGGTGACGGACGCGTCCGTCTTGGTCAGGGGCAGCTCCGCGTACTCCTTCGCCTCGACCTTGGGCTTGACCTCCACCCGGGCCTCGAAGCTGAACGGGGCGTCGGCCTTCAGGCCCTGGTTCGTCACCTGCGGGCTGGCGACGACCTCCACGTTGTGCTCGCGCACGGCATCCAGGTAGGCGCTCTGCACCACGCGCTGGATGACCTCGTCCTCGATTTGATCCTTGAAGCGCTGCTCCAGGATGCGGCGGGGAACCTTGCCCTGACGGAAGCCGGGCAGCTTCACCTGCTTACTCAGCGCGGAATAAGCGCGGTTCAGCTCTTCCGCCACGCGGGCGGACTCGACCTCGATGGAGAGCTTCTTCTCGACGGGAGAGAGCTCTTCGACCTGGACCTTCATACGGGCCTCGCTCGCCGCCGCCTCGGACAATCGTCCCGAGCGGCGCCGGATAAGTGGGACGTGCGCGTTTAGGGGATAGGCACGAACGGGTCAACGCGAAATGGGCGAGGAGGGACTCGAACCCTCACACCTTGCGGTACCAGATCCTAAGTCTGGCGCGTCTACCAGTTTCGCCACCCGCCCGGATGCGCCGCGTGCCGTGTTCCGTACATACCGCGAAACGTCCACTGGACGTCAGCATGCGGCGGCGCTGTGCGGAAAAACAAACGGGGTCTCTCCATTTCTGGAGAGACCCCGTGATGAGAGCGGAGGGAATCGAACCCACAACCTATGGATTAAGAGTCCATTGCTCTGCCAATTGAGCTACGCTCCCGGCACTGCGCTTGGCCCGTCGGCTGCGTGACGTCCAAGTGGCGGCGGTAACTACAGAAGGCCGCCCGCGCTGTCAAAAAGTATTTTCGTCCCCCCTGCATTCCCACGCTGAGCGATCACCTCTCGGAGACGCCGAGTCCGGGTGACGCCGCGCCGCCCGCCCCACTGGCTGGCGCCACCGTGTGTCCGCGCGCGGATGAAACAGACTCCCAGCACCTCTGTTGAACGGGGCCACGTCGGGTCTTTTTCCGTCCCGGTCCACCGGGGCGAACAGGCACGCACGGCCCCCAATTCGGGCTTCGAACAGGTGCACCGCCGAGGCACAGGCGGGCGGACGGAGGTCGTCCGCCCTTTTCGCGCAGACGTATGCAGGAGAGACGACAGTGACTGAAGCCAACATGTCCCCCAAGGTGGAAGAAGCGGGCCTGGCCCACGGCGGCTGGAGCCGGGAGCGGATGGAGCTGATTCGACGCACCATCTGCCCGAGGGGAATCAGCGAGGACGAGTTCGCCCTCTTCATCGAGCAGTGCAAGCGCAGCGGGTTGGACCCCCTCCTCAAGGAGGCCTTCTGCGTGGCCCGCCGGCAGAACATCGGCAACCGCGAGCGCCCCAACTGGGTGAACAAGTACGAGTTCCAGCCCTCCGAGGCCGGCATGCTCGCCCGGGCCGAGCGCTTCCCGGACTTCAAGGGCATCCAGGCGAGCGCGGTGTTCGCCGAGGACGACATCGTCGTGGACCAGGGGAAGGGCGAGGTCGTCCATCGCTTCAACCCGGCCAAGCGCAAGGGTGCGCTGGTGGGGGGCTGGTCCCGCGTGGTGCGGGACGGGAAGCTGCCCGTCGTGGTGTGGCTGGACTTCAGCGGCTACGTCCAGCAGACGCCGCTGTGGGCCAAGATTCCCACGACGATGATTGAGAAGTGCGCCCGGGTGGCGGCGCTGCGCAAGGCGTATCCCGAGGCCTTCGGTGGCCTGTACGTCCGCGAGGAGATGCCGGCGGACGACTTCGAGCCGGCGGCCCCCAGCCACGCGGAGCCCACGGGCGCCTACGAGGTGCTGGGCGCGCGTCCCGGCCCCGTGAAGGCGTCCTTCCCCACCCTGCCCTCCGCGCCCGCCAAGGAGCAGAAGCAGGCGAGGCTCGACGTCGACGTGCCGCTGCCTCCCCTTCCCCCCAAGGAGTCGGCGAAGGCGGTGGAGGTGGACGCCGCTGAAGCGCCTCTCCCCGCCGAACCGCCCGCCCCGCGCCCCAGCCCCAAGGCCAGCGCCGTGGTGGTGGCCTTCGGGCCCTACAAGGGGAAGACGGCCTCGGAGCTCTCGGACGAGGAGCTGAGCGAGAGCATCGAGCTGGCGAACGAGAAGCTGATGGAGCAGCCCCGCGCGCGCTGGGCCAAGGCGATGCGGGAGAACCTGCTCGCGCTGGAGGCGGAGACGGAGCTGCGCTGCCGCGTCCCCACCGTCGACAAGGGCAACGGCGCCTCGCACGGCGTCTGAGCCGTGCACGGATGAGGTGAAGTCCTCCTCCGCCGGAAGGGCCTCGGCGGAGGACGGGCCTCGCGGATCCACACGGTGAGGGGTGCTGGGAGTCGCTCCGGAGGCGCCGTTGCTCGGGCGCGGATCATCGGAGTGACGGGGTACTGGAGCGCGCTCGGAGGGACTTGAACCCCCAACCCCTGGGTTCGAAGCCCAGTGCTCTATCCAGTTGAGCTACGAGCGCAGAGTACGGAGGAGAAAAACGTGGGCGGCCAACCGGGGTCGAACCGGCAACCTCTGGAGTCACAGTCCAGCGCTCTAACCAGTTGAGCTATGGCCGCCGTTCCGCAACGGCGTTTGAAGCGTGGCTTCCCTACCGTGGAAAGCCGGGCCAGTACAAGGCCCAAATGTCACGGCGACCAGGTTGGCGCCCCAGGCAGGACTCGAACCTGCGACCCCCGACTTAGAAGGTCGGTGCTCTATCCAGCTGAGCTACTGGAGCTGGCCGGGCCGCCTGCTTCCACTGCGCTACTTAAAATCGGGGCGAGAGGATTCGAACCTCCGACCCCCTGCGCCCAAGGCAGGTGCGCTACCAGGCTGCGCTACGCCCCGAAAAGTAGAGTGCGGCATTGTTGAACCATCGCGGACGGACGCGCAAGAGCAACGTGTCTGACGGGCTCGCTCAAGTGCTGGTGGAGAGCATCAGCAGCTTCGGCTTCATCTTCCGGAAGGCCGCGCCCCGGTGCGACACGGCGGACTTCTCCTCCGGGGTCAGCTCCGCCATCGTCCGGCCACTGTCCGGAAACATGAAGATGGGGTCATAACCGAAGCCATGCGTCCCGCTGGGCGCGTGGCCGATGCGGCCCTCGCAGCGCCCCTCCTCCACGTGCGTCCGGCCATCCGGCCACGCCAGCGCCAGCGCGCAGCGGAACGACGCCGTGCGCTTCGCGTCGGGCACCCCGGTCAGCTCGACGAGCAGCTTCTCGTACCGGGCCTTGTCGTCCCCCGGCGCGTACCGGGCCGACAACACACCAGGCCGGCCCTCCAGCGCGTCCACGCACAGCCCGGAGTCGTCCGCCAGCGCGGGCAGGCCGGTGGCCCGGGCATACTCCAGCGCCTTCTTCACGGCGTTGGCCTCGAAGGTGTCGCCGTCCTCCTCGGGCTCGGGGATGGGCGCCAGGTCCGCCAGCGACACCACCTCCACCGAGTCCCCCACCAGCTCACGCAGCTCGCGCAGCTTGCCCTTGTTGGTGCTGGCGAAGAGGAGCTTGGACTTGCCCGTCGTCATTCGAGGGCCTTGGCCTGCGCGGCGACGAGCTGCTGGATGGCGGCAAGCCCGCCGTCGAGCATCGCGTCCATCGTCTTGCGGTCGAAGAGCTGGTGCTCGGCGGTGCCCTGCACCTCCACCATGCGCCCGTCACCCGTGGCCACGATGTTCAGGTCCACGTCCGCCTTCGAGTCCTCGTCGTAGTCCAGGTCCACGCGCACCTCGCCGCCCACCACGCCCACGGACACCGCGGCCATGGGCGTCAGCTTGGGCGTCTTGGTGAGGGTGCCCGCCTTCTGCAGCGAGCGCAGCGCGAGCACCAGCGCCACGTAGGCTCCGGTAATCGAGGCGGTGCGCGTGCCGCCGTCCGCCTGAATCACGTCACAGTCCAGCGTGAGGGTGCGCGTGCCCAGCGTGGACAGGTCCACCGCGGCGCGCAGGGAGCGGCCGATGAGCCGCTGGATTTCCATGGTGCGGCCCGTCTGCTTTCCCTTGGCCGCCTCGCGATGGTTGCGCGTGTGCGTGGCCCTGGGCAGCATGCCGTACTCGGCCGTCACCCAGCCGGTGCCCTTGCCCATCAGGTGCGGGGGGACGCGCTCCTCGGTGGAGCACGTGACGAGCACCTTGGTGTGGCCGAACTCCACCTGCACGGAGCCTTCCGCATAGCGGGACACTCCGGGGGTGATGATGACGGGGCGAAGGTCCAGTGCACCACGTTGGAAGGAACGCACGGCGAGCTCCTGGGGAAGTGAGGCGAACCTCCCTTCTCTACCAGAGCCGCACGGCGCGCGTGTCGTCCGCGTCGCCCCCCTGTCCAATCACCGAGCCCATCAAGGGGAGACGGGGCCTGCTACCTGGGCGGGCCGGGCGGCGTCACGCCGACGCGTCTCGCGCAGGAAGGCGAGCACTCCCTCGCTGATGGCCTCGGCCAGCTTCTCCTGGTAGTCGTCCCGGCCCAGCCGCATACCCTCCTCCGGATGGGAGATGTAGCCCACCTCGACGAGCACGGCCGGACACTCCACGCCGGACAGCACGAAGAAGGGCGCCTGTTGCACCCCCCGGTCCGCCGCGCGCGTGCGCGCCACCAGCCGGGGGTGGATGGCATAGGCCAGCCGGGAGGAGTCCGAGTGCGCCTCCGTGCGGACCAGGTCCTCGAGGATGAGCGCCAGCGTCGAGTCGCCGCGCGCCACGCGGGACATGGGCGCCTCCGCGTTCTCCCGGTTCGCCACCGCCAGGGCCGCCTCGCCCGAGGCATTGGCGGACAGGAAGTAGGTCTCCACCCCCTCGGTGCGCGCGCGCATGCGGGGCGTGGGCATGGAGTTGGCGTGGATGGAGATGAAGAGGTCCGCGCCGTGGTCGTTGGTCATCTCCACGCGCTCGGTGAGCGTCACCAGCGCGTCGCGCTCCCGCGTCAGGTAGACCTCGCCCCCCGCGGCCTCCAGCTTCGAGCGCAGCCGGTGGGCAATCTGCAGCGCCACTTCCTTCTCGCGCAGCGCGCCCGGCCCCTTCGCGCCCTCCTTGAGGCCACCGTGCCCCGGGTCGATGACGATGCGCGCGGGGCGCTCGCCGGCACCGGCGGTGACGGGGACGAGCCAGAGGAAGGCAACGAGGGCCAGGAGGGGGCGAGGGGACAGCGGCATGCCGGGGTGGAATGCTAGCGGAGCCCCACCCCGGGCGCGAACTCCCCGCCCTGCCCTGCTTCGGCCGTTCAGCCGATGACTTCGATGGCGGAGCGACCCGCCCGCACTTCACCGATGAGGGCCACGTCCACGCCCGCCTTCTCCAGGGCCTTGAGGGCCTTGGGCGCGTCGCTCGCGGGCACGCTGGCCAGAAGGCCTCCGTTGGTCTGCGCGTCGGCGAGCACCCACTGAATCGCCTCCGGCAGTCCCTTGGGGAAGCGGACCTTCTTCTGGACGTGGGCCAGGTTGGAACGGGTGCCACCCGGAACCACCCCCGCCTCGGCCAGCGCGGGCACTTCCGCGATGAGGGGGATGCGCTCCAGGTCGATGGCCGCGCGCGTCTTCGAGCCGGTCATCATCTCCAGGAGGTGGCCCAACAGGCCGTAGCCCGTCACGTCCGTGAGCGCGTTCACCTTGAACCTGCCCGACGCGAAGACCTCGCCCGCGGCGCGGTTGAGCAGGGTCATCACGGCGATGACGCGCTTCTGGAGCTGCTTCGAGGCGAGCCCGCGCTTGATGGCCGTGGTGGCGATGCCCGTGCCCAGCGGCTTGGTGAGCAGCAGCACGTCACCCGGCTTCGCGCCCGCGTTGGTGAGCACCTTCTTCGGATGCACCACGCCGGTGACGGCCAGGCCGTACTTCGGCTCGGGGTCTCGGATGCTGTGGCCGCCGAGGATGGAGATGCCCGCCTCCTCCACCTTGGATTGACCGCCCGCCAGAATCTTGGACAGCACCGACAGCGGCAGGCCGTCCGGGAAGCCCACGAGGTTGAGCGCGAACAGCGGCTTGGCGCCCATCGCGTAGATGTCCGACAGCGCGTTCGCCGCGGCGATGGCGCCGAACTGGAACGGGTCGTCGACCACGGGCGGGAAGAAGTCCACCGTCTCCACCACGGCGAGGCCCGGCGCGAGGCGGTACACGGCCGCGTCGTCGTTCGTGTTGAAGCCCACCAGGGCCTGGGGGCCACGGGCGGACTTCAGTCCCCCCAGGATTTTCGACAGGTCCCCGGCCTTGAGCTTCGCCGCGCAACCCGCGCAGTGACTCAGCTCGGTGAGGCGCAGGCGCTTCACCGACTTCGCGTCCGCCACGGCGTGTTCCCCTTTTCAGGCCCGCCCGGATGAGGGGCGGGCCCTGTGTACGACTCAGATGATGCGCACGTACTCGCGCTTGAGGAGTTGCACCAGACCCTCGGCCGTGACGACATCGTCCGCGTCCGCGCGGTCCAGCACGCCCGCCAGGGTCCCCTGGTTGATGACCAGCTGGAGCACGTCCAGCAGCTCCGGCGTCAGCTCCTTGAGCGGCGGCGTCAGCGGGACGACGAGCTGAAGCATCGCCTCCGGGGGCGGCATGCTCGGCTGGAGGCGCTTGAGTTCGTCGAGCTGACGGAGCGCGTCCATCAGCAGCGCCTCCGTGGACGAGTCCAGCTCCACCATGAACTCCTGGCTGTCCGCCGGACGCAGCTCGAAGTCGCCCTGCTCCCAGGTGATGATGCGGTTGAAGCTCTTCTGCGGCCCCAGGTTGTGGTTGTCGTTGATGACCGCGTAGTACACGCGACCCTGGCGCAGGTAGATCTTCCCCTCCTGGGCGCTGTTGACCACCAGCACGCCGTTCTTCTTGGAGGTGTGGAAGAGCTGGAGCAGGTCCGGCAGGGGGATTTCTTCAATCTTCCCCGTCATGGAGCTGCCCTTGGTGGTGGTCCGCGCGGCCTGGGCGGCGGCGGCCTCCTCCAGCTTCACCTTGGCCATGCTCTCGTCCACGTTGGCGCCGTCAGCGCCCTGGTGCACGAGCTTGAGGATGGAGGTCCCGATGAGGATGCGGTCCCCCTCCTTGAGCCGGGCCTGCTTCACCTTCTCGCCGTTGACGAAGGTGCCGTTGGTGGAGCCGAGGTCCTCGATGGTGATCTTCCCATCCGAGAAGCTGATCTTCGCGTGCTTGCGCGAGACCATGTCCTCGACGAGCACCATGTCCAGCTCGCTGGAGCGGCCGATGACGATCTGCTTCTCCGCCTTCAGCGGGAACTCTCCGCCCTGGTACTTCCCGGAGATGAACTTCAGGGCATAGGTCTTCGCGATATCCATGGTCATCAACCCGCCTGCTCCACCTTGCCGGGGTCCTTCACCAGGTTGAGATACATCTGCGCGCTCTTGTTGTCGGGGCTGCGCGCCAGCACGTCTTCCCACACCTGCACCGCCTCCGCCCTGCGTCCCGCGGAGTACAGCGCCACGCCGTACTGGATACGGCCCGGGATGAAGGCCGGGTTCTGCGCGATGACCTGCTCGTACTCGGCGATGGCCGCCACGTTGTCACCCGCGTCGCGCAGGGCGTTGCCCAGCTTGAGGCGGATGTCCACGAACTGGGGACACAGGCCCAGCGCGCGCCGGTACTCCTCAATCGCCTTCTGCCACGCCCCGCTCGACGCGAACACGTCGCCAATCTCGCCGTACATGTTGGCGATCTTCTTCTCGACGTAGGGGTCCAGCTCGCCAGGGCCGGTCTTCTGCCGGGACAAGGCGGCCTGGTAGACCTCCTTCGCCTCGGCGTACTTCCCCATGTCGTTGTAGATGACCGCCAGGTTCAGCGCCGCTTCGGTGTACGCCGGATTCAGGTTCAGCGCGGACTCGAACGCCCGCTGCGCCCGGGCGAACTGGCCCTGGTCGTGGTAGATGATGCCGAGCATGTTGAATACGTCCGCGAACGTCGGATTCTGCTCGACGATTTTCGCGAGGTACTGCTCGGCCTGGGCGTACTGCTTCTTCTCGAAGTAGCCGCGCCCGAGGGTCAGTAGCTGCTTGAGGGGCTCTTCCATGACTCGGCCCGTCCTCGGGCCCTGCCTCCGACGCAGGTAGCCTACATGAGCCCGGGCGAAAACAAGAATTCATCACCGTGAAGCGTGAGCGACAGAGACCGTTGGCCCCGGGTGTCCACCGGCCTCGACGGGAGAGAGCCCTGCAGCCGCCAGTGCTCCGTGACGACCGCTTCTTCCCGCTCCAGGCGGATGTACCACGCCTCCGCCCGATAGACGCGTCCTCGCATCATCTTCAGCTCGTCCCATTCGGGGCCCGCCACTCCGGGATTTCCGGGCGCCAACAGTCGGCCCAGGGCCTCCGTGTCCGCTGTCTCGAGCGCGCGGCGTCGGGCCTCCAGAGCGGCGACGACGGCCACCAGTCGGGGCGCGGCGGAGGGCTCCGGCGTCCAGTCACCGTCCTTCAAGACGAAGGGCACCCGCTCCACCCCGGCCGTGCCCACCTGGGTGGCGCCCAGCTTTCCCTCGAAGTCGAGGGTGGCGAAGGCCTCCGCGCGCTTCGCCCCGGGCTCCACCTTCACGGTGATACGGGCGAAGTGGTGCTCCTGGGAGGTGAGCGGCTCCGAGGCGTGGGGGATGGGCAGGGAAAGCCCGTAGGCCTCGGTGTGCTTCAGGGCGGTGATGATCTCCGCCTCGGGCCCGGCGGCGAAGCCCAGCAGCCGGGGGATGAGCACCGCGCAGGCGGCGAGCACCGCCAGTCCGGCGATGACCAGGCCGCCCAGGCGGCTCCACTCTTCCGTCGTCTTCACGTGCCCAGCATGCGCTGGGCCTTCTCCGCGGCGGGAGTCCCGGGCAGGCGGCGCAGCACCTGGCGCAGCGTCTCCTCCGCGCGCTTCGGGTCATTCAGCTTCACGTACGCCTCGTGGAGATCGAAGAGGGCCTCCTCCTCCAGGGGCGTGCCCGGGTACTTGACGAGCAGGGACTCCAGGCGCTGGGCGACGGCCTTCCAGCGCTCGCGCTTCGTGTAGAAGCGGGCCACGTACATCTCGTGCTCGGCCAGCCGCTTGCGTGACTCATCGGCGTGCTTCTTGGCCTCCGGGGCGTACTGCGAATCCGGATACTGGCGGAGGAACTCCTCCATGGTGGACAGCGCCGCGCGAATCTCGCCCTGGTCCTTCTCCTCCGAGGGCGGGAGGGCGAAGAAGTCGGAGGGGTAGTCCTCCACGTGGGTGAGGGCGGAGCGGAAGGCCGCGTAGTCCACCTTGGCGTGGGTGGGGTGGAGCTTGATGAAGGACTGGTACTGGTCCCGGGCCTCCGGAAAGGCCTCGCGGTCGAAGTCCACGTCCGCCAGCCGCAGCTCCGCCTCGCGCGCGGCCTCCTGGTAGGGGAACTTGGCGCGGACGTACTCGAAGTACTTCTGGGCCTTGAGGAAGTCCTTGTTCTCCAGGGCATCGCTGCCGAGCAGGAGGTTCTCCTCGGCGGTGGCGGCGTAGTCGGGGTCTCCGCCCTGGCTGCCGGACAGGGTGGCGCAACCGGAGGTAAGCAGCAGGACGGTGGTCAGGAAGGCGACGGCGGAACGCATCGACGCCACGCTATTCGTCCGGCCCCGAGGGGTCCAGCGAAGGTTCGCCCAGGAGCTGATGGATGACGTCCTGGGAGAATCCACGACCCGACAGGAACCGGGCGGCGCGGGCCCACGCCTTCCCGTCGGGCGGGCGAGCCGACAGCCCGCGCTTCTCCAGGGCGGTGCGCGCCGCGGTGACGGCGTCGAACTCCACCGTGTCGCGGGCGGCGTCGAGCGCGCCCCGGGCCTCGTCCTCGGACAGCCCATGGGCGTGCAGGCGATGGAGGACGGCGGCGGGCCCCTTGCCGCCGCTCAAGAGAGAGGCGGCGCGCTCGCGGCCGAAGCGAGCGTCGTCCAGGTAACCCCACCCCTGGAGCCGGGCGAGCGCCGCGTCACGGACCGAGGCGGGGAAGCCCTTGCGCTCCAGGGCCTGGAGCAGCTCGTGGCGGGTGCGGGCACGTGCGGCCAGGAGCTTGAGGCCCGCATCCGTGGCGCGCTGGACGGCCTCCGGTCCTTCATCCTCCGAGAGCATGGCGGGATACGTAGCATGTGGTAACAGGCGCGGGCATGCACCCTGTCCTCGCCCACTTCCTCACCGCCGATGTCGCGAAGGAGACGCTCCGCAAGCAACAGGCGGGAGAGTCCCTCGCTCCGGAGGAGAAGTCCTTCACCGAGGCCGCCAAGGCGAACCCAGGCCAGGCCGCCATCTTGATGGACGTGGGAGGCCGCGTCCTGTCCTCGGACGCCCAGGCCTCGCTCGTGTTGCTGGCGGCCCATGCCTCGGCGCGCGCGCTGATGGAAGACGCGGAGCTGGCCGAGCCGACCCGCAAGGCCCGCGAGGCGCTGGCCGAGGAAGGCGCCAGCGAGGAGGAGACCGACGCGTTCATCGCCTCCATCCTCCTGGAGGAGGCCTTCGGATACGCGCAGGACGTGGACTCGTTCGACCGCGACTTCGTGAAGGAGTCCCTGAGCGAGGTGCCCGCGCTGGCGGGCCTCACCAAGGAGGCGGTGGACGCCCTCCGCCTCGGGTTCGTGAAGGGCGCGCCGAACGACGACGAGCGCAAGGTGCGCGAGACGATGGCCCGCACGCTGTTCGACATCGCCTGGGAGGAGGGGCCCGCTCCCATCAACCCCGAGCACATCGAGGCGTTGATCGACGCGGAGATCGCCGACAAGCCCGAGGAGGAGCAGGAGGCCAAGGTGCACGCCACCGCGCAGCTGCTCCAGGTGCTCGCGCGCGAGGGCCTCATGGGGCCGCTGCGCCTGTCGCGCCTGCGCGCCATGCTGGGCGAGGAAGACGCGTAGCGACGCGGCAACGCCGTACGTCGAGGATGCACCCGCACTCGCGGGTACCGGATCCACGCTGGGCAGCGAGGCCCCTGCCCTGCCCTCGCGGATCCGTTCAAGACGAAGCGCTCGGACGGTCCTGCGTGGCCGCGCTGAACCGACCGGCGCCACCGCTCAGAGCGCGCCGGCCCATCCGGTGAGATGGATGGGCCCGGCTCCGGCACTCAGAAGCGTTCGATCTGGAAGTCGTCGTCCCCACCCGCCGCTGGCGCGGGTGCCGGGGCTGGCGCGGGCGCCGGAGGACGTGCGGGTGCGGGCGCCGGAGGCCTCGCCGCCTGAGCGGGTGCGGGCGGACGCGCGGCGGCGGGAGCCATGGGCGGCGCCGGACGCTGGGCCTGGGCGGGCACCGGCGTGGGCGGAGAAGCCGGAGGAGGCGCTGCCCCCACGGGCGCGCCCTTCTGAGCGAAGGCGGCCGAGCCGGGAATCGGCCGGGCATCGCCGGGCTTCGCGTCGAAGTTGTCCCACTTCGAGTCGGACGTGCCGCTGATGCCGGAGAAGCGCAGCGCGAAGTCGTCCGGGTTGGACGCCTGCCGGTGGGCCTCCTCGTAAGTCACCAGGCCCTGTCGCACCAGGCTCATCAACGACTGGTCGAAGGTCTGCATGCCGTACGAGTCGGTGCCCTGGGCGATGGCGTCGTGAATCTCCTTCGTCCGGTCCTTGTCCTCGATGAGCTCGCGCACGCGCGCGGTGACGCGCAGGACCTCCACCGCGGCCACGCGACCCTTGCCGTCCGCGCGCGGCACCAGACGCTGGCTGACCACGCCCTTGAGCACGCTCGCGAGCTGGATGCGCACCTGCTTCTGCTGGTGCGGAGGAAACGCGGAGACGATGCGGTTGACCGTCTCCGTCGCGTCCAGCGTGTGCAGCGTCGACATGACGAGGTGGCCCGTCTCCGCCGCGTGCAGCGCTGTCTCGATCGTCTCGTGGTCTCGCATTTCGCCCACGAGGATGACGTCCGGGTCCTGCCGCAACGCGCTCTTGAGGGCCTGCGAGAAGCTCATCGTGTCCACGCCGACTTCGCGCTGGTTCACGATGGAGCGCTTGTCGCGGATGAGGAACTCGATGGGGTCCTCAATCGTCATGATGTGGCTGGTCTCGTTGGCGTTGATGTGGTCGATCATCGCCGCCAACGTCGTGGACTTGCCCGAGCCCGTCGTCCCCGTCACCAGGACGAGGCCGCGCTCCTCACCACAAATCTTCGCCAGCACCTGCGGCAGCAGCAGGTCCTGCATGGTCATCACCTTGAACGGGATGACTCGCAACACCGCGCCCACCGTGCCGCGCTGCTGGAAGACGTTCACTCGGAAGCGACCCAGGCCCGGAACGCCGTACGCCAGGTCCACCTCGTTGCTCGACTTGAACTTCTCCTTCTGGAACTCGTTCATGATGCCGAAGGCCATGCGCGCCACCTCCTCCGGAGGGAGGCGACGACCGTCCTTCAACGGCACCAGCGAGCCATCCACCCGGAACATGGGCGGCAGACCTGCCTTGAGATGAATGTCGGAGGCACCGCCGCGCAGGGCGATCTGGAGGATCTCATTCAGTTCCATGGGCGCCTGGAATCGTAGCAGACGCCCCCGCGCCGAGGCGACCGAGGGAAACAGTGAGTCCCGGAAAACACCACGGCGGAGACCCTCGTGAGAGAGCCTCCGCCGCGGGAGACAACCGAGCAACCAACCTGAACGGTTAGCGCTTGGAGAACTGGAACCGGCGACGCGCGCCCGGCTGACCGTACTTCTTGCGCTCGACCGCGCGAGCATCGCGGGTGAGGAAGCCGGCCTTCTTCAGCGCCGGACGGAACTCCGGGTTGAAGGCGCACAGGGCGCGGGCGATGCCGTGACGGATGGCGCCAGCCTGGCCAGAGAGACCGCCGCCGCGAACGTTCACGGTGACGTCGAGCTTCCCCTTCTGCTCGAGGATCTCAAGGGGCTGATTGAGCACCATCTTCGAGGTCTCACGACCGAAGTAGTCGTTGATCTCCCGACCGTTGATGGTGACCTGACCCGTGCCGGGACGGAGCCAAACGCGGGCGGTGGCCTCCTTGCGGCGGCCGGTGGCGTAGAAACCGAGCTCTTGGTGAATGGGCATGGACGTTATCTCCCTTACGCCTCGACCGCGAACGCGGCCGGCTTCTGGGCGGCGTGCGGGTGGGTGTCACCTGCGTAGACCTTCAGCTTCGTCATCATCTGCCGACCGAGCGCGTTGCGGGGCAACATGCGGCGCACGGCGTTGAGGATGACGTCCTCGGGGTGACGCTGGCGGAGCTTCTCCAGGTTGGTGATCTTCAAACCACCGGGGAAACCCGCACGGGAGTGCCGGTAGTAGAGCTTGTCCTGCTCCTTGGTCCCCGTCACCTTCACCTTTTCGGCGTTGATGACGATGACGTGGTCGCCCGTATCGATGGACGGCGTGTAGATGGCCTTGTGCTTACCCTTGAGGAGGGTGGCAATCTGGCTCGCCGCGCGGCCCAGCACCTTGTCGGACACGTCAACGACGTGCCACTGGCGCTTGATGTCCCCAGCCTTCGCGCTGTAGGTCTTCTGCGACATTTCTTGCACTCCAAACTTCTCGCGGCCGCCAGGTGCATGCCGGGGAACCGCTGAACGTGCCTAACCAACCGCAGGTCCGCCGTTGAAACTCCACGGAGGCCTGGAAAGGCCGACCCTCCTAGTCGGCATGGAGGATCAAGTCAAGGTTGGCGGGGCCTCGGCCCTGGAAAGCTCGCCTGCCGCCCCCACCCCACCCTACCGCCCAGGCACCCCACCGCCCCCAGGAGCCCCGGGCGCGGGCTTCTTGAACCGCTCCTTCAGGTTCGCGAAGAAGTTCTTCTCCTCCGGCGTGGGGTCGCCCTGACGCGGCGCGTCCATGGCGACGTGCTCGGCGACCTCGGCGGGCAGGTCCTCCAGGAAGCGCGAGGGCGTCCGGGGGACCTCCTTGCCGCGCTTCACGCGGGTGACAGCGCGGGTGAGGTACAGCAGCTCCTTGGCGCGGGTGATGCCCACGTAGCAGAGGCGTCGCTCCTCCTCGAGGTTCTGCGCCTCGCCCTGCATGCCCCCGTGCGGCATCAGGTCCTCCTCCATGCCGATGAAGAAGACGAGCCGGTACTCCAGGCCCTTGGAGGCGTGCACCGTCATCAGGGTGACGCGGCGGTTGGCGCCGGGCACGTCGTCTTCCTCCTCCTGCTTCGTGTCCAGGCTGAGGCGGTTGAGGTACGTCAAGAGGCTGGCCTTGGGGCCCTCGCGCTTCTCGAAGCGCTCCAGCGAGCCGAGCACCCCGTCCACGCCCTTGAGCTTCTTGTCCGCGCTGGTGGCGCTGGGCGCATGCGCGCGCGTGGCCTCGCGGAAGCCAATCTCTTCCAAGAGCTTGCGCGTCACGGTGGCCAGCTGGCCGTGCTCGTACGCGGCGCGGTAGCGCTCCACCAGCTCCACGAACTCGTGGACCTTCTCGCCGGCGCCAGGCGGCAGGTCCTCGTACTCGGTGGCCTTGCGCATCACCGTCCACAGGGTGACGCCCTCGGAGCGCGAGTGCCCGTGCAGCCGCTCCATCGTCACGTCGCCGATGCCCCGGGACGGGACGTTGACGATGCGCATGAGGGAGATTTCATCCAGCCGGTTCACGATGACCTTGAAGTACGCGATGACGTCCTTCACCTCGCGCCGGTCGAAGAACTCGCTGCCGCCCACGACTTCGTAGGGGATGCCCTTCTCGCGCAGCATCTCCTCCACCGGGTGGGACTGGCCGTTGGTCCGGTAGAGCACCGCGATGTCGTCCTCGGGGACGCCCAGGGACACGTGCTTCTGGATTTCGTGCGCGACGAAGCGGGCCTCCTCCTCGTCATTGGGGCACGCCACGATTTTCACCTTCGGACCGCCCTTGCGGTCGGTCCACATCTGCTTGGCCTTGCGCTCGGGGTTCTTCGCGATGACGGCGTTGGCCGCGTCCAGCACCATCTGCACGGAGCGGTAGTTCTGCTCCAGCCGCACTTCCTTGCTGCCCGGGAAGAAGTGGTCGAAGTGGAGGATGTTGCGCACCTCCGCGCCGCGCCACGAGTAGATGCACTGGTCGTCGTCACCCACCGCGCACACGTTGCGCGACTCGCCGGCCATCAGCTTGAGCACGTCCAACTGGGCCAGGTTGGTGTCCTGGAACTCGTCCACCAGGAGATAGCGGAAGCGGCGCGTGTACTTGACGTAGAGGTCCGAGTGCTCACGCAAGAGGCGCGCGGGCAACAACAGCAGGTCGTCGAAGTCCACCGAGCCCTGCGCCTTCAGCGCGAGCTGGTAGTCCGGGTACACCATGTGGGTGATGAGGTCGTAGTCATCACCGATGCCCTCCAGCTTGGGCTCCGGGGCCTTGCCGGAGTTCTTCGCCTTGGAGATGAGGTTGAGCACCTTGCGCGCGTCGAAGGAGCGGTCGTCGACGCGGTGCTCGCGCATGGCGCGGCGGATGATGGCGAGTTGGTCGCCCATGTCCGCGATGGCGAACTTCTTGGGCCACCCCAGGCGGTGGATGTCCTCGCGGAGCATCTCCGCGCCAAAGGCGTGGAAGGTGCACACCAGCACCCCCTGCGCACGCGGCCCGGCCATGTGGACCAGGCGCTCCTTCATCTCCGTGGCCGCCTTGTTGGTGAAGGTGACGGCGAGGATGTTGCGAGCCAGGATGTGGTCTGGTCGCTCGTCGAGCAGGTGGACGATGCGGTGGGTGATGACGCGAGTCTTCCCGCTGCCAGCGCCCGCGAGGACCAGCAAGGGCCCCTGGAGGGTAACCACGGCCTCGCGCTGAGGAGGGTTGAGCTTCGAGAGGTCCATTGCGCGCGGGCCGGGGATACCCTTTGATTCGTCCGTGCGCGACAACTTTCTCCTCCGCCTCACCGCCGCCCTGCTCGCGCTCGCTCCGGGTGTCGGATGCCTGGACCGTGACGCCGCCCTTGGCGAGGTAGAAGCCTCCGTGCCCGCCGCGAGCGCGCCCTGCGTGTACTTCAAGACGCTGGCCCCCTTCCTGCCAGAGGCACTGGATGGCTTCACCGTCGCGCGCACCCAGGGCTCCACGGGCAAGTACGGAGAAGTCTCCGTCTCCGAGGCCGAGCGCCTGTTCACCCGAGGTGAGGGGCGAGAGGTGAAGGTGCGCATCGTGGACACCACGATGGGCGAGAAGATTGGCCAGGCCATCCGCGACGCGGCGGAGCGGGCCAAGGGGCGGGCGCCCAGTGACCCGGCGGCCCCCATCCACTGGAAGGACGCGGTGGGCTTCGTGAGGTACGACGCGGAGGAGTCGCTGGCGGAGGCGAACCTCCTGGTGGGGGACCGCTTCGTGGTGGCCGTCACCAGCCGAGGCTTCCCGGGGACGGTGGAGGTGCGGCGGGTGGCGCGAGGAATCGACCTGGCCGGGCTGGCCCGGCTTCAGTGAGCCCCGAAGAGAGCCCCAAAGAGAGCCCTGACGACGGGCAAGGAGTGTCCCGGGTGGTGAAGGAGAAAGGTACGCGGCCAGACGCAGTGGATCCGCTCGCCGCGGAGAAGGCGGCGCGCGCGGTGGTGTCGGCGCTCGGCAAGCGGGAGTTCCTGGAGCAGTTGCAGAAGCTCACCAAGAGCTACGCGTCGGACCCTGGCAACCCGGGCTCGTATGCGTGCGAGGGCTGTCAGCGCTGCGCCAACTGCATGTTCTGCAAGGACTGCGACAGCTGCTTCCAGTGCACCCACTGCACGCGGTGCGAGCTGTGCAACAACTGCTCGCACTGCGTGGAGTGCAAGAGCTGTCACGCGTGCGCCTACTGCCTGCAGAGCGAGAACTGCACCACCAGCGCGTACCTGGTGCTCTGCCGCAACCTGCAGGACTGCAACTACTGCTTCGGCTGCGTGGGGCTGGCCAAGAAGGACTTCCACATCCTCAATGTCCCCTTCCCCCGGACCGAGTACTTCAAGATCGTAGGCAAGCTGCGCAAGGAGCTGGGGCTGTCGTGAGCAGCCCCCCGGTCCCCGTGCGCGCTGCTAGAGGGCGCGCACGTAGAGGGCCTTGAGGTACTCCGTCTCCTGCAACCCACCGAGCACGGGGTGGTCCAGGCCCGCGCCCCGGCGCTCCAGGATCTGCACCGGGCGCTTGGCGTCCGCCGCGGCTCCGAGCAGCATCTCCTCGAAGCCCGCGCGATCCAACTTGCCGGAGCACGAGCAGGTGACGAGCAGTCCGTCCGGCTTCAAGCAGCGCAGCGCGCGCAGGTTCAGCTCGTGGTACGCGCGCAGCGCGGTCTCCAGACCCTCGCGGCGCTTGGCGAGCCCCGGCGGATCCAACACGATGGTGTCGAAGCGCCGGCTCTGTGAGTCGAAGCGCTTGAGCACATCGAAGGCGTTGGCGTTCTCCACGCTGACGTTCGTCCGGTTGTTGGCGCGGGCGTTGTCACCGATGCGCGAGGCGGCCTTCTCGTCCTGCTCCACCGCGAGCACCGACTCGCAGGTGCGAGCCAGGGCCAGCGCGAAGCCGCCGTGGTAGCTGAAGAGGTCCAGCGCCTCGCCGCGCGCCAGCTCTCCGGCGCGCAGGTGGTTGTCCACCTGGTCCAGGAAGGCGCCCGTCTTCATGTCGCCCAGCAGGTCCACCTCGAAGCGGTTCTCGCCCTCGTGGTACGTGAAGCGCGACTCGCCCTCGCCGTACAGGAAGCGCGCCTCGCGCGGAAGGCCCTCGAAGTCGCGGCCGGAGGCGTCGTCGCGGCACACCACGTGGGTGGCGCCGGTGAGCTCCACCAGCATCTTCGCCAGGGACTCCTTGCGAGCGTCCATGCCCTCGGAGAGGGTCTGGAGCGTCAGGCCCTTGCCGTAGCGGTCCACGAAGAGGCCGGGCAGCTGGTCCGACTCACCATGCACCAGACGCAGGCCGTCGCGCCCGGACAGCGAGGACCTGCGCGCGAGCGCGGCCTCCAGGCGACGGCGGAAGAACAGGTCGTTCACCGGCTGCTCGCGAGGAGGCTTGCGCGTCAGCAGCCGCAGCGCCAGCGGTGAGCGCCTCGCATAGAGAGCCTGGCCAATGGGGTTGCCCTGCGAGTCCACCACCAGCACCACCGCGCCGGGGCCCGTCACGTCGGGCGGGGCGGCCAGCTCGGTGCGGTACAGCCAGGGATTGCCGGTGCGCAGGGACTTCGCGCCCTTGGGAGTCGTACGTGCAACGGGAAGCGTTACGGGGATGGCCATTCGCGTCACTCCAGGCCGCGCGCGGCCAGTTCTTCATCGTCCTCCCCTCGCAGATGCCCGATTTCGTGCAGCAATGTCACGCGAATCTGCTCGCGCAGCTCCGCCGGCGTGCGCACGGCCCTCGCCAGGTTGCGTCGGTAGAGCACCACGGAGCGGCACGGCGTCTCCGTTCCGTCGCACGGCGAGCCCAGGGGCGGCCCTCGAAACAACCCAAGGATGGTGGGCGACAGCGGCGGCTGGTTGGCCAGCAAGTCGCTCTCGGCCGGCAGCTCCTCCGCGGTGACGGGCACGCCCTCCAGGTCGCCCCGCATGTCCACGGGCAGCTCCGACACGGCGCGCGCCACGTCCACGCGGAAGGCGTCCTCGCCAGGCAGGGGCGGCGTCGGGAAGTCCTCGGGCGCCAGGGTCCGCGCCTTGTCGAAGTGCCCCTGCGCCAACTTCCACTTGCCCTCGCGCTCCAGCAACAGGCCCAGGTGCTGGTGCGCGTGCGCGGCGCGCTCCGCGTCGGCGACGAGCCCCTGGAAGGCCGCCTTCGCCTCGGAGAAGCGACACAGCTCGAAGAGGGCCAGGGCTCGCTCGTAGAGCGCCTCGCGGCTTCCCGGCTCCCGGGCCAGGACGATGGCGGCGCGCGCCAGGGCTTCTTCCGCCTGGCCCAGGTCGTTGAAGGCCATGGCCGCCACCAGCGCCAGGTGGGGAATCAGCTCGGGGGGCGTGCCGGGGTGGGACAGGCCTCGCTCGGCGTAGAGCGTGCCCAGCTCGTCCCGCTCGCGCGTGGAGGGCAACTGCACCGCGTACAGGTGCGCCGCGCCCAGCAGCGCGTCCGCGTCTCCCGGGTCGATGGCGAGCGCCCGCGCGAAGGCGAGCTGCGCCTCCGGCTCGCGCCCCAGCGCGGCCAGCGCCACGCCGCGCTCGGCATGGGCCGCCGCCAGGTCCGGCTCCAGGGCCGCCGCCTGCGCCGCGCAGGACAGCGCTTCCTCGAAGCGGCCACCGTCGTAGTACCCGCGCGCGGCATCCAGCGGGGAGCTGCCTTGCGCGCGACATACCGCGAGCGGCTGCACCGGACGCGAGGCGCCCTCGACACCGTCCACCGGAGCGGCGTTCGCCGCCGGGGCCTTCACCGCGGACACCTCCGGCGGACCGGCGTCTCCCGTCTCCGGGGCCGAGGCGTTCCGCTTACACGCGGTGAGGAGGAGACAGAGGGCGAGCAGACCGCGCCGCGACATGGGGCGTGAGGCTACGGCATCACCTCGTGGCCGGGAAGCGGGGACGTGCATGCTCGCTCGGCGGGCGGCGCCCTTCCGGCGCTGGGGTGAACTAGGGTGGGAGCCCCATGACTGACTTGATTCTGGCATCCACATCCAGCGCCCGCCGCGCGTTGATGGATGGCCTGGGCCTGCCCTACCGCGCCCAGTCCCCGGGCGTGGACGAAGCGGTGGCCCCCCACCTGTCCGCCAAGAAGGCCGTGCGGGAGCTGGCGGCCCGCAAGGCCCGCGCGGTCCATGCGCGCCACCCGGACTCCTGGGTGTTGGGCGCCGACCAGCTCGTCGAAGTCGCGGGCGAGACGCTCACCAAGCCCGTGGACCGCGACGCCGCGCGCACCCAGCTCGGCAAGCTGCTGGGTCACACCCACGACATCCACACCGGCGTCTGCCTCGTCGGCCCCGGAGGCCACCTCGAAGAAGCCGTGGAGACGGCCCGCCTCACCTTCCACTCGGTGACGCCCGACGAGCTGGAGCGCTACCTCGACTTGAACGAGTGGGAGGGATGCTGCGGCAGCTACCGCGTGGAAGGCGCGGGACAGGCGCTGCTGGCGCGCTTGGAAGGAGACCGCGCCAACGTGCAGGGCCTGCCCATGGTGACGGTGGTGCGACTGCTGCGGCAGGCCGGCTTCTCGTTCTTCGAGCGCCGGTAGCGCCGCGCACAGCCTCCGTCAGCCCGCGGTGGACAGCTCCGCGAGAATCTCCTGGTACGCGGCGCGGGCCTTGTCGGACTGGTCCGCCTTGAAGCTGGCCGCGGCCACCACCGGGTGACCGCCACCGCCGAACCGGCCCGCAATCGCGGACAGGTCATGCTTGCGCAGCTCCGGCTTCCACGGGTTGGAGCCAATCGACACCTTGGCGCGCGAGGCGCCCTTGCCCACCCACAGCGTGTAGCGCGCGTCCGGATAGAGCGCGTACGCGATGAACTTGTTGAGGCTGTCCACGCCCTCGTCCACCAGGTCGAAGAAGACGACGCCGCGCTCGTAGCGGGCCTTCGCGCGCACCAGCTCGATGTTCCCCTGGTGACGCGAGAGCAGCGGAGCCAGCGGCGTGGCGATGAGCGGCGACGCGGCGAGCTGGGCGAGTGACTCCGACTGCATGCGCCGGATGACCTCGGGGATGAGCGCAGGGTCCTTGTTCGCCTCCAGCACCGTCATGATGCGCAGCGCGGGCTCCTCCAGCGCCACCGCCATCTGTGGCGACGGGAACTGCGCGCCGTCGATGATTTCGGCCCAGTGGATGAGGTCCGAGAGCGGCGACGCATCCCACCCGAAGCGCTCGTGCGCGATGTCCGCCAGGTACTTCGTGCAGCTCTTGCGGTGCCCGTCGTGGAACTTGTGCCCGCTGGTGTCCGCGCGGAAGTGCGCCTCGTCCCCCGGCTGCTGGAAGGCGGAGGCATGGTGGTCGAACCACCACGTCAGCCGCGCGTCCTGGCTGTAGCGGAAGTCGACGATGACGTTCTCCTCGCCGGTGAACACCGCCGGGTCGATGCCCTCCGCGCCCGGCTTGTGATTCAGCCCCTGATAGCCAAAGGCCGCGTCCGCGCGGACGCACTCCCGATAGAAGCGGGAGAACACCGCGGCGCTCGCGGCACCGTCGAAGCAGTTGTCGTGGAAGAGGACCTGAACGTTCATGGCGGGCCGCCCTTTACTGCAACGCGAGCCCCTCGCCCACCGCCGCGAAGGCCGCGGCCCCTTGCGCCTCGCCCGTCTGTGCATCACCCGACCCGGCGGCGACCACGGCGAGCCCCACCAGTCGACCATCCACCAGGAGCCCGCAGCCCAGCGTGCCTCGCGCTCCCGCCGAGGTGTTCAGCGCGTACAGCTGCGTACGCCCACCCAGCGCCGCCGGAGCGGGCCGCGTCAACGGCGCGTCCGACGCTCCACCCAGCGAGCGCAGCAGCTCCTGACAGCCCGTCGCCAGGGACACGCCCGGCGTGCGCTCCACCCACAGCAGGCCATAGCGCCCCCGCGCCGCGTCGCCGAAGCCCACGCCACTGCCATGCAGCGTCGCGGTGGGCAGCCGCAGGTGCGTGGAGAGCTGCTCGCGAGTCAGCCGCTCCCACCCCACGGGCAGCTCCAGCCGGTACCCCAGCTCACTGCCCACCAGGAGCTGCCGCACTCCACCGCCGCCACCGGGCGTCAACGTCCCCGGCATCGCGAGCAGTGCCGCCGACACCAGCACCATGGCGAGCCCCAGGCCCAGGCCCGCGTACCGCCGCGCCACGCCCGGCTCGCCCACCACCAGCGTCAGCGCCACCAGGCCCAGCGCGAAGTAGGCCACGTGCACCGGAGCCGTCGGAGCCTCGCGCGCGAGCCACGCCGTGGCCAGCAGCTGCACCACCAGGCCCGTCTGCGCGAGCCCCTTCGCGGGGCCCCGGTTGAGCACCAGCACCAGCGCGAGCACCAGGTTCAACGCCACCAGCCCGTACGTCCACGACGGGTCCTGGAGCGAGCCCAGCACCCCACCCGCGCGCAGGAACCACGCCGCCGCGCTCGCGCCCAGCACGCCCGCCGCGGGCCCCGGATGCGCGGACACCGCGCTCGTCACCAGGTCGCCACCGAACACCGTGGCCTCGTCGTCCACCGGGGCCCCAATCCGGTCCAGCCGCGTGCGGCCGACCTTTTTGTACGACTGCAGATAGTCGAAGGGCTCGCCGCAGGACGGACAGGCAGTGGCACCCCGGGGGATGGGGCTATGACCGCAGCTCGGGCAAAGGGTCTGAGGCATGAGCCGGCGTATAGCGCACTGAACACTCTCCCCACGAGAGCGCGACCCGCGTGTCAGCCCGCACCCCGCACTGCCAATTTTTCGACAAAAAGGGCGGGGCTCGGATGACACCTGAGTCATTCAAGACTGAGCACACTCACAGTCCTTGCGGCTTCTGGCCGACTCTCAACTCTTGAACGAAACGTAGAGATTACCGGGCTGGCTGAACGAAAAATCTCGACAGAACGAGGAATCGGTTCCGAACCCCGACGTTTACCGTGCGGTGGTGAACCTGGAACCCTGCTTCATCACAGGGAAAACCCGTAGTGCGCGTTACCTGCCAGGTGACCTGCCGACTGGCACCTCGTCTGCATATGTCAGACCCCAGGTGTACTCACCCGCCCTGAACCGCGTGGTGGGAGGAGCACATGGCCAAGAGGACGACACGCAAGAGCGTCACGGTCCGCAGGCAGGGTCGCCGGGTGATGCCGGCGCTCCGGCGGACGGCTCAGCGGGCCCGGGTGGCCGCGGAGAAGGCCCAGCTCACCGTGGGGGAAGTCATCGCCGCGGCCTTCGACACGGCCGGTGGCGAGCTCGGTGAAGCGCTGGAGTTGATGACCTCGCCTCAGATGGCGCGGGCGCTGGGGCGCCGCATCATCGTCGTAGGCTGAAGCGTCACACAGGAAGGGCAGCCGGGCTTCGCCCCGGGCGTCACTCGCTCGCGAGGACACCGAGCCTCAACAGGCCCGTCTTCATCCGAGTCCTCCGAGGCCTGGGCCCGCCCTGCTCGGACCCGGGCTCCTGCCTGTTCCGGTGACACCCCGAGCCGCAAGGCCCGACGCGTCGCGCGTGGAGGACGCAACGGCCCGCGCCCCGGACACCTCACCGGAACGCGGGCCGCGCACCACGAAGGACGGACTGACTACCGGGGCTGCCAGCGCGGCCGGTGGTCGTCGCTGTCACTCGTCTGGAGGGTGTAGCCCGCCCTCGGGTGGACGATGGCCGCGTTCACCAGCGCGCCAGTGGCCGGGTCGATCTGCTGGACGTGGAGCTGGCCCGCCTTGATGAAGGCGACGAAGCGGCCGTCCGGAGAGAACGACGGGAGCGTGCCGTCATCCGCGAGCCGCACCTCGGTGCCGGTGGCGGTGCCATCCGCCGGGTTGATGGCGCGTAGGAAGATGACGTTGCCCGGGCGCGTCTCGCACGGCGAGGGGGCACCGCCACACAGCACCGCGTCTCCCGTCGTGGGCTTGAAGTAGTACGCGCGCACGTACGCGGACCAGGTCCCATCCGGAGCCCAGATGGGGCTGGCGATGAACGTGTTGATGGTGCCGTCCGTGGCCGCCTCCGAGGAGACGTCCGCGACGACCTGCGGCTGGCCTCCGCCCGTCACGTTGACCGAGTGCAGCCGGAACAGCGGCACGGGGATGGGGTCTCCGGAGAAGACCACCGTCTCGTTGTTCGGGTTGGCGAGGAACAGGAGCTGGGAGTTGGTGTGATTGTAGTGGGCCTGCTCCGCGGTGGTTCCCGCTGCCGTCAGCGGCGTCGGCGCGGCGCCGAGCGTGGAGGTCAGCAGCCCCTCGCCCGAGATGTTGTAGACGAAGGTCGTGCCGTCAGGCGCCCAGTCCGGGAACGCGCCCGTCGCCGTGGCCTGAGTCACCACGCCGCCCGCCGCATCCGTGGACACCACGGAGATGCCGGAGCGGCTGCTGCCATTCTGCCGCACCCAGGCGATGTAGCTGCTCGGCGCCCACTCCATGGAGCGGAAGCTCTCCGTGTTGCCCGAGCCCCCGTCGGCGAGGACGTTGGCCTGCCCCGCGACGAGCGGGATGTCGCGCACCGTCAGGTTGCCCGCGACCTTCTCCGCGGAGGTGTCCACGGCGCCCTGCGCGAAGGAGACGCGCGTGCCGCCCGGGCCCCAGCGCGGGTAGCGGCTGTCCGTGTCTCCATCCGACAGCGCCGTCATTCCCGGCGTGTCGTAGCGCATGACCAGCGCCTTGGAGACGCCCGCGTCGTCACGCCCCGTCACCGCGACATGCTGCGCCTGACACGTCAGCGGGTCGCCTTCGCAACGCAGACCCGCGATGCAGTCCCCGGAGGCCGCGCAGCTCTCGCCCTTCCCCGCGGTGCCCTGACCGCCACCGTCCACCGGCCCCGCATCCGGCTCACCCGCGTCCGGCTCGCCTGCATCCGGAACACCCGCGTCTGCCTCCGGCTCGCCTGCATCCGGCTCACCCGCGTCCGGCGTGGGCGGCGCGGGGATGGGACGCTGCTCGCACTTATTGTCGTCGTTGCAGACCCACTCCTGCCCCTCAGCGGGCTGGCCATTGTCCGCGCGACAGTCGAACTGGTCGACGCACTCGTCAGAACACCCCGACGAGAGTACCCACAGCGCGCAGCACAGCGCGCCGACGATTCGCTTGTCCATATTGCCCCTCCAAAAGAGAGCAGGGCGTATAGCCTCGGGAAAATGCCCGCGATGGTTCCCCAGGGTGGGTTCCACAAGCGTGTTTCTGATTGAACGGCGATTGCCCACAGCGTGATGAATGATCGACACCCACTGCCATCTCGACGCGACTCGATTCGATGAGGATCGGACCCTCGTGCTGGAGCGCGCCTGGGCCGCGGGGCTCCAGGGCATCCTCATCCCCGGCGTGGGCACCCACGACTGGGAGCCCTTGCTGGAGCTGTCTCGACAGGAGCCTCGCCTCCAGGTGGGCCTGGGCATCCATCCCCAGCTCCTGCCGGAGATGACGCCGGAGGAGGACGACGCGGCGCTGGAGCTGCTCGACGTGCTCTTGTCGAAGGGCGGCGCGGTGGCCGTGGGCGAGTGTGGACTCGACGGCCCCTCCCTCCCAGGCGCACCCCTGGAGCGGCAGGTGTCGGTGCTCCGGCGCCACCTGGCGCTGGCGCGCAAGCACCAGCTGCCCGTGTTGATGCATTGTCACCGGCTCCATCCCGCGCTCATCGAGCTGCTCAAGGAAGAGACGATGCCGGAGGCGGGCGTGCTCATGCACAGCTACAGCGGCGGCGTGGAGCTGGCGAAGTTCTATCTCCAGAAGGGCTGCCACTTCTCCTTCGCGGGCCCGGTGACGTGGGCGGAGGCGCGCAAGCCGCTGGACGCGCTGCGCGCCATTCCCCTGGAGCGGCTGATGGCGGAGACGGACGCGCCGGACCAGGCGCCCACCCCCCACCGGGGAGGCCGCTCCGAGCCGGCCTACCTGCCCCACATCCTGGAGGGGATGGCGCGCGTGCGGGGGGAGCCCCTCGACGAGGTCGCCCAGCGGACGACCGAGAATGCCCGCCGCCTGTTCCGGGAAGGTTTTCCCCCCGCTTCGCGGTAGGCGAGCGGTCGCGTTATAGAGGACTCCCATGAACCCGCAGCCCCCACCGCCCGCCCCTCCCCAGCCCGAGTCCCAGCCCGTCACTGCGCCGAACGAGGCCACGGGCTCGCTCGCCCGACCCTTCAAGCTGTCCCGGCGCTTCGACCGCACCGGTCGACTGCTGGGCGACACGGCGATGGAGCGGCTGGCCAACGCGCGCGTGGTGGTGTTCGGCCTGGGCGGCGTGGGCAGCTACGCGGCCGAGGGCCTGGTGCGCAGCGGCATCGGCCACCTCACGCTGGTGGACCACGATGACGTGTGCGTCACCAACACCAACCGCCAGCTCCACGCGACGGTGAAGGCCGTGGGCAAGCCGAAGGCGGACCTGATGGCGCAGCGCTGCCGGGAAATCAACCCGGAGGCGCGAGTCGAGGCCGTGCGTGAGTTCTACCGCGAGGACGTCGCCGAGCAGATGCTCCAGGCCGGCCAGTACGACTTCGTCGTCGACGCCATCGACAACGTGAAGGCGAAGCTGCACCTCTTGCACCGCTGCGTGACGCTGGGCATTCCGGTGGTCAGCTCCATGGGCGCCGCCGCGCGACTGGACCCCACGGCCATCCGCGTGGAGGACCTGTCCGAGACGCACATGGACCCGTTCGCCAAGGACATCCGCAAGCTGCTCAAGCGCAAGTACGGCGTGGAGACGGAGCGGCACACCGGCATCACCGCCGTCTACTCCATCGAAGCGCGGCGCATGCCGGTGGCCCTCAAGTACGACGACTCCACCGACGGCTTCCTCTGCGTGTGCCCGAACGACAACGACTTCCACACGTGCGACCACCGCACGCAGATTGACGGCAGCGTGTCCTTCGTCACGTCGTGCTTCGGGATGAACGCGGCCGGCGTCGTCGTGCGCCGGCTGGCCTCCACCCGCTAGCGCCTCACGCCACCTGCTGGGGCGCGGCCTGGTGCGCCGCCACGGCGGCCTCGCGCCCGCAGGGACGGCGGAACACGCAGCGCACGCACGGCGACAGGGACTCCGACGTCGGGAAGGCGGACGCGTCCAGCGGCGTGTTCGTCGCGGGGTCCTTCAGGAGCGAGCGCATCTTCGCCACGCTCGTCTCGAAGTGCTGGTGGAAGGACGCCATGGCGCCCAGGTCCACCTGGACGTCCTGCTCCTTGCCCTCGTTGAGGTACACGAGCGACGCGCGCACCTTCTCCACCGGGAAGCGGTAGCGCTGCGACACGTAGAGCGCGTACCCCAGCACCTGCTCGTCATAGCCGTCGCGAGACTTGCCCGTCTTCCAGTCCACGACGACGGGCGTGCCGTCGGTGTCCACGAAGGCGAAGTCGGGGATGGCGAACACCTTCAGCCCGTTCAGCGTGAAGTGGGCGAAGTCGAAGCCCGCGTCCACCTCCAGCCACTGCTCGGGCTTGAGGCCCTTGGAGATGACGGGCCAGCGCGACGTGAAGAACCACGCCAGCGCCGCGCGCACCGTCTCCCAGTTCTGCTTCCAGGCCTCGTCGGGCAGCACGTCGCCGTACTCGTGCTCGACGAGCCCGGTGAAGGGCTTGCGGTACTTCTGCGTCCAGTAGAGCTTCCCGCGCGAGTGCCGGAAGTCGTCCTGCATCACCTTGCGAGCCCGCGCCTCCACCGCGGCCGGGTCGACCGTGCGCCCCGCTCGCCAGTCCAGCAGCACGTCCTTGATCTGCTCGTGCACGATGCTGCCCGCCCAACTGAAGCGGTTGGCCAGCTTCTTCAGCACGTACAGCTCCCGCACGTCCCTCGGCGCGTCCGACTCCCAGCCGCCCCACGAGCGGTAGTAGTAGAAGTAGTAGGAGCGCAGGCATTCGGAGAACTTCTCGTGGCGGCTCTTGGACCAGGAGAAGTCGTTGCTGAGAGGGGGGCGCCGCATGGAAGCGGCGCATCCTAGGCGTTCGCTCGCTCAGCCAGAAGGGGAACAGGCGGGGAAACGAGCCCTCCGGGTGGGTTGAATGCCAGTCCGGGTGGGTTACCCCGAGAGTATGGTCCCCGCCACCATGAAGAGCCAACCCTTCAAGGAGCGAGTGGTCCTCATCACAGGGGCTTCCAGCGGCATCGGCCGCGCGGCCGCCCGAGCCTACGCCGCGGCGGGGGCGCATGTCGTACTCGCCGCGCGGCGCCTGGAGCGGCTGGAGGACGCGGCCCGTGAAGTGGAGTCCCTCGGCGTCAGGGCACTGTGCGTGCGGTGCGACGTGACGCGCAGCGAGGATGTGGAGCACCTGATGCGCGAGACGCTCACCGCCTTCGGTGGACTGGACGTGCTGGTGAACAACGCGGGCCAGGGCCTCTACGGGCCGCTGGAGTCCATCAGCGAGGAGCAGCTCCGACAGGTCTTCGAGCTGAACGTGTTCGCGCTGTGGCGGGTGACTCGCGCCGCGCTGCCGTTGCTGCGTGGACGGCGTGGGGCGCAGGTGGTGAATGTCAGCTCCGTCTTGGGCCATCGCGGGCTGCCGCTGCTGGGCGGGTACTGCGCGTCGAAGGCCGCGGTGAATGCGATGACGGAGTCGCTGCGCACGGAGCTGGCCACGGAGGGCATCCGCGTGCTGCTCGTGTCCCCTGGCCTTACCGAGAGCGAGTTTCGCGAGCACCGGTTGAACGCGGAGGGCTGGGCGCAGGCGGCCGTTCCGTTGAAGGCCATGTCGTCGGAGGAAGTGGCCGCTTCGATGGTGCGCGCGAGCGTGCGCGGACGGCGCGACACCATCCTCACCCTCCCCGGTCGCGTCATGGTACTGGCCAACCGGTTCGTCCCCGGCCTGTTCGACCGCGTTGCCCACCGCATGGCCAACCCCGTGAAGAAAGACGCATGAGTCCCCGCAGTCGCCCCGCGAAGCGCGCCGCCACACCGGACACCCAGACGCAGCTCGGGATGCTGGACCCGGTTGCGGTGGCCCCGGAGGGCCCCGCGAAGGCGCAGGACAGGGACGTGTCCCGTCCGCGCCGTGGTCGACCTCCGCGCTCGCCTGACACCGCGCCGGTCCAGGCCTCGGCCCCTGTCGCCGAGGCGCCGCATGAGTCCGCGCCCGTGGAGACGCCTCGTGCGAAGCGCGGTCGTCCGCAGCGCGCCGCCGCGTCGACCCGTGTTCCCACGGTGACGCCGAGCGCCACGCACCTCGCCTCGGTCCGTGGGCCGTTGCTGGACTGGTACGACCGCAACAAGCGCGACCTGCCCTGGCGCCGCACGAAGGACCCCTACGCCATCTGGCTGAGCGAGGTCATGCTCCAGCAGACGCAGGTGGCCACCGTGATTCCCTACTGGGAGCGCTTCCTCCAGCGCTTCCCCACCCTGCTCGCCCTCGCCTCCGCGCCACTCGATGACGTGCTCTCCGGATGGAAGGGCCTGGGCTACTACACCCGCGCGCGCAACCTGCACCGCGCCGCGCAGGAGATGGTGTCGCGCTTCGGTGGCAAGCTGCCCTCCACCGCCGCGGAGCTGCTCACCCTCCCCGGCTTCGGCCGCTACACCTCCGGCGCGGTGGCCTCCATCGCCTACGGAGAGGAGGCGCCGCTCGTCGATGGCAACGTCGCTCGCGTGCTGTCGCGCCTCTTTGAAGTCGAAGGCCTCCCCGGAGACCGCGAGCGCGAGGCCACGCTCTGGGAGCTCGCCACCCTGCTGGTGAAGGGCGAGCGGCCCGGTGACTTCAACCAGGCCCTCATGGAGCACGGCGCCACGACGTGCCGCCCGGAGAACCCGCTGTGCCTGCTGTGCCCGGTGCGCACCGGCTGCGTCGCCTTCCGCAAGGGCCGCGTGGATGAGCTGCCTCCCGCCAAGGTGCGCGCCGCGCCGAAGAAGCTCACGCTGGCCCTCGCCGTGTGGGCCCACGCGGACACCCTGCTGTTCGCGCGGCGCGCGGACTCCGGCCTCTTCGGTGGGCTCTGGGAGCTTCCCGCCGCCGAGGTGGACGAGGCCTCCACTGAGCCGGAGACCACGCTCCGCCTCACCGCCGCGCTGGGGGCGGGCGTGAAGCTGGAGGCCCTGCTGGGCACCGTGAAGCGCCAGCTCACCCACCGCGACCTCACGCTGCGCCTCTACCGCGTGTCGGGCCCGCTGCGCCCCACCCGCTCAGCCGCCTTCCAGGAGCTGAGGTGGTGCACACCGTCCCAGGCGGCGACGCTCGGCATGAGCACCGCGATGCAGCGCGCGCTCGATGCGGCGATGACCGCGCTGAAGTAGGTCCGTGCCTGCTCGCCCTGTCTCGCGAGTCACGTCACATGGCCCTGCTGTCCAGCTCGCGACACGGCGTCACTCGTCGTGTTGCGTCGTCAACCTCCGACTCACCGGGTCGCTTTCGCCAGCACCACCCGGGACTCAAGCTTCGCGCGCCCTTTCCCGGAGGCGCCTCGATGGCTCGCAACAGCACACACAAGTCGACCCCGCATACGGCGACGCAGCCCAAGGAACACGCCAACGAGTCCAAGGCCTCACGCGGCCCGATTCCACACGAACAGATTGCCCGACGCGCCTACGAAATCTATCTGGCGCGAGGTGGCAACCACGGCAGTCACGACCAGGACTGGCAGCAAGCCGAGCGTGAGCTGAAGCTCGGCCGCCAGTAGTCGCACCGCGCTCAGTTCAGTGCGGAGGTGGCGAGTGCAACACGGGGCGCTCGGCGTCGAGCGCTCCACGCAGCCTGCGCTGCGCCACCTTCAGCTCGGAGAGGACTCGCTCCGCGTCCAGCACCGTGCGCATCGCCAGTCCGCACGCGGGCGTCAGCAACACCGTCGACACCGCCCGAGGGAACGTGAAGCCGCGAGGCAACGCGGCCTTCAGTGACGCCTCCACCGAGTCCGCCAGCTCAGTCACCTCGTACGTCGACGCCAGGTCCGTGGGAATGATGCCCAGGCTCAGCGTCGCGCCAGAGTTCAGGTAGCGCTCCAGCGCCTCGCGCTCCTCCAGCATCGCGTCGAGCGACAGCCGCACGTCCAGCGACAACAGGTCCGGCTGCACGTCCAGCAGCGCGGCCCAGTCCGTGTTGCCACAGCAGTGCAGCCCCACCAGCGCGCCTTCACGCTGGAGCGCCACCACCAGGAGCCTCAGCTCCTGAATCGCCAGCAGGTGACGCGGGTTGATGCGCTGGAAGGCGTAGAGCCCCGGCTCGTCGAGGAAGAACAGCGGCGTGGTGCCCGCGCGTCGCAGCGCCTTCACCATCGCCAGCGAGCGCGCCAGCACCAGTCGGAAAATCACCTGGTCCAGTCCCGGGACTTCCAGCGCGGAAAGGCCCGAGTCCGTGCGCGCCACCGAGCGCACCGTGAACGGACCGGCGAGCTGCGCCTTCGCGAACGCCAGCTTGCGATGCTCCACTTCCCACAGGAACGGGCGCCACGCGCGGCAGGCCTCGGGGGTGGGCTCGTACGCCTCCAGCGTCCCCGCGGCGAGGGCCGCATCCAGCTTCGCCTCGAACTCGCCGCGCCCTTCCTCCCAGGCCTTCAGGTCCACCGTGCACAGGCCCTCCTCGTCGAAGCGCAGGCCCGGCAGGCCCTCGAGCGCCGCGGGAATCATCAGCTCCGAGGGCTTTCCCACCGGGAGCTGCGGGAGGAACGGGATGTCCATCGACAGGGCGACCTGGAGCCCCAGCTCCACCTGCGTATGGGGCAGGCTTCCAATGCCCGTCGTCGCACAGGCGGGCAGTAGCTGGACGGCTCGGCGGATGTTCGGGGCGCTCATGGCCGCGGAGTCTACTCGCTCCCTCCGCCAGCGGGGCGGCTCGGGCTTCCCCGGGCGCCGGGCCTTCCCTGAACGGGACGACCTCATCCTTGCCAGAGGCCCCTCGGGGCGTCCAAAGGAGGAGGAATCCGACATGGTGCGTCCAAGCTGGCGAGCAGGCTTCCTGCTGGCGGCCCTGGGATGGGCTGCTCCCTCCCTCGCGAAGGACCCGCCGCGCAAGCAGCAGGCGGCGCCGTTCTTCGGAGCCCCCGGCCTCACCGTCCGAGGCGGTGTCACGGCCTACACCGGCGACCTGGGCACGGAGGTGGACGTGGGCACGTTCATCGGACTCCAGGCGGATGCGCAGCTGCTCCCGTCGATGGGACTGGAGCTGGGCTACGAGGGCTCCGCCAACGGCTTCGCTGACATCGACAACGCCACGCTGTGGCGCCACAACCTGGGCGCGCTGGCCAAGGTGGGGCCCACCGTGCGCGAGCGCTGGAAGCCCTTCGTCGGCGCGGGCGTGGGCGTCAGCTACCTGGACGCGACGTCCGAGGCCAATGCACGCCAGTTCGACGACACCTTCCTGGCCGAAGTCCCGCTCACCGCCGGACTCGAGTACCGGTACAACGGAGTGACGGCGGGCGCCCGCGCCACCTATCGCGTGTTCGCCGGCGGCGGAGACTTCGCCCCCGGCGCCGACGACAGCGGCGACCTCTTCACCGCCGGGCTCAGCCTGGGCGGACGGTTCTGACAGTCCACCCGAGCCTCACGGCACCGCTACTCACGTCACGGGAGAGCACGATGCCCGGGATGGTGCAGCCCGCCCCCCGGGCCTCACCGCGCCTTCGGCTCACGTCACGGAGAAGTACGACGCCTGCGGATGGTGGAAGACGAGGGCGGACACGGACGCCTCCGGCTCCATCATGCAGCCGTCGGTGAGCTGCACGCCGATGTCCTCCGGGCGCAGCGCGACGAAGAGCTTGGACTGGTCCTCCAGCCGAGGGCACGCGGGGTAGCCGAACGAGTAACGCTTGCCCGCATACTCCGCGCGGAAGCGCTCCAGCATCGTGATGTCCTGCTTGTCCGGCGTGCCCCACATGCTGCGCAGCTGCGTGTGCAGCAGCTCCGCGTAGCCCTCGGCCGTCTCCAGCGCGAGCGCCTGCACCGCGTGCATCTTCAGGAACTCGCCCTTGACCTTGAGGCCCTCGGCCAGCTCGCGAATGCCCGAGCCCGCCGTCACCACGAACATGCCCACGTTGTCCGTGGGCACGCCGCGCTCCAGCGGACGCAGGTAGTCGGCCAGACACAGCCCGCCCTCGCGGTCCTGCCGGGGGAAGTCGAAGGACGCCGCTTCCTTGCCCGTGGTCCCGTCGAAGAGCACCACCCGGTTGCCGTCGCTGCCCGCCTTGAAGAACTGGAACACCGCGCGCGCCTGCATCAGCCCGCCGCGCAGCATGCCCTTGAGCTCCTCCACCGCCTCCTTCAACGCCAGCGCCTTGCGCCCCTCCTCCGTCTTCGCCAGCTCCGCTTCCGCCGGAGTCCCCAGCGCGCGCGACGACGTGCGCAGGCCCAGGTGGCGGCCGTACAACATCACGGGGTTGATGAACTTCCAGATGTGGTCCAGCGGCGTGTTCGTCAGCACGTGCCGCTCCCAGTCCGGCGCGACGGGCACCGTGTCCAGGATGCGAATCTCCGCGCTGCGCGCACGCGACGTCGGAGCCTCCACGCGAGGCCGCTCCTTCACCTCTTGCGCCAGCTTCACGCGGCGCTCGGCCAGCTCTCCGCGCAGCTTCGCGTGCGAGGACGGGTCCACAATCTGCTTCGCCAGGTCCAGGCCGTTCATCGCGTCCTGCGCGTAGGCCACCGTGCCGCCGCCGTAAGCCGGAGCGATGTTGCGGTCCACGAAGTTGCGGCTGAGCGCCGCGCCGCCCACCAGAATCGGCACGTCCACGCCCGCGCGTTTCAAGTCCTCCGCCGTGGCCACCATCTGGTGCGCGCTCTTCACCAGCAGCCCCGACAGGCCGACGATGTCCGGCTTGTGCTCGCGCACCGCCTTCACCAACTGCTCGGGCGGCACCTTGATGCCCAGGTTCACGACGTGGAACCCGTTGTTGGCCAGGATGATCTCCACCAGGTTCTTCCCGATGTCGTGCACGTCACCCTTCACCGTGGCCAGGACAATCTTGCCGCGCATCGCCGCCTGGGCGGAGCTCATGTGCGGCTCCAGGAAGCCCACCGCCGCCTTCATCGACTCGGCGCTCTGGAGCACCTCCGCGACAATCAGCTCGTTGGCGGCGAAGAGCCGGCCCACCTCGTCCATGCCCTTCATCAACGGCCCGTTGATGATTTCCAGCGGCGGGTACTTCGCCATCGCCGCTTCCAGGTCCGCGAAGAGGCCGTCGCGCGAGCCCTCGATGATGTAGCGCTGGAGCCGCTCCTCCAGCGGCAGCGTGCTCACCTGCGCCTTGGCGGGCTTGCGCTCGCGGAAGTGCGCGGCGAACGGCGTCACCGGATCCGCTCCCCGGTTGTAGAGCAGGTCCTCCGCCAGCTTGCGCTCCTCCTCGGGCAGGGACGCGTACCGCTCCAGCTTCTCCGAGTTGACCAGCGCCATGTCCAGGCCCGCCTGGACGCAGTGGTACAGGAACACGGAGTTGAGCACCTCGCGGCCCGCCGTCGGCAGACCGAAGGACACGTTGGAGATGCCCAGCACGGAGCGGCACTGCGGGAAGCGCTGCTTGATGAGCCGCACGCCCTCCACCGTCTCCACGCCGCTGCCCGTGTACTGCGCGTCGCCAGAGGCGCACGGGAAGACGAGCGGGTCGAAGTACAGGTCCTCCGCCTTCATGCCGTACTTCTTCGTCAAGAGCTCGAACGAGCGCTCCGCCACCTCCAGCTTGCGCTGGCGCGTCACGGCCATGCCAATCTCGTCGATGCAGCCCACCACCAGCGCCGCGCCGAAGCGGCGCGCCAGCGGCACCACCTTCTCGAAGCGCTCCTCTCCGTCCTCCAGGTTGACGGAGTTGATGATGGCCTTGCCCTGGCTGTACGTCAGCGCCATCTCGATGACGCGCTCATCGGTGGAGTCAATCATCAAGGGCACGCGCACCTTCTTGATGACCACCTCCAGGAACTCGCGCATGTCCTCCAGCTCTTCACGGTCCGGGTTGGCCAGGCAGATGTCGATTATCTGCGCGCCCCGCTTCACCTGCGCGCGGGCAATCTCCGAGGCGTCCTCCAGCTGCCCCGCGACGATGAGCTCCTTGAACTTCTTGCTGCCGATGACGTTGGTGCGCTCGCCGACGATGACCGGGCGCAGCTCGTCCGTCACTTCCAGGTAGTCCACGCCGGACAGCGTGGAGCGGGGCTTGGGCAGGGCCGAGCGCGGCTTCAAGCCCTTCACCGCCTGGGCCAGCGCGCGGATGTGGCCCTCCTGCGTGCCGCAACAGCCACCCACCACGTTGAGCCAGCCCTGCTCACAGAAGCGCGTGAGCGAGCGCGCGAGCATCTCCGGCGTCTCCAGGTAGTTGCCGTTCTCGTCCGGCAGGCCCGCGTTGGGCACGCACGACACCGGGAACGAGCTCAGCGCCGCCAGCGAGCGCAGGTGGTCCGTCATGAAGTCCGGCCCCGTGGCGCAGTTGAGCCCCAGGTACAGCAACTCCACGTGCTCCAGCGACGCGGCCAGGCTCTCCACGCTCTGCCCCGCGAGCATGGTGCCCATGGGTTCAATCGTGCCGGACACCGCCACCGGCAGCGAGTAGCCCAGCTTGCGGAACGTGCGCTCGATGCCGAGCAGCGCCGCCTTGATGTTGCGCGTGTCCTGCGCCGTCTCCACCAGGAGATAGTCGGAGCCGCCGAGCGCGAGGCCCTCGGCCTGCACCGCGAAGTTCTCCACCAGCTCCTCGAAGGTGATGCCGCCGGTGACGCTGATGGCCTTCGTCGTCGGGCCCACCGAGCCCGCCACCCAGCGAATCCGCCCGTCCTTCGCCTCGGCCTCGGCGGCGGCTTCACGCGCCAGTCGCGCGGAGGCCGCGTTGATTTCGAGCGCCTTGTGCCCCAGGCCGAACTCGTTGAGCACCACCGGCGTGCCGCCGAAGCTGTCCGTCTCCGTCACGTCCGCGCCCGCCGCGAAGTAGCGCGCGTGGATGTCCTTGATGACGTCCGGTCGGGTGAGGACCAGGTTCTCGTTGCAGCCCTCGAACTCGGCGCCGCCGAAGTCCTCGGCCTTGAGGTCCAGCTGCTGCAGCAGCGTGCCCATGGCGCCGTCCAGCACCAGCACGCGCTCACGCATCGCGGTGCGCAGGGCCTCCACGCGGCGACCGTTCTCTCCAGAAGGGGGCGGAAGGGCAGCGGGACTCGTCATGATGGCTTCACTCCAGTCAGCAGAAAGACTCGAAAGGGGCTGGCACCGTCGCGGGCATGAGCCTCGCGCGTGAGCGACGCGAAGCCCCGCTCACGCAGCGCCGTCTCCAACTGCGCCGGCTCGAAGCCCAGGTGGCGGTGGCCCAGCCGCTCCACCACCCAGCGCTCCTCGTGCGGCATCAACTCCAGCAACACCAACCTGCCGCCCGGCTTCAGCAGCCGCGCAGCCTCCGCCAGCACGCTGGCGGGGTCCTCCACGTGGTGGAGGCTCTGAGAAATCACCACGAGGTCCATCCGCCCCGGCTCCAGCGACAGTCGCTGCAGGTCCTCGCACAGGAAGGTGACGTTGGTGGCCTGCTCACGTCCGGCCCGCTCGCGCGCCTGCTCCAGCGCCGCCGCGTTCTGGTCGATGGCCCACACGTGCCGCGCCCAGCGGGCGATGGCCACGCTCAACACCCCCGTGCCGCAGCCGAAGTCCGCCACGTCCAGGGGCGGCAGCAGCGACGCCAGCGCGCCCGCCCACAGGAACCAGGACTGGCCCGGCTCCAGGAGCCGCTCGTTGAGCGCCTGCCGGTCCTCGCGCGCGCGCAAGAGGTCCATCAACCGCGCCGAGTCACCCGCCGCGTCCTCCGCCTCCCTCGCCAACCGGATGAGGGGCCAGCGGGTGTCATCCCCCTCCAGCGCCAGCGAGTAGTAGCTGAAGCCCGCCTGCCGCTCCTCGCGGATGAGCCCCAACCCCTTGAGCTTCCCCAGGTGGTGCGACACCGACGACTGCGCCACGCCCACCAGCGACACCAGCTCCGTCACGTTCAGCGGCGCCTCCGCCACCAGCCGGAGGATGCGCAGCCGCGTCGGGTCTCCGAGGGCCCGGAAGGATTGGGAGAGGGCTTCCATATCGCCGCATCAACATACGTCGATGCCCTAACGGAGGCCAGCGGACTTTCGACGCACCGCGTGCTTCATGGCGAACAGTGGTAGATGTGGGACATGGCGTCTCCCTCCCTGCACCAGCTCCTCCAAGGCAAGCGGTTTGGCCTGGTCCTCTCCGCGGGCTACTTCGGCTTCTATGGGCACGCCGGCTTCCTCAAGGGGCTGGCGAGCTCGGGGCTCAAGCCGCATGCGTACGCGGGGACGAGCGCGGGCGGCATGGTGGCGGCCTACGCGGCGGCGGGCATGCCGGTGCACGCGATTGAAGAGCTGGTGCTGCGCCAGACGCGGGCCAACTTCTGGGACCCGGACCCGATTGGCGCGGTGATGAACGCGGACGCCAACGGCCACGGATTGACGGGCCTGCTCAAGGGCGAGCGCTTCCGCAGGCTGCTCGAGGACACGCTGGGCGCCAGGACGTTCGAGGACCTGCCGCACCCGCTGCTGCTCGTCGGCGCGAACCTCACGCTGGGCAGCCACGAGGTGTTCACCACGGGCGAGCTGGCCCCGCGCGTCCACGCCACCTGCGCGTACCCGGGCCTGTTCCGCGCGGTGCCGCTGGAGGGCAACCTGTACTGGGACGGCGGGCTCGTGGACAAGGCGCCCGCGCTGTCGCTGCATGACAGCAGCGTGGGGAAGGATTTGGACGCCATCCTCGTGCACTTCCTGCCGAGCAAGACGCGCAAGGTGGTCGGCGGCCCCATGGCGTACGCGCAGGGGCTCGCGGCGGGCTCGGCCGCGCTGCGCAGGGACCACTTCCGCCTCCAGCTCACCGTGCTGGAGGGCCGGCAGATTCCCGTCTACGTCGTCGTCTCCAACCTGCCCCCGGTGACGCCCACCACCATGGAGCGCGGCTTCGACGCCCTGGACCAGGCGCGCCTGGCCGCCGCCGTCTCGCTGGCCCGGCCTCCCGTGCCATTCGCCCAGGCACAGTGGTGAGCTGACCCTCGCGGGCGCGCTCGGCCTTCAGCGCCCGCCGTAGCGTCGGTGGTCCACCATCAGGCAGCGGTCCTGCACCACCT
>NZ_JBLZWL010000078.1:0-52630 GCF_049194865.1 Corallococcus terminator | reverse complement strand
GCATCTCCTCCACGCCCTTCACCAGTCCCTCCATCACCTGCGTGGCCTCGGTGCTGGCGCGCGCCACCGCGGCGGTGCCCGTGGCCTGCCGATGCGCGGAGCCAGCGAGCGCCGTCAGCACCTCCGCCTGCTCGTCCAGCGCGCGCGCCGTGCCCTTCGCCACCCGCCGAACCTCGTCCGCGCCCTTCACCAGCGCGACCAGCGCCTGCGCCTGCTCGTCGGTGGCACGCGTCACGGACGACGCCAGCTTCGCCACCTGGCGGCTGGCCGTCTCGCCCTGCTTGAGCGCACGCGCCTGCTCCGCCATGCCGCGCGCGGACTGGGCCACTTCCTTGCGCGTCTCCTCCATGGCGCGCGCCACCTCCGCCGCCGCCTTGGCCTGCTCGGACAGCCCCGCCAGGGTGCGCTGGGTGGTGCTCGACAGGTCCTGGGCCGCCTGCCCCATCCCCGTCACTTCCTTGCTCTGCGTTCCCACGACGGCGCTGACGCCCTGCACCAGCTGGCGCATCTGCGCGGCGCCCTTGGACAGGTCCACCGCCGCCGCAGCTTGCTCCTGCACCGCGCGGGACACCTTCTGCGCGACCTCCGCCAGCTGCCCGTTGGAGCGCACCACGTCGCGCAGCGCGCGGGCCTGGTCCGCGGTGGCCTGCGTCGTCTGCCGGGCCATGCGGCGCATCTCCGTGCCGCCCTGCGCCAGCGCCTGGGCCGCCTGCGCCTGCTCCGACGCGGACGTGGCGATGACGCGGCCCTGCTCGCTCATCTTCGCGGTGCCCTGTGCCAGCGATTGCACCGCCTGCACCTGCTCACCCGTGGCGCGGTTCACCTCGCGCACGTTCTGCCCCACGTCGTCCACGCCCTTCAGGATGGAGGACAGCGCGCGCTCCGCGTCCGCCGCCAGCGCCGCGCCCTCGTCCGCGGCGCGCATGCCCTCCGCGCTCGCGCTCGCCGCCTCGCGCGCCGTCGTCTGGAGGCCCCGGACAATCTTGGCCACGTCCGAGCTGGCCGCCGCCGCGCGGTCCGCCAGCGCGCGAATCTCCTCCGCCACCACCGCGAAGCCGCGTCCGTGCTCCCCCGCGCGCGCCGCCTCGATGCTGGCGTTGAGGGACAAGAGATTCGTCCGGTCCGCGATGAGGTTGATGGTCTGGACGATGTCGCCAATCTCCTCGGCGCGCTTGCCCATCTCCTTCATCACACCGGAGGACTCGACGATGGACTGCCGGATGCGGCTGAAGCCGGCGATGGAGCGCACCACCGTGGCGCCGCCCTCGCGGGCGATGGTGCCCACCCGGTCCGACGTGGCGCGCGCCTCCTCGCCCAGCTGCGCCACCCGCCGCGTGGACACCTCCAACTGCGCGGACGCGCTGGCGCTCGTGGCCGCAAGGCCGTTGATGGACTCGGACGCCTTGGCCACGGACTGGGCGGAGCGCGCGAGCTGTTCGATGGTCGCCGCGTTGGCGTCCACCACGGCGGCGTTCTTCTCCGAGGTGGCGGCGACCTGCTCCACGCTGGCGGCGACCTCCTCCACGGTGGAGGCGTTGGAGGCCGCGTGCGTCTCCAGCACGCGCGCGCTCTCCGCCACGCCGCGCACGCTGCGCGCCAGCTCCTCCGCGGTGGACGCCGTCTCCTCCACGCCGGAGGACATGGTGGTGGCATCGCGGGTCAGGTCGCTCAGCGACTTGCCCAGCCCCACCACCGCGGCCGTCATCAGCGTCACCCGCTCACCCATGCCCTGGGCGTCGGTGGACAGCCGGGCGATGCCCTTGGCCATCTCCTCAATCGTCGCGCCCACCTCCTCCGTGGAGGCCGCGCCCGACTGGTTGCGCGCCACCAGGTCCGCCACGGTGGAGTTCATCTCCGTCATGGACGCCAGGAGCTCCTCGCTGGAGGCGGCCAGGTCCTCCGCGTTGGCGTTGACCGTCTTCACCGAGCGCGTCACCTGCTCCAGCGTGGCGGCGGTGGTGTCCGCCTCCGCCGCCAGGTGGGCCGCGTCCTTGCGCACGCCCGACACCGACGCGCTGACCTCCTGCACGGAGCCGGCGGTGGCCTCCGCTTCCTGCTGCAGCGCGCGGGCGGAGTCGCTCACCGTGCGCTGGGAGCGCGCGAGCGCCTGCGCCGCCGCGCTCGTCCCCTCGACGTGCGCGGCCACCGCCTCGATGGAGGCGCGCACCTGCTCGGAGGCCGCGGCCTGCTCGTTTCCGCTGGCGGCAAGCCGGGTGGCGAGCGCCTCCGTGTCCTGCAGCAGCGTCACGCCCTCCCGGACTCCGCGCGACAAGCGCTCGGTGAGACCGCGCGCGTCTTCCTGCCCCTGGGGGCCGTTACCGTTTTCCGTCGCCATCCGGCGTCTCCTCCCCGATGACCCGGGGGAAATCGATGAGCATCACCAGCCTGGGCCCCACCTGGGCCACGGCCTTCACGAACCCCTTCGAGCCCTCCACCACCAGCGGAGGCGGCGGCTGGAACTTCGAGGGGTCCAGCTTCAGAACCTCACGCGCGCTGTCCACCAACAGCCCCACCGTCCGCGCCCCCAGCTGCCCCACCACCACCCGCGTGTCGAGCGAGCGCTCCAGGGCTGGCAGCCCGAAGCGCCTGCGCGCGTCGACGACGGGGATGACGCGACCCCGCACCTGGACCAGCCCCGCGACATGCGACGCGGCTCCCGGCACGGGCGTGGCCCCGGTGAAGGACTCCATCTGGAGGACCTCCGACGCCGGCAGCACGTACTCGGCGCCGTCCACCTTGAACACCACATGCAGCACGCTCATGTCGCGCGCTCCTCTCGTCCCCCGGACCCCGGGCGGCGCGCCGCTCCCAGCGCATTCAAGTCCAGCACCAGCGTGGGCTGGCCATCCCCCAGGTCCGTGGCGCCCGCCACCCCAGGCACCCGCACGAGCGGATCCTCCAGCGGGCGCAGCACGATTTCCTGCTGACCGAGCAGGCGGTCCACCCCAAAGGCCACCAGGTCTCCGCGCTGTCGCACCACCAGTCCCCGCGCGGGCGTGGCGTCCACCGCCTGCGTGGACGCGGAGCCCAGCAGCCGTGCCAGCGACACCAGCGACACCGCCTGGCCTCGCCGCTCCACCATCGCCACGCCGTGGGCCCCCGCGGGCCGCACCACCCGCGCGGCGTCCACCTCGATGAGCTCCTCCACGGAGCCCACCGCCACCGCGTAGCGCAGGCCCGCGCACTCGAAGATGATGGCGTCCAGCAGGGTGATCGTCAGGGGCACGCGCAGGTGGAAGGTGGTGCCCTCCCCCGGGCGCGTCTCCAGGCGCAGCTCGCCTCCCAGCTGCTCCACGACGATGCGCCGGACGATGTCCATGCCCATCCCGCGTCCGCTGGTGGAGGTGACCTCCTCCCGGGTGGAGAAGCCGGGCCTGCACAAGAGCTCCAGCAGGTCATCCGCGTCTCGGGGAGTCGGGGCGCCCGCGCGCCGGGCCACGGCCTCCGCGTCCACGCCCCGCCCGTCGTCGCTGACGGTGAGGTCCACCCAGCCGCTGGCGTTCGCATGGCAGCCCAGCCGCACGAGCCCCTCCAGGGGCTTGCCCGCGGCGCGGCGCTCCTCCGGGGACTCCAGCGCGTGGTCCACCGCGTTGCGCACCAGGTGCACCAGCGCGGGCAAGATGCGGTCCGCCACGGCCTTGTCCAGCTCCGCGTCGCCCACGTCCAGCTCCAGCCGCACCGCCTTGCCCGTGGTGCGGCGCAGGCCGCGCACCAGCAGCGGCAGCCTGTCCAGCACGTCCCCCACGCGCACCATGCGCAGGCGGAGGATGGCCGCGCGCATGTCGCGCAACTGCCGGCCGTTCTCCTGGAGGATGGCGCGCAGCTCCCGCGTGGGCGCTCCGGCGGCCGTCAGGTCCGTCACCGCGCGCTGCAACCGCGAGCGGTTGACGACGAGCGCCGCCAGCCGCTCCAGCGCCTCGTCCAACCGGGACACCTCCACGCGCAGGGTGCCACCCGTCCGCCGCGCCTCCTCGGGCTCCTCGGCCAGCTCCGGCTCACGCTCCGGCGCGGGCATCCCCGTCACGGAAGGGGCGGCGGCGGGGCTCGGGGACCTCGGAGCCAGCACTCGCACCTGCGCGGGCTCGCCGCCCGCGGCGTCCAGCAGCACCGCCTCCGAGGCGTCGGTGCTCGAGAGCAGCACGAAGGTGAGCGAGCCGCCCCCCGGCGCGGGCCCCGCCAGGGGGACGACCTTGACCAGGTCCCCCAGCGCCGCCAGTCGCTCACGCACGCTGTTGATGGTGATGCCCCGCGCGGCGCGCTCGGCGCCGGGGATGAAGTCCACGCGCACCGGGCGGCGATGGCCCACGCCCGTGGTGAGCTGCTCCCGCTCGGCGGGCGTCAGCCGGGAGGCGAGCGCCAGGTTCTCGTCGAGCGTCGCCGCCACGGCGGGAGCGGCGCCGGGCACCACGGGGGAGGAGACACCCAGCGCCTCCAGCCGCTCCAGCAGCCCGGGAGGCACCGGCGCGGCGTCCTTGCCCGAGGCGAGCTGACGCATGCGCTGCTCCACCGCGCGCAGGCCCTCCATCAGCGGCTCCACGCTGGACTCGGGGAGCCGCCCGCCCGACTGGTCGGCGTGACGCAGCGACGCCTCCATCCAGTGGGAGATGGCGACGATGGGCTCCACGTCCACCATGGCGGACAGGCCCTTGATGGTGTGCAGCGCGCGGAACAGCTCGCGCACGGACTTGGGGTGGGCGGCGCCGCGACGCGCGCTCGCCTCCACGGCCATCAGGTGGCGGTGGGCCGAGTCGAGCAGCTCCTCCACCTCCGCCAGATAGGCGGGGAGGAAGTCCGCGAGGTCCACGGAGGCGGTCAAGCCCGCTTCTCTTCCAACAGGCCTTGCGCCTCCGCGAGGATGTCAGCGGGCTTGAAGGGCTTGGTCATGAAGCGGTTGGCGCCAGCGGTCAGGGCCCGGGTGCGCGACGCATCGTCCCCGCGCGTCGTGACGATGATGATGGGCAGGGCGCGCAGATGGTCCTGCCCCCGCACGAACTCCACCACCTCGATGCCGCCGATGTCCGGCATGTTCAGGTCCAGCACCAGCAGGTCATACGGGCTCAGCGACAGGCGCTCGATGGCCTCCAGCCCGCTGGACGCATGGGTGAAGTTCAGGCCCGGATAGGGCCGCAGACAGGCCACCACCATGTCCCGCATCACCTTGCTGTCATCGACGACGAGCACCTCTGACATGAATTCCCCTGGCGACGAGCGCCGAACCTAGAGCGATTCCCCGGCCTGCATAGAGAACGTCTCGGCGTCCTCCCCGCCACCTTCCAGTGGAGGACAATCGTACGTTGGGACAGGGACCAGCAGTGGGAGCGCTCGGCGGCCTCCCGGCCTGTCGGTACGAGTGTCCCACACCTCCCAGGTCCCCTGTCACAAAACCCAAAAGGCCCGACGAGCCCGGCTACAAGGGACCGCCATGGCTTCTGGAGCGCTTCCCGGGCTTTCCAGCGCACGCTTCTCCCTCTGGGAATCCCGGGCGGCACCCATCGAAATGAGCCCTCCGTCGCTTGCGCGCTCGGAGCCGCGAGCGGTATGAGGCCGGGCGCTTTTCTGACTCTGCAAATCAATCTCAACAAATCAGGAGTTCCCCCATGAAGTCCCGTGCCTGTGTCCTGGCGCTCGTGGCCCTCTGGCTCGCCGCGTGCGGGTCCGACTTGGAGCCCACGCCCGGCATCCCCGTCGCGCCGTATCTCCAGGTGACGTCCCACGTTTCAGGTGACACCACGGGCGAGCCCGTCGTCCGACTGACGGGCATGGTGGGCGCTCCGGGCAAGCTGGCCGGGATGACGGCGCGGCTCAACGGCGGCGAGGCGCGCGCGGTGGAGGTCACCGAGAAGACGGCCACGTCGGGCATCTTCGCGGTGGAGCTGACCCTTCCCGAGGGCGACAACGAGGTGCGGCTGGAGGCGGTGGACCAGAGCGGCGGGACGAGCGCGCGGGTGATGCACCTGCGCTTCGCCGAGGCCCCCACGGTGCGGGTGCTGTCCCCGGACGAGGGCCTGTCGCTCACCGTGCGCCGCGTGCGCGTGGACGCGGTGGCCACGGACAATGTGGCGGTGACGCAGCTCTCGTACACCCTCAACGGGGGCGAGGAGCAGGCGCTGTCCCTGCCCACCACGGCCGAGGGCACGCTCGCCTTCGAGGTGTCGCCCCGCCCCGGCGCCAACGAGGTGGTGGTGCGCGCGCGGGATGCCAAGGGCAACCTGGGCGAGAAGACGGTGACGTTCCACTTCGGCGGGCTGGCCTCGGCGGGCGGCCTGCACAGCGGCACGCTGCGCGGCGGCCGCGTCTACACGTGGGGCCGCAACAACCGGGGGCAGCTGGGCCTGGGCGCGGACGTGACGACGGACCAGACGCAGCCCCGGGCGGTGCCGGGCCTGGAGTCCGCCACGTCCATCGCCTTCAACCAGAACTTCGCCACGGCGCTCGCGGCGGATGGCAGCGTGTGGACGTGGGGTGAGAACTCGGACGGCCAGCTGGGCCTGGGCACGCCTCCCGTGGAAGGCCAGCCCCGCACGCCCGACGTCACCCCGCGCTCCGCGGCGACGCGGGTGCCCGGCCTGACGGGCGCCGTCTCCGTGGCGCCCGGCTTCCGCCACACGCTGGTGCTGATGGAGGACGGCACGGTGCGCGCCTTCGGCAACAACACGAACGGCCAGCTCGGCGACGGCACGGCGGTGGCGAAGGACTACCCCGTCGTCGTGCAGGACCTGACGGACGTGGTGAAGGTGCTGGGCGGCTCCATGCACTCGGTGGCCCTCAAGCGCGACGGCACCGTCTGGGTCTGGGGCCGCAACGACTACGGCAACCTGGGCAACGGCGTCTTCGACACGCAGAACCACCCGGTGCCCGGCCAGGTGCCGGACCTGACGGACGTGGTGGACATCGCCAGCGGCCGCGACCACCTCCTCGCGGTGCACGCGGACGGCACGGTGTCCTCCTGGGGCCTGGGCGCCAGCGGGCAGTTGGGCGACGGCACTTCCGGCACCAACGCGGAGAGCGCCACGCCCGTGAAGGTGCTCAACGTCGCCAACGCGCGCGCCGTCTTCGCCAACGGCAACTACAGCTTCGCGCGGCTCGCGGACGGCTCGCTGATGGCATGGGGGCAGAACTTCAACGGCCAGCTGGGCCTGGGCCTCACCGAGGCGACGCACCCGCTGCCCACGGCCTCGTCGTCGCAAGTGGCCCCCCTGTCCTCCATGGGCATGGGCGCCACCCACGTCATCGCCGTGCGCGCGGACGGCTCCGTCTTCGCCTGGGGTTGGAATCTCAACGGCTCGCTCGGCCCCGATGGCATCATCGACCGCTGGTCCTATACCGACCCCATCCCGGTGCCCCTGCCGTGAAGCAACCCGCCGTGCCTGTCCTCCTCCTGATGGCCCTGCTCGGTGTCGCGGCCTGCGACGGCGAGCCCAAGCCCATCACCCCGCCGCCCACGGAGCCGGAGCCCGAGCAACCCGAGCCCGAGCCCGAGCAACCCGAGCCCGAAACACCCCGCTTCGACGTGGTGGAGGCAGGAGAGGACAAGCCCGGCGGTGACACCAGCGTCGTGGACCCCGGCGCCGCGGCCTTCACGCGGCCCGCGGGGAACCTGTCGCTGGCGCGGCGCGCGGAGTTCTTCGTGGGAGAGTCCGTCTTCGAGGCCAACTGGGTGGCCGCGCCCACCAACACCACCCCCGAGCGCGACGGGCTGGGCCCCGTCTTCCACTCCGTCTCCTGTCTGGCCTGTCACCTGGGCAATGGCCGGGGACGACCTCCGGAGGCGGGCGAGGTCGCCGACACGCTGCTGGTGCGTCTGTCGGTGCCCGGCAAGGACCCCCACGGCGGGCCCAGGCCGGAGCCCACCTATGGCGACCAGCTCCAGCCCCGGGGCGTCGGCGCCGTGCCCGCCGAGGGACAGGTGCGCGTGGCGTGGACGGACGTCCCGGGCACCTTCGTCGACCAGGAGCCCTACACGCTCCAGTCCCCGGAGCTGCTCTTGACGAACCTGGCCCATGGCCCGCTGTCGCCTGACACGCTCACGTCCGCGCGGGTGGCGCAGCCCATGGTGGGCCTGGGCCTGCTGGCGGCGGTGGATGAAGCGACGCTGCTGTCCTGGGCGGACCCGGACGACGCGAACGGCGACGGCATCTCCGGCCGGCCCAACCGCGTGTGGAACCACCTGCTGGGCCGCGACGTCATGGGCCGCTTCGGATGGAAGGCGAACCAGCCGGACATCGAGCACCAGAACGCGGCGGCGCTGCTGGGCGACCTCGGCCTCACCACCACCGTGTTCACCACGGAGAACTGCACGCAGGCTCAGGCCGCGTGTCAGGCCGCGCCCCATGGAGGTGTGCCCGAGGTGAGCGAGCGACAGCGCGTGGCGCTCGACTTCTATTCGCACACCGTCGCGGTGCCCACGCGCACGGGCGTGGACGCGGCCCAGGTCCTGCGCGGCAAGGCCGTCTTCCACCGCGTGGGCTGCGCGAAGTGCCACCGGCCGTCCATCACCACCGGCACGCTCGCGGGCTACCCGGAGCTGTCCGGCCAGCTCATCTGGCCGTACTCGGACCTGCTGCTGCATGACCTGGGAGAGGCGCTGGCCGACGGGCGCGAGGACTTCCTCGCCTCCGGTCGCGAGTGGCGCACCGCGCCCCTGTGGGGCCTGGGCCGCGCGCGGGCGGTGAGCGGACACTCGCGCCTGTTGCACGACGGCCGGGCGCGCACGCCGCTGGAGGCCATCCTCTGGCACGGTGGAGAAGCCGAGTCCGCGCGCGAGGCCGTGCGCGCGCTGGCGAAGGAGGAGCGCGACGCGCTCGTGGCCTTCCTCGACTCGCTCTGAAGTCAAGCGCGCGCGGCGGGGGGGCCGTCCAGCGGCAGGCGGACGCGGAACGTGGAGCCCTCGCCGGGCGTGCTGTCCACAGACACCTCGCCGCCGTGCGCCTCGACGATGCGGCGCAGCCGGTACAGCCCCAGGCCCAGCCCGCCGTAGTGGCGCACCGGCACCGCGCGCTCGAAGCGGCGGAACAGGCCCTCCACGCGGTCCGGGGCGATGCCGATGCCGTGGTCTCTCACCCACAGCGTCGCCATGTCGTCCGCGCGCTCCAGCGCCACCTCCACCGGCTTGCCGGGGCCGAACTTCATCGCGTTGGACAAGAGGTGCGACACCACCTGCCCCAGCCGCGTGCCGTCCCAGCGGCCCGGGGTGGGCGACAGCGGCCCGAGCACCAGCTCGCAGCCCGCGCGCGCCGCGGCCGACTCCGAGCGCGCCACCACGTCCCGCACCACCGCTGACAGGTCCACGACGTCCAGGTGCAGGTGCGGCGGGCCGCCCTGGAACTGGGACACGTCCAGCAGCGACTCCACCAGCTCCGACATCCGCTGCACCTGCCGGTCCGCGGACTCCAGCGCCCGCTCCAACCGGGGCGCGGCCTGGGCCACGTCCAGCACCCGCAGCGCCCCCTGCGCGCCCTGCACCCGCAGCCGCAGCGCGGCCAGCGGCGTGCGCAGCTCGTGCGCCGCCACGCTGAGGAAGTCGTCCCTGGCGCGCACCGCCTCGCGGGCGTCGCGGTAGAGCCGCAGTTGCTCCGTCACGTCGCCGATGATGCCCGCCATGCGCACCGGCTGGCCCTGGGCGTCGCGTGACGCGCGCCCGCGGCTCACACAGGAGCGATAGCCCCCCGTCACATGCCGCAACCGGAAGGCCACGTCGTACGGCACGCCCCGCTCCAGGTGCTCGGTCAGCGCGGCCAGCACGCCCGCCCGGTCCTCCGGATGCAGCAGCTCCACGAAGGCGTCATAGGTGCCGGCGAAGGACTCGGGCGTCAGCCCCAGCATCTCCAAGAGGCGCGGGCTCCAGTAGAGCGAGCCCCGGCTCAAGTCCCAGTCCCAGATGCCGTCATAGGAGCCGTTCACCACCAGCCGGAAGCGCTCCTCGCTCTCGCGCGCGCCCCGCTCCGCCTGCTCCAGGAGCCCCACGCGCCGCTCCAGCTGCCGCACCACCCGGTACAGGTGGTCCTCGGTGGACAGCTCCCCTCCAGGCACCAGCGGCGCGGGGCCTCCCGACTTGAGCGCGCGCAAGAGCGTGCCCACCAGCTCTTCCCCGTCCTGCGTGCGCCGCACGAAGCCGTTGGCCCCCACGTTGTGCGCCATGCGTAAATCCAGCTCGTCCGGCGTCAGCACGTGCGTGAGGATGAACGGCACGCGCGACATCCTGGGGTCCTGTCGCAGCGCCAGACAGAGCTTGTAGCCATCCATGCGCGGCATCAGCGCGTCCGCCAGCACCACGTCCGGCCGCCGCCGCCGCGCCACCTCCAGCGCCTGCAGGCCGTCCGACGCGGACACCACCTGGAAGCGCAGCGGCACCAGCAGCAACTGCAACAGCTTGCGCGACACCGGGTCGTCGTCCGCCACCAGCACCAGCGGCCGGTGCGCGCCCGGCTCCTGCCCCGGCAGCGCCTGTCGCACTCCCTCCACCAGCCCCGACAGCGTCAACGGCCGCCAGAAGAAGCCCGCCAGCGGCAGCGAGCGCCGCCGCACCGCCTCCTCCTCCGCGGGGAAGGCCAGCACGTACAGCCCCACGGCCGTCTCTTCCAGCGCCCTTCGGAACGCGGCGAGGCCTTCCTGGCCCGCCGCCAACAACCCCGCGGCGGCCACCACCAACAACATCGGCTGGGACTGGAGCAGCGAGGCGGCGGCCCCCACGTCCGCCAGCGCGACGACCTGCCACCCCTGGCTCTCCAGCGCGAGCACCTGGAGCTCCCGGGCGACACTGGCTTCTTCGATGAGCAGCAAGCTGGGCTTCGTCACGGCGAGGGGGACCCGGAGACACGAGCTACAGGGCCATCGAAGCGCCCCGCGGAACGAAAAGGCGCAAGTGTGTGCACGCGTCGCAGTGAGTCAAGGTACCCGTGTCGAAGTGTTGGCCGGGCAAACACCTGCCTTTGCCCCCCGAGCAGCCCGAGGCGCCCTCCCTCTCCCGCCCTCGCACGGGAACACCGCGACAAAAACACCAGAGATGCTTTTACAACATAGATACGATAACCAAGCTGAAGCCACCTTCACCTCCCGCCTCCCCCTGGCCTCGTGCCGCAGCCCACGCCGACCGGACGAGCCCCTCACGCCGTGCCCGAGCCGGGCCATACACGGCGCGAACCGGGACTTTCTGGCACCGCGTCACCGGTGACTCATGAGTTGCACTTGCACCCGGGACTCACTCGACTTCCTGTTCCTCGTCCCGCCCCCTGGCCCCCTCCATGACGCGCGGTGCCGACTGTCATCTCCTCGACAGCCGGAGCACCTTTCGCCCGAGCGATGTGGCCACCTGGAACCTCGCGGGGTCAAGGAGCGTCCAGAACAAGGGCCGTGGAAGCCAGGAAGCGCGGACAGTCGTTCCGCACAAGGATTGCACCAGTATCCTGGACTCCCGGTTGTTGTTTCCGTATCAGGGAGTCTGGGGGGACCCGGCGGGCAAGCCACTCCAGTCCTCGACCTCGGACGTTGCGACACGGTCGAGATGAAAGTGTCCCGCAGATCGGTTATGCGAAAAGATATCATGGGAGCCAAACGAATCGCCGTGCAGCCGAAGCTCGCTGATTTCCAGGAGAGGATCCGCGCGTCGGGTCTTCGCAGCACTGCGCCCCGCGTGGCGGTGCTTCGCGAGCTGGAGTCCGCCACCGCGCCAATGAGCCACGCCGACCTGGTGGATGCGCTGGGTGACGAGGGCTATGACCGGGTGACCATCTACCGCAACCTGACGGACCTCACCGAGGCCGGCCTGGTGGTGCGCGCGGACCTGGGAGACCACGTGTGGCGCTTCGAGCTGCGACGCTCGGGTAGCGAGCACAGCGGCAACCACCCGCACTTCACCTGCACCGACTGCGGCACGGTGGCGTGTCTGCCGGAGGAGTCCATCCGCATCGCGTCCTCCAAGGGCGTGCCCCGCGCGGTGGCCCAGAAGAGCGTGGACGTGCAGCTGCGCGGCGTCTGCGACCGCTGCGCCTGATGTCTCGGGCGCCTTTGAGCGCCCAACCGTCGCGAGGTGACGAAAGGCCCGGGCCTCATTCCACGGGGCCCGAGCCGAGTCACAGGTGACAAGACGCGGGAGACACCTGCTCCCGCGCCCGATACATCCCAAGCCGATTACTGGATGGTGTAGGCCACGGTGCCGCTGCAGCTGTTGCTGGAGTAGCAGCCGGCGCGCATCGTGTACGTGCCCGCCGTCGGGGCCGTGTACGAGACGAAGGACAGCAGGCTGCACGAGTCGTCGTTGTTCGCGACAGACGTGCCCGCCGAGTTGACCAGGCGCAGGTACGTATCACCCGTGCCGGCGGCGCCGGGCAGCGTGCAGGTGCCGAACTGGAGCGTCTGCCCCGCGGCCAGCGTCACCGTCTTGTCCGTGGTGTTCACCGTCGCGTTGGCGGTGGCGGTGGCGGTGAAGGGGAACGTCGTGGTGGCCGGGGGGTTGGTGGTGCCGCACAGCCGCAGGCTGCCAGCCACCGAGCAGTACGCCGTCACGGCCGGGCGAACGTAGGTGATGTCCTCGCCGCGGCAGCCCGTCTCCGTGCAGGTGTTGACGATGTTACAGCCGCCGCTGGCGACGTAGTCCGTCTCGCCGCGCACCAGGATGCCCGCCACGGTGTAGCCGGTGTTCTCGTACACGCCGGAGCCGGAGTTGCCGCCGAACGTGTCGGTGGAGGCGACGAAGTAGTCCAGCGTGCTGGCGCGCGCGTTGCGCACCGAGCCGCCGTCGTCAATCTTGAAGGGGATGCCGCTGCCCGAGCCGATGACCGTCACCTTGGCACCCACCGCCAGCGCGGTGTTGCCGGCGCGGATGGGCGCGGGCTCGAAGCGCGGCGTGGCGGCGCGGTCCAGCCGGACGATGGCGTAGTCCAGGTTGAGCGGGCTCGACACCTGCTGGCGCACGACGATGGACTGGCACGAGAAGATGTCCGAGGACGTCACCGTCTGCATCCCGGTGGCGGACGTGCGGTAGAAGTTGAAGACGAAGCGCGTGTTGGCGCACGCGGACGCGCTGGTGATGCAGTGACCCGCCGTCAGCACCAGGTCATCGTCGATGAGCGTGCCCGAGCAGAACGCCGGCGTCAGGTCCGTCAGGAAGCGCTGGCTGGAGCACAGGCCATACGCCGACGCGAGCGTGGACGCGTTGAACGTGACGTTGCCGTTGGCGCCCACGGTGTAGTCGGACGGGTTCATCAGCGCCACGGTGGACTTCTCCGCCCGCTGCCGCAGCGTCGCGTTCGCGTGCGCGTAGACATCCGTGCGGTTGTCGGTGCCGTAGACCACCGGCTGCTCGGTGGTGCCCTTGGGAGCGGCCTCCTCCTGGCCCGCCTCCGGCGCCGGCCCGCAGGCGACGAGGGACAGCGAACACAGCAGCGACGCGAACAACCCACTTCGACCAATGGTGCGCATGAGCACAGCTCCCTGGATTTGAGCGCTCGCCGAGGGGACGAGCAGCCGGGCGCATCTTCAACCCAACCAGGAATACGAGCAAACCAGCCTAGATGTATCTTTCGTGTAATTTAAATTAACGCAACTCCATTGCAATTTTGGACGTTTCGAGCGCGGTCCTGGGGCAAGCGGGCCGTCGGGTGGTGAGCACTCCTTGACCCAGATCGCCCGCGAAGCGCTTCCGCTCGGACGGTCGCGACCCCATCGTTACCGTGGTGTGGGAGCGAGTCCGCCCCGGACCAGGGTGGGAGGACCGGTGCAACCGCTTCAGACACTGCTCGTCGTGGACGACGATTTGGATATCCGCGATGCGCTCCAGGACGCGTTCGAGCTGGAGGGCTACTCGGTGTTGCTCGCCGCGGACGGCCTGGAGGCGCTCGCGCACCTGCGGCAGCAGGGCTCTCGTCCGCACCTCATCCTGCTCGACCTGATGATGCCGAGGATGGACGGCTTCGCCTTCCGCGAGGAGCTGCGCCACGACGCCTCGCTGTCGGACATCCCCGTCGTCGTGGCGAGCGCGGACCTGCACCTGGAGTCCGCCGCGAAGCAGCTCGACGTGGCGGGCTGCCTGCGCAAGCCGTTGGACTTGAACGAGCTGTTGTCCACGGTGAAGCGCCTGAGCCTCGCCGGCTGAACCTCCGCTCCCTTACCCGCATGCTCTCCGGGCGAGGTGACGTGGTGGCGCACCGGACAGGTTGGCGGAGGGAGGCAGCCTCCCCACCCTTGCTCCCAGAAGTCATTCATCCGACCCAAGGGAGAGGGACCCCATGAAGAAGCTCATCACCACGTTCGCGCTGTGCGTTGGCTCCGCTGCGTTCGCCCAGAGCGCGCCCGTCGAGCAACCGTCACAGAACCAGATTCCCAGCTCCGGAGCGCGCGTCCAGACGGGCGTGGACGCCACCGACGTGGGCCGCGGCATCAACGGCGCCACGAAGGAGGCCTCGAAGGTCCCCGGCGTGGACAACACCTTCAAGAAGGCGCACTCCCTCAACATCACGGGCACGGTGAAGGAGGCGGACGACGACAGCGTGAACCTCGCGCGCAAGGACCTGCCGGACGCCGAGCTGGACGTGAAGCCCCAGACGGTGGTGATGCTGGACGGCAAGAAGGTGCGGGCCGACCAGCTCCCCGAGGGCGCCGAGGTGCACGCCCGCTTCCAGCTCAGCGGTGACAACGCCGTCGCCGTGGAGCTGCGCGCCAAGAGCCCCAAGGGCGCCAAGGCCACGGGCGGCTCCGGCAGCACCACCGACGCCGTGAAGCAGGACGCCAAGAAGGCCGGCGACAAGGTGGACCAGGCCGGCGATGACCTGAAGCAGGACGTGGACGACGCCGTCCACTGAAGTCGCTGACGTCCTCGGTCCGACAAGCTTTCCGGGCCCGCTTCCCTCACGGGGGGCGGGCCTGGTCATTTCCAGCGACACATCGACGCCGGGCCTTGCCCACGGTGGGCAACTCGCTTCCCTCTTTCGCCCGCATGCCCCCGCGCCTCGCCCGGTACGCCGCTTGCTCCACACCGGGGACTGGAGGAATCGGTGATTCGACGACTGTTGGGCGCGTGTGTCGGTGCGGCGTTGGTGATGGCGGCGGGGGCCTGCGACAGCTCGAAGGAGACGGGGCCGAAGGGCGACGGTGACGACATCCAGTCACCCTCGAATGACGGGGGTGACGACGCGGGCCCTGGCGACGGCGGTACGCACCCTGGCGACGGCGGCACGGACCCCGTTCCGGACGGCGGCACGGACCCCGTCCCTGGTGACGGCGGCACGGACCCCGTTCCCGGCGATGGCGGCACGGACCCCGTTCCGGACGGCGGCACGCAGCCCACGACGCCGGAGGGCCCATGGCCCACGGACGCGCTGACCGACTTCAGCGCGAAGTACGACATCCCCAAGGTCCGCTCGGTGGGCGTGGATGCCGCGCACAACATCTGGGTGCTCAACGGCAACCAGATTGGCGTGCTGCGCGCGGGCACGGACCGGGCGGTGTGGAACAGCCAACCCATCGGTCAGGCGAGCCTGGGCCTGGGCTGGGAGCAGGACAAGCTCGCCATCGACTCCACCGTCATCTGCGGCGGCAAGGCCGGCGAGGCCTACGTCGGCTACCGGACGCACGACGAAATCGTGGGCGGCCAGCGAATCACCGGACGGGGTGAGGAGGGCTTCTCCGAGGAGCGCTACTTCGAGTTCCAGAAGGGCGACGTGGACGTCGTGCAGCTCAACGCAGAGGGCTCGGACGTCGTGTTGCGCGAGCATCTGTATCGCTCCGCGGGCACCAGCCGCCCCAGCCGCAACGAGCCCATCGGCATCCGCAACAGCAACGACTTCCACTACGACGAGGACCGCTCCGTCTACTCGTGCGCCCGGGTGATGAGCGGCACGTACGAAGGTGAAGTCTACGTCGGCACCAACCACGGCGTGACGCGCATCCGCGGCTACGACTACAGCAGCCACCGGCACCCCGCGTGGTGGCAGACCATCCCGAACGAGGACCCGAGCAAGCCCCCCAAGCAATCCCAGCGCGCGGGCTACACCTACGGGCTTGGACTCTCGTCGGAGGGCCACCTGCTCATCGCCAACGACTGGAAGATTGGCATCCTGCCCCCCAACGCGGACCTCAAGTGGTGGGACCGGGAGAACCGTGACGGAGTGCCCGCCGACGCCGAGATTTCCGAGTACCTGCTCAACACCTTCGTGGACCCCGTCAACCCGGGCAATGACCAGTACCGCGACCAGGCGGCTCCCGAGAACAAGTGGCGCGGCATCCAGAAGACGAAGGACGGCCTCTACTACGTGGCCGGCCTGGGCAGCGGCTTGTGGCAGTTCCAGGCGCAGCCCCAGCGACACGACCCGAAGAAGTACGCGGACACGGACTACGTCCGCATCGAAGGCGCTAACACCAACGACTACACCGCGCTGGCGGCCACCGCCGACGGCTCGCTCTTCGTCGGCACGGCGCACAACGGCCTGTGGCGCCTGACGCCGGACAAGAAGCTGGAGAAGGTGGCGAGTGTCAGCGGCGGCGAGGTGCGGCAGCTCATCTATGACCCTCGCGTGACGCCGGCCGCGCTGTACGTCCTGATTGACGGGCGGCTGCTCGTGCTGCGCGGGTACTGACACCCGGGCCCCGCGGCTCGAGTCGACACGACGGGCGCCTCGCCTCCGGAACTACCGGAAGGGGCGCCCGTCCTCGTCACTTCGCCCGGCCGCCCACCACCACCGTCGGGGTACCGGCGGGCGCCGCGCGAGGCTGGGTGGGCAGGCGGAGGATGAACGTGGAGCCCTGGCCCTGGGCGGAGCGCACGGTGATGCTGCCGCCCATGGCCTCGACGATTTGCCGGGTGATGTAGAGGCCCAGGCCCAGGCCGCCGTAGTGGCGCTCGGAGACGGCGCGCTCGAACTTGCCGAACAGGCGCGCCATGCCGTCCTCGGAGATGCCGATGCCGTGGTCCTTCACGGCCAGCACCGCCATGGTGCCCTCGCCCACCAGCGAGATTTCCACCGGCCGTCCCGCGCCGTACTTGGCCGCGTTGGACAGGAGGTTCACCAGCACCTGCTCCACGCGCAGCGGGTCCCACTGGCCCGACAGCGTCCCCGACACGTGCACGGACAGCTCGCAGCCGGCGCGCGCGAACTCCTCGGAGAACGCGTCCACCATCTGCCGGACGACCTGGACCAGGTCCAGTTCGCGCGGCTCCAGGCTCAGCTTGCCCGCCGCCAGTCGCGACACGTCCAGCAGCGTGTTCACCAGGCTGCCCAGCCGCGACAGCTGCCGCTCCAGCACCTGGCCGCGCGGCGCCAGCTCCTGCCCCAGCGCGGGCTGCGCGCTCGTCACCTGGCGCAGGAGGAGCTGCAGGTGCAGGCGCATGCTGGTGAGCGGCGTGCGCAGCTCGTGGGCGGCCACGCTGAGGAACTCGTCGCGGGCGCGCACGGCCTCCTGCGTCTCGCGCAGGGCCTGCTCGCGCACGGCGCGCTCCCGAGCCGCGCCCGCGTCGCGCTGGGCCTCCACGCGGCGGCGCTCCGTGAGGTCCTCCACGTAGATGCACGCGGCGATGACCTCGCCGTCGCGGCGCACCGGGTGGTAGCTGGCGCGGAAGACGCGCGTGCGCTCCACGCCCGTGCCGGGCTCGCGGTGGATGATCTCCACGCCGTCCAGGGGTTCGCCCGTCTCCAGCACGCGGCGCACCCGGCGGGAGGTGTCGCCCAGGGACGAGTGGGGGTTCATCACCTCGTCCATGAGCCGTCCGAGGTGGGCCTCGCGCGGTCGGCCGTTGAGGGAGGCCAGGGCCTCGCTCACCTCGACGAAGCGCAGCTCGCGGTCCACCACCGCCATGCCCAGGGGCATGGTGCTCATCAGCTCGGACAGGGCCACGGGGCGCGAGCCCTCGGGCGAGGCCTCCTGCCGTCCTCGGCCTGTCTCACCGGCTGGCGTCATCACATCCGGGCCCATGTCGGGGGCCGTCCCAAGCCGGGGGCTCATCGTCTCCGCGTGTGTACCAACCTCGTCGGACGCCGTCACCGCATGCCCCCCGGCAGTGTGTCCAATGGTGGAAGAAAGCCCGGAGGCCTCCCCTGGAATCTTCCCGGAATCATGACGGTTTTCCCCTCACCCCGCTCGCTGGCCGCAAGGAGGGCAGGCGTACGTGGGGCACCTGCTTCAACCCACCTCCCCCGGCTTCGTAGACTCGGGCGCTCACCGCCTCCGGCCGGAAAAGGAACCGCATCGCATGCGCTTGAGACGTCTGGCCCGTCGTCGCCCCTCGTCGTCCTCGTCCAGTGGTCCGCATCTGGAGTCCCCGCAGGGGGGCCGCAACGAGGTGGTGGCCTGGAGCGGCGCGGACCCTCTGCGCCCGGAGCGACGGCTGCGCTGGAGGGACCACTTCACCCTCACGGAGAACCTGCTCCACCTGCCGCACCTGCCGGAGTCTCATGACGGCCTGCGCGTGGCGCAGCTCTCCGACGTGCACGTGGGCCAGGCGACGTCCGAGGTGCGCATCCGCCGCGCGGTGGAGGCCGTCAACGCGGAGTCCCCCGACCTGGTGTTCCTCACGGGCGACTACGTCACCCACAGCCCCAAGCCGCTGCCGCGCGTGCGCGACGTGCTGTCCGGGCTGAAGGGCCGCGTCTTCGTGGTGCTGGGCAACCATGACCACTGGGTGGACGCGCCCTACCTGCGCCAGTGCTTCGAGCACATGGGCTACACCGTGCTCCAGAACGAGCACCGCGTCGTCCACGTGCGCGGCGCGCCGGTGACGGTGCTGGGCGTGGATGACGGGCGCACCGGGCGCGACGACGTGGAGGCGACCTTCCGAGGCGCGCCGGAGTCCGGCACGCGGCTGGTGCTGGCCCACACGCCGCCCACGGTGGACAAGCTGCCTCCGGGAGGGAACCTGGTGCAGTTCTCCGGGCACACGCACGGGGGCCAGTTCATCGTCCAGGGCCTCACCGAGCGGCTGTTCCGTCGCGCGGGCCAGCCCTACATCCGCGGGCACTACCAGGTGAACGGCAACCAGCTCTACGTGAATCGCGGGCTGGGCTTCGGCTTCGGCGGCCCATACCTGCGCCGGGGCAGCGAGCCGGAGGTCGCCTTCTTCACCCTGCGCGCCGCGACGGCCGTGGCCGCCGCGGGCTGAAGACGTCAGGGACTCAGGGCCTCAACGGCGTGCCGAGTCGTCCACCGCCGAGGAGGCCCTCCTTGCGTCCCCCGCGACGCAAGCTGAAGGGGCCCGAGCCGAAGTAGACGATGAAGAGCGCGCCTCCGGCCATGGAGAGGTTCTTCATGAAGTGGATGAGCTGGTCCTGCGCCTGCACCGGGTCCGCGATGAGCCAGAAGCGATGGACCATGAAGGCCGCGCACACCAGGAAGATGGCGAGGGCCGCGGCCCCCAGGCGGGCGAGCACGCCGAGCAGCACCGACAGTCCTCCCAGCACCAGCGCCACGCCCGACAGCAACACCGCCCAGCGAGGCTCGGGGATACCGGAGCTCTGCGCGTACGCCGTGAGGGCGTCGAGTTGGATGAAGTGATTCAGGCCGCTGGTGATGAAGATGGCGGAAAAGAGCAGCCGACCAAGCGGCGCGAGCACTCCCATGTAAGGCCTCCTGTTTCCCACCAACGCCGGGGCGTGGAAGTCATTCTCAACCTGCCCATGACTTCCCGCGAGGCAGCCGGCGCTCGCCTCCCCGCTCGCCTTCCGGGTGGCGTCGCGGGCCTTGGGTCGCCTCGACGGACTGCGACAACACGCCACACACGGGGCCCGGGGGCCTGGGCGTATCTTTCCCGCCGTCGTGAGAGCCTCCCTCGCACTCCTCCTCTGCGGCGCCGCGCTGGTGTTGGCGCCCTTCTCCTCCGCCTGGGCCTGTGCCACGTGTGCGTGTGGAGACCCGACGCTCACCTCGATGGGCACCGAGCAGCCGTTCTCCGGACGGCTGCGCCTGTCCACCACCCTGCGGGCCTGGGGGCACACGGTGGGGCAGGAGCGCGTGGACGCGCTGCGGCTGCGCGAGGCGCGCATGGACGTGGCGGTGGCGTACGCGCCGCTGCCCTGGCTGTTCCTGTCGGCCACCCTGCCCCTGCAGGCGCGCGAGGTGCGCTCGGTGAGCCTCGCCCGCGAGCGCGGCTGGGGCGTGGGCGACGTGGAGGTGAGCGCGAAGGCGTTTTTGTACCAGGACCGCGAGTTCTCCGCGGATCATCTCTTCAGCGTGCTCGCGGGGGTGAAGCTGCCCACGGCGCCCCGGCTGCGCATGGCGGACGGCACGCTGCTGGATTTGGACACGCAGCTGGGCAGCGGCTCGGTGGATCCGCTGGCGGGGGTGGCCTACCAGCACTTCCGGGGGGACTGGTCCTTCCTGGTGAGCGCCACGGGCTTTCTTCCCACGCGCGGCATGCTCGGCTTCAAGGCGGGGCCGTCGGTGCGCACCACGCTGGCCGCGCAGTACCAGCCCGCGCCCAGGTGGGCGGTGCGGCTGGGGTTGGACGGACGGATAGAGGCGGCGGCGGACATCGACGGCGAGAAGGAGGAGAACGGCGGGGGCGTCATCGGCTACGCGTCGCCCGACGTCCTCTTCAGCCCCAGCACGGACATCGTGGTGGCCGCGGGCGTGCGTGTTCCCTTCTTCAACCGGCTCCACGGACGCGTGGCGCCCACTCCCATCGCGATGATGTCCGTCGCGTATGACCTCTGAGCCATGCCTGTCGCGACGAAGTCCTGTGTCCTGCCCGCCCTGTTGCTGTGTCTCGCGGGCTGTGGTGGCGGTGAGCGAATCGAGGGCATGGAGCTGACGCTGGGGCTCACCACCGCTCGGGCGCGAGGCCTGCCGGAGGCGGCGGGCGCGCGCACGCTCGTCACGGATGAGGGCGCGCGGGCCACGCTCGCCGGGGCGCTCATCACGCTGGGCAGCGTGGAGCTGATTCCGTGTGAGGCGACGGGCTGGCGGCGGCTGTGGAACGAGCTGTCGCCGGTGGGGACGGCGTGGGCGCACTCGGTGTCGAACGCGCTGCGGCTGGGCACGCCGCACGTCGTCGCGCTGGGGGACGCGGATGGAGCGGTATCGCCGCTGGGGGTGATTCGTCCGCCTCCGGGGCGTTACTGCCGGGCGCGGCTCACCTTCGAGCCAGCGGACGCGGACGCGGAGGGCCTGTCCTCGGCGTCGCAGGGCGCGGTGCCGGTGAACATGCTGGGGTTGAGCCTGCACGTGCGAGGCACGTTGGCGGAGGGCGAGCGTGACTTCGAGGTGGAGACGCGGGGGCGCTCGTCGGTGGATGTCCTGTTGGACGGGCTGGAGTTGACGGAAGACGCGCCGAAGGCGGCGCGGGTCTTCACACTGGCGTGGGATTCGTGGCTGGATGGCGTGGGCCCGGGCGAGTCGCCTCGCAACGTGGACCTGTTGGGCAATGTGGCCCGCTCCGCCTCGCTCCAGTCCGCTGTCGTGCCATGACGCCTCCCGTCCCCACCGAACCCGCATCGCGCGCCCGCATCAACCTCGAGTGGCTGCTGAAGCTGCGCTGGGGGCTCCTGCTGGGACAGGCGCTGGTCATCGCGCTGGCGGCGTACGGGTTGGAGCTGGCGCTGCCGGTGCCGGTGCTGGCGGGGCTCTTGGGGCTGGAGGCCGTCACGAACCTCGCGGTGCGAGCGTGGCTGGGCCGGGCGCGGGTGACGGAAGGCACCATCGGCAAGCTGATGTTGTGGGACACTCTGGTGCTCACGGGGCTGCTGGCGCTGAGCGGAGGGACGCACAACCCCTTCACCACGCTGTATCTGGTGAACGTGGCGTTGGGCACGGTGCTGTTGTCGTCGCGGTGGATGTGGAGCCTGTTGGGTTTCACGCTGACGGCGTTCGGTTCGCTGTTCCTGCTGCAGGACGTGGTGCTGGTGCCGGGACTGTCGCGGCCGGACCACGCGGCGCTGATGCGGCTGCACATCAATGGAATGTGGGTGGCGTTCGCGGTGGCCGCGGGCTTCATCGTGTACTTCGTGCAGCGGGTGACGCGGGCGCTGGAGGAGCGCGAGCAGGAATTGGCGCAGGCACGAGCGCAGCATGCGCGGCGGGAGAAGGTGGCCTCGCTGGCGACGCTGGCGGCGGGCGCGGCGCATGAGCTGTCCACGCCGCTGTCCACCATCGCGGTGGTGTCGAAGGAAGTGGAGCGGGCGCTGACAGCGGCGGGGACTTCCGAGGCGGTGCGTGACGACTTGCGCCTCATCCGTCAACAGGTGGACCGCTGCCGTGACGTGCTGGTGCAGATGTCCGCGGATGCGGGGCAGACGACGGGAGAGGCCTTCCATCCGATGCCGCTGGGGCGGTTGGTGGAGGACTCGCTGTCGGAGCTGTCGGGCGTGGAGCGGGTGCGGGTGGAGCTGCCCGAGGAGCTGAGCGCGTGGCGGGTGCAGGGGCCGCCGCGAGCGCTGGCGCGGGTGGTGCGGGGGTTGGTGAAGAACGCGCTCCAGGCATCGCCGCCGTCCAGGTCGGTGGAGCTGCGGGTGGTGGCGGGGAGAGGAGGCGCGCGGCTGGAGGTGCGCGATGGGGGTGCGGGGATGCCGGCGGAAATCCTGGCGCGGGCGGGCGAGCCCTTCTTCACCACGAAGGCGCCGGGTGAGGGCATGGGGTTGGGATTGTTCCTCGCGCGCACGCTGGCGGAGCAGCTCGGCGGCTCACTGGAGCTGCGGTCCACGCCGGGACAGGGGACGGTGGCGAGTCTGGCCTTGCCTGTCGGAGCGCCGGCCGCCACGGAGGTGGCGTCGTGAGTACGGTGGGCGGTGATGGGCATCACCCGAGCTTGTTGCTCGTGGATGACGACGCGACGCTGCGGGAGCGGCTGGCGAGAGCGTTTCGTGAGCGCGGGTGGGAAGTCACCACGGCGGGTGATTATGACGCGGCGCTGGCGGCGGCACGGCGGGAGTCACCGGAGTACGCGGTGGTGGACCTGCGCATGCCGGGGCGGAGCGGATTGGAAGTGGTGAAGGACTTGCTGGCGGTGGACGCGTCCACGAAGGCGATTGTCCTCACGGGGTATGGGAGCATCGCGACGACGGTGGACGCGATTCGACTGGGGGCGGTGAACTATCTGCCCAAGCCGGCGGACGTGGACGACATCCTCGCGGCGTTCGAGCGAGCGTCGGGCGAGCCATCGCTGGCGGCGCCGGAGACGTTCGAAGCGCCCTCGCTGGCACGAGCGGAGTGGGAGCACATCCACCGAGTGCTCGCGGACTGCGCGGGGAACATCTCCGAGGCCTCGCGCAAGCTCGGCATCCACCGCCGTTCCCTTCAGCGCAAGCTCCAGAAGTACCCGCCGGCACGGTAGCGGGGCACCTACTCGGGGTCAGCCTTCAACTCTTCGGGAAGAGGCGCGACCATGAACAGCCGCCGTCCTTGTGCTTCAACGACCATGAAGCCCTTGCCGGCAATCCTCACGCGCTCGGAATCCCGGGCCGCCCCGCTGGCGAGCCACTGGTCCGCTGCTTCTCGTGTCGCGAAATCGTGGGAGACCTCGACGGTGAAAGCCGTGTCTGAGAATCGCGCGGAGTACGTGGCGAAGTCGGCCTCCGTCCCACGGTCCCGGATGTAGAGCAGCGCGGCCTGCGCGAGTTCGAGCGCCGCCCGTTCCTTCGAGCCCTCCGCCTGACCCTCGATGAAGGGATTCAGCGCGAGGAGCATGTCGTCCAAATCGAGACCCGGCGTCTTTGCCATGGCGTCACTTGATACTCGTCACTCGCTCGGAGTGGCACATCCCTGCAGTACCGCGACACACCCCGCCAGCATCAAGGCGTTGGTCATTGTCCACACCTCGTTCGCTGCTGACCACCTACCCATCGAAGACTTCCCATCCTCCTGGTGGAGCCGCGACCCCGAAAGCCTCCAGGCACTCTCGGGCCTGGGCGTTCCATCCAGGGTCCATGAGGCTACCGGGGGGAGCGCCCGCCAGGGACTCGGCGAGCATCTGTACTTTGGGAACTGCTGACCTGAAGCGCTCCGCATCCGCGCTCCCCCACGCCTTCGCGCAGAAAACCGAAAGCGCGGCCATACGGGTCTGGAGCACCGTACGCAGTTCCTCGGTCGGAGCCTGCAGACACCACCGTTCGTAACGGCGAGGTGAAGCCAATACGGACAGCAGGTTGAGTGCCTCAACCACCAGGATCGCCTCTTGCTCCCACGAATCCTCAACCACAGATGGGTCCTAGGCGAGTGTTGAAGGGCGCTGTGTTGAACATCAGCGCCTTACCCGTCACGGAGTCGCCGCTCAGGCACGTGTAGACCGCCCATCCCGTGAAGATGAGGCTCTCCATTCCCTCGATGAAGCAGTAGGGGCACTTGCCTTCGCCACAGCTCGAAACGAAGCATGCCGTGCTTCCGCAGGTGACGGTCGTAGGCCATCCACGCTTGATGCACCCAGGGGCCTTCGTCAGGGGAGGCTCCGCATGAGCTGTCGGCGGTTGTAGGGCTCCCAGCATGCCAAGGCCCAGCAGTAGACGCGTCAACGTCTTTCGCGCACGTCGCGACACGCAGCACTCCTTCGCTCGAGCAAACTTCAGGAGCCTACCATCCAGCATCGGACTTGCTCGTCACCCGAGGAGCCACGCCCTAGATTCCCGCCCATGCCCCGGCGCTACTTCGAATTGCACGACGATGTCCAGGTCCCTGGTCGCTGGCATCTGGATACGCCCACCGACAATAAGGGCCGCGAGGTGCGTGACCCGGACCGATTCAGGCAGGGCACTCCCGTCCAGATGAAGGGACGCCTGAAAATCCACATCGAAGAGCCAGGCCGACCGTTGGACTTCACGGAGGCAGGGCTACGCATCCCCGTCGTCCACGTCAAGGTGGCGGCACTCTTTACGGAGCTGGCTCCAGGAGACGTGCAACTCATCCCCGTGGACATCGATGGCCACCCGGACCAGTACCTCGTGCTGGTAGCAATCCGTCTCATCCGTTGCATCGACGAAAAGGCCTCCCGCATCCAGCTATGGACGCATGAGGACGGAGTGCCCGAGAAAGTGGGGCACTACGCTTCTGTGCGAGATTTGCACATCGACAAGACAAGAGTCGGTAACGCCAGGATGCTCAGGCCCGAGGGTTGGACAGGAGCGCTCATCGTCTCGGAGGAGCTCAAAACCGCCCTGGAGAGCATGAAGGCTACGGGGCTGAAGTTCACGGAGGTGTAGCCGCCCGCACCCGTGACGCACTGCTCGCCCTCCCCGCCCGTACCACCCACCGGACGGGGAGAGACATCACGCCGACTCAGCGACCGTCGAAGTAGCAGAAGCCGTAGCCGCGGTCTCCACCGCCACCCGACAGCGGATAGTAGATGTAGCCCAGCTCCTCGCCCGCTCCGCACTCGGAGCGCGCACGCGCGTAGCGATGGCACGTCGCCCCCGCCGGACCCGCCGCGCCATCCGCGTCGAAGCAGGTGCCACGCGCACCCTCGACACCACAGAACTCCGTGAAGGACGCCGAGCACGCCTCGCCAATCAGCGCGGGGTCGAACGCGAACCCAATCGGCTCCAGCACGGACTGCTCGATGCACAGTCCATACACGCCGCACACCGTGCCCGTCGGGCACCCCGGGTTCGTCGCCATGAAGTCACACGTCTTCAGGCACTGCGCGCTCTCGCTCAGCAGGTCGGTGCACGCGAAGCCCTGCTCGCAGTCCGTCGTCGTCAACGCGTACTCGCTCTCCGCGGGCGTCGCCGCGCAGGCCTCGCCCTGCGTCTTCGTCCCCAACGCGCGCTGCAACGTGCCGTCCGTCGCCGCGTAGTCGTCGGCGACACACGCCGTGTCATGCAGGTTCGACGTCAGCGAACCCTGACGAGGGTCACACCCACCCGGGCGCACCGTGTTCCACGTCGCGAAGCGAATCCACCGGCACTCGCCCCCCGACACCACCGCCGAGCCCGTGTACGGCCCCGAAGTCGGCGTCGCGAGCACCGACTCGCGCAGCACCACGTTCGACAGCGCGCCCACCGTCTGCTGCGGCGACACCTGCAGCGCGAGCAGCAGCGCCCCCGAATCCGCCACGAACAGCTTCTGCGACGTCGTGCCAATGTCCTGGTAGCCGAAGACGCACTGCTCACACGTGAAGGTGTTCGCCCCGCCCAGCGACAAGTCGAACAGCCCCGGCTGGGTGTTCATGTCCAGGCGGATGCGAACCTCGTCCCGCTGCGGACCTCCGGTGTTCGTGAAGTCGCCACGGAACGTCGGCTGCCGCTCGTACTGCACCGGCGTCAGCTCGATGCCATTGAACATCTCTCCCACGGTGACCTCGGTACAACCCGCGGGCGGCGTCAGGAAGCGCGCCTCCTGCTCGGCGGCGAGAATCTCCGCCTGCTCCGGCGCGGGCTCCTTCGCCTCCTGCCCACAGCCGATGAGCCCCGAGACGAGCACCACGCTCCACCATCCATGGATGGACTTCATTTCCCTGTTCTCCCGTTGCACGCGACCACGCCAGGCGCAGTCGTCCAGGTGTGTCCCTGGTTCATGTTGAGTCGATGCAGCCAAGGGACAGGTGAAATCCGATGTCACCTCGGCCGCACACCCGATGAACGGAAACCCCGGGGAAAAGTCGCGAGCGACCCGCTGTCATTTTCGCGGGTCAAGGGAGCGTGGCAGGCCAGGGACGCCGCCCGGCACCGTCAACGCCGTGGTCGGGCGGTGTCACCGCCGTGGACAGCCCGGTCCACCCGGGGCTCGATGCCTCGAGGAGTCACGGGGTCTTCGAGGCACCCCGCGAGCCGGCATCCTCCCTGCAATGCGCTCCAGGGTGGCCGCGCCGCATTCATCCGAGGCGCGGCGAACGCTCGGAGCGTGTCGGGTCATGCGACTCTCGCTGATAGGTCTCTGCTGGGTCGTCCTCCTCTTCTGCGCCCTCCCCATCGCCTGCGTCGAGACGATGGGGTTGCAGGGGTCGAGGACCTACGCGGGCTACGGACTCTTCTTCATCTTCATGCCGCCGTTGCTGTTCTTCACGGTGGCACCCACGCTGACAGCGGCCTACGTGGCGCCTTTCGTCGAGGGTCCGGAGTATCGAGCTGTGAGAGGGTTTGGCTGCCTCGGCACGTTCTGCATCGTGCTCTGTGTGGCGGCGCTGTCGGCCTGGGTGGTCACCGAGGACTCGAACATCCTCTACGGACTGGGAGCCGCCTACGTCTACGGCAACGTCGCGCTCATGGTGTGCCTCCTCATCGGACTCTACTTCCGACGCAAGGTGGAGCCTCCCCTGGAGGGGGATTGACGCCAGGCCCGCGAGCCACCGCTCACGCCGGCAGCGTGCCCTCTCCCGTGGCGAGGGTGTTCATGAAGTCCTTCACCTTCGTCACGTAGGTCGCGTCACCCGTGCCGGCGGGAATCGCGTTCGCGTTGTTGCGGTCCACGCCGTTGGGGCCGGAGTTGTAGGCGCGCAGCGCCAGGTCCCAGCCTCCGAACTGCTCCTTCATGTCCTTCATGTAGCAGGCACCCGCGAGGATGTTGGTCTCCGGGTCGGAGAGGTCCTTCCCCTGCAGCTCGGGGTGCTTCGCCTGCAGCTCCTTGAAGGTGTTGGGGTTGACCTGCATCAGGCCGGTGTCCGTCAGCCCATTGCCACCGTTGGTGGAGACGGCGTCCAGGTTGCCACGCGACTCCTGCCAGATTTGCGCGGCCAGCATCTCCGCCGGCACGCCCGTCTTCGCCGCCGCGGACTCGATGGTGCTCCGCAGCTTCTCCAGGCCCGGAGGCAGGTTCCCGCCCAGCTTCTTCCCTCCCTCGATGCCCGGCGCCGCACCGGGGCTCGCCGTCGCGCTGGGGCCCGTCGGGGTGGGATTGAGGTCCAGCGGAGGCCGCCCCGAGGACGCCTGCGGAGAGAAGCCGCTGTCGCCACCGAAGCACGAGCTCTTGGACGCGCCCTTGGCGCCCTGGGGTGCCTGCACGCCGCCCTGCTCGGCGATCTGCGACATCACCTGCACCAGCGTGTTCATCACCGACAGGGTGCTCTCCAGGAGCTTGCCCAGGTGCGCCTTGCCGCCCGAGCCCACCTCGAAGCCGTCCTTCTGGAGCGCGGCCAGGCCCGGTGAGCTCTTCACCCCCATGCCCGTCGACGGACTGAAGGAGGAGGACTCCACGCCACCGCCGCGAAGCTGGGAGACGCTGGAGCGGGGAACAGAGGCGTTCTGCAGGGGGGAGATGCTCATGGCGAGGACCCTCGGGGGATGGGAGGCGGATTGAACCGACCCGGGAGCCCATAGCAGCGCGTGTGCCAGCCCTCGGCGGCGGGCCTGACACGAACAACCCTCGGAAATTCCAAGCGGACGCGCGCGCGCGCACGGCGTGGGAGCCTCGCGCCCTGATGACAGCCGTCATCAGCCGAGTGTCCCCGGTCATCAGCCGCCCATGGCCTCTCACTTCATGCCAGTCACACAACTACCGGACCAGGGGCTCCCAAGAGACAGGTCCCCAGACATCCCGGAAGGGCTCACCCCGGCCCTGCCCCTTCGGAGGTGCGTTTCCACGGAGGATGCGCCCCCGCTTGTCGAGCGCCATCACCGTGGTGTCCACCACGGAGGGCCTGCCCACCACCTGCCGCGACTCCATGTCCACCAAGAGGCCACCGGCCAGGACGAGCGAGCCCGCGCGGAAGGTCCAGTGGCTTGCATGCTCGCTGAGCAAGGTCCGCTTGCCCTTCTCGATATCCCACAAGGACAGGGGGCGGCGGCGACTCTTGATGACCTCTTTGACGACACTGTCTCTCATCACCTCATGAGGCTCGAAGTGAATCGGGGCCCAGAGCAGCGCGAGAAGACCTCGCGTCGTCACGATGTCGTCAGCGACGCGGTGCAAGGCGCGCGTCTCGAGGTCAATGAGAACGCGCCTCGAATCGGTGAATCGAGACATCAGCCCTTCGGGGGTGAGGTGCTCCGGGAACCCCTCCGGCAGGGAGACGAGCCGTGGAAACGGGAAGGGGAAGTAAGAGGAGTCTTCGTCTCGATAGGTGACGTGGAAGTCCAGCGGTTGATGGACTTCGGCCCCATGCAGTTCGACGGAGGCCAGCGACTCCGGCCCCTTGTACGTGCACGCCACCACCACGAGCTCACGCCGAGGGTCCGCGACCAGGATTCGGCCCTCGCAGAAGGCGGGGACCCACTCGATGCGTCGGCCTGAGCTGTCCTCGACGAACAGCTCACCGGCCTCTCCCCGCCGCAGGATGAAGCGGCCCAGCAGCAAGGTCAGGGGCTCCGTGGCATCCATGCGCGCCGCGCCCCTGAGCTCATGCAGGGGCCCTCCCTCCACACGACGCGCGCGCCAGACCAGCATGTCCTCCCTCACGCGGTAGCTCTCACCCCTCGGGTCGAGCTTGCACGACCCGCGGAGCCGGGAAGACGAATGGGTCGGCCGCTCGCGGGGCTCACCCTCGGACAAGTCCTCGTTGTGGACCCAGAGGTTCACCCAGTCACCGGCATCGCTGAAGTCCGCGCTCCGCAGCTCACCCGCCCCCGCCTCCACCTGTTGCTCGCGGCCCGAGGACAGCTCCCGCACGACGGCGGACACGCGCCCTTCCGTCTCTCGCAGGTAGAGCAGGTGCCTTCCGTCGGACGAGAAGCGCGCGACAGGCGGAGGCAACACCGCGTCAGGTCGGGTCGAGTCAGGGACGCGGTATCGCACCAACTCCCGCTCGTCTCGCGTCCACACGTCGAGGAGGATGAGGGTCTGATTGCGAACCACCGCGAGGTAGCGACCGGAGACATCCGCGCCGAGGAAGTCCTCGATGGGAGTCCCCAGCCCCGAATCGAGGAAGAGATACGTGACGGACCTATCCCCTTCGCCATACCTCGGGTGAGCGAAGGTGCGGTCGTCCTCGTCGATTCGACCGTTCTTGTCCGTATCCTCTCGCGCCTGACAGGCAATCAACCACCGACCGTCGGGAGATGCCTCCATCAGGTTGAAGCGATGCGCCGTTCCAAAAGGTCCGGCTGGCGGCGCGGTGGTGGGCTCGCCTGGAGCCTGGCCCCCGTCTGCCTTCGCCATCGGACGAGAGGTCGCGCAGGCGGAGAGGACCACCAGCAGGAGCAGGGTCGAGCGCATGGAGCGGCAGGATACATGGATTGCCGCGTGCCCTTCTCGTGACTCAGGCTCCGGGCGGAGGCGGCACGAGGAGGTCCATCCATTCGCCATAAGCCTCCGCGGGCGCGCCGCTCCCCTGGAACGCGCGCACGCTGGTGAGGAATTGCCGCCAGTGGTCGCCGACGATGGCGTCCAGCCAGTTCTCCTGGCTGTAGGCCAGGAGGCTCCCCGCGGCTTGGAGGGCGGGGGCGTCTGGCTTCACGGCGAGGATGACGCCGAGCGCGTGGCTCTCCGCACCTGGCACGCGGCTCGGCGCGAGCGAATCCAACCGCCAGCGCGCAGCCGTGTCCCCGAGCGACTCCGCTTTCACACACGTCCGGACCGTGTCGTGGAGAGCGGCCCCCGGGCCCGGCTTCCCGTAGAACTCCTCCGCGACCTCCGACGTCCGCCGCGATTTGGGCAACGGCAGCATGCGCCGCGCCGGGGGCAGCGATTCAAGCTGAAGCGTGCCCCTTGGCTCCGCGCACGCCTGCACCTCCGCGCCGACCTCCGGCAACACCTTGAGCACGCGAAAGGCCTCGGGGCTCGTCTCATAGAGACTGAACTCCACGACGCACTCGAAGCGCGCGAAGCCCTGCTCCCGCTTGGGGAACAGCGACAGGCCGAACTCCACCCGCCACGGCGAGTACCCCTCCGGACACACCACGTCCGTCCCTCCGTACGGCGTCACCATCAGCTCGTCGTGGAACGACACCAGGTCCGCGTTGGCCCGCTTGCGAAGGGCGAGGAACGTCTCCTTCAGCCACGCCTTCTCGGCGGCGGTGTCGAGCCGGCCGCTCAGCAGGAACGCGTCATGGACGGTCTCATCCCACTGCCCCAGGCAATCCAGGGGAGGGCGCTCCTCCAGGAACCTGTCGAGGGGCCTCAACTGAAACTCTCGGGGGACGGACATGCGGCTCCTCGCTCGGCAACGGGCGGGAGCCATCATGCAATGCTTCACCCACCGCGCGCAGTCCCCACCGCGCGCCGGGACTCAGGGGTACGTCACGCTCAAGGTCGCCGGCCCCTTCAGGTACGTCAGCCCGTCATCGGAGCGACAGCCGCGGTCGATGTCCGCGCTCAGGAACGTGGTGGTCCTCACCGCCGTGGCGCCCTGGAACTTGCCGGACAGCACCTTCCCTGTCTGCGTGACGAGCGTCGTCGCGTCCTGCACGGAGACATGCGACTGGCTCATCAGCACCGTGGACGTCTCCGCCGTGTTCCACGTCACCACCTGCCGCCCGGCTCCTGCGCGCGCCAGGTCCGCGCAGGACAGGCCTCGCATCAGGTTCGGCGCCTCCGTGCCCAGCGTCGCCGACGTCACCGCCGAGCCGAGCACCGTCACGCAGTTGCTCACCGTCGCCTGGAACGACACCGCGCTGTCCCGAGGCGCCGCCTTCACGCCCGTGCCGTACTTCGCCTCGCCATGACCGAGGGGACAGGTGATGAGCACCTTCTCCGGAGGCCGCTCAATCGTCATCGCTCCCGACCCCTCCAGCGCGCCACGCCCCGGGCCTCCCCCGCCGTCTCCACAGGCCAGCGGTCCCCAGAGCCCGACGAGCACGAGCCCCCTCACACCCCATGACGTCGCACGCATGAGCAGCCTCCTCCAGGTCTTCCCAACGACTCACGTCATGGTGCGGATGAGCTCGAGCGTGGACGGCCCGCTCAACCAGATGAGCCCACCGGGCGACGCACAGCCCTTCTCGATGTCCGAGTTGAGGTACGTCACCGTCCAGATGGCCGTGGCCTCCGCGAAGGCGCCCGACTCCACGGTGCCTGTCAGCGTGAAGACGGTCAGCGGCCCCTGTGCCAGCTCCCGCGACTGACTGAACACCAGCGTGGACGTCTCGCCCGTGTTCCACTGCACCACCTGGCGCACCGTGCGCGGAGTCAGCAGGTCCGCGCACGAGGAGCCCGCGAGCAGGCTCGAGTCGAGCGGCAGCCGCGCGGAGACCACCGAGGACGCGGGGATGGTCACACAGTTGCTCAACGTCGTGGCCCCCGCCACCGTCACGTCCTTCGTCACCTCGTTGAGCCCCGGCATGTACGACGCCTGGGTGATGCCCACGGGACAGGTGACGACGACGGGCCCCGGGCTGTCAGAGCGCGGCGGGGCGACAGCAGTCGCTGGCTCCCGGGGTAAAGCCCCCTCTTCGCCACGCTCCGCCGACACATCGAAGGTCGAGGTAAGGGCGAGTGCGGAAAGAAGGACCACCACCGCCGCCGACAGACTTCTGCGCATTGCCGCTCCCGATAACGCTTCCGTTGCCGAGATAGGGATTCACCGCGCGCAAGCCATCCGCGAAATACGACAAGCGACGATGACAGACGCTCGCACCTCCCCGCGAGCCCGGGGCGATGTGGCGCACCTTCCACCGTGACTGTCGGACACCAACATCCACACACGGCCTGTCGGAACCGGCACACCGCTCGCGTCCGCGGTGCGGGCTCGAAGCGACACGGCTGGCGGAACTTCACTCCGACGGGGCTACTCCTCTGCCTCCCGCGTGACGAGTGTCCGCAACTCCGTTCCCTTCGTGACGAGCTCCCGGGCAACCCTGGCGAGCTCGCGCGTCAACGCAGCCCGGCATCTGGTGGCCTCCCGACATCCTCCCATCGCGTCGTTCAGCAGCTCGAAGACCCGCGCATGGTAGGCCTCGGGGTGGGGCCCTCGATGTCCCTTGATTCGAATCAAGTTCGCTGAATCCTCGAGGCGCATCCCCGCCTTGCCGAAGAGCTCCTCGCAGCGCTGCGCCCACGGGCCACCCTCCGATTCAGAGGCTGTGCCCTTGCCCGCGCAGATGGAGTGCACCGTGCCTTCCGAGTCGCCCTGGAGGCCGCCCACTGTCCCCATGGGAGCCGAGCCCGGCCCCATCGCGACCGCGGCGACCACCGTTGGCGCGAGCGTCACCTTCAGCTCTTCCCTCGACGTGAGTGCCATCGACCGGACGTCTCCGGACAGGGCACCCGCGAGTTGAAAGCCCGCTTCCATCTGGGCGCGAATCGCGGCTTGAGCGAAGCCCGGCATCTTCGGCCCTCGCACCGCCATGGCATTCCTGCCGCCGAGCACCGACAGGGAGACCACCACCAGGACCCGGGCCCCGTTGTCGCCGAGCACCTTGCCGAAGCGACGCCCGACACGCTCCAGCTCCTCGAAGCTCGCCGCGTCCCGGGACTCGTCCACCAGTCGCGAGAAGCCCTGCCTGAGATTCCAGACAGGCTCCGTCCCGAGATACGCAATCAGAGAGGCCGTCAGTGCCACCGGGATGGGCTTCGTCATGGGCTCGGGAGCCACCAGCGTCCTGAGCGCCGTCCCGGACATCGTCGTCACCAGGGCCCGCAGGGCCGCGACATTCACCGTGTCGCGGAGGTCATCCTCGACGTCGTCCCAGGCGTCATCGAACGCGAAGTAGAGCGCGAGCATCCGGCGCTCCCCAGGCCCCAGCGTGAGCCCACCGGCCATCATGCCGAGGCAGCCCAGCGGGTCCTCCTGTCGCTGACAGATGCGTTCATGGGCCGACGAGACAGCTCGCCCCAGCGCTCCGTCGACGCCGCTCTCGTGGGACATGAGCAAGGAGCGACGGTCCTCTTGTTCGACCTCCTTGAACACGACGTCCAGCCGCAGGTCGGGCACGAGCCGTGCGACGGCGCCCTTGAACTCCTCTTCGTCCATCTCGACAGGCTCGGTCTCGATGGGTGTGTATGTGATTGTCTTGCCCCCTCCCGTATCCAGACGCACGACACGGGTCGACGCGCAGCCGCCCGCCAGCAGCAGCAGCGCAAGAATTCCCATCACTCGCATGGAGCCCCCGGATTCAGCCGCCGGCACATCGACGCGCGATGCGCCTCATCTCCGTGGATGACACCCGAAGGCACCGGGGCCGGCCATCCCTCTCACGGGGTATTGCTTCGAGGCGCGGGCGGCAAGGCGCGACGCCTTTGACTTCAGGTGCCCCTCCGGCGTCGCCGTACAGCGCGGCATGCGGGTGACGGGCAAGGCAGGGGCGGGCATGTCCGATGCTCCGAAGCACCACGTCCTACCGAAAGAGCACCGCGAATGGTTCGAGCAGCGCGGCTTCAAGGGCGACATGGACATCGACCAGTTCTGTGTCCGGATGGAGCAGGCCCACCACGAGGCGATTCACGGCGGGGGGAACTGGCAACTGGGGCGCATGTGGCCCGGTGAGTGGAACCGGAGGATCATGAAGACGCTGCGCGACGCCGAGTCCAGGGCAGGCAGGATGTTGACGCGGAATCAGGTCCTGGACATCGTCGCGGAGCGTATGCAGTTCTACAGAGTCCCGATCATGTTCACGAAGGGAAGGAGCCGATGACGGACGGAAGTTCATGGCGGGGGAATTGGAAGACCCGCTTGTATGAGCGCGTCCGTGAGCGCGGCTACGACTCACTCACGGCCTTTGCCGAGGCCCGTCCCACCGCATCATGGGTGGCATTGGCCGAGGAGTTGGGTCCGGACGATGTTGCCGGAGTTCAGGTGTACGATGGATTGGTGGCCGAAGCGGTGCGAAGCAAGCAAGTGACCCGCTTGGTTCGCGGACATCTCGTGCGCGAGCTATGGGGGAGCCTCCCTGATGGTTGGCCGGCCGTGCTGGACGACGAAACCGCTTCAGGGTCGCCAAGGCACTCGGGCTTTGGTCCGGCATCGTCCCAGAAACGCATGAAAGCCGAGTGCAACTGGCGGGCGATGCACTGCTCGCCAATCCACCTCCCGCTGGATGGCGTCCACTCGGGCCTGACGACGAGCTTCTCCGGAGGCTTCTCCCCGACGACGAAGCCTGACCGCCCAGGGCTTCCTGTCCCTCACTCCCACGGATTCGAGAACCGCGCGTCGCGCGTGAACTCCATGTCCGTGAGGCTCTTCAGGAACGCCACCAGGTCCCCGCGCTCCGACTCCGTCAGCTCGAACGGACGCACCAGCGGGTCCTTGTTCGGGTTCGCCCGTCCATCTCCCACGAACGGCCCCTCCGTCACGTTGCGCCCACCGGCCATGTAGTGGTCGATGACCGCCTCCAGCGTGGCGATGCTGCCGTCGTGCATGTACGGCGCCGTCAGCTCCACGTTGCGCAGCTGTGGCACCCGGAAGCGGCCCTGGTCCCCCACCCGCTGGGTGAACTCGAACAGGCCCGGGTTGTCCAACGGGTACGCGCCCCGCCCGTCCACGTCGTACAGCCCGTTGTTGAAGAACTGCATGTTCGGCAGCACCGAGTCCTTCGAACGGAACGAGTTCGAGAGGTGCCTCCCACTGTGGCAGTGGTAGCACTCCGCGCGCTCCCCGAAGAACAACTCCATGCCCCGCCGCGCCTCGGGCGTCAGCGCCTCCCTCTCACCCTGCAGATAGCGGTCATACGGCGAGCCGCCCGACAGCAGCGCGCGCTGGAACGACGCCAGCGCCTTCACCACGGTCTCCCGGTCCACCAGCTCCGCCGCGCCGGGGTACGCCGCGCGGAACAGCTCCTGGTACTTCGCGTCGTCCCTCAATCGCTGGAAGACCTCCTCCAGCCGGGGAGTCACGCCCATCTCCGTGGGGAACTCGTTGAACAGCGGCACCAGCGCCTGCGACTCCAGCGTCTCCAGCAACGGGTTCGCCCAGGTGTACGTGGCCAGGTAGGCCACGTTGGCCAGCCCCGGCGAGTTGCGCGCGACGTGGTCTCCCGTGGAGCCCCGAGGCGTCGGCTTGCCATCCGAGAACGCCCGCGCCTGCTCGTGGCAGCTCACACACGCCATGGTGCCGTTGCCCGACAGCCGCTTGTCGTGGAACAGGTGGCGCCCCAGCTCCACCTTCGCGTCCGACATGGGGTTGTCCGCCGGAACGAAGGGCTCCGGAAAGCCCACGGGCAGCTTCCACGCATAGGGCGCGGGAGGCGGCGCGCCTTCCTCGCCGCCACACCCCACCAGCATCAACGCGCCCAACGCGGCGCCCACCTTCCATGCGTGGAACATCCTGGCACTCCTCATCTCACTCCGTCGGAGGACAGGGCCGCTTCAGCGGACGCGGAAGAACGTCGTCGGCAGCGCCTTCGGGCTGCCATCCGCGGACAGGCCGAACTGCGCGAAGAACCCCTGGCACTCCGGGTCCGTCGCGCCCGACATGCACCCCGGCATCATGTCCGTCGTTCCGTTCGGGACACGATTCACGTCCAGCTCCGAGTACAGCCCCGCCAGGTCCAGGACCACCTGGTTCTTCTCCGGGTCGAAGCTCGCCAGGGTGATGGTCGCCTGGTTGTCCGCCACGCAGGTGAAGCCGTCCGGCACCGAGCCCCGACACCCCGAGGCTCCCATGTGGAAGTAGAAGCTCTCGTTCGCCTGGGAGCGGATATCCAGGGCCACGAACTTGTAGCCACCCTGCCAGCTCCACCACATGGGCGCCACGTTCAGCGGCGCGCGCTCGGCCTCCGCGTCCAGGTGGTTCTTCTCCGGCGGCAGGCCGACCTTGAACTCCAGGCCCGTGTAGTCGTCGTGCTCCGGCGCCGTGCCCACCACCTCGCGGTGCATGTCCGCGCTGCCCGTGGCGCACGCCCCGGTGCCGTCCTCGAAGTCCAGCAGCGCAATCGCATCCCGCTGCCACGTCCCATCCTGCGCCAGCGTCAGCGGGTGGCGCTCGCCATTGGCGCGCACCAGCGTGACGTCACGCAGGTACATCTTGAAGTCGAGCAGCTCGATGACGCCGCGCGACGTACCGATATCCGGATAGGTGGTCCCACACCGCAGGGCCTCCTGCCGCACCTGGGGGCTGAAGCGGACGGTGTAGGTCTTGTCGCTCTTCTTCTCGTCGTCACCGCAGCCCTGCGAGAGCAGGAGGAAGGGCACGAGGGCCCAGGATGCGGGCTTCCAGACGGCGTTCATCGAATCGACCTCCACGGGGGCGGATGCGAGGAGCGCACCGCGACGGACTTCAGGGGTACCAGCCCCGGGGAGCAAACGCCGTGTGGCATGTTGTCGCGGCGGGAATGGACGTCGCCCCAGGGTGCTTCGGGGCGGGAACGCCCGCGACTTCTGGACATATCGCCGCCGGAGGAGGTCCAGTCCCCCTGCTCGCTCTACTGGCAGGCGCCGCAGTCCGCCGCGCAGCTGTTCGCGGTGGCACCCGTGCCGCACTTCTCCGAAATCTGGCACACGCCGTCGCCGCACCGGTAGATGTCCTGGGGACGGATGCGGGTATTGATGGGGCGGTACTCCTTCCCGTTGTACGTGCAGCTCTTGTAGGAGTTGCGCGACGCGTCCAACTGGCAGTGGTCCATGCAGGAGCCCACGTGCGCAATCGCGGGCGCGCACGCGGAGTCGCCACTCCACGACGACAGGCCGCAGGTGCGCACCGTGCTCTGGTCATAGGCCAGGTAGCTGGTGTCGTTGGCCGCGAAGAGGCCCTCGTTGGTGAAGAGGTTGCCGAAGAAGCACGCCTCCTTCTGGCTGAAGAGCTGCAACTCCTCGGAGGTGGTGGGAATCGCCACGTTCGTCGCGCCCTTGCCCAGCACGGAGATATTCACGTGCACGCCGAACTTGTTCGCGTGCGCCGCCAGGCACGCGGACACCACCTGCTGCTCCGCCACCGTCGCAGGCTGCGGCTGCGCGCCGGCCGCGCTCCCTGTCCACCCCGGCGCCAGGCCCAGCGCGCCAGGCCAGGAGTACGTCGTTCCACCATGGGCGTACGAAAGTGATTGATTTGACGACAATGCGCAGCGGGCGACATACCGCATCAGCATTTCCGCCTCGGCTGGATTGGCGGTGAACCATGTATTGAACACGCCATTCGTGCTCAACCCGTTCGTGCTCAAGCCGTTCGTCGACAGGCCATTCGTGCTCAAGCCGTTCGTCGACAGGCCGTTCGTGCTCAGCCCGTTCGTCGACAAGCCATTCATCGACACCAGCCCGTCTTCGTGGGTGCCCGTCGACTCGCTCGGCTCGCCCTCACCCATCCCCGCCGGGCCGCAGCCGATAGTGATGCTCAAGAGCGCGGGCAACCCCCACGCGGTCAGTTCACGAAGGAAGGACGGACGGGACTCGAAACGGCTGAAGCGCTGGCGCATGTGAATGTCTCCGCGTTGGGGGTGACCGCGCGGTTTCTCGCGGCCAAGACAACGGGTAGTGCTTCGCGCTCAGGGCGACAGGTGTACTCACGTGCAATTCTTCCGTTGGGGTCGTGCGTCCGACAAGGCTTTCGATAAACGGCTGACGTTTCAGCCGTGTATCGACTCACGGTTGACGGTGATTCACGGGCAGTGACACACCGCGAGCCGCTCTTGAAACATCACCGCGCGGCGCGGCGCGCGTCACGCGGGAGCGTCACGGTGAACGTGGTGCCGTCCAGCTCCGAGGAACGCACGTCCACGCTGCCACCATGCGCGTGGACAATCTCCCGGACGATGAACAGCCCCAGCCCGAGTCCTCCCCGGCGTCGGCCCTTCTCGCGCGCGGCGCCGGCCTGACGGAACGGGTCGAACAACGTGGCCAGCTGCGGCGCGGGGATGGGGGCCCCGGGGTTGGTGACCTCCACCACCTGGCGCGTCTCGTAATCCAGACACCGCAGCAGCACGGGGGCATCCTGGGCGCCGTGCTCCAACGCATTACCCACCAGGTTGCTGAGCACCTGCGCCAGCCGGTCCGCGTCCCACAGCCCGTCACAGCGGCCGTCCACGTCGAAGGCGATGTAGCGGTCCGGATGGACGGCGGACAGCTCCTCCACCACCTGCTGACACACGGTGGAGAGGTTGGCGGGAGCCACTTGCAGGGGGATGCCCCCGGACAGCCGGGCCCGCGTGAGGTCCAGGATGTCCGATATCATCGTCCCCATCCGCTCGGCGGAGGCTTCGATGCGCTGGGCCATCTGCTGCTGGGTGGAGCTGATGGCGGCGCGGCGGCGCAAGGCCCTGGCGGACAGCGTTATCGCGTTGAGGGGGTTGCGCAAATCATGGCCGAGAATCCCGATGAAGCGCTCGCGGAACTCCGCCTCCTCCGCCAGCCGCTCCAGCGCGCGCTTGCGCTCGGTGATGTCCATCATCGAGCCAATCATCCGCACCGGGCGGCCCGCCGCGTCACGCGACAGCACGCCCCGGTCCAGCACATGCGCCCAGCTTCCGTCGTTGCGCAGGAAGCGGTACTCGGCCTGCCACGCGGCCCGGGTGGACGCCGTGAAGTCGCGCAGGCTGGCGGACACCGCCTCGCGCTCGTCCGGATGCAGCCGCTGCGTCCACCAGCCCAGCTCATGGTCCGCGGCGTCGCGTCCATAGCCGAACAGCTCCTCCTGCCCCGCATCCCAGCGCACCCGCCCCGTGGCCAAATCACAATCCCAGAGCACGTCATGCGTGGCGCGCGCCGCCAGCCGGTAGCGCTCCTCCGCCTCCCGCAGCGTGGCCTCCGCCTGCTCGCGCTCGGTGCAGTCCGCCACCACGCCCACCATGCGGTGCGGACGCTCCCCTTCATGGAAGCTCTGCCCCACCGCCTCGTACCAGTGCGTGGTGCCGTCCAGATGACGACAGCGGAACTTCAGCGCGTAGGCTCCGTCCACGGCCAGGGCCTGCTCGATTCCGCGCGCGACTTTGGGCCGGTCCTCCACCACCACGCAGGACAGGAAGCCCGGCAGCGAGGTGCCCAGCGATGCGGGCGCCTGGCCAAAGAAGGCCTCCGCGTCCGGGGACCACGTCACCGCGCGCCGCGCCTCCGTCCACTCCCACGCCACCATGCGGGCCTTGGACAGGGCCAGCCGCAGGAGCTCCTCGCGGGCCTGCAAATCCCGGGAGCCCTCCAGCGCTCCCTCCGCGCGCCGCCGCGCCTCCCGCTCCCGCTCCAGCGCGGCGCCGAGCCCCGCCGCGTCCTCCGGCGACGGCTCCAACAGCCACAGCGCCAGGCCCTCCGACTCCTTGACGCCCACCACCTGGAAGCACGCGTCCAGCCCGTCCCGGGAGAGCCGCAGCGTCGCGGACAGGGGCACGCCGGTGGACCAGACGCGCACGCACGCCTCCAGCTCCACGCCGCGCACGCCCTGCTGCACCCAGCGAGAGATGCAGGCGGGCACACCCCAGTCATGGACGAAGTGCTCAGCGGCCGCGTTGAGCGACGACCACTGGAAGTCGAGCACCTCGCCCGCCGGTCCCCGCAGCGCTTCCAAGCGCATGCACGGTGCGGGACTTCCGGCATGGAGCGACCGTGCCAGGGCATTCCCTGGCAACGACGACAGGCTCACCATCGACTTCCCCCCGGCGCCCAGCACCCCACCAGTCCTCGTGCGGGGACTGGGGGCGCGGAACACTCGTTGGCAGAGAGTGCCATGTCCGAGGTGTCGCGAACTTGTCCTCGGGTACAGCGTTTCCCGCAGTGCTCACCCGTAAGCACTGTGTGGCGAGCGCCACGTCGTCGCGCGCCATCGACGCCCGGACCGCGGACCGGCACGTCCCCCTTCCCCACTCCCCGCGCCCCGGCAGCAAAGTGCACCGCGGGCGACACCCGCCACTGCCCCACGGGGCAGGAAGGCGGGACTCCCACCTGCCCCGCCTCAGCCCTGGAGCCGGGGCAGGCGCACCGTGAAGGTGGTGCCATCCTCCTGGGAGGACACCACGTCCACGCTGCCGCCATGGCCCCGGACGATGTCCCGGACGATGTAGAGGCCCAGGCCGATGCTGCGGCTGGACTGGCCTTCCTTCAGCATGCCCCGCGTCATCGGCTCGAACAGGCGCGACATCAGCTCGTGGGGAATGGGGTCCCCACCGTTGTAGACGCTGATGAGCGCCTGGCCGGCCTCCGCGAACGTGCACACCCGCACCGGCGCCTCCGGCGGGCTGTAGGCCAGCGCGTTGGAGAGCAGGTTCGTCAGCACCTGCGCGATGCGGTCCGGGTCCCACTCCCCCAGCACGTCCGGCGCCGCGTCCACCTGCACGCGCCGCCCGGGGTGGGCACCCTGCACCTCGTCCAGCACCTGCGTCACCACCTCCCGGAGGTCCGTGGGCTGGCGGTGCAGGGCGATGCCGCCGCCCAGCCGCGCCTTGGTGAAGTCCAACAGGTCGCGAATCATCCGCGCCGCGCGCTCGCCGGCCTGACCGATGCGCATCACCGTGCGCCGCTGCATGTCGGACAGCTCGCCCTTCTTCTCCAACAGCCCCACCGACATGGAGATGGCCGCCAGCGGGTTGCGCAGGTCATGCGAGACGATGCCCACCAGCTGCTGCTCGAACTCCGAGCGCCGCCGCAGCTCCTCGTGCACGCGGCGCTCCTCGGTGATGAGGCGCACCTGCTCCAGCGCCTGCGCGCACGCGTGCGCCAGCGCGGAGAAGAACGCCCGGTCCATCTCCGTGAAGAGCCGCGCCCGCGCGAAGGACAGGCCGATGGCCCCCAGCGCCCGCCCCTTCACGAGCAGCGGCAGGGCGATGGCGGACTCGTGGATGCCGTACGCGTTCAGGTGCGGGTAGCGCCCCTGCCAGTCCTCCAATGAGCCCAGCCAGATGGGCCGCTGCTCGCGCACCGCCTCCGTGAGCGGCACCGGGTTGGACAGCGGAATGCGGCGCCACTTCGCCAGCACCTGCTCGGGGTAGCCCACCGCGTCCACGATTTCGAGCGCGTCCCCTTCGTCATTCAGGAGGTTCACCGCGCCCGCCTTCGCGCCCGCGGCGACCAGGCCCTGCTCGAACAGCGCGCGGCACACCTCCGCCACCGTGCTGGCCTCCGACAGCCGCGCGGTGAAGTCCCGCAGCCGGTCGATGTGGCCCGCGGCGCGGTGCGCCAGCTCGCGCGCCTCCGCCTCCTTCTGTCGCAACAGCTCCGCCTGCGCGCGCACCTGATGCTGCGCGCGGAACAGCTCCACGAAGACCGTCACCTTCGAGCGCAGGACTTCCGGCGGGAAGGGCTTCTGCAGGAAGTCCACCGCGCCGGTGGAGTAGCCGGTGACGAGCTCCGAGTCGTCGCGCCCGTACGCGGTGAGGAAGATGATGGGGACGTTGCGCGTGCGCTCCCGCTGCTTGATGAGGGAGGCCGTCTCGAAGCCGTTCATCCCCGCCATCCGCACGTCCAGCAGGATGACGGCGTAGTCCTCGCGCAAGAGGAAGCGCAGCGCCTGCTCTCCGGAGGACGCCTTCGCCAGCCGCACACCCAGCGGCTCGAGGATGGCCTCCAGCGACACCAGGTTGGCGGGATTGTCGTCCACCAGCAGCACGCCCGGGGCCTCGACGCCCTCGAGCACGGTGTTGTCGGAGGACGCGTCCGGCGACCGCGCGGCGCCTCCCCGCGCGCCCGCTGTCTCCGGAGGCGGCGTTCCCCGCCAACGCAACCATTCCGCCATTGTCGCTATCCCTTCGTGGAACATGGAGTCTTCACCTGGATGTCGGGCGGTCCACCGTCGAAGCCTGGGAGTGTCCATCCGACCCAGGGGCAGGCCGGCTCCCATCAACACTCCCTGGTCCGGAATCAAACCGTGCCAGCAGCAAGCTTGTCGGAGTCGCTCACGAGGAGAGGTGGCAAGCGTGCGCTATCCATCACTCCTCGGGTTCAGTATCGCCCCTTCGCGCCCAGGATGGGCAGGACGATGGGCAGCCCCACGGCTTCCTTGGAGAGCGGTCGCCCGCCCCCTCCGTCGTACTCGAAGCTCACCGTCTCCTGACTGATGGTGACATTGAGCATGTCCAGGTACGCCTCCAGGCTGAAGGTCTCGTACACCCACGACTTGGACAGGCGCACGTCGAACCGGAAGAACGGCGGCAGCCGGTCCACGGAGTCCCGGTCCACCTTCACCCAAGAAGGACGGCCGGAGCTGTCCCGACCCGCACGGTGCGTCTGCGTGCCCAGCGTCCCGTACTCGGGTCGGCCGGTGTTGAAGTGCAGCACGCCGCCCAGGGTGATGCTGTTGGAGAACTTGTAGCTGAGCACCAGGTTGAGCACGTGTGACTGGTCGAAGGCGAAGGGCAGGTCCGCCTGCGCCTCGCCCAGCACGTTGCCCTCCACGTCGTACCGGTAGAAGCGCGTGCGCCGGACGCTGCGCTGCAGCGTGTACGAGAGCCAGCCGAACCAGTTGTCGCCCAGCGGGTGGCGGATGAGCAGCTCCAGGCCGTACGCGAGGCCCTGGCTGGTGAAGTCGGGGAAGTTGATGTCGTCGCGGTCCGGGATGCCCGGCTCCTGGTCCGGCGTGGGCAGCGGGTCCGGGTCATCCACCAGGCCCTCGTCGGAGAAGGGCGTCAGCTCAATCGTCCGCACCAGCGGGTTGACGTAGACGTCCATGCCCAGCTCCAGGCCCTGGAGGGCCTTCCACTCGGCGCCGAGCGAGAACTGCATGCCCTCCTGGAGTCCCAACAGCAGGCTGCCCACGTCCACCACCGGCAGGCTGATGAGCGACGTGGGCGGCTGGTGGAACAGGCCCGCGGAGCCCTTGAGGACGAGCGTGTCGGTGAGCTGGTGGCGCAGCGTGAGGCGCGGCTCCAGCGCGGTGCGGTCGATGCCCGGGGACAGGTGGTAGTTGTCCAGGCGCAGGCCCGGCACGACGGACCACTTGGGCGTGGGCTGCCACACCAGCTCGGCCCACGCGCCCAGGAAGGTGGCCAGCGCCACCGGGGCGAACTCGGCGGTCTCCTCGTCCGGGTTCAGCTCGTAGAAGTCGACGATGGCGCGCTTGTGGTCCACGTCGCCGCCCAGGCGCAGCGTGACCTTCGGGTCCAGCGGCGTGGTGTAGCCCAGGCGCGCGGCCCAGGTGCCCTGGTCGATGAAGACGGACGTCGCGTCGCTCGGCGGAGTGCTGCTGGTGACAGCGAAGCGGTCCAGCCCCCACGTCACGCCGATTTCGAACTCGCCGTCGCCCAGCGGGTGGCGGTGCCGCAGGTCCACGCGGTGGAAGATGATGGACTGCAGCGCGGTGTCGCCGAACTCGTCCTGCGCCTCGGAGCCGAACGTGTCCGACGAGCCGAAGGCGAACAGCCGCAGCTTGCCCTTGCCCACGTCCTGCTCCACGCGGAGCTGGTAGTCCCAGAAGTCGAGGATGACCTTCGGGTTGAGGCGGCCCGCCTGGGGTGGGTCCTGGAGCTTGTTGGCCGCGAGCGCGATGAGCCACGGCGTATAGGAGTAGCGCCCCGCGACGCTGACGTTGGTGCCGGTGGAGACGAACGGCGTCTCCAGGAAGACGCCCGCGTTGATGAGGTCCGCGTACGCGCTGCCGTGGACGCGGTCATCGCGCGGTCTGCTGAGCCGACCTTCAATCGCTCCGCCCAACAGCCGCCCGTAGCGAGGTGGCGGCGAGCCCGGGAAGAAGTCGATGGAGTCGATGAAGTCCGGGTGGATGACCGCGGGGCCGAGGAAGAGGTGGAAGAGGATGGGGACGCGGATGCCGTCCAGGAAGTAGCCGGTGGCGGCGGGCTGGCTGCCGCGCACCACCGGGTACGCCACGCCGGACAACATGCTGCCCACGCCGGGCAGCAGCATGATGACGCGGAAGGGGTCGCCCATGGTGCCGGGCACCTCGCGCAGCTCCGCGTCGTGCAGCGTGACGCGGCTGACCTCGGTGCGCTCGCGGTCTCCGCGCACCACCGTCTCGTACGGATTGATGACGAGCGGCTCCAGCCCGTACACCACCTCCAGCGCCTCCTGCTCCCGGAGCGCCTCGCGGAAGAGGCCGGGCTTGTGGCCGGGCGCCGACACGCGGACGCGGTGTCCACCCGAGGGCCAGTGCGCCTCGAAGCGGCCGTCCTTGTCCGTCTGCACCGGAGAATCCGGCGCGCTCTCCGACACCAGCGTGGCGCCGACGACGGGACGCCGGTTGCCCTTGGTGCGCACCAGGCCACGCAGCGTGACGGGCCCCTCGGCGCGCGCGTCCTCGGGGACGACGGGTGCCTCGAAGCGATACTCGAAGGCGAGGCGCACCGGCACCGGCTGCCCGTCCACGGTGGCGGGAGTGAAGCGCAGCGACGGCGCGGCGTGCAGCGCGGCCTGGTCCAACAGCGGGTGGACGCCTTGCACCAGCGTGGCGGACTCCACCTCGCCCGCGTCGTCGATCAACAACTCCAGGCGGACGACGCCCGACACGCGCTCCAAGGCGAGCCGGGGCGGATAGGGCGCGGGAGAGTCCAGCGTCAGCGCCGGAGGGATGAAGACGGGCTCGGCCACGCCACCATCCGGCGTCGCGACGTCCACCGCCCAGCCCGCGTCGGTGCGCGCCAGGCCCACCTCCTCGGCCACGACGCCCGCGTCCGTGCTTCCCGCATCCGACGGTGACGGAGCCTGCGCATGGGCGGGGAGCGCCGGCACGAGCAGCGCCAGCAGCCACACCGCCATGCACGCGCGCGGGCCGAGTCCTCCGCGTCGCCTTCCCCGAATCGTTTCCGTCACGTCTGTTCCCGAGGGCCCCTGGGCCGCATGAGGCCAGGGACGGAGCGGGGTGACAAGCACCCCTCCCGCGAAGCCGTCACCCGCAGAGCAGAAGCAACAGCGAAACCTCGGGGTCCGTTCCAGGTTGGACGGAGCGAATCCGTCGCGTCATGAACCCGACACGAGCCTTGTCTCCGAGGGAGGGAGGACATGGGCACGGGGGCTCACCAAGTTCCCCGCACTCCGGAGCCCCGCGTCATGAGTCCTTGTCTGTCCCTGTCCTGGTGCCGGCTGGCGTTCATCGCCCCGCCGCGCTCGTCCCCATCTCTCGTTGCCTGCCTGCTCCCCCTGGCTCCACCGGCTAGCTCGGTGGGGGACGTGGCCGCGTGGACGTGCACCTTCGTCGGGGAGGGTGTGGAATGATCGCCCCTCCGTCCATCCATGTGGTGCGCGCTCGCCTGCTCCAGCTGCTCTTCGGGCTGGTGCTCGTGCTGGCCGCGTTGAGTCTTATCCCCGCCGTGGAGGCGTCCTACGTGGACACGCTCACGGCAGAGCAGACGATGGGGCCTCGCGATGACGCGGAGCGCCTGAGGCAGCCCGGGACGATGGGCCCCCCCGAACGCTGCCCACCCGACACACTCTGTCTGCCGAGCCGCTGAGCAGCGGGCTCGGAAAGCACCAGGGCTCGTCGTCGGGCTACCCGCGACAGTGCCCCAGCTCGGCCCGCGCCTCCGCCGTCTCCTGGGCGTAGGCCTTGCTCCAGACGGACAGCTCCTCCCAGGCGCGCCGCGCTTCCACGCAGGCCTCTTGCGTCGCGCCCGTCAGCCGGAGCGCCCGCGCGAGCCGACGACGAATCCTGGGGACACGCGCGGAGACGACCTGTCGCGCCGTGAGCACCTCCAGCGCGGTGCGCAGCGGCGCCAGGGCCTCGGAGGGCTGGCCTCGCGCGAGCTGGACATCCCCCAGGAGGAGCAGCGCCTCGATTCGCTCGGACGACGAAGGCCCCAGGTCCTTCTCCATGTTCGCGAGCGCCTGCTCTACATGACGGCGGGCCTCGTCCACCCGCCCCAGGAAGAGGAGGGCATCCGCCAGCCAGCGCAGCCCCGCGCCATCCACCTCGCCCTTGGCGAGCAGCGGCTCCTGGAGCGCGACGCCGCGCGCGTGGAAGCCTCGCGCCTCGACCGGGCGCCCCAGCAGGCGCAGCAGCCTCCCCACCTCGTGGACGTCCAGGGCCACCTCCGGGTGTGAGGCGCCATAGACACGCTCACGATGCGCGAGGACGCGTCGGACGTGATCCAGCTCCTGTACGCGCTCGCCCTGCTCTCCCAGGACACCGAGCCGGTTGGACGCCATCCCCATCAACACCGGGCTGTCGGCGGCCACGCTCTTGCGCGCCACCGCCCAGCTCCCCTCCGCGGCCTCGCGCGCCTGGGTCCCATGTCCCCACTCGAAGTAGACGAGGGCCAGGTTGGACAACGTCCGCGCCACCGACAGGTTCTCCTCGCCCAGCGTCTTGCGCAGGATGGCGAGCGCGCGCAGGAGGACGGCCTCGGCCCTCGACAGCTCGCCCAGGAGCGCCAGCGTGCCCCCCAGGTTCGCCAGGGCCCGTCCCGTGTCGCGGTGCGCCGGACCGAAGTGCTCCTCATGGAGTCGCAGCGCCTCCTCCTGCCAACGCTTCGCTTCCAACAGGCGCCCTTGTTGCCGCGCCAGCAGGCCCAGCCGACCGCTCAGCTCCGCGCGGGCGTGCGTCTGTCCCCGCGCGGTGACGGTCTCCAGCGACGCGCGCAGCAGCGGCTCCGCCTCCGAGAAGCGCCCCTCCTGCTCCAGGAGCTCCGCCTGCACGTTGTCCAGCATCGTGTCCAGCTCGGCGTCTCGCAGCGTCTCCGCCACGGCGCGAGCACGCTGGAGGAAGGGCCACGCCTCCGGGGTGCGCCCCAGGCCGTACCCATGCAGCCAGGCCTGGGACTTCAGCACCCGCGCGAGCACGCCCAGGTGTCGCCCCGCCTCGGCCGCCAGCGAGCCCTGGGCCAGCGACGCTCGCGCGTCCTCGAACGCTCCCGCGTCCTCCTGCAACAGCGCGCAGAGCTGATGCGCCTCCGCTTCCACCGGTCGATGCCGCGTGGCGAGCGCACGCTCCCGGGCGGGCAGCGCGATTCGCAGCGCCTCCGAGGTATGGCCCGCGAGCAGCTCCGCGTTGGCCCGGGCCAGCTCCGCGCGCACGGCGTCCACCCGCGCTCGGACCGTCGGGTCTTCCGGTGGAGACACGGCCTCCTGCAGCGTGCGCACGTCCGCGCAGCGGCCCACGCCACCGAGCGAAGCCCCCAGCCTGAAGCCCCGCTCCACCGTCCGCGCGTCCGCGCCCTGCAGCGCCACCATCAGCCGCGACAGCTCTCCCAGCCGCTGGTCCAGACACGTCATGCGCAACCCCAGCGCCGCCTCCGACTGCTCGCCGAAGACTCGCGTCGCCTCACACGCGGACTGATGCGCGTGCGTCCAATCCCGGGTCCACCGCTCCAACGAGGAGGCCACGGCCTGGAACGAGGCCTCGGCCAGGGGGTCCTCCGTCCGCAGGAAGGCCAGGTGCGTGGACTCCCGCACGGGCGCGTCCCAGATGCCCGCCAGGTGCCGCTCGCTGCCCTGACACGCCTCGCTCGGCGCCGCCGCCGAAGGCCCCAGCACGACGAACCCCAGGCCCACCAGTCCTCCCGCGAGCACGGCCACGGCGGCGCTGCGCTTCCAGGCGCCCACCTCCCGCGAGAGGCGGGCTCGCAGCACCTGCATGGACTCGAAGCGCCGCGACGGGTCCGCGTGGAGTCCCCGTCGGACCACGGCCTTGAGCCACGAGGGCACGCCCCGCTTCTCGGCACGGACCTCCTGACGCAGCATGGACGCCAGCAGCTCCTCGCCCGTGGCGCCCGCGAAGGGCCGCTGCCCGTTGAGCGCCTCGTAGAGCGCGACACAGAAGGCGAACTGGTCCGAGCGCGCATCCCCGCTCGCGCCACGAAGCTGCTCCGGCGCCGCGTAGGCGGGGGTCCCCAGGAACGCCCCGGTGACGGTGAGCGGCTCCGCGCCGGAGACGGGTGGCTCGGCGTCCCGAGGCGGCTCCTGCGCCGCCGCGTTGGCCAGGCCGAAGTCGGTGATGCGCACCTGGCCGTCGCGCGTCAGCAGGACGTTGTCGGGCTTGAAGTCGCGGTGGATGATGCCCAGCTCGTGGGTGGCCGCCAGCCCGTCCGCCGCCTGGATGAAGCGCGCGAGGATCTCCCGGCGCGTGCGCGGCTTCTCCGAGAGCCACCGCCGGAGCGTGCCGCCCTCCACCAACTCCATCACCAGGAAGAGCTGCCCCTGGAACTCCCCCACGTCATGCAGGTGGGCGACATGGGGATGCGACAGCCGCGCCATCGTGCGCGCCTCGCGCTCCAATCGCTGACGCGCCTGGGTGAGCGAGCCTTCGCCGAGCCGCGCGAGGTTCAACAACTTGAGCGCCACCTTGCGGTCCAGCTCCGGGTCATAGGCCGCATGGACGCGCCCCATGCCTCCTTCACCGAGCAGCCCCAGCACGATGTAGCGCCCCACGCGCGCGCCCGTGACGAGCAGCCCCGCGTCGACTGGCGGTGGAGGCGTCTGAAACCCGCCCAGCACGGCGAGCACGCTCCGGCACTCCGAGCAGCCGACGACATGCTGGCGCACGGCCGCCGTGCCCTCGGAGTCCAGCACTCCGCTCGCATAGCCCGAGAGCGTGTTCTCGTCCGGGCAGCTCATTCGCGCGCGGCCAGCAGGCCGGAGAGGCTCAGGTCCAACCGTCCATGGATGGCGCGCATCAGGCTGTCCACCTCCGTCTCGGGCAGCGCCAGGCGCTCGGTCAGCGCGCGTCGCGTCCGCTTCTCCAGCAGCGCCTGCACCGCGGAGAGCCGACGCGAGAGCGTGGACTTGTGCAGGCCGAACAGGGCGCCCATGCGCTCCAGGGAGAGCCGCTCGACGAAGTGCAGTCGCAGCAGCTCCCGGTCCTCGTCATCCAGCGAGGCCACCGCGCGGATGAAGGCCGCGCGCACGTGCCCCCGGGCCTCCTCGCGGACGAAGCCCAGCTCCAGTCCTCCCGGCGCGGGGTGCGCGGCGAGCACCTCCGCCTCGACCTGGGACTCCTCGCCCTGCGCCTTGCGCATCCTCAGCGCGAGCCTCACCGCGGAGATGCTCACCCAGTGCAGCAGCGGGCCCACGCCCGCGTAGCCCAGCAGCCGTGAGGGTGCGTCCGCGCGCGGCATCAACAGGTTGGCGCGGAGCACCTGCAGCACCTCGTCCACGAACGCCGGCGAGGGATGGATGCGGGACAGCGGGACGCGCAGCTTGAGGAGGACCTCCTGCTCCAGGAGCGCGGTGGCCGCCGGCAGTCCGCGAGCGCAGGCGAGCGCGAGCGCGAAGTCCCGGGCATGCAGTCGCTCCAGCGCGAGCATCGGGTCCACCGCCCGTGAGAGCCAGCTCCCCAGGTGTTGAGCGAAGGCACGCGGCTCCGGGGCGGCGGCGCCAAGGGACGCGGCCTGGGAGACGGCGCGCTCCACGGCCTCCCTCGCGCCCGGAGCCTCGCGCAGGCGGGCGGAGGCCGACTCACCCGCGGACCGCGACACCCACTCGAAGGACTCGGAGTCAGCCCCATGCATCCCAAAGCGCTCCCGACCTCGAGCCCACGATTCGCCGGGGCCGGGGCCACGCTCCCGCATCTATCACGAAGGCCCACGCGCGCTGAACGCCACGAAGACGGCGCGCGCACAGACGCCCGCTTGCTCGGGCTCGCCAGGGAGCTTCAGCGCTGGGGGAGAATCGCCGAGGCGACCTGGTTGACCAGCTTGAGCTGGCCGCGCGACATGCGACGCAGCGTGCGCAACAGGCGGCGCATCTCCGGCAGGTGGTCCTTGTCCCGGGAGTCCTCCTCCCACAGCGCGGCCCCCACCGAGGCCGCCGTGACGAGCCCCATCCCCACGTCCGCCGACAGGCGCAGCGCCAGGCACAGCCGGAACAGCGTCGGCACGCTGGGCATCATCTTCCCGCGCTCCATCCGCCCGTAGACCTCCGCGGCGATTCCGATGCGCTCGGCCACATCCGCCTGCGTCAGCCCCGCGCGCATCCGCGCTGACCGCGCCTCCTCGCCCACGCTCACCGCCAGGCGACGCTCCAGTTGTTGACGCGACTGCCGGGCGCGGTCGCTCGGACGTCCTCGGGGCGACTTGCGGGTGGAGGCGAAACCTTCAGGGTGGGTCTTCACCGCATCAACCTTATGAGTACGGGCCGAGGCCCCGGCCCACACAGGCACAGGCCGTCCTCGGACGCGTGTCCGACAGGACTTATAACCCAGCAAGTCATCAGGCGAAATACCGATATGCTGGGTAGTCTCCTGGTTCTTGGAAACCCCGCCGCCCACCCGTCGCGCCCCCACGCCCCGTCCGGGCCCACCCTCTGGCGCCCTCCTCCGCTCCCTCTGAAGGAGCGCTTTGTTAGAACCCAGGAGGTTCAGGACATGCCACAGGACCTCCCACGCGAAGTGAGCCCCTCCTGACAGGTCCTGGACGCTTCGACTTCGACGCTTGACACCTCCCATTCTCAAAGCTGAAAATCAAGACATAGCCTCAAAGCTGGTTTGCTCGAAGACCGAGGACCGACCATGGCCGGGCACCCCACCGCCGATGAGCTGATGAAGCGCCTGCTGGCCACTCGCGAGGCCGGCGACACCCACCCCGCGAGCCCGGAGCAGCTGCGCCTGCTGCGCGAGCTGACGAGGGACTCACCCACCTTCGCGCCCGCGCTGCTGGAGCTGGCGCGACTGCTCCAGCTCGCGGAGGAGCCCGGCGTGGACCCGGAGGTCGCCTTCGCGGAGGTGCAGCGGCTGCTCGAGCAGTCCGTCTCCGTGTCGCGTCGCAGCGCCGTCGCGCTGGTGGAGCTGGGCTACTTCCTGGACGTCATCCGGAGCCGCGAGGACGACGCGATGGCCCTGTGGGAAGAGGGCTCCACCCAAGCCCTGAAGACGCTGGAGCAGGCGTGGGCCGGCATGCTGCGAAGCCTGGGGGATGCGCGCACGAAGGAGTCGCTGGAGAAGGGGCTGCGGCTGGCGGAGCGCGCGGAGAAGGTCTTCCCGGACTCGCCGCGGCTCTTGGACGAGGTGGCGCTGGTGCGCGAGTACGCACGGCAGGACGGGCTCCTGAAGCCGACGTCCGAACCCTGAAGTGGCGGCCGGGGCAGACACTACCCATGAGGTGACTTCCCGCCGGAGGACGACCATACTCTCCGAGTGAGTTGGCGGGCCCCTCGGGTCCGTCTGTCCGAGGAGAGTCGCCATGTCGCCCCCGTCGTCCGACGCCTCCGCCCAGCCGCATGTGCTGCTGCGCTCCGGTCGCGCCTCATATGAGCTCGTCAAGTCGCTGGGCGCCGCGCACCACGGGGAGCTGCTCCTCGCGCGCCGCCGCTACGAGTCGGACTTCGGAGGCTACGCGGTCATCAAGCGTCCGCTGCGCGCCGAGGCCGCGCAACGACTCCTGGAGGAAGGGCGGCTCACCGCGCTCCTGCACCACCCCAATGTCGTCAGCGTGCATGACCTGAAGGGCCCCGACGACGCGCCCGTGCTCGTGTTCGAGCACACCCCGGGACACCGGCTGGACTCGCTCCTGGAGGCCTCCGCCCGCTCCCACCTGCCCTTCACGGAGGGCTTCGCCCTCTACGTCGCCGCCGAGGTCGCCGAGGCGCTGCACCACGCGCACACCCTCACCGACGAGCACGGCCAGCCGCTGCGCGTCGTCCACCGCGACGTCGGTCCCCACAACATCCTCGTCACCGAGCACGGCGCGGTGAAGCTGCTCGACTTCGGCGCCGCGTCGTCCGCGCTCTCGGGCACCCCGGAGGCGCAGGAGCACCCCACCAGCCTCGCCTACGCCGCCCCGGAGCACGTCGCGCGGCAGGCGCTGGACGGACGCGCGGACCTGTTCAGCCTGGGGCTGGTGCTGCTCCAACTGCTCACCGGCCGACACCTCTTCGAGGGCGCGGACCGCTTCGAGGCGGAGCGCCGCCAGCGCCGCGAGCGGGCCCTCTCCCAGGACAGCGCGGAGGAGACGCACGCGCTGGACTCGGCCATGCAGGAAGCCGTCAGCCTGGCCGCCGCGCGGGAGCTGCGCCGTCGCATCCGCGCCTACAGTCACGCGGACCTGGAGGACGCGCTGCGCGCGGTGCCCGTGGCCTTCCAGCCGCTCCTGCGAGGCACGCTGGCGCCCGAGCGCGAGGAGCGCTTCGGCACCGGCGCGGAGCTGGCGCGCACGCTGCGGCTGTACGCGCGCCGCGCGGGGCTCGTCTTCGG
>NZ_JBLZWL010000099.1:0-50614 GCF_049194865.1 Corallococcus terminator | reverse complement strand
TTCAGGTTCGCGAACAGGGGGGGCTCAACCCGGCGGAAACAGAAGAATTTGCCGGGTCATCGCTCCGTGACACGAACGAGGCAGCGGAATCCGATGTGTGTGGTTCCGCTGTCAACGGCCTGCGGAGAACGTGCGGCGGGGCGATAGCGCAGGCAGTAGTTGGAGGCGCAGAGGTGACTTCCGCCCTTGAGGACGCGGCGCGGAATCTTCACCTCCGGCGTGCACGGGTCGAAGCTCTTGCCGCACGACGGAGGGCCCCGGGGATTGACGGGGATGCAGCACGCCTTGCCCCCGTTGCCCTGGTGGCGCTCCTGGAACCAGTCCGTGGTCCACTCCCAGACGTTGCCCGCCATGTCGAACAGGCCATACCCGTTGGGTGGGAAGCTCCCCACTGGCGAGGTCCCCTCGAAACCGTCGGTGTTCATGTTTTGCCAGGGGAACTCTCCCTGCCAGATGTTGGCCATCTGCTGGCCTCCCGGGGAGAACTCGTCGCCCCAGGTGTACACCTTGCGGTCCAGGCCGGCGCGTGCGGCGCGCTCCCACTCCGCCTCGCTGGGGAGGGCCTTGCCGACCCAGGCCGCGTACGCCTCCGCGTCTTCGTAGGCGACGTGGACCACGGGATGTGACTCGCGGCTCTTCCAGGTGCTGCCGTGGCCCTCCGGCTGCTTCCAGCAGGCGCCGGGCGCATAGGCCCACCACTGGGACAAGTCCCTCAAGTCCACGCGCTGGGCTGTCTTGCGGAACACGAGCGCGCCGGGCACGAGCAGCTCCGGAGCCGCGCCCGGGAAGTCGTCGGGATTGAGCGGGCGCTCGGCCACGGTGAGGTAGCCCGTCGCCTCCACGAAGCGCGCGAAGTCGGCGTTCGTCACGGTGTGACGGTCCATCCAGAAGCCGCTCACCGTCACCTGATGCTCGGGCCGCTCCTCCGGATAGTGGCGGTCCGAGCCCATCCAGAACGTGCCCCCGGGGATCCACGCCATGCCGGGGAATGGTGCTTCACCGGGCGCGGAGTCCGTGTCGACTTCGTTCTCGGAGCGCGGCGCGCGCGCTTCCATGGGCGTGGTTTCACCAACGACATCCGTGCTGCTCATTCCTGCGCCTCGCTCTGTGGAAGTCCTGCCGCGTGGGAGTCCGAAGAGTCCCCAGGCGGCAAGCTGTGGGGCTCGGCTCGCGGCGACAAGCCGGCCCTCCAGGGTGGGGCAGCCTCGGTCGAGCACCCTGTCCTTCGAGCGCCCGGCGTGGGGCCCCCGCGCGGATTGGCGGCCTGTGCACGCGTGGACAACGTCCTCTCGCCAACGCGGTTCGACCCGAACCGACAGCCCCGCGAACGGTGGGCGGCGGATGGAGCGCGACGGACATGAGCATCGACACGACGACCGAGACGCAGACGGGCACCCCGCGAGACGCGAAGACTCCCGACACGCGAGAGCTGAAGAAGCTCAGCCCGTTCGAGCTGAAGGACACGCTCATGGAGCTGGCGGATGAGTCCGCGAAGACGCGCGCGGCGGTGATGCTCAACGCGGGCCGGGGCAACCCCAACTGGATTGCCACCACGCCGCGCGAGGCGTTCTTCCTGATGGGCCAGTTCGCCCTGCGCGAGTCCCGTCGCACCTGGAACGAGCCGGACGTGGGGCTCGCGGGCATGCCGAAGTCGAAGGGCATCGCCGCGCGGCTGCGGCGCTTCCTCGACGAGAGCGAGGCCAGCGCGGGCATCCGGCTCTTGCGCGACGCGCTCGACTACGGCGTCTCCAAGCTGGGCTTCGACGCGGACAAGTTCGTCTGGGAGCTGACCGACGCGGCCATCGGCGACAACTATCCGGTGCCGGACCGGATGCTCGTCCACGCCGAGAGAATCGTTCAGGCCTATCTGGCGCAGGAGATGTGTGACAACCGTCCGCCGCCGGGGCGCTTCGACTTGTTCGCAGTCGAGGGTGGCACCGCGGCCATGACGTACATCTTCCGGTCGCTGATGGTGAACGGCCTGCTCCAGAAGGGCGACACCATCGCCCTGGGCACGCCCATCTTCACGCCGTACCTGGAGATTCCGCGTCTGGAGGAGTTCGACCTGCGCACGGTCGACATCCGCCAGAGCGCGATGACCGAAGAAGGCCGCCATTCGTGGCAGTACCCGGAGTCGGAGCTGCGCAAGCTGGAGGACCCGCGCATCAAGGCGTTCTTCATCGTGCACCCGGGCAACCCCGGCGCGACGGCCATGAATCGTGAGTCGTTGGACCTGCTGGTGGACGTGGTCCGCGAGAAGCGGCCCGACCTGCTCCTGCTCACCGACGACGTGTACGGCACCTTCGTCGAGGGCTTCCGCTCGCTGGCCGCGGAGCTGCCCCACAACACGCTCCTGGTCTACTCGTACTCGAAGCACTTCGGCTGCACCGGGTGGCGCCTGGGCGTCGTGGCGCTCCACGAGGACAACGTCATCGACTCGATGATCTCGCGGCTGCCGGCGGCCCAGCAGGAGATGCTCAACGAGCGCTATGGCTCCATCTCGCTGGAGCCGGAGCGGCTGAAGTTCATCGACCGGATGGTGGCGGACAGCCGCGCCGTCGCGCTGAACCACACCGCGGGCCTGTCCCTGCCGCAGCAGCTCCAGATGACCCTCTTCTCGCTGTTCGCCCTGCTGGACAAGGACGACACGTACAAGAAGCGCTGCCGGAAGATCTGCCGCGACAGGCTCGCGGCGCTGTATCAGGGCATGGGCATCGACCTGCCCGAGGACCCGCTGCGCACGGCGTACTACCAGACGTTGGACCTGGACGTGTGGGCGCGAAAGCACGTGGGCCAGGACTTCGTCGAGTACGAGGAGTCGCGGCATGACCCGCTCGACATCGTGCTCGCCCTGGCGCGCCGGCACGGCGTGGTGCTGCTCAACGGCAGCGGCTTCGAGGGGCCACAGTGGTCCGCGCGCGTGTCGCTGGCGAACCTGGATGACGCCGACTACCCGCTCATCGGCCAGAGCCTCAAGGACATCGTCATCCGCGCCATCGAGGAGTGGAAGGGCCGCGACCTGGACTCGTGAGCTTCCGTGACGCCAACCCTGAATCGAGAGGTCCGCCATGAACAGTTCGAAGAACACGATGAGAGGGCTGCTGGGTGCGCTGGGCCTGCTGCTGACGGGCGCTGGAATCGCGGCGCAGGAGAGTCCCGCGCCGACCAACTCCAGCACGCCAGCGACCCAGGAGGAGCGAGCCAAGAGCCCCGAGGAGCTGGCCTCCGTGCGCATCCTCGCCACGGGCGGCACCATCGCCGGAGCGCAGAGCAACCCCCAGGGCTACGGCTACAAGTCCGGCGCCTTCAAGGTCGAGGACCTCATCAAGGCCGTCCCCAATCTGGACAAGGTGGCGAAGCTGACCGGTGAGCAGGTGGCGAACATCGGCAGCCAGGACATGAACGACGCGGTGTGGCTGAAGCTGGCGAAGCGGACCAACGAGCTGCTCGCGTCGCCGGAAGTGGACGCCGTCGTCGTCACGCACGGCACCGACACGCTGGAGGAGACGGCGTACTTCCTGGACCTGGTCGTCAAGAGCGACAAGCCTGTCGTGCTCGTGGGCTCCATGCGCCCCGCCACCGCCATCAGCGCGGATGGGCCGGGCAACCTCTACAACGCGGTGGCGGTGGCGGCGTCTCCGGAGGCGAAGGGGCGCGGGGTGCTCATCGTCATCAACGATGAGATTCACACCGCGCGCAACGTCACCAAGACGAACACCACCAACGTGGAGACCTTCCGCAGCCCGAACCGGGGCCCCGCGGGCGTCGTCAACACGGGGGACGTGCACTGGTTCGAGCGGATGGACAAGAAGCACACCGTGGACTCGGAGTTCTCCGTCACCGGCAAGAGCACGCTCCCCCGGGTCGACATCCTGTATGCCCACGCGAACATGAGCCCGGACCTCATCGACTCGGCGGTGAAGAACGGCGCCAAGGGGCTGGTCATCGCGGGGGTGGGGGACGGGAACATGACCCAGCCGGCGCTCGACACGCTGGCCCGGCACGTGAAGAAGGGTGTGGTGGTGGTGCGCAGCACGCGGCTGCCCAGCGGGCTGGTGCTCCGCAACAACGAAATCAACGACGACCAGAAGGGCTTCGTGGCCTCGGGTGAGCTGAACCCGGCGAAGTCGCGCGTGCTGTTGCAGCTGGCCCTGCTGGAGACGAAGGACCCGAACCGGGTGCAGCGGATGTTCGAGGAATACTGATGGCCGGGTCCCGCCTGCTCCCGGACTTCTCCCTGGTGCGGGGAGGACCGTTCTACGAGCTGGAGCGCGGCCTGCATCTCGTCGGGCCGCCCCAGTTCGGGGCCTGGCGGGCCGCGCTGTTCGTCATCCTGGTGAGCTGGGCGCCGCTGATGCTGCTGGCGCTGCCGCAGGGCAAGGGGACCGTGCGCCTGTTCCTCTCCGACTTCCAGGTGCATGCGATGCTGCTGATGTCGCTGCCCGTGCTCCTGGTGGCGGAGCCGTACATCGACAGTCGCGTCGGGGTGGCGGCGCGGCAGTTCCTCCGCGCGGACCTGGTGGAGGAGAAGGGCCGCGAGGCGTTCGAGGCCACGGCTCGGGGACTGACGCGGTGGCGCGATGCGCCACTCATCGAGCTGATGTTGCTGGGCATCGTCATCGCGCTCGCGCTCGTGTCCACGCCGGACCCGTCGAAGGAGTGGCTCAGGGTGGCGGACCCGACACCTCGACTGTCGCTGGCGGGCGGGTGGTACCAGTACGTGAGCCAGCCCCTGGCGCGCTTCCTCGTGCTCCGGTGGGTGTGGCGCGCCTTCGGCTGGGGCGTCTTCCTGCTGCGGGTCTCCCGGCTCCCGCTCCGGCTGGTTCCCACCCACCCGGACCAGGCCGGCGGGCTGGGCTTCCTCTCTATCTGTCAGGCCAGCTTCGCGCCGGTGGTGTTCGCGGTGGCGGTGCCCGTCGCCACGTATTCGTTCCGGACCAATGCCAAGGCCATCACCGAGGCCCCCCTGGACTACGTCATGCCGCAGGTCCTCTTCGCCGTCCTCGCGTGCCTCGCGGTGTTCGCACCCCTGGTGTTCTTCTCCCATCAGCTCGTGCACGCCAAGCGGCGGGGGGACCCCTGGTTCTCCGCGGTCGCCGCGCACCACTCGCGACGGTTCGAGGACAAGTGGTTCCACCAGGAGTCGCCAGGCCCCGAACCGCTGGGCTCACCGGACTTCTCGTCCCTGGCGGACCTGGGCTCGTCGTTCATGGTCGCCCGGAAGATGAAGCTGTTCCCGTGGGACCAGCGCTCGATCCTCGCGGTGGTCGCCGCGGGCCTGGCGCCGCTCGTCATCCTCCTGGTGCTCGACAGGCAGTTCCTCGCGGTGGTGTCCCAGCTCCGGAAGAGCTTGAGCTGAGCGCTGGCGGGCGCCCGGGTGCCCGGGTGCCATGGACTGTCTCGCCGAGGTGGCGGTGAAGATAACTGTGCGGGGGCTCCGTCGCGCGCCGCCCACGAGGAGGCGAGCATGCTCAGGTCCGTGGTCGCATTCGTGCTGGGTAACATCGTGACCCTGTTCATCTTCACCGAGGGCCTGGCGCGCCGCCCCGGCGAGATTCGTCACGTCTTCGAGCGCCCCGCGCTCTACGTGCGGGCCCTGCTGGTGGTGCTGCTGCTCGTGCCGCTGGTGGCCCTGGCGGTGGTCAAGGTCTTCCAGCTGCCGACGTTGGTGGCCAGCGCCATCCTGTTGATGGCCGTCTGCCCCGGCGCGCCGCTGCAGGTGAATCAGGCGAAGGCGCTCGGCGCGAATCCCACCACCTCCATCAACCTGCTGCTGCTGCTCAGCGTGTTCGCGTTGGTCTCCGTACCCCTGTGGGTGATGGGCGTGGACAGGTTGCTCGGAGTCGAGTTCAGGGCGACCCCGGAGCTGGTCTTCCGCCTGCTGGCGGTGAAGATCCTCCCTCCGCTCGCGGTGGGCATCGCCGTGCGCCACTACCTCCCGAACGTGGCCAAGGCCCTGGCGCCGTGGTGCAGCAAGGTGTTCACGGTGATGTTGCTCGCCGTGTCCGTGGGCGTCTTGTTCATCGTCGGGCCGAGGATCATCCACGTCGCGTGGATCGCCATCGTCGCGCTGGTGGTGCTCGTCATCATCTCCACCTTGCTCGGACACTGGGCCGGTGCGCCCAGGCTGGAGGACCGCAAGGCGGTGGCCCTGGCCACGGCCTTCGCGCACCCGGTGCTGGCCATGACCATCATCATCCAGAGCTATCCGAACTACCGGGCCCTGGAGGTCGCGGGCGTGGTGGGCGCCTATGTCGTCATCCGGCTGGTCGCGCTCACTCCCTACAAGCTCTGGGTGAAGCGCCAACGGGACTCGGAGCCCTCGCGCCGCGTGCCTCCGGGGAGTGTCCCCGCGTGACGGGTTCCCTCAGCGCTTGAGTCGGGCCGGGTCCTTGGGGTGGATGCTCACCTTCGCCCAGATGAAGCCCAGGTTGTGCCAGTCCTGCACCTCCTTGACGGTGACGGACTGACCGACGCGCAGCGCGCCCAGGAGCTTGCCGTACGCGGCCGGCTCGCCCTGGGCGGGGTCGTCTCGGAGGAGCGAGGGCGTGGTGCTCTCCAGCGTGGTGCCCACGAAGCGCTGCGGCGGAAGGGACCACTCGGCCTGGGACGGCTTGCAGTAGAAGCAGGTGCGCCAGGTGTTGGTGCCCGACAGGTACTGGCCCAGGTAGATCCAGGCGTCCTTGCTGCCGTCGCCCAGCCGCGTGGCCAGGTCGGAGGCGCTCGCGTCCACCTGCGCGAAGAGCTGCACGGCGGGCGCGTCCCGGTCGTGGAGGCGAGACGCGCCTTGTCGCTGCAGGGTGACCTGGTCGGCGACGATCTGCACGGCGAGCTTCCGTGCCGCTGGGTCTCTCAGCCGCTCCGGAAACAGGGGGTGGGTGTGGATGGCGAGGGGGACGTCGGAGCGGGCGTCGGCGACGAAGCGCTGGGTCTGCGCCGCGCCCTGGAGGTTCTTGATGTGGCTGGCGATGAGGTCGCTCGCGCTCTCTTCCTGCCAGAGGAACTGGCCCAGGAGCCGGCCCTTGTCCTTGGGGCCGAGGGCCCAGGCGGTCATCACCTCGTCCTGGTTCTCCTCGAAGCACTGTCGCTGGGCGTCGCTCGCGTCCACGGACAGCTCGACGTCTCCGTAGGCGTAGCTGGTCTGCATCATGGTCACCTGCCGGCTCGCGAGGAGGCGGCCGATCTCCGCCTTCTGGTAGTCGGCCATGTCGCGCGCGAAGGCATGGCTGGAGCGTGAGAGGGCGGAGAGCGGGGTGCCGATGGCGCTCCCGATGTCCTCGCTCTCGTCCAGTGACGGCGGCTTCGCGCCGGAGTCGATCTCCACGAAGAGCACGCCCCGCGCCTCGAGCTGCTTGAAGAACCGGTCGATATCCGCCTGGGCCTGGGGGTTCTTCTTCCAGCGCTCCAGGTCGGTGAGCCCGCGCAGCAACAAGACGAAGGTGTCGAGCCCGGTGTTGTCGAAGACGCCACCGTCGATGAGGGGCTCGCGGTGCCCCTGGGCGTCGACGACCTCCGGCAGATCGACGATGAAGGGGAAGTTGGCGGACGCACGGACCGCGTCGGCGAGCGCGATGTCTCCCGTGGTCGTCAGCTCGCTGGTGGAGCGCGCCTGGGACTCCGGCTGGGTGCCGTCGCTCACCATTCGAGGAGGAAGGGGCGGCTTGCCCGTGACGACCCGTCCGCCCGTCCGCGCGCTGGCCGTGTTGATGAAGAGCAGGGGGACGCTGCCATCCTCGGGGAGGCTCGCGGGCCAGCCCAGGTAGTCGGACCAGAAGGACGCCAGGCCTCCGCCGCGACTCACTCCTGGCATCACCACGCCGCGCAGCAGGGGGGCGTTGAAGTCGACGAACATGTCATCGAGCGCGTCGCTGCTCAGCGGCCACAGGCGGTCCGCCTTCAGGCCACAAGCGCCGTCCATCAGGTGGGACGCGAGCTCCTCGCGAGGCGCGTGCTTGAGCGGCACGTCGGCCGGGACGGTGTCCCCCAGGGTGCCCGCCGCCAGCCGGTGCGAGAAGTGCGCGCTGGCGACGCTGCCCCCGGAGACGCTGCTGATGAAGAGGACGTGGTCGGACAGCGGCTGCGCGCGACACCGCTCGGAGACGGCGTCGGCATCACTCACGCGCATCCGGCTCAGGCTCTCCAGCGTGAGCATGGCGAAGATGGCCGCTCGCGAGCCGCCGCCGGCCGCGGAGACGAAGACCACCGGGCCGTCACACATCTGCTCCATGCGGCGGTTCGCGGTGCCGAGCCAGCGGGTGAAGAGGGCGTCCTCGCTCGCGGACGCGCCCTGGGCCAGCGGCAGGGGATTGAGGGACTCCTCCCTGTCCAACAGGCTGATGACGACGAACCCGGAGCCCAGCAGCACGAGCGCGAGCACGGCGCGCTGGACCACGTTCCGCACCAGGTCGAGCGCGCGGGCCGCGCACAGAATCACGAAGAGCAGGTGGTAGATGGCCCAGATTGTGTAGAGCCGGAAGCTGGCCTCGGGAATCGTCGGGATGAAGAAGCCCCAGAGCAGCTCCGCGAGGAAATAGGAGCCCAGCGACATCACCAGTCCTCGCGTGATGACCTCCGCCAGGACGCGCAGCGAGGGCTTCCACGCGAGCACCCTCGGGCCGACGAGTCCGAGCACGCCCACCGCCGCCGCCAGCGCCGCGACGAGGATGGGCCCCGAGTCCCGGGCCTTCCACGGCGCGGGCAACAGCCCCACGAAGCCCACGACGCCGAGCGCGACACCCGCGACAATGAAGCCGCCGTACACCAGGGTTCGCGACGTCCGTTGCTCCGGGGTGGGAAACGCCAGGGGGAAGCGCGCCAGCGTCACCAGTCTCCGGCACAGCGCGAGCGTCACCCGACTGACGATGTTGCGGTGCTGCATCCACCGGGGGACGTCCTCGCGCGGCACGAAGACCCACATCGCGCTGAGCAGGAAGAAGGCGCCGAGCAGGAGGACATACGCCCAGAACGTCACGGCCATCAGCGCGGAGCCGCCCGCTCGCAGCGAGGCCGCGCCGGGCAGTTGCAGCACGATGTTGTGGATCTGCGGCAGGTTGGTCAGCGCGAGGCCGGCGAGCAGCAGCGCGACGATGGTGGCGAGGCGCTTCTCGACATAGCCGACCCATGCGGGGACTCGCGGCGCTTCTCGCGGCACGCCCGGCACCGCGTGCACCAACTCATTGCGTCCGCCAGCGCCACCCGGGGGCAGGGTGGCCCCGTCTCGCTGCTCCATCACGTTGGGTCTGCTCTTGCTCGGGCGTCGCTTGCTCATGGGCCCCCCTCGTTGGACAGACGGCCCTGTCCGATGAGTTCTGGCTAGTACGACTTGTCCAGAATATCACCGTTGCGTCTGTTCAAGGGCCCCGGGGGCGGTGCGGGGGGGCCGGTGTGCGCCCGAGTGCCCGCACCGCTCGTGGAGGCGTCCGTCAGGGCGCGACGGTCAGGTCCGAGGGAGACCGGGGCGCCACCTCGTAGGTGGTCTCGTACTGGGCGGCCAGCCCCACCACGGTGAGGGTGTCTCCCAGCTTGAGCGCCTGCAGCGCGCTCGCGTCGAAGCCGGCCGAGACGTGGACGAACACCTGCACCTCGCCCGAGCCGTCATTCACGTAGAGCTTGTAGCCGTAGGGCGAATCGTCCTGGAACGTCTGCGTCACGTCGCCCGTCACCTTGATGAGCTGACCCTCGACGGACTCGTTGACGGCGCCGGTGGTCACGTTCTTGGCCGAGACGGCCTGGGAGCCGCTCAGCAACTCTACGTCCCCGGGCTCGGCCTTCAGGATGCGCAGCTTGTTCTGCTCGTCGAGCGTCCCGGTGACGCGGACGTGGGCGCCCTGATTGAACGACTGCTTCTGCGCCAGCTTGACGTAGACGCCGCCCGTGGCGTCCTGCACCGCGAAGCCCTCGTCGCCCAGGGCCGAGGCGAACGCGCCGGGCTGAACGCTGACGTAGCCCTCGATGGTGGCCTGCGTCCCCGTTGCCTGCGCGCGCGCCTCGGCGATGGGAGTCGAAGTCGAATCGTCCGAGTCGTCACAGGCCGCGATGAAGATGAACAGCGCGGCGAACAACGCACGGGAGAACTGCGGGAGGCTGCTTTCGAATCGGGTCATGCCGCCCCTTAACGCGGAGCGGCTCTCGCGATCAAATCAAGGGCCCTTGCCGCCAGAGGTCTGGCTGCTGGCCATGAGGTCGGCGACACGCAGGGCCCACAGCTCCCGGCCACGCACCCCGTCGTTGGCGGCGAAGGAGACAAGGGCGCCCGCGCGAGTGAGCGACGTCGGAGTGGCGGAGGCGTCACCCGGTGCCAGGTCCGTCAAGCGCACCGTGCCCGCGGCGCTCCCGTCCGTCATCCACAACTCCATTCCGGTCTCCCCATCCGAGGCGGAGAACAACAGTCGCCCCTCGGCCAGCGGGAGCAGGTTCGAGACGAGCGCGCCATTGTTGTAGGACGGCGCCGCCAACCCCCCATTCGGACCGGGTCGGAGGTCCATCAGGATGTCCGTGCCCGCGGCAGTCCCATCGCTCTTCCACAACTCGTAGCCGTGAGCCTCGTCACGCAGGCCGAAGTAGAGCGCGCCGGCCATCGTGGCGAAGTACGTCGACTCGGCGTAGGAGCGCACCGGGAGGTCCTTCACCTTGACGGTGCCCGCGCTGGTGCCATCGCTCTTCCAGAGCGCGGTCGTGGTGTAGTCGGACACGAAGAAGAAGAGCGTCCCCGACACGTTCCTGAAGTTGGTCAACGCGCCGCCGGTTGCCGCCAAGAAGGTCGCCACCTTGACGGTGCCCGCGCTGGTGCCATCGCTCTTCCAGAGTTGGTTGTACGCGCCGGTTCCATCCTGGGCGCGGAAGAACAGCGTCCCATTCACGTCGGTGAGGTTGGACGGGGAGGAGCTGTTCACTCCCGGCCAGAGGTCCTTCACCCGCGTCGAGCCCGAATAGGTGCCGTCCGTCTTGTACAGCTCCGTCCCCAGGTTCGTGCCGTCATCGGCGGTGAAGAAGAGCGTCCCGTTGGAGACCACCAGCTGGTCCGGGGTCTTGAGCCCGCGCCCGGCGGTGTCATTCGTCCGGGTGGTGTAGGAGCCGTCCGTCATCCGCAGGGTGTCGCCGTAGCTGGTGTCATTGGCGCGGAAGTACAGCCAGTTCTTGTAGGACACCAATCGGGGCGAGGTGACGGTGAGCGTGCTGGCCACGGGGATGGCGCCGGCGGAGCCCGAGGACGTGGGGCTCTGCATCAGCCTCGCGGGCGAGCTGCCGCCAATCGAATTGGTGGTGGTGATGTAGAAGATGCTCGAGCCATGCAGGGTGAAGGACGACAGGCTCGGGCTGCAGCTCCCCGTGCAGAGGTCCCAATACCTGCGGGTGCCCGTGGCGGTGCCATTGCTCTGCCACAGCTCCGCGCCATAGCTCCCGTCATGGGCGGTGAAGTACACGAGGCCGTTCGACAGGATGAGATTCGCGGGAGAGGACTCGCTCACGGGCCCGAAGACGTCTCTCACCTGGGTGGTGCCCGCGGCCGTGCCATCGCTGCGCCACGGTTCGGTGTTCGAGGCGCCGTCGTTGGCTCCGAAGTAGAGGACGCCGTCCAGGATGCCGAAGTAGCTCGTCGCCTGGGTTGAAAAGGCGCCAAGCGAGGTGCCCGGGTTGATGTCCTTCACGACGCGGGTGCCCGCGGCGGTCAGGTCACTCACCCAGAGCTCCGCGTAGAAGCTCGAGCCCGTGCTCGCCTCCCGGGCGGTGAAGTAGACCGAGCCACCCAGGACGGTGACGTTGTTCAGGTACGAGGGCGCGGTGAGGAGTCGCTGGTTGCCCGCCTGGGTGCCGTCGCTCTTCCACAGGGCATAGGTCGCGGTGGAGTCGTAGGCGGTGAAGAACAGACTGTCTCCCACCACCTTGAGGTTGTTGATGTGGGAGGACGCGCCTCCAGGAAAGACATCCACGGCCAGCACGGTCCCCGCGGTGGTGCCATCGCTCTTCCACAGCTCGTATCCCGAGGTGGTGTCGGAGGCCGGGAAGTACATCAGCCCGTTGAAGAGCAGGGGAGCGCCCACGGTCCCGAAGTCCTTCACCTTGACCGTCCCCGCGGCCGTCCCATCGGACTTGAAGAGACTCCGGAGGCTGGGGGCATCCGAGGCGATGAAGTAGAGCAGGTCGTTGTACACGGTGAGGTCGGCCGGCCCGGAGCCGTTGGTTCCCGGGTAGAGGTCCATCCGCAGGGCGGTGCCGGCGGCGGTGCCGTCCGTCGTCCACAACTCGGACCCCACCCCGGAGGTGGCCCTGAAGAAGACCGTGCCGTTGAAGGCGATGAAGCCACTCGGGTAGGAGTCGCCCGTGCCCGGGTTGATATCCACGAGCAGCTTCGTGCCGACGGCGGTGCCATCACTCGTCCACAGCTCGTTGCCCGAGGCCGGGTCGTAGAGGCTGAAGTAGAGCGTCCCGTCGATGGGAGTGAGCTTCGGACTGGAGTTGTTGATGTTGATGCCCTTGAGCATCTGCGTGCCGGCGACAGTGCCATCGCTGCGCCACAGCCCCAGGGCTCCGTGGGAGTCCGAGGCGAAGAAATAAAGCGCCTCGTTCATGACCGTCAGACCGCGCGGGCTCGAGCCGCACGGGCCCGAGCAGAGGTCCGCGACCAGCACGGTGCCAGCGGAGGTGCCGTCGGTCCTCCAGAGCTCCTCGCCCGAGGTCTGGCTGTCGGCGGCGAAGTAGAGCGCCCCACCGAGCGCGACGAAGTGCTTCGGGTTGGAGCCGACGTTGGCGGGAGTCGAGGTGTTGATGTCCTTGACCAGGAAGGCCGGAACTTCACCCAGCGCCTCCCTGACGGTGCCTGGCTTTTGCTCGGGAGCCCACGGCTCCGTTGCCTCCAGGCCGCAGCCCGCGCCCAGGGTGAGCAGGGTGAGCAGGAGAAGACCTCTCGCTCTGGATGCAGGGGTGGAACATGCGGACGCGGAACGTCCGCCTTGCTTCTGGATACTCATGTTGGAACTCCCCTTTGATGCGGCATTGGATGAAACCGCGCCGGACTGACATGTCTGGCAAGGGGATACGGACCGAGGCGCATCGTCTGGTCTTGACGGCATCGACACCGTCGCGGCCCGCGGACTACCTACTCGTGTGACGAGGAGCTGTCGTCAATCCGAGCCAGTCGATGCCGCAGTGCCTCCAGTCGGCGCCGGTCGTCTGCTCCCTCGGCGGCGGGGATGGCCTCCTCCACCAGGGCGTTCAGCCGATGGAGTCCGTCCTTCACGAGCGACCACTCGGCCTTCGAGTGGTGGGTCCGGTGTGACAGGTACTCCACCACGCCGTTCAAGGTCTGCGGGTGGATGTTCCCGGCGCCGAGGTGCTCCGTCACGCCGGTGCGGTCCAGCATCCGCTGCGTCTGGCCCATCACGCGGGAGAGCATCAGCGTGACTTCGCGGTGCTCGAGCGAGTCCTTCAGCGCCCTGAGCATGTCCGCGCCGGGCACGTCCAGGTCCGAGGTGACTTCCAGGTCCAGCAGCACGGCGTGCACGGGCGAGGTGGCGCTGTCCACGCGGCCGATGATGGCGTCCCGGAGGGCAGTGGCGTTGGCGAAGAAGATGCCTTCGTTGGGGCGGATCATCAGCAGGCCGGGCACGGTGAGGGGCGCTGGCTGGCGACGGACGTCCGCGAAGTCCAGCGTGCCCGGCTCTCGGCCCAGCTCGCTGACCCGGGGCTGACTGGCGCGCCAGACGAGGAGCGCCACGGAGAGGCCCACGGAGACCATCAGCCCCGGGAGCACCTCGAGGATGAGCACACTCAGGAGCGCGCCCGCCGCGAGGAGGAAGTCCGTGCGGCGCAGCTTGAAGAGGCGGCGCAGCTCCTTCACGTCCATCATCCCCACCGTGGCGAGCACGACGATGGCGGCCAGGGTGGCCTCGGGCAGCGTGCGGAACAGCGGCGTGAAGAAGAGGGCCACCAGCGCGAGGATGCCAGCGGCGAGCAGGCTGGACATCTGGGTGCGCGCCCCGGCCGCGTCATTGGCGGCGGACTTGGACAGGCTGCAGCCCACGGAGAGGCCCCGGAAGAGGCCCGCGCCCAGGTTCGCCGCCCCCAGGCCGATGAGCTCCTGGTTCGGGTCCACTTCATACCGGTGCTTGGAGGCGAGCACTCGCGCCGGGCCGATGGCCTCCGCGAACGCGACCAGCGCGATGCCGAACGCGCCGGGCAGCAGCTTCAGCAGATCTCCCATGCCCACGTCGGGAATGGCCGGGCCCGACAGGCCCGAGGGGATGTTGCCCACCACCTTCACGCCGTGCCCCTGAAGGCCGAGCACGCCGACGACGGCGGTGCCCAGCACCAGCACGACGAGGGACGCGGGCAGGCGTGGCAGGAGCCGGCCGAGCAGGAGCAGCACCGCCAGGCTCGCCACGCCGATGACGAGCGTGAGCGGCTGGGTCTGTCCCAGGTGCGTCACCAGGTGCCACAGCCGCTCGAAGAAGTTGCCGTTGCCGGCTTCGAGGCCGAGCAGCTTGGGCACCTGCTTGATGGCGATGACCAGCGCGAGGCCGAAGACGAAGCCGGTGAGGACCGACTCCGAGAAGAACTGGGCGATGCGCCCGAGTTTCAGGACTCCGGCGAGGATGGAGATGGCGCCCGCGAGGATGGCCAGCGCGGCGGTGAGCGCGATGAAGCGGGGTGTGCCCGCGGGCGCGAGCGTGGCCACCGTGGACGCGGAGAGCACGGCCACCGTGGCGGAGATGGCGACCACGAGCTGCCGCGAGGTGCCGAGCAGGGCATAGAGGACCAGGGCCACGGGGCCCGCGTAGAAGGCCGCCTGGGGTGGCACGCCCGCCAGCTCCGCGTAGGCCATGGCCTCTGGAATCTGGAGCGCGGTGATGGTCAGCGCCGCCGCGAGGTCTCGCTTGAGCGACTGCGGACGCCACTTGGGGAGCCAGGACAGGAACGGCAGGAAGCGCGTGACGGAGTGGACTCCGGGACTGTGCGGATGGGATATCTCCGGCATGTGTGTCGCTCCGGCGGTCGTGTCCTTCACACGTTGCTGAGCGCGCCCCGCTCCGACAATCGAGCCCCCGCCATTCCAAGGGCTCGCTGCGCCCGGTCCTCCAGGGCCACGAGACGAGGTGAGGGGACGAGCGCGCAACGTCACGCGGTGTGGCCCCTGGGCCGTAACGGGCCCTCCTTCGCTGGTCCCCTTGGACTGTTGCGTGTGAGGCAACCCCAGCCCACGTTGCCGGACGTGAGAGTCGAGCCGGTGCTTCCGCCGTCCTCGCTCCACGGGAGAGGTGCCACCATGTTGGAGCCATCGACCGCGGGACTGACGGCCCAGGAGATCCAGGACCTGGCGCGCGAGGCCTATGTCTTTGGATTGCCGATGGTGGAGCACTACAGGATCTTCGCCCTGAACTTCCTGCCGGACTCTCCGCAGCTCCGGCCCGCCAATGTCTTCCTGCACTTCCCCCGGCTCTTCACACCGAAGGACCGCGAGGTCGTCTCCGCGAACAACGACACGCTCTACTCGGCGGCGAGCCTGGACCTGCGCGGCGAGCCCGTGGTGCTGGACACTCCCGAGCTGGGGGGACGGTACTTCTGCGTCCAGTTGGTCGACATCACGACGAACAACCTCGAGTACATCGGCACCCGGGCCACGGGGACGGCTCCCCGGCGCTTCGTCATCGCGGGCCCTGACTGGGATGGCGAGCTGCCAGCGTCACTGAAGGATGCGCTCGTCATCCGGTCCCCCTCGACGCTCGTGGCGGCGTTGATGCGCATCGGTGTCCAGGGGCCCGAGGACGTGTCCGCGGCGGCGTCGCTCCAGCAACAGTTCCGCCTGACGCCGCTCCATGTGCTCACGAAGCGCGCCGCGCCGAAGCTGCCCGACGTGGTCTGGCCGCCGTACTTCGATGACAAGGCGGACACGTCGTTGAAGGCGTTCGAGTACGTCAACTTCATGATGCAGTGGCACCGCTTCACGGACGCGGAGCAGCCCTTGCTGGCGCGCTTCGCCCGAATCGGCGTGCGGCCCGGCGCGCGCATGGCTGCCCAGGCGTTCCCGCCCGAGGTGCGTGCGGCGATGTTGGAGGGTGTGAAGGATGCGCGCCGTGTCATCCAGCAGCGCCCCGTGCTGCACCGGGGCTGGGAGCTGCCCGACCCGAAGGTGGGCGCGTTCGGAGACGACTACCTGCTGCGTGCGCGAGTCGGATGGAACTACATCTACGCGAACTCGCCCGCGGAGGCCGTCTATCCCATCACCCATCTGGATGGTGAGGACCGCCTGCTGGATGGAAGCCGGAGTCGCTACGTGCTGCGCTTCCCAGCGGACGCGCTGCCGCCAGCCCGGTTCTTCTGGTCCCTGACGGCGTACGACGCGGAGACCCGGATGCTGGTGGAGAATCCCATCCAGCGTTACTCGCTGGGGGACCGCTCCCGCGACTTGAAGAAGTCGAGCGATGGGTCCATCTCCTTCTTCCTTCAGAGTGACGCTCCCGAGCCTCAGCGGGTGGCCAACTGGCTGCCCATCCCCGACGGGCGCTTCTACGTCCTCTTGCGTATCTACGGCCCCACCGAGTCGGCGCAGCGAGGGGCCTACGTGCCGCCCGCGGTCGAAGCGCTGAGCGACTGAGGGCCCGCGTCGCGAGTGTTTGAGGACGTGGCTCCTGCCCCCGGGGGTGGGGACCGTTGACGAGGCGCTCGTCGATGGGCATCCCCACCCGGTGCCGCTGTGTTGGCACGGGGGTGGGGCGTGCGGGCACCAGGTTCGAGGCGAGGCGGCGCGTGGGTCGTGATGTTGCTCCTGGTGATGCCGCTGCTTTCAGTCGCTGAAGAGCCGACTCCCGCGTCGGCTGGAAGCGAGGGGGCGAACCAGCAGGACCTGGCGAAGGCGGTGCAGAACCCGGTGGCGGCGCTCATCAGCGTGCCGCTTCAGGACAACGTGGATCTGGGCGTGGAGCCTGGGGAGCGGGTGCGCAACACGCTCAACATCCAGCCCGTGGTGCCGTTGTCGCTGACGCGGGACTTCAACCTCATCGCGCGGGTCATCCTGCCCATTCTCTATCAACCGGACCTGGCGGACGGGAGTGGCGGGACGTTCGGGTTGGGAGACACGTCAGCGACGTTCTTCGTGTCGCCGAAGGAGCCGGGGCTCTTCATCTGGGGCGTGGGCCCGGCGTTCCTGTTGCCGACTGGGACGGCGGAGGTGTTGGGCACGGGCAAGTGGAGCGTGGGACCCTCCGTGGTAGCGCTGGTTCAGCCGGAGCCCTGGTCCATCGGTGTGCTGGCGAACAACGTGTTCTCCGTGTTCGGTGACGACTCGCGCGAGACGGTGAACCAACTGCTGCTCCAGTACTTCATCACCTGCAACCTTCCGAAGGGTTGGTACGTGACGTCGGCGCCCATCCTCACGGCGAACTGGGAGGGGCCGTCCGGAGAGCAGTGGACCGTTCCTTTTGGCCTGGGGGCAGGGAAGGTCTTCACCGTGGGCAAGCAGGCACTGAATGGCTCCGTGTCCGCGTACTACAACGCGATTCGACCCGACCTGCCGGGGACCGCGGAGTGGCAGCTCCGCGTCCAGCTCTCGTTCCTGTTCCCGCTGAAGAAGCACTGACGCGCCCTACGGAAACACCTGCTTCCAGTCCGAGCGCATGCTCACCACCGTCCACCCGTCCGTCCCCGCCGCGTCCAGCGCCCGGTCCAGTTTCCCCGCCTTCGCTTCGCGGTCGTACGCGTACTCCCGCTCCGCGTCGTCGTGGTGAAGGAGCAGCCTCAGCCGAGGCCCATCCCCCGAGCCCGCGTACTGCAACATCTGGAGATCTCCATCCGAGTTGCCGAACGCCAGCACCGGCCGCTTCCCGATGTGCAGGTGGATGTTGATGGGCTTGCCCTCGCCATCGTCGATGCTGGTGAGGCTCGGCAGCTTCACCAACACAGGCTGGCCCTCCCGCAGCTCGAAGTGCGTCTTCCCGCTGCTTCCAATCACATGCGACGAGGGGATGCCGTACGTCTCCTCACTGAACGCTCGTAGGAAGTCGATGCCACCGCCCGAGACGATGTGCAGGTCGAACCCATGTGTCCGCAAGAGGTCCAGCAGCTCCAGCATCGGCTGGTAGATGCAGTGCGTGAAGGGCCGCTGGAAGCGCGGATGCCGCGCCGTCGCCAACCAGGCCTTCGCCGTCCGGGAGAACTCCCCCGTGGTCATCCCCGCGTGCGTGGCCGCGATCAGCGCCGCGGCGTCATGCTCCGTGAGCCTGCTCAGCGCCTCCTCGTCCCCTTCGATGATCGCCTGGAAGGGTTGCTTCCTCCGCCACTCCGGATGCGAGCGGGCCAACTCCCGGACCCTGTCCAGGACGAAGTGCGCCTGCACATACATGGGCTGCTCCGCCCACAACGTGCCGTCGTTGTCGAACACCGCGACCCGGTCCTCCGGCCGAACGAAGCTCGAAGCGCCTTCAGTCGTCACCGCGTCGACGAAGTCCAGCAGCGCCGCGCGCGCGGTGCCGTCATTCCAGGAGGGAAGGGGAGCGCTCATGGAGTTCCTCCTCAGCCCATCAGGGCGAACAGGTAGCAGATGAGGGTGAGCAACAGGTTCGAGATGGCGAACGTCACCGGATAGCCAATCGCCGGGACAATGCTCTTCGACGCTTCCTGCGCGGCTCGCATGCCGGCGCTGTTGCAGCGCGCTCCGGCGATGGCGCCCATCAACACCGCGCTGTTCATCTTGAAGATGTACTGACCCACCATCCACCCGATGATGGGAGGAACGAAGGCCGCGATGGAGCCGATGATGAGAGTGGGCCCCAAGAGGCCGCCCTCGATGGCGTGCGCCACACCCGCTCCCGAGTTCAACCCCAGGATGGCGATGAAGACGTTCAGCCCGACATCCTCGAGCAACTGCCGCGCGGGCTCCGGAAACGGACCGCCGAGCGCCGGGTTGTGCGTGCGCAGGATGCTCAACCCGATGCTGACGATGAGCAGGCCCACCGCCGAGCCCAGGCTGAACTGGACGCCGAACATGGGGACCGTGATGGCCCCCAGCATCGCACCCGCCGCGAGCCCCAGGCCCAGCGTGATGATGTCCGTGGACAGGCTGGGCTTCACCAGGGGCCCCACCACCTTGCTCAGCTCCGACACCCGCTTGGGACTGCCGGTGATGCGCAGCACGTCGCCCTTGTTGACCGCCTGGTCCCGGCTCACCGGGAGCTGGTCACCCGCCCGGAAGAGGGCGCTGAGGTAGATGCCGTGGCCCATCTTCAGCGCCAGCTGCCCCAGCGTCTTCCCGATGACGTCCTTGTTCTGGACGATGACCTCCACCGTGTCGAACTTCACGTTGCGCAGCTTCGAGTCATCCACCTCCGGCCCGATGTGCGGCCCGCCCGCCAGCAGCAGGGACACCGGCCCGAGCATCGCCACCTCGTCACCGCGATTCAGCACCAGGTCCGGTGGCGGGTTGTAGACGCGCCCCTTGTGGTAGACGCGCTCGATGGCCACCCGGGGATGCGCATGGTCCAGGTCCGCCACCGTGCGCCCCTCCAACGCCGGGTTCTCCACGCGGAAGACCCGCAGGTCCAACGGCATGTAGCCCCGCATGAACGACTCCGCCGTGCCCGGCAGCGGCGCGGAGTCCTCACCCGCGAGCTCCTTCTCCATCTCCTTGCCGTCCGCCACCGCGTCCTTGCCGAACATCTTGGGCATCACCGACATCAACACGGTGAAGACCACCATGCTGATGCAGTAGAGGAACGCGTACGACGTGGTGAGGTTGCCCGGTGCCGCGCGCGCCGCTTCTCCCGTCAGCGCCGCGGAGCCACTGGCCAGCGCCGCCTGCGCCGCGCCGAAGCCCGGCGTGGCCGTGTTCGCGCCGGAGAGGATGCCGGCCAGCAGGCCCGGTGCCAGATGCGTGAAGTAGCGCGACGCATAGACGAGGGCCGAGGACAGCAGCGGCACCAACAGCGCGAGGATGATGAGGTGCTTGCCCTCCCGGTGGATACCGCCAAGGAACTGTGGCCCCACCTTCATGCCGATGGCGAAGATGAAGAGGTTGAAGAACACCGTGCTGGTGAACTCCGGCAGGGAGTACTCAATCTTGTGGGATTGGAAGGCCCAGAAGCTGACGATGAGCGCGAGGAGCAGCGTCGCCGCTGTCGAGCCCATGCCCACGCCCTTCACCTTCACCTCGCCGAGCGCATAGCCCGCGGCCACCACGAGGAACATCAGGATGAAGGGCTGGCGGCGCATGTAGTCCAGGATTGCGCCGAAGACTCCGTGCGGCTGTGGCTGCACCGGAGGCGTGGCTTGCCCCTGTGCGAAGGCGATGAACGCCAGTCCAACGACGGCGGCTCCCGCGAGAATGGCGGCATGGCGCGCTTGGCTTCTCATGCGAGCGTCCCTCCAGGTTTCAATCCAGGTTGGTGCGTGGCCCTCCTCGAAGGAGGTGCCCCGCGGGGAGCGGCGGGCATGAAGGCCAGCGCCCGCCGCCGAAGCGTCAGAAGCGCAGGCCCAGGTTGATGGGAAGGTACTGGCCGTTCGCCCGGCGCGCGCCCGTGGCCGTCTGGTATTCGGGGCCGAAGATGTAGTGGTAGCGCGCCTCCAGATAGACGCGCATCGGTCCATAGACGCGATAGGAGACACCCACGCCACCGTTCAACCCGAAGTCCGTGGAGCTGCGCGAGCCGATGACGGTGTCCACTCCCACCACCTCGGTGTCGCAGAAGAGCAGCCACGGGTCGCAGACAGGGACGACGGCCGCGCCGGCGAACTGGGTGACCTCCACCTTGCGGTAGTACAGGCCCGGGCCTCCAGTGAGATACAGCCCGAACCGCCCGCGAGGAGAGACGCCGATGAGCAGGTTGAGATCTCCGTACTGCATGATGTGGTCGCCGGAGAAGCTCGTGTCCGCGAGGAGGTCGCTCTCCAGGTCGTAGTCGCTGTACTGGTACTCCGCGACGACGCCGATGTGCTCGGTGAGGTGGTAGCCCGCGCCGAGCAGGAAGGCCCAGCCCTCCTTGAACCGGCTGTTGGTCTCGAAGGTCGGGAAGACGACGCCCACTCCCAGGTTGAATGTGAAGCTGCCGGCCACGGGCGGCTCTTCCTCGATGAAGCCCGACGTGGATTCGGCCGCCTGTCTCAACGTTCCTCCCAGGGCAGGCGGCGCGGCGAGCAGTGAGAACAACAAGACGGACATGGCGAAGTACCGAGGCATGGAACCCCCTCCTGTCATGGTCGGCTGAAGCTGGGGACGTGGCGGCGCGCGGGCCCGGAGCGTCCCGGGCTCGCCGGACCCTCGCGGGCCCCTTCCGCGTTGGCTCGCGAGCAGTGCGCGCGCCCCGCGTGCCTGCCCCTCCCTGGCGGACCGTGCGGACGACTCGCGAGCGACGCATCGTCAGTGCGCGGGTTCCCACCGGAGCGATGCGAGACGACGATGAAGCTCACGGCGACAAGCGGATGGCGGAGCGCACGACGGTACGTCCCGGGCCTGCGCTGGATGGAGGGCTACTCGAGGTCCTGGCTGCGGCCGGACCTGCTCTCCGCGGTGACGATTGGCGCCATGCTGGTGCCTCAAGGCCTGGCCTACGCGCAGATAGTCGGCGTCAGGCCCGCCGCTGGCCTGTATGCGGGCGTCATCGCCATGCTGGCGTACGCGCTGTTCGGTCCCTCCCGGCACCTGATGCTCGGCCCCGAGGCTGGCGCGGCCATCATCGCCGCGAGCGCGCTGGGCGGTGTCGCGGCGGGTGGGGACCCCGCGCGGTATGCGTCGCTCGCCGCGCTCCTGGCGATGATGGTGGGGCTCATCAGCCTCGCCGCGGGCCTGTTCAAGACGGGAGCGCTCGCGGACTTCCTCTCCAAGCCCATCCTCATCGGCTACACCAATGGCGCGGCGCTCATCATCATCGGCAGTCAGCTCTCGCGGATGTTCGGCCTGGAGCGCAAGGCCGATGACTTTCCAGGCCAGCTGCTGGAGGTGGGCCGAGGCTTGAGCCGGACGCATGTGCCCACGCTGCTGCTCGGACTGGGCATCGTCGCCGTCCTGGTGCTCCTGCGACGCTTCCTGCCGAAGCTGCCAGGGCCGCTCATCCTCGTGGTGCTCACCACCGGGCTCGCCGAGGTGTTCCAGCTCCAGCACGGAGGCGTGAAGGTCGTCGGGCCCATCGCCGCCACGCCGCCGTCGCTGGGGCTGCCCTCGGTGGGCTTCTCCGATGTCCGGGCCTTGCTCCCGGCCGCGCTGAGCCTCGCGCTGGTCAACTACGCCAGCTCCGTGCTCGCGGGCCGCCTCTACGCGGACAAGCACGGCTATCGCCTGGACGGCAACCAGGAGCTGATCGGGCAGGCCGCCGCGAACCTGGCCAACGCCTTCACGCAGGGCTTTCCGGTGACGGGCAGCGACTCTCGCACCGCCGTCAATGACGCCATGGGTGGCAAGTCGCAGCTCGTGGGTGTCATCGCCGCCGTGCTGGTCGCCGTGTTCGCGCTGTTCTTCACGCCGCTGCTCCAGAACCTCCCGCTGGTGACGCTCGGAGGCATCGTCATCGTCGCGGCCGTGTACCTGATGGACGTGGGCGCCATCGCCGAGCTGTGGCGGGTGCGGCGCGTGGAGGCGATGCTCGCGGTGGCGACCACGCTGGGCGTGGTGGTGCTCGGCATCCTCCAGGGCATCCTCATCGCCGTGGCGCTGGCCCTGGGGGACCTCATCCGTCGCGCGGCGCATCCCCATGACGCCGTCCTCGGCGAGCGCGAGGGCGTGCCCGGCTGGCACGACGTCTCCCGCCACGCGGGCACGCACACGCTGCCGGGGCTCCTCGTCTATCGCTTCGATGCGCCCATGTTCTTCGCGAATGCCCGCCACCTCCGGGAGCAGCTTCGCGCGTTGATCGCCGAGGCGTCGCCGCCGGTGCGCGAGGTGGTGCTGGACGCGAGCGCCGTGTTCGACCTGGACATCACCGCCGCCGAGGGCCTGGAGAAGCTGCGCCGAGAGCTGGAGGCCGAGGGCATCGCCCTGGTCATCGCCGATGCGAACGCGCCGCTGCGAGGAATGCTGCGGCGCACGGGGATGATGGAGCGGCTGGGCGAGGAGAACGTCTACCTCACCGTCGAAGCCGCCGTGGCCCGCTTCCAGCAGAGCGGTGGTGGCGTGCGCCCCACGCCAGAGCCCCCGTCGCCACCGGCCCTTCATTGACGAGCGACATGGCGGGGCCTCGACTGGCTGCCTGCCGGGCGCGTGCCCCGGGCTGCCCGCCTGGCTCCAGGCTTCTTATCTAGAAGAGGGCATGTGGACTCCTCCTTCCCATCCCGCGGCCCTCCTGCGCGAGAAGCATCCGGCCCAGCAGGGCGACGGACGCGGCGGACTTCCTGCTCGGCGTGAGCAGCTCCTCCAGGCCCGCATCAAGGACCTGTCGCTGCGGCTGTCGGGGACTCCGCTGGAGCGGCACATCGACCAGCTCCACGCGGAGCTGGAGGCGCGAGGCATCTCCTTCAAGCCCCAGTGCTACCTGTCCGACGAGTGGGGCTGTCCCTCCGGTGTGCCCGTCATCGGCGTGCCGTTCTACCTGGCGGACCCGGACCTGCACTCCATCGAGGCGGAGCTGGGCGGCAGCGTGGAGACGGAAGGGGAGATCCTCATGTACCTGCGCCATGAGGCCGGACACGCCTTCAACTACGCCTACCAGCTCTACGAGACGGAGGAGTGGCGCAAGCTGTTCGGGGACTACTCGCGGCCGTATCGGGACGACTACAAGGCGCGGCCCTTCTCCCGGCGCTACGTCCACCACATCGCGGGGTGGTACGCGCAGAAGCACCCGGACGAGGACTTCGCGGAGACGTTCGCGGTGTGGCTCACACCGGACAGTGACTGGCGCAAGCGCTACCAGGGCTGGGGCGCGCTGCGGAAGCTCCAGTACGTGGAGGAGACGGTGGCGCGGCTGGGTCGCACGCCGCCGCTCGTCCAACTGGCCCAGCCGGACCTGACGACGGAGGAGATGGAGGGCACCGTCCTCGACCACTACCGACAGCGGGAGCTGGACGAGAAGGTGGACCTGGAGCTGCGCGACGCGTTCGACCAGTTCCTGGAGGACATCTTCGAGGGGCCCGGCGTGGCGCCCGTGCGCGCGGAGACGCTGGTGCGCGCCGAGCGGCAGCGGCTCCTGTCGAGCGTGAGCCACTACACCGGCGTCAGCCCGAGCGTGGTGCGCGCGCTGCTGGACCACCTGGGAGACAGGACCGCGTCCCTGGGACTCACGCTTCATCCCGATGACAGCCGGGAGGCCGCGCTGCGCATCGCCTCGCTGGTGACGGCCCTGGCGATGAACCACCTCTACACCGACCGCTTCTTCGAGGAGTGAACATGGCCCCTGGCCCCTGGCGTATCGCGGTCCTCCACTATCAGCCCAAGGGAGAGCCGCCGGACCCCGTGATGGGGCAGGTGAGAGCCGCGCTCGAGGAGGGGGGACACGAGACGGTGGCCATTGGCGTGGACGAGAGCGTGTCCGACCTGGTCCGCCTGGTGGGCCGCAGTCGCGCCGACCTGGTCTTCAACATCTGCGAGACGTTCGCGGATGACTACCGGCTGGAGGTCAACGTCGCCGCGATGTTGGAGCTGGCGCGCGTGCCCTTCACGGGCTCCGGCACCGCGGGGTTGTTGCTGGCGCAGGACAAGGTCCTCACCAAGCAGCTGCTCCAGTACCACGGGGTGCTCACGCCCCGGTTCGCCACGTTCGACGGAGCGTCGTTGCAGACGAGCGGTGACTTGCGCTTCCCGGTGGTGGTGAAGCCGGTGCGCTCGGATGCGTCACTGGGCCTGGGCGTGGAGAAGGACCTGGAGGGCCTGGCGCGGCGGGTGCGGAGGATTCAAGAGGAGTTCGGTGACGAGGCGCTCGCGGAGGAGTTCATCGAGGGGCGCGAGCTGTACGTGGGCGTGCTGGGCGACCCCACGCGGCCCGAGGTGCTCCCGGTGGTGGAGCTGGACTTCGGCAAGAAGTGGAGCCGCAAGCGGATGAAGATCGCCAACCGCGAGGTGAAGTTCGGCCCGGAGACGGCGGGCAGCCCGAGGTTGGTGTTGCCCACGGATTTGTCGGATGAGCTGCTCGGGCGCATCTCCCGCGCCGCCATCACCGCGTTCCGCGCGCTCAAGCTGCGTGACTACGCGCGCATCGACTTCCGGGTCTCCAGCGGCACGAAGGACCCGTTCCTCCTGGAGGTGAATCCGAACCCCTACCTGGAGGCGCAGTGCGAGGTGGCGCTCGGCGCGAAGGAGCGGGGGCTGTCCTATCCGGCGCTCATCCGTCGCATCGCCGACACCGCGATGCAGCGGCAGGTGGCTCCGCGCACCAAGGCGACGCCCGCGCCGGAGGCCCCGTCCGTGTCGCAGGGGTGATGGGGGAATCCCCGCGGAATCGAGGACGTTGAAGCCAGAGGGGCGAGGCGCTATAGACCTCGCCGTCCGCGGTACCCAGGGTGGGTTCAGCGGGCCCGGACGAGGTGCGCCGTACCCGGTCACGACAAGACGACGCCCATCTCAGGAGTCGTACGTCATGGCGTGGATCATTCTCCTCATCGCGGGGCTGCTTGAGGTGTGCTGGGCCATTGGCCTCAAGTACACCGAGGGCTTCACCCGTCTTGTCCCCAGCGTCCTCACGGGCGTGGCCATCGTCGCCAGCATGTTCTTGTTGTCCACGGCGGCGAAGACCTTGCCCATCGGCACGGCCTACGCTGTGTGGGTGGGCATCGGAGCGCTCGGCGCGGCGGTGCTCGGCGTGGTGCTCTTCCATGAGCCCATCTCCCCGCTGCGCATCCTGTTCCTCTCCATGCTGCTGGTCGCCATCATCGGACTGAAGGCCACCAGCGGCGCGGGGCACTGAAGCTCGTCTCTCGCCGTGCTCCCGTGTGCCTCCTCGATTCATGCTGGAGGGGCACACGGGAGCACTGGCTCCAAGTGCACAAAGACGCGCTTCAGCGGGAGGACCGGAGCCTCATCGTCGTGACTGGGTGCAAGCGATGACCAAGCAGAGAACCCTCATCCATATCGTCTTCGCGCCTGCGCTTGTGGACAACGACGGTCGCACGCTCGCGGTTGTCCAGGGAATCGAACGGGCGCACTCAGGTGTGCGCTTGGAGTGGAAGCTGTCAGAGGCGGGGCGGCCTATCGCGTTGCCTCAACGCGATGGGTGGCTCGCGGAGGCGGCGGTGAGTGGGGAGTTCCCACGGCGTGTGTTGCCAGACGGAGTGGCGCCGGAGGTAGCGAAACAGTTTCGCCACTCGATGGACCAGCCGCATGTTCCGCCCCGCGGGCTCCCAGCGCTAAGCCTTCCCAAGCACATCCACTCGCCTGAGATTCCCCATTATCTCGGGTGGTTGAACTACTGGTCGGCAGCCACCGCACAGGCCATCGGGTTCCCGGACCCTGCCCGCGACGCAGCGCTCCTTTCTCGGGCGCGGCGCACTGCGACGGGCGGGTGGGTCGTTCGACTCACTGAGACGCCGCTCGACCTCGACAACCCCTTACACCTGGAGGCGCTCTTGCGTGCCTACGAACGCTTCCCGGAAATCGGCGGGCGCGTGCCCCCTCGCTGAGTTCGGATCGAGGGGCGTGCGTTGAAGCTGGGCCGTGGTGTTGCTGCGGCTCCTGCCCAGTGTGGCGTGGACGGAGGAGAGCCCCACGCCGTGTCGGAACCGGATTGGACATGGGAGGGAAGCGTAGGAGCGGCTGGGGCGCGCGGCGAGGCGTGGATTCCCGTGCCAGCGCAGATAAGAGCCCGCCTGCGCGCGTGCCCTGGGTGGTAGCCTCCCTATTCGGGAGGTCACGCACCGTTGCTCCAACCTTTCAGATTGGCCCTCGTGCTCGCGCTCGTGGCGGGAGTCGCCGCCGCGGCTGAGCCCTTGCCTGGAGGGCGCGTCAGGCGGGAACGCCCCGTGACTGTCGCCAGCGCGCCCACCGAACCGCTGCCCGTCGTCCATGTCGCGGGAGACACCCCGACGGTGTTTCTCTTCTCCTCTCCCATCCTGAAGAAGTCCCTGACCTTCGACGAGTCCCGAATCCGTGTCCTGGACGCGGGGGAGCGGTCGGTCATCGTTCAGCCCGTTGCCGACCTCCGTGAGGGCGAGCGGCAGGAACTCGGGCTGTTCTTCGCCGACGGCGGGACGCCAGCGCGCGCCGCCTTCGTGCTCGTGACCCACCCGGGCGACGTGGACTCGCGGATCGACGTCCAGCGCCCCGAGCCTCGGTCCGTGCCCTGTCAGGCCGACGTTTCACCGCCCGTGCCGAAGCCGGAGGACTTCGTGTGGCTCGGCTACGTGGACGCTGAAGGCGTCGTCACATCCTCCGCCGTCCGGGACGCTGTGGATGCCGCACAGGGGCTCTCTACTGAAAGGATCAGCTCCTATCAGGGCAAGGGCTGGTTTCTGGTGGAGATGCACATCAGGAACAAGGCCGATCAACCGGCCTGGACTCCCCGCGAGGCGACGTTCACGGGGCGGGTTGGCATGCCTTTGCGGGCGCGGATCGTGACAGACAAGAAGGGGGCGATTCCTCCGGGTGAGGGCGGACGCGTTCTCGCGGTCATTGAAATCCCTGAGTCGAATGCGAACCTCGTCTTCACCGTGGACGTGCGCGGGGACGGGGGCCGTCAGCTCACGATTCTGGACGTCCGCCTGCGCAAGTCCGGTGGGGAGAAGACCCGATGACGCTATTGGAGACCCTCATCGACGGCTGGCAGATTTCAAGGCAGATCGGCGACGGGGGATTTGCCTTCGTATTTCTGGGCGAGAAGCACGGAAGATGCGGCGCGCTCAAGGTGGCGCTTCACCGGGAGACGAGCGGCGATTTCAAGCAGACCCACGCCCGGACGTTGCGTGAATTGACGGCGCTGCTGATGCTGAACCACCCCAACATCGTCCGGCCGCAAGGGCATGGCTACACGGTGACGGGCCACGCCTATCTCGCGCTCGACTACGTGGAGGGTTGGACGCTCGCGGAGTGGGCGGAACGCAAACACCCGACCTTTCGCGAAATCATCGCGGTCTTCGAGAAGCTCGTCGGTGCCCTGTCGTACATGCACGGTCGAGGCGTGCTGCATCGGGACTTGAAGCTGCTCAATGTCCTGATTCGCAAGAGCGACGGCGAGCCCGTCATCATCGACTTCAGTTGTGCGACCCATGCGCTCGCCGAAGATCTGACGGACGGGGGCCTGCCTCCGGGCACGGACCGCTATCGCGCGCCCGAACAGTTCAAGTTCCTACGAGAGCACAAGGACGACCCGCGGGCCCGCTATGCCTTTCAGGTCGCCGACGAGATCTTCGCGGTCGGCGTCATGCTGCACGAGCTGCTGGCGGACCCACGTCCGCTGGAGAAGCACGCGCGCTTCGACTTGAACGACCCGAACCATGTGCCGCGCTCGCCTCGTCTGGTGAACGCCCGCGTCCCAGAGGCCCTGAGCGAGCTCGTCGAAGGCCTCTTGTCCCGGAGCCCGACGAAGCGTCCGGTCGACACCGAAGCGCTTCGTCGTGAGCTGGCGGCACTCCGCGCTGACCCTGTCGCCGACTACGACGTGCCGGCGCATGTGCCCTCGGAACGGCGTCGTTCCGAGCACGTCGACCGTGAGCTGCCAGCCGCGTCGTCGTCGCTTGCCGTTCCAGCCCCTCGTTCGTGGCACGGCGGCCTGACCGAGCGCCAGCGCCTGGCGGGAAGGTGGGGAGTCATCTTTGTCGGCGTCGTGGCGCTCGTCGCGGCTGCTGCCTTGTGGCGCTATTCGCGAGAGGCGCCCGCGCCACATTCCACACCGCCCAGGATGGTGCCCCCTGCTATGTCCCCCTTTGCTCCCTCTCCCGTGGAAGCCCCGGCGCTGGCGCTCGCCGCCGCACAGAAGGAAGGTTCAACCGTGAAGACCCCGCCGCCCGAGACGCCGCCCCAAGGACGCGCAGTCCGCATGCCCAAGAAGTTCGCCGCCGCCGTTGAGTGCGCGTCGTTGTCGCTCGTCGCGGCACTGGCGGCGGGTTGTCCGGGGGCTCAGATACGGCCCGAGGCGTTCACCTGCCCCGCTGGCGCGGAAGAGGCCATGCTGGAGAATCTCCATTGGCGGTTCAAATACAAATGGAGCCTCGTCCTGGACGACCGCTACGGGCAGGAGGAGGACATCTGGTTCACCGCTGGTGAGGTCGTGGTGGGGGTCGTCCCGAAGAACATCGCGGATGACCAGCGGAAATTAGTGCCCCCAGGAACCCGCTTCTACGGGAGGGCCTACTACCTGTCCGACAAGATGGGGCGCGCGGACGGACCCGCGCTCATCATTCGCTATGACCGCGTGAAGCTGCCGGGGCAGGACGAGCAGCCCATCTGCTTCGTCGTCGAGCGCGATGTGAAGGAGTTCAAGGATGGAAAGGTGAAGTCATGGAACCGAGGCAGTGGAGTCGTCGTGGATCGCTGGCCCTGAGTCCCTCGCGGGTGACGTACAGGGTAGGCGGTCGAGATCGGCCACCCCCTCGCGAGATGCGGCAGGACCTCCTGGGGTAGTTCCCTTGTGGACCATCTCCCAGGTAGTATTCGTCCCCAAGGCGCGTGAGCATGGGTGCCCGCGTCAATGGAGGGACACGCATGGCGGCCATCGAGTTCACGGTTCCCCGAGGGGCGATCCTCTTCGAGAGGGACGGCTTCAAGTACGAGTTCCGCGACAACCTGGGGGAGGCGCATCACGGGCTGAGCCTCCTCGTCGCGAGGCGCCGGACGCTGGAGGGCAACCACCCCAGGGGGAGAGTGCTGCTCAAGGCGGTGGGGGCACAGCCGAGTCAGGACGCCACGCGCATCAAGAGGGCCAGGGAGAAGCTGGAAGAGCAGGTGCGCCTGGCGACGTTCCTCGACCATCCGGCCATCCTTCGCGTCCACGGACTGCACAAGGCGGAGGGGGCCTGGTACGTCATCACCGAGCACCCCGTCGGGCATTCCGTGTGCGAGCTGCTGACGCTCGCCGGAGAGTGTGGCCGCAGGTTCTCGCCCTCGTTCGCGCTCTACGTGGGAGCCCGTGCCGCCGCCGCCCTGGAGCATGCCCACGAGGCGACGGACGGGCAGGGGAAGCCGCTCCACATCGTCCACCGCGCCGTCGACGTGGGAACCCTCTTCGTTGACTGGAAGGGTGGGGTGCAGCTCGCCGACTTCGGCCTTGCCCTGTCGAACCTGCCCGGCCGCGTCTCCTCCACGGTGCGCCGCCCGCTGGGGGACTCGTTCTATTCGTCTCCGGAGATGCTGCTGACCGGGTGTGTCGACGCGCGCTCGGACCTCTTCGCGCTCGGCGTCGTCATGCTCGAGATAGCGACAGGAAGGAACCTCCTCGATGCTCCGGACGATGTGACAGACGCAGTGAAGGATTCGCTGTCGAGGCGGCAGCGCGGGCGCGTCCGGCGTGCCCTCAAACGGGCCGAGCTCGCGGAATGCCATCCCCTGGTGGAAGACGCCATCTGGCGCGCGGCGACCTACACGCAGGCGGACCTGGAGGCGTTGACGGAGAACCTGCCCCAGGGGCTGCGGCTGATCTTGCGCAAGCTGCTTCAACGGTCGCCCGAGGATCGCTACCCGTCGGCACGCGAGCTGGCGGCGGACCTGCGCCGATGGACCGGCGGCGAGGAGGTCTTCGGCAAGGAGGAAGCCGAAGCCGAGCTGCTCGCGCTGGTGAAGCAGTCGGGCGAAGCGCTGGCTGAGCTGGGCATCCGGCGCCCCCGGGGAAGCGAGGTCTACGACGAGGTCAGCAAGAGCCAGGGGTGTCCCTGATGCCCGTGGTGGTCAGGTGGGTGCGAGCGGGGCCCACTGAGTCCCGCTCGCGAACAGCGAACCGCGGGGCCTCAGTGAACCACTTTCTTGCAGCCGCCGTGCTCCGACGTGTTGCCCGCCGCATCGGTCGCCACGGCCGTCACGCCTGAGTTCGGGGGCAGCACCGCCGGGTGAGTCAGCTTGTAGCGCCCCACGCCGCTGGCGTCGGTCGTCACCTTCGCCGACCCCAGGTAGGTCGTGTCGTTCTCTCCCTTGCTCGCCGACAGGCAGGCCGGGCTCCTGTAGAGGTCGACGGTGAAGACCCGGGAATGGGTGCTGCTCAGTTTGCCGGAGATTTCAGTCGTTGAACCGACAATGAAGATCTCGCTGATGGTCGGCGTGTTCTGCAAGCTATTGGGGCCACTGTCCTCGTCGCGGGAGTCATTGGGGGTGGCGCCGTTGCCGCCCAGGTCGATGCCCTTCCCACCGTTCGCCTTGCTCCTGTTGCCACGGACCGTATTGGACCTCGCCTTCGCGCCGACGATGGTGACGCCGGCGCTCTCGTTGTAGGCGATGTGGTTTCCCGAGTTGGCGACGTCGACGGTGCCGAGCTGAGTGAACGAGGCGTTCTGGATGAAGACACCGCTGCCCTTGTTGGCGAGGGGGCTGAGCCCCAGCGCGTCGGTCCCGATGCTGTTCGCGAGGAGCTTCGTATAGAGGGCGTCTTCGTTGATGAAGACACCATCTGAACCGTTGCCGGCAATCACGTTGTAGGTGAGCTCATTGAGCGTCCCTCCGTAGAGGAAGACACCCGAATTGAAGTTGCCGAGCGAGGCCTGCCCCGTGGCATCTGTTCCAATGAGGTTTCCAGTGATTTCGTTCTTGTGGGCGGAATCATCCACGAAGATGCCGAACGTGTTGTTGCCCGAAATCACATTCTCCTCATAGAGCCCCAGTCCCCCGATGGTGTTGAACGAGGACTCGATGGCAATGCCAAAGGCGTTCCCGCTGGCCTTGAGTCCAGACCAATCGGTTCCGAGGTAGCACCCGACGATGGTATTGCCTCCGCCTTGGCCCAGTCTGACTCCCGTATTGAAGTTCTGGATGTTCACCGCCCGAAGGACGTTGCTCTCGGACTCGAACGCGAGGCCATCGAACTCAGCATTGCCCGTGAGTTGAATCAAAGGCATTCCCGCATAGTGGCGCTGGGTCGAGCCGTCGATGGTGACCGTGTCCACGAGGGTGGGGAGTTCGGAGAGCACGGTGATGGTCCGGACACCCGGCCCGGGGATGTCGAAGGAGATCGTGTCCGGGCCCGGGTTGGCATTGGCGTCGATGATGGCCGCCCGCAGGGAGTCCGGCCCCGAGTCGTTCGTGTTCTTGACGATGTACTCCGCCGCCAGGGCGGGCGAGACCCCCAGGAGGAGCAGGGCGGAGCAGGTCAGGGGGATTTCCTTCAACAAGCGTGCAGCGCGTCTCATCTGGAGGTCTCCTTGCCTGGCTGCGCGATGGCGACAGGGCAGGCGGCATGGAGATGTCCACCGCGTCAGGAAAGGGCTTGACCGAATATTTCGGTCAGCCCCGAGGGGCGAATTGACAACCGCGCCGTTCGGACCCAACCCATCGCCCCGCCGTGCCCTTGGACCCGCGCCAATCACTCCCTATATACGGGGCGTGGCAAGGCCTGCTCATGAGGACGCGGTGAGTCGCGCGGTGAGCGCCTTCGCACAGGCACATGCCCTCAGCTTCCGTGAGGCGGAGGTGGTCCGGCTCGGAGCACGGGGGCTCGCGACCAAGACCATCGCGAGCGAGCTGGGCATTGGCTACAAGACAGTCTCGCAGTACTGGACGCGCGCCTGCCAGAAGGTGGGCTGCGGTGGGCCGGCGGAGCTCCTCGCGGCCTTGTTGCGGCATGCGCTCACCAGATGTAGCGGAGGATGAGCTGGCCGTAGCTCAGCGTCGGATCGCCGGACTCCAGCGCGCGCCCCGCCTGTCCCAACCCCATGCGCGGCTCGCCGTCGAGCGTCACCACCGTGCCGAGCCCGAGCTGGAGGTTGGCGCGGCCGGAGTAGTAGATGCCCAGGCCCACCGTGTTGTCGCTCAGCGTGCGGTCATCCCGGTTCACCTGCTCCTGGAAGCCCGTCCGGAAGACATACTCGCCGACGATGGCGATCGGAATCGCCGTCACCGGATAGATATCCAACGTCGCCGCGAGCGCGAAGAAGACGCGCAGCGCATTCGTCTCCTGCTCGAAACGTCCCCCGAGGACGACGTCGAAGGGCCGACGCTTCTGCCACGCGTACTCCGCGGACGCGGACCCCTGGAGCGAGAACACCCGGCCGAAGGACTGCGCCACGAAGAGCCCGCCGTGGGCGCTCGCCTCCTGGTTGGGCACGAAGAGGAACTGTCCCAGGTTGCCGTCGATGATGCCGCCCACCGTCACCTGGGGCGTGTCCACGATGGCGTTGATCAGCGGGAGCAGGGTGATCTCCCGGCCCTTGTTGTAGCCAAAGTGTCCCCGCAGGGAGAGCTGCGTGCCGCTCTTGTCGTTGCGCAAGAGCCGCAACACCGCGCCGAGCTGCCCCACCAGGTCCACGGTGCCACCCGAGGCCAGCAGGCTGTCCGCGTTGGTGCCGGTGATGATGGTCGCCCTGCCAAAGCCGACGACGCCCAGCCAGTCGGTGATGCTCAGGCTCAGGTCCAGCGTCTGCTGGACGCCGGTCAGCAGGACATCCAGCGGCTCCAGGTCATTCACCGGGACGTCCGGAATGTCGTAGCGCGCGATGCCCTCCCGGATGCCCACGTGCGTGGTGACGAACGCGCTCTGCTGGAGCATGGGGAACTGGAACACGTGTCCCTTGAGCTGACGGGAGCGCGCGCCGCACGGCTCGGTGCAGGCCTCGCTCTCCTTGGACTCGGCCAACGCGGGACTCGCGACAAGGCTCAACACCACACCCAGACTCAAGATGGCGGTCTTCATCTGGGGCAACGTGGGGAACAAGGCCACCCTCGACCATTGCCCCCGCGCGCGCGGTGAGCGTCGCGGCGAGGACAGCGAAGCGGCGCTTGTCCTCGGGCCCGTTGGTCCACGGACATTGATGCGCGGACCTCGCGGCATGGTCGCTCCCGTCCGCCGCGAGAGGGGCATCTTCCCGGCCGCTACCGGGGAGGATGTGGAATGGAAGTATCAGAGACCTTGCAACGGACGGAGCCCACGCACGCCTGGCTTCCGAACCTGACGCTCGCGCACGAGCAGCTCGCTCCGAGGTTGGAGGCGTTCTATCGGGATCTACACGCGCACCCCGAGCTGTCCAGGCAGGAGGAACAGACCTCGGCGAAGGTGGCGAAGTGGCTGGAGCGCATTGGCTACGAAGTGACCACCGGAGTCGGCGGTTACGGTGTCGTCGGCGTGCTCCGCAACGGTCCGGGTCCCACCGTGCTGCTGCGCGCGGACATGGATGCGCTGCCGGTGGAGGAGAAGACCGGCCGCCCCGACGCGAGCCATGTGAGGGTGAAGGATTCTCATGGGGGGACGGTGCCGGTGATGCACGCATGCGGACATGACGTCCACATCACCTGCCTGGTGGGCGTGGCGGAGCTGCTCGCCCAATCCCGCCCCCACTGGCGCGGGACGCTGATGCTGGTGGCCCAGCCCGCAGAGGAGACGCTCCAGGGCGCGCGGGCCATGGTGAAAGACGGACTGTATGAGCGCTTCGGCAAGCCCGACGTGGCGCTTGCCCAGCACGTGGCGCCGCTGGAGGTGGGGCTCCTGGGGCACCATCCCGGGGCCTGCATGATGGCCTCCGCCAACGTGCGCATCCGCATCTTCGGAAAGGGCGGGCACGGCTCGCAGCCCCACGCGGCGGTGGACCCCGTCGTCATCGCCGCGTACCTGGTGACCCGGCTGCAGAGCATCGTCTCTCGCGAGGTGGACCTCACGCGCGGCGGCGTGGTGATCACCGTGGGCAGCATCCACGCGGGCTCCCGCTCCAACGTGATCCCCGACGAGGCGGTGCTGGAGATGACGGTGCGCACGCCGACAGATGCCCTCCAGAAGCAGCTGCTCGAAGCCATCACGCGCATGGCGAAGGCGGAGTGTGAGGCGGGGCGCTCGCCCAAGCCGCCCGACATCGAGGTGATGGAGCACACGCGGGTGATGGTGAACGACGACTCCTACTTCACCCGGGTCCGTGCCGCGCACGCGGCCTGGTTCGGAGCCGAGCGCATCGTCGACACGGGCCTGGGCAGCGGCAGCGAGGACTTTCCCTACTTCGACGGGCGCACGTCCGCCGAGGACGCCCAGGCGGCGGTGCCGCTCGTCTACTGGTTCTTCGGCGGCACGTCTCACGACGCCTGGAAGCAGGCGCCTGGCAAGACGCCCTGGGAGAAGATCCAGGCCCTGCCATCAAACCACTCACCGCGCTTCGACCCCTCGGTCGACAGCCTGCGCTTCGGCTGCGAGACGCTGCTGCTCGCCGCCCTGGCGTGCCTGGATGAGGAGCCCAGCAAGGAGCCGGAGCCCGAAGGGCTGCACTGAAAGGGAAGGGGGCGCCGGCTGATGAACATCCGCCGGTCCCCTCGGCTCACAGGGGCGTGTGGGCCGAAGACGCCTCCAGGAAGCTTCGCAGGTCCGCGGCGGTACGCGCGGCGTCCTCCTCCATGGGGACGTGCCCCAGCTCCGGATAGACGATGAGCCTGGCGCCGGGGAGGTCCCGGGCGAAGCGGTGGCCGTGCTCCAGCGGAATCCACGTGTCCTTCGCGCCCCAGAGGATGAGCGTGGGCATGCGCAGCTCGCCCAGATGCTTCCACCGCGTCTCGTCGCTGACCGACCGCAGCCGCTCGCGCGTGGCCTGGCGGTTGCCCTCGCGCAGCAGCAGCGCGTGGTACTGCTCCACCAGCGCCTCCGTCACGCGGGAGGGGTCTCCGTAGACGGCTCGCAGGTTCCGGTCGATGACCCAGCGCGCCCCCGCGCATCCGGCCCCGTCAGGCCGTGGCCAGGAAGATCCAGGGTGATGACGCGGTAGTTTTCTGACAACTCACGCACCCAGCCCTCCCACGTGAAAAGAGAGGAATTGGAGCCGTGAAGCAACAGCAGCGTGGGCCCCTGGCCCTGCTCGCGGTAGTGGATGCGCAGACCCTCCACGTCCAGGAAGCGCGAGGGACCTGTCGCGTAGCGCGACTCCAGCTCCGAGGGAGACACGTCCCTCCGGAAGCTGGCCGCGAGGCCCCCGACGAGGAGGACGAGAACGAGGACGAGGACCTTGCGACGGAGCTTCATGGTGCAATTTTCTCCTGGAACAGCGAGCCGCCGAGAAAGATAGACGGCGACGCACGCACCGGAGCGCCCGGATTGGGGTACCGACGGACCCTTGCTTCAATGTGTGTCTTCATGAAACGGAGGGTGGGGTTGCGCCATTGCCTGTCACGCGTCCACAATGGCCGTGCCGCGTTCGCCCTGCATTCCCTCGTGCTCGGATGCGAATCTCTCTCTCTCAAAAAATCATCCTCGCGCCGCTCGTCGTGGCGCTGTTCTTCGCCCTGCTCTCGGTGGGGTACACGATTCCTCGGCTTCGCGAGGCCTTCGAGGAGCAAGGCCATTCGATGAGCGTGGCGGTGCCGACGGCGCTCGCCTCGGCGATGGCGGACCTGCTGCGCAATCGCGAGCAGGCCGAGGTCCAGCCCACGCTGGACGCGGTGGCCCGGGAAGGCGCGCTGGCGTACGTGGCGCTCGTGGACCCGAAGGGCGCGCTGGTGGCCGTGTCGGGGCGCCACGCGCGGATTCTGCGCGACCACGCCTCCGAGCTGACCGTCACGAAGGAGGGCACTCCGCTTCAGGCCGAGGACGTGGAGCTGCTGGACATGGCGGCGCAGGTGCCCGGCGGCCTGGGCTCGGTGCACGTGGGCTTCAATCGCACGGAGGCTCGGGGCCACATCGACGGAATCGTGAACAACCTGCGCATCGTGCTGCTGGCCGCGCTGGTGGTGCTGATGGTGGGAGCGTGGTTCATCAGCCGGCGCATCGTCGCTCCGCTCGTCGCGCTCACCGGCGCCGTGACACGCATCGCCGAGCACGGTGACCTGCGCGAGCCGGTGCACGTCTCCACGCAGGATGAGGTGGGCGACCTGGCGCGCGCGGTGGGGCTGCTGGTGGGCAAGCTCAAGGACCTCTTGCACCAGCTCCACTCGTCCACGGAGCTGCTCAGCGACTCGGTGATGGGACTCAACGAGTCCGCGAACGAGCAGAACCAGATGGTCTCCCGTCAGGCCGCCGCGGTCCAGGAGACGCAGGTGACGGCGCAGGAGATCCGCCAGACGGCGCTCCTGGCATCCAGCTCCGCGCAGTCCGTCATCGAAGTGGCGGAGCGCGCGGAGGCGCTGGGCAAGTCCGGAGAGGACGCCGTCGCCGCGAGCATCGACGGCATGGTGGATCTGCGCTCGCAGGTGGAGCAGATCACCGTGCGCATCATGTCGCTGGCAGAGCGCACGCAGCAGATTGGCGGAATCACGGAGACGGTGAAGGACCTGGCGGACCAGTCGCACCTCTTGGCCGTGAACGCGGCCATCGAGGCGGCGCGCTCGGGTGAGCACGGCAAGGGCTTCGCGGTGGTGGCGCGGGAGATTCGCGCGCTGGCGGACCAGTCCATCCGGGCCACCAATCAGGTGCGGAAGATCCTCTTTGACATCGGCGAGGCCATCGCCGGCACGGTGCAGATCACCGCCGAGGGGACGCAGCGGATGGAGGCGGGGCTGACGCAGGCGCGCGCGTCCGGGGACACGCTGCGCCAGCTCAGCACCATCGTCCAGGACAGCACCGCGGCCGCGCGGCAGATCGCCCAGACGGTGAGCCAGCAGGCCACGGGCATCGAGCAGATCTTCACGGCCGTCAACGAGCTGAACGCGGTGATGGGGGACACGGTGCAGCGCATCTCCTCCACCAACGAATCCGCGGTGTCCCTGAAGCTGCTGTCCGAGCGCGTGGCCGAGGTGGTGCGGGCCTACCGCGTCTGAGGGGCGCGGCGTCAGGGCTCGAGGCTGCTCGGTCACTCAGCCCGGGCGATGGCTCTCCGGGCTCGGCGGCGCCAGCACCCGGGTGGCGCGCGGAAGCAGCCTGGACAGGAGCGCGCTGACCGATGTCACGGGATGAGCACCGGGTTCGGGCAGGCGCGTGGCGAGCATGCCGGCTCCGAGCCGTGCCACCGCCGACAGGACGAAGAGGACGTGCAGGTTCACCCACGGCTTGCCGCCGAGGATGAACTGCTCGGGCAGCGCGGAGGCGATGGCGCCCCCCAGCGCGGCGGCGATGGAGTAGGCCAGTCCGCCCGCAGTGGCGAAGGCCGCGAGGTAGAAGGGCCGGCCCTTGCGCGGCGCCACGCTGAGCGGCAGCGCGAAGATGGCCAGGCCGTGGCCGCTCCACAGCGCGCCGGCGAGGACCACGTCGAAGAGCAGCGGCCACAGCGTTCCCGCCGAGGGCAAGAGCCACAGCGCCGGAATCACCCCGATGCCCAGCGAGCACGCCAGCAGCACCGGCTGCGCGCCCACCTTGTCGATCATCTTTCCCCACAGCGGCGCGGTGAGGATGCGCACCCCGGCGACGGCCGCGGCATGCAGCGCCATGACGACGAAGGTCATCTTGAGGTTCTGGAGGCTGTGCAGCGCGAAGAACGGCGCGGACACGCCCACCGCCGCGTTCCAGGCGACCTGATAGGTGAGCACGCGCCGCGCCAGCGGGTCCTTCAGCGGCACCAGCGCGCCCCTCAGCTCCAGCCGGGGCGAGGTGCCCGGCGGCGCGGGGTCATGCTGGCTGGCCATGATCAGCGTCGTCACCACGCCCATGACACAGGCGCCCAGCGCCAGGAGGGGCAGGGCCACGCCCAGGCCCTCGACGGGACGCAGCCGGTCCATCAGCAACCCCGCGCCGAGCGACGCCAGGGTGCCCGCCAGCGTGGTGAGCGCGGTGCGCCGTCCGAAGAAGCGTCCGCGCACCGCGCGCGGAACCAGCTCTCCCATCCACGCCACCCACGCGTTGTTGCCCACCACGCCCAGCACCGCCGAGGCCCCGGCCACGACGAGCAGTACGTGCTGCCGCGCCGCCAGCTCCAGGTCCAACCAGGGCAGGACGGCCAACGGGAACATCACCAGGCGCGACAGGCACACCGCCGTCAGGGCCACGCGCCGGTGGCCGAAGGCGGACGTCAGCCACGCCGCCGGAAATTGCACGAACTGGGCGAGGAACGGCAGCGCCGTCATCACGCCCACCAGGAGCGGGCCCAGCCCCAGGGCGATGGCCCACGCCGTCAGCACGGTGGCGCCCGCGCAGGCGGTGAAGACCTCCGTGAACATGCCCTCCACCACGGACGCGCCCAGCGTCGAGCGCAGCCTCTTCGCGGGGATGTGCGAGGGGACGTCGGGGCTGTCCGCCGGGGGCGCACCCAGCAGGGGCGCGGCCGAGCCGGGCAGCGACGAGCCCGGACGGAAGAGGGGAACGGCGGAGGCGAGCGAGGCGAAGCTGCTCAGGACGTAGCGACGAAAGGCAGCGGTGCTCATCGAGGGGCCTTCCGTCTGTCGCACGGCTGCCCCAGGCGCCTCAATCCGACCTCCTCCCCCCTCTGGCCGCCCGCTCGGCCCCCAGGCGAGTCCGGCCGCCCGCCCTCCTGGCCGGAGGGGGCGCTGGAATCAGGTGCAGTTCAAGCGGTCTTGAACTATATGAACGTCCTGAGGAGAACGGCGCACATGGAACTGGCTCGGGAGCTCACGGACTTTCTGGCGGCGGTGGAGCGGCGGCTCGACAGCACGCTGGTGGATGGCAACGCCGGTCCGGACGTGAAGGGCGACACGCTGATGGAAGCGGCCCGGCACCTCTGCGTGGGCACTGGCGGCAAGCGCGCGCGTCCCATGCTGGTGAGGTTGTTCGGCGGCGCGGTGGGTGTGGCGCCGGAGCGACTGGTGGACGTGGCGGTGGCGGCGGAGTTGATCCACTCGGCGAGCCTGCTGCATGACGACGTGGTGGACGCGGGCATGTTCCGCCGGGGCCGCCCGACGGTGAACGCGCGCTGGGGCAACATCGTGGCGGTGATGAGCGGTGACCTCATCCTGTCCACCGGCCTGCATCACCTGGCGCAGCTCGACTCCCGGCTGACGTTGTCCGCGCTGTCGGTCGTCTCCGAGATGACCCGCGCGGCCATCGCCGAGGTGGAGGCGCGTGGAGACCTGGACCTTCCGCTCAACCGGCTGCGCTTCATCGCCGAGGGCAAGACGGGCTCGCTGTTCGGCTGGTGCGGACACGCGGCGGCGACGCTGGCGAACCTGCCGGAGGCGGTGGACCGCTTCGACGGGTTCGGCCGTCACCTGGGCGTGGCGTTCCAGATCGCCGACGACATCCGAGACATCCTGGGCACGGACGTAGGCAAGCCCCGGTACGCGGACGTGCACTCGCGCACCCCGTCGATGCCCATCCTGCTGGCGGTGGCGAAGGACGAGAGCCTGCGTCGCAAGCTGAAGGACGCGTGGGCCTTCTCGACGATCACTCCCGACCGGACGAAGGAGATTGGCGCCGCGATCGAGGCCACCGGCGCGGTGGAGTCGTCCATGGCGCGGATGAACGTGGAGATTGAAGCGGCGCTGGACAAGCTGGGCCACTTCGCCCACGAGCCGGCGGGCGCGGAGCTGGTGGGCTGGGCGCGCAAGCTGTCGGCGGGAATCGCCGAGCAAGTCCAGGGGCGGGCCGCATGAAAGGCTACCTGTGGACGGGGGGACACGGGAGTCCGAGCAACCCGGATGCGCCGGTCATCGAGGGCCGGCTCGCACCCTGGGAAGCCATCGCGGTGGACGCGGTGGGCAATGTCATCGAGTTCTGGGGCTTCAAGCGCAACCAGGGCCGGGTGTGGGCGCTCTTGTACCTGCGGGGCGAGCCGCTGACGGCGGGTGAGATCGAGCGCGAGCTGGACCTGTCCAAGGGTGGCGTCTCAATGCTGCTCCGCGACCTGGAGCGCTGGGGTGTCATCCAGCGGGTGCGGCTGCCGCAGGACACCGTCTGGCGCTACGGCGCGGAGACGGACCTGGTGCGGATGGTGCGGCACGTCATCGAGGAGCGCGAGGCGGGCTTCGTGGCGCGCATCCGCGCGGACCTTTCCGAGGCGCGGCGGCTGGCGGAGATGGCGGGCAAGGTCCCGAGCGACAGGCTGGAGCGGCTGGAGAAGATGGCCACGCTGGCCGAGCACGTGGAGCGGGCGCTGCGGCTGTTCATCAAGACGTCGCGGCTGGACGTGTCCGGGGTGCTGGCGGTGTTCCGGGACGGCGCCTCGCGGCGCAACGAGCGGTAGGGGAAGTCACATGGATTCGCATTACGACATGGTGATGAAGGCCCGGGAGGGCGCGGACCCGAACGCGAAGCGGCTGTACTTCGCGTACTCCACCATCCTGGACCGGGCGGCGTTCGACGAGTGGAAGCAGCAGCACTCGTATGGCTTCTTCGAGCTGCCGGAAGGGCGGCTGGCGGAGGCGGTGGACGTGGACCTGGTCTACGACTTCCCGTCGCGTTGGTGGGGCGGGCGGGTGGCGGGGCTGGCGGATGCGTCGGGTGGCCAGGTGTTCGGGCGGCTCTTCGAGATTCGCGGCCAGGACTGGCCCATCGTCCAGCACAAGGAAGGCTTCGTGACGGGCATGTGCGTGGAGCGCACGGTGAAGGTGCTCGTGGACGGGCAGGAGGTGGAGGCCACGGCCTTCGTCACCAACCCGAGGCGTGCGGCGCGGGACGGACAGGTGAGCCCGCGCTTCGTGGAGGCCCTGGTACGGGGCGCGCAGGCGGCCGGGTTGCCCGCGGACTACGTGGAGCGGCTGAAGCGCGGCGGGGCCTGACGGGTCGCTACCGGCAACCACACCCCCAGCCCACGACCCACAAGCAACACCGGTCCGCGAAGCAGGCGTCCTTGTTCTTGCCGGAGCACCCGCAGGAGGAGGTCGTAGGACACTGGTGCACGTCGTTGCCGTCCTCCTCGCACGCCAGACCATCCTTGTCCGCGTCGAGGTCCGCGCGGCACTCCGGGTCGGCCTCGTAGTCCTGCTGCGCGGCCGACCGGGAGCTGTAGTCGCTGCAATTCGTATCGGCACAGTCCAGGGCGAACATCTGGCCGCAGCCGGTGAAGCCCGTGAGGAGGACGGCCAGGACCATCAGGCAGACAGGGATGAAGGAGTGCATCCGCCAGGATCTACAGAGGCCTGGTTTCGAGGCACATACCTCGCGAGGAGTAGGGCGTGTCCCGGGCGCCGACCCTGGAGGATGTCGTTACGGCTCGTCGGCCAGTCTGTCGAGTTGCCCCTGGGCGCGGAGCTGGCGCTGTCGGACGCACGCTCCTACATCGGCTCTCGCTGTTGGGGCGTGCTGATATGTTCCAGCGGAGAATCGGAGCATTGACCAGCGGCACCTCGCTTGATTGAACGGACGTGGCCATGCGTGCGCGAACTTGCAGCGCCCCCCTGCTCCTGATCCTGCTCTCGGCCTGCGCCACGATGGCTCCGAGCTCGGGAGAGATGGAGGACCCGAGACCCCAGAGTCCGAGATTCGCCAACCTTCAGCGGGCGGCGCAGTACCCGTGGGCGGATGATGGGAAATGCGTGGTGCGGGAAGCCTCCAACGAGTGGCCGATCCTTGCGGAGCGGTGCTTTCATGCTCTCGATCGCGACAGGGTCAGGTTGAGGGATGTCACCAAAAGATGCGCTGTCGCCTACGCGGATGCAGCCGCTCCCGCAGTCGTGGCCCTCTGTGTTTTCGCGGCACCCGAGATCGTTGTCGGTGCAGTGATTGTTATTGGCGCGGTGGTGGTAGCAGCCGCCATCCAGGAGGGGATTGATGCTTATGAACGGAATGCATCTCGCGAGCGCGCGAAGCCCAAGGCTGAAACACAGCCCGCTAAGGAACTGTTAGCGAACCGAGCGCCAAGACCAAAGGGATCACCCACCGGAGACATCTTCCCCCCATCGCCAGAAACCACGCCGCGCCGTCCGTCGTGCGAGCCCGTCCCGGTGCGGCACGCGGGCGAAGATGTTCCGCATAATGAGTGCGCCGATAAGTTTCCGCCCAACCGTTTTCCCGGCATGGACGTATTCGTGGGCGGCGAGCGCTTCGATGCTCTGCAAGTCGGTGTGCGCGTGCTGTGGGAGATCAAGACCCACCGATTTGACACCTACTCTTACTTTGTCCAGGAGCGGGAGATTGAGAAGGAGGTCGAGCAATTGACCAAGGAACGCGACGCTGCGCGGGTCTGTGGATACGACTTCGTCGTTGGGGTGAGCCAGCAAGCGCACAAAGACGCGCTGCGCGCCCTGAGTCCCGCGCTCCATGTCGTCGTCACGGGGTGCACACGATGATCATCCCTAGAGTCCTCGTCTTCATCGTCTACGCGCCTGCGCTCGTGGGCAAAGACGGCCGCTCGCTTGAGGTCGTCCATGGGATGGAAAAGGCACTTCCCGGCTTGCGCCTGGCATGGAGGGTCTCCGAAGGCGGGCGCCCCATCGCCTTGCCGCATCGCGACGCGTGGCTCGCGGAAAGGACGCAGCACGGGAAATTCCCTCTGCTGTGCAACGGGGACGAGAGTTACCCCGTGACGGTTTCGGGGAGGGAAAACTCGGCACTCTTCAGCCCGGGCGGTCAGCCGCAGCTCGACGTTCATGCGAAGTTGCCACTAGACGAGGCTATTATCTCGGCAGCGCCGGCCATGCTAGAGGCCATGGCGGAGGGGGCGCGCGCGTTCTGGGGGCATGCGTCCCGGTATAGTTACGGCGCTGAAGTCGGGGAGCAGTTTCGCCGCTCCGCTGATGGACCGGAACTCTCACCGCGTGGGCTTCCCATGCTCAATCTTCCAGAAAAACTCCCCGCGCCTGAGATTCCCTGTTTCCTCGGGTGGGTGAACTATTGGTCTGCTGCCGCGGCGCAGGCCATCGGGTTCCCGGATCCTGCTCGCGACGCCGAAATGCTCACGCGGGCGCGGCGCACGTTGTCGGGCGGATGGGTTGTGAAGCTCACGGATGCGCCGCTCGATTATGACAACCCCGCCCACCTGGACGCGCTGAAGCGGGCCTACGAGCGCTTCCCGAAGATCGGCGGGCGCGACTCTCCACGCTGAAGGAGGTCATCGCCGTCGTGCAGTGGACAGGCGGGGCACCGTGCCATTTCGGACGCCGGTGCCTAGGTTCCCCCCGCGTCCATGTTCTTCTTCTTCTCGAACCGGCTGGGTTGTCTGGGCAGCATCCTCGTTTCAGTGGTGCTGAGCGCGCTGCTGTACTTCATCTTCATGCGCGCCTAGCCACTCGAGGACGCTGGATCACGGCTTGCCGTGCCAGAGGTCCGACTCGTCCTCGTCCTCCAGCGGGTGGACGGTGACCACGGTCCCATCCTTGTCCGGTGTGCTCCGGGTGGCCTCGGCTTCGGCCGGGGTGTGAGGGGCACGCTCGGAGAAGTTGTCGCCTTGGAGGTGCCGCTGGCGCTGTTCGCTGGTGCCGCCGTATCCCTCGGCGATCTTCTTTCGGGCCATCGTGCGTTCCTCTCGCTGGGGTGTCGTCCCATACGCTGGGGGCGACCGAGCGGGTCCGCAATGCATGCTCCCGTCTTGGCGCCCGCCCTGGCTCGGGTGGCCTGGAGGGGGAGCGAGCGCCGGGCCTTACCATTCAGATCACCCACCGATCTCAAGGCCCATGCCTACATGAACGAAAGGACAGTCATTTCTGGCCCCAAGCACGGGCCTGATTGTCCAAGAATCATCAGGAGTTGAAGGCCCTTCGGTGTGAAATCAAGGCCTTGCGAATGCCTGAACGCATCAGCAGTGAGTCCTCGGCGCTTCCGCAACCCGAAGCCAGCCGATCACTGCGCGATCGTGCGCACGAAAAGCCTCGTGCCTACATGCTCCGATGATCAGTGGTTTTTCGACCCCTCGCGCTGGCTTTCAAAGCTCGAACGAGCCGTAATGCCTACATGCCTGGATGTTCAGGTATTTCCAGGGGGTGTCCGCGCGCGAGCAAGTTAAAGACAAGCACAATCACAGACGCGCTGATTTTGTCTGTGATTGTGTTGAATGTGTCTGTCTTCAGCCCGGCGTGAACCACAGCACGGACAGCGGGGGCAGGGTGAGCAGCGCGGAAGCTGGCTGTCCGTCCCAACCCGTGGGCTCCGTGTGGAGCTGTCCCAGGTTGCCCGTGTTGGAGCCGCCGAACTCACCCGCGTCGGAGTTGAGCACCTCCACGTAGCTGGTGTTCAGCGGGAAGCCCACGCGGTAGTTCTCGCGCACGGTGGGGGAGAGGTTGGCCACGCAGACGACGTGGCGCCCGGGCTGCCGCGAGCGGCGAACGAAGGCCAGCACGTTCGACGACGCGGAGTCCGGCTGGAGCCACTGGAAGCCCACCGGCTCGCTGTCCGCGTCGTACAGCGCGGGCAGCTCCTTGTAGATGTGGTTCAGCTTCGCCACGAGGCTCTGGATGCCCTGATGCCCCGGGTCCTGCGTCAGGTGCCAGTCCAGGCTCTTGTCGTGATTCCACTCGGCCGGCTGGCCGAACTCGCCCCCCATGAAGAGCAGCTTCTTGCCCGGGTGCGCCCACATCCACGCGAACAACGAGCGCAGGTTGGCGCGCTTCTGCCACGGGTCTCCCGGCATGCGCCCGTACAGGCTGCCCTTGCCGTGCACCACCTCGTCATGGCTCAGCGGCAACATGAAGTGCTCGCTGAACGCGTACAGCAGGCCGAAGGTCAGCTGGTTGTGGTGGTACTGCCGGTAGATGGGGTCCTTGGAGAAGTACGACAGCGTGTCGTGCATCCACCCCATGTTCCACTTGAAGTGGAAGCCCAGGCCGCCCTCGCTCACGGGGGAGGAGACCTTGGGCCACGCGGTGGACTCCTCGGCGATGACCACGACGCCCGGGTGCTTGCGGCCCACGGTGTCGTTCAGCTCGCGCAGGAACTGGATGGCCTCTTCGTTCTCCCGGCCACCCCAGCGATTGGGAATCCACTCGCCCTGCTTCCGGCTGTAGTCGAGGTAGAGCATCGACGCCACCGCGTCCACCCGCAGTCCATCGATGTGGTACTCCTCGATCCAGAACAGCGCGTTGGCGATGAGGAAGTTGCGCACCTCGTTGCGGCCGAAGTTGAAGACCAGCGTGCCCCAGTCCGGCTGCGCGCCCTTGCGCGGATCCGCGTGCTCGTACAGCGCCGTGCCGTCGAACTCACCCAGCGCGGCGGAGTCCCGGGGGAAGTGGCCGGGCACCCAGTCGACGATGACGCCGATGCCCTCCTGGTGCAGGTGGTCCACCAGGAAGCGGAAGTCGTCCGGATGGCCAAACCGCGCCGTGGGCGCGTAGTAGCCACTGACCTGGTAGCCCCACGAGCCACCGTAGGGATGCTCCGACACGGGCAGCAGCTCCACGTGCGTGAAGCCCATGTGCTTGACGTACTCGGCCAGCGCGGGCCCCAGCTCGCGGTACGTCATGGGGCGGTCGCCGTCCTCCACCACGCGGCGCCAGCTCCCCAGGTGCACCTCGTACACGCTCCACGGCTGGTGCGTGACGTCGGACTTCTTCGTGCGCGTCTCCAGCCACGCGCCATCACCCCAGCCGTAGCGTCCCAGGTCATGCACCACGGACGCGGTGGCCGGGGGCACTTCGGTGCGGAAGGCGAACGGGTCCGACTTCAGCACGCGAGGACCGCCCTGGCCGGGGCGAATCTCGAACTTGTAGCGCGCGCCTTCACCGACCTCGGGAACGAACAGCTCCCAGATGCCCGAAGCGCCCATGCGCCGCATGGAGTGCAGCCGGCCATCCCAGCTGTTGAAGTCGCCGACGACGGAGACCCCCGCCGCCGTGGGCGCCCACACCGCGAAGGACACGCCGCGCGTGCCGTTGTGGTGGAGCAGGTGCGCGCCCATGCGCTCCCAGAGCCGCTCGTGGCGTCCCTCGCCCGCGTAATACAGGTCCATCTCCCCGAGCGTGGGAAGGAAGCTGTACGGATCTCTCAGCGTGAAGACGCGCTTGCCGGGGTACTCCACCTCCAGCAGATATCCGAAGGTCTTGTCCCGTCCGTTGACGCGCGCCTCGAAGACGCCGTCCTGGCGGTGGGTCATCGGGACGCGGCCTCCGAACTCCGGGAGGACATGGATGGCCACGGCGTCGGGACGGAAGGCGCGGACCACCACGCCGTCGCCGTCCGGATGGATGCCGAGCACGGAGTGGGGCTCCGGGTGCCGCAGCTCCACCACGCGCCGCAGCTCCGCGTCGACCTGCACCTTGTCCGCGGGCTTCCTCACTGGGACTCCTCCATCCTCAAGAGGGCCTCGACGGGGATGCGCACCCAGTCGGGCCGGTTCTGCATCTCATACCTCACTTCGTACAGGAGCTTCTCCAACTCGAACGCGCGCAACATCGTGTCGAATGCCGCGGCGTCCGTGGGCAGGAAGGCCGCTCCCTGGGTCGCCTTGCGATATCCCTCCAGGAATGCCGTCCGGCTGGGACCCACGCGTCCGCGCGGCGTGCCGCCCTCCAGCGCCACCGTGGCCTCCGCGTAGTCGAACGAGCGAATCATCCCCGCCACGTCCCGCAGCGGGCTGTACTTCTCTCGCCGCGACGTGAAGTTGCGCGCCGGCTCGCCCTCGAAGTCGAAGATGAGCCACTGCTCGTTGGCCCGCAGCACCTGGCCCAGGTGCAGGTCGCCGTGGATGCGGAGCTTCTGTCCGGACGGAGTGACCTGGGCCAGCCGCTTCGCGTACTCGATGAGCCCCTCGCGGCGCCCCTCCAGGTCCGGGTGCAGCCGGCTCGCCTCCGCCAGCGTCACCCCCAGCTCGCCGACGATGGACGCGCTCCAGCGCTGCAGGTCCTCTTGCAGCAACGGCTCCGGCGCGAAGGCCGCGTCGTCCATGGGCGCCGAGCCGAACGCCAGGTGGAGATCCCCCAGCCGCCCGCCCAGCTCCTCCATCTCCACGAGGAAGCGGTCTCCCATCGGCCGTGCCTGACGCAGCCTGTCCAGCGTGTACTTCCACCCATCCACCGCGTCGGGGATGAAGCGGTGCGCCAGCACGAGCGTCGCCCCGGCGGCGCCCTCCAGTCGCATCGCGCCCAGCAGGGCGGGGGTGGCCCGGAACGTCGTCCGCGTCGCCAGGAAGCGTCCCACCTCATGCTCGGGATTCACCCCCGCTTCCAGCTTGCGGATGATCTTCACGATGACCTTCTCGCCCAGCACGATGGAGGTGTTGCTCTGCTCCACCATCAGCCGGCGCACCGTGAGCGGAGAGGGCAGGCCCAACAGGCCCTCGGGCCCGGCGATCCATTCCCCCACGATGCGGCCGGAGGCGGAGGGGAGCTGGGCGCCGTCACGGATGAGGTCGAACAGCGCCCGCAGACAGCCGTCGTCCTCCAGCGCGTCCTTGATTCCATCCGACGAGGGCTTCACCGGCAGCAGGTAGCGCTCGGACTGGCCCAGCTCATAGGCGACCTCCACCACGGCCAGCGACATGTTGCACGGCGTGGCGTCCAACTGGGCGTGGTCCACCACCGTGACTTGCTTGATGGGCCAGGCCTTCCCAGCGAACCAGCGCTGGCTCTTGAGGTACTCGGGCAGCTTCGTCAGATCCAAGGTCGTCACGCGCGGCTCCCTCCCGGCAGCGGCTGGTCCAGCCGAAACCACAAGAACATGTAGGGCCCCATCGACAGTTGATAGGGGAGCTCACTGATTCGAGGGAAGTGCGTCTCGCCAATCATCTCCACGGGCACCATGCCCTCCCAGTCGCGCAGGTCCAGCACCGCGGGCTGGGAGAAGCGCGACAGGTTGCACACCACCAGCACCGTCTGCCCCTCCCACTCCCGCACGAAGGCGAGCACCTTGCGGTTCTCCAGGGAGATGAAGCGCAGCTTCCCCAGGGAGAAGACGGGGTAGCGCTGGCGGATGCGAATCATCCGCTTCACCCAGTGCAGGAGGCTGGACTTCACCCGCTCCTGGGACTCCACGTTGATGGATTGATAGCCGTAGACGGGGTCCGCGATGACGGGGGCGTACAGGCGCGCGTAGTCCGCCCGGCTGAAGCCCGCGTTGCGGTCTCCCGTCCACTGCATGGGCGTGCGCACGCCGTTGCGGTCGCCCAGGTAGATGTTGTCCCCCATGCCAATCTCGTCGCCGTAGTACAGCACCGGCGTGCCAGGCAGGGTGAACAGCAGGCTGTGCATCAGCTCGATGCGCCGGCGCCCGTTGTCCATCAGCGGCGCCAGCCTGCGACGGATGCCCAGGTTGATGCGCATGCGCGGGTCGGTGGCGTACTCCCGGTACATGTAGTCCCGGTCCTCGTCCGTCACCATCTCCAGCGTCAGCTCGTCGTGGTTGCGCAGGAAGATGGCCCACTGACACGAGTCCGGGATGTCCGGCGTCTGCTGCATGATTTCGACGATGGGCGTGCGGTCCTCCCGGCGCACGCCCATGAACAGGCGCGGCATCACCGGGAAGTGGAAGCCCATGTTGAACTCGTCGCCGTCACCGAAATAGACGCGCACGTCGGCGGGCCACTGGTTGGCCTCCGCGAGCAGCATCTTCCCGGGGTACTCGGCGTCGATGGTCTTCCGCAGGCGCTTGAGGAAGGCGTGCGTCTCCGGGAGGTTCTCGCAGTTGGTGCCCTCGCGCTCGAACAGGTACGGCACCGCGTCGCAGCGGAAGCCGTCCACGCCCATGTTCAGCCAGAAGCGCATGGCGTCCAGCATGGCCTCCTGCACCTGGGGGTTGTCGTAGTTCAGGTCCGGCTGGTGGCTGAAGAAGCGGTGCCAGAAGTACTGCTTGGCCACCGGATCCCACGTCCAGTTGGAGCGCTCGGTGTCCGTGAAGATGATGCGCGCGCCCTTGTACTTGTCGTCCGTGTCGCTCCAGACGTACCAGTCGCGCTTGGGGCTCTTCGGGTCGCTGCGCGCCTCCTGGAACCAGGGGTGCTGGTCGCTGGTGTGGTTGACCACCAGCTCGGTGATGATGCGGATGCCGCGCTTGTGCGCCTCATCCACCATCCGCTGGAAGTCCGCCAGCGTGCCGTAGTCCGGATGCACGCCGTAGTAGTCCGCGATGTCGTAGCCGTCATCGCGAAGCGGAGAAGGGTAGTGGGGGAGGATCCACAGGCAGTCGATGCCCAGGTCCTGGAGGTAGGGGAGCTTTTCAATCAGGCCCGGGATGTCGCCATGCCCGTCGCCGTTGGAGTCGTGGAACGCTCGGAGGTGCAGCTCGTAGATGAGGGCCTTCTTGTACCAGAGGGGATCCAGGTCCATACGCCTCTCGGGTTGTCACTCGTAGTAGTCGAACGCGTGCTCGGTACGGCGGAAGCGGTAGACGGCCCATACGGCCGCGGGCTGCTCGGGAGTCAGGCGCACCTGCACGTCGGAGCCCTGCCACAACGAGCGCTCGTCCTTCATCAGCTCGTGCACCTGATAGGTCTCATCCGCGTTCGCGCCAAGCCATTCCAGCGGAAGTCGCAACAGCGCCTCCTGCGGTGAGTACGGATCCAGGCTCACGGCCACGAGCACCGTGCTGGTGCCGTCCGGCGTGCGCTTGCCGTAGAAGAGCACCCGCTCGTTGTCCGACTCGAAGAAGCGCAGCGTGTCGTAGGTGTGGAACGCGGGCTGGGTGAGGCGCGCGTTGTTGAGGCGCGCAATCCAGTCCCGGATGTTCCCCGGCCGGTCAGGGTCCCACGCGACGAGCTGGTACTTCTCCGAGTCCAGGTACTCCTCCTTGCCAGGCAACGGGCGGCCCTCGCACAGCTCGAAGCCGCAATACATCCCGTAGACCGAGGAGAGCGTCGCGGCAAGCGCCGCGCGCAGCCGGAACGCACCGGGCCCCGCGTTCTGCAGCAGCTCCGGCAGGATGTCCGGCGTGTTGGGCCAGAGGTTGCCGCGGAAGTAGTCGGACACGGGCGGCGTGGTGATCTCCTCCAGGTA
>NZ_JBLZWL010000092.1:0-51318 GCF_049194865.1 Corallococcus terminator | reverse complement strand
CGTCTCCTGGGGATTGGTGATGGCCTGACGCTTGGCGATGCCGCCCACCAGCCGCTTGCCATTTTTGGACACGGCAATCACGGACGGCGTGAGCGCCTGGCCCGTGCGGTTCTTGATGACGATGGGCTGCCCGTCCTGGACGGTGGCGACGATGCTGTTCGTCGTCCCCAGGTCGATGCCTATGAGGGGTTCGGGATCAGCCATGAGTGAGCGTGCTCATCCTAGAACGTCCAGCGCAGCTTCTTGAGCGCCGCCTTGGCCTCAGCATTGTCGGGGTCCAACTTCGCCGCGTCCTCATAGACGCGCTTGGCCAGCTTCTTCGCTCCCGAGTCGGCGAGCACCCGTCCCAGCAACAACTGGTGCTCGATTCGCCCTCCCTGGAGGTCCACGGCGCGCTGTGCCAGGACGCGCACCTCGCCCACGTCCTGGCCCTGCTGGAGACCCAGTCTGGCCGCACGGAAGGCGACCTCCGGGTTCTGCCCATCCAGGGAATACGCCAGCCGGTAGGCCGCGAGCGCCCCGACGTCGTCCCCGTGCTGCTCCAGCTCCTTGCCTCGGGCCAGCTCGATGGACGCGCGCTGCTCGTCGTGGCGTCGACGTGCCTCCATCAGCAGCGTCGCCACCTCGCGGTTCTTCGGATCCAACGACTGGACCTGGTTGAAGTCCTGGTAGGCACGCTCCCAGTCTCCCCGGGCGACGGCCGCCTTGCCGCGCGCCACCAGCTCCGACAACCGCACGTTGCGCGCCATGTACGGGTGCCGAGCAAGCCGCGCCTGCCGCTCCGCCCTGCGCGCCTCGGACTCCGCGTCCTGCACCGGAGGTGGCGCCGACGGGGCGGAGGCCTGCAACGGGGACGCGAGCCGCATGGGACGCGGCGTGGGAGAGAAGGGCATCATCTCCTGGTTCGGGTCCATCAATGGCACGGGCGCGGGCGCGGGGGGTGCGGCGGCCGCCGCGGAAGCCGTCGCGAGCGCCGGGTGCGCCTTGAGGTACGCGTCCCGCTTGTCCTGCTGGGACAGGACGTTGTGCGCATCCGTGAGCCTCCGGAAGATGCGCTCCATGCGCGCCCGGAAGCTGCCCAGGTTCTTTCCGAAGTAGCGGTCCGGGTGAAAGCGGCGCGACGCGTTGTAGTACGCCTGCTTCACCTCGGCCGCCGGTGCACCGGGGCGCAGTCCCAGGACGGCGAAGTGGTCCAACCCGTCCAGCGCGCGCTCCAGGTCGATGATCTCCTTCTTCCGCTCCGGCTCCAGGTCCACTTCCTCGGCCAGCGCGGCGTCCACCGCGGGAGCGGGCTGGTTCTTCTGCACCACGCGCGCGGGGACGATGGCCCCCTTGGCCCGCAGGGCCAGCAGCACGGCGATGGTGCGCGCTTCACCCAGGGTGGAGCGTGACAACACCTGGTCGATGCGCTCCACCCGGCCGACGAGCGACAGGACGGACGCCTCCTCCGACGAGAGCTGGAGGCGAGCAAAGTCCACGTTGGGCACCGTGGCGACGTGGTCCGTCCGGGCCCCCAGGCCGACAATCGTATTTGGCGCGCTCACAGGACGGTCCACGAATGGGTTGCCGAAAGGTCGAGCCTAGGTTTGGGGGACGCGGGGCGTCAAACACCCAGTGCCCCCTCCCAGGCTCCAACCGGCGGAAAATCGAGCCTCAGAGGGCGGTCAGCACCCGCTCGATGATGGCGAGGCTCTGATCCAGCTCCTCCCGAGAGATGGTGAACGGCGGGGCGAAGCGGACCGTCCGCTCACCGGCCGCGTTGCCCAGCACCCCGGCCTCGCGCAGCTTGCCGAGCACCTGGGGCGCCTCCCGGTCCATCTCCAGGCCCACCAGCAGGCCCTGGCCTCGGACCTCCACCACGCGCCCGGCCGGCAGCCGGCCCTGGATTTCCCGCAGGCGGTCCAGGAAATACGCGCCCTTGGACGTCACTTCGTCCAGGAAGCCCGGCTGGCGGATGACCTTCAGCGCGGCGTTGGCGGCGGCGGCGGCCACCAGGTTGCCACCGAACGTCGAGCCGTGGCTGCCCGGGGACAGGCTGGCGCCCACGTCCTCGCGGCACAGCATGGCCCCAATGGGCAGGCCGTTGCCGAGCGCCTTCGCCATGCTGATGGCGTCCGGCTGGATGCCATCGCGCATGAAGCCGAAGGGGATGCCGGTGCGACCCATGCCCGTCTGGATTTCGTCGACGAGCAGCAGCAGACCCTTCTCGTCGCAGAGGGCGCGCAGCCCCTTGAGGAAGCCCGCGGGGGCCTGACGCACCCCACCCTCGCCCTGGATGGGCTCGACGAGGATGGCGGCGGTGGCGGGGCCGACGGCGCGACGCACGGCGTCCAGGTCACCGTAGGGGACGTGCTGGAAGCCGGCCGGCAGCGGCTCGAAGCCCGCATGGTACTTCGGCTGCCCCGTCGCGGTGACGGTGGCCAGGGTGCGACCGTGGAAGCTGCGCTCGAAGGTGATGACCTCGTAGCGCTCCGGGGTGCCCCGGTCCTTCATCACCTTGCGGGCCAGCTTCAGCAGCGCCTCGTTGGCCTCCGCGCCGGAGTTGCAGAAGAAGGCGCGCTGGAACCCGCTCCACTCACACAGCTGCGCCGCCAGGTCGATCTGCGGCTGCGAGTAGAACGCGTTCGACACGTGCCACAGCGTGTCCAGCTGCGCGTGCGCCGCCGCCACCAGGTCCGGATGACAGTGTCCGAGCGCGCACGTCGCCACCCCGCCGATGAGGTCCAGATACTCACGACCATCCGCGTCCCACACGCGCGTACCGCGACCTCGGACCAGGGCGATGGGCTGCTGCTTGTAGTTCTGCAGCAGGTGGCTCTTGGCCTTGGAGATGAGGGTGTCGTTGGAAGTCGAGTCGGCGGCGGAGGGCACGGGCTGCGGCAAGGCTGTCTACCTTCCTTGGTGGTGAGGGAACGGCTGCGAGCGCGCCATATACCGCGCTACAGGATGTAGCGCGACAGGTCCTCGTCCTGGACGATGGAACTCAAGCGCTCACGCACATAATTGCCGTCCACCTGGAAGTCTCGGGGCCCCAGCTCACTGGCGGAGAAGGACACCTCGTCGAGCAGTCGCTCCAGCACGGTGTGCAGGCGGCGAGCGCCGATGTTCTGCGTGCGCTCGTTCGCCTGCTGGGCGATGCGCGCCAGCTCCGTCACCGCGTCGTCGGTGAAGGACAGGCGCACGCCCTCGGTGTGGAGGAGCGCGGTGTACTGGCGCAGGAGGGAGTTCTTCGGCTCGCGGAGGATGCGGATGAGGTCGTCGCCAGAGAGCGGCTCCAGCTCCACGCGGATGGGGAAGCGGCCCTGCAGCTCCGGAATCAGGTCGCTGGGCTTGGAGACGTGGAACGCGCCCGCGGCGATGAAGAGCATGTGGTCCGTCTTCACCATGCCGTACTTGGTGTTGACGGTGGAGCCCTCGACGATGGGGAGGATGTCGCGCTGCACGCCCTCGCGCGACACGTCCGGGCCACCGCTGCCCTTGGCGCCCTCGCGGCTGGCGATCTTGTCGATTTCGTCGATGAAGACGATGCCGCTCGACTCCGCGCGGACCACGGCCTCGCGCTGCACGCGGTCCGGGTCCACCAGCTTCTGGGCCTCTTCCTGACGCAGGAGCTGGAGCGCCTCCGGCACGCGCACGCGACGCCGACGCGTCTTGCTCATGCCCGGCATGTTCTTGAAGAGGTCCTGCAGGTTGACGCCAATCTCCTCCATGCCCTGGCCGGAGAAGCCGCGCATGAACGTCTGCCCGCTGTCGCTCGTGTCCACGTCCACGTACTGGTCATCGAGCGTGCCCGCGCGGAGCTGTGCACGGAGCTTCTCGCGCTCGGACTCACCCAGCCGCTGCGGCGCGGGAGGAGGCGGCGGCGGGGGCGAGAAGCCGAAGGGTGGCGGCGGGGGCGGCGGCGGACGGGAGCCGCTGTGGAGCAGCTCCATCAGCCGGTCCTCGGCCAGCTCCTCGGCGCGGGGGCGGACCTTCTCCGTCTCCTCCTCGCGCACCAGGGAGATGGCGTTCTCGACGAGGTCGCGAATCATCGACTCCACGTCGCGGCCCACGTAGCCGACCTCGGTGAACTTGGAGGCCTCCACCTTCACGAAGGGCGCCTGCGCGAGCTTCGCCAGCCGGCGGGCAATCTCCGTCTTTCCCACGCCGGTGGGGCCAATCATGATGATGTTCTTCGGGTGGATTTCGTCGCGCAGGTCGTCTGTGACTTGCTGACGGCGCCACCGGTTGCGCAGGGCGATGGCCACCGCGCGCTTGGCGGCGTTCTGCCCGACGATGTAACGGTCCAGCTCGCTCACCACCTCGCGAGGCGTGAAGGCGGACGGCTTGCGCGATTCGGCCACGGGGTGGCTCCTAGAGCTCTTCGAGGGAGATGTTGGAGTTGGTGTAGATGTCGATTTCGCCGGCGATGGAGAGCGACTCCCTCGCCACGTCGCGCGCGGGCATCTGCGTGTGCGCCATGAGCGCGCGCGCGGCGGCGAGCGCGTACGGGCCACCGCTGCCCACCGCGGCGATGCCGTAGTCGGGCTCAATCACGTCACCGGCGCCGGAGAGGATGAACGTCTTGTCCTTGTCCGCGACGACGAGCAGGGCCTCCAGGCGGCGCAGGAACCTGTCGGTGCGCCAGTCCTTGCCCAGCTCCACGCAGGCGCGCGCCATGTTCTTCTGGTGCTCCTTGAGCTTGCCCTCGAAGCGCTCGAAGAGGGTGAAGGCATCGGCGGTGCTGCCCGCGAAGCCGGCGAGCACCTGGCCCTCGCCCAGCTTGCGGACCTTCTTCGCCGTGTTCTTCATCACCGTCTTGTCGAGGGAGACCTGCCCGTCGCTGGCGATGGCGACCTTCCCGTCACGCCGCACACAGAGGATGGTGGTTCCGTGGAACATGGAGCGGGTTTAACAAGCCGCGCCCCGCGTTTCCAAGGAACACCGCCTGCCTGTCCGCTCCCGCACCGTTTCCTCGCGCTTTTGGAGCGGCGCGCGCATCACGCCCGGGGATGGGCGGCGTCGTAGACCTGCTGGAGCTGCTCCCAGGAGACGTGGGTATACCGCTGCGTGGTGGACAGGCTCGCGTGGCCCAGCAGCTCCTGGATGCTGCGGATGTCCGCGCCCCCTCCGAGCAGGTGCGTGGCGAAGGAGTGACGCAGCGCGTGTGGACTCACCTTGCGCGCCAGCGCGCACTTGAGAACATGCGCGTCCAGGTGCCGGCGGATGCTCCGGGGCGTCAGCCGGCCCCCTCGGAAATTGAGGAAGATGGCCTCCGGCACCTGTCCGGGCTTCGGCTCCGCGAGCAGCTCTCCGCGCCGGGCCAGGTACGCCTCCAGCGAGCGGATGGCCTGCGCGTTGACGGGCACGAGGCGCTCCTTGCTCCCCTTGCCCATGACCCGGACGATGCGCCCACTCCGGTCCACGGCGAGCAGGTCCAAGTCACACAGCTCGCTGATGCGAAGCCCGCCACCGTAGAGCAGTTCCAGGATGGCCTTGTCGCGCAAGCCCAACACCGTCTTCAAGTCGTGCACGTCCAGGAGGGCGAAGACCTCCTCCACCGGCAGCACCTTGGGCAGCGCCTTGGGCAGCTTGGGGCTCTTCACCAGCTTGGCGGGGCTGGCGGGCAGGAGCTTCTGGCGCACCAGGTACTTGTAGAAGGACTTGATGGACGCGAGCCGACGGGCGCGGCTCGCGGGGGCATGGTCCACGCTCAGCGTGCCCAGGTAGCCGCGGATGGCGGCGTGGGAGCCGGCCAGGAGCGAGAGCTTCATCCGCTCGACGAGGTAGCGCTCGTAGTCCACCAGGTCGATGAGGTAGTTGCGCACCGTGTGCGGTGACGACCCCTTCTCGTCCTCCAGGTGGACGCGGAACTTCTCCAGCAGCGGCGAGAGGGTCGTCATGGCGAGGCCAGCGTAGGGGGCCCGGAGAGGCTCGCAAGATTCCGGGCCCCGCGAAACCCCTACTTCGTCGGCACGACGGGGGCGAGAACTGGAACCACGGGCGTCGGCGCGGGCAGCAGCGCCACACACGTGGCGTCCGACAGCCACGCCTTCCCACACATCCACGTGAGGATGGGGTTGCGCACCTGCCAGAGCAGCACGAAGAAGATGAGCGCCCCGAGCCCGAACCGCGCCCAGCCGGACAGCCCCTCCGTCTCGCCGTCCTCGTCCTGCTGGGCGAGCATCGCCGGGCGGATCATGTCGCGACGGTCCACGCGCGCGCCCTTGGGGAGCCGGGGACGTCGGGTCACCAGCGTGGACAGTCCGTGCGTCAACATCAGGCGGTCATTGAGCGCCCAGCCGGAGCCCTCCAGGAGCAGCGCCAGGTTGCGCCGACGCAGCTTCAGCCAGCCGAGCAGCCCCGCTGGCGCCATGACGACGATGGCGATGAGCGACGTGGCGGTGATGACGTCCACCATCGTCAGGGACTTCACCTGCGTGACGATGAACGCGAAAGACGAGCCCAACGCCGCCGCCGCGATGCTGCCCGCCGCGATGACTCCCGCGAGTCCTCCGGGAGACGGGGCCGGAGCCGCCGGAGCCGGGGCTGGAGCGGGCGCCGCCGCCGTGGCCTGCGAGTAGCCCTGCTCCAGCGTCGAGTCGAAGGTCTTCTCCCCCGCCGACGCCAGCCCTTCAATCTTGCCGGTGATGAACGAGGCCATGCGCGTGAAGGGCATGGTCATCGACTCCCACAGCGACACGGGCTGGCGGACGATATGCGTCACCGTGGCGTCGTGCTCCTGGCCATCCACGTCGTAGAAGACGCCGCGCTTGCCCACGACGAGGTCCGTGCTCCGGCCGCGCGTGACGGGCACCGCGACTTCGTAGCCGGGCGTGCCGTCCTTGGGCGCCACGAGCACGTAGAGGATGCACGTGGTGCCCTGGCTCGTCAGCGCCGCGTGCTCCGCGCGGTTCTTCGCGAGCACCGACAGCGTGTACTTTCGTCCACCGAGGATGAGCGTCCCCTTCTCCATCAGCGCGGGCGCCTTGGGGAGATAGAGGTTGGGCATGCTGATGAAGTTGTTGGCGAACACCAGCAACCAGCGCTGGTAGAGCACCAGGCGCTCCAGCTCGACGATGGCGGCCAGAGTGGGCGCCAGCGCGAGGTCCGCCTGCGAGGCCGCGTCGATGGCGTCCAGGTCCGTCAGCGACACGGTGGGCAGCGAGTCAGCCAGCTTGTGCACCGGGTTGGCGTCGCGCGCGGTGAACCACGCGAGCACAGCGTCCGCCTTGGCCACCAGCTCCCGCCACGTCGTGTCCGACAGTCTCTCCGAGTCGCCCGTCACCGGCGCCGCGACTTCGCGACGGAACGCCTGGAGCTGCTCGTAGGCGGGGCCGCGCAGCAGCTTCGACCACTCCAGCACGCCCGACGCTTCCGGCACCGCGATGGGCAGGTCACCCGCCGCCTTGCCCAGCGCGGCGGCATCGCCCAGCGCGCTCTCCACCCGCTCGGCGCGCAACCTCAAGTTCGCCGCCGCCTCCGGCTGCACCGCCACCAGTCGACACTGGAGGAAGTACGTGTCCAGCAGTGGAGCCACCTCGCGGATGCGACGCGCGCGCGACTCACTGTCCTCGCCCCATACGAAGACTTCTCCGCGCTTGCCCACGTGGGCCAGGAGCGCGTCGCGCGCCTCGCGGAAGCGCTTCAGCGTCGGCCCATCCACGCCCGCCTCGCCCGAGCGGTTCTTCAGCTCGGGGAAGGACGCCATGACGTCCTTGGCGAGCGGACGCAGCGACTCCGGCAGGCGCTCCGGGGCGATGATACCATCGCCGTTCTGCCCTGACTTGCGCAGCTCAAGGTCACTCGCGCGCACCTGGGCCAGGGAGATGCGCCCCATGTCCGGCGCGCCCACCGTGCGCAGAATCATCTCCGCCGCCACGCGCAGGGACGCCGCGTCCGCGGACAGCGAGTTCAGCTCCAGCACGTCACTGCTCGCGTCAGCGCCGCGCCGGTCCTTCAGGTGCTTCGCGGCCCAGGCCACGGCGGCACGAACCTCCGCCACGCGGACGCGCGCATTGCCATCCGTGTCCAGGAACTTGAGGAAGGCCGGGTCACAGCTCAGTCCTTCCAGCGGACACGCCGTGGCGATCCACTGCGTCTCGGGAATGCTCGCGGCCTCCACGAGCACATCGAAGGAGGGAATGTCGACCTGGAGCGAGCCGCCATAGCGGCGATAGGTGAGCGGAGTCGAAGTCATACAGGCGGCGGACCTAAGCACACCCGACGTCACCTCGCACGGCTCGGCGACAGCGTCACTTCACGAGGCCCACCGCTCGGCTGCCACGTGGGGCCGGGTGTCCCGGCACCCGGACGACAGCGCGCGGCGGGCCCGGAGGCGTGAGCCTTCAACTCACGCTCCGGTGAACCCAAGCCGTGCTGCTTGCCGACTACGGCAGGGCCGACACGCTGTAGACGCCGGCCTTGGAGCCCTGGGCGATGATGTACACGGCGCGAGAGTCATCCTTGCCACCGAAATACACCGGCACCTGGACGCCCTGGTCCAACGGCTTTCGCGCCTGCGTCTTCGCGTCGTACACGGCGATGTCGTACGAGTCCGAGTCCATCCGCGCCGACGTCGCCAGCACGCGCTGCCCATCCGCGGACAGCTTGTAGCTGAAGATGCCCTGCAGCCACGTCTTCGGGTCCTCCTTCTGCGGCAGCGCGAGCGCCTTGAAGTCGCACGCGCGCCCATTGCGGATGCAGTTGGCGCGGAACACCACCTGCCCGTTGCCCGGCATGAAGCCGTAGCCGAAGACGCCCCGGTGCACCTTCTCCGCCTTCTCCGCGCCCAGCGGATAGAGCATCAGGTCCACCGAGTACTCCGGCTTGAGGAAGCGCGAGAGGAAGGCCACGTAGCTCGCATCCGCGCCCCAGACGAAGTTGGGCACGCGGTCCCCTACCCGCTTCGGAGCGCCATCCGGCAGCGAAGCCACCGCCATCAGTCCCGCGCGCGCCGTCACGTCGTACTTGTCCAGGAAGCCCACCGCCTGCGAGTCCGGCGAGAAGGAGAAGATCTCCACGCGCTCGCCCACCTTGCGGCCCGGGCCACCGGACGCGGGACCCACGTACAAGTCACCCGGCACGTCCGGCTTGCCATTCTCCGAGCGCGCCAGCCACTTGCCGTCCGGAGAGAACCCGAAGGCCTGCGCCGCCACGGCCAGTCGCTTCGGCTTCTGCGCCGGCAGCTCCACCAGGTACAAATCGTAGAGCCCGCGCACCGACTCACTGCGCACCTGGAAGGCCACGCGCTGGCCATCCGGGGACACGGCGTAGTCGCCCACCTGGTCCGCCAGCTTGCGCGGCGCCTCCTCGGGCTTGTCCACCGACACCGCCGCCAGCCCGCCCGCCGCGGACAGCCGCCGCTTGAGCAGCAGCGTCTTGCTGTCGGAGGTGAACTGGGCGGTGCTCACCTCGGCCGCCACGTCGACGAACGGCCCCGAGGGCAGCGGGCCCAGCTTCAGCTTGCCGCCATCCACGAAGGCCAGCTTCGTCCCGTCCGGCGATGGCAGCATGTAGCTGACCGCCGTGCCCAGCACCGTCGGCTCCGCCTTCGGGTCATCCAGCACCGCCACGTTGAGCGAGCCGGACTGCGAGGCCGGGTTGTAGCCCGTGAGGAACAGCGCGTGCTTCGAGTCCGCCGAGAAGAGCAGCCCGCCCGGCACGTTCGTCACGCTGTCGCCCAGCTTGCGAGGCTCGCCCCCCTCCACGGCCACCACGTGCAGCTCTCCGAGCAACATCTGCGGAGGCACGCCGTCCAGCCGGGGCTTCTGCCCGTTCAGCAGATAGCTGGCGAACCGGCCATCGGAGGTCAGCCGCAGGTCCGCCGCGCGGCCCGCGGCCAGCAGCAGGCCCTGCCCTGCTCCAGCGGGAGCGGCACGTGTCGCGCTGCTCGGCGCGGGAGCGCGGCTCGGCGCCTCGGCGCCACCCGAGGCCGGCGCGGCGGGGGCACCGGCTTTCGCGCCGCTGTCCTCGCCCTTCTTGCACCCCGTGCCCGCCACCATGAGCGAGGCCATCAGGCCCGCGCCCAGAAGTCGTCCCAGCCTCGGCCGCATCATGCGCTCCTCTGCTCCTCAAGCTCTGGGGTGCCCGACGTCGGGACACCCGCGTGCGGCAGCCACGCCGCCAGGTCCTGCTTCGCGCGGGCCGAATACGCGGCCCGCTTGTCCGCCTTCTTCATCCGCCCGGTCAGCGGCGGGAAGAGGCCATAGATGATGTTGGAGGGCTGATGTGGGTAGTCCGGCGGGTGCGCTTCTCCCGTCACATGACGAAATAGCGAGCCCAGCGCCGTCGTCGCCGGGGGCGGCACCCACTCCTTCCCGCTCAGCCGCGCGTGCAGCGTCAGCGCCACCAGGTAGCCACACGCCGCGCTCTCCACGTACCCCTCCACGCCGGAGACCTGCCCCGCGAAGAACACCCGGGGCTCCGTCTTGAGGGACAAGTCGCTCGACAGCAGCCGGGGCGAGTCGATGAAGGTGTTGCGGTGGATCTGCCCCATCCGGAGGAACTCCGCGTTCTGGAGGCCCGGGATGCAGGAGACGAAGATGCGCTTCTGATCCCCCCACGTCAGGCGCGTCTGGAAGCCCACCATGTTCCAGGACGTGCCGGCGCGGTCCTCCATGCGCAACTGCACCACCGCATGGGGCTCCTGGCCCGTGCGCGGGTCCCGGAGTCCCACCGGCTTCATCGGCCCATAGGCCAGCGTGTCGTCGCCGCGTTCCGCCATGACCTCGATGGGCAGACAGCCTTCGAAGTACTTCGGTTCCTCGAAACTGTGCGGCACCACCTTCTGCCCCGCCTTCAACTCGGCGATGAAGCGGTAGTACTCCTCCCGGTTCATCGGCAGGTTCAGGTAGTCATCGCCGCCGCCCTTGCCGTAGCGGCTCTGCCGGAAGGCCACCGTCAGGTCGATGGAGTCCCCGGAGAGGATGGGGGCGATGGAGTCGTAGAAATAGAGCTTCTGCCCCACGTGCCGCTCCAGCTCGCGCGTGAGGGCGTCCGACGTCAGCGGTCCGGTGGCCACCACGACGGGGCCGTCCTCCGGCAGCGTCTCCACCTCGCCCGCCACGAACTCCACGCCCGCCTGGCGCAGCAGGGCATCCGTAATCGCCTTGGAGAAGCCCTCGCGCTCCACCGCCAGCGCGTCTCCGGCGGGCACGCGGTGGGCGTCCGCGCTGCTCAGAATCAGCGAGCCCAGGGCGCGCAGCTCCGCGTGCAGCAGGCCAATGGCGCTCTCCGGGTTGTCCGAGCGCAGCGAGTTGCTGCACACCAGCTCCGCGAGCTGATCCGACTTGTGCGCCGGAGAACGCTTGTGGGGCTTCATCTCCCGCAGCACCACCGGCACGCCCCGGCGGGCAAGCTGGTATGCGCACTCCGTACCGGCCAGGCCGCCGCCAATCACCGTCACCCGCTGCTGCTTCACGTCCGCCATCCTGTTCCTCCCGGGAGCGCCGAGCCCGTCAGCGAACAGTTAGCAGGACTGGCACGCCCTGTCCCACCCGCGAATCCATGGGCGTCAACCGGGTGTCCTGTCCAGGGGCCCATGTCCGGTCGCCTGCCCCCCGAGCCGCCTTCACCCCAGGTTGGAAGGCGCGGTTTCCCCACCTGGGTTGAAACCCTACGTTTCTCGCGTTCATCGCTCGAAGGCAGCGTTCATCCGAGCGGGCGCACACAACGCACTCGAAGACAGCCACACGGAAACGAGGCCACCATGAGCCGAGCCCAAGACTTGCTGAAGGTTCGCGAGATTCTTCAGCGCCGCAGGCGGGACATCCTCACCACCAGCAGCGGCACGCACCGCGAGCTGACCGCGCTCAAGGACCAGGAGCGGGATCCCGAGTACGAGGAGAACGCCCAGTCGGAGCTGGCGGACTACACCCTGTCCAGCCTGATGGAGGCGCAGCGCCGCGAAATCATGCTCATCGACGCCGGGCTGCTGCGCATGGACACGGGCGTCTTCGGCGAGTGCGTGGACTGCGGCCAGGAAATCTCCATGGACCGCCTGGAGGCCCTGCCCTTCGCCATCCGCTGCGCGGAGGACGCCGAGCAGCACGAGCAGGACATGCGCGGCGGGCACTACGCGGCGCCGTCGCTGTAGCCCCGCTCCGGTGACGTGACGCGCGGGCGCTCCCTGGTTCCGCCGGGGAGCGCCGCTCGTTCAATCGCCCTCTTTCTTGAGGACGACGAAGCGGTAGTTCTCCAGCTCGTTCTGTCCCGCCGTGTAGAGCACGCTCAGGAGCATGTCGTAGGGGACCTTGCGGTCCGCGATGACGGACAGCTCCTTGCTGAAGGGCGCCTGAGGATTGCGCTCGGCGATGTACTTCAGCTTCTCCACTTCCTTCTTGAACCGCGCGTCGAGCGGGAGCACCAGCCGGCCCTGGAGGGCCTCGGCGGGGAGCTGACCGTTCACCAGGCGCAGCACCTCGCGCTCACCCACCAGCACGCTCTTGGACGTAATCGTCACGGCGATGGTGTCCTGCGGCGTCGCGCGGGTGGTGGAGATGGGCGGCCGCACGTCCTCGGACGCCGTCACCGCGGCGGAGGACGAGGCGAAGGACTTGAGCAGGAACACCAGGAGGATGGTCATCATGTCCATCATCGCGGTGATGTTCAGCTCCTTGATTTCCCCCGCCGCGTCGCGCTCCTTGCGCTTCTTGCGCGCCAGGGCCCTGCGGAAGCGCAGCCGCGCCAGGGCCTCCTCGTCGACGGCGTCCGGCGCGTGCGCCAGGGGTTCGGAGGACGACATGGCTCAGGTCCCCGCCAGGGTGACATCGGGGAACAGCAACCGGCGCTGCGGGCCTTGCTCCTCACGCAGCGCATCCATCGTCTGGATGAGCGCCTCGTAGGGTACGTCCGCGTCCGCGCCGACGATGACCTTCGTCTCCTTGGGAAACCCGGTCTTGATCTTCACCATCCACGCGTTGAGCGCGGCGTAGTCGTAGTCGCCGGCCGCGTTCGTCGGCACCGTGGGCGCACCCCCTTCACCGAGGATGGCGTTCTCGCTGCTGACGAAGTGGCCCTTGCGCGAGATGAGCACGGACAGCGTGAGCTTCGGCTCGTCGGAGGGCGCATCCTGCGTCATCCCCGTGGACGGCGCGCCGTAGCCCGGCGCGCTCACGTTGAGGATGCCGAACGAGGTCAGCCCCGTAATCGACAGCAGCATGAAGATGATGAGGTTCATGAGGATGTCGAGGTACGGGACGACGTTCAGCTCGCCCGACTCTTCTTCCTTGCGGACCTTCAGCTTGCGGCGGGAGTAGTGGAACGCCATGGCGCGCGCTCGCCCCGCCCTACGACGCGCGAGCTTCGAGCTCCGTGGCCGCCGGGTCCGCGCTGCCGCGACGCGACAGGAGGTTCTCCAGCTTCAAGGCGTTGAGCTCCAGGCTCTCCACCATGCTCTTCGCGTACGACGTGAGGAACAGGTGGAAGATGATGCACACCACCGCGATGGAGAGCGCGAAGGCGGTGTTGTTCATCGCCTTGGAGATACCGTCCGACAACAGCCGCTGCTTCTGGTCCGCGGGCACGTCACCCAGCGCCTGGAAGGTGCCGATGAGGCCGAAGATGGTGCCCACCAGGCCCACCAGCGTGGCGATGTTCGCCAGGGACCACAGCCAGGGGATGCGCTTCGAGACATGCGGGCTGTGCTCGATGATGGCCTCCTCCACCGCCTTGGAGACCTCGATTTCACCCCGGTTCGCGTGCACCAGCCCCGCGCGGATGATCTTGGCCAGGGGCGCGGTGGGCGCCATGCCACACACCTTCACGGCGCGGTCCAGGTTGCCGCTGCGCACCAGCTTGGAGATCTGCTCCATGAAGGGCGCCGGGTTCAGGTTGTAGCGGAACACCAGCGTGACGATGCGCTCCACCGACACCGCCAGCGCGCACGCCAGCCAGAACAGGTTCACGAACATGAACGGACCGCCATCCTTGAAGAACTTGATGACGGAGTCCGTGACGCCGAGCTTTCCGGCGTCCGCGGCCGCGAGGCTCGCGTTGACCAGCAACTCGCTGACCACCGAGGAAATCATTGCCCGGGTTGTAGGGCGGGCCCGCCGAAGCTGTCAAGCCACGGACGGGCCAGCCCCCCGTAAACACTTGGGTTTTCAGGCCGCCGACGAAGTTCCCGGGTCCGTGGGGACGCCCGCCTGCTCAACGACCTCCCGCCGGTGACCGCACTCCTTGTTCGGGCAGGCGACGTACGCGCCGTCCCGCTTGGAGAACTTCTGGAGGAGGTACGGCGACGCGCACTGGGGGCACGCCTCCGCCAGGGGCCGGTCCCACGCGGCGAAGCGGCAGTCCGGGTAGCGGTTGCAGCCGAAGAAGATCTTCCCACGGCCGCTGCGGCGCTCCGTCAGGTAGCCCTGCTTGCACTCCGGGCACCCCACGCCGATGGAGATGGGCTTGGACGTCTTGCAGTCCGGGTAGCCCGAGCACGCCATGAAGCGTCCGAACCGGCCGCGCTTGATGACCATGGGCTTGCCGCACTTCTCGCACACCTCGTCCGTCGTCTCTTCCTCGACGATGACGATCTTCCCCTCGGCGTCCCGCTTGAAGTCCTTGGTGTTCTTGCAGTCGGGGTAGTTCGAACAGGCGAGGAAGTGCCCCATCTTTCCGAACTTGATGACGAAGTGGTTGCCGCACTTCTCACAGGCGATGTCGGTCTTGATCTCCTCGCGCTTGACGTCGCGCATCTCCGCCTTCGCCTTCTCGAGCGTCTCCTTGAAGGGCCCGTAGAAGTCGCGCAGCACCGACACCCACTTCGCGCCGCCTTCGGAGATCTGATCGAGCTTCTCCTCCATCGTCGCCGTGAAGGTGACGTCCAGCTCGTGGGGGAAGTGCTTGACCAGCATCTCGTTGGTCATCTGCCCCAGGTCCGTGGGCCGGAAGCGGCCCTCGAGCTTCTCCACGTACTTCTTGTCCTGGATGGTGGAGAGGATGGCCGCGTAGGTGGACGGGCGGCCAATGCCCTTCTCTTCCAGCTCCTTCACCAGCGTGGCCTCGCTGAAGCGCGGGGGCGGCTGGGTGAAGTGCTGCTCGTGCACGAGCCTCTGCAGTCCCAGCTTGTCGTTGTCGTTGAGCAGCGGCAGGTCGCCCACGGCGTCGGCGCCATCCGCGCCCTCTTCGCCCGCGGCCTTGGCCTTCTCCTTCTCCGACTCCTCTTCCGGCGTCAGGCCCGCGCCGTACACCGCGAGGTAGCCGGGGAACTTCAGCGTGCTGCCAGAGGCGCGGAACGTGGCCCGGCCCGCGGCGATGTCCGCGCTCGTCTGGTCATACACGGCGGGCTTCATCTGGCACGCCACGAAGCGGTTCCAGATGAGCTCGTAGAGCCGGAACATGTCCTGCTCGTCCATCGCGTCGAAGAAGGGACGCACCCGCTCCGGCGGGTACTCCAGCGACGTGGGGCGGATGGCTTCGTGGGCGTCCTGCGCGCTCTTGCGGGACTTGTAGACCACCGGCTCTTCCGGCAGGTACTCCGTGCCGTACTTGGAGCCGATCATCTCCCGCACCTGCTTCACTGCGTCGTCCGACAGACGCGTGGAGTCCGTGCGCATATACGTGATGAGCGCCGTCTGCCCTTCCTCGCCGAGGGGCACGCCCTCGTAGAGCTTCTGGGACAGCGTCATCGTCTTCTTCGCGGTGAAGGACAGCCGGTTGGCCGCCTCCTGCTGCAGCTTGGACGTGATGAAGGGCGCGGGCGCGTTGCGGCGCCGCTCACGGCGGTCCACCTTGGACACGGAGAACGCGGCGTCCTTCAGCTCGTTGACCAGGCCCTCGGTGATGGCGCGGTCCTTGAGCTCTATCTTCTTGCCGTCCACCTTGGACAGCTTGGCCTTGAACGGCGGCGGGCCGGAGGGGCCCTCCAACAGCGCGTCCAGCGTCCAGTACTCCTCGGGGACGAAGGCCTTGATCTCCGTCTCGCGCTCCACGATGAGGCGCACCGCGACGGACTGCACGCGTCCGGCGGACAGGCCCCGGCGGATCTTCTGCCAGAGCAGCGGCGAGATTTGATAGCCCACCAGCCGGTCCAGGATGCGACGCGTCTGCTGCGAGTCGTAGTTGTCCTGGTTCAGCTCGCGCGGCTGGGCGATGGCCTCTTGAATGGCCTTCTTGGTGATTTCGTTGAAGGTCACCCGCATCGCGTCCGGATGCGCCAGCTCTTCCTTGATGTGCCACGCAATGGCCTCGCCCTCGCGGTCGGGGTCCGTGGCCAGGAAGACCTTGTCGGCGGACTTCGCCATCTTCTTCAGCTCGTTGAGCACCTTCTCCTTGCCCTTGATGACCTCGTACTGGGGCTGGAAGTCGTGCTCCACGTCGACGCCAATCTTGCTCTTGGGCAAGTCCTTCACGTGCCCCACGGAGGCCTTCACCGTGTAGCCGGAGCCCAGGTACTTCTTGATGGTCTTCGCCTTGGCGGGCGACTCCACGACGACCAGGTAGTGCGGCCCCTTGCCGCGCGGCGTGGCCTCTTCCTCGGCGTCCGCGTCCACGGCGGGCAGCGAGTCGTCATCACCCTTCTTGGTGGTGCGCCGGCGGGCCGCGGTCTTCTTTGCCACGGTCTTCTTGGCCGCGGTCTTCTTCTTGGCCGCAGGCTTCTTCTTGGCGGCCGTGCGACCGGTCGCCTTGCTGGGCGCCTTCTCCTCGGTCGCCTCGGTCTCTTCCGCCTTCTTCTTCGTCCGCGTGGCCATGACTCTCCTACCTAGATCTTCTCGTACAGCCTGCCCGGGTGCTGGACGACCAGCCCCGTCATCTCCAGCTCCACCAGCGCGCTGACGAGCGCCGCGGGTGAGAGGGTGCTCCCGGTCAGCACCTCATCGAACGTCCGGGGAATCCGGTCCAACACCGCATAGGCGCCCCGCGCTTCCGGGGAGAGCCCATCCCACGAATCAACCTTTCCCGGCGCCACCATCCACCCGGGGTCAACACCCACCGCCCGCCAGACGTCCTTCGCATCCAGGCACGCACTCGCGTGCCCCTCCCGCAGCAGGGCGTTGCAGCCCGCCGCGTCCGCCTGACGCACATCCCCTGGCATCGCCAGCACGGGCCGCCCCTGCGTCCGCCCCGCCCTCGCCGTGTGCAAGCTGCCCGACTCCGCCCCCGCCCTCATCACCAGGACCGCATCCGATGCGCCGGAGATGAGCCGGTTGCGCCGGGGAAACGTGGAGGTGCTTGCCCGCACCCCAGGCGGCAGCTCGCTGAAGAACACCCCGTCCCTCTCCAAAAAGTGAGGAAGCAGGCGGGCTTGCGCTGGGTCCAACGCATCCAGCGCCGACCCCAGAAAAGCCCACGTCTCCGCGCCCACGTCCAGTGCACCCCAGTGGCACGCCCGGTCCACGCCCGCCGCCGCACCCGACACCACCCCCACCCCACCCTCGGCCACCTGACGGGCGAAGGCACGGGCAAAAGGCAGGAAACCCTGATCCGGATGTCGGCTGCCCACCATGGCCACCCGCCTGCGCGGCGGCCCGGGCTGGCCCCGGTGGAAGAGCAGGGGCGGCGCGTCCTCCACCTGCTTGAGGCGCTCCGGATAGGCCCGCTGCTCGGCGAACGCCACCCTCATGCCTCCGGAGCGACACGCCTCCTGCAGCCGCTCCGCGACGACGGGGAGCCGCTCCAGCGTGGCCAGCCGTCGGCGGACTTGTGGGGAAACCGGCGCTTCGGACACCCAGTCTCCTACCGGAGTCGTGGCCAGGGGGGCGAGACGGCCGTCGGCGAATGCGCGCAAGGCGGCCAGCGTCCTCGGCCCCAGGCCGGGAACGGCCCAGAGCGCCAGGCATGCCTGCTGCTCCGCCGTGAGGCTGTCCGTCTCAGCGTCCGCCATACCGACCCCCTCGATTCCCACCTATATAGAAGATGGGTCCGCAGGGAGGGGCGCGACACATAAACACCGGACCGCCACCGGTCAAGCACTCAACCCCTCCGGGACGGGAGGGGATGCACTTTTCCTGCCGGGTTCAGCGGCTGGCGGTGGGAGCGGGGCTGACGCGCATGTACGCGCGGTCACCGATGTTGATCTCCTCGGTGGAGCGCATCATCAGGCAGTTGTTGGTGCGCTCCTTCACCTCGGTGACCATGCACATGCCGATGTTCTCCCACGGCAGCGCCTTGTCGGACGCGGGCGGCGGAGGCAGCTCCGGCTTGCCCAGCACCTGCCGGGACGGGTCACCCTGGCGGAGGATGAGGAAGGTGTTGCCCAGCTGGACGCCGTCCGCGCTGCCCCTGTCCAGCACCAGCGTGTTGTGCTCGCCGAGCAGCGACAGGTAGGGCACCAGCGGCGTCACCACGGTGGCGTTGAGTTCCTTGGTGTTGGGCCGCGGGGCGACGCGCTCACTGAGCTTCTCGCCGTAGGGGCCCACCAGGTCGCCACGCTCGATGCCGTCCCAGGTGTCGACAATCTGGGCGGTGACCATGCCCTTGTCCACGCGCACCACGCGCAGCGTGCCCACGAAGTCCGTCAGGAAGCCGAGCTGCTTGCCCGAGCGGGGGTGCTTCACCGCCTGCGTGGTGTGGAAGACGACATAGCGGTCACCGACCTTGGCGGAGGCATTGCGCTTGAAGCGCACGTAGACGTTGTCCGGGAAGGACAGCATCAGCGCGCCGCTCGGAGAGCCGTCGATGCGGCCCGCCTCCTCCAGCTCGCGCGGGGTGACGAAGCCCTGCGTCGTCACCGGCCGCGACGAGGACACGTCGTAGCCAATCTTGCCCGACACCGAGACCATGTCCCCGCCGGACATCTCCGTGGGAGCGGCCACGTCGACGGTGTCATCGCCGGTCTCCACGCGCCGGGGCACTTCCTCACCCCCGCCGAAGAAGCTCACCTGGTTGCCCGGGTAGATCCAATGCGGGTTGGCGATCTCCGGGTTGTAGGACCAGACCTTCGGCCAGTACCAGGGGCTGCCCAGGTAGCGCGAGGACAGGTCCCACAGCGTGTCACCGGACTCGACGGTGTGGACCACGCCAGGGGCGCTCTCACGGCCCTTGGCCGCGCCCGGGGGCAGCGTCACATTGGTGCCGGAGGGGCGCTCGGGCGCCGCCTCGTCCATGACCTCGGCGCCTTCCGTCTCACTGCCAGCCTCGGTCTCATCCTGGTCGCCGCCCTCCTGCTGCGCGAGTGCGCTCCAGGCGGGGGCGACGGCGAGGCTCAACATCAGCGAGGTGAGGATCCGGGAGCGCATCGCACGACATCCTTTCGAAGAAGACTTCACTGCGGGAGCGCGGCGAGCCGCTGCTCCGCCTGCGTGGCGGCGGCCGTCCCCGGAAACTGGGTGACGACGCGCGTGTAGAGAGCCCGGGCATCCGCGGCCTGGTTGAGCCGCATCCGGCACTCGGCGAGCCGGAGCATGCCGTCCAGCATGGCGTCCCCGGCGGGATAGGTGGACAGCAGCCGCTCGAACGTCCTGGCGGCGTCCTTGAACTCGTTGAGGCCCATCAGCCCCAGCCCGCTGAAGTACAGCGCGTTGTCCGCGCGCGGGTGGCGAGGGTTCTCCTCGGAGAAGCGGCGCAGGCGCTGCACGCCCCCCTCCACGTTGCCGGTGCGCAGGAGCGACACGGACTTCTCGTAGTCCGCCTCGAGCACGTCGGGGTCCGGCTGATCCGCGGGATCATCCTCCCGCGTGGTCACCATCGTGGCCCCGCCCGTCGACGCCAGGGTAGTGCTACCCGAGGCGCCGTCCGGCACGTTGCTGATGAACATCTCCACCTGCTCGGACTCGGGCTCCACCACCGCCACCCGCGTGGCCAGCCTGGGCGCGGGCTCGAAGCGGGGCTTGAGCTTCACCACCGACAGCTCCGGCGTCTCCGTCAGCGCCCCATCCTGCTCCGGGGCGGTAACTCGCACGGAGGCGGGGGTGGCCTGCTTCGTCGTGGACGAGGAACCTGGGGCCCGCGCGCGGTCGACGGCGGCATGGGCCTCCAACCGCTCCAGCCGGTCGACGAGACGGGACTGCGACTCGCGCAGCACGCGAAGCTCCGCCTGCAGGGCCCCGACCTCCGCCTGGGTGGCGGAAGTGGTGGCACAGGCACACAGCGCGCACAGCGGCGCGGCGGCGAGCAAGCGGAAGATGGCGGAGCGCTCGAGCACGGGCCTCAACGGATGAAAGTCCCTTGCGAGGATAGGAAGGCACGTCGGAGAGCGTCAAGAAAACGGCCGGCGCTCCCCTTCTAGAACCGGTTTACCACCAGGTTGAGGTGCCGTCCCGTGCGCCCCGCGTCACGCCGGTGGGAGAAGAACCGCGAGGGCTCACATGCGGTACAGACCTGTAGCACGTCCACATGGGCCGCCCGCAGCCCCGCGCCCAGCAACGTCAGCCGCACCGCGCGTGACAGGTCCAACCGGATGCGCCCGCCCTCCTCCTCCACGACTTCCGAGCCGAAGCGCGCCGTGAAGCGCTGTCCCAGCTCCGGGGAGACTTCGTAGCAGCAGCGCTGAATCGCCGGCCCCACCACCGCGAGCAGCCGCTCCCGCCGGGCCCCTTGTGCCGCCAGCGCCTCCACGGCGCGTGCGCTGATGTCCGCGTCCGTTCCCTTCCACCCCGAGTGCACCGCGGCCACGCGCCGTCCGTCAGGGTCCACCAGCAACACCGGGACGCAGTCCGCCGTGCCCACCGCCACCCACGTCCCGGGCACGCCCGTCCACAGTGCGTCCGCTTCGCCCTCGGGAGGCCGCAGCATGTCGCCCCCCTCCTCCACCCGCGCCTCCAGCACCCGGTCGCCATGCACCTGGGACACGCGAGACAGCAAGCCCAGGGGAGCCCCGGCCGCCGTCGCGAGCCTCCGGAGGTTCTCCTCCACCTTCTCCCGCTCATCTCCCGTGGAGAAGCCCAGGTTGAGCGAGGCGAAGGGCCCCTCGGACACACCGCCCGCGCGCGTCGCGAAGCCATGCGGAACGGGAAGCAAGGAAGACGTGAGCAGCTCGATCGCCATGCGTTGCCTCTTCTAACCGTGACGCCCGTCGCGACGCATGCGGACGTCGACCTGCGCCAGCCGGATGCGCCAACGGAATGAGAAAATTCCCATGCAAGTACGTTTGACAGTCCGCGTCAGCCCATTGACAATTCCTCTGACTCTTCGTGAAACGAGTTGAATCCTTTCGGACGAAGTGACGCGAACGCGCGCATGCCCCTGGGTCCCGACACTGTAGGCCGCAAGCTCCTCTGGAGCATCGCTCTGCCGGGATTGGTGGTGACGTTGCTGGGCGTGGGCCACTTCTGGCGCGAGGCGCGGGTGGCGGTGCAGGACGCCACGCAGGTGGAGTCACTCGCACTCGCGGAGTTCGTCGCCTCGACGTTCCTGTTGCCGCAGGGGCCCGGTGCCCACGCGCATGGCGCGGTGACGGAGGTGCTCCACTCGGACACGCGGCTGTTCCGCTCTGTGGCGGACGTGCGTGTGCTGACGCCGGATGGACGGGTGCGCTGGTCTCGCGCGCCTTCGGAGATTGGCACCGTGCACCCGGAGGCCTCGCGCCTCACCCGCCCCGGGCCGGAGACAGCGCGCTCGGCGGACGGCGTCACGGAGGTGGTGCGGCCCCTGGGCGGTCCGGAGTGCGGGAGCTGTCACTCGCGCGGTGAGGTCCCTGGCGCCAGCGTCCTGCAGATGCGGATGACGGAGCCCGCGCTGCACCAGCAACTGACGCAGGTCTTCGATGGCGCGCTGGGGTCCATGGCGGTGTTCGCCATCCTGCTCGCGCTCGTCATCGCGCTGTCGCTGCACTTCAACCTCACGCGTCCGCTGCGTCGGCTGAGCGCGGCCATGCGGCGCGCGGAGGCCGGAGATCTGCTGGTTCGCGCGGACGTGCGCGGCACGGATGAAATCGCGCGCCTGAGCGCCGCCTTCAACCAGATGCTGGCGCGGCTCACCGCGATGAAGGCGGAGGAGATCGACACCCACCGTGACTTGGAGCTGGTGAAGGAGAAGCTCGCGCTCAAGGACGAGCTGGAAGACCGCCTTCGCGAGCTGTCGCTGCTGTTCGACGTGACGCGCTCCCTCAACTCCACGCTGGAGCTGGACGAGCTGCTGGAGGCTGTCACCCGGCTGGTGGTGGAGCGGCTCCAGATTCCGGAGTTCTCCATCATGCTCGTCAGCGCGGAGGGCTCGCTGGAGGTGCGCCAGGCGTGGCCGGAGGGACGTGGCGCGGAGGGCATCGTCTTCTCGGTGGGCGAAGGCGCCTGCGGCCGAGCGGCCCAGACGCACAAGTCGGTGTACCTGCCGGACGTCGGAGACCCCACCAGCATCTTCGCGCGCCGTGGACTGGTGGAGGACGCGATGGTCACCGGCGCGCTGCTCGCGGTGCCCATGGTGCACGCGGGCACGCTCATGGGCGTGGTGAACTTCCAGCGTCCGGTCATCGCCAGCTTCTCGGTGGAGGAGATTGAGCTGCTCACCGCCGTGGCGGACATCGCGGCGGCGGCGGTGAAGAACGCACAGCTGCACGCGGAGACGGTGAAGCTCACCATGACGGACCCGCTGACGGGGGTGCCCAACCGACGGCACCTCTTCCAGCGCATGGAGCTGGAGCTGGCGCGCGCGCAGCGCTTCGGCACGCCGCTGGGGCTGCTCATGGTGGACGTGGACCACTTCAAGCGCCTCAACGACCTGGCCGGCCACCGGGCGGGTGACGAGACGCTCCGCCGCGTCTGCGACATCCTCCGCACACGCGTACGCAAGGTGGACACGCTGGCGCGCTACGGCGGCGAGGAGTTCGTGCTGCTCCTGCCCCACACCACCAAGCAGGACGCGGTGGAAGTGGCGGAGAAGCTGCGTCGCGCGGTGGCGGAGACCATCGTCCTCTCGCAGCCGGGCCTCCCGGGGGGCCACGTCACCGTGTCCGTGGGCGTGTCCCACTTCCCCACCGACGCCAACACACAGGAGGGGCTCGTCGACAGCGCTGACGCGGCCCTCTATTGCAGCAAGCGCACGGGCCGCAACCGCACCACGCCGTTCGAGCTGGGCATGGAGATCCACCCCGGCCGCGAGCGCGGGCCCCACACGCCTCCCGCCGAGGCGACCGCCCCCATTCCTCCGGGCGGCGTGGCCAAGGCGTAGGACGCGGCGCGGAACAGCTCAGCGGGACACGAGCGTGCGCACCGTGGGCAGCATCAGGTCCGCCCACTCCTCGTAGCCTTCCTCGGACGGGTGGAAGCCATCGCCCGAGAAGAAGTGCGGCGCGCGGGGAAACATCTCCTTGCTGGCGGTGTACAGGTCCACCAGGTGCAACCCCTCCGTGTGCGCCACCTGGGCGATGGCGGCGTTGAAGGGCTCGATGCGGCCTTCGTAGAGCGCACTGGGCACCAGCCTGGCGACGGGCGCCAGGGCCAGGTCCGCGATGTTCACCAGCACCAGCGGAGCACCCGTCTGCTTCAGCCGGCGGGCGATGCGCTCCAGGTCCTCCTGGAAGTCCTCCACCGCCGTGCCACGCCAGAGGTCGTTGGTCCCCACGCCCAGCGTCACCAGCGTGGGGTGCGCGGCCACGGTGGCCTTCACCTGCCCGGTGAAGACGTCGCGGATGCGCGCCCCGCTGACGCCCAGGTTGGTGAAGCCCAGGGAGAGCCCGTCCTTGCGCAGCCGCGAGGCGAGGCGCTCGGGGTACCCCCCGCCGCGCGTCGCTCCCACGCCCACTGCGGTGCTGTCTCCCAGCGCGACGTAGTTGACGCTCATGTCCGTCGCTCCACTACGGCATGCGCAGCGCGCGCAGCAGCCGGCCGCCTCCCGGAGAGGCCACGCGCAAGAGCAGCGTGCTGCCCGCGGGCGCGGCGCGAATCGCCTTCGCCAGGTCGTCCGCGTTGTTCACCGGCTTGCGGTTGGCTTCCACCACCACCATGCCCGGCTCGAGCTGCGCGCGGTCCGCCGGAGAGCCCGGAATCACGTCGGTGATGAGGGCGCCCTGGCGCTCGGTGAAGCCCGCCTGCTGCGCGGTGCGCGCATCCAGGTTCTGGAGGCTGACACCCACGCGACGCGAGCTCTCCTGCGAGTCGTCGCCCTGCTGCTTGCGCGCGGCCACGCCTTCCAGGTCGGGCCGGGTGCCGAGCATCACCTTCACGTCCTGCTTCTTGCCCTCGCGGAACACCGTCAGCGTGGAGGTGCTGCCCGGACGCTTGAGCGCCACGGTGCGCGTGAGCTGGCCACTGGACGTCACCGTCTGCCCGTCGATGGCGGTGACGACGTCGTCCGACTTCAGGCCCGCCTTCGCCGCTGGAGAGCCCGGATTGATTTGCGTGAGGATGGCGCCCTCCGTCACCGGCAGCTTGAGCGCGCTCGACAAGTCCCGCGTCAGGTCCTGGATGCCCACGCCCAGCCACGCGCGTGTGACGGAGCCGTCCTTCTCGAGCTGCGGCACCAGCGCCTTCACCAGGTTGCTGGGCACCGCGAAGCCGATGCCCGTGCCGCCGCCGACGATGGCCGTGTTGATGCCGACGACCTCGCCCCGCATGTTGAACAGCGGACCGCCGGAGTTGCCCGGGTTGATGGCCGCGTCCGTCTGGAGGAACTCGTCGTACGGCCCCGCGCCGATGTCACGCGCCCGCGCGGAGACGATGCCCAGGCTCACGCTGGACGCGAGCCCGAAGGGATTGCCGATGGCGACGACCCAGTCGCCCACACGCAGTCCGTCGGAGTCGCCCAGCTTCACCGTGGGCAGGCCCTCCACCTTGTCCTTGATCTTCACCACCGCGATGTCGGTGAGCGGGTCCCTCCCCACCACCGAGGCGGAGAACGAGCGCCCGTCATCCAGTCGCACGGTGATGGAGACGGCGTCCTCCACCACGTGGTTGTTGGTGAGGACGATGCCCGTCGGCTCGATGATGAAGCCGGAGCCCGCGCCCTGGCGGAGCTGCTCCCGCCCTCCCCTGCCTCCAGCGCCGCCACCGAAGAACCGGTCGAAGAGCGGGTTGTCCTCCATGCCTCTCGCGCCTCCACCGCCGCGCGCCTGCACGTCCACGTTGACGACGGCGGACTTCACCGAGTCCACCAGCGGCGCCAGCGACGGGAGCGCCTGCGCCTCGCGAGTGGCCGGCTGGAGGTTTCCAGGCTGGCCCTGCGCGGGAGCGGGCGCCGGAGCCTGCGCCCACGAAGCCGACGGGAAGGCGAGGAGCAGCGCGGTGGCCAGGGCTCTCCGGGACGCGACGGAAGAACGGTTCATATGCTCCCCAAACTAAAGCCGAAATGCGGTCCAGCAAGCGAAACGGCCGACGGTCATCCCTCGAAACAATCGGGCCCGCCACCCACGGGCCCGGAAGCTCATCCCAGTCGATAGAGGCGGTAATCGAGCTCCGGGAAGAGGTTGTCGCGGCCTTCCAACTGGGCAAGCCAGCCCTCGTCGATGGTGCCCGCTCGCAGCTCGTCGTGCAGCCGGAGGAAGTGCTGGACGTGCTCCCGGGTGCGCCGCTTCGCGTACTCCACCATGGTGCCCGTCTTCATGATGAAGGCCCAGTCGGAGCTCTGCGCGAGCAGCAACTCCCGCGCGGCCTGGTTGAGCGCGCGCCGCTGGAGCTCGGGGGCGTCCGGGAAGTCCCTCGCCAGCTCCACCATCTTCCGCGCGCAGTGAGTCAGGTGGCGGTAGACCCAGTCATTGGTGCCATCCAGCCACATGTGCGCGTAGCCGCCCGCGCCCCACGAGGACATCGGCGGCGTGGCCACCTGGTTCTCGGGGTTCTCGCGCAGGTCATCCAGCGGAGTCACCAGGTCGAAGGTGGACTGCTCGCGCGCGGCCTTGCGGATGAAGGCCTCCAGGAACCACGGCCCCTCGAACCACCAGTGGCCGAACAGCTCCGCGTCGTAGGGCGAGACGACCACGGGCTTGCGACCGCCGAGGCGCGAGGCGAGGTGCTCTATCTGCCGCTGCCGGTTGAAGAGGAAGTTGCCGGCGTGCACGGCGGCCCGCTCTCGCGCCAGCGCCGGGTCATAGGGGCGCTTGTCGTTCGTCTTCCCGGTGATGCGGTAGTACTTGAAGCCGGTGTTCTTGCGGTCGCCCGTCGGCTGGATGAACGGACGGATGTAGTCCAGGTCCAAGTCCCAGCCGATGTCCCGATAGAACTCGCGGTAGTCCGGGTCGCCGGGATAGCCGTACTCGGCGCTCCAGACCTGCTGGCTGCTCTCGGGGTCTCTCGCGAAGGCGGCGACACCGGCCTCGGTGAAGATGGGCGCGTAGGGGCCATGCAGCGGGCGCGGCGTGGCGTCCGTCAGGCCGTGCGTGTCCACGAAGAAGTAGCGGATGCGCTCGGCGGCGAGGACTCGCTCCAGGCCCGGGAAGTAGCCGCACTCGGCCAGCCAGATGCCGGCCGGGTCCCTGCCGAAGTGTTGACGATAGTGGTTGGCGGCCACCATCACCTGGGCGCGCACGGCCTCGGGCACCTGCTGCATCAGTGGCAGGAAGCCGTGCGTCGCGTTGCACGTGAGGATGTCCAGGTAGCCCGCGTCCTGGAGGCGTCGGAACGCGGCGACGAGGTCCCGCTTGTAACGGTCATGGAAGGCGCGGCGCAGGGTCTCGAAGTGGTCCCGATAGAAGCGTGCCAGGGGTCCGAAGGTCGCGTCGGTCCGGGTGCGGTGGACCTCGCGCGCGCCCAGCTCGCAGAGCTGCTCCAGCTTCCGCGCATAACGCGTCATCAGCAGCTCGTCCCGCAGCATGGTGACGAGCGTGGGGGACAACGTCATTGACAGCCGGAACGGGATGCCGTCCTCGGCCAGGGAGTCGAAGGCGAGCAGCAGCGGGAGATACGTCTCGGAGATGGCCTCGTAGAGCCAGTCCTCCTCGAGGAAGTCCTCGTGCTCGGGGTGTCGGACGAACGGGAGGTGCGCGTGAAGGACGAGTGAGAGGGAGCCCAGGCTCATGGTCGGTCGAGGTGTCCTTGGGGGTTCACGAGCGGCCCTTGCCCGAAGGCGGCTTCCGGTGCGCGGCCTGGTCCGAGCTTCCTGTCGCCTGCTTCACCGGCTCTGGAATCGAGCCTCCCGCCACGTCCGAGTAACGCCGGTCCGAGGCACCAGGAGCGCGGGGCGGCGACTCGAAGTAGCGCTGTTCCGAGGCGCCTGGCGCACTCGGGGGAGCCTCGAAGTAGCGCAGCTCCGCGGAGCCCGTGGCGAGAGGAGGAGACACGAAGCCACCCGCGTTCGTCGGTGCGGACGCGCTGGGAGAAGGCTCGGCGTAGCGCATGTCCGAGGCTCCCGGCGCGCGGCCGATGTCCAGGTATTCGTAGGGAGGACGCGACGCGCCGTCCTGGTAACGCTGCTCGGAGGCCCCCGGGGCGCGCACCTGCCCGAGTTCGAGGTATTCGAACGCGCGCGGCGACGACGAGGGATGCACCGGGCCTTCGCCGTACCGCATGTCCGAAGCGCCCGGCGCGCGCTCCTGTGCATCGAGGTAGCGATGCGAGGCGACGTAGCGCTGGTCCGAGGCACCGGGTGCGCGCTCGATGCCTTGCAGATAGGTGCCGGAGTCCACCTGGGAGCCTGGGCCTTCGGCCGACGGAGGAACCCCGGGCCCGACGCCTTCGCGATGGACCACGGGGATGTCCTTCGCGCCCGCGCTCCCGGGCAGGTTGACCCGGTGCCACGTGATGTACTCGCGCTCGAGGTTCTCCGGTACAGGCGTGGGGACTGGCGCGGCGGCCACGGGGGCCTCGGGCTCCACGGGGATGGGCCGGCGCAGGAAGCGCACGGAGGTGTCCGTCGATACGCCCGCGGCGGGGAGCGCCACGCGATTGCTGGAGGGGCCGATGCGATGCGCCTTGCCACCCCGGCCGATGTAATGGGCCTCGACCCGGTACGGCCGGCCCGGTGGAAGTCCATGGATGTAGTAACCGCGTGACTCGAGTGAGCAGTCCACCTCGCGCACGAGGGACTCTCCATCGAAGACGCGCAGGACGGCCCGAGGCTCTTCCAGGCCCTGCATCGCGCGAGACCGCGTGGCGGGACTGAAGTCCCAGAGCGCGAAGAGGGTATGCGGGTCGCGAGGGAGCAGCACCGCGGTGTCGTCGTGGTACTCGCGAGAAAGCGGGTCCTCGTTCGCGAGCTCCGCCGCGGCGCTGGGGGACGACTCCGTCCGGGGCGCGGGTGGCTCCTGGAGGTGATGGCGTCGAGCTTCGGCCTCGCCTCGGACGCGAGCGACGAAGAAGCCCTCGATGAGCGGTTCGGCGGGGTGCTGCTCCACGGGCTCCACGGGCGGCGGAGTCACGGAGCCAGCGTCAGCCGGGCTGGAGGGCTCCGCTGCGTCAGGGCTGGCACCGAACACGGCTTCGGGCTCCGTCGGCGACACGGTGTCGCGAGAACCACGAGGCTTGGGTGGAAAGTTCACGATGTGGGCCGGGCGTGCGGAAGGTGGGCTGTCGGACTTCTCTGAAGCGCGCTTGGCCGCCACGCGTTTGGGTGCGGAGACACGTCCCTGCTCCGGCAGCTCCTCGGGGGCCGCCTTCCGTGGAGTCTTTGCACGCGGCGTGTCTTCGGCGAGTGGGGCCGAGGCCTTCACCTTGGACACCATTGCGGAAACCGCCGCCGCGACCTTCGCGGGGGCCTTGCCCGAGGCCTTCATCTTGGACGCCACCGCGGACACCACCGCCGCGACCCTCGCGGGGACCTTGCCCGAGGCCTTCACCCTGGACACCACCGCCGCCACCTTCGCGGAGGCCTTGCTCGGGGCCTTCTCCTTGGATGATGCGGCCGGAACTTTCACCGGAGCCTGTGCCTTCGCGCGGGCTGGCGGCGTCGCGGCCTTCGCCGTGGGCGTCCCCTTGGCCTTGGCCGACGGAGCCCCTGCCTTCACGGCGAGTCCGCCCTTGGCCTTGGAGGTCCCCGCCGAGGCCTTCACCACGGGAGCGGCCTTGGGCGCGCTCCCAGTCACCTGCTTTGACCTGGCGGAGGGCGTCACGGCCTTGGCGGGACCAGGCTCGGGCTTCTGCTCGGCGAGGCGCTTGCGAGGCAGCTCGATGCCGACCAGCCGGGCGAGCCTCGCGAGCGGGGGCACGAACCCAGCCAGGGCGGCGACCAACTCTTCCTTATTGAGCTTGCTGTATCCGCTCCCCAGGTGCTTCCGGGCCAGCTCTCTCAGGGAGCCGACGGTGACGCGCTTGAGGTCGTCCATGGGCAAGGTCGCCTTTAGGTCGCCGGCCGTGGTGGGTCAACGTGCCAGCATTGCTTGTGTTCGTCGCCCGACCCCCTCCCCACCACCTCACCCGATGACACCCAGGATGCACCTGGGTATTCTGCCCCCGCTTTGAGCGACCTGCCCAGACTGCTCCTGTGCAGCTTCGACGTCATCCCCGGCCCTTCCGGCTCGTCACGTCGTTTGACCGAGTACCTCAAGGCGTTGCCGGATCGCTTCTCCGTGGTGGTGCTGTCGGCGAAGACGCCTGACCACTCCCATATCGAGAAGTACCAGGGTGCTCGACTGCTGCGCGTCCCAGTAGGCTCGGGAGACCTTGCCTCGCGAATCCAGGCTTTCGAGCGGGCTGTCCGACGCCAGCTCGAGAGCGAGGACTACGCGCTCTGCCACTTCACGGACCCGTTCGGCGGCTATGCCCTGTGCGAGCTGAAGGGGGACTACGGCTACCGCCTCATCTACGAGGCGCAGACCTTCCCTTCGCAGGAACTGCGCTACACGCATCCGCAGACGGAGGGCGACCGGCGCTTCCTGTCGAAGGTCCGCAGGCAGGAGCTGTTCTGCCTGATGAACGCGGACCTCATCGTCACCGGCTCCCAGACGACGCGCTCGTACATCCAGTCGCTCGGTGCCAGCGAGGAGCTCATCCGCGTCGTCCGCGCGCCCGTGGACCTGGCGCCCTTCGTCCCCGACGAGCTGGGAGCGCCGGATGGCGAGCCCCTGCGGTTGATGTACCTGGGCAGCCACGTGGGCTGGCAGGGCCTGCCGACGCTGCTGCGTGCGGTCGCGCTGGCGGCAAAGCAGGTCGAGGTGCGCCTCACCCTGGTGGGAGCACAGCACCCGGATTGGCAGCCCCATCTGGATGACCTCGTGAAGGAGCTGGGGCTGAAGGACCGGGTGGAGTTCCAGCCGCCCGTGCACCACGACGACGTGGCCAAGGTGTTGGCGCTGGCGGACGTGGGGGTGCTCGCGCTCGACGACGTGGAGCGCAACCGGCTCCAGGGTGGCCCCCTGGCGAAGGTGTCCGAGTACTGCGCCGCGGGCCGCCCGGTCATCGCCGCCGACCTCCCGGTCTGCCGTGAGCTGATTCCAGGGGACGCCGCGCTCTTCTTCCCGGCTGGGGACAGCCGGGCCATGGCCGACCGCATCATCGAGCTGGCGCGCGACATTCCCCGTCGCATCGAGCTGGGCAATCGAGCGCGCGAGCACGCCGAGGCGGCGCTCGACGCGGGCGTCATCCGAGGCCAGTTGCTGGACCTCTACGACTCGCTGCTGGAGAAGCGCACGGGTCCGGTGACGAGCACGAGCGAGGACGATCTCCCGGCGGCGACGATGGTGACGGGGACTCCGACCAGCCGGCTCGCGACGCTGCTGCCTCCGGACAGTGGTCGGGTGAAGATTCCCCAGCCCGAGAAGCGGGAGCCTGTCGCGGAGAGCTCCATCCCACCGTCGGAGGACGCACCCAGCGACGAGCCGCCCGTGGTGATGGGGATGGTGCTGGAGGATGGGTTCGATACTCGGCTCATCAAGACGGAGCCGGACGCACGTCCCATCGAACCGCCCGTCGTGATGGGCCTGCCCCTGCGCGAGCGCCCCGTCCTGCCCGCCACGACGGCATCGAGCACGGCGGCCTCCGCCGTGAATGGAGCGACAGCACCCTCGGCTTCCGAGCCGACGCCGCTCGCCACCACGGCGATGACCACGGATCCGACGCCCGTCACGCCCACCCGCGCGGTGTCGCCCGAGGTGTCGGGGTCCGACGAGAAGCCTTCCGATGCTCCAGTGGAAGCACGCGAGGAGCGCGCGCGGGAGGAGCAGGACGAGGCGTCCAGCAAGCCCGCGACACCGCTGCTGGAGGATGCGCCCCCGGGTCCGACACCGGTGGAGCCGCAGTCCTCGAAGTCCTCTGAAGAAACACGGGCGCGTCCTGAGTCGGGGGCGCCCACGGAGGAGGACGAGCGCACTGGGGAACCGCCGTCGCCCTCGCCGGTCGTCCGCGCACCGGCACCGCTGGGCCTCGACGAAGCGCCGTCGCCCACGCCGGTCGTACGGGCACCCGCGCCTCTTCCGAGCGACGAGCCGCCGTCACCCACTCCCATCGTTCGGGCGCCCGCGCCGCTTCAGCGAGAAGAGCCTCCCGCGCCTACGCCCATCGTTCGGGCACCCGCGCCGCTCCAGCGAGAAGAGCCGCCCGCGCCTACGCCCATCGTTCGGGCGCCCGCGCCGCTTCAGCGAGAAGAACCTCCCGCGCCTACGCCCATCGTTCGGGCACCTGCGCCTCTTCAGCGGGACGAACCTCCTTCGCCCACGCCCATCGTCCGCACTCCCATCGCGGAGAGGTACGACGACGAAGCGCCTGCACCAACGCCGATCATCCCGGCGCGCTCCGTGCTCGCCAGCCGCAGCACCTCGTCGCGAGTGGAGACGCCGTCGCGACGGATGTCGTCCCTCACCACGCCAACAAAGGGAACTCAGTCCCTCGACGCGGAGCGCGGCGCGGCGCGCCAGGATGCGCTTCGCGATCCGGACCGACCTTCGGGGCGCACGAATTCAGTCTCCGACACTGAGCGCTCCACGGGGCGCGCGGGTTCCTCCACCGATTCGGAGCGCCCCTCGGCCCGTGGAACGCCTGTTCCCGAGCCAGAGCGTCCGCGTGGTACGGCCACCGACTCGGAGCGCCCCTCGGCTCGTGGAACGCCTGTTCCCGAGCCCGAGCGTCCGCGTGGTACGGCCACCGACGCGGAGCGCCCCTCGGCCCGTGGGACTCCCCTTCCCGAGCCCGAGCGTCCGCGTGGTACGGCCACCGACCCCGAGCGCCCCTCGGCCCGCGGGATTCCCGTTCCCGAGCCCGAGCGTCCACGCGGTGCAGCCACCGATTCGGAGCGCCCCTCGACTCGCGGCACGCCCGTTCCCGAGCCCGAGCGTCCACGAGGCACGTCCACCGACTCGGAGCGCCCCTCGGCCCGCGGGACTCCCGTTCCCGAGCCCGAGCGCCCCTCGAGCCGCTCGAGTTCCTCCGTCGACCCTGAACGTCCCTCGGGCCGCACCGCCGTGCCCGAGCTCCCTCCCCGAGCCACCGACCCGGAGCGCCACACGCCCCGTCCCTCGGGAGTCGTCGAGCCGGAACGTCCTCGCGGTGGTACCTCGGACGCCGACAGGCTCCCGCCCCTGGTTCGCCCTACCCCTCCCACCGAGCCCGGCCGCGCCGCCTCACCCCGTGGAAGCGCCTCCGACCCCGAGCGTCCGCCACCCGTCCTGACCCCGGGCGCCGTCCTCATCAGCACGGAACGTCAAGCCCTCGGAGAGCACTCCGCGCCGGACACGGATCGCGGCCCACCGGTGCTCAGACCTGGCGGCGTCACCTCCGACACGGCCCGAAACAGCCCGAACGAGCCCGACCGCCCCCCGTCCCTCCCCCCTCGCGCCAGCGCTCCGCCCCCCGTCCCTCCCCGCCAGCGTCCACCTCGCCTGATGTCCGTGGACGGACCGCCTCGGCTGGAGCCCATCGACGGTGCCACCGCTCGCCCCGCCCTGAAATCGTCCGAACCCGAGGACGAGCCCGAGGAAATCTCAGAGGACGAGGCCCAGGCCATCGAGGACGGTGACGAGGGAGGACCTACTCCCGCCCACTCCCGCCCACGTCTCGATGAGCCCGACGAAATCAGCAGCGACGAGGTCGAGGAGGCCGAGGTCTCCGTCAGCAGCGCCGCCCAGCTGATCGAAGACGAGGACGACCTCCAGGAGGCCGAACCCGACGAGGCCCTCCCCGAGGAGACGGCGGAAGAGGACGGCCCTGCCCCCGAGCCCCTCTCCTCGACGCTCAACCCCTGGTTCGCCCAGCTCGCCCACGGGTACTGTCCGCCCGAAGGCACCCGGTTCGCCCGTCACACACCCCCCACCACCTTCCCAGGGCGGGATGACGACACGGATCCGTCCAGGTTGGCCCCCACGCACGGTGCACCAGGCACCGTTCGCGGCAAGGGCTCGTGAAGCAGCCAACCGAGCACCCTCCGGAAACTTTCCAAGGTTCGGGCCCGCCCAGTAGGATGTTGCGGTTTTCACTGCACTTTTTGCGGGTGGAAGGGCTTCATGGAGCGCCGCGTCCTCATCGTTGAAAGCCAAAACGACTTCGCCCTCAGCATGGCGACCGTGCTCAAGAGCGCGGGTTACCAGACCGCCATGGCGGCGACTGCCACGGATGCGCAGCGCGAGCTGGAGAAGCGCCGGCCGGATCTCGTCGTCCTCCGAGCCGAGCTGCCGGATCAATCCGGGTTCACGCTGTGCGGGCAGATCAAGAAGGGCAAGTGGGGCCAGAATCTCAAGGTCCTGCTCCTGTCCTCCGACACAGGAGTGGAAGGCCTGACGCAGCACCGGCAGACGCCGGGCGCCGCGGACGGCTATCTCGTCATCCCCTTCGAAATGGGGGAGCTCGCCTCGCTGAGCACGGGCATCGTCCCACCCGGTACGGATGACTCCGACTCGGACCTGGACGCCGCGCTGTCCGGCAACCCGCGCGAGGCCCCGCCTCCGATGCCGGCCATCCGCACCAGCCCGGGCGGCCCGCCCAAGCTCCCCAAGCGCGAGCGACGCAGCGCGATGACGGAAGAGGACCGCGCGTTCCTCGACCGCGCGTTCCAGTCCATCGCCGACCGCAAGGCGGAGCTGCTGGCGGAGTCGCGTCAGCTCAAGCGCCCGCCTCCGCGCCGCGAGCTGATGGGTACGCCGGAGGGGAAGATTCAAATCCTCCGCGACGAGCTGAAGACACGCGAGGCCCAGCTCGCCCGCCTCTCCGAAATCTGGAGCGTGCGCGAGCGCGAGCTCCTGTCCGGCGAGGACCGGCTCCACGAGAAGGACGTGGAGCTGCAAGGCCTCAAGATGCAGGTGGACGACCTGCTGCGCCGCTTCAATGAAGCGCAGCAGGCCATGCTCCAGAAGGAACGCGAGCACGGCGCCACCGTCGACGACCTGCTGCTGCAGAAGTTCTCCTCGGAGAAGGACCTCATCGAGGTCGTCGCCTCCAAGGAGAAGGACATCAACGTGCTCCGCAAGGAGGTCCACAACCGCGAGGACGAACTCGCGCGGCGTGGCACCGACCTGGAGCACCTCCGGTCCGAGTACGACAAGCTCGAGAAGCTCCACAACGTCGTCACGCTGGAGTTCGAGGTCAAGGAGCAGAAGCTCCTGGACACCGTCCGCGCGAACGAGACGGACATCGCCCAGTTGGGCAAGCGCGGCGACGACTTCGAGTCGGAGCTGGGCCGCACCGTCAGCGAGCGGGATCAGCGCTACGCCGAGCTGGACGGCGAGATTCAGGCCCTCCAGGAGCGGCTGCAGCAGACGGAGCAGGAGCGCGACACCACCGTCCGCGGCCTGGAGACCCGAGCCGCCACCGCCGAGGAGCATGGCGCACGGGGCGACGCGGAGATCATCCGGCTGAACGCGGAGCGCGACTCACTCGAGGCGCGTCTCAGCCAGCAGGTGGCGGATCTGGAGGCCGACCTCGCGCGCACCACGAGCGAGCGCGAGCAGCTCCGGATGGACAAGGACGCGCTGGAGACGGAGCTCAATCAGCGCGTCGATGACCGCGACGCGAAGATCTCCTCCCTGGACCGCGAGCTGGCGGAGGCCATCGAGCGCAACGAGCGCACCGAGGCGGACCTCAACTCCAGCATCCAGCAGCAACTGGAGCGCATCGGCGAGCTGGAGGGCGAGGTCGAGGCCGTCAAGGCGCACCTGGCCGACCGCGAAGCGGAGCTGTCCGGCGAGCTCCAGGCGCTCAACGACGCGAAGAACGCGCTGGAAGAGGACCTCACCGGCCGTCTCGAGGCGCTGCAGATCGCCAAGGACGCGCTTCAGGAGGACCTCACCCGGCAGCTCGAGGACGTGCGCGCGGCGAAGGCCGAGCAGGAAGCCGACCTCACCGGGCAGATTCAGGCCCTCACCTCGCAGCTCGAGGAGTCGCAGCGCGTCGGCGAGCAGCTCCAGGCGCGCGTGGCGTCGCTGGAGGACACCGTCGCCCAGCGCGAGTCCACCATCGAGGGACTCCAGGGCGACGTCGCGGCGAGGGATCAGCGCATCTCCGAGCTGACGGGAGACCTGGAAGCCACCAGCCAGACGCTCTCGCAGACGCAGGACACGCTGGCCCGCACGGAGCAGCAGCTCGCGGACACGCAGAACACCCTGGCCAGCACGGAGCAGACACTCTCCGAGACGCGCGGCGAGCTGGAGGCCACCAGCCAGACGCTGAGCGAGACGCAGACGCGGCTGGCCCAGACGGAAGAGTCGCTGTCCGCCACGCGCGGCGAGCTGGAGGCCACCAGCCAGACGCTGGCGCAGACGCAGGACACGCTGGCCCGCACGGAGCAGCAGCTCGCGGACACGCAAGGCACGCTGGCCCAGACAGAGGGCACGCTGGCCGAGACGCGCGGCGAGCTGGAGGCCACCAGCCAGACGCTCAACCAGACGCAGAACACGCTGGAGGAGACGCGCGACGCGCTGGGCACCACCACCGCGCAGCGCGACGGCCTCAAGGTCGAGCTGGACGAGACCCACGAGACGCTGCAGACGACGCAAGCCGCGCTGGCCAGGACGACGGGCGAGCGGGACCAGCGCATCGCCGAGCTGCAGGCCCTGGGCGAGGCCAAGGACTCGCTGGAGCAGCTGCTCACCGGCCAGATTGGCAATCTGCGAGGCGAACTCGCGGAGACGCTGGGCAACTACGAGGCGGAGCGGGCCGCGCACGAGAAGCTCGCCGCCGAGACGAGCGCGACCATCGAGGCGCTCACCGGCGAGCGTGACGGCCTGCGCTCGGAGCTGGAGGCCACCAGCCAGTCGCTGGAGCAGGTGCAGGGACAGCTCGCCGCGACGAGCGATGCCCTCTCCCGCGAGCAGCAGACCCATGCGACGAGCCGTCAGCAGGCCGCCAGCACCCAGGCCGCGCTGGAGGCGGACCTCAACGACACACGCAACCAGGTGGAGGAGCTGGGCGAACAGCTCACCATCACCAAGCACGAGCTGGGCGCTCGGGTGGCGGAAGTCACCCAGCTGTCCTCGCAGCTCGCGCAGGTCGAGGACACACGGGCGAACCTCAAGGAGCGGCTGGACGCGCTCACCGAGGAGTCCCAGCGCCGCGAGGAGCTGCTCCAGAACGACCTGGCCACCAAGGGCAAGGAGCTGTCGGACACGCTGCGCAAGCTCACCCAGGTGACGCAGGAGAAGATGCGTCAGGCCGAGGTGCTCAACCGCGAGGTCGCCACCCGCACCGAGCAGCTCAAGGCGATGGAGACCAAGCTCCAGACCCAGGCCGCCGACGCCAAGCGCCACGCGGACGGCCTCGGCCAGCAGATGGCCGGGCTCAACAACCAGTTCGAGCTGGCGAAGAAGACGCTCGGCGAGCGCGAGGAGCAGCTGCGCGCGGCGGGTGCCCAGCATCAGAAGCTGACGCAGGAGCGCGACGGCGTCGCCGGTCAGCTCCAGCAGTCCGAGGCCCGCCTCCAGCAGCAGGCCCAGCAGGCCCAGCAGGAGCGCGCCGAGGCGAAGCGCGCCTCCGACGAGCTGGCGGCGAAGCTGGCCAAGGCCGAGCAACGCGTCGCGCAGCTCACGCAGGAAGCCCAGGCGAAGGCCGCCGACGCCGACGCGAAGGCCAAGGACGCGCAGGCCCAGCTCGCCGCCCGCGCCAAGAAGGCGCAGGACCTGGAGCTGGCGCTGGAGAACGCCACGGGCGCCAAGGCCCGCGCGGAGAAGGACCTGGCCGCGAAGGTCGCCGCCGCCGAGGGCAAGGCCAACGAGGCCGCCGCCCGACTGGCCACCGCCCAGAAGGAGCGCAAGGACCTGGAGGCGCGGCAGCTGCGCGAAATCGAGGAGCTTGGCGCCAAGCAGAAGGCGGAGCTGGAGCGCCGCGAAGCCATCAAGACGCAGGAAGTCACGCGCCTGCAGCAGTCCGTGCAGGAGAAGAGCAAGGCGCTCAAGGTCGCGGAGCTGGAGCTGGCCCGCTTCAAGAGCAAGTCACCCGCCACGCCCGCCCCGGTGGCGGCCAAGGCCGCCAAGGCCGCTCCGCCCCCGGAGGACGACGAGCTCGCGACCCGTCCGCAGCTCAATCAGGTCATCCCCGCCACGGCGGCCCCTGCCCCGGCGGCTCCCGCGAAGGCCGCCAAGGCCGCCGCGAAGCCCGCCGCCCCCGCCAAGAAGGCCGCCCCCGCCGCTCCCACACCGTTGGGTGGCGACGAGTCGGACCCCACCGACCGCACCATGGTCATGCAGATCCCCGTCGGCGGCGTGAAGGAAGACGACGACTGGACGGCGCTGGTGGACGAGTTGGACAAGTAGCTCGCTGCTCCGGGGGCCGCCGCCACGGTGGCGGCCCTCGCCGGAAATCCCCACCTCGTGCTGTCTGGAATCCCGGCACCCGCCGGAAGGCCGGCACGGGGCCGGGGTGCCTCGGGGCGGCGTCGCGAGCCATCCGGCCGCGACATCCATGCCCTACCGAGGCGGAAAACTCAGAGGGCGGCGCGCGCGTCGCGCACCAGCTCCTTGAAGTGCAGCGTGGCCAGGACGTCGCGGAGGGAGGCCTCGCGGCCGACGCTGTGCGCCTGCGTCTGCGCCTCACGCCAGCGGCTCACCAGGGTCCGCACGGCGATGTACGACAACAGCAGGGGGAAACCACCCGGCAACAGGATGATTGCCACCGCCATCACCATCTTCATCCACGCCAACACCATGACCACGGACCTCGCTGCTTTGCTTCGTGAGTTGCGCCGTAGAGATGCATGACGTGTGCCTGCGGTGCGCAAATAATTTCCCTACGTTTTTCCGCAGGGTTGGAGGGCAGCGAGGCAGGGAGGCTGGGGACGGCGGCCACGGATCCTGGCATTTTTGCCGCAGTCGCCTGGGGGGCCGTCGGTTAAGTTCAGCCGGGTGAGCCCCCCTTTGACGGCAGAAATCCGCACCTTCACCAGCGTGGCGGACGCGGAGAAACACCTGGAGCAGGTGGGATACCTGCCCTCCCCGGAGATCGCCACGGCGGCCTTCCTGGCGGACCGGATGGACAAGCCCATCCTCGTCGAAGGGCCCGCGGGCGTGGGCAAGACGGAGCTGGCGCGGGCCATGGCCACGGCGCTGGGCCGCGAGCTCATCCGACTCCAGTGCTACGAGGGCCTGGACGAGGCCAAGGCCCTCTATGAGTGGGAGTACGCCAAGCAGCTGCTCTACACCCAGCTCCTCAAGGACAAGATTGGGGAGATGGTGCAGGGCACCTCCACGCTGACGGAGGCGGCGGACCGGCTGGCCGCGAGCGACGCCGTCTTCTTCTCCGAGCGCTTCCTGTTGCCCCGCCCCATCCTCCGCGCCCAGCTCTCCGAGCGCCCCGCCCTGCTGCTGGTGGATGAAATCGACAAGGCGGACCCGGAGTTCGAGGCCTTCCTGCTGGAGGTCCTCTCCGACAACGCCGTCACCATCCCCGAGCTGGGCACCTTCCACGCGAAGCACATCCCCCGGGTGCTGCTGACGTCCAACAACGCACGCGAGCTGTCCGACGCGCTCAAGCGCCGCTGCCTGCACCTGCACATCGACTTCCCGGACCGGGAGCGGGAGCTGCGCATCGTCCGCTCGCGGCTGCCCCACGTGCCGCAGGTGCTGGCCGAGCAGGTGGTGGAAGCCGTCGCGGCCATCCGCGCGCTCGACTTGAAGAAGGCGCCGTCCATCAGCGAGACGCTGGATTGGGCGCAGAGCCTGGTGCTGCTCAACGCGGAGCAGCTCACCTCGGACGTCGTGGCCTCCACGCTCAACCTCGTCCTCAAGTACGAGGGCGACATCGAGAAGGCCCGCGCCAACCTGCCGCAGATCGCCCAGGCGTGAGGTCCTTCATGACGCCCGCCCTCCCCGGGGCGGGAGGGTGTCCGACGGACAGTGTATGCTCGGGGCTCGCGCCCACCGAGGCCCTGGCCCCCCCGTGCTCCTGAAGGAACGCTTCCAGATCACCCGGCCGCTCGAGGAGCTGGAGCTGTCGCTCGTGCGCGCCTCCCTGGCGTCACCCGGCCTGCTCGACGCGCGCGAGGAGGCCGTGCTGCGCACCGCGCTGTCCCTCGCGCGACTCTACAAGGTGCAGCACGGCGGCCTGGACGTGGGCGTGGGCGCCCTGCTCACGCCGTTCCGCGAGGAGGTGGAGCGCCGCCTCACGCCCGTGCTGGGGGGCGCTCGGCCACCGACGCGCGACATGCTGGTGCCCCACGTGCGCGACCTGCGCGAGCACGCCGCGAAGGCGCGTGACGGCGTGGTGGCGCGGCTGCGCGGACGCGTTCCGCCAGAGGCGTTGGACCGCGAGCTGCGGCACAAGGAGCTGGTGATGGTGACGGGCGGAGGCGGCGGCACCGCCTTCGTGTACCTGGGCGTGATGAGCCTGCTGGCCGAGCATGGCCTGGAGCCGAAGCTGCTCGCGGGCGCGTCCATGGGCGCCATCCTCGCCATCATGCGCTCGCGCATGGCGCGCTTCGACCCCACGGAGATGATCAACATCGTCCGGGGGCTGTCCTTCCGGAAGCTCTTCCGCTTCATCTCCACGGAGAGCCGCTACGGCCTGCCGGCGGCGCTGCGCCTGTTCCTTCGCGCCGGCCTGGGACGCTTCTTCGGCGCGGGGCCCGAGGGCAGCGGCATGCGCCTCAAGGACCTGCCGGTGCCCACCATCATCGCCGTGGGCGGCATCCGCCGGGGCATGCTCCCCCGCCCGCTCGAGTATTACGAGCGCCTGCTGGGCACCAGTCCCCTGGGCCTGCTCAACCCCGCGGGCGTGGCGCGCAGAATCCAGGCCGCCATGGGCGCCATGGCGGAGCTGTTCACCCGTCCCGAAATCACCCTGCGCCTGCACCTGGGCGCCGACGACGCCAGCGGCGAGTTCGACGCGCTCGACGCCGCGGGCTTCTCCTCCGCCCTGCCCGGCGTCATCCACTACGACGTGCTGCGCGAGGACCCTCGCATGCACTCGCTCCTGGACGACATGCTCGCGCACCATGGTGTCGCGCGGCTCATCGACGGGGGCCTCGTGGACAACCTGCCGGCCAAGGCCGCTTGGAAGGCCGTCGCGCGCGGACGCATCGGCACTCGCAACACCCTCATCCTCGCGCTGGATGGCTTCGCGCCCCGCCTCGCCACGCCCTTCTGGCTTCCGCTCCAACGCCTGGCCGCCATGACGGTGGCGCCCAACCTGCCCTACGCCCATCACATCAAGCGCTTCTCGCGCACGCTGTCACCACTGGATGTCGTGCCCTCCGTGGAGCTTGCCTCCAAGGCGCTCCACTTCGGTCGCAAGGCACTCGCGGAGGACCTGCCGTTCTTGCGACGCATGCTGGCCCCTCTGCCGCACGTGCTCTGATTTTCCGGCCGGTGGCTTTCACGCTTTGACCTCATAGGGTCCTGTGGCTAGAAGGGTCGGGCAGTCCCACTTCTTACAGGCCGAAGGAACCCCCGCATGAGCTCGACCTCGACCAGTGTTTTGCGTGCCGACCAGATATGGCTCGACGGCAAATTGGTGAAATGGGACGAGGGACAGGTGCATGTGATGACGCACGCCCTCCACTACGGGCTGGGCGTCTTCGAGGGCATCCGCGCGTACAAGACGCATGATGGCCGGCTGGCGGTGTTCCGCCTGCGCGAGCACATCCGCCGCCTGCTCGACTCGGCGCACATCATCATGTTGAAGATGCCCTTCTCCGAGGACGAGCTCGTCGAGGCGTGCCTGGACCTGCTGCGCAAGCAGAAGGCGCAGTTCGCCAACGGCGCGTACCTGCGGCCGGTGGCCTTCATGGGCGACGGCGCCATGGGCCTGGGCGCGGTGAACCCCACACGCGTGGCCGTGACGGCGTGGGATTGGGGCGCGTACCTGGGCGAGAAGGGCATCCGCGAGGGCATCCGCGCCAAGGTGAGCTCCTTCACGCGCATGCACGTCAACGTCAACATGGTTCGCGGCAAGATTTCGGGCCAGTACGTCAACTCCATCCTCGCCAAGCGCGAGGTGGTGATGGCGGGCTACGACGAGGCCATCCTCCTGGACATCAGCGGCTTCGTGGCCGAGGCGTCCGGAGAGAACCTCTTCATGGTGAACAAGAAGGGCGTCATCAAGACGCCGCCCCTGTCCTCGCCCATCCTCGACGGCATCACCCGCGACACCGTCCTCAAGATCCTGCGCGACAGCGGGCGCGCCGTGGATGAAGTGACCTTCACCCGCGACGCGCTCTACATCTCCAACGAGATCTTCTTCACCGGGACCGCGGCGGAAATCACCCCCGTGCGCGAGGTGGACGACCGCGCCGTCGGCACCGGCAAGCCCGGCCCCATCGGCACCTTCGTGCAGGAGATGTACTTCCGCACCGTCCGGGGCCAGGAGCCGCGCTACGCCGAGTGGCTCACCTACGTCGACTGAGGCACCACGGCACCGGGTCTCCGGTGCCACCCCGGGTGGGGAGCCTGCCTCCCCACCCCCCAGGCCCTTGGGAATGACCATCCCTTCTGCCCTCCCAACGCGGGTTTGGGCTAGAAAGGGCCTCGATGGCTCCCGCCGGACACGCTTACGACGACAATCCGTTCAAGCTTGAGAACCCGTCCATCCTCGACATCGCTCCGGCCGAGCCGAAGTCGGTGGAGGAGACGGGGCTCAAGATGGGACTGCTCGCGGACATCGCGCTGAAGTTCCTCTATTACTCCGGCACCGGCACCGGCATGGGCATCGCGGACGAGATGCGCCTGCCATGGCCGGGCGTCATCGAGCACGTGGTGGACTTCCTGGCCACCGAGAAGCTGGTGGACATGCGCGGCGGCAAGGGCTTCGGCCGCGCGTCCGTGGAGTTCGTCCTCACTGAGAAGGGCCGCGAGTACGCCCGCGACGCGCTCACCCGCACGACGTACGTGGGCCCCGCCCCCGTGCCCATTGAGCAGTACAACGCGCTCATCACCGCCCAGACGGAGGAGACCCCCGTCGTCAGCCAGGAGGAGCTGGTGATGGCGCTCAGCCACCTCACCGTCCCCGCGGAGCTGATGGACAAGCTGGGCCCCGCGGTGAACTCCGGGCGCTCGCTCTTCCTCTACGGCCCTCCCGGCAACGGCAAGACGAGCCTCGCGGAGGCCGTCTCACACATGTTCGGCGGCGAGGTCTACGTGCCGCACTGCCTGGAGATCGGCAATCAGATCATCCAGGTGCATGACCACCTCATCCACACCCCCGTCGCGCTGGAGATGGGCGGAGATGCGTCGGGCCGCCGGCAGACCTTCGAGATGGACAACCGGTGGATGCTCTGCCGCCGCCCCGCCGTCGTCGTCGGTGGCGAGCTCACGCTGGAGACCCTGGACCTCATCTACTCGGAGAGCACCCGCTTCTACGAAGCCCCGTTCCAGGTGAAGGCCAACGGCGGCATGCTCCTCATCGACGACTTCGGCCGCCAGAAGGTCCACCCGACAGACCTTCTCAACCGGTGGATCGTTCCCCTGGAAAAGCGGGTGGACTTCCTCACCCTCCACACCGGCAAGAAGTTTGAGATCCCGTTTGATCAGCTTCTCGTCTTTTCCACGAATTTGGACCCCAAGGAGCTGGTGGACGAGGCGTTCCTGCGCCGCATCAAGTACAAAATCGAGGTGGGCAACCCCGACGAGGAGTCCTACCGGGAGATCTTCCGCCGGGTGTGCGAGGCGGCGGGCATCCCCTATGTGGACCAGGCTGTGACGTACCTCGTCGAGCACTACTACAAGCCCCGGACGATGCAGCTTCGCGCGTGCCATCCCCGCGATTTGGTGGGGCTCATCAAGGACGCCGCCCGGTACCGGCAGATACCGCCGGCCCTGTCCAAGGACCTGCTCGACCAGGCGTGCGAGGTCTTCCTCGTCAATCTTTAGTGGATTTCGTTGTTACAACCGTGCGGAATTTCTAGAATCCGCATGCCGTTGTATCGCTCGGCCGCACGCTTCGGTCTCCGCCCCGCGGGGACACGACGCAAGAAGGAGCCGCAGTCCGTGAAGGAACGCTACCAGGACATCGACGAGAAGAACGAGGCGCTGCGCGAGTACCTCGATATCTACAAGGACAAGCAGCCGGCGCGTGACTTCCTCGAGCAGTTCGAGATGTCGTGGATCTACCACGACGCCGCGCTGGAAGGCGTGGTCTACACCCATCAGGAGCTCAAGGCGGCGCTGTTCCCCGGACGCGCCAGTGCCGAGGCCTCCATGATTCCGGTGGTGCTCGAGATCCGCAATCACAAGGCCGTCTGCGACTTCATTCGCGAAGAAGCCGCGGGCGCCAAGAAGCAGGCGGCGATCACCCTCACCACCATCAAGCGGATGCACGACCTCTTCCTCGGGAACACCCCGGAGGCACTGGCCGAGCGCGCGCGCATGGAGCGACGGGAGCGCACGGAGAAGGAGCTCGCCAAGGAGCGCGAGCGCTCGGGGCTGCGCAAGGACATGCCGCTGCACCGCACGTACTTCCACGACATCCACCAGCCCGCGAAGATCCAACCGGCGCTGGAGAAGATCGTGGACTACACGGCCAGCGCCGAGTTCCGCGAGTTCCATCCGATCAAACAGGCAGCCACCGTGCAGCACAGCTTCCTGCAGATCTTCCCCTTCACCGAGCACAGCGGGAAGGTGGGGCGCATGTGCAGCAACCTCATCCTGCTGCGCAACGGCTACATGCCCGCCGTCATCCACTCCATCGATCGGCAGCGCTATTACGAGTGCTTCCGCGGCCCCGTCGCGCAGTTCCGCACGGTGCTGATGGACGCGATGGAGAACTCGCTCGACAACGGGGTGAAGTACTTCAGGGACCTCGGCCGCAAGTACAAGGCCATCAACAACTAGTTGGTCCTCCTCTCGTTGGACCTCCTCTTGTAGGGACCCAAGGGGGCAGGAAGGCGTCCGGGCACACGGCCTTCCGCCCCTCCGTGAACGTCGGAGGGGGCGTTTGCACCATTGGTGTGCGGGTGACACCGCGACCTCAATGTCGAGGAGACAACATCCGGCATCTCGAAACCCGGGGCCGGAGGAAGTAAAGAAGACCCTCCATGCCCGTGACCCAGTCCTTCAACAGCCGCCGTGCCCAGGCAACCCTCGGGGGCGAGCTGACGGAGCCTCCGCCACCGCGACTGGCCATGCTGTCCGCTCGAGACAAGCTGGACCGGCTGCTCCAGGTGGCCAAGGGGCACCGCAAGGCGCTCATCCTCACGCACGACAACCCGGACCCGGACTCGCTGGCCGCGGCGGTGGCGCTCGCCCACCTGCTGGAGCGCCGAGCGGACCTGGAAGCCCACGTGGGCTACGGCGGCATCATCGGCCGGGCGGAGAACATCGCCTTCGTGAAGGTGCTGCGGCTGCCGATTTCGCACGTGTCGCAGATCGACTTCGACGAGTACGACCTCTTCGGTCTCGTGGACACCCAGCCCAAGGTGGGCAACCACTCGCTGCCCGCTCGGCTGGAAGCGCACCTGGTGGTGGATCATCACCCGCTGCGCGAGGAGAGCCTGGCGTCGCCCTTCGCGGACGTGGGTGGTGACTTCGGCGCGACGTCCACCATGTTGGTGGAGTACCTGCGCGCCGCGCGCGTGGAGCCCTCCGTCGAAGTGGCCACCGCGCTGTTCTACGGAATCAAGGCGGACACGCGGGACCTGGGCCGCGAGACGACGCAGACGGACATCGACAGCTACCTGTGGCTGTTCCCGCGCATGGACAAGTCGATGCTCGCGCAGATTGAACACCCGGAGCTGCCGGCGCGTTACTTCCAGCTCTACCACACGGCTTTTGAGCGGGCGAAGGTCTACGGCACCGCCATCATCACGGACCTGGAGGAGGTCTACTCCCCGGACATGGTGGCGGAGGTCGCCGAGCGGCTGATGTTCCTCGAGGGCACGAAGTGGTCGCTGGCCTTCGGCACGTACCGCAACCAGCTCTACTTCAGCCTGCGCGTGAAGGACCGGCGGATGAACGCGGGCCGGCTCATCCGGGAGATCTTCGAGGACTACGGCGGCTCGTCCGGTGGCCACGGCAGCATGGCCGGCGCGCGGCTGCCGCTGTCGGGCAAGGCGGCGCAGCGCAAGGCGCTCAAGCGGGAGCTGGTGAGCCGATTCCTGGAGGCGTTTGGCGTCTCGGACGAGCGGCCCGTGTCGCTGCTCTCCGCGCAGGACTCGTGATCTACTGGGACTACAACGCCGCCGCGCCAGTCCGCTCGGAAGTCGCGACCGAGCTGGCGCGCGCGCTCGTGCACGGTGGCCATGGCAATGCCTCCAGCGTGCACGCCGCCGGACGTGAGGCCCGCGCCCGGCTGGACGCGGCGCGAGCCCGGGTGGCGCGGGTGCTGGGCTGTGAGCCGAAGGAGGTGACGTTCACCGCCTCGGGCAGCGAGGCGGACGCGCTGGCCCTGATGGGCGCGTGGCATGCGCGTCCCTCGCCGGAGCGACGGCGGCTGGTGACGTCCGCCATCGAGCACCCTGCCCTGCTGGGCGCTGCGGCTCAGCTGGAGCGGGAAGGCGCGCAGGTGGTGCGTGTGGCGCCCGGTCCGGAGGGCCGCGTGCGCGCGGAGGACGTGCTCGCGGCGCTGACGCTGGACACTGCGCTGTGCTCGTTGATGTGGGCCAACAACGAGACGGGCGTGGTGCAGCCCGCGGCGGAAGTCGCGCGGGCCTGCCGAAAGCAAGGCGTGCTCTTCCACACGGACGCGGTGCAGGTGGCGGGCAAGCTCCCGCTGTCGCTGCGCGAGGTGGACGCGGACCTGCTGTCGCTGTCGGCGCACAAGTTCGGCGGGCCCGCGGGCGTGGGCGTGCTGGTGGTGCGCAAGGGCGTGGACGTGCGCGCCCTCACGCCCGGGCACCAGGAGGGAGGCCGGCGTGGGGGAACGCAGAACATCCCCTACGCGGAGGCCCTGGCGCTCGCGCTGGAGCTGGCGACGCGGGAGCAGCCCGCCCTGGAAGCGCGAGTCGGCGTGCTGCGCGACGACTTCGAGCACGCGGTGCTGGAGTCGGTGACGGGCGTGACGGTGAACGGCGCGGGAGCGCCCCGCGTGCCCAACACCAGCAACCTGCGCTTCGACGGCGTGGAGGGCGAGGCGCTGCTCATCGCGCTGGACCTGGATGGCATCTGCGTGTCGATGGGCGCGGCCTGCGCGTCCGGAACGTTGACCCCCTCGCACGTGCTCCGGGCCATGGGCCTGTCCTCGGCCCAGGCGCGCGGAAGCCTCCGCTTCAGCCTGGGGCCCGACTCCCGCGAGGCCGACGTGCGCCGCGTCGTCGAGGCGCTCCGTCGTCACGTGCCCCTGGTTCGCGCCCTCGCGGGTTAGCGTCCACGCGGGCCCGCACGTGCCCGTGTCGCAGGCCCGCACCCGCCTCACTCCAAGCATCCTCCTCTGAATGCCACGGCCCTCCTTGGGGGCATGAGCCTTGATGAAGGCATCTCGGGTGAAGACCATCCCCCCCCACTGCCGAGATACCCGGGGGGCTGCACATGAGTCAGGGTTCGAAGGAGATGACGTTTCTGGGGAAACGGTTCGCGGTGCTCATGTGCGGACTCGTGCTGGCGTGTGGGCCCAGCGCGGGAGGGCTGGAGGACGAGGATGAGCGGCCCCCAGTCTCGCAGCAGACGCCGCTCGGCGCGGAGGCGCGTTTCAGGCAGCGCTGCCCCTCCGCGGAGGATGCGCAAGGCCCCACGCTGTACGTGGCGAACACCGGGCCGCACAACTCCGCGGCGCCGCAGGGCTCCGCGGACAACCCCTTCCCCACCATCATGGCGGCGGTGAAGGTGGCGCAGCCGGGCAACGTCATCCAGGTCCGAGAGGGGACGTATCCCGAGCAGGTCGCCATCAATCCACTGAAGGCGCGTCCCGGAAAGGGCTCGGCGCCCATCGTCCTGCGTGGGGAGCCGTCCCGCCGCCCACGCATCGTCCCCTCCTCCACCGACGTGGGCAGCCTGCTGGTGGTGAGCCAGCCCTACTGGATAGTCCAGTCCATCGAGGTGGACGTGGAGGAGCGTCCCTCGTTCGCCGCGCTCTTCGAGGACAGCACCACCTGCTCGCAGTTGACCGACTCCATGCTCCACGGCGGCAGGGCGGGCGGAGGCGTCGTCGTCAGCGATGCGAACCTAGTGCTCATCGACGGCAACGCGATCTTCGACTTCTCCAGGACGGGCCTCGACTCCCACGGCGTGGCGGTGAAGGGCGTCTCGCGCGAGGTCTACATCACGGAGAACAACATCCACGATGCCTCGGGTGACGCCGTGCAGTGCCAACCCAGTCAGGGCCGGCCGTCCACCGTCTTCATCGAGAACAACCAGATGCACGACTGCGGGGAGAACGGCATCGACGTGAAGGCCTGCGATGACGTCGCCATCCACGAGAACGTGCTCTTCCGCTTCCCCAACATGGAGCGCTTCCCGTGGCAGCACGCGACGTCGGCCGCCGAGGCGGTGCTGGTCCACGAGGACGCGACGAACGTCCAGATTGTCGGCAACCACATCTTCCTGGCGGGCCGCGGCATCTCCGTCGGAGGACTCTCCCTGGTGGACAACCCCGTCAACGTGCTGGTGCAGAACAACCTCGTGACGGACATCTACAACTTCGCCAACCGGAGCAACGGCCAGGGCATCCGCATCGCGCGGGCAGACGGAGTGCGAGTGCTCGGCAACCGCATCGAACGCACGGTGGACTCGGGCCTGCGGCTGGCCGCGGACGAGCCCCTCGTCGTCACGAACCTGACCGTCCTGGACAACACGCTGAAGGACATGCGCAGCTTCGTGAAGCTGGGCCGCGACACGGCCCGTCCCGGCCTGAAGCTGGACCGCAACCGCTACGAGGGCGCCAGTGGAAAGTTCAGCGCCTTCGGGCTCTTGTCCGAAGGTGACTTCGAGGACTGGCGCAGCAGGCTCACGCCCCACGGCTTCGAGCGGAACTCCGTGCGAGTCACGCCGGGAGGAGAAGACCCGGGAGAAGCTCCCCTACCAATGCTGGTCAGGGAGTGACTTCTCGCGCACCTCTTCGTCCGGCTGTCCGTAGCCAGGCATCCCATCCTCGCGGGGCTCGTCCGGCTTGGGAGGAAGCCGCTGGGGTAGGTCCTCACGCGTCTTGCGCTCGGGGGCGGCCTCTTCGGGCGGGGGCTTCGGCGGCTGGGGCTGGGTGGCCATGACGATTCCTCGGGGGCGCGGACCTGCGCGCTCGAGGCAAAGCTTCTCCATCCCTCCGGCCAGCGGGGACTGGGGACGCGAGCCCTCGTGCGAGCACGTGCCCGCTCGCCTACTCCACGCGCGAGGTGCCAGCGGGCGCCGGGGGCGTGCTCGCGGGCGAGTCATCACTGGCGCCGAACAGGCCCCGCACCACGGCGGCGATGGCCAGGGGCGTGCCCACGCGCTCGTCGTAGTGCGGCGCGAGCGCCTGGGCGAAGGACTCGGCGGAGGTGAAGCGGTCCTCGGGACGCTCGGAGAAGGCGCGCCGCACCACGTCCTCGAGCGCCTCTGGCACGTCCTGACGCAGCTCGCGCAGCGGCCGGTAGCGCCGGGCACGGATGGCCTGGAACACCTCGTCCGGCGTGGCGCCGGTGAAGGGACGCTCCAGCGTCAGCAGCTCGTAGAGCACCACCGTGGCCGCCCACAGGTCAGCCTCGGGGCGCACCTCGCCGAGCAGTGACTCCGGCGAGAGGTAGTAGGGCTTGCCCAGCACCTCGCCCTCCTGGAGCTTGCCGTCGACGAGCACGCGGGAGACGCCGAAGTCTCCCAGCTTGATCTCCCCCACGCGGGAGATGAAGAGGTTGGAGGGGGACACGTCGCAGTGGACGATGCCCAGCGGCTCGCCCTGCGGCCCGGTGGCGGCGTGCGCGTACGCGAGCGCTTCCAGCAGCACCTTGCCCAGGTACACCGCGAAGTCCAGCGGCAGCGGGATGCCTCGCACCTTGCAGCGGCGGAGAATCTGGCCGAGGTCCCGGCCATCCACCAGCTCCATGACGATGAAGTAGATGGCCTCCAGCTCGCCCGCATCCAGCACCGTCACGATGTTGGGGTGGTGGAGTTGCTTGGAGAGCTGCGCCTCGCGCGAGAACAGCGACACCGACTCAGGATCCGCCGTCAGCGCCGGCAACAGCCGCTTGAGCGCGACGGTCCACCCCTCGCGAGGCCCGGACAACACCCGCGCCCGGTACACCTCCGCCATCCCGCCCTTGCCCAGCACGGAGAGGATTTCGTAGTGGCCGAAGACCCGCTGGGTCCGGGGGGGCGAGGGCGGCTGAGTCACGGGCTCGTGCTTCCGGATCCCACCGGCGCGCGCTTGCGGCTCTTCGCCTGCTCGATATCGCTCCCCAGCGCCTTCACCAGCGCGCGCTCCCACTCCCTGGGCTCCTCGGGCTTCCACCCCTGGTCCAGCGCCCTGCGTAGCAGGGGCAGAACGCGGCCCTTCGCACCAAGCATGTCGTACGCGTACGCCTGCCACGCGTAGACATCCGCCCGTCCAGGGGGTACCGACGAAATCCGGCCCAGCCACTCCAGCGCCTTGCCGGCGTTGTTCGTCCCCAGGCTGCAAGCGGCCATGCCCACCAGCGCGTCCACGTCGCGCCCATTCTCCTTGAGCGCGGCCTCGAAGCGCGGGCGGGCGATCTCCCACTTGCCCGCCGCGACCCACTGGAGTCCCGCGCTCACATGGCCCAGCGCCACCGTGGCGGGGCGGGCCTGGGCCGCCTTGGCCTCCGCGCCACCCTTGGGTGCTGGGGCGGCGGCCGGCGGCGACTCGGCCGCGGCTTCCTGCTCACCCTCCTCGGCGACCCCGTCCGCGGAGTCCTTCGCGGCGTCGTCCTCCGGCTCCTCCTCGGGCGCGCCGCCCATGCCGCGCAGGAGCAGCAGCGAGTCCTTCAGTCCCGGCGAGTGACACCCCGTTGGAAGCCGGAAGCGCCCGCTGAGGACGGAGGACTGGGGGTTGTAGATGGCCAGGACCGGGAAGCTCCGGGCGCCCACGCACTCCGGCGCCCCGGCCAGGCACACCTGCACGGTGGCCACCAGGACGTTGCCCTGGAACTCACCGGAGATGACCTCGGTACGGGGAGGGAACTTGCAGCCGCCTCCGGACCCCGAGGACGTGCCGACCAGGCGCTCGCCCTCCATATGCAGTTCCACCTGCCCGTAGGTATCCCCCATGTAGGGGCCTGCGAGCTTCGGTCCCGCCCAGGCGAGGCCGGAGGTGACGGAAAGAGCCGTCACGAGTGCCTTGTTTAGAAGCGAGAGCGGCATGTGCGGGGTGTGGGGGGCTCCCATCATAGGGGGGCCGTGCTTGCCTTGTAAACGCGCGAGGATGCCTTGACCGCGCCGCTTCCCATCCTTATCATTTCAGAAGGTGGTCGCGAGATTTCTCAATTATTTCGGGGCCTTGGTGGCACTGTAGCTTTGTTTCAAGGGCTGTCCCCTGCGGGGCGCGTGATGCCCAGCGGAAATTCGAACCGATACGTCCTTTTCGGGGTCCGTTTCGGCTTCCATGTGCAAGCCCTCCCCTCTCACGAGGGATGAGGGAAGCCTGCGGAGGCATGATTTCGGTCCCCACCTGGCTTTTAGGGTTCAATGGACGCTGGGCACACGGCCATGCGGCGGGGGACTTTTTCTGTGGAGCGGCGGCGGTGAGCGAGACGGCGGTGGAAGAGGCGGCGGCGGCGAGGAAGCAGACCCTACGAGAGGATTTGACGGCGCGCCGCAAGGCGATGACGCCCGACCTCATCGATTCGCGGGGTCTCAAGGTCCAATCTCGATTCCTGGCGACCCAGTATTACCATAATGCAAAAACGGTGGCGCTCTACGCGCCCATCAAGGGTGAGGTGCCCACGCGGGACATCCTCATCGCGGCGCTGCAAGACGGAAAGATCGTCTGCTACCCGCTGTCCCACGTCCACGGACGGATTCTTTCCTTCCGGGCCATCAAGTCAGAGGCGGAGCTGGAGCCTGGGCGGCTGGGTGTCCGGGAGCCGACAAACGCCTCGGACCTGATCGATGTGAAAGACATCCACCTCTTCGTCGTTCCCGGACTGGGCTTCACACGGGACGGCAAGCGCCTGGGACGAGGAGGCGGCTACTACGACGCCACCCTGCGCTCGGCCGATGATCGCAGTCGCCGGGTGGGGTTGGCCTTCAGTGATCAGCTCGTCGAAGTCCTGCCCACGACAGGAGACGACGTGGACATGGACTTGATCGTGACAGAGTCCGAGTCCTGCCGCGGCCTTTCTCGCGAGCCGAACTTCCCGAGTACGTGGCCGAGCTTCCTTAATACGTGAAGGTCCTGTTCA
>NZ_JBLZWL010000144.1:0-57143 GCF_049194865.1 Corallococcus terminator | reverse complement strand
CAACGCGGCCAGCAGGCCCTGCCCCACTTCGGCTTCACAGGCACCGCGTGCCAGCAATTCCCGCACCAGCAACATGCCGAGGGTGTCTGGCGTCAGCGTCCCTTCCAGGTCGAGCACCGCGAGCCTTCCCATACCAACCCTTTCATGGCGGTCGAGGCGCCCAGCCAGGAGCCCGCGCACACCCAGGTGTTGACGGAGGAGCCCCTGGCTTTGGATGTCTGCTTGAAAGACCTCGTGTCGCGCATTGAACGTGGAGCGAGGGTGACGACCGTGCCCACGTTGGCGAGTCATCACGCGGCCAGGCTCCCGCACCTGGCCGCCAGGCGGGTCTCCCCGTGAATAGACACCCCCATCCCCCGGGCGGGGCCAGCGGGCGAGCCTGGATGCGGTCGCATTGCCGACGCCCGGTCCCCCGTCCACCTTCGGCGAGAAGGGCTCACGCCCGGGGGGACTTCCACATGCATCTGTCCAGGCTTCCGTCGATTCTCGCCGTGTCCGCGGCGCTCTGCTTCTCGGTCGGCTGCTCCAAGCGCGGCTCGCAATCCCAGGGCGCGGAGCCGCAGGCCAGCACCCAGCCTCCGCCCTCCACGCCACCGCCGCCGGCCACCGCGGAGGCAGTGCCTCCCGACATGGGGCCGCAGCCGCCACCGCCGGATGGCAAGCACCACGACAAGCACCACAAGAGCGTCTCCGACGCCAACTGCCCCATGTCCGTCTCGGGCGCGGTGGCTCGGGCGCAGGACGTGCCTGAAGGCGTGGCGCTCATCATCAGCACGCCTGAGCCGACGCAGGTGGCGGAGCTGCAGCAGCGCAGCCGCGCCATGCTCCACGAGCAGGCGGAGAGCACTCAGCGCGCGCAGCAGGTGACGCCCATGCAGGAGGCGCAGCGCGAGGACCTGGGTGACAGCCCGCTGGAGGAGCAGGACGGCCTGGACGACACCGGCATGGGCGGCTCCGGCATGGCGGGCGCGCCGACGATGCCCTCCAGCGCGAGCGTCCAGGACACGCCGGATGGCGTCGTCATCGTCTACACCGCGATGGACCCGAAGAAGCAGAAGCAGCTCAGCAGCGAGGTGCACAAGACGGCGGACCAGATGCAGCCCGGCAAGTGCCCGGGGATGAGCCCCGACATGCCTTGAGCGCTCGTCAGCCCGCGCTCCCCGACGAAGGGCTCGGGGGGCGCAGGGCCGCCACCGCATAGTCCACCACCGTGTCCGCGTACTCCCGAGTGAGCGGCGCGGTGCGCAGCAGCCAGCGGTGGAACAGCGGGCCGAACAGCAGCTCGACGGCGACGTCCAGGTCCACGCCTTGCGCCACCTGTCCCGCCCGCTGCGCGGCCCGCAGTCGCTCCTTCGTCACCTCCAGGCTCGGCCGAAGCAGCGTGTCCACGAACTGCCTGGCGAGCACCGGGTCCAGTTGTGACTCGGCGGTGAGCGCGCGGGAGGGCACCTCGAAGCGCGGCTCACACAGCTCCACCACCGTGGCGCGCAGGACTGTCTTCAGGTCCACCGCGAGGTTCCCCGTGTCGGGGAGCGCCGCCGCTTCGCCCGCCAGCGCGGCGAAGGCGTCCAGTACCAGCGCGCCCTTGGTGGGCCACCACCGGTAGATGGTCTGCTTGCCCACGCCCGCCCGGGCCGCGATGGCCTCGATGGTCAGCCGCGCGTAGCCCTGCTCCCCCACCAGCTCCACCACCGCCTTCAGGATGGCCTGATGGGAACGCCCGCTGCGGCGGGACACGTCCGGCGTCTTCGCGTCACTCATCTCCCGGCACGCTAACTGGACCCAGACGACACGCAACGTCTCGTCTTGACAAACCCGCGAGGCATCTCCAAGGTGACTCTGACGAGACGGTCCGTATCGTCTCAATCATACCTTCAGGAGGTCGCCATGCGCCGTCGCGCCCATATCGCCATGGTCAGCATTCCCGCCCACGGCCACGTGAACCCGAGCCTGGAGGTCATCCGGGAGCTGGTGGCGCGAGGCCACCGCGTCACCTACGCGAATGACGCGTCCTTCGCGGAGCGCATCGTCGAGACAGGGGCGGAGCTGGTGCCCTACCCGTCGACGCTGCCACGAGAAGGCGTCGCGGACCGGAGCTGGCCGGAGGACACCATCGGTCAGCTCTCTGTGTTTCTCGACGATGCCGTGGCCCAGTTGCCGAGGCTCCGCGCCGCCTACGAGCAGGACAAGCCGGACCTCTTCCTCTACGACATCGCGGGCTACGTCGCGCGCATCCTCGCGGAGAACTGGGGGCGGCCAGCCATCTCGCTCTCGCCCACCTTCGTCGCGTGGGAGGGCTACACCGAGGAGATGGCGCCGATGATGGAGTCGCTGCGAGCGGCCCCTGGCGGCGCCGAGTACTTCCGGCGGTTCTCGTCGTGGCTCGCGGAGTGCGGCGTGGCCCAGACGGAGTCCACGCTCTTCGTGGGGCTGCCACCGCGCTCGCTCGTGCTCATCCCCCGGGCGATGCAGCCCCAGGCGGACCGCGTGGACACGAAGCGCTACACCTTCGTGGGCCCCTGCTTCGACGAGCGGCCCCAGCAAGGCACGTGGAAGCGCCCTGCCGGTGTGGAGAAGGTGCTGCTCATCTCACTCGGCTCCACCTTCACGAACCAGCCGGCCTTCTATCGCCACTGCATGGCGGCCTTCGGAGACCTGCCGGGCTGGCACGTGGTGCTGAACATCGGCCGACACGTCGAGCGCGCGGAGCTCGGGGAGATTCCCCGCAACTTCGAGGTGCACCCGTGGGTACCGCAGCTCTCGGTGGTGAGTCAGTCGGACGCGTTCATCACCCATGCGGGCATGGGCAGTACGCAGGAGGCGCTGTGGTGCGGCACGCCCATGATTGCCGTGCCCCAGGCCACGGACCAGTTCACCAACGCGGACCGCATCGTCGAGCTGGGCGTCGGCGTGCGGCTCGACACGGAGAAGGCCACCGCGAAAGCGCTGCGCGAAGCACTCCATCACATCACCACGGAGGCGAGCATCGCGCGGCGAGCGGCAGCGGTCCGCGCCGAGCTGCGAGATGAAGGGGGCGTGAAGCGCGCCGCGGACCTCATCGAGCAGGCTCTTCCGGCCATCGACTGAGGAGTCGTGCCAGACTCGACGGCATGGACGCGCGGGACATCCATTCGAAGTGGGTCGTGAACCTGGAGGCCGCGGACCCGGAGTCATCCCTATGGCTCGGCTGGGCCGCGCTGGCGCGACTGCTGGAGTCCATGATCGAGCTGTCCACCCACCCCAACACCTTCGTCCGCGTCGCGTTCTCCGAGAGCACCTTCGAGAGCCTGCGTGAGCTGTTGACGCGCGCCGAGGAGTGTCACGCGACCGAGGACCCTCACCTGCCCCATCCTCGCGCCCTGAGCACCGAGCGGCTCGCGAGCGCGGCGAACGAGCTCCACCAGGAGGCCCAGCTCCTCGAAAACAAGCTGGCCGAGCCGGGCGCCACGCACGTCATCTCGCGTCAGGAGGTGACGGCACACCAGGCCTTCATCGACGAGTGGAAGACGATTCAGGCCCAGCTCGGCAGGGGCGGCGGTCGACTCCCGCCGCTGCACGACTGCTCGGGCTCGATGACGCTGTCGCTCATCTGGGGATGGTAGCGTTTCGGGCCCCATGGAAAGCCCGGCACCCTCCACCGCGCAGTCCGTCGCCTCCGCCCGACCCGGGCTGATGACTCGCTTCGGGCCCGGCATCCTCGTCGCCGCCACGGGTGTGGGCGCGGGAGACCTTCTCACCGCGAGCCTGGGAGGCTCGGCGGTGGGTGTCGCCATCCTCTGGGCCGCGGTCGTGGGCTCGGTGCTCAAGGCCTTCCTCAACGAAGGCGTCGCGCGCTGGCAGCTCGCCACCGGTACCACCGTGCTGGAGGGCTGGGCTCGACTGGGCCCTGTCCTGCGCAATGTCTTCTTCGTCTACCTGCTGGGCTGGAGCTTCTTCACGGGCGGCGCGCTCATCTCCGCGTGTGGAGCCGCGGGTGATGCGCTGTGGCCCATCGGAGGAGATTCGGAGACGTCCCGGCGCATCTGGGGCGTGGTTCACTCGCTCGTCGGGCTCGCGCTCGTCGGGCTCGGCGGGTTCCGCCTCTTCGAGAAGCTGATGGCGGCCTGCATCGCGCTGATGTTCGGCGCGGTCCTCTTCGCCGCCGTGGGCTCGCAACCGGACTGGGCCGCCGCCGCGCGCGGGCTCGTGATTCCCTCCCTGCCCGACAATGGCTCCGTCTGGGTGCTGGGCCTCTTGGGCGGCGTGGGCGGCACGGTGACGATGCTCTCGTATGGCTACTGGATTCGAGAGAAGGGCCGCGAGGGACCTCAAGGCCTGAAGACCTGTCAGGCGGACCTCGCCGTGGGCTACGCGCTCACGGGGATGTTCGGCGCGGCCATGGTCATCATCGGCTCGACGCTGCGGCTGGAGGGTAGCGGCCTGAAGGTGGCGTCACTGCTCGCCACGCGGCTGGAGACGGTCATCGGTCCCGCTGGCTACTGGGTGTTCCTCGCGGGCTTCTGGGGCGCGGTCTTCTCCAGCCTGCTGGGCGTCTGGGAAGGCATCCCCTACCTGTTCGCGGACTTCCTGCGCATCCACCGCAAGCGCGAGCCGGGGCCGCCCGTGGACCTGCGAAAGACTCGCGCGTGGCGGCTGTACCTGGTGGCGCTCGCCATCGTCCCGCTTCCCATGCTCTGGGCACCTCTCCAGCGCGCGCAGCTCGCCTACGCCATCGTCGGCGCGCTGTTCATGCCGCTGCTCGCCGCCACCCTGCTGTGGATGAACAACCGGCGCGCCTGGGTGGGCGCCCTGCGCAACGGATGGCTCACCAACGCCGCGCTCGTCGCCACCCTGCTCCTCTTCCTCGCCGTCGGCCTCCAGGAGGCGCTCGACGCACTGCGCAAACTGCGAGGGCCCTGAGCTGGGACGGGCGGCGCGGTCCGCGGGGTGAGCCCAGGGCGAGGATGTGAACTGGCGGTCGTTGCGTCCGCTGGAGGGTGCGCGAGCGGACGTCATGACCTCCCCGAAGCACGAGGCTCGCAGTAGGCTATGAGGCGCGAACGGTGGTTCTTCCACGCCCCTCAGGAGGGACACATGAAGCGCTGGAGTACGTTGCTCGCAGTCGCGGCGCTGTGCGCGGGTTGTCAGAACGGTGGCAAGGACGACCGGCCCACACGCGCGCAGATTCGCAAGACGGGACCCGCGACGATGGAGGTCATTCCCTCCGCCGGGCAGCTCCCCTACTGCATGCTCTACACGGTGTCCCAGAAGGGCGTCATCCGGCAGCTCACGCTGACGCGGGAGAATCGCTCCATCCGCTGCGACTCGAACAAGCCCGTCGCCAACACCAGCTTCCGCGTGCCCACGCAGGAAGGAAAGGTGAAGGTCTACATCTTCTTCTCCGACGACCGCATCCCCGCGGGCCCCGTCGCGCAGCAGCTCTATGACTTGCGCGGCCAGGAGCGCATCAACGCGATGGACCTGCGCCTGCCCGGACGCGTCTACGTGGAGACGCTGGACTTCGTGCCCGAGGAAGGCACGGCGGAGATGACCGGCGCGGTGGTGGGCTCGCACGGCGAGGTCACCGACGCGGGCCCTGGCTCCGGGAATGACACGGACCTGGGCGCCACGGTGCTCGGAGACGGCGGCACCACCGGCGCCCCGCCGGCGGCCTCGGACGAAGGCAACTGAAGTCCGTCAGCTCCGAGGGAGGCGCTCGCCTCCCCCGGGACGACGCTGTGTCACCAGGCCTCGCGGGCCATGGCCAGCAGGTCGGCCTCCACCACCTTGCGCGGGTTGCTCAGGTGCGAGGCATCCAGGAAGGCCTTGTCGGCGATCTTCGGCAGGTCCTCTTCCTTGACGCCCACGTCGCGAAGCCGCGCGGGAATGCCGATGGCCGCGTTGAGCTTGCGCACCCGGTCGATGGCGTTGCTCGCGAGCACGTCCTCCCGAGCGTTGGTGGTGTCACCCATCGCCACCGCCACACGCGCCAGCCGCGTCGTGCTCGAGGCGCGGTTGAACTCCATCACCACCGGCAGCACGACGGCGTTGGCCAGGCCATGGTGCACACCGGAGATGGGCGTCAGCGCGTGCGCGAGCGCGTGGCACGCGCCCAGGCCCTTCTGGAAGGCCATGGCGCCCTGCATCGCGGCGATCATCATGTCCGTGCGCGCCGCCAGGTCCTTGCCCTCGCGCACCGCCGTCACCAGCGAGCGACTCACGCGCTGGATGCCGTCGATGGCCACCGCGTCCGCGAGCGGGTGGAAGCCATTGGCCAGGTAAGCCTCCAGGCAGTGCGTGAAGGCATCCATGCCCGTGGCCGCGGTGACGCCAGGAGGAAGCCCCAGCGTCAGCTCCGGGTCGACGATGGCGGCGCGAGGCAGCAGGGCCGGGCTGAAAATCACCGTCTTGCGACCCGTGTCCGCCAGCGTCACCACGCCCGAGCGACCCACCTCCGAGCCCGTGCCCGCCGTCGTCGGAATGGCGATGAGCGGAGGCAGGTCGTCCTTCACGTACTGGTCCCCGCCCTTCGCGTCGTCATAGCGACTGAGCGGAGGCTCGTGGGTGGTGAGCAGCTGCACCAGCTTGCCCGCATCCAGCGCGCTGCCGCCGCCCAGCGCGATGAGCCCGTCGCACTTGTTGTGGCGATAGACCTCCAGGCCGGCGAAGACGTCCTTCTCGGTGGGGTTGGGCTCCACGCCGTCGAAGACGGCGCACTCCAGGCCCGCCGTCTTCAGGACTTCGAGCACGCGGGAGGCGAGCCCCGCCTTCACCACGCCCGCGTCCGTCACCAGCAGCGGGCGCTTCATGTTCAACCGCTGCGCCTGGGCGGGCAGCCGCTGGAGCGCTCCGGCGCCCAGGACGATGCGGGTGGGCCACGCCATCTCGGTGATACGGGGCTCAGCGGGAATGTCGAACGGCTTCATCGCGGGTTCCTCCCTCGGGCTCATCAGATGAGCTCCAGGTAGCGCTCCAACTCCCAGCTCGTGACGGCGCGCTCGTACTGGCGCACCTCCCACTCGCGCGTGCGCACGAAGTGGTCCACGAAGCCCTCGCCCAGGATTTCCCGAGCGCGCTCGCTCTGCTTGAGCAGGGCCACGGCATCTCTCAAATTGCGCGGCAGCGGCGCGGCCTCGTGGGACGCGTAGGCGTTGGAGTTGCACGCGGGCGGCGGCTCGATTTCGTTCTCGATGCCCCACAGGCCCGCGGCCATGCTCACGGCCATGCCGATGTACGCGTTCATGTCCGCGCCGAGCTGGCGGTACTCGATGCGCATCGCCTTGGCGTTCTCGCCGATGACGCGCACGGCGCAGGTGCGGTTCTCCAGGCCCCACGCGGCGGTGGTGGGCGCCCAGGTGTTCTCCACGCTGCGCTTGTAGCTGTTGATGGTGGGCCAGTAGAGCGCCGTCAATTCCGGCATCAGCGCTATCTGCCCACCGATGTAGTGGCGCATGAGGCGGCTCATGCCGTGCGGCGCGCCTTCCTCATGGAAGAGGTTGTGCTCGCCCTTCAGGTCCCAGAGGGACTGGTGCACGTGCCCCGAGCACCCCGGCAGCTTCGCGTTCACCTTGGCCATGAAGCACGCGGTGAGACCCTGGCGCGAGCACAGCTCCTTCACCACCGTCTTGAAGAGGGCCGCCTTGTCCGCGGAGCGCTCCACGTCGTCATAGCGGATGGCGGCCTCGAAGACGCCGGGCCCCGTCTCGGTGTGGAAACCCTCGATGTTGAGGCCGAAGCCGTTGCATCCATCGATGAGCGCGTGCACCAGCGGCGCGTTCTGCGACGTGCGCAGCCACGAGTAGCCGAACATGCCGGGCGTCAGCGGCGTGAGGTCCTGGAAGCCCTTCTGCTTCAGCGTGTCCGGCTGCTCCTTGAAGATGAAGAACTCGTACTCGGCGCCGAAGCGAGGCAGGTAGCCCTGCTCCCTCGCGCGAGCGGCGATTTTCTGGAGCAGCTGCCGGGGACTGGCCTCGAAGGGCGTCCCGTCCGGGTTGACGAAGTCGAGCAGGAAGGCCGCGGTGTCGGGCTCCCACGGAATCACCCGCCCCGTCGTCAAATCCACCGTCGCGTGCGCATCCGGGTAGCCGGTGTGCCAGCCCGTCACCTGGGTGTTGTCCAGCAGCTCGTCGCCCAGGTCCCAGCCGAAGACGACGTCGCAGAAGCCCAGGCCGCCCTTGGCGGCGCTGAGGAACTTCTCCAGGGAGATGTACTTGCCGCGCCAGACACCGTCGATGTCGATGGCGCCGACCTTCACCTTCTTCACGCCGTTGTCGTCGAGCCAGCGCTTGAGCGTGTCGGTGCCGCCCGGGTCCCGGGCCACGGCGCCGCCGCGCACGGGGCCTCCGCGCTCTTTGGCACGGGCCCGGCGGGCCACGGTCGGATGCGTGAGAACCTTCGCCTTGGGACGGGTCGGCATCGGGACCTTCCTTCCTGGGGTGAGGGAATGCTCAGGTGTCCGTCGGCAGCCGCGTCCACACCGCCTTGCACTGGAGGTAGCCTTCCAGCGCGTGGTGCGACAAATCACGGCCCCAGCCGGACTCCTTGTAGCCGCCGAACGGCGCGGCATCGTCGAACTCGTTGAAGCAGTTGATCCACACCACGCCGCTCTTCACCTTGCGAGCCAGCGCGTGCGCCTTCGCCACGTCGCGAGTCCACAGCGAGGCGGCCAGGCCGTAGAGCGTGCCGTTGGCCAGCTCCAGCGCGTGCGCGTCATCGCGGAAGCGCAGGCAGCTGAGCACCGGTCCGAAGATCTCCTCCTGGGCGATCTTCATGTCCGGCTTCACGTCGCCGAAGATGGTGGGCCGCATGAAAGCGCCCTTCGCCTTGACGCCCTCCGTGTCGCGCTCGCCACCGGCCAGCAGCGTCGCGCCCTGCTGACGACCGCTCTCGACGAAGCCGAGGATGGTGTCGAGCTGCTTCTGGCTCACCTGCGCGCCCATCTCCGTGGACGGGTCCAACGGGTCACCGACGCGCAGCTTGCGCGCGCGCTCCGCCAGCTTGCCCACGAAGTCGTCGTAGATGCCGTCCTGCACGAGCACGCGGCTGCCCGCGTTGCACGTCTCACCCTTGTTGCCGAAGATGCCCCAGAAGCACGCCTCCACGGCGCGCTCCAGGTCCGCGTCGGCGAAGATGACCTGGGGGCTCTTGCCGCCCAGCTCCAGCGTCAGCTTCTTGAAGTTGCTGCCCGCCGACGCCTGCATCAGCCGGCGCGCGGTGCGGCCGGAGCCGGTGAAGGAGATCTTGTCCACGTCCGGGTGCCGCGCGAGCGCCTCGCCCGCGGGGTCTCCGTAGCCGGTGACGACGTTGAGGACGCCGGGAGGGAAGCCCGCCTCCAGCGCGAGCGCGCCCAGCTTCATCGCCGTCAGCGGCGTCATCTCGGAGGGCTTCACCACCACCGTGCAGCCAGCGGCGAGCGCGGGGCCCAGCTTCCAGCAGAGGATGCAGGTGGGGTAGTTCCACGGGACGATGAGTCCCACCACGCCCACCGGCTCCTTGAGCACGTAGGTGTGGAAGGGGCCGTCCACCGGGAGCACCTCGCCGTGAATCTTGTCAGCCCAGTCCGCGAAGTACGCGAGCGTGCCGGCGCCCGGCGCCACGTCGCCTCGGATGGCGTCGCGGAACGTCTTGCCGTTGTTGAGCGACTCGACGAGCGCGAACTCCTCGCGGCGCTGCCACAGCAGGTCGGCGAGCTTGCGGATGAGCTTGCCGCGCTCGCGGGCGGACATCTTGCTCCACGGGCCGGACTCGAAGGCGCGACGGGCGGCTTTCACCGCGCGGTCCACGTCGGGGGCGGTGGCGCTGGGTACGTCGCACACCTTCTCACCCGTGGCGGGATTCACCACCGGGAGCGAGCCCCCTTCGACGGGGTCCACGCCCTGCCCATCGATGAGCAGTTGCAGGACGGGCAGCCGGGGGGAGAGCGAGCGGGCGTCTAGCATGGGGATTCCTCGGGGCACACGGGGGCGTTCCAGACAGATTGGCCAGGAGCGAACACAGGTGGCACGACAGGGTAGGAATGACGTCCAGACGCGGCAACCTGCGGTGGTGAAGAACGTCTTGTTGCTGAAAGCTGGTGAGGCCGCGGAGTCAGTGCGTCTCACCGTCGGTGATTACGAGCAGTGGTTCCTGGGCACCATCGGACTGGAGGGCCATCGCTTCGACATCCTCCCGGTGCACCGCGACGCTCCGTTGCCACGGGAGGCGCATGCGTACGACGCGGTGATGATGACGGGCTCTCCTCTGTCGGTGACGCGGCTGGAGCCGTGGATGGAGCGCGTCGCGGACTTCATGGTGGAGGCCGGGGAGAAGGGCACGCCGGTGCTGGGTGTGTGCTTTGGTCATCAGTTGCTCGCTCGGGCGTACGGTGGACAGGTGGCGCGAAATCCGCTGGGCCGGGAGACAGGCACGGTGGAGGTGAGGCTCACCGAGGCGGGGCGCCGGGACGCGCTGTTCGACGGGGTGCCGGAGGTCTTCGCCGCCCAGGCCACGCACGAGGACATCGTCGCCCAGGTGCCCGAGGGCGCGACGGTGCTCGCGGGCAACGCCAACACGGCCGCGCAGGCGCTCGCCTTCCGCCCCAACGTCCGGGGCGTGCAGTTCCACCCGGAGGCGGCGCCGGACGCGCTGCGCGCCGTCATCAACGCGCGCCGCGAGGGACTGGAGCAGGAGGCCGTGGCGCGGGGGATTCCGCCCGGTGCGCAGGTGCCCAGGTTGCTCTCGGGCCTCACTCCCACTCCCGCTGGGAGGCGAATCCTGATGAACTTCCTGGAGCGCTTCACCTGACTCCCCTCGAGGCTCCCCTTGCCGCGCATCCTGTCGTCGCTCCTGCTCGCCCTCCTCGTCTCCTCCTGCTCCGACGGTGACCCGTGCTCCCAGGCTCCTCGCTGTGACGACTCGGAGGCCCTCAACTGCGAGACGGCCTGCACGGTGGGCCCCTGCTCCACCGGCGCCATCTTCCAGCAGTGCGACCAGGGCACCACCTGCACCGTCGTGCCCGGAGACCGGAGCGACGCGCGCTTCTATCGCTCGCGGGCGGTGTGCGCGCGGAGCCTGACGGCGTGTGACCCGGCGACGGCGCCCGAGCCCGTCTGCGAGGACGGCCGCTTCGTCACCGGCTGCGGGGCACACCGCCGCGACATCCGCGCCTTCTGCTCCCAGGCGGCGCTGTACTTCGCGAAGGTCCCCGCGTGCTGCATCACCGCGCCGGGCGATGGTGGGACGGATGCCGGCACCGACGGTGGCACGATGGATGGTGGAATTCCGGACGCTGGGCCGGGCACGTCCGACGCCGGACGTTGAGCAGCGCGCGTTCGCGGGGTGATGACCCCGCGCGCGCCCGGCGGAACGAGGGGACGAGTCCCAGGTTGTCCCTGGACGGCGCTCCGCGCGCCGACCGAGTGCGCCATGACTCCTCTCGTTCCGCGCTATCGCCGGTGGACACGACAACTGCGAAACCTCGCGGCCTATCTGCACGTGGACACGCGGGCCCATCACATCGTCAGGAAGACGGACTTCACGCAGTGTCCCCGGCCGGTGTTGTTGCTCTACGGCTTCTTCAGCACGCGGCGGGTGTTCGAGGTGTTGGAGCAGCGGCTGCGGCGTGACGGCTACTCCGTCTGGTCCATCCACCTGGGCGGTGCGTTGGACCGGTACAACACGTGTGGCATCGACGCGCTGGCGCAGAAGGTGCGCGAGAAGGTGGAGCGCATGTACACGCGCTATCCACACATGGGGCCGCTGAGCATCGTCGGCCACTCGAAGGGCGGACTCATCGGGATGTATTACGTGAAGCGCCTGGGGGGAGATGCGCGGGTGCGAAACCTCATCACCCTGGGGACGCCGCACCAAGGCTCGCGGCTGGCGTATCTGGGCTGCGCGACGCTCGGGTGGTTCAGTCGCAGCATGTGGCAGCTCACGCCCGTGTCGCCGTTCCTGAAGCAGCTGCGCACGGGAGCCTTTCCAAGGGACGTGCGGCTGGCCTCGCTCTACTCGAAGGTGGACGAGGTGACGCCCTGGACGTCGGCGCGGCTGGACGTGGAGGGCCAGCCGAACGTGTCCAACCACGAGCTGTCCAACGTGGGACACGGAGAGCTGCTCACCCGGCGGGCCGTCTACGAGGTCATCCGACACGAGCTGAGCGCCGGCTATGGCGAGTGCGCACAAGGCCTGCGCGCGGTGTCGCTGCCGCCATCCGCCTCTTGAGGTAGAGAGGGAACATGCCCTCGCGCTGGGACCGCCTCTTCGACCTGAAGCCCGTGCCCCTCATGGACCACTTCGTGGAGGAGGTGGCCAAGCTGCTCGCGCAGGACCTTCAGGGCTGGCCGCCGCCGGTGGACGAGGTGGACCTGGAGACGGGAGGCCACTTCGCGCCGCTGTTCACCGAGCCTCGCCCGCGTCCCGCGCCGGCCGTCTACACGGAGGCGCTGAGGCTGACGCGGTGGGAGCTGGCGCACGAGACGGACGCGTTCGACGACTACATGCGCAACAAGCGCTACCTGGAACGAGGGCTCGGGCCGGATGACCGGCTGGCCCTGCTGTTCCTCGCCCGGTGGCTCACCGAGCAGATGCTGAGCCTGGGAGAAGCCACCGAGGGCCGCGTCAAACGCAAGCAGATGCAGGTCTGCCTGGACAAGCTGGAGTCGAAGCTCCGGCTCGTCCAGGGCGCTCAGGCGTGAGCCGTCCCACCCCGAGGCCCCGCAAAAGCTGGGACCTCGAACTTTCCGCCCCTTCGGAACGAGTGGGCCCTGGTGCGGAGGGCAAGCGAGAACCTGGGGCACCGGCCCTTGTCAGCGCGCGGGCGCTGCCGTAAGCCCGAGGCATGTTGCAGCCCCTGGACACCCCGTCTCCGACGCCCACCACCGACCGCCGCAAGCGCCTGCTCATCCTCGGAGCCCTCTGGCTCGTCGTGGCGGCGGCCCTCGTGACGTTCCGCTCGGTGGTGATGCCCTTCGCGGGCGCGGCGCTCATCGCGTACCTGGTGCAGCCGCTCGTGGCGCGCATCACCCGGCTGAAGGTCGCCGGACGCGCCGTCCCCCACTGGGCGGCCATCCTGCTCATCTACGCGGGCTTCTTCGTCGGGGTGTACCTCTTCCTGGTGGCCCTGGTACCGCAGCTCTACCGGGAGATGGCGCGCGTCAGCCGCGACGCGATGGCGCTGGCCAACACGCTCACGCCGGAGCAGGTGCAGGTGCTCGCGCAGCGCGGCGAGACGTGGCTCAGCGACTATGGCATTCCCGTGGCGCTCTCCAACCGGGCGCTGGAGGGCGCGGACGCCGCGGGCAGTGGGCACTTCAGCCTCGCGCTGGACCTGGAGCAGCTGCTGAGTGACGCGGTGAAGCGCATCTCGTCGCTGGTGCAGGAGAACCTGGGCGACATCGTCAATGTGTCCCGCAGCATCATCGCGGGAGTGGCCGCGGGCGTCTTCACGCTGTTCTTCGTGCTGATGGTGGCGGCGTTCTTCTCCATCGACGGTCACGCCATCCGTCGGTACTGCGGCACCCTGGTCCCCGCCGAGTACGCCCACGACGCGAGGCAGCTCGCCGACCGCATCGACCGCTCCCTGTCCGGAGTAGTGCGCGGGCAGGTCACCATCTGCGTCGTCAACGGCGCGCTGACCTTCGTGGGGCTGCTGCTCTTCGGCGTGAAGTTCGCATTCCTGCTGGCCACCATCGCCACGTTCTTCAGCCTCATCCCCATCTTCGGCACCATCCTCAGCTCAGTGCCCATCGTCCTCATCGCGATGGCGGACGGCTTCAAGAAGGGCCTGGCCATCCTGGTGTGGATCATCGGCATCCACGCGGTGGAGGCGTACTTCCTCAATCCCAAAATCATGGGACAGGCCGCGCGCATCCACCCGGTCATCGTCGCCTTCTCCCTCATCGCGGGAGAGCGACTCTTCGGCCTCGTGGGCGCGCTCTTCGCCGTGCCCATCACCGCCATCCTCGTGGCCTGCTTCGACTACGCCCGCCTCAAGGCGCAGCCGCAGCCGGTGCTGACGCTCCCCTCCTCCGAGCAGCCGTCCGCCGTCACCGGGAAACAGACGCCCGCGGCCTGAGCGCCGCTTCGCCGCACGACGGGACTACGACGAAGCACCGCTCCCGAGCGGCTTCGCAACGTTCGCGAGCGAGCGGTTGTAACGCGGTAGAGGGCACGCCAGCACGCCGCGCGGCAGGCTTGCGCCTGGGCATCACTGACAGGCGGAGTCGCAGCGGGCTCCACGGCAGAAGGGGATGCAGCGCCCGCAGTCGATGGAGCCTTCCGGGCACCCGCCCGTGCAGCTCACACCGCCACAGCTCGGGCCTTCGTCCGCGTGGGTGACGGCGGTGCCAAGCCCGCAGCAGGCATTGGCGACGCAGTCGTCATCCGAGTAGCAGGTCTTGTTCGACAGCACCGGGGGCGCGTCTTCATCAGGCGGCCCCAGGGAGTCCACATCGCATCCCAGTCCACCTCCGAGTGACACCCCGAGAATCAGGGGAAGCAGACGGACGAACATGGAACGGGACATGGACCCTCCGGGCGGTGGCTTATCGGTTCATCGAGCCGAGGAAGTCAGCGTTCGTCGGCGTCGGACGCATGTGCTTGAGCACGAACTCCATCGCGTCGATGGGCGTGAACGGGTGGAGCACCTGGCGCAGCGCAGTGATGCGCACGAGATCTCCCGGCGACAAGAGCAATTCTTCCTTACGCGTTCCGGACTTGTTGATGTCCAGCGTCGGGAAGATGCGCTTCTCCATCAGCTTCCGGTCCAGGACGATTTCGGAGTTACCCGTGCCCTTGAACTCCTCGAAGATGACTTCGTCCATGCGGCTGCCGGTGTCGATGAGCGCGGTGCCGATGATGGTCAGCGAGCCGCCCTCCTCGATGTTGCGCGCGGCGCCGAAGAAGCGCTTGGGCTTGTGGAGCGCGTTGGCGTCCACGCCGCCGGAGAGAATCTTTCCGGACGCGGGCACCACCGTGTTGTAGGCGCGCGCCAGACGCGTAATCGAGTCGAGCAGGATGCAGACGTCGTACTTCTGCTCGACGAGGCGCTTGGCCTTGTCGATGACCATCTCCGCCACCTGCACGTGCCGCGTGGCGGGCTCGTCGAAGGTGGAGGACACCACCTCGCCCCGCACGCTGCGCTCCATGTCCGTGACTTCTTCCGGGCGCTCATCCACGAGCAGCACGATGAGGTACACGTCCGGGTGGTTGCGGCTGATGGCGTGCGCGATGTTCTGCAGCAGCACCGTCTTGCCGGCCTTCGGCGGCGCGACGATGAGGCAGCGCTGTCCCAGACCGATGGGGCAGAACATGTCGATGATGCGCGTGGTCATCTCCGACGACTCGTGCTCCAGCTTGAGCTTGCGCGTCGGATACAGCGGCGTGAGGTTGTCGAACAGGATGCGCTCGCGCGCCGCGTCCGACATCGGGTCCGTGAAGTTGACCGTGTCCACCTTCTGGAGCGCGAAGAAGCGCTCGCCCTCGCGGGGCTGGCGGATGGGGCCCGTCACCGTGTCGCCAGGGCGCAGGTTGAACCGGCGCACCTGCGAGGGGGACACGTAGATATCGTCCGGGCTGGGCTGGTAGTCGCTGTCCGAGCTGCGCAGGAAGCCGAAGCCGTCGCTGAGCATCTCCATCACGCCTTCGGCGTGGACCTCGAAGCGCTTGTCGGCGATGCCACCGAGGAGCGCGAAGATGAGGTCCTGCTTCTTCAGGCCCTGGTAGTTCTCGAGGCCCACGTCGTGGGCCATCCTGGACAGGTCCGTGATCTTCATCCGCTTCAGGTCATTGAGCTTGATGACCTGCATCGGCGCGCCGTCGCGGCTGACTTCCGTGATGGCGGGCGTGTCGGGGACCTCCGGCGCGGGCGGCAGCGTGGCGGCCGGAGACTCGTCCTCTCCAGACAGACGCGCCTCCTGGATGTCGTCGTCGCGGACCGGACGGGAAATGGGAGTCAGGACCGGACGGGGCGGCTCGGCGCTCACCTCCGGCTCCGCGCTGACTTCCTCGTCGCGGCGGGGCGCGCGGCGGGTGCGGGAGGGCTTCTCGGTATCTTCCCTTTCGGCGGTCTTCGCCGCCGCGCGCTTGCGACGGGGCTTGTCGTCGGCCTCGACGGGAACTACGACGTCGGCGGCCTTCTCTCTCGAAGTACGGGCTTTGCGCATGTCTGGAACGCTTGGGGATTGGTGGGGTGCCCGAGGACTCGGACGCTCGATTGCCGGGGGAGATTCCGCGCGGCCTCGGAAGCACCTTCCAGGAGGACAGCCGTACCGGAATCCCTGAACGGGACTGCGCGGGCGCGGGCCGGTGGTTTGGGGAAGAGATGGCGCCGTCGAAACTCCTGCGCCAATGAACCGCGCGGGGACGTTATTGACCCCCTCCTGGCCTGTCAAGGCATCTTGAGGGCTTTGGCACGGACTCTTCCTCATGGAGCAACATGAGCCCGTCGCCAGACATTTCCACCGTCACCAGGGACACTTCGGACCCGGGGACCAGGACCCGGAAGGTCGCTTCGCGGTCCGTGAGTCCCTCCCGCTGTCGTCCCGGACAGCCCCGCACGGCGCCCGGGGGAATGCGACGCCCCCGCCCTCACCCACCGCGCGATTCCCAGCCTACGTGTCAGGGTGTACGCGAGCCAAGCGGGCCCGACGTCCGGGAGCGGGCTCGACGCGATGTCGGGGGGACGCTCTAGATTGCGCGGCACTGGACACGCCCTCGCCGGGGGCGATTTGGGGTAAGGACCGCCCACCGTGGACGACTTCAAGACCGCCGAAGCACGAGCCCGAGAGCTCCGTCGTGAGCTGGCCCACCACAACCATCGCTACTACGTGCTCGACTCGCCGGAGATCAGCGACGCGCAATACGACACGCTGATGCGCGAGCTGCAGGCCCTGGAGGACAAGCACCCCAGCCTCCAGACGCCGGACTCCCCCACCCAGCGCGTGGGCGGCAAGGCGGCCGACGAGTTCGGCGAGGTGGTCCACCGCGTCCCCATGCTCTCGCTCGCCAACCTCTTCGAGGACGAGGGCCTCGTGGAGTTCGACGAGCGCGTGCGCAAGCTGCTCGGCCAGCCCGCCGTCACCTACGTGTGTGAGCCCAAGCTGGACGGGCTCGCCATCGCCCTGCGCTTCGAGAAGGGCATCTTCGTCCAGGGCGCCACGCGCGGCGACGGCACCACGGGCGAGGACGTCACGGGCAACCTGCGCACCATCCGCAGCCTGCCCATGGAGCTGTTCCCCCTGGACGACGTGAAGGTGCCCGCGCTGTTGGAGGTTCGCGGCGAGGTCTTCATCCGCAAGGCGGACTTCCAGAAGCTCAACGAGAAGCGCGAGGAGGAGGGCGAGCCGCTGTTCGCGAACCCTCGCAACGCGGCGGCCGGGAGCCTGCGCCAGTTGGACCCGAAGGAGACGGCCGCGCGCCCCCTCTCCGTCTATCTTTACGAGTGCGTCCCCACCGAGGGCGTGCCCGCGTTCAAGTCCCACATCGAGAAGCTCGAGTACTTGAAGTCGCTGGGGCTGCCCATCAACCGCTACGTGCGCGCGGAGGGCATCGACGGCGTGCGCCAGGCCTATGACGCCTCCTTGAAGGGCCGCCATGAGCTGCCCTTCGAGGTGGACGGCATGGTGGTGAAGGTGGACGACGAGGACCAGCGCAAGCGGCTGGGCCAGGTCTCCAAGAGCCCCCGCTGGGCGGTGGCCTACAAGTTCCCGCCGGAGGAGGAGTCCACGGAGGTGCTCGACATCGGTATCCAGGTGGGCCGCACCGGCGCGCTCACCCCGGTGGCGCACCTCAAGCCCGTGAAGGTGGGCGGCGTCATGGTGGCGCGCGCCACGCTGCACAACGAGGACGAGCTGCGCCGCAAGGACGTGCGCAAGGGCGACACCGTCTTCGTGCGCCGCGCTGGCGACGTGATTCCGGAGATCGTCTCCACGGTGCTCTCCAAGCGCCCGGAGAGCTCCCAGCCCTTCGAGTTCCCCAAGCACTGCCCCGTCTGCGGAGCCGCCGCGGTGAAGGACGAGGACGGCGCGGTCATCCGATGTACCGGAGCGTCCTGTCCCGCGCAGCTGGTGGAGAAGATCCGCCACTTCGCCAGCCGCATCGCCATGGATATCGAAGGCCTGGGCGACAAGCTGGCCGCCCAGCTGGTGGCCACCGGCACGGTGAAGACCTTCGCGGACCTGTACGCGCTCACCAAGCAGAAGCTCCTGACGCTGGAGCGCATGGGCGACAAGAGCGCGGACAACCTGCTGGAGTCGCTGGAGCACTCCAAGAGCACCACCCAGCGCCGCTTCCTCTACGCGCTGGGCATCCGACACGTGGGCGACGCGACGGCCAAGGCGCTCGCCGAGGGCTTCCCGGACGTGCGCCAGCTCTTCGAGGCGCCCTTGGATGACATCACCCGGGTGAAGGATGTGGGCCCCGTCATGGCCCAGGTCATCCACGCCTTCTTCCAGGAGCCCCAGAACCGGGAGGCCATCCTCGCCCTGCTCGGCGCCGGGGTCTCCCCCGCCCCGCCCCAGGTCAGCACCGGCGGCCCCTTCGTCGGAAAGACGGTGGTGCTCACCGGCTCGATGACAGGTATGAATCGGGACCAGGCCAAGGAAGAGGTGGAGCGTCGGGGTGGGAAGGTGGCCGGAAGTGTCTCGCGCAAGACCGATTTCGTGGTGGCCGGGGACGATGCCGGCAGCAAGCTGAAGAAGGCCCAGGAACTCGGGGTAAGAATCCTGGACGAGCAAGCGTTCCTGCAGTTGTTGCAGACGGACGCCAGAGGGTGAGGCTTTCAGTCCATGAGCGGCACGCGGCGGACAACGCTGCGCATCCAGGGCAAGGTGCAGGGCGTCTTCTACCGGGAGAGTGCCCGCGTGGAGGCCACGCGCCTGGGTCTGGTCGGCTGGGTGCGCAACCGCCCGGACGGCTCCGTGGAGGCAGTGGTGGAGGGTGAGCCGGGAATGATGGAAGAATTCATCCGCTGGTGTCACCGGGGTCCGTCCCAGGCGCGGGTCGACAGCGTCGGGCGTACCGACGGCGAGGCCACCGGCGAGTACAGTCACTTCATCGTGGAGCGCACATCATGACGCCCTACGCGCTGGCATCCCTGCCGGCCATGCTGGGCATCCGGGCCGGTTCCAAGGTCTCCGTCATCAACCCGCCGCGCGGCTTCGTACAGAAGCTCAACCCGCTGCCGGATGGGGTGGAGTTCCTCATCACCGCGGTGACGGGCCTGGATGTCATCCTCTTCTTCTCCCAGGACGCCCAGGAGCTGGTGCAGCGGCTGCCCGCACTGGCGCGCGCCATGGCCCTCACCGGCGGCATCTGGGTCTGCTGGCCCGGCGGAGAGGGCGTGAAGACGAACCTCTCCGAGGACTTCGTGCGCCAGGCCGCGCTGGATATCGGCATGGTCGACAACAAGATTTGCGTCATCGACTCGACGTGGACGGGCCTGAGGCTCGTACGCCGGCCGCGCGGGAGATTGGACAAGCCGTCGGGCGGCAAGCAGGCCCCCGCCCAGGCCTGAGAACCCGCCAGGGAGGCATCCAGCATCTGCACGACAGTGGATGGATGCCGTTTCTCGGCTTTACACGTGTGCCGGGGGCGTGGAAAACTCCCCGTGTTTCTGGGCGCTTGTGTGACACTCCGCATTGGCGAAGGTCACGCCCAGTCGTGAATTTTTGACGGGTTGCGTTCCCGGATACCTCCGGGCGCGTCGGCTGCGCCGGGGCTCCAGTCGCCCCCCCAAGGTGACCCACTGAAGGGCACCGACCGGGTGTGGAAGGAAGGAGCGGGCGGCACGCGCGTGGTGGAGGACCTCGAACGCGGTTGAAGACAAGGCTCCGCCCGGCAGGGTGCCGGTCGCAAAGCGGAGCGACTAAATTCGGAGGAGCAGGCGGTGGTCCCCTTGGCCCTCGACAGCGTGACGCGAGCCGTACCCGGACAGACCGGGAAGGCCGTCCTGACTGGAGGGCCACCGGAGGCCGCCTCTCCCTTCGCAGCGTGCTCGGAGGCGCGGCGTCTTGCCGCCTCCCGTCCGGTGAGGTCCGCCCTACCGCGCGCGCGTCCAGGATTCGTCCATGAGCAGCATCCTCGTCATCAACGCAGCGGGTCGGGAGACTCGCGTAGCGCTCGTCGAGAACGGGCACATCGCGGAGTTCTATCTCGAGCGTAAGAAGGACAAGGGCGTCGTTGGAAATATCTACAAGGGCCGCGTGGTCCGGGTGCTCCCCGGCATGCAGGCGGCCTTCGTGGACATCGGCCTGGAGAAGGCCGCTTTCCTCTACGTCAGCGACGTCGTCTACGACCCGGACTTCGCCCGGGCCCAGTTCGAGCTGACGGAGGGAGAGCACGAGGACGCCCCCGACGTTCCGACCGAGTCCGAGGCCGATGCCGCCGAGGCCGCGGCCCGGGACGCGGGCCCCGCGGTGGACGTGGAGGTGGAGGCCGCGGAGCTGGCGGGTGAGGACCAGGCCCACCGCACCGAGTCCCTGCCGCGCGACACCATCCTGGAGCTGGCGGCGAACGCGCCGTCCATCGAGCTGGCGCCCGTCGCCGAGGCCCCCGCTCAGGGTGGTGAGCCTTCCGCCGAGGCCACCACGACCGAGCCCTCCGTGACGGTGGTGGAGGCAACGGAGGTCACCGTGTCCGCCGTCGAGGCGGCGACGCCCGTGCTGGAGACGGAGTCCGTGGCCGTCGCGGTGCTCGAGGCCCCCGTGGCGGAGAGCCCGTCCGAGGCTCCGACCGAGGCCGCGCCGCTGTCCGACGAAGCCACCGCCGCCGCGCTGGCCGCGGCGATGCTGCCGCCCGAGCCGCCGCCGCACGCGGCCACCGCGCTGAGCGAGCTGATTCCTGCTCCAGCGGGCGACGAGGCGGCCGTGGCCGCGCGTCCGGCCGAGGTCTCTGGAGAGCGCCGCACGCCTCGCGAGGCCCGGGAGGCGCGTGAGCCGCGCGCTCGGGAGAAGGAGAAGGAAAAAGAGAAGGACAAGGGCCGGCACAAGGGGGACGAGAAGCGCCGGGACAAGCACGACGAGAGCGGCAAGGAGAAGGTCAAGCAGCGCCGGACGGACAAGATCGAGGACTTGCTGAAGGTGGGCCAGGAAGTGGTGGTCCAGATTTCCAAGGACCCCATCGGCACGAAGGGCGCGCGCCTCACCTCGCACATCTCGATTCCGGGCCGTCAGCTCGTGTTCATGCCCACGGTGGACCACGTGGGCATCAGCCGCCGCATCTCCAACGAGAAGGAGCGCCGACGGCTGCGTGACATCGTGGACCGGCTGCGGCCGCCCGGGACGGGCTTCATCGTGCGCACGGTCGCGGAGAACGTGCCGCAGGAGAAGCTCGAGAGCGACATCCGGTTCCTCATCGAGGTGTGGAACCAGGTCGTCCGCAAGAACGAGAAGCGGGGCGGGCCGGGCCTGTTGCACCCGGACCTGGACCTCATCCTGCGCGCCACGCGTGACTTGTTCGCGCACGACGTGGAGAAGCTCGTCGTCGACGACCGCGAGGAGTACGAGCGAATCCTCGGCTTCGTGACGGCGCAGGACCCGGCGCTGCGGGACAGGGTGGCGCTGCACGAGGGCGACGACACCGTCTTCGACGCGTACGGCATCGAGCAGGAGCTGCAGCGCGCCACGCAGCGCAAGGTGTGGCTGAAGAGCGGCGGCTACCTCATCATCGACCAGGCCGAGGCGCTCACCGCCATCGACGTCAACTCGGGCCGCTACGTCGGCAAGAAGAGCCTCGAGGAGACCATCACCAAGATCAACGTCGAGGCGGCCAAGGAGATCGTCTACCAGCTCCGGCTGCGCAACATCGGCGGCATCATCATCTGCGACTTCATCGACATGGAGAAGGCGCAGAACCGGGACAAGGTCTTCAAGTCGCTCCAGGAAGCACTGGGCCGCGACAAGGCGAAGACGAACGTGCTGCGCATCTCCGAGCTGGGCCTCGTGGAGATGACGCGCAAGCGCGTGCGCGAGTCCATTGGCCGCGTGCTGCACGAGGATTGCCCGTACTGCGACGGCAACGGCTTCGTGAAGACGGCCACCACGGTGGCGTACGAAATCTTCCGGGAGATTCGCCGGGAAGCGCCGGGCTACAAGGACTCCACGCTGGTCATCAACTGCAACGCGGAAGTGGCGCGCCTGCTCCAGGGCGAGGAGCGCAACGAGCTGCGGCACCTGATGGACCGGTACAACAAGTCCATCCAGGTCAAGGCGCAGCAGAACTACCACCGCGAGCAGTACGACATCTATGGACGCTCGGCCACGGGGCCCGAGCACAAGGTGGCCTCGTCGCCGGGCTCGGGTGATGGCGAGCTGGCGATGCAGCATCGCAAGCCTGACAGCGGCGGCTTCGGACGCCAGGACCAGAACCGCCGAGGCGGTGGCAGGGACCGGGACCGGAGCGGTGGTGACCGCCGTGATGGCGGCGGCGGCGGCGGCGGTGGTGGTGGTGGTGCTGGCGGTGGTGGCGGTGGCCGACGCCCGGAGCGCGGCGGGGACCGTCCTCGCGGAGACCGGGGCGGTGAACGCGGCGAGCGCGGTGGTGGTGAACGCGCCGGCGGCGAGCGCGGCGAACGCGCCGGTGGTGAGCGCGGCGAACGCGCCGGTGGTGAGCGCGGCGAACGCGCCGGTGGTGAGCGCGGCGAACGCGCCGGTGGTGAGCGCGGTGACCGTGGCGGCGAGCGCGGTGAACGCGGCGGTGGTGAACGCGGCGGCGAGCGCGGTGAACGTGCGGACCGTGGCGGCGAACAGCGCGGTGAGCGCGGCGAGCGTCGTGGCGAGCGCGGCGGTGGTGGCCAGGGCTCGTCGGGCGGAAGCGGTGGCGAGAGCGGCGGTGGCTCGACGCCTCCGGCCTCCTCCGGTCAGGGCGGCTCGGAGTCCTAGGGCGCACCGCCTGATGCCTCACGGTGGGGTGGGTGATGCCAACGCATCCCCACCCCATCGAGTTCCCGCCTCACTGAGCGGCGGGGGCTGAGATTGACGCCGCCCTCTCTCCTCCGAGGGCGGCGTGCCCTCGGCTCGAAGCCAGGGCGAGTTCGAGACCTCGTTCGCTAGAGCCAGATGCTCGCGGGCGGGCTCCCACCCACAAGCTCCCACGACGAGCAGGTGGCAGGGTTCCGGGCGGGGATGTCGGGAGGTGTGCTCAGAATCGCGGAGTCACGGGGGGTGGGCTGGCCCAGGAGGCTCGGGTTTGGCTAGCCTTGCGGCTCCATGTCGCGGAGCGTCGTCGGCTTCCCTGCCCCACTTCAGTCCCGGATGACCCTCATCTCCGCTCCGCGCCAAGCCTCCTGCCGCCCCTTCATCCCCTCCCTCCAGGGGGCTCGCCCCTTCGTGGGCTGGCGCACCTGAGGTCGGCCGTGGCCCTGTCTCCGTCTTCGTGGCTGAGAACCACCCGAGACCGGGTGAGCGCGTGGGCCCTGCGCGTCTGGGCTCCGGTGGAGGGCACTCCGTTGGGCCGCTTCGCCACGGACACGGTGCTCGCCGCGAGCACCGTGACGCAGGGGTTTCGAGGAGAGAATCTCCGGCTCCGCGCCGCCGCCCTCACCTACATCAGCATGTTCTCACTGGTGCCCTTGCTGACGGTGGGCCTGGTGCTGCTGAACGCCTTCCACCAGGACCGCTTCGAGGAGCGTCTGCGCTCCGTCGTCCGCGAGCTGCTCGCGCCGGGTGTCCAGGAGAAGTCCGCGGCGGTGCTCAACCGGCTGCTGGACCAGGGCAACTCCGTGGCCATCGGCAGCATCGGCTTCCTGGCCATCCTCCTGTCCGCGGGCTCGTTGCTGCGCCACATCGACGGCGCGGTGAACGAGCTGTGGGGAATCCGCCGCCAGCGCCCCTGGGGCATCCGCCTGCTCATCTACGCCGGGCTGTTGCTGCTGGGCCCCGTCTTCCTGGCCGCGTCCTTCACCGGAACCCGGGCGGTGCGTGGCGTCCTGCAGAGCCTGCCGTATCCCGGCGTCTTCATCGCCCTGGGCACCACGCTCATCGCGGTGGTGGGCCTGACGATGCTGTACTTCTGGACGCCCTACGCACACGTCCGGGTGCGCTCCGCCCTGGCGGGCGGACTCGTCGCGGGGCTCGGATGGATGGTGGCCAAGTCCCTCTACGCCGAGTTCGCCGCGCGCAGCTTCCAGTACAACCTGCTCTACGCCTCGCTGAGCGCCCTGCCCCTCTTCCTCGCGTGGGTCTACGTGAGCTGGCTGCTCTTGCTCTTCGGCGCCCGGCTCTCCTACGCCGTCGAGCACACCGCGTTCCGCGACTCCCTCTTCGCGTTCGGCACCCATCCCCGTGCCCATGAGCTGGTGGCCTCCCGCGTCGCCCAGGAGACCACCCTGACGTGGGTGGACGGAGGCCCGGCTCCCACGCCGCGCGAGCTGGCGACCCGGCTCCGAGTCCCCGAGTCGCTCGTCCACGAGGTGGTGGACCGCATGGAAGCCGCCGGGCTGCTGGAGCGCCTGCGCCGAGGAGGCCTGCGGCCCGCAAGGGACCCAGCCTCGCTCACCCTGGCGGACACCACCCTCGCGGTGCATGGGGTGATGATTTCCGGAGGCACGGATACCTGGAATGGTCCGCGCGCAGCGGGCTTCGAGCAGGTGGAGCACTTCTTCCAGGAGGCGGACTGCCTCGGCGTCGAGCGCCTGCGCCAGACGCGGTGGACCGACCTGGTCGTCCCCCTGCGGCCTGGACTGGCGGAAGCGCTCCCTTCGGCGCCCGCCAAGGTGGCGGCAGGCGGAAATCCGTAAAGTTTCTAGGTGGTTGGGAGTCCACCCTGCTTGCAGTGCCAGCGCGTTCTGTTATCTTTTCCTGATTCACCACGGGCCACAGTGCCCTGTCGCCAAGGGGTCACCGGGTTTGCGGGAGCGTCCGATGCTCAAGTCCGATCTGATCAACATCCTCGTGGCCAAGCGAGGCGTGACGCAGAAGCAGGCTGAGGCCACCATCGAGACGATTTTCGAGTCGATGAAGGATGCCCTGTGTCGCGGCGAGAACATCGAGATTCGCGGTCTCGGCGCCTTCCACGTGAAGAACTACCAGGGATACCAGGGACGCAACCCGAAGACGGGTCAGGTCATCCCGGTGAAGCCCAAGCGTGGCCTGCTCTTCCGCACGGGCAAGGAGCTGCGAGACAGGGTCAACCGTCCCGCCCCCCAGCAGGCCCAGAGTGACCTGCCTTCCCCTGAGACCAAGAGCCCCGGCAGCACCGGCACGGGCCTCTGAGTCGACTCAGGACCCCATCGGCACAGGCGAAAGCCTGCCGATGGGCCGAATCTGAAGGGCGCCGTCCAGCTCCCCATAGGTGAGCACGGCCACTTCAGGAAACGCCCCCTCGCAGAGCCTCCGCAGCGACCGCCGGACGTCTGGCGCGGTGAGCAGCACGGCCTTTCCTCCCGTGGCCACCTGTCGGACGCCTTCCAGGATTTCCGCCACCCGCTCCGGGTCTGGCGCGGGTCCCCGCGGACCGGTGGACCGCAGGATCTCCTCCACCTCCGGGTCCACGAGGTACGCGTACAGCGGACCGGTGGGCGCGAACTTGTGGCTGAGGTAGCGGCGCAGGGCCTGGCGACAGCGCTCGGCGAGCGCGACGGCGTCCCCTTCCGTGGTGGGTGAGACGAGCGCTTCCAGGATGGCGCGCAGGTCGCGAATGCTGACCCCTTCCTGGAGGAGCTTTCGCAGCACGTCCGCGAGCAGGGGCAGTGGGACTTTCTGCAACGCCTCCTTCACCAGCATCGGCGCACGGGGCTCCAAGCCCTCCAGCAGTCCCTGGACATCCTGGAGTCCCAACAGGTCCGCGGCGCGGCTCCGCAGCACGCCTCGCAAGTGGTCGGCGAGCAGTTCCTCGGGACGAAGGACCAGGACCTGCGCGAGCTCCACCGACCCTCGACTCGACTCAGGGATGTGGCTGATGGTCCTTCCCGTCGAGGGCTCCACCGCCGGGTCTGCCTTCAGCTGGAGGAACGCGAGCTCATCGGGGGGTGCCATCGCATAGAGCCCGTCCACGCGCACCTGCCCGCCTCCCGCTGGCACTTCATCCACCAGGATTCGGTACTCGCCGGGGGACAGGTATGCGGCCTGCGTCCGCACCCGGATGCCAGGGATTCGCACTCCCAACTCGAAGAAGAGCTCATCGCGCACGGTGTTCAACGTCGTGTGGACGAAGGCTCCAGCGGACGCCTGCGCCAGCATCGTCAGGTCCGGCGCGAGATCCAGCGTGAGGGGCGACACTCCCACGGGCACCACGGTGCTCTCTGGAGCCGTGCCTTCCTTGTCCGTGGCTCCAGCCTTGGAGCCCGGCTGCTCCCCTCCTCGCGTCGCCGCCTCCGCCAGGCGAGGGCCTCGCTTCAGGGCGCGCCCCAGTCCGACCAGCCCCGCCGCCAGGAGCAGGAAGGTCAGGTGCGGCATGCCCGGCATCAACGCGAGCGCCACGCACAGTCCCGCGACCACCCAGAGTGTCCGAGCCTCACCGAAGAACTGCGAGCCGATCTCCGAGCCCAGCGAGTCGTCCTCGTGCTCCGACGCGACCCGCGTGACGACGAGGCCCGCCGCCACCGTGATGCACAGGGACGGCACCTGGGAGACGAGCCCATCGCCGATGGCGATGAGCGCGAACGTCGACGCGGCTTCGGAGAGCGTCATCCCGCCCTGAAGCACGCCGATGAGCGAACCGCCGAGCAGGTTCACCGCGACGATGACGAGGCCCGCGACGACGTCTCCCTTCACGAACTTCATCGCGCCATCCATGGCGCCGAACATCTGCGACTCGCGCTCCAGGTCTCTCCGCCGCTTGCGGGCCTGGGCCTGGTCGATGGCGCCCGCGCGCAGGTCCGCATCGATGGACATCTGCTTGCCCGGCATCGCGTCCAGGGTGAAGCGGGCGGACACCTCCGCGACGCGCTCGGCGCCCTTCGCCACCACCAGGAACTGGACCAACGAGAGGATGGCGAACACCACGCCGCCGACCACGTAGTCCCCTTGCACGACGAACTCACCAAACGCCTGGATGACGTCGCCCGCGTGCCCCTCCGCGAGCGCCAATCGCGTGGATGAGACATTGAGCGCCAGCCGGAACAGCGTGGTGAACAGCAGCAGCGAGGGGAAGGACGTCACCTTCAGCGCGTCCTTGGCCCGCAGGGACGCCACCAGCAAGGCCACCGCCGCCGCCAGGTTCACCGCCAACCCCACGTCCAGCAGCCACGCCGGCAGGGGAATGATGAGCGCACCCAGCACCGCGGCCATCGCCACCGCCAGCACGAGGTCCGACGAGCTGCGCACCTTCATCAACCACTTCGCGAGCACCTTCATGATGTCTGTCTCCGTGCTGCTCCATCCCCGTCCCGCGACTCCATCGCCGTGCGCAAGACGACCGCCGCGGCCTGGTACAACTCCTCGGGAATGGGCTCACCGATGTCGTAGTGAATGAGGCTTCTCGCCAATGGGATGTCTCGCACCACCGGCACCCCGAGCCGCTGGGCCTCCTCCCGAAGCGCCAGCGCATCCTCTTCTCGCGCCTTCGCCACGAGATAGGGCGCCTCGCACTCCCTCACGTCGTAGCGGATGGCGACCGCGAGGTGCGTCGGGTTGACCACCACCGCCGTGGCTTTCTGGACTCCGCGCGATGGGCCGCCTTGAGCCAGTTGACGGTGCAAGGCCCTGCGCTGCCCCTTGTGGCGCGGGTCCCCTTCACTCTCCTTGTGCTCACGCTTCACTTCTTCGCGGCTCATCATCAGCTCGCGCAGATGACTCCTCCTGGCGAGCACGTAGTCCCCAATGCCCAGCACCAGGAGTACCCAGGCCACGCGGCGAATCAGCGCCACGAGGTGCTCCAGCATGAGTGGCAGCCCGTCGCGCCCGGCCAACCACGCCGTACGCAGCGCGTCCGGACCGACCGACTCCACCTCGCTCCAGACGAGGCCGCCCACCACTGCCACCACCACCAACGCCTTGCCCAACTCCTTCACGGGTTTCACGCTGAAGAGGCGCTTCAGCCCTGACGAAAGACTGACCCGCTCCCACTTCGGCGCCACATGGCTCGGGTCCATTTCGAGACCCACGGTGGCCATGGAGACCGCCAGTGACGCGGCGAACGCGCCCCCCAGTGCTGGCGCGCTCAGGCGCACGAAAATCCAGAGCCCCTCTTCCCAGGCCCCCGTGAGCTGCTGCTCCAGGAACAGCCTCGACGTCCACTCCTCGAGCCGAGAGAACATCCCGACCGCGCCCGAGCCGAAGCCAAGCACCCCACCCAAGGTCACCGCGCTGGAGGACAGCAGTCGACTGCGGGGAATCTGCCCCTTGCGGCGGGCCTCGCGCAGACGTCGGGCCGACGGCAACTCCGTCTTCTCTCCACTCATTGGGCCAGGATCCCCAGCAACGAGAGCGAACCGTCCGTGGAGAGCACCTCCGCCAGCAGGCGCTCACACAGCACCCCGATTCCCAGCCACAGCACCACGCCGCCCCCAAGGATTCGCAGCGGAGCCCCCAACTCTTGGAGATTCACTTGCGGCGCCGCGCGCGAGGCCAATGCCAGAAAGCAATCCACCGCCAGCATCGCCGCGGCCATCGGCGCCCCCACCGCCAGCCCCGTGGCCAGCGCGCCGCCCGCGAGGACGACGACGTGCAAGGTCGCCGCTTCCGTGGGCACGAACGCCCCCAGCTTCACCACGCCAAAGCCACGCACCAGCGCTCCCAGGACCAGTGGCGCCACCGCCCCCGACGTCGCCAGTCCCACCAGCAGGTGGTAGAGCCCCTCGCCCGTGGCCGACTCCCGGCTCCCCGCCACCGGCAGGCTCGCCTCGGCGGACGTTCCGCGAAGCAGGTCGATGAACCGTCCACCCATTCGCGCCGCGTCGAACGGCAACGCCGCGACCAACCCCACCGACACGCCATAAGCCAGCTCGCGCAACACCCACCCCCCCAACACCAACGACGACGTCACGGGCTCCGCCGTCCCCACACCTCCCTCCGCTCGAAGAAAGAGCGAGAGCGACAACACCCACCCCAGTCGCACCGTGGTGGGCGTGGCCTGTCCTCCGAACAGCGGACACAGGAAGGCCACGGGCAGAAGCCGCGCGGCACACAGCGCCACCGCAACCGCATCCGGCCCCAGCGTCTCCAGTTGGGCGCGCAGCAGCTCCAGGTTCATGCCGACACCTCGGAGATGAGCATCAGGAGCTGGTGGGTGAATCGCGTGAGCTGCGCCGCTATCCACGGTCCGGAGAGCACTAAGGCCACCACCGCCGCGCACAGCTTCGGCACCACCGACAACGTGCTCTCCTGAAGCTGGGTCGTCGCCTGGAACAGACTCGACAGGAAGCCCACCAGCAGACTCGCCCCGATGGGTGGCAAGGACGCGAGGACCATCAACAACAAGGCCTCACGTCCCAGGGTCAACAACACATCCTGGGTCATCGAATCACCGGTAACCCAGGATGAGGCCGCGCGCGAGCAACGACCAACCATCCACGGCCACGAAGAGAAGAATCTTGAAAGGCAGACTCACCTGGCTGGGCGACAGCGTCTGCATGCCCAAAGCGAGCAACACGTTGGCGATGACCATGTCGAGCACCAGGAACGGGAGGAACACGAGGAAGCCAATCTGAAAGGCTTCCTTCAACTCGGTGAGGACGAAGGCGGGAATGATGACGAAGAGGTCCGTCTCCCGCACCGCGTCCATCTCCTCCGGGGGACGAAGCTCCCGCGCCATGTCCACGAAACGAGCCCGCTCCTCGGGGCTGCCATGCTTCACGAGAAAGGCCCGCAGCGGCTCCGCCACCCGGGCCGCGGCCTCGAGAATCTTCACGCCGGAGCCCGCCTCCAGTTCCTGATAGGCGAGCTGCCCCGCGTCGTACGTCCGCTCCATCACCGACGCCATGATGTGGCCCGTCAGCACCGCCGCCAGCCCCGTCAACACCAGCGTGGGTGGCGCCTGCTGCGTTCCCATCGCCGAGCGCGCCAGCGACAACACCACCGCGATTTTCGAGAAGCTCGTCAGCATCAACACCGCGAACGGCAACAGGGACATCACCGCCAACATCCCCATCATCGACAGCGGGCTTCCCGCGTAGGACTGCTGGCTGAGCACGCCTTCCGACGCCACGGCCATGACCGGCGAGAGCATCCCCCAGCCACCCGTCATGACAGCATTCCCTTGCGGAGCCCACGACCCGAGCGCTGTCGACGTGCCGGAGCAAAAGTCTCGGTTTCCGCATCCCGCGCGGGCAGCGCATGGACTTCCGCGAACGCATCCCCGAAGGCCACGAGAAATCCCCGCCCCTCGACCTCCACCAACGCAAGGCCGCAGCGAGGAGAGAGCCCCGCTCGGGAGATGACCTGCATCCGCTCCACACTCGCCACGCGTGTCCCCGTGGCGCCCCGTCGAAACCACCACCAGCCCAGGCCGCTGAGCGCTCCCAGCACCAGGAGCCATCGAGCCGTGGACACCACGGACACTCCGCCCAGGGGCCCCAGCAAGGCCAACCCGAGGACGAGCAACATCGCGACCTGAAGACGCGCGCGGGGCGAGAGCGAGACGTTCCGAATGCGCATGGGCTCACTCACGGCAACAGGGCCAGGACACGGGCACCCACCTCGCCCTCGATGTCCACCAACTCAGCGCGCGCCACCACACGGTCTCCCACGCGCAACAACACCGGCTCGCTGGCATTGATGTGCAGCGGAAGCAGGACACCCGGCCTCAACGCCGCCAACTCCGAGAGCGGGACCAGCACCCGCGTCAGCTCCACTTCCACGTCCACCGGAAGCGGGGGAATGCCCTCACTCCGTTCATTCACGACCACCATGTTCGACTCCTGGAAATGCGCGCGAACACGCGCGCGGGTCAGCGAGAAGCCCTCGGGCTGAAACGTCCCCGTGAGCGAGAAGCCCCGAGCCACCAGCCTCCCGGGGCCGAAGAGGCGCGTGTCCTCGCGACGCACGCCCTCGAAGACCACGACGTCCCCCACCGCGAGCGCGTCCATCGCCTGCGATGACAGCGGCGTCTGTCCGATGAGGCACCTCAGTTTGAGCGTCGCGGCGAGCACCTGCGGAGCGACGCCCGTGACTCGCTCCATGGGAAACTCCTGAGCCACGCCCTGAAGCACGGAAGCAGGCAGCAACAACCGTCCACCCGCACGCACCTGCCCCACCGTCACATCCAGCTCCACGCCCACCAGCGACTGGCGCCCCCGCAGGCGCACCGCGACGTCTTCACGCCGCATCGTCATCGCGGACAGACGCGGCGCCAGGGCGGGATACAGCGGTGACTTGGAGCGCACCGCGGAGAGCGCCACCAGCACCAGGTACGCCAGCGTCGCCTCTTCCAGTCGCGCCAGCTCCGTCACCGCCCCGGACTTGCCTCCCGACCCGGCGATTCGCTCCAACGCGGCGACCGCCAGCGCGGGCTCCAGCTCCAGCACGGCCACGCCACCCACCGCCGACAACTCCAGCAGGATGAAGACCGCGGGCTTCGACAGCCCAGTCGGGGACGAGACCACGGCATCCAACAGCCGGGCCTCCGCTGTCACCGCACATCCCAGCTCCCGGCCCAACGCCGCACAGATCTCCCCCAGGGCCTCGCGCCCGAGTCCGGCCACACGAGGCCTTCGTGAAAGCAAGAGGTGCGCTCGGCTCAACCGGCGCGACCCCAGCCGACGCAGTCGACGAGGTACAGGGGGAGACAGGGAGGGCTCGGTATCGGGGTTCATCGAAGGTTCGTGAGCGGCAAGAGGTGACACCCCGCTCGTGCACGCCCCTCGCCAGGAAGCGCGCTCGTGGTGACGCGGGGTTGCGGTGCATCGGCATCCGCACGCGGGATGCCGGGTACGCGGGCCAGGACGGCTACACGCGAGGACGTCAGCGCGTGGCTTCCCGGATGAGTCGCTCGGCGAGCGCGGTCAGCAGCGGAGGAGCCAACGGGTCCACGGGCTCCACCTTCCGGCCGGGAAACAGGGTCCGGTGATAGGGAGGGAGGCGCCGGAACACCTCCTTGCGAAGCGGCTCCGGCACCTCGTCCATCAAGGCCTTCAGCCTTGTCGCCGCGTCGCTCCGCTCCCCGAATTCCTTCGCGACCTTCGCCTGTCGCTGCGCCGAGGGCATCGCGGCAAGGTGTCGCAAGTGAGCCTTCGCTCGCTTCAAGGCTTCCGTTCCCAGCCCCTCCAGAAGCTCCCCGGCCCGCTCTCGCCCCAGGACCCACGCCACCAGCGCATAGCGCTCCAGCGGAAGCACCGGAGGCTGACGCCGAATCGTCGTCGCCTGCTCCGCCAGCGGAATCCGCACCCGAGCGGACACCGCCTCCTTCGTCGGAACAGGGAGCGGCGCCTGCACTGGAGCGGGCCGTGGCGCCTCCAGCGCGGGTACCGACTCCTGGACTGGAGCGGGCACACCGCTCCTCGCCGGGCGCGCGGCCCGGCCCACACGTGTCGCATCCATGATGAGAATCTCCGTCGCCTGCTCAGGCGACCTTGCGAGTCGCTCCAGGCGAGAGCACGGGACGCGCAGGGACGGGCGGCGCGGGAGGCACCACGCTCTGCTCCCGGTAATGACGCATCCGCAGCGTCACCCACACCAAGGCCCCCGACAGCCCCGTCACCAACACGCCCAGCACGGCCAGCAACCACCGCAGCCTGGACAGGGACGACAGGCCACTCGCCGGGACCACTTCCACCCTCACGGGCACCTCATCCACCAGCAGCGATATCGACTCCACGGAGAGCCCCTCAACCCCTCCCGCCAGGAGCGCCCTCAAGACCTCCGAGGACTGCCGCACCCTCGCCGCACTGCCCGGCGTCACTCGCAGCATCGCCGAGGCCTTGGAAGGCACCGCGGCCTGCCCGGGCCGTGGCACGGGAGGCACCACCAGGTGGACGCGCGCCAACAACACTCCCTCCACGGATTGGAGCGTCTTCTCCAGGCCCCGCTCCAGCACTCGCACCCTGCACACGCCCTCTTCCACCGGCGTGCGCACCAGGCCACCACCACCAAAGACATCGCAGCCGACCTCCGCGGCGGGCCTCGGCAACCCCAGTTCGGCGAGCACTCGCACCGCGTCCGAGGACTGGTCTCCGGTGACCTCGATGGCCCAGGAGGGCTTCTTGCCTCCCTCCGGTACCTTGCGAGCATCGAGGCCACGTTCGATGAGCACGGACTGCAGTTCGTTGGCCTGTCGCTCATCCAGGCCGTGCTGGATGCGCTCCCGACATGCCGTGGCGCTCAGGAGGAACAGGAAGAGAAGCCAGCGTCGGTCACTCGAAGCCATGTGCACGAGCTCCTCAAACCTGCGTCTGGAGGACCTGCTTGACGCCACCGGTCGCCTTCTCGACGACCTTGCCGGCGAGGTCGAGCTCCTGGCTCGCCCGGTAGACCTGGGCCTGCAACGCGAGCAGCTCCCCGGGCGAGAAGTCTCGCCCCGACTCCGCCATCTCCAGGATGCGGTCCAACCGCTTCTGCGCCTGCCCCACCCGCTCCAACGCCTGCGCGGCCTGCTGCTCTCGCGCCGCCTGGACGGAGTCCACCCGCGCCCCGGTCTTCACTTCCGAACATCCCGCCGCCGCCTGCGTCCCCGTGCCCTCGACCCGCGCCACACCCCGCGAGGCCTCGACGGCCGGACGCGCCGCGCCTTCCGTCGTCGCCGACGGCGTCGTCTCTCGCGCCGGACCTCGGACCCCCTCCAGCACCTGGTCGAATCGCTCCCGGCCGGGCTCAACCGACGTCGGGCCCGCGCCACCCACCGCTCCTACCTTGTCCACGCTCATGGCTCGCCGCGCCCCTCTCAGCGGATGTTGTTGATGGCGGCCTTCGCCGAGTCGTGGCGGACCTTCATGATGTTCGAGATGGCGTTGTGCTCGCGGCTCTCCCGCTGCATCTCGTTCTGGAGCTGCAGATAGGCCGCGTTGAACTTCTGGCCATCCTCGCTGAGCGCCTTCTGCGCCTGCAGCAAGTCCCACCCATCCCCATTGCCCGACGGCGTTCCCAGCGAGGCTCCCGCCCCGGACGTGGACGCGCCCGAGGTGGTGGTCGTCCCCATCGGCACCACCGAGGAGATGGCCATCTTCGTGCTGGAGACGGCCGCGCTCAGGATGGGGCCCTGCGGAATCATCCCGCCCACGAGTCCCGCCCCCTTGCTCACCACCTGATGCGCCGCGTGCGCCAACACCGTGCCGAAGTCATTGCGCGGCGTCTGCCGGGGCATCGTGGTGGTGATGCTGAGAGACTGAAGCCTGCGGTGATTCGGGTCCAAGAGCTGCCTCCGGCGGCGGGTTGCCGGCGGGGCCAGTTCAGACGACGTGCCAGCCGAAAACCCAAGCAATCCCGCGCGCATGGCCACGACTCGCGCGCGCCTGAAGCTCCAAGGCCCGGGAAGAGCGTCCAGCCGATGGGACGCCCGCCGCGCGGACGGAAACTTGCCTCACACGCAGGCTGCCTCAGAGTTGTCGCACCCTGTCGCAGTCGTGAGGAGCCGAGCCGATGCACACTTCCAATGGTGGACCCCCTATCGCCGAGCGCTTCCACCCGCGCGTCGAGGCGGCCCTTCCCGTGAAGGTGCTCCTGCCCGGACGCGCCGTCATGGCTCGCGCCCGAGACGTCTCCATGGCGGGCCTGTTCCTGCTCGCGCACCCCGGTGACGCCCAGCGCCAGCTCACGCTGAGCCTGCCGCTGCCGGGCGAAAAGGAGATCGTCACCACCTGCACCATCCGCCGCCGCGAGGCGGACGGCGTGGCCCTGGAGTTCGGCGAGCTCGACTGGGACGACCTCATCGCCCTGGCGCGCTTCCTCCACCCGCGCCTGCCCTGAGCGGGGACGCCCCCCGTCTCGTCAGCCCGGCTCCGAGCGAGGCGGCGCCACGCGCAGCCGCTCCACCAGCGCCATCAGCTCCGCGCCTCGGAAGGGCTTGTGGATGTAGCCATCCGCTCCCGCCAGCGTGGCGCTCTCCATGTCCGACTTCTTCGCCTTCGCCGTGAGCATGTAGAGCGGCACCGTCGCGGTGACGGGGTCGCTCTTCAGGATGCGACACACGGAGATGCCGTCGAGCTGCGGCAACACCACATCCATCAGGATGAGGTGGAAGGGCCGGCTGCGCGCCAGCTTCAGCCCCTCCAACCCGTTGGCCGCGCACACCACCTCCACGGTGCCGTCGCTCAGCATCGAGCGCACCAGCTCCCGGATGACCGGTTCGTCCTCGACGAGCAGGATGTGGAAGGGTGCCTGGGACATGCCAACCATGTTTCTCCGGCGCGACTCTGGACCTCAGAGGGACGATGCTTCGCGGGCGCGCCACCCCCACTGCCGGTGCCACCTGCCGCGCGCGGTATAGCCCCGCCAACACCACGCGCACCAGGGTCGCCCCATCATTTGTGTGGAGCACCATGCATCGGCCTTCTGTAAGCCCATGGCGGAAGGGGTGCCTGACTTCCGCGCCTGCCCGCCCATCAGCCTGTCTGACAGAGGGATGAAGCCATCTTTCCCGCCAACAGCGGCCTCCCCAGGCCCTGTTTCCACCCCGCCCCCTGGGGCGTCGCGGTGATGGGGGCCCGGAGCGCTATGATGGGTCCGAAATGGCCGCAAAACTAGAATGTCCAGAGTGCAGGGGCACGGTGGAAGAGGACGACTTCCAGTGCGAGCACTGCGGGTTGCTCCTGGACCCGGAGCAGGCCAGCGGGGAGTACATCATCACGGAGCCCACCATCGTCCGGGCCATGCTCTCTCCGCCCCAGCGCAGCAGGACCATGGAGGTGCCCAAGCCTCCGCCCCAGCGTCCCGCGGCGCACGACCTGGCCACCGCGCGCTTCACCGTGCCGATGGACGCGAACACCGTGCCGCGCCTGCGCGCCGGACTGAACATCGCGTTGCAGCCCCTGCACCCGTTCGAGGCGCACATCGCGTCCTTCGTCGACGGAGTCCACGCCGTCCCCCAGCTCGCGCTCGCGGCGCGGCTGCCTGAAATCGAGGTGAAGGTCGTCCTCAAGGCCCTGCTGGAGCGAGGGGTGCTGGAGCTGCACCGCGCGCCTGTCAGTCCCCCACCGCGCAGCCGGACCGCCGAGCTTCCCGTGCTCGATGGCAGTGAGTTCCTCACCCCGGAGGCACCCGAGTTCGACGACGTGGAGCCCTCCACGCTCCAGGAGGAGGACGCCCCCACGCTCACCGGTGAGCGGCCCGCCATGCTCATGGCCCTGGGCGCGGAGGAGGAGCTGTCTCCCATGGCGCTCGGCGACGAGGAGCCCCTCACGCATCCCGCGCCCCGCCCTCCGAGGGCCACCGCGCCCGACGAGCGGCCCCGCCCGAGCGCCCCGCCCGTGTCACGCGCGCAGCCGACTCGCAACATGCGGCCCGCCGTCGGTCAGGCTCCTCGGCCTGGCGATGTCGCCGAGCACGTCACCCATCCCAGCACGCCCGCGCCGCCCGCGAGGGCTCCCCAGGCTCCGCCGCCCCTGCCCTCCGCGCGCACCGGACCCGCTCCCGCGACACGGGGCACTCCTGCTGGACTGGGTGGGTCGACTCGCGTCGCCTCCCCCGTCTCCGTGACGGCCCCCGCCGTGCCGCCGCTGCCTCCTCGTCCCGCACCTCCCCCGCGCCTCTCGACGAGCTCCGCCCCCACGCTGCCCGCCGCGCCCTTCCCCTCGGCGCCGGGCCCCGTTGCCACCCAGCAGCAAGCCCCGCGCCCCGTGCGCCCCAACCTGCCCCTGGACGCGCCCGTGCCCGTGTCAGCGACGGAGGACTTCCTCCAGCGCGCGGTGCGGCTGGAGCGCGGAGGCCACGTGGACCGCGCCATCGAGGTCCTCACCAAGGCCATCGACCAGGCCCCCGAGGCCGCCGCGCTCCACAGCAAGCTCGCCCTCATCCTCGTCCACCAACGCAAGGACTACGTCCGGGCGGCGCGGCTGCTGGAGCGCGCGGTGGAGCTGGAGCCGGGCAACACCGTCTTCCATCAGAATCTCCTGAAGGTCGCCGGGCTGGCCGCGGCCTCCGCCGAGCGCAAAAACCACAAGCCGGGGCTCTTCGCCCGCCTCACCGGCAAGCGGAGCTGAGCGGTCCGCTGCTCAAGGAGCGCCGCTGTCCAGCAGACGCTCCGCCTCCTCCAGCGAGAAGGCGAGGTGCGCGTCGTAGCCCATCTCTCGACTGGTGCGCTCGAACAGGACCGCCGCGTCAAACGAGCGGCCCACCACCCGCACCACGCGACGAAACCCTCGGGCCTTCGCGGCCTCCATGATTCGCCGCAGGTGCTCCGTGCCCTCCGGGTCCAGCGACGTCACGCCCTTCAGGTCCGACAACAGGTCGAATCTCGGACGCAGCCGGTCAATGGCCCTCACCGCCGCGTCACCGACGCGCTGGGCCTCCTCCTTGGCGATGTCTCCCCAGATGCGCACCACCAGTCGGTTCTTCCCGACATGGGTCTCGACTTCGAACACGGGGCTACGACCTCCAAGGAAAACCCGCCATTCCTTGAAGACAGTCTACTCCCGGCGTCGCGTGCGCTTCCAGGTTTCGTGGTCCGGGCGTCGGAACGCTCAGATTTCGGCCACGCCCTCACGCTCGGCCCAGCCCTCCAGGCCGTTGGGCAGCCGGATGCGCACGAAGCGCCCGGTCTCCTCCAGCAGGCGCACCTTGAGGCCCGCATGCACCTCGAAGATGGAGCGCGCGCCAGGCTGCGGCAGCTCCCGAGCCACCAGCGTGGGCGACAGCACCACCGCCTCGTGCACCGTCTCGTCCACCCACGCGTGCGCGGCCAGCAGGGCACCCGAGGGCACCGCCACGGCGAACAGCAGCGCGGCCACCACTCCCACGCCCGTGCGACGGCCCGGGGTCAGCCACCGCCACACCAGCAGGAGCAGCAGCGCGCCCACCCAGGTGCCCAGGAAGGTCCACGCCACCACGGTGCCCTCCGTGGCCGCCGTCACGCGCGGGAGGAACTCCTCCTCCGCCGTGGCCCCCACCACCTTGTCCACCTGCCGCGCGCGCGCCACCGCCAGGTTGGCCTCCAGGTCCGGCACGCGGCCGCCCTGCTTCTTGGCCTGCTCCAGCGAGAGCACCGCCCGGCCCAGGTCTCCTCGCGCCAGGTGCGTGGTGCCCAGGTTGTAGAGGACGTCCGCGCCGCCATGGCCGTGCGAGAGGAGCTTCTCGTAGCCCGCCTGCGCCGCCGCGTAGTCCTCGCGCGCGTACGCCTCGTTGGCCTTCAAGAAGACGTCCTGCGCCTCTTCCGGCGAGTAGTACCCGCTCACGCCCAACCCTCCATGGCCGCGACCGCGGCATCCATCACCTTCTGTCGCGCGGCGGCATCACCCCCACCGCCATAGCGGCCCAAATCACAGGCCTCCAGCACGTACAGCACCCGCGCGCGCCGCTCCTGCGCCACGCCCGCCGCCGTCATGCGCTCGCCTATCGCCTCGCGCGTGAGGCCAATCACCGGACCGCCCAGGCGCGCGCCCAGGAAGCCGTGCAGCGCCTTCTCCACCTCGGTGTAGAAGGCCCCCGCGTCCGCGCCTGCCCGGAGCTTCTCCGCCTCCGCCAGTCGCTTGCGCGCGGCCTTCGCCTGCTGACGCCCCTTGTCCGCCTCGGTGCGCGTCGCCAGCCGGCCTCGCACACCGCCCAGGAGCGCCGCGCCCGCCAGCAGCCCCAGCGGGGCGAGCACCAGCGGGACGAAGAAGCCTCGCTTCCACGGCGGCTCGGACGGAGCGACGAAGCGCGCCTGGTAGCGCACCGGCCGCAGCCCACCGGACGTCAGCACGTTCTTCTGCTCGTTGGCCGAGTCCGCCACGTGCGCCGACGACGTGGGCGGAGTGGCCGCGCTGCCCGCCACGGGCTCCACCGTGACGGTGATGGGGTCCGTGCTCGCGACCTCGTATTTCCGCGAGCGTGCATCGAAGAAGGGAAACTCCAACCCAGGCAGCGTGAAGGTGCCCGTGCGCTGCGGCATCACCAGGTACTCCATCACGCGGCGGCCCTGCACCCGGTTGCGCTGCGGCGTCACCTTGTCCGTCGTCGTGGGGTCATAGATTTTCAGCGCGGCGGGGCCCGTGAGCTTCGGCGGGGTGACGTTCTTCACGTTGCCCGAGCCCTCCAGAATGACCTTCACCGTGACGGGCTGGCCCAGCTCCACGCGCGTCTGCGACACGTCCACCGACAGCCGCCACTGGCCCACGTTCGCGTTGGACATGCCCTGCGGCGCACCCGGAGGCAGCGGGGCCACCTTCACCTTGAGCCCGTTGGACACGCGGTGCACGCGGTGGCCGGCGAAGAGGAAGCCCGTGGTGATGTCCGCCTCCGCCGGGGAGATGTTCAGCGTGCCCGACTTCACCGGGAAGAGCGCGCGGCGGCGCAGCAGATAGGCCCGGTACGGCACGCCGTCGACGACCTTCTGCTCGCCCGACAGCTGCGTGGGGCTCTCCACCTCCTCCGTCCAGAAGCCCTCCAGCTTGGGCATGGTGACGGCGTCCACGCTGGACAGGTCCACGCGCGAGTAGATGTAGAGCGACAGCGTCACCTGCTCGCCCACGAAGATTTCGTCCCGGTCCAGGCTCGAGCGCAGGAACAGGTCCGAGTCCCCTCGGGGAATGGAGGGTTCGTCCTCCGGCTCGTCCGCGAACGGGTCCGGCAGGCGCGAGGGCATGTTGGAGAACGGGTCCGGCAGGCGCTGCTGCTGCCGCCCGGCTTGCGCGGGAGGCGGGCCCAGTCGTCCCGGCTTCACGTCGATGCGCACGGAGTCCGTGCGATGCGTCTTGCCGCCCGTCGTCATCTCCGACGGAGGAATCGTCAGCTTCCCCGCGCGATTGGCCCGCATCACCAGCACGTACTTGGTGACGTCCTGGATGTTGGCGGGACCGCCACCGGACCACGAGACGGAGCGCTGCGTGCTGCGCGAGCTGTTGACGACCTCGAAGTCGTCCGACGCAGGCAGCTTCACCTTGGCGTCGGCGGGTGCATCCACCGTCACCACCGTGAGCAGGAAGGTGTCCTCGCTGCCCACCTCCTCGCGGTTCACCGTCTGGTAGAACTCGAGGCCCGCCGCCCACGCCGGCGCCGAGGCCAGCAGGGCCAGCCCGACGAGCACCGCCACGGGGCCGCTGCTACCAGTCCTTCTCATTGGGCTTCCTCTGCTTCTTCTTCTGCTGGAAACGCCAGAGCTGGAGATTCTTCTCGTTCTGCTTCATCGCATCCAGCAGGCGCTCCGCCTCCTGCCGATCCAGCTCCGAGGGACTCACTCCACCATCCGCGCGCGAGTCTTCCGCGTCACCTTCCGACTCGCTGCCGCCATCCGACCCGCCATCCTGGGGGTCGCCCTCGCCGTCATCGTCACCGCCGTCGGCGCCACCGTCGCTGCCGCCATCACCCTTCTGCGGAGGACCCTCCTGACCGCCGTCCCCGCCATCCGCGCCGCCGTCACCCCCACCGTCAGCGCCGCCATCTCCCCCGCCATCCGCGCCACCGTCAGCGCCGCCGTCGGCACCGCCATCCGAGCCACCGTCCTCACCTCCGTCGGTGCCTCCTCCATCCACGGGACTGCCGCCGTCCGCCTTGGTGCCGCCGTCCTCGCCTCCGTCGGGCCGCCCGCCATCCGTGCCGGAGTCACCCCCACCATCCGAGCCACCGTCCGCCGAGTTGTCCTGCGGAGGAGGGAGGTTGCGCAGCACCACCTCGTAGTTGTGCCGGGCCTGCACGTCCTGCGGGTCCAGGGTCAGCGCGCGTCGATAGGACTTCAGCGCCTCCACCCTGTCTCCCGTCGTCGCGGCCAGGTTGCCCAGGTTGTACCAGGCCTTCTGTCGCAGGTCGGGACGGTTGGACTCCGTCACCCCGCGGAAGACCTCCTGCGCGTCCTTCACGCGGCCCAGCTTCGCCAGCGCGTCGCCCCGGTTGAAGTCGACCGCCGGGTCATTGGGCCGCTCCTTCTTCGCGTCCTCGAACGCCTTCAGCGCCTCCTCGTAGCGGCCCGCCAGGTACGCCTCGCGGCCCTGCTGCACCCGCGGATGGTCCCTCTCCAGCGGACCCGCGCCGAACGCCGATAGCGGCAACACGAGGCACGCCACACACGCCAGCACCCGCGCTCCGAGGTTCGTGCTCATGACGACCTCCGGCGCGTGGACGGCAGCAACAGCATCCCCAGCGCGAGCAGCGCCAGCCCGGGGATGGCGAAGGACTGGAAGCGCTCGTCGTAGCGGACCGTCACCCGGCTCTCGAGTTCGCTCTTCTGCATCTGGTCGATGCGCTCCACCACCTGGCTCATCGCCACGCCGCGCGGCTGGAAGAAGAAGGCCCCACCGGTGGCCTCCGCGATGGCTGTCAGCCCCGCGCGGTCCAGGCGCGTAATCACCGTGTCGCCCGTCGAGTCCTTCTTGTAGTCCACGAACTCGCCGTTCCTGTTGAAGACGGGAATGGGCTCGCCGGACTCGGACCCCACACCCACCGCCAGCACCTGGACGCCCGCCTCCTTCAGCGCATCGGTGGTCTCCCCCACCTCGCCGACGAGGTCCTCGCCGTCCGACAACAGCACCACCACGCGCTCCTTCGAGCCCCGGTCCGCGTTCTCCAGCACCTGATTGGCGAGCCGCAGCGCCGCGCCCACGTTGGTGCCGCCCTGGGGCATGACTTCCGGGTCCACCGCGCGCAGGAACAGCTTCACCGCCGAGTAGTCCGACGTCAGCGGCGACTGGATGAACGCATCCCCCGCGAAGACGACCAGGCCCACGCGGTCGCCCTTCAGCTCGTCCAGGAGCGTCGTCAGCTCCAGCTTGGCGCGCTCCAGCCGGCTGGGCTGCACGTCGCGCGCGAGCATGGACTTGGACGCATCCAGCGCCACCACCACGTCGATGCCGCGCCGCTTCGTCAGCTCGCTCTTGGTGCCACACTGCGGCTGCGCCAACGCGAAGCCGAACAGCGCCAGCCCCAGGCCATACAGACCTCCCTGCGTGGCCGGACGCCACACGGAGATGCCCGGCGTGAAGCGCTCGGCGTGCCGCTCATGCAGCACCGCGCGGACCCGGGAGCGGCGCCGCAGCGACAACGTCAGCGCGAGCAGCCCCAGCAGAACGCCCACCAGCACGAGGCCCAGGAACAGCGGCTGGGCGAGTCCCGCCTGATAGCCGAGCAAGGTGAAGCGCCAGGGTTCCACGGGCGTCACGGGAAGACCCTCAGGAAAGTCGCCCGCAAGAGCAGCTCCAGCGCGGCGAGACCAAAGGCGGCCAGCAGGAACGGATGGAACTCCTCACGGTACGTCGCGGACGCGCCGCCCTCCATCAGCTTGGAGCGCTCCAGCGAGTCGAGCACCTTCTGGAGTCCCCGGCGCAGTCCCTCGGGGTCCGTCGCGCGGTAGTACTCGCCGCCCGTGCGGTCCGCGATGTCCTGCATCAGCTCCGGGTTGATGGGAATCTCCGTCTCGCGCCACACGGTGTTACCGAACAGGTCCGTCCCCTGCGGGAAGGGCACCTTGCCGCCCTTGCCCACGAGGATGGTGTAGATGGGCACATGAAGGGCCTGCGCCATGTTCGCGGAGTCGATGGGCGACAGCTTCCCCGCGTTGTTGTCGCCGTCCGTAATCAGCACCACGACGCGGCTCTTCGCCTCCGAGTCCCGCAGGCGGTTGAGCGACGTGGCCAGCGCATCACCGATGGCGGTGCCGTCCTCCAGCACGCGGGTGCGCAGCTGCTTGATGACCTCCTTGAGCACGCCATAGTCCAGCGTCAGCGGCGCCTGCGTGTACGCCGCGCCCGCGAAGACGACCAGGCCGATGCGGTCGTTCACCCGGTTGGCGATGAACTCGCTGAGCACTTCCTTCGCGACGTGCAGACGGTTCTGCGGCCGGAAGTCGCCCGCCTCCATGGAGGTGGACAGGTCCAACGCCACCACGATGTCGATGCCCTCCACCGACAAGTCCCGCACGCGAGAGTCGCGCACCTGGGGCCGGGCGATGGCCAGCACCGCCGCGGTGACGGCCACCGCGCGCAAGAGCGGCAAGAGCGGCAGCATGTACGTGCGCAGGCCCTTGCCACTTCGGGCGAACACATTCGCCGCGGAGAAGCGCAGGGGCGCGCGAGCGCGACGCTCCCGCCAGGCCTGCACCAGCAGGAGCGGCACGAGCAGCAGTCCCCAGAGCGCCTCGGGGTTATTGAACGCGGGGAGCGGCGGCATTGGCGGGAGCCTGAGGCGGCGGGGGCGGAACGTAGGTCTTGTCGATGAGTTCGTAGCCGAACAGCAGCGCGTCTCGGCAGCTCTCGGGCGACGCATCCGCCCGGGCGTACTTCACCATGTCCGACTCGGACACGAAGCGCATCAGCTTGTCCTCGGGCAGCCCGGGCGGCGACAGCTTGCGCAGCGAGGCCATCAGCTCGGTGCTGGTGCACTCCAGCGCCTCGAAGCCGTAGCGCTCGCCCAGGTAGCCTCGGAGGATTTCGGACAGCCGGAAGAAGTAGTCCTTCACGTGGCCGCGCGCCGGCAGGTTCTCCGCCTTGAGCGAGTCCAGCGCCTTGCGAGTGCGCACGTCCAACGGCAGCGGCGGCGGCAGGTTCACGTGCGTGGGGCGGTTCTTCCACCAGCGCCAGAGCGCCCACGCCAGGAGGCCCGCGGCGAGCGCGCCCAGCAGCGTCAGCACCAGCCGCCACGAGCGGATGGGCACCTCCTGCGGCGGCTGGAAGTCGAACAGGTCGGCGCCCTTGCCCTCCGCGTCCGGCGGCAGCGTGGCGGCCACCTCCACCGGACGGCCCGGCAGCGAGTAGCGACGCGGGCCCTCCGGCGTGGCCACGTCGAACTCGAGCGGCGGCACCTGCACCGTGCCCAGCGCGAAGGCGGACAGGCGCACGGCGAACGTCGTGGTGGTGGTGTCCGGCCCGTCATGACGCTGGCGCGTCTGGTCCAGGAACTCGAAGTCTCCCGTCTCCTTGGGCACCGCCAGTTCGTAGCGGTGGTCCTTCGGATGCGTGAGCACCACGTGGTACGTGAACGGGTCGCCGATGCGGACCTGCTGCGGGTCCACTCGCACCGACACGTCCAGGGGCTGCGTCACCTCATGCGCGGGCGCACCCGGGGGGGGCGGCTGGGCGTTCGCCCCCGCCGGAAGCGTCCCCAGGCACAGCAGCACCGCGAGCAGGGCCATCCACCGGCTCATGCCGCCATCCTTCGGGCCCGCGCGCGGAAGAACTGCGCGAGCGCCTTGCCGTGGTCATCTCCGGCGCGCAGCTCCACGTGGTCCAGCTCCAGCTTCTTGAAGAGCTTGCGGCGCTCGTCACGCGCGCCCTGCATCGCCCGGGCATAACGTCCGCGCACGCCCGGGTCGCTCGTGTCCACGACGAAGCGCTCTCCGGTCTCCGGGTCCTCCATCTCCACCAGCCCCAGGCGCGGGAAGGCCTCCTCGAGCGGATCCTCCACCACCACCGGGACGAGGTCGTGCTTGCGTCCCACCAGCTTCAGCGGCTTCTCGTAGTCGCGCGCCTGGAAGTCGGAGACGAGGAAGGTGACGGCCTTCCGCTTCGCCACCTGCGTCAGGTACGTCAGGCCCGTGGACAGGTTGGTTCCCTTGCCCACCGGTTGGAAGGTGAGGATGTCGCTCACCAGGCGCAGCACGTGCGTGCGGCCCTTGCGCGGAGGAACCACCTTCTCCACCCGGTCCGAGAAGAGGATGAGCCCCACCCGGTCGTTGTTGGCAATCGCGCTGAAGGCAATCTGCGCGGCGACCTCCGCGGCGATTTCGGACTTGGTGCGCTCGCGCGAGCCGAACTCCTTCGAGGCGGACACGTCCACCAGGAGCATCACCGTCAGCTCGCGCTCCTCGGTGAAGACCTTGACGTAGGCCTCGTTCATTCGCGCGGTGACGTTCCAGTCGATGATGCGAATCTCATCCCCGGGCTGGTACTGCCGCACCTCGGAGAAGGCCATGCCTCGGCCCTTGAAGACCGAGTGGTACTGGCCCGCGAGCATGTCGGAGACCACCTTGCGGGTGCGAATCTCCAGCTTGCGGATGCGGCGGATGAGGTCCTTGGGCAGCACGGGTCGCTCGTCGGGCGGTCAGGGAACTTCGACGCGATCAAACACGCGCTGGATGATCTTCTCCGGGGTGAGGTCCTCGGCCTCCGCCTCATACGTCATGGCGATGCGGTGGCGGAGCACGTCGAAGGCGATGGCCTTGACGTCCTCGGGCGTCACGAAGCCCCGGTGGCGCAAGAAGGCGTGCGCGCGCGCGGCCTGCGCCAGGGAGATGGTGGCGCGCGGCGAGGCGCCGAACTGGATGTAGTCCGCCAGATCCTTGAGGCCGTACTTGCCGGGCTCGCGCGTGGCGAACACCACGTTGAGGATGTACTCCTTCACCTTCTCGTCCATGTAGATTTGATGGACGAGCTCGCGGGCGCGGACCAGGTTCTCCACCGCGATGACCTTCTGCGCGCGGGGAGTCGTGCCACCGGACATACGGTCCATGATGACCTTCTCTTCGTCGCGCGTGGGGTAGCCCACCTTCACCTTGAGCATGAAGCGGTCCACCTGCGCTTCGGGCAGCGGATAGGTGCCCTCCTGCTCGATGGGGTTCTGCGTGGCGAGGACGAGGAAGGGCGAGGGCAGCCCGAAGGTCTGGTCGCCAATCGTCACCTGTCGCTCGGCCATGGCCTCCAGCAGGGCGGACTGCACCTTGGCGGGGGCGCGGTTGATTTCGTCGGCGAGGACGATGTTGGCGAAGATGGGACCCTTGCGGACGGTGAAGTTCGCCGCCTGCTGGTTGTAGATCATCGTGCCCACCACGTCGGCGGGCAGCAGGTCCGGGGTGAACTGGATGCGCATGAAGCTGGCGCTGAGCGCGTCCGCCACGGTGCGCACGGTCAGCGTCTTGGCGAGACCGGGCACGCCCTCCAGGAGGACGTGGCCATTGCACAAGAAGCCGATGAGGATGCGCTCCAGCATGTAGCGCTGGCCGACGATGACCTTGCCGGTTTCCTGGTTGAGGACCTCGACGAAGCTGCTTTCCTGCTGCACGCGTTCGTTTAGCGCGCGGATGTCCGTGTTCATGACGCCTCGGTAAGGACTGGCGGCGGGCAGCCTAGGGTTGACCGGGTATCGGGCTCAACACCGCAGAAGGCCGGGCATTCCAGTAAGTTCCGAGCCAGCCCCCCGGAGGGCTCCACCCATGGCCCGCTCTCCCCCCACCCTCTGTAGCACTCCGCGCCGCCCGATGGGGCCCCGGAGTCCCTCATGAAGGGCTCCCCCCTGGCGAAGTCCCCCACGGCGGGCCCGGTCGAGGCGGGCCTCCTGGCCCAGCTCTCCCCCGTGGTGAAGGCGACGGTGCACTGGGTCCCCGGAGGGGGCGCGCTGCGAGTCCTGGAGGGGGGACAGGGCCCCACGGTGGTGCTCCTCCACGGACGGGGCGGGGCGGCCTCCACGTGGTTCGCGTACTTGACGGCCCTGGCCCGAGGGCACCGGGTGCTGGCGGTGGACCTGCCCGGCTTCGGGATGTCGTCTCCTGGCGAGGGGCCCGTCCGCTCGGCCGAGGAGGGGGTGCGCTTCTTCACGGACCCCGTGGAGGCGCTGCTGGAGCAGTTGGCCCCCGGACCCGTGACGGTGGTGGGCCACTCGCTGGGCGGGCTGGTGGGGCTGGAGCTGACGCTGCGGGCTCGCGTGCCGGTGGAGCGGCTGGTGTTGGTGGACGGCATGGGGCTGGGGCCGGAGCTGGAGCGCAAGGCCCGCCTCTTCTTCCACGCGGGGCCGGAGCGACTGGCTCGCGCCCTGGGGCCCTGGGCCTGGGCGCGACTGATGCCTCCGGTGCCGACGCCCCTGGGACAGCGGCTCGGGGAGCTGGGGTACGAGCTGGTGTCGGCCCCGGGAGGGCGCGACGCGGCGACGCGGGCCTTCAATCGACTGGTGCCGCTGACGGGGCCCGTGTTCCACCACCGCGAGCGGCTGGGGGAGGTGAAGGTGCCCGTGCTGCTCATCTGGGGGGAGCGCGAGGACGTCCTGCCCCTGTCGCTCGCCGAGGAGGCCATGCGGCGGCTTCCTCGGGCGCGGTTGCTGCGCGTGGATGCGGCGCACAGCCCTCATCAGGAGCGCCCCGAGCGCGTGCTCCCGGAGCTGAAGGCGTTCCTGGAGGCGGAGGCGCCTTAGCGCGGGGGCTCAGGGGTCGAAGCGGATGACGCGCTCGATGCGGTAGGTGCCGGATGACTCCAGCGGCTTCAGGAGCATCAGGTCCGCGCGCTGGCCCAGGGACAGGGCCTGCTTCGCGGGGCGCGTGAGTTTGTAGGTGTCCCCGGGCTTCGCGCCCTTGCCTGTCAGCGGCACGACGAAGAGTCCCGTGCCGTCCACTGTCTCGAGGGCGCCGAGGATTCGCAGGTCGCCGAGCTCCTCGACCTTGCCGACGTGCGCGAGCTGGAGCCTCTTGCCCTGGTTCCGCACGGCTCGGGTGACGGCGATGCCCACGTCACCGGTGAAGGGCTTGCCGTCCACGCCGAACATGCCGACGCCCTTGAGCAGGAGGTGGACGATGCCGGAGCTCTCGTTCTCGGGGATGGAGTCGTAGCGGGCGACGTCGGCCTTCTCGGCCTGGCCGCTCGCGAGGGCATCCAGGGCGGTGGCGAGCGCGACGAAGTTGAGGCGGACGAGGGGCTCATCTGGAGGCAGCGACGGCCACGCGCCGGTCTCGATGAGGACGGTGGGTGTTCCCCAGAGCGTCATGTTGTCGCCGAAGGCACGCACCTCGAAGGAGTCGTCGTAGCGACCCACCTGCCCTGGCGCGAGCGTCTCCACGGCGTCTCGAATCACCGCGCAGACCTTCTTCGCGAGGATGCGGCCGGGGTTGTCGCTCCGAGCGCGGTCGAAGGCAGCGGCGAGCAGGGAGATGGAGGCGGGGCGGCCGGTGTCGCCGACCCCGTGACGCCAGCCCTGGTTGTGCAGGTTGAAGCCGACGGCGGGCTGGAGCTTGTCACGCAAGGACTTGAGCGCGCGGGCCTCGGGCGTCTGGAGCGAGAGGGCGTCGCGGTTGATGTCGATGCCCTGGGCATTGCGGCGCTGGAAGCGCTCGGCGCCGTCGGGGTTGAGCATGGGCACGGCGTGGAGGGTGAGCCTGGAGAGCAGTCGGGAGACCCACGGCTCCTCGCGATGCGCGCGGAGGTACTCGAACAGGTCCAGCAGCGCGGTGGTCGCGGTGGGCTCGTCGCCGTGCATCTGCGACCAGAGGAGGATGTGGCGCGGGCCGGTGCCCAGGGTGACGTGGTAGAGCGCGCGGCCCTCCACCGAGTGTCCCGCGACCTCCAGTTTGAAGAAGTCGGGAGCGCGGGCCTGGAGGGCCTTGAGGTGCTGCTCCACGTCGGGGTGCCGGACGAGCGGCGCCACCGGGAGAACCTTCGAGTGGACCTGTTCCCACTGCGCCGCGAGCGCCTGGGGTGCGGGAATGGTGAGGGTGGGAGAGGAGGACATGGCGGGAGCGGCGGACTGCGCGGAGTGGGCGTGGACCGTGCCGACGAGGCCCCAGGTGACGACGAGGCAGCAGCGAGCGATGAAGCGACTGTAGCGACTGCGTCCGACGTGGAGCATGGCGGTGTCCTTACCGTCGCGAGTCAATCAAGGAAGCGGCGCTCCCAGCGATGGATTTCTTCCGGGGTGAGGCCGCCCCAGTGGGCGTCACCGTGGGTGTACATCCAAGGTTCGAGGACACGCGCCAGCTCACGGTAGTGCGGCAACGTGTCTCCAGTCTCCAGGTCTCCAGCCTCGGGCCATTCGCCCAGGGACACCACCGCTCGGTCTCCCGACATCTCCTGCACCGTGGTGCCCGGAGATTTCAGTTGAGCGCGCAGCCCCGCCACGCCACCCAGTCCACCGAGGATGGGCTGCCCCAGGAACGTGAGCCAGGAGGCCCCACGCGTTCTTGAACCCATGACGCGGCGAAGCTTGTCAATCCCTGGGAGGTTGAAGCCCGGATGGCGTTGGCTCAGTGCCCGAACGACGGGCGTGTTGTCTCGCATCCAAGCGGCAATGTGAAACGACAATCCCGCGTGTCCCGAAGTAAAAGGCAGTTCCGCACCCAACTCCATGGCGAGATCACGGACTCGGCTCGCTCCATGCTCAAGCAAGAACTCCGTGGGTAGATAGAACTCCACGGACGATACAGGCCGGTGTTTTTCGGACTCGCCCCAAGACTCTATTGGGGACTCTCCTCGATAGCTGAATGAATGACTCAACGACTTCGGGCTATCGCTCAGCTCGATGCGCGCGGAGAGCGGCATCTCGAACTCCGCCTGAACGAACGCCCTGCCCCTCGCGTCAAGCTCCTGCCAGTCACCTTCATTGTCAACGTACTGGGTAAGCGACTCAGATCCCACTGCGGCTTCATAGCGGGACAAAGACTTCGCCACCGCCTGCGCAATCTCGTCGTGATTGCGGTCCACGTAGAAGGTGATGCACACGCTGTCTCGCAGGATGAGGACCTCTTCATCCTCCGTTTCCACGAGGAACGGCAAACATATCCGTGGATATCGTGGACTCATCTTGTGACCCCGTATCCAGGCGAGACCTGGACAGATTGCAGCCTTGGCGTCAGGGCCGAATCGTACAACTCTCCTTGCGTGAGTCGTCTTCCAGAACTATCCGTTGCAGAAGTGGGTCCCCATCTGGGCGCGCTCAAATCCGCACACGGGAATTTGAAGTCGTAGATCCTCTGCACCGAGAGGGGATTTCCGGAAGCATGGATGACGAGGTCCGGGACCAGTGTTCCCACCAAGAGGCGGAACAAGCCATCCTCGATCCAGCGTCTTACTTCCTCGGGGTCGAGCAAACGCAGTCTGCCCGTCTGCGGGTCTCGGAAGTAACGAGGCTCCACACTGAAGCTCTCCGGAAACCGCTCTCCCAATCTCGCACGGGCGCACTCCAATGCAACCTCGTGCTTGGCGCTCCCCATTTCCATGGCCCACGTCACCACGTTGTTCCTCGCATCGCGCCTCGCCTCTTTCGCGCACCACTCCCGGGTTGGCCTCTTCCCTTCCCCCAGCATCCGCTCATTCACCTCGAAGTTGGCCTGCTTCGCACAGTCCATGAGCACCGCCTCCACCTGGGCGAGCTCCGCCGCCTCCAGGAACCGGAGCGTGGCGACCACCGTCCGCGCCCCTGAAGCAGTGCGTGCCAACCACGGCAGGACGGCATCCTCTCCCACCTGCGTGTAACAGGCGGGATTCTTCAGGCACGCGTTCGTCGCCGAGTCCACCGTCTGCTCGTAGCGACCAGACCGCGAGTGCCTCCCGGTGCTCGTCGTCGAGCACCCGGCCAGCAGCACGCAGACCCACCACGTCATGACTCGAAGCGAGGCAAGCAAGACCTGGGACATGGACTCCGCTCCCTCTCGAACGGCACCACCCGACCTCGACTGCTCGCGACGCGGGCAACCTACCATGCCCCTTCGTGAGCCCGCCTGGGCTCGCCCCTGGTCCGCGTGGCTCCCGTGTGGACCTCGTCTTGGCTACACTGCGCGGCCGTGCCGAAAGACCTGCTCGACCTCGATGCGACCCCCGAGCGCCTCCGCGCGCTGACGGACGCCAGCGTCATCCCTCCGTCCAACCTGGAGCGCGCGCTCTACCTGTCCACCGCCTCGCCTCCCGCTGAAGCCTGGCGCCGCTTCGTGTCGTCCACGCTGCTGGCACTCGGCTCGCTGCTGGTGCTCTCCGGCGTCATCTACTTCTTCGCGTACAACTGGGCCGCCCTGCACCGCTTCGGCAAGATGGGCCTCATCGCCGCCGCCATCGCCGGCACCGCGCTGGGCGCTCGCAAGCTCGGCGACAGACTCGCCGGCCAGTTCTGCCTGCTCGCCTCCGCCGTCCTCGTCGGCGCGCTGCTCGCCGTCTACGGACAGGCCTACCAGACGGGCGCGGACCCGTATGAGCTGTTCGTCGGCTGGGCCTTCCTCATCCTCCCGTGGGTGGCCATGTCGCGCTTCCCACCCCTGTGGATGCTGCTCGTCGTCCTCGCCAACACCGGCCTCGTCCTCTTCCAGCAACAAGTCCTCGGAGACACGGGCCGGTTCATCAACTGGCTCGCGGTGGCCTTGGGCCTCCTCAATGGCTTCGCCTGGGCCACCTACGAGCACTTCGCCAACCTGCGCGTCCCCTGGCTCCAGGTACGGTGGATGCCTCGCGTGCTCGCGGTGCTGACCGTCGCCCCGCTCCTCGCCGCCGCGGTGGCCTTCATCGTCATCCCCTCCGAAGCCGGCGCCGGCGCCGGCTTCGCCCTGCTCCTGATGTTCGCGACCTTCGCCGCCGACTACGCACTCCACCGCCACCTCCGCGGCGAGCTGTTCCTGCTCACCCTCGGCGTGCTCGGCCTCATGACGCTCGTCACCACCGCCGTCGGCCGCGTCCTCATCGTCGACTTCGATACCAACACGCTCACCCTCTTCATCCTCCCCTTCGTCGTCATCGGTCAGGTCGCGCTCGCCGTCGGTTGGCTGCGCACCGAGGCCCGCGCCACCGGCGCCTCCGAGGAGTCCTGACATGTCCCTGCGTCCCTCCCTCCGAGACGTCCTCCAAGGACTCCAACACGAAGGTCAGCTCGATGAGCACGCCGAGGCCCGCGCGCTCGCCACCCTGGAAGTCCACCAGCGAAACAGCACCGCCACCCCCTGGTTCGTCAAAGCCCTCGCGGGCTTCGGCGCCTGGATTGCCGCCGGCTTCCTGCTGAGCTTCTTCGGCTGCATCGGCATCCACAATGAAGAGGCCGCCCTCATCGTCCTCGGCGTCCTGCTCTGCGTCGGCGCCACCTTCCTCCGCCGCTCGGGCCAGGGCGCCTTCCTCGAACAGCTCGCCCTCGCGCTCGCCCTGGCCGGTGTGGGCCTCATCACCACCGGCATCGCCATCCTGTCCCGGAACGAGAGCATCCCCGCCATCACCCACTTCATCGTCTGCGCGGCGCTGCTCTTCACCTTCCCCGACCCCATCCTGAGATTCCTCGCCACCCTCAACATGGGCGGCGCGGCGCTGTTCCTCCTCTGGGATGGACTGGGCGGCATCGGCCTGGACCTGGGCATCCTCGCGTGCGCGGCGCTCATGCACGGCCTCTTCCTCTTCCAGTCACGCCTGACGGCCGGCCCCCGCGGCGACCTCGTCCGCCCCGTCGGCTTCGCGCTCGCGAGCGGAATCCCGGGGGTGCTGCTCGCGCGAGGCCTCCCCGAGGTCATCGGCACCTTCTTCTTCGACCGCGTGGCCCTGCCTGTCCCCTCCCTCACCGTGGGACTCACCGCCATCACCCTCTTCACCGCGTGGAACGTCATGAAGGAGCTGAAGCTGGACCCCGCGGGAGGAGCCGGCGCCGCCGTCTTCGCCGCGCTCACCGTGACGGCCCTGCTCACCCCTCACACGCCCGCGGTCATCACCTCGGTGGGCCTGCTGACGCTCGGCTTCCACCGCCGCAGCAACATCCTGCTCGGCATCGCCGTCGCGTTCCTCCTCGCCTCGGGCGGCTGGTACTACTACGACCTGGGCCTCACCCTGCTGGCCAAGGCCATCGCGCTGGCGGGCAGCGGCCTCGTCTTCCTCGCGCTCCGCCAGGCCCTCTCACGGCGACACCCCGCGCCCCCCACGACGACCGCGGAGGCACACTGATGCGCTCGACGCTCTTCTTCCTCGGACTCGCGCTCGCGCTCCTCGTTCCACTGGGCCTCGTCGTCCAGAAGGAGCACGTCCTCGCCACCGGACAGAGCGTGCTGCTGGAGCTGGCGCCTGTAGACCCGCGCTCGCTGATGCAGGGCGACTACATGGTGCTCGACTACGACGTCAGCCGCGCCCTCAACGCCGACGGCCCCAGCGGCCCCAGCTCCGGCCTGCTCGTGCTCAACCTGGACGAACACGGCGTCGGGCACTTCGTGCGCATCGACAGCCCCGACCAGCCCCTCGCCCCCGGAGAGCTCAAGCTGCGCTACCGCCGACGCAACGGCAGGACGCGCCTGGGCGCCGAGTCCTTCTTCTTCCAGGAAGGCCACGCGGCCCACTACGAACAAGCGCGCTACGGCGAGCTGCGTGCCACTTCCAACGGCTCCAGCGTCCTCGTCGGACTCAGGGACAAGCAACGCCAGCCGCTCGTCGCCGGGCCCGCTACGGCAGCATCCCCCACCGTCGACACGGCAGCGTCTCCCATCGACGACATGGAAGCGCCTCTGCCTCCCACGGACGACATGGAAGCGCCGCCGTCTCCCACCGACGACACGCCACCGCCTCCCACCGACACGCCGTAACCCCACCGAAACCTCCCGGGATTGACTCCCGTTCGGGTTTCGCGCATCATCTTGTTGATTTCGATAATCAAAATCAAAATCAAGGAGACACGAGATGCTCGGTCAGGGATGCGGCAAGAGAGTGCTTGCGCGGGGGCCATGCGCCGAGGTGACGCGCTGCACCTGTGGTCACATCCATCTGGCCCTGGGCCCGGTGACGATTCGGGTGGAGGAGGAGGTGCTGCGCGCCATTGGCCTGACGATGGCGGAGGCACTGCAGAACCTGGACGAGCCGGAGCGTGGGCACGCCGAGGAGTCCGATTCCGAGTCCGCGTCGTCACTGCTGGGCGGGTGGAAGCAGTGAGCGCCACCGGCACCCTGCGGGTGTCGCGGACGGAGCAATCCGCGCGCGTGCGGCGCCTGAGCGAGAACGAAGCGGAGGCGCTCACTCCGGCCGAGCCCCGCGTGACGGCGGCGCCACTGTCCGTGTTGCTCGCGGAAGGCACGGCGCGGGCCCATCAGCAGGCCGAGCGCTCCATCTTCATGCAGGCCCTCTTCGTGGACACCTGGGACGGCATCTACGGCCAGTTCGTCCAGGCCCAGCACTACGTGAGCTATCTGCGCCAGCTCCACGTGCTCTACTCGACGTTCGAGAGCGTGCTGCCGCGCGTGGCGCGCACCGCGCTGACGCCCGTGCTGTTGATGCCGGAGCTGCGCCGCGCCACCGCGCTCGAGGCGGACCTGGCCTACTTCTGCGGCGAGACGCGCACGGAGACCTTCGCGTGCGTGGAGACGCGCCTGCACGCGGAGCGGCTGCGCGAGGTGGCGGAGGACGCGCCGCACCTGCTCGTGGCGCATGTCTATGCGCGGTGCGTGCTGGACTTCTTCGCGGCGCCGGAGCGCGCGCGCGTCATCACCCGGGCTTTCGAGCTGGAGGACTCACGCGGCACCCTGTTCCACGGCGCGGCCACGCCCCTGGAGCTGGCGGAGTTCCGCGTGCGGCTCCACTCCCGCATCGACGGGCTGGAGTTGGAAGAGGACGAGGCGCGCGAAATCATCCAGGAGGCGCGCATGGCCTTCCGGCTCCAGGCGCTCGTGTGTGACGAGCTGGCGCGAGGCGCGACGGGAATCACGTCCGCTCCGGGCGGCGGCTACCGGGGCGGATTCAGCGCGTCCCAGTAGCTGTGCAGGCCCCGCAGGTGGCTGCCTCCGTCCACGAAGAGGCTCTCTCCCGTCACCCAGGAGGACTCCTCGGAGCACAGGAAGGCGACGGCGCGGGCCACGTCCTCGGGCATCCCATGGGCGCGGCCCAGCGGGGTGCGCGCGAGCAGCTCGCGGCGCACCGTCGGCTCTTCGATGAAGGCGGCGGCCACGGGCGTGAGGGTGGCGCCCGGCGCGACGACGTTGACGCGGATGCCATGGCGCCCCAGCTCCAGGGCGGCTGACCGCGACAGCTGGGCCAGCGCCGCCTTGGAGGCGGAGTAGTGACCGAACCCCTCCGTCACCACCTCCTGGCAGAGCGAGGAGACGTTCACCACCGCGCCGGCGTGCTTCTCCGCGATGAGCGCGCGGGCGAACGTCTTCATCATCAGGAAGGGCCCCTTCAGGTTCACCGCGAGCACGCGGTCCAGCTCCTCCTCCGGCAGGTCCACGAGCAGCGTCAGGGAGAGTGAGCCCGCGTTGTTCACCAGGATGCCGGGCAGCCCCAGTTGCGCGGTGGCGACGGCGTGGGCGCGCGCGACGTCCTGCGCCCGACACACGTCGCCAGCGAAGGGCACGGCGCGAGCACGCCCCTCCGCCTCCCGATTGAGGCGCTCGGCGGCCTCGGCCACCTTCGTCTCCGTTCGTCCGAAAACCAGCACGCTGGTGCCCTCGCGCATGAGGCGCGAGGCGACAGCCAGACCGATTCCCTGCGCGCCACCCGTGACGATGGCGCTGTTCGAGAGGAGCTTCACGGTTCACCCCCGGGCATCGTGGACCGGGAAGCTAGCAACGGCTCCTCTCGACGAGGATTGTACCGCGGGCCACTGGCCGGACTCAGGCCGCCTCGTCCTCCGACAGCAGGTCCGCGAAGGGCGAGCTCTCCTCACCGAGTGCCTTGTAGAGCGCCTCCACCTTCTCCAGCTCGCGCTTGAGCGCCTTGTGGTGGTTGCGGTTCTTCACCAGGCTCTCGCGGCCGAGCAGCTTGAAGCCCTCGTCGCGCCCCACCTGACGGATGGCCATGCCGAGCACCAGACCTCGGAATGCATCCGCGAGGTCCAGGTCCAGCGGCGCGTTGCGACGACGCGCCTCCGCGACGAACGCCTGCGCGGCGGCCCGCAGCGCCTCTGGCAGCGGCTTGCTGCCCGGTGCCTGCTCGTAATCGAGCGCCCGCGCGACGTGCTTCTCGTGGAGCACCAGCTCTCCACCGGAGACGGCGTGCTCCACCATGGCCAGCGTGTAGGCGCGGCGGACGATGTTGTCGAGCTGTCGCAGGTTGCCCGGCCACGAGCTGCCCACGAGCAGCCGCTCCGCGTCCTGAGTCACGCGCGCGTTGCCCTCGGGCGAGCGCTCGCGGTGACGCCGGTTCACCATGTACTGGGCCCAGAGCGGAATCTCGTCCTGGCGCTCCTGCAGGGCCGGCATGCGCACCGGCAGCACGTTGACGCGGTAGTAGAGGTCCTCGCGGAAGCGGCCCGCGCGCACCTCCGCGTGCAGGTCCGCGTTGGTGCCGATGATGAAGCGCACGTCCGCCTGTCGCTCGCCGGTGCCTTCGCCCAGCGGCCGGTAGCTGCGCGACTCCAGCAGGTGCAAGAGACCCGCTTGCGCCTTCAGCGACAGCTTGTCGATTTCGTCGATGAACAGCGTGCCGCCATCCGCGCGCGCCACGCTGCCGGGTGCGTCCCTCACCGCGCCCGTGAAGGCGCCCTTCTTCCAACCGAAGAGCTCCGCCATCTGGAGGTCCTCGGGCACCGTCACCAGGTCCAACGTCTCGAAGGGCTTGCTGCGACGGTTGGAGCGCTCGTGACACCAGCGCGCCAGCCGCGACTTGCCCGCGCCCGTCGCGCCGCTGATGAGGATGGTCTCATCCTGCAACGCGAAGACGCGCAGGATGGGCAGCAGCTCCGCCATGGAGCGGCCCACCACGGGCAGGTACTCGTCCACCTCCGGCGTGGCCACGGGCCGCTGCGGTAGGCCCGCGAGGTACGGCGAGGCCACGTCCGCGAGCAACTGGAGCTGCTCGCCGACGTCGCGCCAGACGAACTCCTGCCCCATCGCGGCCAGACAGTCGGCCTCCAGGGAGATCATCCCCTCGATGCTGCCGCCCGGCGTGCGCAGCGGCAGCACGCAGACGTGCGTCGCATGGCGCCCCAGGAAGCGCTGGCGGCTCTCGTTGCTGTGGAAGCCCGCCAGTCCCGGGTCGCCCGTCACGGGTGCGTCCGGTGCGTGCGGCTGCACCGTGCCCACGTTGACGTCGATGGACACCGCGCAGCGGTGCTCGACGACGGCGCGCCACGCCGTGGCCGAGGTGAAGAACGGGGTCCCCACACTCGCATCCGTAATCTCAGTGGCTCCCACATCCAGCGCGGCGAGGCGACGATAGGCCTCACCGGGGCGCAAGTGGACGATTCCTCGGAGCACCCTGGCGCGGGCTGCGTACCGGCTGGACGCAACAGCGTCCTGGGCAACGGCCAACATGCGCTTCAGGGTGGTGGCCGCGGCCGTCTCGAAATCCTTCGCCCCCCGCAGCGCGCTCATGAGCTGCGGCATCTCCTCGTGCATCCACTCGCCTCCGTCCGGTGCCATCCGAGAGTACCCGCCAAGGGCCGCTTCGGAAGGAGGCAGTGTAGCGGAGATGAAGAACGCGGAAGGAGCGGCCCCTCCTTCCGCGTTCCCGAACTCGCTGACGGCTGGGCGCCCGGTTGCTCGCGGCGCCACGCGAAACCACCATGCGTGGTTCGTGCCAACAGCCCGTTTCACGTCTTTTCAGGGGGTTGACGTGAAAGGGGGGCTTTGGAGGCCCCAAAGCGCGTCCAAGTGGAACGCAGCTGCGTCCAGACGCGACGCAGATGGGACGTGCC
>NZ_JBLZWL010000059.1:0-53203 GCF_049194865.1 Corallococcus terminator | reverse complement strand
GGAGGGGACGGGCATCCGTCTGGAGAACTCCAAGGGCACCGTGGTGGTGAACAACACCGTCACCAACGTGTCCACCGGCCTCGTCATCGGCCACGGCACGGGCGGCCCCACCCAGTCTCCGGTGGTGCGCAACAACATCCTGGATGGCGCCATCGCCGTGGACATGGGCGGCCAGGCGCCGGGCATCAAGCTGGGCAACAACCTCTTCGCCGCCAGCGGTCAGTTCAAGAGCAACGGCGCGGTGGTGAGCGTGGATCAGTTCAAGAGCACGTCGGGGGACGCGTCGTCCGCCAGCGGCTCCGCGGACCTGGGCGAGGGCTTCGGCCCGGGCGCGCTGGCCGTGGACAAGGGCATCGACGTGGGCCTGCCGTTCTGCGGCGGTGCTCCCGACATCGGCGCGGTGGAACTGGGCTGCTGACCCGCTGAACCCTCGCCAGGAGGAGCGCCGGGCGTACGCCCGTCTGGCGGCTCCCCTGGCTCGCGGGGAAAAAGAAAAGGCCCGATGCGGAGAGACTTCCGCATCGGGCCTTTTCTTTGTGAGGCGCCACCCGGATTCGAACCGGGGAATGAAGGTTTTGCAGACCTTTGCCTTACCACTTGGCTATGGCGCCAACGGCTTGGGGCCGGGTTTATACGCAGCCCGCCCGTGCCCGGTCAAGGATTCAACGGAAGCGGAGGGCGGCTCCGGCCGGTACGATTCGCGTCATGAGCGACGCCCGTGGGTGGGCTTCGCGCGTTCGAACGGGCCGAGGGGTTTCCAGATGCTGCATGGACATGGGGTGTACGAGGAAGAGCACGAGGCCTTTCGCCGCACCGTCAGGGCGGTGGTGGAGAAGGAGATCCTCCCCTACGTCGCGGGTTGGGAGGAGGCGGAGGAGTTCCCCCGGGAGCTCTTCGCGCGCTTCGGCGAGCTGGGCTTCCTGGGGCTGAAGTACCCCGTGGAGTACGGGGGCACGGACGCCGGTTGCCTCTACGAGGCGGTGCTGCTGGAGGAGCTGGGGCGGTGTGGCTCGGGCGGCGTGTCCGCGGGCCTGGGAGCGCAGTTCACCATCGCCACCGGCCCGCTCCACCTGTTCGGCACGGACGAGCAGAAGCGCCGCTGGCTGGCCCCGGCGATTCGGGGCGAGAAGATTGGCGCGCTGGGAATCACGGAGCCGGACGCCGGCTCGGACGTGGCGGGTCTTCGCACCACGGCGCGGCGGGATGGCGACCACTACATCGTCAACGGCTCCAAGACGTACATCACCAACGGCGTGCGCGCGGACTTCGTCGTCATGGCGGTGAAGACGGACACCTCCGCCGGGCACAAGGGCCTGTCCATGCTGGTGGTGGAGAAGGACACGCCAGGCTTCACGGTGAGCCGCAAGCTGAAGAAGCTGGGGTGGCGGGCCTCGGACACCGCCGAGCTGTTCCTGGAGGACTGCCGCATCCCCGTGGAGAACCTGCTGGGGGTGGAGAACCAGGGCTTCTCGCAGATCATGGGCAACTTCCAGTGGGAGCGCCTGTCGCTCGCGCTGGGCGCCGTGGGCGCCATGGAGGACATGCTGGAGCGCGTCGTCGAGCACGTGAAGTCGCGCCGCGCCTTTGGCCAGGCGCTCAGCCAGCTCCAGGTGGTGCGCCACAAGCTGGCGGACCTGTTCACCGCCCGGGAGTGTGCCCGTCAGCTCACCTACCACGCCCTGCGCCTGCACTCGGCGGGGGAGTGGGCCGTGGCGCAGACCTCCATGGCGAAGAAGGTGTCCACCGAGACGGCGTGCCGCGTCGCCGACGAGTGCCTCCAGCTCCACGGGGGCGCCGGCTACATGATGGAGTACGACATCCAGCGTCATTGGCGCGATGCCCGCCTGGGCCCCATCGGTGGCGGGGCCAGCGAGGTGATGAACGAGATCATCGCCAAGCAGCTCGGGCTGTAGGCCCGAGGTCCGCGAGGAGGGGAGGGGCAGGCGACCAGGCGGGATGGAAGAGGTCCGCGAGGTCCAGGGTTGAGCCCCGAGAGCCCCCGCGGAGGTCCCTCGTGGAGTCCAGCATCCTGTGTACCGAGCTGTACCTGCGCCTGGGAGATGACGAGATCCTCGTCATCGACTGCCGCGCCCCGACCGAATGGGAGCACCATGACCTGCACATCCCTGGCGCCCTGAAGATGACCCCCACGGAGGTGGCCAGGGATCACCGCATGCTCCCCGACGACGAGCTCATCGTCCTGTGCGGTGGCACCCACGACGGGTCCGATGTCCACCGCGTCTGCCGCCTGCTGCGCATGCACGGGCGGGAGGCGGTGTGCCTCGACGGAGGGCTCTCGGCGTGGATTCGGGGGGGCTACCCCACCGAGCGCCGTGTCCGTGCCCAGGTGGCGATGCCCCGCTGAGGTTCGGTGGATGCGGTGCGTCGTCAAAGGGTGTATGGAGCGGCGGACTTCCTCCCTCGGAGAACCGTCCCCATGGCCAAGCTTCGTGCCGCCCTTGTTGGCGCCACCGGACTCGCGGGTCAGCAATTCATCGCGGCCCTCAGGAATCACCCGTTCATCGAGCTGACCGGCCTGGCCGCGTCGCCTCGCTCGGCGGGCAAATCCTACGGGGACGCCCTGCGCACGGCCAACGGCATGACAGCGTGGTTCGTCTCGGAGCCGCTGTCGCCCGAGACGGCCCGCATGCAGGTGGTCAGCGGCGACGCGCTCCAGGCCAAGGACTACGACCTCGTCTTCTCCGCCGTGGAGGCGGACGTGGCGCGTGAGCTGGAGCCCCGGCTGGCGAAGGACATCCCCGTCTTCTCCGCCGCCAGCGCCTTCCGCTACGACGACGACGTCCCCCTGCTCATCCCCCCCGTCAACGCCGCGCACGCGCCGCTCGTGCGCGAGCAGCAGCGCAAGCGGGGCTGGAAGGGCTTCATCGTCCCCAGCCCCAACTGCACGACGACGGGCCTCGCCGTCACGCTGGCCCCGCTCGTCGAGCGCTTCGGGGTGAAGGCCGTGCTGATGACCAGCCTCCAGGCCATGTCCGGCGCCGGACGCTCTCCGGGGGTCATCGGCATGGACATCATCGACAACGTCATCCCCTACATCCCGAAGGAGGAGCACAAGGTCGAGGTGGAGACGAAGAAGATCCTCGGTGCCCTGAACGCGGGTGGCGCGGCCCTCACTCCCCACGACCTCCGGGTTTCCTGCACCTGCACCCGCGTGGCGGTGATGGAGGGGCATACCGAGTCCGTCTTCGTCTCGCTCGGCACCAAGGCCACGGTGGCCGAAGTCACCCAGGCGATGCGCGAGTGGCGCGGCGCCGAGGTGGCCCGGGACCTGCCGTCCTCGCCCGTCCGCTGGATTGAGGTGATGGACGACCCCTTCCGTCCTCAGCCGAGGCTGGACCGGGAGACCCACGGGGGCATGGCCACCACGGTCGGCCGCGTGCGCGAGGATGGTGTGCTGGAGAACGGCTTCAAGTACGTGCTCGTCTCCCACAACACCAAGATGGGGGCCGCTCGCGGGTCCATCCTCGTGGCCGAACAGCTGCGGGCCCAGGGGTTGCTCGGCTGACAGCGACACGCGTCGGACAGGTGTCACAAATTCAGGGTGCCATCCCTGGAACGAACCATTAGTCTGCGCGCCCACGGACGCGCTGAAGAATTTTAGAGGAGAGCTTTCATGGCCTACGTCGTCGCGGACCCTTGCATCAAGTGCAAGTACACTGACTGTGTCGAGGTCTGCCCGGTCAATTGTTTTTACGAGGGTGCGAACTTCCTGGTCATCCACCCCGACGAGTGCATCGACTGTGGCGCCTGCGAGCCAGTGTGCCCCACCAAGGCCATCTTCCCGGAGACCGAGCTCCCCAAGGAGTGGTCGGAGTACAAGGCGCTGAACGCGGACTTCGCCACCAAGTGGCCGAACATCGCGGAGAAGAAGGCGTCGCTGGCTGATGCCGAGGAGTACAAGGAGAAGAAGGACAAGCGCGCCCTGCTGGATAACGCGCCCGGCAAGTAGCCCGCTGGCGCTTGTCGCGCCCGTGAGTCTCGTGGAGGCCCTCCCGCCCGTTGCTGGCGCGAGGGCCTTCGCCGTTCCGGGCCCGCTCATCCAGCGCGCAGCGAGCGGAGCTTCAGCCCGCGCGCCTCCAGTGCGTCTCTCAGTCGAGCAACCTCCTCGGTGGGCACCGGCCCGTGGTGTCCCTGGATGCGGAGCATCACCTCGCGAGGGCCCGTTCGCTCCACCTCCACCGTCGCGTCGAGTGTCCCCCGCACGCTGAGGCTCAGCGCCGGACGCTGCGACTTCACGAAGACCTCGATGCGCTCGATGAGCTCCAGCGCGGAGTCGACGCGGGACGTCGGCGCTGGCTCGCTCGGCGCCGCCCCCCCTGTTGCCGCGCTCCTTCCCTCCGTGCCGATTCCCTCCGGAGCAGGCACGGTCCGGTGTGCTTCCCGCGGTGTGGTGGGGGACTCGGTGCTGAAGGAACTGCTCGGAGGAGGGACGGAGGCGCGTGGCTCCCGAGCAAGCTCACGCGAGAGGAGGTCCGTGAGGCGGTGCTCGGTGCGCTCCTGGCTCACGCTCTGGGCTTCACCTCGTACGCTCCCCAGTCGGAAGGACTCGGCGTGCATCGCCTGTCGCGTCACCGTGAGGCGCTCGGGAGTGGACAGTGCGCCCCGGGAGGTCGCGAGGACGAGGGAGGCTGCCCGCGCGGCGCCGAGGCCCGCCGCATGGGGTGTGGTGGGCAGCAGGGGAGGCCGCGCGGGCCGGGAGCCCAGTGCGGCGGGTCTGGGCGTGGATAGCGCGGGCCTCTTCGGCGCGGCTTCCTGGAGTGCTCGCTGGAACCGCTCTCCGTCGGGGCGTTGCTGCGTCGGAGTGCTGCTCTCGGTTCGGGTCTCGGCGTCGACCTTCATGTCATCCCTCGCAGGCTTGGACGCGAGGGACGAAGCAGTCGTCATGCCAGGGCTTCGACACCGGGGTGCGGCGTGTCGAAGGAGGACGTCACCATCCCGGCGCGCGGAGGCGAGGCTCCGGCGAGGGACGGCTCAGCGCCCCTTGCTTCCGAAGGCCCCGGGCTGGACGGGGGCGATGCCGGACAGGTCATTGACGGCCAGGGGGCACGAGACCAGGGCCATCGGCTCGACGAGGGTGCCGACGCGCGCCCAGTCCCGCTCCTGGAAGAGGAGCGCGTCGCGGATCTCGACCGAGGACAAGCCCTTCTTGTATTCCCAGAAGCGCCCGCGCACGAGCACACGGTTGCCCTTGAGCAGCTTGTTGAGGTCGACGTACTGCTTGTCCTGGAGGATGGCGGTGATCTCCACGCGCTCGCGCTTGCGCGGCTTGCCGAACTGGAACTCGTAGGTCGCCGTCGGGGGCGGCTCGGGCTCCACCCAGAGGAGTCGAGCCACCATGCGCTCCGGCTCGGGCTCCTCGCCCTTCTTGAGCTTCTTCTTCTTGGGCTTCTCCAGCTTGACGTCCACCAGCTCCATCCCGCTGAAGGCCAGCTCGTGGTCCAGGTAGTTGTCGCGGAACAGCGCCTCGGCGGTGGACATGGCCACCGAGTTCACGCGGGAGACCTCCTCCGCGTAGCGCTCGCGCAGCACCGGCAGGGTGAGCAGGAAGCTGTCCACGGGCTTCACGCCGTCGGCGAGGAAGCGCATCCGCGCCATGTCGATGGCGGGATAGAAGGGGACGAGCGACTCGGCGGTCTGGAGCCAGTCGCCAGGCAGCTGCTTGTTGATGAGGACGCGGCGCACCATGGCCACGAAGTAGCTGTTGCCCGGGAATCGGTCCGTGACCAGCTGGGTGCCCAGCGCCTGCACCAGCGCGGGGTCCAGCATGAAGTTCTCGTCGCGCTTGTGGAACTGGGTGCCCACCTCGCCCAGCATCGTCAGGAACGCGCCCACCACCTGTGCGCAGTTCGCATCCGCGGTGCCCTGGTTGAGGGCCTGGTACAGGCGCGTGCGGGTGAAGCGCTTGTCCACGGCCTCCTCGCGGAAGATGGGGGCTTCACCGGTGCCGAAGAAGAACTCCGGCTGCGCGATGGCGGGGCCGGCGAGCAGGCTCAGGGCAAGTGCGAGCAGTCGGGCAATACGCATGAGGCCCCCAGCCTATCACCCCGAGGCCCCCGCGGAGAGGGGCCTTGGCGCTGGCTCCGAGGGGGCGATGGCGGCCCGCAGGACGAGGGCGGCGGCCCCCAGCTCCAGCACCCCGGCCACGGCGAAGAGCCGGTGTCCCCCGAGCCAGTCGTAGCCGATGCCCGCGGACAGGTAGCCGACGAGTCCTCCCAGTCCGAAGGTGAACGCGGCGAACAAGGCCTGTCCGGACGCACGCAGCTCCGGGGGCACACGTCGCGAGAGGAAGGCCACGCTGCCCACGTAGAAGGCGCCGAACGTCAGGCCGTGCAGGGGCGCGAGCAGCAGCATTCCCGTGGGAGATGACACCAGGGCCATGCCGCCCCAGCGCAGCGCGCTCATGGCGAAGGCGACAGCCAGGACGTTGCGCGGCGCGAACCCACCCGCCACGCGAGGGTAGAGCGCCATCACCCCCACCTCCGCGAGGACGCCCAGGCCCGCCACCGTGCCCACGACGGCGGGGGAAAGCCCCAGGGCCATGACGTGGATGGAGAACGTCCCATGGAACGGCGCGCACGCCATCCAGTGCAGGCAGGTGGCGGCGAGCAGCCAGCGCAAGTCGCGGTGACGCAGGAGCTGGAGTCCCGCGAAGGGGCTCAGTCCCCGGCTCGCGGCCGCGGTGTCGCGAAGGGTGAGGCTCCAGGGCACCAGCGCGGCGAGCAGCACGAGTGGAACCAGGACGACCGTCCGGTCCACGTCCGTGGCGAGCAGCCCGAAGAGGACGGACGAGGCGATGAAGCCCAGCGAGCCGAAGAGGCGCAGGTGCGAGAAGCTGTCGCCGGTGCGCGCGACGTGGTGGAGGGTGAGGGTGTCCATGAGCGGCGTGAAGGCGGACGCGAAGCACGCGTAGAGCGCCATGGCGGGCACGAGCGTCTCGAAGGTGCGGGCACTGGCCACCAGCCCGAAAGCGAGCGCCGCGCCGAGCGCCAGCACGGTGAGGACGCGGGACGTACGGCCGGTGCGGTCGGCGAGGTGCCCCCACAGCGGGGGGACGACCAGCGAGACGCACGGGCTGAGGCACAGCAGGAGCCCCACCTGCGTCGCCGAGAGGGAGAGCGACTTGAACCAGGCGGGCAGGAACGGGAGGACGATGCCTACCGTGGCGAAGTAGAGGAAGTAGAAGCCCGCCAGTGGCAGACGGCTGGCGAAAGGGCGGGGGCTCATGAACGGTTGGGACCTTGACATGTCCGGGTGCTTTTCCGCCTGTTGGCCTCGCGTCCTTTTGTGTACCTTGCCCTCGACATGGCCAGTCCCACGGATACTTCCGCGCCCGTCACCATCACTCAGATTTTGAGTGAGGCGGAGCTCTTTCAGGCGCTCGCCATCCGCGAGGTGGTGTTCATCGAGGAGCAGCACGTCCCCGAGGGCATCGAGCGGGATGCCGAGGACGCGCACGCCTACCACATCATCGCCAACCAGGGTGGCCACGCCATCGGCACGGGGCGGCTGGTGATGCTGCCTCAGTCTCCCTCGGGAGAGCAGGGCCCGTGGGGCCAGATAGGGCGCATGGCGGTGCTCCAGGCGCACCGCAAGGCGCGCGTGGGCTCGCTGCTGCTGACGTCGCTGGAGGAGGAAGCCCGGCGACGCGGCGTCAAGGGCATCATGCTGCACGCGCAGCTCTACGCGCTCGAGTTCTACAAGAAGCACGGCTACGCCGAGATGGGCACCGTGTTCCTCGAGGGTGGCATCGACCACCTCGAGATGCGCAAGCGCTTCTAGTCAGCGGCGCGGAGGACGGGGCGCGGGCGGCTGCGCGTGCCTCGGGTCCTCCGGCCAGGAGTGGCGCGGGTACTTGCGCCCCAGCTCCTTTCGGAGCGCCGGGTAGTGCCGCTCCCAGAAACCCGCCAGGTCGGTCGTCACCTGCACGGCGCGCATGTTGGGCGCGAGCAGGTGGAGCACGAGCGGCACGCGGCCGGCGCACACGCTGGGCCCCTGGGCCAGCCCGAAGAAGTCTTGCAGGCGTGACTCCACCCAGGGCGGCTTGCCCGGCTCGTAGTTCACCTTGACGCCGCGGCCACCAGGCAGCGTGACGCGCTCGGGAGCGTGGGTGGCGAGCAGCCGTTGTTGCTCGGAGTTGAGCCGCGCGTAGAGCGCGTCGATGAGGGACACACCTTCCAGGTCCTTGAAGCTGCGCGCGTCCGAGCACAGGGATGCGAGCGCGTCGCGCAGGAAGGTGTCATCCACGGTGGGGAACTTCGCCTCGGGGAAGGCCTGGGCGAGCAGGGCCACGCGCGTGCGCCACTGCTGCAGGGCTTCGGGGTCGGCGAAGCGACCGGGGCCCGCGGCGAGCGCCGCATCGACGAGCACCCGTGCCGTTGCTTCGGACGCGGGGGCGGGGGCGCGGGTCTCCTCGAGCATGAGGTTGCCGTAGGAGAGGCGCGTGAGGCGCTCCACGCGGCGGGCCTCGGCGTTCCACTGGAGGGTGTCCACCTCTTCGAGGGCGTCCGGGTAGAGGTCCAGGAGCCACTCGGGTTCCACGGCGCTGGCCAGTCGCACCACGGCGCCCTTGCCTGGACGCTCTTCCGCGTCCACTGCCACCATGAGGTCGGCGTCCTGTACGACGCTCAGCTCGGAGAGGGACGCGGTGCCGCCGCCGAAGAGGAGCAGCTCGGGAGCGCGAGGCCGACGCCTGCGCGCGACGCGGTCCGGGTAGCCGGCGAGGACGCTGAGCATGAGGGCCTGCTCGATGTCCTCCGCGCGGTGGGGCTTGTCGCCCTGGCCACGCACGGCGCGACGGAGCTGCTTCTGCACGCGGTCCACGGACTGCACCGCGCCCTGTTCGAGGGAGAGCGAGTGCAGGCGCCCGGACGCGAAGCCCGCGCGCTCGGCCTCGCGGAAGCGCTCCAGCAGCTCGAGCAGATCCGAGGGACCGCTGACGACCGCGGCGGCGCGGCCACCTCCGCCCAGGTTGGCGCGAGCCTCACGGCGGATGTCCCGCTCGCCCATGAGGGCCGCGAGCGTGGCGGCCTCGGCGCCGACGCCCCGGCGCTCGCCTTCGACGATGACGCGGGCCTGGCGGGGGTGGACGGGGAAGCGCAGCAGCCGTTGTCCCACGTCGGTGACGATGCCCTTCGAGTCGACGGCGCCGAGTCGACGAAGCAGCGTCTCCGCCGCGTCGAGCGAGGCTGCGGGAGGGGGGCTCGAAGAATGGGAAGGCACCGAGGTCGACGACGCCGGAGGCGCGCAGGGAGAGCACGGTCTCCGCCAGGTCCATGCGGCGGATTTCGGGGGCTTCCTGCTCGGGGCGACCGTCGAAGTCGTGCTGGGTGTAGAGGCGGATGCAGTGACCGGCGCGGGTGCGGCCGGCGCGGCCGGCGCGCTGGATGGCGGAGGCGCGGCTCACCTTGGACAGCTTGAGGGTGGGCAGTCCGGACCAGGGCGAGTGGCTGGCGACGCGTGCCAGGCCCGTGTCGATGACCACGGAGACGCCGTCGATGGTGACGGACGTCTCCGCCACGTTGGTGGAGAGGATGATCTTCCGGCGCGAACTCTTGCGCACGGCGCGGTCCTGTTCCGCGGGGGAGAGGTCTCCGTGGAGCGGGAGGACGTCGGTGGCGTGGCGCTCGGCGAACTCCGCGCAGGCGTCGCGCGTGCGGCGAATCTCCCCGGCGCCAGGGAGGAAGACGAGCACGTCGCCATCCACTCCGTTGGTGAACAGGCGCTTGATGGCGGAGAGGACCTGCAGGTCCAGGTGCCGGTCGTCCGGAGCGGGGAGATACTCCACGCTGACGTCGAAGCGACGTCCCTGCGAGCGCAGGGAGAGACAACCTCCAAGGTAGGCGCGAACGGGTTCGGCCTCCAGGGTCGCGGACATGACGACGAGCTTGAGGTCGGGGCGACGAGTCTCTTGCAGGCGGCGAAGCAGCGCGAGGGAGATGTCCGCGGACAGGTGTCGCTCGTGGAACTCGTCGAGCACGACGATGCCCACGTCGCGAAGGGTGGGGTCGGACAGGAGTCGGCGTCCGAGCACGCCCTCGGTGACGAAGGACAGGCGTGTCTTGGCGCTGCGCACGTCCTCGAAGCGGACCTGGTAGCCGACGGTGTCGCCCACGCGCTCGCCGATCTCCTCGGAGACGCGCTGAGCGGCGAGTCGGGTGGGGAGGCGTCGCGGTTGGAGGACGACGATCTCCTTGCCTCCACCGAGCCCTGCTTCCAGCAGTGCGCGGGGCACGCGGGTCGTCTTGCCCGCACCGGGAGGCGCCTCGAGCACGAGTGAGCGAGCACCGCGCAAGGTGGTGACGATGTCCGGAAGGAGCGGGTCGATGGGAAGGGAAGCGTCCGCCATGTCCGGGTTCCTCTAACGCGCGAGCCGAAGCTCGCTCAGGGGGTCTCGGTTCCCGCGGCGCCAGGCGTTGACGTCACGCCCTTCTTCTTGCGCACGGCGGGAGCCTGGGCACGCGAGGGTTCCGGAGCGGCCGAGTCGTCCGATGCAAGGGAAGCGCTCGAATCGCGAGCGCGTCCGCGAGCCGACGGGGCGCGTGAGCCCTCCGACGCGTTGGCGGTATCGCTGGCGGTTGGAGGCGAGCCAGGCTCGCGAGCGCGTCCGCGAGCCGACTGTGCGTGCGAGCCCTCCGACGCGTTGGCGGTATCACTGGCGGTTGGAGGCGAGCCAGGGTCGCGAGCGCGTCGTCCGCGAGCTCCTTCTGAATCGCCGGACGCTTCGCCCGACGTCGAGCCCGCCTCCGAGGCGCGCTTTCGTCCACGACCCGAGCCAGGGCGTGAGGTCTCCGCCGAGTCAGTGGTGCCATCGCCGGAGGACGGAGCCTCCTCGGACTCACGCTTGCGTCCACGAGGAGCCACTGCCCGTGTCTCCTCCGCCGCGTTTCCACGCTCCGGCTCGCTCGTTGCCAACGCCTCGGAGACAGCGGTGTCCGCGCTGCTCTCGTGAGGCCCGGTCGCCGCCGGGCCCGTGTCTTGCTCGACGTGAGTGTCGACAGCGTCCGCAGCGACAACCGCACCCTCGGTCGACGCGTGCGACGGAGAGAGAGGCACCTCGCCGTCGGAAGACGAGTCGAGGGCGGCGACCTCCGCCAGCTCGGCCTCGGTGGGCTCCATGGAGTCCGAGGGCTCGAGGTCGAACGCGCCCAGTCCGTCGTCGGAGGGAGCCAGTCCGCGACCCGCGCGACGCTTGGGCTTGAGTCCGAGTGCCGCGGCTTCATGGACACTGGGAACGGGAACGAGCGCGGCCTCGGAGAGCAGGCGCGCCTGGCGCAGCGCCACTTCGAGCTTGCGCCCCAGGTTCACCAGCTCCTCGCGGAGCATGGCCTCCTGTTCGAGGGAGAGTGGCGCGGGCTCATGACTGGCGCGCCACTCGGCATGCGCGGCGGCGACCTGGTCCACCACCGGGCGGACGAGCGCGAAGTCCTCGCGAGCGAAGATGCGCGAGACGTAGGAGCTGCGGGTGCGCCGCTCGTAGGATGTGGCGTACTCGAAGATGACCTCCCGAGGCGCGCGTCGGAGCTGGGCGAACTTGAGGTGGGGGAAGAGCGCCTCGATGACGGGAGCGCGGCTGCTGGCGGTGAAGGTGATGCCGGCGTGCAGCTTCTCCAATGCATCGACCCAGAGACCCTGTTGGTGGAAGGAGTATTCCTCGCGGGCCTCGTCCAGCTCGGGCAGGTCCTTGACACGGTCGACCACTCCGGACGCGGGAGCGCGAGTGGTGCGCACCAGTTCCAGGGCGGTGGTCAGCCAGCTCTTCTCGGCCTCCAGGCCAGGGCGGCCGGCGAGCATCTCTCCCGCGGTCGCGATCCGACCCTCGAAAGCCTCGGCGAAGCGGATGAGCTCATAGGACTCGAGCGTCGATGACATGCGAAGGCCTCCTCGGAAAGGCGGCGGGAGATACCACAGCCCGGGCTCGGCTCCGAGCGCGTGCGGAAGGGGTCAGGTTCCGCCGAGCAGCGTCGGAAGGGCTTCGCGGTGCGAGAAGTCCGGGAAGGCGGCATGGGCGCCGGCCTGCAGGAGGGCCTCGGCGGTGAAGGTCCCCGTGCCCACGCCGATGCACTCGGCGCCGATGCCGAGCGCCGCGTCGACGTCCTTGGGGGTATCCCCGATGATGACCACCCGGCACTGCTCGCGAGGGACACCGAGCGTCGCCGCGCCTGCCTCGGCGCCTCGGCGGATCAGCTCCACGCGGTCCTCATGGTCGCAGCCGAAGCCGCCGAAGGCGAACTGGTCATGGATGCCCACGCGCTCCAGCTTCAGGCGCGCGCCATCGCGGACGTTGCCGGTGCCCAGGCCCACGGCGAAGCCGGGGCGACCGCGCGCCGCGTGCACGGCCTCGCGCATGCCGGGGAACACGAGGTAGCGGGCGCCTTCGACCTTCTGGATTTCGTCCGCGAGGTGGGTGAGGTAGGCGGCGATGCCGGCATCGATGGCGGCCTCGGTGTCCTCGACGCCGATGATGCGCAGGGCGGTGCGGACGATGCCTCGGTCCGTCATGCCGGACATGTGGAACGAGTCGCAGGCATCGCGGCGACCATGAAGCTGCTCGAAGGCGCGGTCCATGGCCCGGCGTCCCGCGCCGCCGGTGGTGACGAGGGTGCCATCGATATCGAACAGGAGGACCGTGGGGCGCATGGCCCCCATCTAACGGAAGGCCTGGGCCGACGCGAGCCCCGAGTCACCGCGAGGGCGCTCAGGGCTCCGCGAGGCTGAGTCCTCGCTGGAGTGCTTCGCGCACGAGGGGGCGCTCCTCCAGGGGAAGGCGTTCCTCGAGTGCCTGACGGGCCTGCTGTCCGCCCAGCCGCCCGAGCGCCAGGGCCACGGCCTCCCGAACCGGATCTTCACGGTCCACCAGTCGGGCCGCGAGTGGGCGGATGGCCTCGGTTCCCAGGCAGTGCGCCAGGGCCCCGGCCGCGCTGGCGCGAACGTCAGCGGGAGCGCGGGGATCCTCCAGGACTTCTTGAATGGAGGGCGCGCCCTGGGGCGGGTCGATGAGTGCGAGCGATGCCATGGCCCGCGCGCGTCGAGACGAGGGAACCGACGGGTCCACCACGAGCGAGCGAAGGACTGTCACGGCCTGGGGCCCGAGCCGACGCCACGGCTCCTCTCGAAGTGGCCCCTGGGAGGGGTCTAGCAACGTCAGCACCTGCTCCCGCAAATCGCCCGACGGAACAGGAGTGGGGGCGGGCGCGGTGGACATGGACGGAGGTGGCTCTCCCGAGGCGTGTGAGTACGCGAGGGCGGTGCCCCCGGAGCTCGCGAGCACTCCTGCTCCGAGCAGGAGGTGCCACCAGTGTCGTCCGCGCGAAGGCAGGGGAGCGAGGGTGTGGCGAGGTGGCGGCGAGGTCGGTGTTGGCATGGGGGCGCCTCGAGCAGGGGAACGTCCTGGGTTATACGCCGGTTGCCCGCTCGGACTCGAACCCCGTTATGGTGCCGCGTTGATGGCTGGACGCGTCTTCTTCTTTCTGCAGCACGCCACGTACGAGCCGGCGTTCCAGGCGAGCTCCATGGGCATCACCGCCGTGGCGATGGGTGACGAGGTCTACTTCGTCTTCGCCTTCGACGCGCTCCGCTCCTGGGTGGATGGAACTTTCGGTCAGCCCGAGAGCGAGCGGGAGCGCGAGGAGCACGCGCGTGGAGAGGCGCTGGGCGTACCTCCTCCGCGAAAGATGATGGAAGAGGCGAGGGCGCTGGGCGCGAAGCTGATCGCCTGCGACACGACGGTGCGCCTGTGTGGTCTCGAGCCCGAGTCACTCCAGGGGCCCCTGGACGAGGTGATGGGCCTCGCCTCGCTGTGGCGACTGACGCAAGGGGCGCGCACGCTGACGCTCTAGTTGATCCACGGCGAAGAGGAGCCGGGCAGGCGCCAATGTCGTCCACGCCACACCAGGTGTGTGCCTGCCGAGCGGGAACCATCGGCTCCTGCTGTAACCTCGCAGTATGAGTTGAACCGGATGCGCCCTGCCTTTTGAGGCTGTAGCCTCCGAGGGGAGTCACGCGTTACTCTTCCCCCAAGCCGTCCCCTGAAGAGCCCGGCCGCGCGGAGCTCCGCGTCCCCCCATGAGAAGCAGAAGGAATTCATCACCTATGCGCGCCAAGTTGCCCCTCCTGAGCGCTCTCGTCTTCGGCGCCCTCTCGGGTGTCGTCGCCGCGGGTTGTCAGTCCTACGACTTCGAGCCGGTGGAGCCGCTCGCCATCGCGCAGACGACGGTCGAGGAGACCATCACCGCCCTGTCGAGCAAGCCCAACATCATGATGTTGGTGGACGTCTCCGGCTCGATGACGCTTCCGGTGGATACGACGCGGCCGTCCTGCATGGTCCCGGATCGCGGCACCGGCCCGCTGATTCTGTGTAGCAACACCAACCCGTGCCCCACGGCGACGTGCCCTACGCGGTGGTCGGAGCTTCAGGCCGCCGTGCCCCAGTTCCTCGCGAACAGCGGTCCCTATGTCCGCTTCGCGCTCACGACCTACCCCGAAGCCACGGAGAACTCCTCGAGCGTCGAGTCCTGCGCCAGTCCCACCGCGACCTCGGTCCGCAAGGACTTGCCGCTCGTCGAGGACGACGCCTCGCTGCTGGCGCACGCCAACTCCATCAACGACCTCATCCAGGGCATCCCCAACAGCGGCACCGGCAGGCCCTTCGGTGGCACACCGACGAGTGGAAGTCTGAACTTCGTCGGAAAGATGGCTGGCTTGCAGGTCAAGGACCGCAAGAACTTCGTCATCCTCCTGACGGACGGTCTTCCCAATTGCAACGCGGAAAATGAGTACTCTGGCGCTGAGCAGCCCGCGCTCTGCAAGTGCACCATTGCTGGCAACAATTCCTGCGGCACGAGTGGTTCGACCTCCGAGCGTCGTGGCTGCCTCGACACCAACGCCTCCGTGAAGGCCGTGCAGGCGCTGAAGGACCAGGGCATCACGACCATCGTCATCGGCTTCGGCGCCGAGACGGCGTCGGGTGACGGCCCGGTGGTGCTCCAGTCCATGGCGGCGGCGGGTGGTTTCGCCCGCTCCTGCGCGGATGACGCGACGGCCTGTGGCGCCAACGACACGTGCATCGCGGCGACGGGCCTGTGCGGCCGGGCCTTCTACCAGGCGGGCAACCAGACGGAGCTGTCCGAGGCGCTGGAGCGCATCAGCAAGGAAGTCATCAACGCGGAGCCTTGCCTGATTCCGCTGAAGGGTCCGCAGCGGCCCTCGGACCCGAAGCTGGTCGTCGTCTACATCGAGGGCGAGCGCACCCTGGCGGGTGACGGGACCTGGTCGCTGACGGACGACGGCGTGCTCTTCAACGGCGCGGCGTGCGAGCGCATCAAGAATTCCCGGCCGGAAGCGCCCATCAACATCGAGATTCGCGCCATCCGTCAGCGCTAGGCAGGCGGACGGGGGCGGCTTTACCCGGGCGGGTGTGGGGATTATAGGTCCCCTCGCCTCTGGCCCGGTTCGCCGTCCCCGCCCATGAAAGTCACCCTCCTCTCGCGGTCCGCTTCCATTCCCTCCACTCGGCGTCTTGTCGAGGCGGGCCGCGCGCGGGGGCACAAGATGCGCGTGCTCAACCCGCTCCGGGTGCAGATGCACCTGGACGGGGGCAGCGCCACCCTCTACTACGACCGCAAGAAGCTGGCGCCCACGGACGTCGTCCTTCCGCGCATCGCCCAGTCCATCAACACGTACGGGCTCGCGGTGGTGAACCAGTTCGCGCTGGGTGGGGTGGCACTCGTCAACCACGCCCAGGCCATTGCCCAGTCGCGCAGCAAGATGCGCTCGCTGCAACTGCTCTCCGCGCACGGCATCGACATTCCCGCCACGGTGATGGCGCGGGATGCCGCCCACCTGAAGGAGATGGTGGGGTTGGTGGGCGGAGTTCCCGTGCTGGTGAAGCTGCTCCAGGGGCAGGAGAACCACGGGGTGATGGTGTGCGAGAGCCTCCAGTCCTTGGAGGCCGCGCTCGAGGCGGTGCTCGGCCTTGGCCATAACCTGGTGATGCAGGAGTACGTGAAGAGCACGAGCCAGGACGTGCGCGTGCTCGTCGTTGGCGGCAAGGCGGTGGCCGCGGTGCGCCGCAGGCCACGTCCCGGTCGGCTCGCTCACACGCTCATCAAGGGGGCTCGGCTGGAGGCGATGGAGCTGTCCCCCGGGCAGCGCGCCACGGCGGAGAAGGCCACGCGGCTGGTGGGGCTGGAAGTGGCGGCGGTGGACCTGCTGGACATCCAGGGGCAGTTGAAGGTCTTCGAGGTGAACAGCTCGCCCGCCTTGCCGGAGATGGAGGCTGTCACGGGCATGGACCTGGCCACGCCCATCATCATCCGCGCGGAGGAACTGGTCGCTGGCGCGGAACCGGTGTCCGTACCGGACCTCATTCCGCCCCGAGGCCTTCCCGCGCCGGGACTGCCAGCCTCCCCGGCGCCGCGCAGGAAGAAATCGAGTCGCACGCCCACGAGTGGAGCAGGGGGCGCGTGAAGAGAAAGCCGGTGACCGACGTCGCAGGCATGATAGGCAGCACCCGCTTTCAGGAGACCCGCCATGTCGCACATCCGAAGCCTCACCTCCGTTGCCGCCTTGCTGGTGGCCTGCGTCTGGTCGGCCCCGGCGTCCGCCGACGAAGTGGACCCCGCCAACCTCTATGACGTGTCCACGGACGGCTCCTCCACCCAGGTCAAGGCGGGTGAGAAGGGCGTGTTCGTGCTCTCGGTGAAGACGAAGCCCGGCGCGCACGTCTCCGAGGAGGCCCCGCTGAAGCTCGAGGTGAAGGGCAGCCAGGTCTCCGTCGCGAAGGAGAAGCTGGGGCGTGAGGACTCGGTCGCGAAGAAGGCCGCGGGCCAGGAGTTCGTGGATCCGCGCTTCGAGGTTCCCTTCTCAGCCACGACCGCGGGCAAGGGGACGGTGGACGCGAAGCTCGTCTTCTTCATCTGCACGGAGAAGATCTGCGCCCGTCAGCAGAAGACCTTCTCCGTTCCCGTCGAGGTCCTCTAGTTCCCATGCGTGAGCGTCCCCCCAAAGGTGGTCGAGGCGAGCGCGATGGTGGGGACTCCCCGGCGCGTCACGTCTATGGCGTCAATCCGGTCCTCGAGGCCCTGAGGGCCCGGCCGGACGAAGTGGAGCGGCTGTTCATCGTGGAGGGGCAGCTGGCCGCCAAGGCCGCGGGCGAGCTGCTCAGCCGCGCCCGGGACGCCGGAGTCCGGGTGGAGAAGGTGTCGCGCGAGCGCCTCGGCGCCATGGCCGACGGCGGCGTCCACCAGGGCGTGGTGCTCGAGCTTCGAGGCTTCAAGTACTCGGAGCTGGAGGACATCATCGACGCGGCCACGGCCAGCAAGCTGCCTCCTCTGGTGGTGGTGCTCGACGGTATCCAGGACCCGCACAACCTGGGCGCCATCATCCGCTCGGCCCACGCGCTGGGCGCGCATGGCGTCGTCATCGCCAAGGACCGCGCCGTGCAGGTGACGGGCACGGTGGCCAAGGCGTCAGCGGGGGCGGTGGAGTACTGCCTCATCGCCCGGGTGGTGAACATCTCCCGCGCGCTGGAGGAGCTTAAGGAAGCGGGGCTCTGGGTGGCCGCCGCGGATGTGGACGCGACCGAGCACGTGTGGAGCGCCCGACTGGACGGGCCCCTGGCCCTGGTGGTGGGGGCCGAGGGGGCGGGCGTGAGGGAGGGAGTGCTCAAGCACTGCGACCACCGCCTGCGGATTCCGATGGCGGGTCAGGTCGGTTCACTCAATGCGTCCGTTTCGGCCGGCATTCTGCTATACGAGGTCGCCCGGCAGCGGGGGAGCACCTCCCGTTAGTCGGCCATCATCCGGGATCAATCCCCTTGACTTGGATGGTGGGGACTTCTAAAAGGGCGCGCCTCGCACATCGGAGCCGGGTGGTTGACGGGTTCGGTGGAGGTGGGGTAGGGCGAGAGGTAGGAGCCGGATGAGTGCCGGTGTAGCTCAGTCGGTAGAGCAACTGATTTGTAATCAGTAGGTCGCGGGTTCAAGTCCCGCCGCCGGCCAAGCAGGACGGGGGCCGCGGATGAGGGCCCGAGACGAGCAGCATGAAGCATGGGGTGCAGTACGCAGTTGGAAGTGAAAATGCGGAGGGATACCCAAGCGGCCAAAGGGAGCAGACTGTAAATCTGCCGGCTCTACGCCTTCGATGGTTCGAATCCATCTCCCTCCACTCGGCAACGCGGGAATAGCTCAGTTGGTAGAGCGTCAGCCTTCCAAGCTGAATGTCGTGGGTTCGAATCCCATTTCCCGCTCCAAACGTTGTAGTTCATAGCATCGCCAAGCCCTGATAGCTCAGTTGGCAGAGCGCATCCTTGGTAAGGATGAGGTCACCAGTTCAATCCTGGTTCAGGGCTCCATTTTTTAGAGGAGTGTCATGGCCAAGGAGAAGTTCGAGCGTAACAAGCCCCACGTGAACATCGGCACGATCGGACACGTGGACCACGGCAAGACGTCGCTGACGGCGGCCATCACGAAGGTGCTGGCCAAGACCGGCGGCGCCACGTTCCTGGCGTACGATCAGATCGACAAGGCGCCGGAAGAGCGTGAGCGCGGCATCACCATCTCCACGGCGCACGTGGAGTACCAGACGAAGAACCGGCACTACGCGCACGTGGATTGCCCGGGCCACGCCGACTACGTGAAGAACATGATCACGGGCGCGGCGCAGATGGACGGCGCGATTCTCGTGGTCTCCGCGGCGGACGGTCCGATGCCCCAGACGCGCGAGCACATCCTGCTGGCGCGCCAGGTCGGTGTTCCGTACATCGTGGTCTTCCTGAACAAGGTGGACATGCTGGACGACCCCGAGCTGCGTGAGCTCGTGGAGATGGAAGTTCGCGACCTGCTGAAGAAGTACGAGTTCCCGGGCGACACCATCCCCATCATCCCTGGCTCGGCGCTCAAGGCGCTCGAGGGTGATACGAGCGAAATCGGCGAGGGCGCTATCCTCAAGCTGATGGAAGCCGTGGACGCGTACATCCCGACGCCGGAGCGCGCGACGGACAAGCCCTTCCTGATGCCGGTGGAAGACGTGTTCTCCATCGCCGGCCGTGGAACGGTGGCGACGGGCCGCGTCGAGCGTGGCATCATCAAGGTCGGCGAGGAAATCGAAGTTGTCGGTCTGCGTCCGACGCAGAAGACCGTCGTCACGGGCGTGGAGATGTTCCGCAAGCTGCTGGACGAGGGCCGGGCGGGCGACAACATCGGCGCGCTGGTGCGTGGTCTGAAGCGCGAGGACATGGAGCGCGGGCAGGTGCTGGCGAAGCCGAACAGCATCAAGCCGCACACCAAGTTCAAGGCGCAGATCTACGTGCTGTCGAAGGAAGAGGGTGGTCGCCACACCCCGTTCTTCAAGGGATACCGTCCCCAGTTCTACTTCCGCACGACGGACGTGACGGGAACGGTGAAGCTGCCTGAGAACGTGGAAATGGTGATGCCGGGCGACAACATCGCAATCGAGGTGGAGCTCATCACCCCGGTGGCGATGGATAAGGAGCTGCGCTTCGCTGTTCGCGAGGGTGGCCGCACGGTGGGCGCCGGCGTCGTGGCCGAGGTCATCGAGTAATACGCCTGGGAAGCCGCAGGGCTTCCTGGCTCCACTTTCCGGATTTAGAGGGGAGGGCACCTTCTGGTAGCCTTCCCCTCTCGTGTCTGATGAGGTAGGTCATGCCGAAGGGCAATCGTTCTATTATTTCGCTCGAGTGCACGGTGTGCAAAGAGCGGAACTACACGACCACGAAGAACAAGCGGAAGAGCCAGGACAAGCTCGAGTTGAGCAAGTTCTGCTCGAAGTGCCGCAAGCATACGGACCACAAGGAAGGTAAGGTCTAGGTCGGTAGTTCCTGAGAGTTTCTAGGCCAGTAGCTCCAACGGTAGAGCAGCGGTCTCCAAATCCGCGTGTTGGGGGTTCGAATCCCTCCTGGCCTGCCAAGTCTCAGTGGGAGCGGGGCCCCCGGTACCTGGAGGTACCGGGGGTTCCTGTGTTTCCGCAGTTCGTAAAATTTCGTATTCGCAGTACCTCGTGAGGAACCATGGCGACGGCATCAGAGGCCAGCCAGCAGGCTAACCGCTCGGCGATGGACCCGAAGCGGCTCGTGGTCATCTTCTACCTCCTCGCCGGCATCATCCTGGCGCTGTTCCTGGAGCGCCTCTTCGGGGCACTGTGGGCCAGCTTCGGATGGTCCGACTCAGTTCTCATTGAGGGGTTGGATTGGAAGGTGTCCACGCTCGTGGGCTACCTGGTGGCCGTGGGGCTCGCCCTGGCGGGATTCTTCCATCCAAAGACCCACACTCTCTCCATGGAAGTGGCGAGCGAGTTGATGAAGGTCTCCTGGCCTACCTGGCCGGAGACCCGGACGTCGACCATGGCCGTGGTCGTCGCCTCGCTTGTCGCCGCGGTGCTGCTCTTCTGCATCGACACCGTCGCGTACAACTTGATGGTGGAGTGGCTCCCGGCCCTGTGGGGGAAGTTGTAATGGCCATGAAATGGTACGTGGTCCACACCTACTCGAACTTCGAAAACCAGGCGAAGAAGAGCCTGGAGGAGAAGGTACGTCTCGAGGGGTTGCAGGATCAGTTCGGAGAAATCCTCATCCCCATGGAGCAGGTCGTGGAGATGGTGAAGGGCGAGAAGAAGACGTCTCGCCGCAAGTTCTTCCCGGGCTACATCTTCGTGCAGATGGAGCTGAACGACCGGACGCTCCACCTGGTGAAGAACACGCCGAAGATCACCGGCTTTCCTGGGACGGTGCAGAACCAGAACCCCCTGCCCATCTCGGACCTGGAGGTCGCGCGGCTCACGTCGCAGATCTCCGAGGGCACGCTCAAGCCCAAGCCCAAGGTGCAGTTTGACGATGGTGACACGGTGCGCGTCATTGACGGGCCCTTCGCCAACTTCAACGGCACGGTGGAAGAGGTCAACGCGGAGAAGGGTCGCGTGAAGGTGCTCGTGAGCATCTTCGGTCGCGCCACGCCCGTGGAGTTGGACTTCATGCAGGTGGAGAAGACCACCGGCTAGTTTTTCGCGGGCGGCTCGGGTAGAGCGCGCCTCGCACACGTTCCGTGCCCTTTGGGGCGCGGTTCCATGGGTGGGAGGGCCTTCCCGTCTGGAGGCCCGTCAGGACCACCCCCTCGAAAGGCAGTCGTCAGCCGATGAAGAAGGTCACAGGTCAGGTCAAGCTGCAGATTCCCGCCGGCAAGGCGAACCCCGCTCCGCCGATCGGCCCCGCGCTCGGTCAGCAGGGCGTGAACATCATGGAGTTCTGCAAGCAGTTCAACGCGAAGACGCAGGCGGAGGCCAAGGAGGGACTGATCATCCCGGTGATCATCACCGTCTATCAGGACCGCTCCTTCACCTTCATCCTCAAGACGCCTCCGGCGGCTGTCCTCATCAAGAAGGCAGCGGGCCTGCACACCGACAAGAAGAAGGGTTCGGGCGCGAAGAAGCCTGGCAAGGAGAAGGTGGGGCAGATCACCCGAGCGCAGCTCGAGGAGATCGCCAAGAAGAAGATTCAGGACACCACCGCCGCGTCGCTTGAGGCCTGCATGAACACCATTGCTGGCACCGCGCGCTCCATGGGCATCGACGTCGTCGGCTAGGCCGCCGCCCCACTCACGGACGAGGATTTTTGTCATGGCTCAGAATGGGAAGAAGTTCCGTGCGGCCTCCACGCTGGTGGACCGCGAGAAGCGCTACAGCATCGCCGAGGGTTTCGCGCTCCTGAAGAAGACGGTGGATGCGCGGGCGTCGAAGTACGACCAGACGGTCGATGTCGCCATCAACCTGGGTGTGGACCCCAAGCACGCGGACCAGATGGTCCGTGGCGCCGTGGTCCTGCCCAACGGCACGGGTGCCACCGTGCGAGTGGCCGTGTTCGCGAAGGGCGAGCGCGCCACCGAGGCTGGCAACGCGGGTGCGGATATCGTTGGCGCGGAGGATCTCCAGAAGCGCATCGAGGAGGGCTTCCTCGACTTCGACACCGTCATCGCGACGCCCGACATGATGGGTATCGTCGGTCGCCTCGGTAAGGTGCTCGGTCCCCGTGGCCTCATGCCGAACCCGAAGGTCGGCACGGTGACCATGGATGTCGCCAAGGCCATCCGCGACGCCAAGGGCGGTAAGGTCGACTTCCGTGCGGAGAAGGCCGGTATCGTCCATGCGAAGATGGGCAAGGCCTCCTTCGCGGTGGACAAGCTCGAGGGCAACTTCAACGCGCTGGTGGACCTGGTGATGAAGCTCAAGCCGGCCACCGCCAAGGGCGTGTACCTGAAGGGCATCGCCATCTCCACGACGATGGGCCCGGGCATCAAGATCGATACCCAGGAGATTCTGGCCCGCCACCGCTAGGCGGACAGCAGGTAGAGCGGCGCTCTCATCCCCGCACAGGGGGTGTCAGAGGCGCCGCCTGCCTGACGTCTCAGGTTCGAAAGTTCTGGATCTTTGCTTAAGCCGGGGGTATAGGCCCCCGGCTTTTGCAATTGGAGCGCCACGTCGTGAGACGGGTGTTCCGACCTGGTTCATGACAGCAGGGACCCGGTCAGAGGAGAAGTGCCCCGTTGGGAACCGGACAACCGGTCGGGGCATGGCTTCCTCTGTCGGGTTCAAACGGCCGAAAGGTCAGCCCTGCCGAGACTGGAGGTGCGTTGTGGTGTCTCTCGGAGACTCCTCTCGCTCTGCCACTTTGGCCCAGGCATCACGCCCGTCGGAAGACGGGCCAGTAAGGAGGTGAGTCAAAGTGCTGAAGAGCGAGAAGGAGGAGATGATCAAGGAACTCCACGAGAAGTTCTCGCGGACCAAGTCGGCCGTCGTCGCTGAGTTCTCCAAGGTGGATGTGGAGACGGTGACGAAGCTGCGCAAGAAGTTCCGCGAGGGCAACGTCGAGTACAAGGTCATCAAGAACACGCTGGCGCGTCGTGCGGCGCAGGGCACGGACTTGGCTGTCATCGCTGATGACTTCACGGGTCCCGTGGCTCTGTGTCTCAGCTACGGCGATGTGGTGGCCCCAGCGAAGATCCTGGCCGAGTTCACGAAGGACCTCGAGGACAAGATCAAGATCCGCAGTGGCGTGGTCGACGGCCGCAAGGTCGACGTCGCCGGCGTCAAGCAGCTGGCGAAGCTGCCGGGTCTCAACGAGCTCCGAGCGCAGTTGCTCGGGATGATCACCCAGCCGGCGACCAAGCTGGTTCGGACGATTGCCGCCCCGGGAACGCAGCTCGCGCGGGTCATTCAGGCCCACGCGGACAAGGCGCAGGGGTAGTTGCCCTCATCTGTCCGAGAAGTTTTTCTACACCCACCTTTTCGGCCGTTCCTCCCTTTGGGAGTAAGGCCGTTAGTCAATCCAAGAAGGACACAGTTCCATGGCTGACCTGAACGCAATCGTTGATTCGCTTTCCTCCCTGACCATCATCGAGGCCGCCAACCTGGTGAAGGCCCTCGAGGAGAAGTGGGGCGTCTCCGCCGCCGCCGCCACTGTCGTTGCCGGCCCCGCCGGCCCCGCCGCCGCTCCTAAGGAGGAGCAGACGGAGTTCACGGTGGTGCTGACGAACGCCGGCGCCAACAAGATCAACGTCATCAAGGAGATCCGCACCATCACCGGCCTGGGCCTGAAGGAGGCCAAGGACCTGGTCGAGGGCGCGCCCAAGAACGTCAAGGAAGGCGTCAACAAGGACGACGCCAAGAAGTTCAAGGACCAGCTCGTCGCGGCTGGCGCCACCGTCGACGTCAAGTAAGTCGAACAGGAGCTGCTTGGTTTCCGGGAATTCCCAAGCAGCTTCCTGACCGAATGAGCAGGCCGGCGCTCCCAGTGAGGGGGGCTGCCGGCTTTGCCCATTTGCCAGTTACAAATTTCCCGGCGCCGCCGCGCGTTATCGATGTTTGCCCCGCCCGAGCAGCCGTCCCCGGAGCCAGAATGCCGACGCAGATCCAGAACAATTTCCGCGTGCGGAAGACCTTCGCGAAGATCGCGAAGATCATCGACATTCCCAATCTTATCAACATCCAGAAGCAGTCCTACGAGAAGTTCCTCCAGGCCGATATCGCGCCGGAGAAGCGTGAGGACGTCGGACTTCAGGGTGTCTTCAACTCGGTGTTCCCGATTCGGGATTTCAACGAGACGTCGTCGCTGGAGTTCGTCAGCTACCACCTGGAGAAGCCGAAGTACGACGTCGATGAGTGCCACCAGCGCGGGATGACCTATTCCGCCCCCATCAAGGTCGTGGTCCGCCTGGTGGTGTGGGACAAGGATGAGGAGACTGGCGCCCAGTCCATCCGTGACGTGAAGGAGCAGGAGGTCTACTTCGGGGAAATCCCGCTGATGACCCAGAACGGCACCTTCATCATCAACGGGACCGAGCGCGTCGTTGTCAGCCAGCTGCACCGCAGCCCGGGTGCCTTCTTCGACCACGACAAGGGCAAGAGCCACTCGTCTGGCAAGCTGCTCTACAACGCCCGCATCATTCCCTACCGCGGTTCGTGGATCGACTTCGAGTTCGACCACAAGGACCTGCTGTACGTGCGCATCGACCGCCGGCGCAAGCTGCCCGCGACGGTGCTCATCCGCGCCCTGGGCGCCGTCAGCGACACCGCGAAGAAGAACCCGCTGGAGTTCAAGGGCTCCACCGAGGAGATCCTCAACTACTACTACGCCACGGAGACCGTTTACCTCCAGAGCGCGACGGACTTCGAGAAGAGCGTCGAGCTGGAGCTGCTCCCGGGCCAGCGAGCCACCCGCGACATCAAGACGAAGACGGGCGAGCTCATCGTCAAAAAGAACCGCAAGTTCACCCGCGCCGCCATCAAGAAGCTCGAAGCGGCGAAGATGAAGACGCTCCCCATCGACGCGGATGAGCTCTTCACGAAGGTGTCCGCCTACGACGTGGTGGACGAGAACACCGGCGAGGTCATCCTCGAGTGCAACGAGGAAGTCTCGCAGGACAAGGTGGACGAGCTCCTCAAGCGCAACATGAAGGAGTTCAAGGTCCTCTTCATCGACAACCTCAACGTGGGGCCGTACCTGCGTGAGACGTTGATGCTGGACAAGCTCGAGACGCCCGAGCAGTCCATCATGGAGATCTACCGCCGCCTGCGCCCTGGCGATCCGCCGACGCCGGAGACGGCGATCAACCTGTTCACCAACCTGTTCTTCAACCCCGAGCGCTACGACCTGTCCAAGGTCGGTCGCCTCAAGTTGAACTTCAAGTTCGGCCTCGAGGAGCCTCTCGACGGGCAGATCCTCACCAAGCGCGACATCCTCGAGGTGATCCGCTACCTGATCGATCTGAAGAACGGCAAGGGCACCATCGACGACATCGACCACCTCGGCAACCGCCGGGTGCGCGCGGTGGGTGAGCTGCTGGAGAACCAGTACCGCATCGGTCTGGTTCGCATGGAGCGGGCGATCAAGGAGCGCATGAGCCTCCAGGAGATCGAGACGCTCATGCCGCACGATCTCATCAACGCCAAGCCCGTCACGGCGGTCATCAAGGAGTTCTTCGGGTCCAGCCAGCTGTCGCAGTTCATGGACCAGACGAACCCCCTGTCCGAGGTGACGCACAAGCGTCGTCTGTCCGCCCTCGGGCCCGGTGGCCTTACCCGCGAGCGCGCGGGCTTCGAGGTGCGCGACGTGCACCCGACGCACTACGGCCGCATCTGCCCCATCGAGACGCCTGAAGGTCCGAACATCGGCCTCATCGCGTCGCTGTCCACCTACGCGCGCGTCAACGAGTTCGGATTCGTCGAGACGCCGTACCGGAAGGTCGAAGCGGGCATCGTGACGACGGACGTGGCCTTCTACTCGGCGCTCGAGGAGGAGAAGCACACCATCGGCCAGGCGAACGCGGAGACGGACAAGAAGGGCAAGTTCGTCAACGCGCTCGTGTCCAGCCGCCGCGGCGGCGAGTTCGTCCAGGCTCGCGCCGAGGACGTGGACCTGATGGACGTGTCTCCGAACCAGCTGGTGTCGGTGGCCGCGTCGCTCATCCCGTTCCTGGAGAACGACGACGCCAACCGCGCCCTCATGGGCTCCAACATGCAGCGCCAGGCGGTGCCCCTGCTGCGCACCAGCGCGCCGCTGGTGGGCACGGGCATCGAGGCCATCGTCGCGCGCGACTCCGGCGTGACGTGCGTGGCCAAGCGCGACGGCACGGTGGAGAGCGTGGACGCGGGCCGCATCGTGGTGAAGGCGGACGTGCCGGCTTCGCTCAGCGACGTCTCGAGCGAGGTCGACATCTACAACCTGCTCAAGTACCAGCGCTCCAACCAGAACACCTGCCTCAACCAGAAGCCCATCATCAGCAAGGGCGACAAGGTCCGGAAGGGTGACGTCATCGCCGACGGCCCGGCCACCGAGACGGGTGAGCTGGCGCTGGGGCAGAACGTGGTCGTCGCGTTCATGCCGTGGCAGGGCTACAACTTCGAGGACTCCATCCTCATCAGCGAGCGCATCCAGAAGGATGACGTCTTCACGTCGATCCACATCGAAGAGTTCGAGTGCATCGCGCGAGACACCAAGCTGGGCAAGGAAGAGATCACCCGCGACATCCCGAACGTGGGTGAGGAAGCCCTCAAGGACCTCGACGAGAGCGGCATCATCCGCATCGGCGCCGAGGTGAAGCCCGGCGACGTGCTGGTGGGCAAGATCACCCCGAAGGGCGAGACGCAGCTGTCTCCCGAAGAGAAGCTGCTGCGCGCCATCTTCGGCGAGAAGGCCGGCGACGTTCGCGACAGCTCCCTGCGCGTGCCTCCGGGCGTGGTGGGCACCGTCATCAACGCCAAGGTGTTCAGCCGCAAGGGCGTGGAGAAGGACGAGCGCGCCAAGCAGATCGAGTCCATGGAGGAGGCGAAGCTCCTCAAGGACCAGAACGACGAGATCAAGGTCCTCCAGGACAGCGCCATCGGCCGCATCCGCGCGCTGGTGCGTGGCAAGGAGGTCCAGGGCAAGCTCGTGGACGACAAGGGGAAGATCCTCCTCAAGAAGGGGGACATCCTCGACGACGCTCTGCTGGCCACCGTGCCCTACAAGTACTGGGGCGAGATCTCCGTCGGTGACCCGCTCGACTCCCGCGTGCGCGACATCCTCCGCAACCTGGAGGAGACGAAGGAGGCCGTGAAGCTGGCCTTCGGCGAGAAGATCGCCCGCATCAAGAAGGGCGACGAGCTGCCCCCCGGCGTCATCAAGATGGTGAAGGTGTACGTCGCCATCAAGCGCAAGCTGGCCGTGGGCGACAAGATGGCCGGCCGCCACGGAAACAAGGGCGTCGTGTCCCGCATCCTCCCCGAGGAGGACATGCCGTACCTGGAGGATGGCCGTCCGGTGGACATCGTCCTCAACCCGCTCGGCGTTCCCAGCCGCATGAACATCGGGCAGATCCTCGAGACGCACCTGGGCTGGGCGGCCAAGGGCACCGGCGAGGCGCTGCAGCGCTACGTGGAGGACAACTGGAGCGCGGACGCCATCAAGGTCCGCCTCAAGGCCATCTACGGCGAGGAGACCGCGTTCGGCGAGTTCCTCGACAAGCTGGATGAGGAGGAGATCAAGCAGCTCTGCCGTCGCTCCAAGCGGGGTATCCACGTGGCTACGCCGGTGTTCGACGGCGCGCACGAGCTGGAGATCCACCAGCTGCTGGACGAGGGGAAGCTGCCCCGCACGGGCCAGATGGTGCTCTTCGACGGGCGCACGGGTGAGCCGTTCGACCAGAACGTCACCGTTGGCGTCATGTACATGCTGAAGCTGCACCACCTGGTGGACGAGAAGATCCACGCTCGGTCCATTGGTCCCTACTCCCTCGTCACCCAGCAGCCCCTGGGCGGCAAGGCGCAGTTCGGCGGTCAGCGACTGGGAGAGATGGAAGTCTGGGCGATGGAGGCCTACGGCGCGGCGTACACGCTGCAGGAGTTCCTCACCGTCAAGTCGGACGACGTGGTGGGCCGCACGCGCATGTACGAGGCCATCGTCAAGGGCGACAACGTCCTGGAGAGCGGCCTGCCCGAGTCGTTCAACGTGCTCCTCAAGGAACTCCAGTCACTCGCGCTCGACGTCGAGCTGCTGGAGCATGCCCCCCCGGAGCGGCAGCGCAGCTTCGGCGGTGACTTCCTGGGTGGTGGTGGTGACGGCGAAGACCGGAAGACCGGTACCGACGCCTGAGAGAGCCGGAGCGCCCGCCTGACCGGCCGCCCGCCACCCTGAAAAGGGTGGGCGCGGCCGGGTCCGGGGCGGGGGCCCGAATCAGCTGGCGTTCCCCACGGGGGACGCCTCACGAGATTTCGGAGGCAACGTGAAGGACATTTTCAACTTCTTCGAGAAGCCGAAGGACCCGCTGTCGTTCAACGCCATCCGCATCGCGCTGGCGTCGCCCGACAAGATCCGCCAGTGGTCCCATGGCGAGGTGAAGAAGCCGGAGACCATCAACTACCGTACGTTCAAGCCCGAGCGTGACGGCCTGTTCTGCGCCCGCATCTTCGGGCCGGTGAAGGACTACGAGTGCAACTGCGGCAAGTACAAGCGCATGAAGCACCGTGGCGTGGTGTGTGAGAAGTGTGGCGTGGAGGTCATCCAGTCGAAGGTCCGCCGCGAGCGCCTGGGTCACATCACCCTGGCCACGCCGGTGGCCCACATCTGGTTCCTCAAGTCGCTGCCGAGCCGCATCGGCAACCTGCTCGACATCACGCTCAAGGAGCTGGAGAAGGTCCTCTACTGCGAGAGCTACATCGTCCTCGACCCCAAGTCGACGCCGCTGACCAAGGGCGAGCTCATCAGTGAAGAGAAGATGCACCGGCTCTACCAGGAGCACGGTGAGGACTCCTTCACCACGGGCATGGGCGGCGAGGCCGTCCGCGAGATGCTCAAGGCGCTGGACGTGGAGCGGCTGTCCGAGGACCTGCGCAAGGACATGCGCGAGACCACCAGCGAGGCGAAGCGGAAGAAGTACGCCAAGCGCCTGAAGGTGGCCGAGGCGTTCCGCGTCTCCGGCAACAAGCCCGAGTGGATGATGCTGGACGTGATTCCGGTGATTCCGCCGGACCTGCGTCCGCTCGTTCCCCTCGACGGTGGCCGCTTCGCGACCTCCGACCTGAACGACCTGTACCGTCGCGTCATCAACCGCAACAACCGTCTCAAGCGCCTCCAGGAGCTCAACGCCCCTGACATCATCATCCGCAACGAGAAGCGGATGCTTCAGGAGGCGGTGGACGCGCTGTTCGACAACGGCCGCCGCGGCAAGACCATCACCGGCCCCAACAAGCGGCCGCTCAAGTCGCTGTCCGACATGCTCAAGGGCAAGCAGGGCCGGTTCCGTCAGAACTTGCTCGGCAAGCGCGTGGACTACTCGGGCCGCTCCGTCATCGTCGTCGGTCCCGAGCTGCGCCTGCACCAGTGCGGCCTGCCGAAGATCATGGCGCTCGAGCTGTTCAAGCCGTTCATCTACAACAAGCTCGAAGAGAAGGGTTACGTCACCACCATCAAGTCGGCGAAGAAGATGGTGGAGAAGGAGCGTCCCGAGGTCTGGGACATCCTCGAGGACGTCATCCGCGAGCACCCGGTGCTCCTCAACCGCGCCCCCACGCTGCACCGCCTGGGTATGCAGGCCTTCGAGCCCGTCCTCATCGAAGGCAAGGCCATCCAGCTGCACCCGCTCGTCTGCGCGGCGTTCAACGCCGACTTCGACGGTGACCAGATGGCCGTGCACGTGCCGCTCTCCATCGAAGCTCAGATGGAAGCCCGCGTGCTGATGATGTCGACCAACAACATCCTCAGCCCCGCGAACGGCAAGCCCATCATCGTCCCGACGCAGGACATGGTGCTCGGCATCTACTACATGACGCGTGCCCGCGAGTTCGCCAACGGCGAGGGTCGCGTGTTCAGCTCGCCCGACGAGGTGCGCGCCGCGCACGACCACGGCGAGGTGCACCTGCAGGCCAAGGTGGTCTGCCGCATCGACGGCGTCCGCAAGGAGACCACCGTCGGCCGCGTCCTCCTGTGGGAAGTGGTGCCGCGCCGCGTGGGCTTCGACGCCATCAACAAGGTGCTCGACAAGAAGTCGCTCGGCGGCCTCATCGACCTCTGCTACCGCCTCACCGGCGAGAAGGAGACGGTGCTGCTCGCGGACCGCATCCGCAGCCTCGGCTACTACAACGCGACCCGCGCCGGCATCTCCATCGCGCTCAAGGACATGATCATCCCTGCGAAGAAGCAGGAGTTCCTGGACTACGCGCGCAAGGAAGTGGCGGAGATCGAGAACCAGTACCTCGAGGGCCTCATCACCGACGGTGAGCGCTACAACAAGGTCATCGATATCTGGGCCGAGGTCACCGAGAAGGTCGCCCAGGAGATGATGCAGCAGATCTCCCAGGAGGAGACCTACGGGGACAAGGACGGCAAGCGCGAGCAGCGCAAGCAGCCCTCGTTCAACCCCATCTACATCATGGCCGACTCGGGCGCGCGTGGTAGCGCCCAGCAGATCCGTCAGCTCGCCGGTATGCGCGGCCTGATGGCGAAGCCCTCCGGCGAAATCATCGAGACGCCCATCACCGCGAACTTCCGCGAGGGCCTCTCCGTGCTGCAGTACTTCATCTCCACGCACGGCGCTCGTAAGGGTCTGGCGGACACCGCGCTCAAGACGGCCAACTCCGGTTACCTCACCCGCCGTCTCGTCGACGTGGCGCAGGACGCCATCATCAACGAGTACGACTGCGGCACCATGGACGGTCTGTTCATCGGCGCCCTGGTCGAAGGCGGAGAGATCATCGAGCCCCTCGGCGAGCGCATCCTGGGCCGCGTGGCTCTCGATGACATCCTCGACCCCGTCACGGGCGAGGTGCTGGTGCGCGCCAACGAGGAGATCGACGAGGAGCGCGTCCGCCGCATCGAGAACAGCGGTCTGGACAAGGTGAAGATCCGCTCGGTGCTCACGTGCCAGGCCAAGCGCGGCATCTGCGTGGAGTGCTACGGACGAGATCTGGCCCGCGGCCGGAAGGTGTCCGTGGGCGAGGCCGTCGGCGTCATCGCGGCGCAGTCCATCGGTGAGCCGGGTACGCAGTTGACCATGCGCACCTTCCACATCGGTGGCGCGGCGACGCGGCGCGCGGAGCAGTCCAGCCTGGAGAACCGCTACGCCGGTAAGGTGAAGTTCGCGGGTCTCACCACGGTGCAGAAGGTGGATGGCACCCTGGTCGCGATGAACCGCAACGGCGAGCTCGTCGTGGTCGACGACTCGGGCCGTGAGCGCGAGCGCTACCAGATCATCTACGGCGCCCGCATCCTCATCAAGGAAGGGCAGCGCATTGAGCCGGGTACGCTCGTGGCCGAGTGGGATCCGTTCGCGATTCCGCTGCTCACCGAGGTCGGCGGCACCGTTCGCTACGAGGACATCATCGAAGGCGTGACGATGTCCGAGACGCTGGATGAGGTCACGGGCCTGTCCCGCAAGACCATCATCGAGTCCAAGGACCCGGAGGCGCGTCCGCGCGTCTCCATCCGCGACGCCCAGGGCAACACGAAGGACCTGCCCTCGTCCCGCAACCCGGCGAGCTACTTCCTGCCGCAGGGCTCCATCATCACCGTCAACGACGGCGATGAGATCCACCCGGGCGAAGTGCTCGCCAAGGTGCCCCGCGAGACGACGAAGACCAAGGACATCACGGGCGGTCTGCCCCGCGTGGCCGAGCTCTTCGAGGCGCGCAAGCCGAAGGACGCCGCGGCCATCGCGGAGATCGACGGCGTGGTGTCGTTCGGCAAGGACACCAAGGGCAAGCGCAAGCTCATCATCACCCCCGAGGTGAATGGCGAGCAGCGCACGGACCTGGCCAAGGAGTATTTGATCTCCAAGGGCAAGAACATCAGCGTCCACTCCGGCGACCGCGTGAAGGCCGGCGAGGCGATGATGGATGGCGCGGCCAACCCGCACGACATCCTCAAGGTGCTCGGCGAGAAGGAACTCGCGCGCTACCTGGTGGACGAAGTGCAGGAGGTCTACCGACTCCAGGGCGTGAAGATCAACGACAAGCACATCGAGACGATCGTGCGGCAGATGCTCCGCCGCGTGCGCGTCACCGACGTGGGCGACACCAACTTCCTCGTCGACGAGCAGGTCGAGAAGTGGGTGTTCGAGGAGGAGAACGAGAAGATCATGGCCGAGGGCAAGCGCCCGGCCGTGGGTGAGCCGCTGCTGCTCGGCATCACCAAGGCCTCGCTCTCCACCGAGTCGTTCATCTCGGCGTCCTCCTTCCAGGAGACCACGAAGGTGCTCACCGAGGCCGCCATCAACGGCAAGGTGGACTACCTGCGCGGCCTCAAGGAGAACGTCATCATGGGCCGGCTCATCCCCGCCGGTACGGGCCTGCCGAATTACAAGCACCTCGACATCGAGGTGGAGAGCCCGACCGACGAGGTCAACGAGATGGAGGCCGCTCTCGCTGGCGCCCATGGCGACGGTGGCCCCCTGGGCTCGTCCCAGCGCCCGGAAGGCACCCAGACGACGGGCGCCGCCTAGCCTCCTCCGGCCGCCCCTCGGGCGTGCCGGCTTGCTTCCCTCCGCCGCCCCGGTGCTCGCATCGGGGCGGCGGTTTCATTTTGTGGCCCGGATAAGCCGGATTTCCCGGACGTTGACCTTGACGCCCATGGCGCGCTGCGTTAAGTTTCGCGCGTAGACTTTTGACACACTGGGTTAGTCCCCGGCGACGCCGGGACAAAAAGGGGAGGACGACATGGCCACGACGAAGCAGGCGGCGACGAAGCACGAGGAGACGACGACCGAGGCGAGCGCCGAGGCGGTGAAGAGCGGTCTTTCGAACGTGGAAGTATTCCTGAAGGCCCAGCTCGCACATGCGCAGAAGCGCATCGAGGAGCTGGAGGGTGAGGCCGGCAAGGTGGTGAAGGCGCTGGACGCCCGCCGCGTGGAGGCCACCAAGGAGGCGCAGTCGCTGTGGACGAAGTTCCAGGCGGGTGAGCTGCTGACGGACCCTCGCGTGAAGGAGCTGGGCACGAAGGTGAACGCGGCCGGCACGGAGCTGCGCAAGCGCCTGGACGGGCTGCAGGCCAAGGTCGTGGAGACGGTGGGCGTGGCCAGCCAGTCCCAGCTTCAGGAAATCAACAAGGAGCTGTCCAAGCTGTCGCGCAAGGTGGACGCGCTGCTCAAGCCCATCCGCCGCAACGGCGCGGGCAAGGGTTCGGAAACGACGCCGCGCGCCTGAGAGCGCCGCGTGGTTGACGGTTGGTGCCCCCTTCCTACTCCACGAGTGGACATGGAGCAGGGGAGGGGGCTCGTTCTCGTTTCCTTCACCCCAGGGGTGTGATTACGTGGCAGGTCCGTTCGACTGTCCCAGGCTTGCTTGCCTGGCACACCCCTCCCGGAGAGACCCATTGGACAACAAGCCCGAGGCCCCCCGAGAGAAGAACCCTGTCGCGGAAACCTTTGAGCGCATCTGGAGTCAGGCGCTGCTGGCGGTGAACACCGCCGAAGAGGAAGCCTCCCGGGCCGTGCATCGGGTGGCGTCCGTGGCCGGCTGGAGCCAGGACGAGGTGAAGCGCCAGGCCCAGGCCTTCTCGGACCGTCTGGCGGGGCACCGCAAGGACCTGGAGCACAACGTGGAAGACAAGGTCCGCACCGCCCTGACCCGGATGAAGCTGCCCCGCCGCGAGGAGCTTCAGTCGTTTGGCACCCGGCTGGAGCGCCTGGCCGAGCGCATCCAGGCCCTGGAGCAGCGTAAGTGAAGGCCCCCGCCCCCACGGGCGGGAGGTCTTTCGGTACGCGGTTCTTCGAATCTCTCCACGCCCTCAGCTCAGGCTGCTCCCGAGTCCCCCTGCTGGCGGGGGTGATGCTCGTCATGTCCGCGCGGGTGGTTCCGCTGCTGGAAGAGCGTCCGGTGCAGCCCGTCGTCCCGGAGCGCGTCGGCGCCGAGAGTGCTTCTCCCGAGGCCTCCCTCATCGACGTGGTCCTGTCCCGCCGCGCGCCGGACCTGGGGCTCACCCTGCGGCGGCAGTTGGGCCAGGCCATCGCGGAGGAGGCTCGGACGGCGGGGTATGATCCGCTGCTCGTGCTGGCCCTCATCGACGTGGAGTCCGACTTCGCGGAAGAGGCCGTCTCCGAGAAGGGCGCGCGCGGGCTGATGCAGATCAAGCCCAGCACCCTCCATTTCCTCGCGGAGAAGGAAGGGCTGCGGTTGTCCCGCGAAGAGGTGACGGCCGACACCGCGCTCTGCGTCCGGCTGGGCATCCGCTACCTGCGCTCGCTCCAGGACCGCTTCGGCGGAGACCTGGAGCTGGCGCTGATGGCCTACAACGCCGGGCCCACCCGCATCCGCAACGCCATCAAGCAGGGCGAGCTGGAGCGCTTCCGGCGCTATCCGCGGGCGGTGCGGCGCGACTTCCGCCGCTTCCGCGAGGGCCACGGCCTGGGCGGAGACTGGGCCCTGGCCCAGCGCGAGGCCCCCAGCCCTGAGTCGACGCCCTGACGCGTCGGTGAATCTCCTGGCCGCCCGGCCGCTCCAAGCACGTGCATGTGCGCCTTGTCCCGTTCCCCAGGGTGCGCTAAGCGTTGCAAGTGCCCGGGACTGTTGGAGATTCCGAGGAGTGACCACATGAATCGCCCGTTTTCGAGCGCGGCGCTCACCGCCGCCCTGGTGGTGCTGTCGCCGCTGGGTGCCCTCGCCGGCTCCGTCTACCTCAACGGTGTGTTGATCGACGGCGTCACCAACACGAAGTTCGAGAAGGCCACCGTCCGCATCGACGAGGCCGGCAACATCCACATCGATGCGCCGGGCTACCGCGCCTCGACGTCGACAGTCACGCCACCTCCGACGGCTCCAGCGCAGGTTGCCACGGCGCCCGCCGCGCCCGGGGCGACTCCCGCCGCGGCACAGGCGTCGACGCCCCAGGCCATGGCCGTGCCGGCCTCCGGACAGGGGACTCCCGCCGCTGCCGCCACGCCCGCCGTGGCCACGACGCCGGGACGCATCACCCAGCGCTACTGGCTGGTGACACAGCAGACGGTGCCGGGGATGACGGAGTACGACATCGACGTGTACGTCAACTCCCAGTGGCTCCGGAAGCTGCGCGGCAACGAGGACCAGGTCGTCGTCGATGTCACCAAGCACCTGCAGCCCGGGGCGAACCAGGTGATGTTGATGGCGAAGAAGGTCGGCACGGGCTCGCGGCGCAGCGATTCGCCCAAGCACGTGTTCCGGGTCATCATCGGGGAAGGCAACGAGGGCGGTGGGAACGTGATGATCGACAACCCCCTCATCCGCTTTCAGACGACGGCGGCGGAGTCGAAGGACGTCACCCAGGAGTTCACCCTCACCACGCGCTGACGGGGGAGGGTTCACGGAGAGACACGTCGTGTTCAACCTGGACGAGCGCTATCGCGGCCTGCCCGCTACGCGCGAACAGATCCTCGCGCTGCACACCTCGCTCAACACGCCCCATGTGGCCATCCCCGGCAAGCAGGCCGGCCCGGCCCAGGCGTTCGTCGTGGGCCTCCGCGGCGGGCAGGGGGCGGCCGTCTTCGTCTACCTCTACCTCTCCGAGGCGGGGGACTGCGCTGTGTACCTGTCCGGCCGCCGCAACATGACGGCCGACGAGTACCGCGACGACGAGGGGGAGGCGCTCGCCTTCGTCGAGTCGCTCGGCTTCATGATGGATGACGCCAACTGGCGCGCGCAGCCGGCGGAGCAGCAGGACGAGATGCTCAAGACGCTGCCGGTCTTCTTCAAGGACCCCACGCTCGTGCCGGCGGTGAAGGCGCGCGCGGAGGAGAAGAAGAACGTCACCACCACCCTGGGCCGGTTCCTCGCGGCCTTCTGAGTCCCGCCTCCCACTCCCTTTCCGTCGTCGAGAACCGCCCCATGCTCCGCCTCACCTCAGCAACCTGCTCCCTCGCGCTCGTGTTCGCGCTCTCCGGCTGCGTCCATACCCCCACGGAGAAGGAGCGCCGCAGCGCGGAGATTCACTACGACCTGGCGCTCCAGGCCCAGCAGCAGGGGCACCTCCAGGACGCGCTGCGCGAGCTGCAGGTGTCCCTGGACAATGACCCGGACTACCCGGAGGCCCACAACGCCATGGGCATCCTGCTGCACATGGCCTTCAGCCGGCCGGCCGAGGCGGTGAAGCACTACGAGCACGCGCTGAAGGTGCGGCCCGGCTTCTCCGAGGCGCGCACCAACCTGGCCAACGTGCACCTGGACCAGTCCCGCTACGACGAGGCCATCAAGCTCTACGAGCAGGTCCTCAACGACATGCTCTACCTGACGCCCTACATCGCCCAGGCGAACATGGGCTGGGCGCTCTACAAGAAGGGCGACACGGCGCGCGGGGTGAGCAGCCTCAAGGCGTCCGTGACGACCAACCCCGGCTTCTGCCTGGGCTACCGCAACCTGGGCATCATCTACGACGAGACGGGCAAGCTGGATGAGTCGTGCCGCCAGTTCTCCCGCTTCCGCGAGAACTGTCCGGAAGCGGCCGAAGCGCACATGCGCGAAGGCGTCTGCCTGGCGAAGCTGGGGCAGGCGGATGGCGCCAAGCAGGCCTTCGAATTCTGCGAAGCCAAGGCCAAGGCGGGCGAGCAGGAGATGAAGGACGACTGCCGAAGGCTGCTCGAAAAGCTCTAGTCTGCTATCTGGACGTACCGTGGACCACGTCGACTTCGGCAAGTACCTGAGCCAGCAGCGCGACCTCCGGGGCATGTCCCTGGAGGACGTCGCGCGGGAGACCAAGATTCCCCCCACGCTCATCGCCGCCCTGGAAGCGGGACAGGTGGAGCGGCTGCCTTCGCGCATCTTCGTGGTGAACTACATCAAGGCGTACGCGCAGGTCATCGGCCTGTCTCCGGAAGAGGCCGTGCTGCGCTACGAGGAGGTGGACCGCTCGGTGCCCTCTCCGTCGCCCGCGCAGCTCGAGAAGGAGCGACGCAAGCGCGCCTACGTGGGGCTGTCCGTCCTCCTGGTGGCCCTGGCGCTGGGCGTCTATCTGTTCCTCATGCTGAGCGGGAAGCTTCCTTCTCTGCTCGCGCGTTGAACCAAGCCATGGAGCGCTACGACGACGATGCGCTCGTGCTGTCCACCATGGACTACGGCGAGGCGGATCGCCTCGTAACGTTGCTGACGCGCGAGCACGGGAAGCTGACGGCCTTCGCCTCCGGGGCTCGCAAGAGCAAGCGACGCTTCGCTGGCGCCCTGGAGCCGTTCATGCGGCTGCGCGTCCACATCGTCGAGACTCGCGGCTCCACCGTGCGGCTGGACTCCACGGACATCGTCGCCGGCTTCTACGCCGCGCGAGAGGACCTGTCGCTCATCGCTCGCGCGCTGTACGCCGTGGAGCTGTGCCGGGAGCTGACTCGGGACCACGAGCCGCAGCCGGAGCTCTTCTTCCTGCTCGAGGGCTACCTGCGCCGCCTGGATGCGAAGGAGGCGGGCCCCACGTCGCTCCTGGCCTTCGAGCTGTCGGCCCTGGCCCACGCGGGCCTGATGCCTCGCTTCGACTCGTGCTCGCTGTGTGGGAAGGAGCCGGGTGAGCGGCCCCGGTTCGACCAGGCTCACGGGGGCGCTGTCTGTGAGCCATGCGGCCTGCGCGCTCGCGAGGCCGTCCCCATTCCCGCGGCGCTGCTCTCCGGACTGCGCGCGCTCCAGGAGGGCGAGCGCACGCCGCTGCCCGCCGACCTGCGCGCCCGGGCGCGTGCATTGCTCAACGTCTTCATCGCCCATCATCTGGGGCGACGCCTCAAGACCGTGGACTTCATGGCCCAGGTGGGCCTGGACTGAAGGGGCGCGGCGTCCGCGCCACGCAGGGGGAAACCATGAGCGAGGGACAGGAGTCGCCGCTGGACGTGGTGTGCTTCGGTGAGACGCTGGTGGACTTCCTTCCCTCCGAGCAGGGCAAGCGCGTGCGCGAGGTCGCCGCGTGGCATCCCTGTCCCGGAGGCTCGCCGGCCAACGTCTCGGTGGGCCTGGCCCGGCTGGGCCTCAAGTCGGCCATGCTCGGCGTGGTGGGCTCCGACGAGTTCGGCCACTTCCTGCGCGATCGACTCGCTCAGGAGGGCGTGAATGTCAGCCACCTGCGCCAGACGCCGGAGGCTCGCACGGGGCTGGTGTTCATCTCCCTGGACGCGAAAGGAGAGCGCAGCTTCACCTTCTTCCGCACGCGCTCCGCGGAGTTCCTCCTGGGCGAGGCCGACGTGGACGCGGACTTCCTGCTCCGCGCGAAGGCCGTGCACTGCGGCTCCAACTCCCTGCAACGCGACGAGGCCCGCGCGGCCACGGTGCGGATGCTCGGGCTGGCGCGCGACGCGGACCGCATCGTGAGCTGCGACCCCAACCTGCGCCTTCACGCGTGGGAGGACCCGGAGCAGCTCAAGGGCCTGCTCGCGCGGATGCTGCCGCTGTGCACCGTGGTGAAGCTGTCCGAGGAAGAGATTGGCTTCGTCACCGGCACGGAGTCTCCCGAGGAGGCCCTGACGAGACTGTCGGCCCTCGGCGTTCGCCTGCCCGTGGTGACGCTGGGCGAGCGGGGCGCGCTGTTCCTGTGGCGAGGCGAGCGGGTTCAGGTCCCCGCGCCTCGGGCCCGTGTGGTGGACACCACGGGCGCGGGAGATGGCTTCGTCGCGGCGCTGCTCCATGGTCTCGTTCGGTGGTACGGCGGCGCTCGCGCCCTGGAGGCCGCCACGCGCGAAGAGCTGGTGGTGCTGACGACCTTCGCCTGCGCGGTCGCCGCCCGCGTCGTCGAGAAACAAGGTGCGGTGGACGGACTGCCGCGCGTGGATGAGCTCGCGTCGGTGTGGCCCTCGCGACCCGCCACGCGTTGAGTCGCGGCGGGGCGGAGTCAGGCCTACCGGGGAGTGATTCGCGTCACGAAGCTGTCCGTCGAGGACCTCCCCGTCACCGGACCCGAGCCGAAGTCGAGGGTGCCGACGAGCCGTCCCCAGAGGATGACATCGCGCAGGCCCGCGCTCGCGACGCGCAGCGCCGACTGATTGCGGCCGTCACCAAAGGAACGGCCCCAGCGGGGCACCCCGTCGCCGCCCAGCTTCGCCACGAAGATATCCTCACCGCCCGCGCTCATCAGTCGACCTTCGCCGAAGTCGATGGACGCGCTGAACGAGCCCGTCACCACCGGGTTCCCCGCGAAGTCGACGTCCACGTCGTAGCCCCAGTCGAAGCCCGGGCCACCGAAGCTTCGGCTCCAGCGGTGCTGGCCCGCGCCATTCAACGAGGTGACGAAGACGTCTCCGTCGGCGCTCCAGAGCGGACCTCCGCCATGGTCCACCGTGCCGATGAACGCGCCCGTCCCCACGACGTTGCCCGAGGGGTCCACCGCCAGTCGCCAGAAGGTCTGCGTCCGCAGCGCGCCGAAGCTCTTTGCCCAGAGCGGCTCGCCGTGGGCATCCAGCTTCAACACGTACACGTTGAAGCCGGGCTCGGAGAGCCAGGGCACTCCGTTGAACGACAGCGCGTTCAGGTAGCCGCTGCTGATGAAGAGGTTGTCTTCCGGGTCCATCGCCAGCGAGGCGAGGGTGCTCTCAGGGCCCGCTTCGTAATGGAGGTTCCACACGGGGGCGCCCGTTCGTCCCGCGAGCCGCACGACGAACTGGTTCAGTGGGCCCTTCGTTGGAATCGGCCCGTCGCCGTAGTCGATGGCGCCATCGAAGTAGCCGCTCACGAGCACGTCTCCATCCACCGCGAAGGCGAGCGTGCCCGTCTGCTGCTGCCCTCCATCACCGAAGCAGCGGCCCCAGACATGGCCACCGGAGACGTCGAACTTCGCCACGAAGGCGCGCGGAAAGCCGGGCTCGCCACGGCAGGGCAGGGGACCTCCACCGAAATCGAGCAGACCCCAGTAGTCACCCGTGATGACCACGTTGCCCACGCTGTCGACGGCGATGCCCGTGGCCTGTTGGTAGCTCTCATCGCCGAAGCGCTGGCTCCAGAGCAACTGCCCTTGTGGGTCGAACCTCGCCACGACGACGTCCGAACTCGCCGTGCCCACGAGCACCGTGTGTCCGTCCGGCTGGACCGCGAGGTCTCCAAACCCGTCGACCCCGCCGTACGTGGAGGTCCAATCGCGACGCGAGGGCTCCAGGGATTCAGGCTGCTCGCGCGACGCCGTCGACGTCGCCACCTCCGCCTCGGTGCTGACGCCACAGGCCGCCACCAACGCCGAGAACCACAGAGAGGATGAAAGCCTGAATATCGAGTTCATTCAGTCAGGCTAGGAAGGCTGATCCGCTCGACGCAAGGCGTACCCGTCGCTCGCGTTCGAGGCCGAGCGGTGGTGCTCGTGACGGTGCTCCGCCCGTCACCGGGCTGGTTCCATGTGGAGGGGAGGGGCTCGTGCTGGAGGGGGGCGGGATGAAAAGATGGGGCTGCCCATGGCCTTGCCCTCACCGCATGCCTTGCCCGAGGAGGAGACGTCGCCGCTGGCGCCGTCCGCCGCGTCCCCGTCGCTGCTGAGCATCCCGGGGGACACGCCCGAGGCCACGGACACCTACTGGCTGAACCACGTCTACCAGGGGGACCGGCTGCCCCAGTTCACCCTTCGCTCCGTGCTGCTCGGCGCGGGCATCGGGGTCATCACCTGCGCCACCAATCTCTACATGGGCCTCAAGGTGGGGCTCGCCTTCGGGGTCGCCGTCACCGCCGCGTTGCTCGCCCATTCCTCGCATGGACTCCTGCGTCGGCTCACTCCAGGACTCGCGGGCGCTCCCCTGTCTCCGCTGGAGACCTGCAACGCTCAGGCGGTCGCGTCGGCGGCGGGTTATGCCACGGGCGGCGCGCTCGTCTCCGTGCAGGGGGCATGGTTGATTGTCACCGGCCAGCATCCCTCCGGACCGACGCTCCTCGCGTGGACCTTCTTCCTGTCCGTGCTCGGAGTCCTCTTCGCCGTTCCCTTCAAGCGACAGCTCGTGGACCACGAGCAGCTTCCCTTCGCCTCCGGCACTGTCGCCGCCACCACCATTCGCACGCTGCACTCGACGGGGGCTGAAGCCGCGCCTCGGGTTCGACTGCTCGGATTGGGAGGCCTGGTGTCCGGGCTCATCACCGTGGCGCGTGATGGATGGGGTCGGCTCCCCGCCTCGATTTCCTTCCCGGGCGCGTGGGGTGGCGTGCCCCTGGCGCGGCTGGGCTTCGGCCTTGATTTGAGCCTGATGGCCGTGGGCGCGGGGGTGCTGCTCGGGCCGCGCACCACGACGTCGATGATGCTGGGAGCGCTCATCATCCACGGGCTCGTGGCTCCTCGCGTGTTCGGCTCCGGGCTCGTCTCCCTGGAGAAGGGAGACTTCTCCGAGTGGAGTCTGTGGCCCGGAGCGGCCATGCTCGTCACGGCCTCGTTGCTCCAGTTCCTGCTCGAAGGTCGCGTCCTTCGGCGAGCCTGGCAGGGACTGTTCTCCCGTCGCGACTCACCGCCTCATCCCGTGGACGCCTTGCAGGTGCCCCGCACCTGGCTCCTCGCGGGCCTCATCGTCGTGGTGCCGGCGACCTTGTTCGTCGCATATCGCGGCTTCGGGGTTCCTCTCGCGCACGCGGCCCTCGCCATCGCGATGTCCTTCGTCCTGTGCCTCATCTCGTGTCGTGTCACGGGAGAGACGGACGCCACCCCGGTGGGCGCGCTCAGCCAGGTGACGCAGGTCACCTTCGGCGTCCTGCTGCCCCAGCAGGTGAACGCCAACCTCGCGACCGCGGGCATCACCGTCAACTCGGCCTCGTCGTCCGCGGACCTCCTCACGGACTTGAAGACGGGCCACCTGCTGGGTGCGAATCCCCGCCGATTGTTCCTCGCGCAGTTGCTCGGCTCGGGCGTGGGAGCGCTCGCGGTGGTGCCGCTGTTCTTCCTGCTCGTGCCGAACCGCGAGGCGCTGGGGGGCGAGGAAGGTTTCCCCGCGCCCGCTGCCTTCATCACCGCGAGCGTCGCGCGCGTCTTGTCCTCGGGATTGAGCTCCCTGGAGCCCGCGACTCGCGCCGCGGTGGGTTGGGCCGCGCTCGCCGCCGTCGTCCTCGTCCTCGCGGAGCGGCTGCTCCCGCCACGCGCGCGACGGTGGGTTCCCTCGCCACTGGGCATGGGACTGGCGTGCCTGCTCTTGCCCTCCTATTCGCTGAGTCTGTTTCTCGGCGGGCTTGTCGCCTTGCTGGTGGGATACGTGAAATCCACGACTGCGGAGGGCCGCCTGGTGACGTTGGCCGCCGGAAGCATCGCGGGCGAAGGACTGGTGGGCGTCGCCATCGTGCTGCTTCAAACGCTCTGGTAGCGTCACGTCCCACCGATGCGCTGCCCGAACTGCCACCGCCGCCTTTTGCCGGGCGCGGCCTGTCCCGTGCACGGCTCGCGAGTCCCTGGCGGTCCTTCCAGCGAAGGACTGTCACTCGCGGACGTTCCTGGCGTGCGCGTCGCCGCGCCGCTGGGCAGCGGGGGCTTCTCGCACGTCTTCACCGCGTACCGTGACTCGGACGGACGCGAGGTGGCCCTGAAGCTGGGACATGGGCCGCATCAAGAGCGCTTCGCGCGCGAGGCCACCGCGCTGCGCCGCGTGGGGCCGCCCACCGTGCCGGAGCTGCTCGAGCATGGCGTGGTTCGCGGACGTCCCTTCCTGGTGATGGAGCACCTGCACGGGCAGACGCTCGCCGCGTGGATGGCCGCGCTGCCCGGCACTGGCGCCGCGTCGCTGCCGCATGTCCGGGAGATGCTCCGTGGCCTGTGCGTGGCGCTGGAGCGGACGCATTCGGTCGGCGTCGCGCATCGCGACCTCAAGCCCGAGAATGTCTTCCTGCGCGAGGGTGGCACGCTCAGCCTCCTCGACCTGGGCCTCGCGCGTTTCTATGACGTCGAGGGCGACGACTCCGAGGACGACCTTCCTCCAGGCGTGACGCCCGCGGGACAGCGGCTGGGCACGCCGCTCTACATGTCTCCGGAGCAGTGTCTCGATGCGCGGCTCGCCAGCACGTCGGCCGACATCTACTCGCTCGGCGTCCTCCTCTTCGAGCTGCTCACCGGCGCGCCGCCCTTCATCGGAAGTCCCGAGCAGATCCGCCACGGCCACGTCAGCCTGAGGCCGCCCCGGGTCTCCGAGCGCTGCGCGGTGCCCCCCGCGCTCGATGAAGTCCTCCGCACCTGTCTGGCCAAGGCGCCCACCGAGCGCTTCGCCCGCGCCCCCGATGTGCTCGCCGCCTTCGATGCCGCGTGTCACGTCGCCGTCTCCACGAGCATCGTCCCTCCCGTCGAGGTCGCCAACGTCGCGGCGACCCTGCTCATGGGCTCGGGGCCTCGACATGTGGCGCTGCTGGGGCTCCAGGCCTCGCTGTCCGTGGACGCGGTGCTGGCCTCCATCGAGCCGCAAGGAGGCGTCATCGCGCGGGTGAGGCGCGGCGGTTATGTCCTCGCCTTCGCCGAGTCGCTCACCGCCGAGGCGAACGTTCGCGCGGGTGCGCTCGCCGCGCGGCGACTGGTGGAAGCAGGAGAGGCGTCGGCCATCCTCCACCTCGCGGAGCTGCATGTCTTCGCGGGAACATCCACCCTGCGCCTGGCCGGCCCCGCTCTCGATGCGCCAGGAGACTGGTGGCCCGCGGAGTGGGTGCCCGGCGAGACGCGGGTCACCGCCTCGGCGGCGGCGCGACTGGAGCCCGGCGCCACAGAGGCCGTGGGAGCCCCCGAGCCGCCCGTCGCGTCAGTGCCCGCGGGTGGACGGCTGCGGCTGCTGGACCGGGGCATGTCCAGCTCCGTGTCGGAGCCGCCTCCGCTGGTGGGGCGTGAGTCGCTGGTCGACCTGTTGGAGCAGGAGGCCACACGCTGTCTCACGCAGGGCGTGCCCGGCTTCTCGGTCCTCACCGGCGACGTGGGGCAGGGCAAGTCACGGGTCATCGAAGCGCTCGCGCAGCGGCTTGAGGCGGCGGGACGCGCCCAGGTCTTCCGGCTGCGCGCGGCGGCTCCGGATGTCTCCGCGCCAGAGGCCCTGTTGGAGGCGCTGAGAGCCTCCGTCGGTGAAGGCGCGTCGCCACTCCCGGAGACGCCTCGCTCCGGGCCCATTCCTCTCGCCGACGCGCGACACGCCGCCGCGCGCTGGCTCGCCGAGGCGCTCCGACATCGCGCGCGGGAGACGCCTCGCGTGCTGTTGCTGGATGACGCCCACCTGGCCGACCCCACCAGCCTGGACGCGCTGGAAGTGGCAACGCTAGCGGGGGCGTCCGCGCCGCTATGGGTTTGCGTGGTGGCGCGTCCCGCGCTGCTGGGCCTGCGTCCCCACCTGGGCGAGCGCAGCGCGCATGCGTCGCGACACGTCCTGCCGCCGCTGTCTCCCGAGGCGAGTCGCGCGCTGCTGCTCCACCTGCTTCGTCCCGCCGAGCACATCCCCGAGCCGGTGCTCGCGCGACTGGAGCAGCTGGCCCAGGGCGTGCCCCTGTCGCTGGTGGAGCTGGCCGTGGCGCTGCGGACCGCCGGTGCGCTGCGCGCCTCTCCCGGCGGAGGTTGGTACATCGCCCCGGACGCGCTGCTCGACGTGTCGGTGACGCCGCTCTTCCAGCGGCTCGCCACGCGCGTGCTCGCGGGATTGCCCGACGCCCACGGCGTGCTGGCGCGCCTGTGCGCGGTGCTGGGCTCCGAGCTGGATGTCGTTCGCGTGGACGCGGCCCTGCGTCACCTGGAGCCTCGCGATGAGATTGTGGGCGTGGCCACCACGCTGGACGCGGGCGCCGGGCTGCAGCGATTGGTGCGCGCGGGCCTGCTGCGCCCCATGGGCCTGGGCCGCTTCGCCTTCCGCCATCCGTTGCTGCGCGAGGCCCTCGAGGCGCTCCTGCCTCCCGCGACGCGCCGCACGCTGCACGCCGCCGCGCGCCTGGCCACTCCGGGCACGTCACCCTCCGAGCGTCGTCGTCGCGCGCACCATGCCGCCGCCTGTGGCGCGCACGAGGAGGCCGCCATCGCCTTCCTCGCGCTGGCCGAGGAGGCACGTCGCGCCCATCAATCCGTGGAAGCGGAGCAGCACTACACCCGCGCGCTCTCGCTGCTTCCGGAGGAGGACATCGCGCGACGGGCGCTCGCGCTGGCGGGCCGCGGACGCGTGCGCCATCGCCTCCAGCGCTTCCATGAGGGCCTTGGAGACCTCTCCGCCGCGCGCGCCCTGGCCGAAGGCCGTGGCGACAAGTTCCTGCCCGTGGACCTGCTGCTGGAGGAAGCCACCGCGCGCGACTGGATGGAGGACGTGGACGGCTCGACGGTGTGCGCGCGCGAGGCGCTGGAGCGAATCGAGCACCTCGACGACCCGCGCCTGTCGCTGCGCTGCTCGCTGGCCCGGGGGCGGCTGCACGTGCGCCAGGGCGAGTGGGGGCCCGCCGCGCGAATCCTCGCCTCCGTCGTCGAGGGCGCCGAAGGTGCTCGCGAACACGAGACGCTGGTGGTGGCCCTGACGATGCTGGGCTCCTCGCTCACCTTCCTCCAGCGCACGGACGAAGCCTCCGCTCGCTTCGAGGAGGCGGTGTCTCGCTGCGAGGCCGCTGGTGATTCCCTGCACCTGGCCGCGACGCTCATCAACCGCGTGCTGCTGTGGCTGGGGCAGGGGGACGTGGCGCGGATGGAAGAAGACCTGCGCCGCGCCATGGGACTGGGGCGCGAACTGGGCCACGCCCAGGTGGAGCGCTGGTCCACCTTCAACCTCGCGGAGGTGCTCTACATGCAAGGGCGGCTGGAAGAGGCGCTGCCCCTGGCGCGTCGCGCGCACGAGCTGGGGGTGCGCTTCTTCCTCGAGCATCCGGTGCCCCTGGATGCGCTGCTGCTCGCGCGCATCGGCGCCGCGCTGGGCGACCTGGCGGAAGCCTCCCGACAGCTTCGCTGGATTGAGTCCCACTGCCCCCCTGCCTCCCTGCCTCCCACCGCGGTCATGCGTCGGTTGGTGGAGCTCCAGGTGCGCGAGGCCGAGGCGGGTGCGGGCTCGCACGAGGAGCGGGCCTGGCATGCCCTGGAGGAGGAGGCGCGGGAGCTGGCCTCTCCCGACGAGAAGGCGGAGCTGCTCCTCCAGGCCGCGCACTCCGCCTTCGCCGCCCGCAGGCTCGCCGAGGGCCTCATCTGGCTGGCCCAGGCGGAGAGCGCCGTCTCGGCCGCGCCCCTGTGGCGCCCGCGCCTGGTCGCTCTCCAGGACGTGGCTCGGCGGGTGTAGCGCGCGAGGCTACAGAACCTCCGCCGTGTGACTTTCCTCGCTACAGCAGGACGACCTGCCAGGGTGGCCTCCACGAGCGGCAAGGCGACCGGCGGCGGGCTGGCCTGGAGCGTGCTTCTGTGAGGGGGTATTTCGCTGTAGTCGTGTTTTTCACTGGAGGAGCGTCCATGGGTGTCACTGTCCGTCGCCCCCCGTCGGGAATCGTGTCCGTGCTGTTGGTGGTCCTGGCCGGTTGCGGCGCAGGTGGAGGCGAACCCTCGAGCCCTCCAAAAGCGGAGGTCGGAGAGAGTCAGGCGGAGATCCGCATCGCCAACTCCCTGTCCACCAAGGCGCTCGTCCTCAATGCCATCAGCACCAATCCCATCGCCAACGACATGCTGTCGAGGACCGAGCTGTCTGCCCTCTTCAGCGCGACGGGCGGAGACCCGTACATCCTCAAGCAGCTCCATGACGAGGATGCGGAGACGTTCATGTCGTACCTGGTGAGTTGCGCGCTGGGGCCCAATCAGGTGCTCTGGTACTACAACCCCCGGCCCGCGAGCGCTGGCGTTCACCTCTGGGGTGGCAAGGCGGGGCTGTGTACGCAGTGGCTCAATTCCGCCCCTACGGCGGCGTGCCTCCGCCGCGTCTCCGGGTGCCTGCTGGCGCGCAACAACGCGCTGGGCCGCCGTGTGGAGCTGTCCATCCGGGGCGAAGTGCCGGGAGACCCGAGCATCTTCTACCTGGAGGCCCAGACGAAGCCCGCCGAGTACCAGCCGACCACGGCCACGAAGCTCGACAGCTTCGCCATGTGCACTTCGAGAGAAGGGGGCGCGCAGCGAGACTGTGGATGGACGGCCGACGGCATCGGCGCGTGTATCCCTGGCTCGACGGTGTCGTTGGGCGCGGGGGGCGTTGTCTCCTGTCCCGGCCCGACGGTGGGCTCCAGCTCGGGTGCCCAGATGGTGCTGCGCGTGTGCTCGGGTGTCGTCGGCTGCGACTCGGGAAGCTCCACCAATCTGGGTGAAGGGGATGAGAGCTGCGCCGGCTCGGAACCCGTCGTCACCTTCACCTGTCCGACGGAGGGCTACTACAGCGTGATGACGGCGCCGTGGGACAGTGACGACGTCGGCACGGCGACCGTGGAGGTTTCACAGGGTTCCGCCGCGAGGTACGCGCTGACGGAGTCCCAGGTCTTCGCGATTCGCGAGGGCGCCTTCTACGGCAACATCTTCGTGCCGCAGGCCCTGGCCACCAAGGTGTTCGTGGAGGAGGTCTTCAACGGCGGCGAGCGACCGACCTACAAGGTCGTCGGCAAGGAGGCCATCGTCGACGGTTCCATCTACAAGAAGATGTACTCCTGCTACGACCCCGCCTGGAGCGAGGGCGCGGCGTACTCCTCGTCCCGAGTCTGCGCGCTCCCCAGCCCCCTGGGCGGCGGCGCCAACTGCGCGTCCACCGTCGCGGGGCCGTGCTGGAACACCGCGACGCAGACGGGCAGGTGCGAGGTGAATGATGGCTCCCAGGTGCCCGGCGATGGTGACTACGAGCGGTGCAAGGACACCACCGGGAAGCTCTGGCTGGAGCCCGTGACGACGTTCCTTCATGACCCGTGCGGGCCCGTGGAAGACCCACGCGGGGGCAAGCTGTGCAGGCGTACGGTTCCCACGGTGCCCACGCGTCCGACGCGGGAGCGCTAGTCGATGACGACGGGAGGCGTGGAGTCGCTCTATGGCGAGGAGCTGCGGCCAGGAGCCCTGGTGGGCCGTTGGGTGGTGGAGCGCGTCCACTACCGGGGCCCTGTCTCCACCCTCTATCGTGCTCGGGACGTGGGAGGCGGAGGCGTGGCGGCGCTCAAGGTCCTCCAGTCGGCGGCGTTGACGACGGACACCGCGCTGCGCCGCTTCCGCCGTGAGGCGGCCACGCTCCAGCGGCTGAGTCATCCGCACATCGTCGGCGTGCACGACTACGGCGAGCTTCCGGATGGCAGGCCCTTCATCGCCATGGAGTGGCTGGAGGGCAGGGACCTGGCCGCGGAGCTGGCGGCGCGGGGCCCGTTGTCCTCACGTGAGGCGCTGGAGATCCTGGAGCAGGTGGGCGCCGCGCTGCGGGTGGCCCATGCCGCGGGCGTGGTGCACCGGGACTTGAAGGCGCAGAACGTGATGAAGCTGTCCGGGAGCGGCGAGGCCCTCCTGGTGAAGCTGGTGGACTTCGGCGTGGCGAAGGGGCTGACGCCGGACTCTCCGGGCGCGTCGTCACTCACCCATACCGGCGTGGCGCTGGGCACTCCGCTGTCCATGGCGCCGGAGCAGATTCGCGGCGAGGCACCCGATGCCCGCACTGACTTGTACGCGCTGGGCGTGCTGCTGTTCCAGCTCGTCACCGGACAGCCTCCCTTCCAGGGCGCCACGCGGCACGAAGTGGAAGAACAGCACCTGCACGCGCCACCGCCCAGACCCGGTGAGCGGGCCCCCGTGCCCGCGGCGCTGGACGACGTGGTGCTGCGGTGCCTCGCCAAGAATCGCGAGGACCGGTACCCCGACGTCGTCGTGCTGCTGGAGGACCTGCGGCGCGCGGTGGGAGGCGAGAAGCCGCGCGAGGCCCAGGGCCACGCGGTGGCGCTCTACGCGGAGGCGCGACTGTCGCGTGCCCCCGACGCGGCGCTGCTGGAGCGGATGGACTGCCTGCTGGAACGGACGGGCGCGGTGGCTCGGGAGGTGGGGCTGGAGGTGCGACTGGAGGGCAGCGGCTGCCTCATGGCGCTGGCGCTGCTGCCCGACGACGCCGTCTCCGAGCGCGCGGTGCGAGAGCGGGTGCTGGCGGCGGCCTTGTCACTGCTGGAGGGCGCTCGCGACGCGGAGGGCGCGCCCGTGGAGCTGGCCATCACCGTTCACGTGGACCGACTGCCCGCCTCGGAAGGACGCGGGAGCGCCGGGGGCAGCCTGCTGCACCTTCCCGGCTGGGTGGCGGACTCCCAGGACACGGGGCTGGTGGCCACCGTGGCGGCGCTGAGGGGCTTGGAGTCGGGCTTCCTCGCCGCGCCGTTGCCGGGCGGCGGAGCCATCTGGTCCCGCGTCACCGGCCGACGCTGACGCTCACGGCTTGATGCCGTGGCGGCGCAGCAGTCGGTAGAGGTGGACGCGGTCCATCCCCGCGGTGACGGCGGCCTGGGCCACCTTGCCCTGGTGCTTCTCCAGGAGCGCGCGCAGGTAGCGCCGCTCGAAGTCGTCCACCGCGCGGCGGCGCTGGTCCGCGTAGGGGAGGCTGGGGTCCACCTCCATGGGGTTGCCCGAGCGCGACTCGTCCTCGGTCAGCTCCACGGCCTCCTCGAAGACGAGGCACCGCTCCAGGTAGTTGCGCAGCTCGCGCACGTTGCCCGGCCACGCCGCGTAGCGCAGGCGCGCCAGGAAGTCCGGCGTGCGCAGCGACGCGGTGCGCTCCCGCTCCGCGCCCAGCGAGCCGAGGATGCCCTCCACCAGCAGGGGCAGGTCCTCTGGACGCTGGCGCAGTGGGGGCAGGGGAATGCGCAGCACCGCGAGCCGGAAGAAGAGGTCCGAGCGGAAGCGTCCCGCGTTGACCTCCGCGCGCAAGTCGCGGTGCGTGGCCGCCATCAGCCGCACGTCCACCGGCTGGTACGTGTTGCTGCCGACGCGGCGAATCTCCCGGTTCTCCAGCACGCGCAACAGCTTGGGCTGAAGCTCCGCGGGCAGCTCGCCAATCTCGTCAAGGAAGACGGTGCCGCCGATGGCCTCCTCGAAGACGCCAGCGCGACGCTGGACGGCGCCAGTGAAGGCGCCCTTCTCGTGGCCGAACAGCTCGCTCTCCAGGAGGTGCGCGGGGATGGCGCCGCAGTCGACGACGAGGAAGGGCCCGTCCTTGCGGCGGCCCGCGTCGTGGATGGCCTGCGCCGCCTGGCTCTTGCCCGTGCCCGTCTCGCCCTCCAGCAGCACGGTGACGTCGCGAGAGGCCGCGCGCTCCATCATCGCGAAGCACACGCGCATGGCCACCGAGGCGCCGACGAGCGTGCCGAAGCGCGTGCTCTCCGACACGGGCAGCCGGTTGTTCTCCGCGCTGAAGTCGAAGCGCAGCACCACGCGGCCCAACCGCAAGAGGGAGCCGCTGCGCAGCACGCCCTCCATCACCTGGACGCCATCCAGGATGACGCCGTTGAGGCTGTCCAGGTCTCTGACCTGCGGCCCCTTGGGGCCGATTCGAATCTCGCAGTGGAAGCGGGACACGGTGGAGTCATCCACCGCGAAGTCGTTGAGCGGGTGCGAGCCCACCGAGCAGGTGTCCGCCGTGGACTCCCACGTGCTGCCGGAGTTGGTGCCCTCCACCACCGTCAGACGGAAGCGGCGCACCGTGGAGGCGTCATACGCGCGGCGGCCCTGCTCATAGGGCAGCGTCACGTGCAGCGCTTCGTCTCCTGAGTCCCGGGCGTCGACCTTCCAGAGCGAATCGTTCTGCACGTCTGGAGGCATGGGGGTGGTGCGGGCCCGGTCGGAAGCAGACATGAGCTTCAAGATACCATGGCCGCGCGACACGACGGTCCGCTCATCCACCTCCGCCTGCCCGCCAGGCATGCGGGAAAACCTCCGCGGAGGCCCGACCTGGAGCTTCACAGGCCGGGCCCCGCGTCCCCCCGCTCCGTGGCCCCCTGGGCCCCCCCCGGGGACACGAAGCGCACGGCCGTGGTGGGTTGCTCCCGGCCGTGTGGCGATTTCTCACAATGCAGTGGGTGTGCCGCCACACCCACTCCCCAGGGTCTTCGGTGCCCGGCGACGCCGGTTGTGACTCGTGGCGCTACAAATCCCGCCCGTCTGTAGCGCGGAGGGTTACAGCCCGCCGGGGTGTGCGTCGATGACCGTCATCGATGGGCTCGATTGGGCGCGCGCCCTCTCCGTCGGTAGGTACGGGGTGCCGCCACTCCCCGCACCCGGAGGAGGGCGAAGCCGCCTTCCCGCCCTCGGGGAGGCCCGCACCGGAGCGAGTCATGTCCCAGAAATCCATCCAGGTCCTTGTCCTCGTCCTCGCGAGCGTGGGGTGGACCGGTGCCGCGGTCGCCACGCCGCCGCCGAGCCCGCCCGTCGCGCGGGGACTGTCGAGCCCCGAGTCCGTCCAGGCGTGGAAGAAGCAACACGGCAACTGGGGACGCTGGGGGCCCGAGGATCAGCTCGGCACCGCGAACCTCATCACTCCGGCCAAGCGCAAGGAGGCCGCGAAGCTGGTGCGCGAGGGCGTGTCCGTCTCGCTGGCGCACACGCTGGAGACGCGGCAAGCCGCGGACGTCCCGTCGCCGCTGGAGCACCAGATGCTCTTCCATGGCGAAGCGCCCGAGTCCACGTACAGCGCGGACCGGCTGGCCCTCGGCTTCCACGGCTGGTCCCACACGCACCTGGACGCGCTCTGCCACGTCTTCGACGAGGGCCGGACGTACAACGGCTACGCGCAGTCGAAGGTCGACGCGAAGGGCTGCTCGGTGCTGTCGGTGAACGCGGTGCGCGACGGGCTCACCACGCGTGGAGTGCTCATCGACATGGCCGCGTTCAAGGGCGTGCCCTACCTGGAGCCGGGGACGCCCATCCACGCGGCGGACCTGGAGGCGTGGGAGCGCAAGACGAAGGTGAAGGTGACGAGCGGAGACGCCGTCATCGTCCGCACGGGACGGTGGGCGCGCCGCGCGGCGGTGGGGCCGTGGGACGTGTCCTCGCACTCACCGGGGCTGCATCTGTCCAGCGTGGAGTGGTTCGCCGCGCGCGGTGTCGCCGTCGTCGCGACGGACGTCGGGCTGGACGTGCTGCCTTCGGGCGTGGAGGGGTTCGTGATGCCGGTGCACGTGCTGCTCATCAACACGCTGGGCGTCCACGTCATCGACAACGCGGACCCGGAGGCCCTGGCGAAGGCCGCCGCGGCCCGCGGACGCTACGACTTCCTCCTGAGCGTGGCGCCCCTGGCCGTGGAGGGCGGGACGGGCTCGCCCGTCAATCCCATCGCGACCTTCTGACGGGAGCGCTTGGGCGGCGGGGGCGTCCTCGCCGCCACCCGGGTGAAGGTGCCGTCCTCGCCGCTCGACGTCGCGGCCTGGAACATCGCCTCGCGCAGCCAGAGGTGGCCCGGGTCGGAGTCGTGCGAGGCATGCCAGCGCATCGCGATGCTGTCCGCCGTCAACGCCAGGGGTGGAGGACTCACGCTCAAGCCAAAGGCCTTCGCGCTCGCCAGGGCCGAGCGTCGGGGAAGCAGACCGAGCAGCCGCGCGCCACGCAAGAGGTGCGGCACGCTGAGCGCATGGGTCGTCTGCACGGCCACGCGGCGGCGCAGCCGGAGCCGGGCGAGCGCGTCATCCACCGCGTCGCTGGAGTCCGCCCGTCGCGACACGCGGACATGCGGGATGGAGAGGAAGTCCTCCAGGGACAGCGGCGTGTCCAGGCGCACGACGCTCGGGTCGAAGACGACGAGGTAGCCTCCGGCGCAGAACAGCCGCAGCTTGTGATGCGGGGCCTGCTCCAGGGGCGGGCCCACCAGCAAATCCAGCGAGCCGTCATCCAGCATCGCCAGGCCCTGGGCATCCTGGAGTGGCGAGAGGGAGAGGGTGACGCCAGGGGCCTGCTCCGCGACGAGCGCGAGCAGCGGCGGCATCAGCGCGCACTCCAGCCCATCCGACAGGCTCACGCGGAAGTGGCGCTCCTGCGTGGCGGGGTCGAAGGGGCGCTGGGTGAGCACGCCTTGAAGGCACGCGAGCGCGGTGCGCACGGGCCCCGCGAGCGCCTGGGCGTGGGGCGTGGGGATGATTCCCGTGGGGGCCCGCGTGAAGAGCTCGTCACCAAGCAGCTCGCGCAGCCGCGCGAGGTGGTGGCTCATGGCGGGCTGGCCCAGGCCGATGCGATGGGCGGCCCGGGTGACGTGGCGCTCGCGCATGAGGGCGTCGAACGCCACCAGTAGATTCAGGTCCAGCCGCGAGAGCTGCGCGTGGTCGATGGGCTGCATGGCTTCGCGTCTCCTTGCCAGTCGCAGGGATAACGCAAAGCCGGTGTCCGTGCCCAGCGGAGGTGACGCTAGAACGCCAGGTTGAGCTGCAGGGTGATGAGCTGCGAGGT
>NZ_JBLZWL010000085.1:0-53568 GCF_049194865.1 Corallococcus terminator | reverse complement strand
GGGCCGCACTTCGTAGGACTGTAACGCCCGCGGTGGCCATTGCAGCGCCGCCGCGGGCGCGTGGACCCAGACTCAGACGGGGAACAGCTCAACGGGCAGCGTCAGCGGCCCGCGAGCGACGAGCGAGGGGAGCCAATCGATGCGCTCCGTCCGCACTTCCACCCGGTCCACCTGGGCCACCAACTCCTCCACGGCGACTCGCGCCTCCATCCTCGCGAGCAGCAGGCCCAGACAGGCGTGGGGGCCATGGCCAAAGGAGAGGTGTGACGGCCCCTCCCGCTCCAGGATGAAGCGGTCCCCGTCCGGGAAGTACTTCTCGTCGCGGGCAGCGGAGGCCAGCGACACCAGGACCAGGCTCCCCCGGGGCACCTCCACTCCATCCACCGTCGCGCCCTGAAGGCACACGCGCATCGTGGCCGCCGCGACGGGCTCGTAGCGCAGGGTCTCCTCGACGAAGCGGGGAATCAACGCGCGATTCTCTCGCAGGCGGCGGAGCAGCTCCGGATGCATGGCGAACACCCGCGCGCTCTGGCTGATCAGGTGGGTCGTCGTCTCCAGGCCCGCGAGGAACAGCATGAAGAGGAAGCCCATCAGCTCCCGCTCTGTCAGCGCATCCCCCTCCACCCGCACGTCAAGGAGGTTGCTCGCCATGTCGTCCCCTGGCGACCGCCGTCGGTCGGCCAGCATCTCCTTGAAGTACTGCTCCAGCTCCTCGACGGTGCGACGGCACTGCTCCTTCCGCGGGGTGTCGTCGGGATGAACGCCGCTGAAGGACATGAAGTCGTTGGTCCAGCGCTTGAAATGCTGCTCCAGGGAGGCGTCCAACCCGAGGATCCATCCCATGACGGTGGTGGGAATGGGCCTGGCGAAGGCGTCCACGAAGTCCACCCTCCGCTGCTCCAGCATCCGGGCCACGAGTCCCCGGGCCACGGCGCGGATGCGCGGCTCGAACCGCGCCAGCGTCGCGGGGGTGAAGGCACGGCTGACCAACGCCCGCAGTCGTCCGTGCCCGGGCGGGTCCAGGAAGAGACATGAATCCGCGATGGGGTTGGGGCGCCCGAGCCACTCCGGCCCGAAGGCCACCGACATCGCCTGGGAGGAGAAGAGCTGTGGCGACTTGAGCACGTACTGCGCGGCGTCATACCGGATGACCGCCCAGATGCCGTCGGGGTCCACCTGAACGACGGGGCCGCCGCGGCGCAGCTCCGCCAGGTAGGGATGCGGGTTGTCGCAGACTTCAGGTGCCAGCAGATTGAGTCTGCCGCCCAGCTTGATACCCGGTGCGCTCGTGCCCATGGATGGCCTCCCGTGCGTGTCTTTAGAAGAGACAGTATTCGCATCCCGAGCACCTCCATCACCCGCGAGGGCGCCCTTTCCGCCTTGTTCGGGCGAGCAATGTCTCCCAGGCCGCACGGTCATTGGACGAAGGGACAGTCCGGTGCGGGGAATCCTCCGCCCCGCAATCAAAGACATCCACCCCGCCATCCAACCCGCATCCCCGGCGATTCACACCACGTCTTGCCATTCGAGCAATTCCTCGCCACCCTTCCAACGAGCCGTGTCGACGCGGCGAGGAGCCCCACCATGCAGACAAGAATCATCTCGGAACTCGAACACGTTCGAGTTCCTGTCATCACCCTCCCCTGGCAGGGCGCGTGCTCGCCCGACATCGAACGCCTGGAGAAGACGATGCTGGCCTGGGCCAGCCGGTACGGACTCCTTCTCACGGCGAAACATCGGGCCCGGGTGGAACGCGCGAGGTATGCGTCATTCTCGGGCCGCAGCTTTCCCCATGCGGGCCCGGAGCTGCTCCAGGCCCTCACGGACTTCACCGCCTGGCTCTTCATCATCGACGACCACGCCGTGGACCGGGTGGACCCTCTCAACGAGACCACCTTGTCGCAGCTCACCGCGGTCCTGGACGTCCTCGACCTCGACCAGATGGGCCCCGAGCCCGTCTTCGGAGAGCGGGCCTTGAGGGATGTCTGCCAGCGCTTGAGGAGCCTCCTGTCCCCCGAGCACTTCGCGCGCTTCGCCCACGGCATCCGGATGTGGGCTGGCTCCGCGGGCCTGCAGATCATCGCGCACCTGCTGGGCAGGCCGCTCGCGTTGCGTCCCTACCGCGCGTTTCGCCGACACACCGGGGGAGTGAATCCCTCCATGGCCCTCATTGACGCCGCCAACGCGGGGCCCTTGTCGCCCGAGGAGTACAACCGCCCCTCGGTGGAGCGCCTCCGCCTTCATGTCAACAACATCGCCTCCTGGGCCAATGACCTGCACAGCCTCCACACCGAGGCGCGCGAGCCAGACCAGAGCCGGAACATGGCCATGATCTACGCGGCACAGGGCCACTCCCTTCAAGAGGGCGCCGACTACACCGCGAGGCAGATCCAGGCGGAGATCAGCGCCTTCCAGGAAGAGGCGGCGGTGCTGGAGCGAGCCGCGAGCAAGGAGCTGCGAGGCTTCATCTCCGGCCTGCGCGAATGGCTGAGCGGCTACCACGACTGGGTGGACCAGATCACCCACCGCTACCGGGAGGAGTATGCCGAACAGGACGCCAGTGACCAGGAGTTCCTGCTCGTCGCCGAGGGGCAACGCCGGGAAGCGCCGTGACGGGTGGGCTGCCTCCGGCGGCTCGGCCTACTCTGCGTTGAGGCGATCGAACTCGCCCCTTCCCGCGGAGTAGGAGGCCTTCAGGGCCGCCACGGCGTCGCGGATGTTCCCGTCTGTATGGCCGGCCATCACCTGCATCCGGAAGCGCGCCTTGCCCTTGGCCACACCGGGGAACTCCACGAGGTTGGCGAGCAGCCCGGCCTCCGGCAGGTGCCGGCTGACCAGCCGGGCGAGGGCCTCCGAACCAATCTTCACGCAGACGATGGCGGAGGGCTCGCCGTAGACCTCGAAGCCCGCCTCGACCAGCTGGTGGCGCAGCATCAGGATGTTGCCCATGAGCTTGTCACGCAGCTGTTGGCCTTCGGCCCCCGCGACGATTTCAAAGGCCTTCAGGATCGTGGCGGCCTGGGCGGGAGACAGCGCGTTGGAGAAGGTGCAGGGCGAACTGAAGAAGCGCAGGTACTCCTTCACCGCCCGGGTGCGGCAGGCCACGAAGCCGCCGTTCGAGCCGAAGGTCTTGGAGAACGAGCCCATCACCAGGTCGACCCTGCTCAGCATGCCCTGGTTGCCAATGACGCCCTTGCCGTCCTCGCCGAGGTTGCCGAGATCGTGGGCAACGTCCACCACCAGCGTGGCGTTGAACTCATGGCAGAGGTCCTGGAGGGCCGCGAGGTCCGGGGTGTCGCTGTCCATGGAAAACAGGCCCTCGGTCACCACCATGATGCCGTTGCCGGTGTCAGTGGCGCGGATCCCCTCGAGCACCTCGCGGCACTCGCCCACGTCGTTGTGATGAAAGCGGTGGACATGGCGGGTGGCGGCGTTGGCGCCGTCCTGGAGACAGGCATGAGACAGGGCGTCCATGACAACATGGTCCGTGGGACGCACCAGCCCCTTGATGACGCCATAACCCGCGGCCCAGCCGGTCGGGAAGAGGATGGCCTCGGGCATGCCGAGGAAGTCGGCGACGTGCTGCTCCAGCAACACCGAATGGGAGGTATTGCCCAGCAGGGCGGCGGAACCGGCGCTGTGCAGCCCGAATTCTCCGATGACCGCCATGGCCACCTGCTTGAGCTCCGGATGAACGGAGAGGCTCAGGTAATCCTGGCTGGCGAAGTTGACACCCCGGAACCTGCCGCCGGCGTCGTCACGCGCGGCCGTGACGGTCGACGGGCTCTCCTCCGTCGAGCGGGAATAGGGCCACAGGCCCTGGCCCCGTCGAAGGTGCTGCCACTTGAAGAAGGCTTCGACGCGCGCCTGGAGCTGGGCGCCACCCGGATGGATGTAATCGCGCACGCTGCCCGTCAACGCGGCGGGATCCGTGTCGTTGTGAAATACCTTGAGCATAGGTAGACCCGCCCCCCGCGGGGTGCTTCAAAGACCTGTATCAAGAGGAGACAAGTCCACCGGGAGCCACCTCGGCGATTGTCTTTGGCTTGAGACAGTATTCACATCCTGAGCACCGTCGTCATCCCCAAGGGCGACCTCCACGCCGTGAGCGATCGAGCGATGTCTCATGGACTGCACAGTCATTGGATGAAAGGACAGTCCGGTGCGGGGAAGGCGGTGGCGCCGGTGCGGGATCACCCCTCCCCCGCTGAAGTATGAGCGTGGTGCTGGCCGTACACATCCCAGCCACGCTCGGTCTCATCCACGGAGGGCTGCTACCGCCAGATGCGCAGCGTGACGGAGGTGAACTCCTCGACGCTCTTTCCGTTCACCTGGACGAAGCGGCTCGTGAATCCCACGGGCTTGAAGCGGAGGCCATTCGCGGAGTACTCAGCGGTGGCCCTGGGGCCGAACCGCGCGACCTGCAGCGTGCCCATGTCGATGCTCACGCAGCCGTCGCACTTGGGGGCGCGGTGCACGAACACCGCACCGCCCCCAATGTCGTTCGTCTCGTTGAGGCGCGGCTTCGGCACGGCGAAGAACAGCCGAGACTCGCTGTCGGGAATATCCCAGACCGCTCCCAGCGGGAGGGGGCTGGTGCTGTCGGCGTTGTTTCCAAACGGACGGAGGGTGACTTCGATGGAGCCCACGCTGTCGATGGCCGGATTGATCAGGACGAGCTCCTCCTTCTTCGTCCACCCCAGCCAATGGAGCTGCGGGAGGTTGTAGTTGTCCGACGAGTACTTGCCCATGAACGTGCTCGCGTCTCCATACTGGGTGACCTTGCCGGTGGCGGGATCCCTCACGTTGCCGTGCGCGAGGCCGAGGATGTGTCCCGTCTCGTGAGCATGGGTCCGGAGCAAGTTGTCATTGAGGTAGATCTTGCTCGCGCTGCCCCTCGAGACGGAACACATCCCGGTGGGCATCACATACACAGTCAGGAACGAGGTGGTGCCGAATTGCTTGACGGCCTGCCCCTTCGCCGCCTCGCAGTCGCTGCTCGTCACCTCTACGTTCTGCGAACGGATGAGATCCAGGCGCAGCTGGTTGCGCGACGCGACGGCGAAGAAGGCGTCCAGCTCAGTGATTTTTCGCTGGATGGCGGCCATCGTGGGCGTTGTCGTGCCCGCGCGGGTGACGCGGGCGATCCTGACGGTCTGCGTCTGGTTGAGGGCATTCAATCTGCTGTTGTAGTTCCTGACGCACATCGGCTCCGCGCTGGTGCAGACGTAGCGGTACGGCGATGGGGGGGCCTGGACGTCCTGAACCCGGAGCGAGCGCACGTTGTCGTCCGCGCTCGCGCCGCTCTCGAATGAGGTCGAACAGAGGTTCGCGTTGTTCCGGACCGTGACGGAGTCCCCGGAACAGTTCGCACCCGCATGGAGCGTCACGGACTTGCCGATCGGCACGTCGATGTAGGAGGCGCCAACGGACGGGTCGAGGGTGTAGCAGCCGTTGGCCTCGGCCTCCTGAATCACCAGGGAGTCGCCGTCGCAGCTCTCGCGGACCAGGACGCGCTGCGGATGCACAGCGAGGAGCTGCTCGCGCAGCGCGGGCCAGGTGTCCACCCTACAGCCTCCTGCCTGGACCGCCTCCAGAAAGCGGCCGTCCTCGAGCACCACGTGCTCGTAGGTCTTGCACGTCTCCCACAGCTCGTTCCAGTGAGGCCAGTCGCAGGTCCCCGCGTTGACATACGTCTCGACACACGCGAGCGACGTCGTGAGCGACTGAGAGACGACCGCTTGGCTGGAGGACGCGATGGACGACTCAGGGCCGGTGCCACCGGGCTGTTCGTGGGCAGGCGACTCTCCACCCTCTCCATCGCACGCCGACACCAGTACACCGCAAAGCATCACCGTCATGGACAGCTTCCGCATACGACTCCCTCTCGCAGCCGTGGGCTGCGCGCCACTGCGCGTCATGTGCGACGAAGTGACTGTTGAACTTCCATGGCATCACCGAGCCTGGCGGCCCGCGGGTTCATCGGGGCCGCCTTGACCAGGCGCTGAACAACTACCATTCTCTTTAATATGTTTTTCGCGACTGGCAACTTTAGTCGCTGCACATGGCGTGGGAGGAGCCCAGTTCCGTGGCTCTCCCGAGGTGTGATGGAAGGAGCACGGGATGTCCGCGAACGGACGGGCAGGGGCGAGGGCAAGCCCGGTGCGTTGACGACAGCGGAACGCGAGGAACTGACCCGGCTGCGCGCGGAGTACGCGGCTCAGGACGCCAGTGACCAGGACCTCGTGAGCGGCTCCTGCTGCCTGTCGGAGAGACTGGTGAGCATCGACGGGCTACATAAGAAATGAATGAGGGTCTTCACCGCTTCGCGCGAGAAGAAGCGCGAGAGGTTTTCTGCCGCGTCTTGTTCGAGGGTATCGTCCCACGTTGTTTCTTCTGTCCGGTCGCTTTTTTCGCGTTCTTGCGCGGCTTGGCTCCAGACACGACTTCATGCATCTCGTCGTTGAATCGCTTGACGAACATCATCGCGTTCATGAGCGCATCCACAGGATCTTGACCGAAGATAGGCGTCACCTTGGTCAAATGCCCCTCGATCATCACTGGCGTGTACCAGCAGCGCTCTTGAGGGAAATGGACAGGCTGCCCTATCGTGAGTCTTGAAGTGCGCCGTTTACCCTCAGGAGTAGTGTATCTCCAGTAGTCATCCGCGATAGGAGCTTCGATCACGGTCAACTTCGGACGCCAATCATCTTCATGCACGGGCCACCTCAACGGTTGGATTTGGCGGGAGGACCGAAATACGCATTGCAGAACACAATGCACGCCCCTTTGGAGGCCCTGCTCGTCGCCCAGCATGCTCGCATGATCGCATTCTGCCTTGCTGTTCTGTCAGGAAGCGCCCTGCAGAACCTGATGCCAAAGTCTTCCCTGGAGTTGCAGCGTCTCTCCGGAAGTGACTCTGGGCGGATGGTCCCGACTCAATTACCGGCGCGCCCAAAGAAAACCTTGAGGCGGAGGTGTTGCGCACGCCAATACAACTGTGCAGACGGAGAGTGCATGGAGCCGACGCATAAGGTCCTATCAGCATATGGCCGGCGCAGCTCACTGGCGAGAGCTGGGAGGCGCCGACCGGGCGAATGCGCCGCTTCACCTCTCCGTGGAGGCGCTACGGACGCACCAGATTCGCGGGCACCGCGCCCGTGAGGTCCTCCACGCTGTCGAAGAGCAGCTGGCCCACGTAGTTGAAGTTGTGGGCCCAGGCCCCCTTGTCCTTCCGGCTGAGCTGGTAGTTGTGGGTGGCCTTGACGAGCGCGGGGGTAAAGGGCGCGAACGCGTTGGCGGAGACGGCCTCCGTCGCGCTGCACGTGCCGTCCTTGTCCGTGTCCTTGAAGAAGTACGGATTGACGTCGCCGTGGTAGCAGATGCCGTTGCCCGTCACCCCGCGCATGGCGGTCAGCAGGCGCGCGGCCATGCCGTCCACCTCGGCCCGGAGCAGCTCGGTGGTGTTGCCGTCTCCGTCGTAGTCCTGGAGGTGGACGTTGCGAATCTGCTCCGCCGACTCCTGGTCCGCGTGACACGTCTCGCAGCGCGTGCTCCACACGTCGGCGATGCGGAAGGTGTGGTTGCTCACGCCGGGGACATGGCAGCTGGTGCACTGCGAGCCGCCCATGTGTGAGAGCCGTCCGGCGTACGTCTTGCCCGGATACTCGTAGCCCGCGCGCGCCAGCGTGCCCTCACGCGTGCCGGCGGCGGGCATGTAGTGGACGTTCTGGAACCGGGGAGTGCCTCCGGCCGCCAGCGCCGTGTCGAGGGTGGCCTTCGAGGCGCGACCGATGTGGCAGTTCGCGCAGAGGTTGTCCTGGCCCGGCAGATTCACCGTGGTGCCATCCGGAAGCCAGGTGCGCGCGGGGACGAAGACGGGGTAGTCCGGCGCGAAGCGCTCATGGCAGGTGGCGCACTCCAGCCCGTTGGCCGTCTCCGGCACCGTCTGCCCTACTCCGTACTGCACGAAGAACCGGTAGCCCTGCGCGCCACTGTGGCAGCGAGAGCAGCTCGCCTGAACCGTCTCGCTCGAGTCCCAGTTGCGCGCCGCCTTGCCCGCCCCGTTGAAGTGGCCCGGGTCGTTGCGCACCAGTCGGGACGTGTCGAAGGGGTCGGTCAGCGCGCCGTTGAGCGACTGAATCGAGTCATGCAGGAGTTGGAGGATGTACTTCGCGTTGTGCGCGAACGCGCCCGGGTCCACTCGAGCCAACTGATAGTTGAAGGCCGCTTTCTGCAGCCGAGGCGTCCAGCTCGCATACGCATTCGAGCTCACGACCTCGGTCGTCGAGCACGTCCCATTGCCATCGCCGTCCCGGAACCAGTAGGGGTGGGCATTCCCGTAGCAGAGGGGCTGGGCCCGCTCCGCGCCATAGCGCTGGAGGGTGGCGAGCAGCCTGTCTCGCAGCCCCTGGATTTCAAAATGGATGCCCTCGGCGCGGTCATTGTCGCCGTCGTAGTCCTGGTTGCGAGAGGCGATCTGCCGGATGTTCCACGCCTGGGTGACGTCGGTGACACCCGGGTGGCAGGTCGCACAAGCGTCCCAACGGACACGGGTGGAGTGCGGGTCGTGGCACTCATTGCATTTGTCGAAGTCGGGCACATGGCGGAACCGCGTGTCGTAGACCTGCCCGGCGTACTGGTAGCCCCCCGCCGCCTGACCCGCGAAGAGCGTGGCGGCCGCTGGGTAGTAGTGGATGTTCGTGAAGCCCAGGGCAGCGGAGGTCGTGTCCTCCCCTACCCCACCCGCGTTGGCGACTTGCGCATCGATGTCCTTCCCCGAGGCGCGTCCCTGGTGGCACACCATGCACCGCGCCTCCGCGCCCAACCCGGTGACCTCCTTGCCGGAAGGAAAGGTGACCGCCGTCAGGCTGGAGGCCGCGCTGTCGTGGCACGTCTCGCACCGCACCACGGACTGGGTCTTCCCCGGCGCGTCCACGCGTCCCGGTGCGGAGCCGTCACCGCCCAGGAAGTCGATGTAGCCCTCCGAGCTGTGACAGCGCGCGCACGTCGCGGGCACCAGCCCCTCCTCGTTCCAGTGCGAGAAGGCCTCCGCCGTGGTGTCCGCGTGCGGGGAGCCCGCCCAGTCCTGGTAGTAAGGCACCCACTCGGGGTCCACGCCGGCATCTCCCGCCGAGGGTCCGACGACCACCACCGCGTGACGCCCCTCCAGTCGCGAGCGAGTGCCGACGACCTTCACCGCTGTCTCGCCCACGCTGACGCCCGTCACCAGGCCCGTGTCGTCCACGGTGGCGATGCCCGGGTCCTCGCTCTCCCACGTATAGCCGTCGTCCGTGGCCTCGCGCGTGGTGGCGGTGAGCTGGAGCGTCTGCCCCACCAGGAGCGAGTGTGCTCCGCTCGTGGTGATGCCCGGGTTGGCTGTCTCCAGCTTCGCGCAGGCCCCCAGCGTGAGGAGGCAGGACATGCCGACGACCAGGAGCAGCGGCGTTCGTCTCATCGGGTCTCTCCTGGGAAATGCATGAGTCATGGCCGCGCGCCTCCGGCGATCCACGACAGGAGCGTCTGGTACTCGGGGCTGCCGTCCGCGTAGATGGCTCCTCCGCCATGCCCGGCTCCGGCGGCCTTGCGCAGCAGACGACTGCCGCTGGGAGTCGAGGTGTCGGTCAGCGCGCTCGCCGCCTGGAAGTCCGCGTCGGCGTCGCCCATCAACACGAAGCCCGTGTTGCCCGCGGCGCCTCCAGCACGATGGCAGGACTGACAACCCGATAGCAGCAGCGGGTGCGCGGTGGTGATGAAGGACGGAGCGTCGCCTCCGTCACTCCCACCGCCATCCTCACCGGACGGGGTGCCTGCGTCGGCGGTGGGGTCACCTCGATGGAAGTCCGCGCAGCCCTGGACGAACAGGAGCGCGAGCAGGAGTCCGAGCCTAGAACTCATACGCCACCACCAGTCGCGTGAAGTCGTCCGGCACCTCGTCCACCTTCTCCAGGTTCCAGAACTGGAAGAGGCCCACGCTCAAGCCCTTCCACCGGGCGACGGCGCCCACGTTGTGAGCGGAGGCGTCCTCGCGTGTGAGCGCGGTGGAGTCGAGAATCTGCCCCCGCTGGTTTCCGAAGGTGCGCAGCCCCTGTCGGTACTGGAGGTAGAGCCACTCGGCGGGGTGGAAGCGAAGCTGGAGGTAGCTGGCGAAGTGGTAGTAGTCCGCGCCCGGGCCACCGTACCCCTCTGCCTCGCCTCCGGAGATGTCCGCGCGCAGGAAGCCGGCTCCCAGCGAGAAGCGCTCCAGCACCGGCACACCGCGCGGGCGCCACGACGCGACATCCACCGACTGGAGGAACAGCCTCCGGCCGAACCCCAGCGAGTTGTAACAAGCCGAGTACCAGAGGCTGAACGGCCCCCAGGAGCCACCCAGCCGTGTCCCGAGGCCCAGGTGCGTCTCCTCCAGCGGGGCGAAGTCCGACTGGAGGTTGAGCACGGCCTCGGCCCGCCGGAGCTGGTAGCCGGCGATGACATAGACATCCGCGGAGAGGAGGAACGGCCCTTCGCGGCGCTGGACGTTCGCCGTCAGGCCCTCGCGCGCGAACACGGGCGGCAGCACCTTCTGGTCGAAGCCCGCCAGGCCACCGTAGCTGTGATGGAACAGCGGCTCCGCGCCGAAGGGCACCAGCACCTTGCCCATCTTGGCGGAGACCTTCACCGGCCAGTCGTCGCCGCTGAGGCGGTAGCCCACCTCCCAGAATTGGAGCGACAGCATCTCCAGCGTCAGCGTCACCGGGTCCGAGGTGGACTGGCGCGTCAGGAAGAGGAAGTGGTGGTAGCTGCGCAGCGCGTTCGAGGCTCCGCCCTGGAACGGCTGGTCGTTGTAGCCGAGGCGCTCGTAGTTGAGGTCGAAGCGCCCGTTGAGCGTGAGCGAGCCGAGCACGGGGAAGGTCCCGAGCTGGACACCCGGCGGCGGCCCACCCGGCGGCGCGGCGGGGCGCTCGGCGGGAGGAGGCGTCGTCGACGGAGCGGCGGTGGCCACGGCGGGAGCAGACGCAGTGGACGGCGCGGCCGAGGCCACGGCAGGGACGTCGGAAGCCTTGGCGGCCCCCTTCGCGCCCTCGACTATCCACCGGGCCAGGAGCGTGAGCTCCGCGCTCCCCTGCTCCCACACCTCGCCGCCCTGGTGCGAGTCACCGCGCGCGCGCTGATACAGGAGGCTCGTGGCGGCCGTGCCGGGAGTCACCAGGGCCAGCACCGTCTGCAAGTGCCGCTCGGGCTCCGGGCTGGTCACATAGCGGGTGGACCCGGCGAAGCCATCGGCCGCGTGGCAGCTCGCGCATCCAGCCAGGAGCTGCTCATGGATGCGAGGAGCGAACCGGAGCGTGTCGTCGGAGCTGACCAGTACCGCCGTGGACTCCAGCCCTTGCCCGGCGGAGCGAGGATCAAGACGGACCGTGTCGTCGGAGCGGGCTGGCACCGCCGCGGGCTCCGTCCCTGTCCCGACGGAGGGTGTCGGAGTGGGAGCCTCCGCCACGCGCGTGGGCACCAACGACTCGGAAGGAGTCGTCACAGTCGAGGAGCGAGGAGGCGTGGAAGGCGGTGCCTCCACGGCCACGGCGGGTGCACGGCCCGGAAGCGCGCCGGCTTCGATCCACTTCACCAACGTGGCGTACTCCGGCGACTCCGCCGAGAGCGACTTCTTGCCTCCGTGGAGGGTGGCGCCTGTTCCCTTCTTGAGCAGTGGACTCTGAGCGGCGGCGTCCAGCTTCACGAAGCGCAGCGTGTTCTCGTGGTCCGAGCCGTCTCCGCGCAGCACCCAGCGTGACTTCCCAGCCATGCCGTCGGGGCGATGACAGGACGCGCACCGAGCCATGAGGATGGGCCGGGCGTCGTCCGCGAACGTCGGCCCGCGAGCGCGCGCCGCGCCGCCCGTCCGAGGACCCGGCGGAATCGCCACCGGGGGCGGCGTCGCTCCGCTGCGAGCGTCAGGTGCCGCCGACGACTCGGTGGTCCCGGCGTCGGCGTTGCCCTGGGGGGCCGCGGACGGAGGCGAGGGAGGACGCTGGATGCCCAGCCGCTCCTGGAGCTGACGGCGCTTCTCCTCCTGGGTCTGCGCGCGGGCGGGCATGGCGGCCACCAGCAGGAGCAGACACATCCCCAGCGAGCCCAGGTCAGCGAGGCGCATGGCAGGTCTCGCAGCGCATGGAGTTCGGCGCCCTGGCCGCCTGGCCATCGTGGCAGCTTCCACAATAGCGGCCCTCTCGCATGTCCTGATGGGTGAAGCCAAGCGGGGCCTGGGGGAACACGGTCGGGTGGCAGTTGAAGCAACGTTGCGAGCCGTGGGCCCAGTGCGAGAACACAGCGGGAACCGGCGCCTTGCGCTCCTTGAGCGGCGGGAGCCGAACATCCTGGGGGGCGTTGACCGCGAGGATGCGGGGCGCGAAGAGCAGCGGCACGGCGAGCGCCACCCGCCATCGACGCAGCGTGGCCCACGCTCGCGTGCGCCAGGGGCTGGGAGTCAGGGTGCTCATAGCGCCTTGCGCTCCTTGAGGATCTTCCAGACCGTGGCCGCGTAGAACCCGACGCCCAGCAGCACCAGGGGCACGCCCACCGCCGTGAACACCACGAACGTGAGGGGTGACCAGAACAGGGTGGTGAAGAGCTGGACCAGGAGCCCCGCCAGCACCAACAGGGCCGCCCTCCGGATGCGCTTCTCGTGGCTCATGGTCGTCGCTCCGGCAGCCAGAAGTTCCGCGCCTTCACGCCCTCCAGGTCGTGCGCGAGGTCGTGGCACGTCAGACACGAGCGCTCGCCGCTCTGGAGCTCCGCCTGGACGTCCTGGTGCCCCGAGGCCTCCAGGAAGCTCCGTGCATCGCCGTGGCAGTGCAGGCAGTTGTAGTTGGGATACGGCTGATAGAGCTTGGGCCGCTCGGGGATGGTGCCGAAGTAGTGGACCCAGACGTGCTTGAGGCCGTTGAACTTCGCCTTGGCGTCACCGAAGAGGGCGTAGTCCGTGTGGCACGCGTAGCAGGTGGTGTCCCGGCTGATGAGCCGCTTCTGGTAGTGGACCGCCGCCAGCGCCGTGGGGTTGTCCACGAAGAGGCTCTGACCGTACGGCTCCATCTCGTGACAGCTCATGCAGAACTGGGTCTGGGACGATTCGCGGACCCCCACCGCCACCCCAGCGCCGGTGACGACCAGCGGGAGGATGGCCAGGCCCGAGAGCAGCACCAGCCGCCCCAGATGGCTCGCGGTCAGGACTCCCGCCGCGAAGGCAATCAGTGCGACCAGGACCGCCACGGCGATGACAATCACTACCAGGAGAGTGGGCAGGCGGAACCTCGCTCCCACTCGTATACAGACTCCGCGTGGACGCGTGAACCCTTGAATGCTGGCTCGACGTCATATCGAGCGCGCCAACGCCGCGCACATGGGCAATGACACGCAGAAATTGCGCGACACCTCCACGGGGCGCAAGAACTGCGCGGACTCGCCACCACCGTGGAAGCCCGCCGCGCCGCCCGTGCCTCCGCCCTGGTTGACGCCACCCCACGCCCGCCCCGAGAGGGTCGCCCGCATCGCGCGGTTGTAGGCGCGGCCGCATGGCGCGGCGAAGTCTCAGCCCGAGCGCCCTCGATGGGCGCTCGGGAGGGCGACTGTTACGAGCCGGAACTGCCGACCTGCACCAGACCCGGCACGAGGTAGGACGTGCTCTCCGGGCCGTAGATGCGAAGCACGAGGTAGAACGAGCCACTCACGGGCGAGGGCAGCCAATTCGGCAGCTCCGCGGTCGTGGGGGCGTTGGCCTGGATGTAGATCGTCACGGAGCCGTCGGCGGCGAAGCTCAGGTTCGACTGGGTCCCGAGTGAGTAACGATCAATGCTGTTGGGGACCAGGAATTGATTCGCCCCATACATGGTCACTGACCAGAAGGCCTCGGCGGGGGGGAGCTGGCCGGCGGGGAACGTCACCGTGTACTGGTTGGTGCCGACGAGGGGCTTCGAGTTCACATCCTGGTAGGCGCGGTAGTAGAGCGCCTCCGAGGGCGAGTTCGCGTAGATCCCCGCCCGTGCGGTCATCGACCGGAAGTCGTAGTCGGTCCACCAGTCCGTGCCGAAGTAAGGGAGGCTCACCTCCGGGAGGTTCCAGCCGTCGTGGACGGCGCCCCCCTTCGCATTGTGTGTGATGGCATTGCTGGCCTCGAGGATCCCGCGCTGGAGCGCACCGGCCAGCTCCGGATCGAGCGTGGCTGGATTGAAGGACAGGCCGGGCCCCACGCCGATCCGCGCGAAGCGCTCGAGGAGCGGCGCATCCCCGGCCGGCGGGGTCTGGAAGGTCAGCGCCAGGTTGAGGTACTGGAAGAACGCCAGCGTCGTGACGAACGAGGGGGCCACCGGCAGGAAGGGCGTCGCGGGCGCGGGCGCCGGCGCTGGCTGGCCGAGGAACTGGGACAGCGGGACCAGCGCGTATTGGTCCATGATCGCCTGGGCCGCCGGGATGTCGTTGGGACCTAGGATCTGCGTGCGCCCGAGCAGGAAGATGTAGCGCCCCGGGACGGGAATCACCTGCGCGTTCGGGACGCTGCTCGGCACCATGCCGGGGGGCGCGAGCACGTAGTTGCCCGCCGCCGTGCCGGTCGTCAACGAGCCCACGTAGCTGACGTTGTTGGTGCACGCATCGATGATCTGGAAACTATAGTACCGCGGTGGAGTCTGGGGCACCGCCGGCACCTGGAGCACGAACGGCTCGGCGCCCAGGTCGAGCCAGCCTTGCGAGTACGCCGTGTCGTTGTTGGGCGTGACGACGGTGGTGTCGTTGGGACCATAGAGCTGCGCCTCGCCGTAGAACGTATTGAATTGCTGTTGGATGGCGATCGTGCTCTGCCACAGGATGGAGTAGTTCTCGGCCAGCGGGTAGCCGTACATGAAGGCCTGGTACGCGATCGCCTGTGCTTCGTCGGGGGGGAGAGGTGTCATGTTTTCTAGACTCGAAGTGGTGGAGGTTGTTGCCGACAGGCCCAGGCTCAAACCTGAAAGCGGCGGCAAGACGCCGCCAGCTTTGGCGGGGCATCCTCTCAGTCCATACTTCGAGGAACAAGGGGAGCCTCCATTTCCCCTCGCGTCACGGTCGCGGCGGAATGTATTTGACTGATTGATATTGAGCCCCGTCAGCTCCGCATCAGGTATTCGATGACGACCTGCCCATGGCCCGCACCAACGTCGGGATGGTTCGACGGGGAGGTGCCCGCGTTGTACGAGCCACCACCGCCACCACCACCGCAGTTCGTCTCCGCACCGCCAGCCCCACCGCCGCTGAAGCCCCCGGCGCCTCCGGCCGCGCCTCCCCCGCCGCCACCACCGCCGTACCCACCGTCACCGTAGAGCGAGCCTGTTCCACCCGCGCCACCCGCGCTGATGGCCGTGCCTCCGTTGCCGCCACCAGAGCCCGGACCGTCGGCGCCCTTCCCTCCCGACTGCGTCAGGCCCGCCCCGCCACCACCACCGCCGTGGAAGCCCGCAGCACCGCCCGCGCCTCCTCCCTGGTTGACGCCACGGCTCGCACCCGGACTGCCGTTGCCCCAGGAGCCCTCGCCGCTCAGCGCGGCGCCCCACCCGCTGAAGCCGTTGCAGCCCGCGCCGCCACCACCCCCTGCCGCCACCAGCAGCGACCACACCGACACGACTCCCGGTCCACGCCACACGAACGAGCCGCCGCCGCCACCGCCGTTGGTGCCATCCGCGCCGCGACCGCCGACGAGCACCGTCAGCAGCTCCCCTGCCCTCACGCTGAACGTGCCTTGCGTCGACGCACCCAGCCCGGCCCCCCAGTGGTTGAAGGCATCTCCACCGCGCGCCCCCACCGCGCGCACCGTCACGGCAGAGACCCTCGCGGGCACCGTGAAGGTCTGCAGCCCGCCCGTGTAGCCGAACGTCTGGCTTTGCTGCGACTGCGCGAATGCGCAGCTCCCCATGAGCCCAGTGGCCACCGCCGCCGACATCGCGACGGCTCTCGTTACTCCCCATGCAGCAGGACGCAGCTTCCTCATCAGGTGATTCCTCGTCGAAGGGTTGGCGTGGCCACGCTCGGCCACCACGGCGCGGCGAGAGCAAGCCGTGCGCCACTCGAAGTCCGATGACTATTCACTGCCAGTAGTGCCTCATCGCGATGGGCCGGCCCGCGATGTGCGTCGTCACAAGACACCCCCGCGTCCCACCAGGACGCGTGGACCCTCGATTGATGCATCGCGCAATCCAGTGGCACTGGTATCGGGCCTCGAAAGGCCCATAAAAACCCAATCATTCAATATGGTAATCCCCCTGAAATCCAGGTAAACGCCGGAATGGCAGGAAGGGCTTCGCCTGAACACCCCGTGGGCAGGACAGCCTGGACCTCCATTGATTGACAACAGTGATTTCACTTTATGTGTGACTCGGTGCCGCATGGCCCGGGCCGCGAGAGGGAGAAGTATGCGTAGACTGTCCATGACGGGCGTCCTGCTGTGCGGAGCCTTGGTGTCGGGTTGCAACGGCGCGGAGTCGGAGTCACCCGCCGACGAGCAGTCTGGTGGCACCGGTTCCGAAGCGTCTGTCGCGTCCACCCAGCAGGCGGTTGTCTCCCCCGAACTCACGGCGGCGCTCGCGTGTATCGAGACGTTTGTCAACGCGGGGACCTGCGATTGGCCGCACTGGATCGAGATGGTGGAGACGTGCCAGACGTCTGGGCACTCGGAACTCGACGACGGCCTCTTCCTCGAGGAGGTGCAGTCGGAGAGCTGCACGGCGGCCAACTGGCCCACGCTGCGCGCGCAGCTCCTCGCGCCCCGCACACAGCCCGTGCTCGTGCGGGACGCCTGCGACGGCGACTCCCCGGTGATTCACCAGGCCGAGGCCAATGGCTGCTACCCGCTCGCCCAGGGCGCGGGGGCATCCTACGTCGACGTGCCCCTCGGCAAGGCCGTGACGCTCCACGCCGGTGCGAGCTGCAGCGGGGACTCGGTGACCGTCGATACCGATGCGAACCTCTGTGAGACGAAGTTCGCGAGCGGCGCGAGCGCGAACGACAACGTGCGCTCGTATCTGGTTCAGGACTTCACGGCGCCCGCCTCACCGTACCGGTACACCTGCGCCGCCTCGGAGCCGGAGTGCGTCCAGAACCACAACTCCCGGCTGGGCTCCATCAACAAGAACCACACCGTCAAGGTCGTCCGGATGACCTACCCCGGGAGGACCACCCCTACCCTGGCCGCCATCCGGAACAATGTCCGCGACCTGTACGACTTCTTCGGCGTCGCGTCGCGGGGCCAGGTGGGCCTGGCGAGCATCGTTTCGCAGACCGTGGAGGTGACGAGCGCGAACTGCGCGACGGCGAAGCGCCAGGCCGTGCAGAAGGCGAAGTCGAACGCGTTCCTGACCGTGTACTCGCTGCCCAGCGGGATGTGCTCCGCCTCGAATGCCGGCTCGCGCTCCATCAACATCAAGGGGGGCTTGTTCCGCGACTACGCCCATGAGGTCGGGCACGTCCTGGGCCTCGCGCATGGCAACACCCGAGACCCGGTGACGGGTCAGACGAACCACTACGCCGACTCGAGCACGTACATGGGCAGCAATGGGTCGGACAACTACAACCTGCCGCAGCTCCACTGGCTGGGGTGGACGAAGAAGGAGGAGCTCATCCGGGTGAACCCGGCCATCGACAACGGTGGCTTCATCGACGTGACGCTCCGGCCGGTGGGAGGTAACGCCGACAGCACCAGCAACCTCAAGCTGGGCGCGGTCTGGGACATCCCCGGGTCCGACCAGCGGCTGTTCATCGCCGTCCCCAAGCCGCGCCTCAACGGCTCGAACCAGATCGAGGGCGGCACGGTGTTCGTGTACCGCGCGCCCAAGTGCGTGGGCTGCACGGGAATGGCCATGGGAACGATGGTGCTGTCGCGGTTCAGCGCCGAGTCCGTCAATGAGCATGATGCGTTCGGACTCTTCATCAAGCCGCTGGGTCCTCCCGACTATGAAACCGTCCAGGTGGACGGAAAGCCCGTCAAGGTGTTCTCCTCCGTGACGGTGCGCATCCGGCGGTAACAGCGGTCTAGCGGGCCGCCGAGCGTCCTGGCTCGGGGCCCGCGGTGACACGAGCGCATCGGGCGAGCACGCGAGGTGCTCGTCCGATGCGTCATGACTCAAGCATGCACAGGCGGCGCCCCGGTGCCTCGAAGCTGAATCAGAGCCGCTGCGGGAAGGCGACCAGATCGCTCCTACGGGGACAGCAAGTCGCTACTGTTGCCCGGGAGCACTCAGGCGCTGCACGCGCGCCTCGAGCTGAAGCAGTCGGGCCTGTTGCGCCTGAATGATGTCCTGCTGCTCCTGCATTCCCTTGATGAGGACGGGGATGAGGCTCGCATAATCCACCGCCTTGTACTCCCCCACGACTCCACCCGAGGCATCCCTCACCGTGGTCTGCTTGACGAGCTGCGGGAAGATCTTCTCCACGTCCTGGGCAACCAGCCCCATCTCACCGCCCTTGCGAGTAGGAAGCACACTGGCAGCGCCTGAGTACACATAGGACTTGGGCTGAAGCTGAACGAGCTTGTCCAGCGCGGGCGCCAGAGGACGAACGTCGCTCTTCAATCGAGCATCCGAGAGCGTATAGAAGCCCGAAGCCACGAGACCGCCATTGAACGATCCAGCAAACCCGCCGGTACTCGCGCCACCAGCGACATAGAGCCCATCACTGAAGTAGCTCTTGCCCTGGATGTGTGCCCCAAACGTAATGGGAGTATTGATGGAGTCGTCGGCACTGATAGCCGCGACGACGCCCTTGATAGAAGTATTGCTGAGAGTGCCCTGAAGCGAGGCCCGCACGCCCCCAATGTAATAGGGCCCGGTTTGAGAGGCATATGCAGGCACCGGGTTGTTCACGACCGAAGTGAAGAGCCCACCGATCGCCAGAGCATATTTGTTGGGTTCGTTGATGACGAGGGTCTGGGTCGTCACACCTGAAGAGAGCGCCACTTGTCCTCCAGTCGCTCCCCAGGCCATCTCATGATTGAAGGTGACCGACGTCGACCCACGACAAGTGGAAGCATCCACGGAACCAGACATGGTGCTTCCGGGCGCCTCCCCGTACGTTCTAACAGGCGAATTGATGGTCAGATTGGTCCCGCTCACCGCCTGGGCCATTGCACTGCCGCCAATGAATAGCGACACGAGCACACCACGGGCACTCCCGATTCCACGCGGCATTGTCATCTCCGTCTCCTAATGAGCGCGCTTCGTCCTCAACAGTGGTTGCCCCGTCGCGATGTCCTTTGAGGAACGACGCAACGACAATCAGAACAGAGGCAAACCATGTCAGTCAAGGAAAACCAGCCAAATCCGCCACCGAGATGCAAAGCCTATGCGCTCGGTGTCTCGATGTTGAGGCAGCGCCACCGCAGGAGGGCGAATAGATCGCTCTTCTGGTAGGGGTGAGGGATTCCGGTGGGACTTCATACTTTGGCTATCCCACGCAGCACCGGCACGTCGAACGCTTCAAGGTCGTTGAGCAGTGTTTGCACTGGCTTCGGGCACACTGTCCGAGGTTGCAGCCAGCGGGCTCGCCAGCGCGACGGGGGTGCGCCTCGGTGACACGAGCGCATCGGCAGGCCCATCAGAACTTCTCGAAGACGGCGATCAGGCGGCTCGCGACGAGCGCACTGTCGAGGTCCCGGTCGATGCTGATTCTGACCAGGTAGCCCTGAACAGCGGTGACGACGGCGTCGGAGATCTCGTCCGCGGCAGTGTCCGGAGGCCTCGCTCTCGCACGCGTGGGATCCTGGCACCAGGGCAGCAACGCTGCCCTCACGAGCGCGCGCAGCTCGAGCACACTGTCCCGGGCAATCTCTTCGAGCTCACGGTCGCGAGGAGACTCCGCCCATATCTGAAGGAGGGTCTGCGCGAACGTCTTGTCGCTCCTCGACCGCAGCAAGTGCGCGAGGACGCTGGCGGGAGTGCGCTCGGAGGGCAACTCGTCGCTCAGGGTCGCGACCATCCCGCTCAGCGCGGTCGACGCCGCGAAGCGCAAGAGCTCCGCCTTGCTCGAGAAGTGCGAGTAGACCGAGCCGGCGGACGAGCCCGCCTCGCTGATGATGTCCGCCATCGAGGTACTGGCGAAGCCCTGACGAGCGAAGCAGCGCATGGCGGCCGCCGTGATGCTCTCGCGCCGCCGTTGCCTCGAACTATCGGTCAGCTTGGGCATGGCAGAAGCCTAACTCTCACGACCTCCTGGCCAAACGGAATGATCATTCTGTATGGTGGTGTTGCCAGGACGGGTGCGTGGACATCGATGTCCAGGGCCCGAAGGACGAGGACCGACACGGAGCCGGTCCCTGGATGAAGGGACAAGAGGAGATCGTCATGAGCGATGACCAGAAGGTGTTCGTACCGTCCCAGCCGCTGGAGCCGGGCCCCCGGTACGGCCTCTTGAGTGGGTTCGAGCCAGGCACCCGGACCCTGCCGGCCGGATTCCGGCTCGCCCCCCCGTTCCGGCCGGTGCCGGTCGAGATCGTCCTCGAGAAGGACGTCGCCGTCACCTTGAGGGACGGGGTGACGATCTACGTCGATGTGCTTCGCCCCGCCGGAACGCGGAAGGTGCCGGTCATCGTGGCCTGGAGCCCGTACGGCAAGGGCCAGGGGACCTCCCCGAGCGTGATGGGCATCTTCGAGATGGTCGGGCTCGACAACGGGATCGTGTCGGGGCTGGAGAAGTTCGAGGGGCCGGACCCGGCGTACTGGTGCGCGCAGGGCTACGCGATCTGCAATCCGGACATTCGGGGCGTGGTCGACTCCGAGGGCGACAGCGTCATCTGGGATCGCCAGGAGGGACGCGACTGTTACGACCTGATCGAGTGGCTGGCCGTCCAGGAGTGGTGCACCGGCAAGGTCGCGATGAGCGGGACGTCCTATCTCGCGGTGTCGCAGTGGTTCACGGCCGCCGAACAGCCTCCGCACCTCGCGGCGATCAACCCGTGGGAAGGCGTCAGCGACGTCTACCGGGACCTCGTCCTGCGCGGCGGCATGCCCGACACCGGGTTCGCGAAGCAGCTGCAGGACCACAGCTACTGGGGCAAGGGGCGCAAAGAGGACATCCTCGCGGAGGCCCAGCAGCATCCCCTCATGACCGACCTGTGGGAGAACAAGATCCCACGGTTCGACCGGATCACGGTTCCGGCCTACGTCGTGGCCAGCTACTCGAACACCCTGCACACGGCGGGCACGTTCCGCGCCTGGCGCCGGATGGCCTCGAAGGAGAAGTGGCTCCGCATCCACAACTCCCAGGAGTGGCCCGACTACTACGACGAGGCGAACAGGGAGGAGCTGCGCCGCTTCTTCGACCACTACCTGAAGGGCGAGAACAACGGGTGGGAGCAGACGCCGCGCGTCCGGTACTCCGTCCTCGATCTCCAAGGTGGCGACCAGGTCGGGGTCGGTGCGGACGAGTTCCCCCCGAAGGGCGTCACGCCGACGAAGTACTACCTCGACGGCCGCTCGCGCGCCTTGACCACGACAGCACCGACCGCTGAAGCGACGGCGGTCTACGACGTGAGCTCCAACCCGGATGCGGTGTCGTTCATCACGCGCTTCGACACGGAGACCGTCCTCGTCGGCTACCCGAAGGCGCACCTCTGGGTCGAAGCACGCGGCTCGGACGACATGGACCTCTTCGTCCTCATCCAGAAGCTCGATGCGTACGGCACGCCCCTGCAGCAGTTCACCGTGCCCAACCAGAGCGCGCGGGTGCAGGACGTCACCGAACGCGGCGCTTCGATCCTCCGGTACAAGGGCTCGGACGGACGCCTCCGCGTCTCCCTGCGCCACCTGGACGAGACGCTGTCGACCGATGCCGTGCCCGCCCACAGCTTCGACAGGATCGAGAAGCTCTCACCCGGTGAGGTCGTCGAGGTGGAGATAGATCTGCTTCCGATCGGCCTCTCCTTCCACCCTGGCGAACAGCTCCGCTTCGTCATCAGCGGCAGGAGCCTTCTGGGAACGATGATGCCCGCGATCCGCGAGTACACCCCCGCCAACAGCGGACGGCACGTCATCCACACCGGCGGCGAGCACGCCTCCTACCTGCAGCTGCCTGTTCAGGAGAAGCGTCAAGGAACGGCGGTCGAAGGACGATCGACCCCACGAGAGACGACGGCTTTTGCTGTCGAACTCGTGTCAGGGCCCACCGCCTCGGGGGAGGTCGATGACTTCGAGCTCGTCTTCGCTCGCCGGGCGCTCGCCCGGCTCAAGGCCCGCATCGGGCGCCAAGGCCTGATGGACCTTCTGGCCGAGGATATCGAAGCAGGCAACGCGTTCCTCCGCGAAAGGGCCGAGGCCTCCGCTGGGAAGTTCATCTCCGGAACCACCGTGCTGGCTGTTCGAGGCCTCAAGGCCGCGCAGTTCGTGCACTGGCTCGAGAACAGCTTCAGTGACGAGAACATCCTCCTGGCGGGCGAACCGGAGCACTACGTGATCGCCCCCAACCCTGATTCCACGGTGACGATCGTCGAGAATCTCGGCCCCCATGTCTGCCGTGTCGTACTTCCAGGCTTCGACACGGCCCCGAGCTGGGCCGCGGAGGTGCGCAACGAATTGCTGCCCGAGTCCGCCTACCCGTTCCGCAGGCTCGGCGCCATGCACCTGGCGGACGGCACGGTCGTTGGACGGGTGCTGACCCAGTTCGGTGACACCGATGAAGGCTTCAACGCGAACCTGACCTGCTACTTCCCCGCCGCCTGCCCGGAGGACCTCCTCGAGCAACACCGGCAGCACCTCGCCGTTGAGTTCAGGAACTGGATCGTCGCCGCTGCGAGAGCGAGGCGTTGAAGCGCGGGCGGAGGATCTCAGCCGCGCACCATCAGCCGCAGGCCGCCCATGAGCCAGGAATGGAAGCGGGCATCCTGGCCGCCGTATTTGGCCAGGGTGGCTGTCAGATAGGGGCCGAACCACACGGGGCCCCCGACGTGGAAGTCGAGGCCCCCCTGCACGTTGCCCATCTCGAAGCCCTCGAGGCTGCCGGACGACTCCATGAGCTCGCCGGACATGATGCCGGGCACCTGGTCGGCATCGAGGACGTCGACGCCCAGGCCCACCCCGAACCAGGGGCTGAGGTTCTCCGACCAGGGGTGGTGGTAGCTCAGCTGGAGGCCGACGCGCGTGGCGCTCACGTCGCACTCCCCCTTGCAGTGGCCGACGGCGAGTCCCACCCCGTACTGCAGCGAAGCGCCCACGTAGATGCGGGAGCCCAGGAAGGTGCCCACGTCGAGCTGCATCGGGATGATGCCCTTCACGATTTCGCGAAGGTCCGCGTCGTAGTGGCCGTCTCCGCCTAGCGCGGTTCCGGCGGGGAGTCCGTAGCCGGCGCGGAGTCCGAAGGAGAGCTTCAGGCCCTCGGATGAGGCGTGCGCCGTGGGCGCCGCGGTGAGGATGCAGGTGATGATGATTCCGAGCATGACGATGGAGCTGCGCATGATGTCTTCCCCTCGCGGTGAGGCGATGTACCTCACCGGTGTGCCCGGGCGAGTCGGCCCATCTCGCCCGGCGCGGCGGGGGCCAGTGCAAGCGTAGTGCCTCCCTTGTTCCGTGGGCGATGAGGGTCCGGCGGAGCTGGGCTCCGTTCCCGTGGGACCTCAGAATTTCGCGGCGCCGCGCCACGACGGGCGCGCTCCGGATGGCCCATGACGCGAACCTGACGCGGTGTGCCCCGTGGCCGTGGGGCGCGGTTGGGTCACGCGTCCGAGGTGCCCACCTGCAGGGGGGCGTGCTGCTGTCGGCGTGCGGAGGACCGCTTCCGGAGGAGCTGGACCCGTCGTCCCTCAGCTCGATGGAGGACTCGGCGCTGCGGAGCGAGGAGTCCGAGGAAGGAGACGAAGCGGTGGCGCCGCTTGCGTGCGATCTGGTGATTGAGGCCTGCAGCCCCAACAAGCGCACCTGCAGCGTTCGTTGCTGCAATGGTTCACTTCACGAGCAGACGATGGCGTGTGGCGGGTGTCGGACCTTCGCTGACGACAGCTGCTACTTCAACGGGGGTATCTGGCACATCCGCTGGAAGGAGTAGTTCGGCTCGCGTACTGGCTGTGTCTTGCCCGCGCGCTCCTCAGGGGCGGGCCCAGGCGTGTCTTGCCTGGACCCGTCCCGGGGAGGACGCCAACAACGCGGGCGCGATGAGGCAGCTTCTCTACAAGCTGCGTGGACACGAAGACAGATATCTCGAGCAGGCACACGCCTGCCCAGCCAAGCCTCCTTTCCAGGCGGGGCGAGGCAGGGGCCCGGCTCTACTCGCTTCCGGGTGTGGCTGCCTCACCCCTTCGAGCCTGGGCTTCGCCCGGAGAGGTGGGGTATTCATCCGTCTGGAACCCCATGAAAAACCCCATCATCGCGACACGAGAGCTCGTCCGAGGCGCCGCACGGCTTCATGACCTCGTCTACATCATCAGCAAGGGCAAGACGCTGCTCAAGGACGAGATTGCGCATACCAGCGTGGTGAGCGTCGACGGTGGGGACTGGGCCGACGGCGTGGACACGACCTGGAATTCGACGGCCATCGCGGTGGCGCGGCGGCCCTCCGAGAAGATGGTCGTGGTTGGGGAGGATGGAGAGGTCGTCACCTACGTCGGTGGGAAGAGCAAGAACGAGACGCTGAAGCCCGCGCCGGCGATGATTCGCAACGCGCGCGAAATCGCGGGGTGGGTCTACGCCTGTGGGATGAAGCGACAGGTCTACAAGCGCATCGGCGATGCGAAATGGGTGGCGATGAACGCGCCTCCCGCGGCGGCCGCAGAGAAGGCGGGCTTCGAGGCCATCGATGGCACCTCGGAGACCGACCTCTATGCCGCGGGCTGGGGCGGAGAGGTGTGGCGTTATGACGGGAAGAGCTGGTCGCCCTGCGAGAGCCCCACGCGCGTCATCCTCAGCGCCGTCTGCTGCGCGCCGGATGGCACGGTCTACGTGGCGGGGCAGCAGGGCGTGCTGCTCAGGGGGCGCGGAAGCTCCTTCGCCGTGGTCCCCTGGGCGGAGGCAGTGACGAGTGACTTGTGGGACCTGTGCTGGTTCCGCGGCAAGCTCTACGTCGCCACCCTGTCCGCGCTGTACACGCTGGAAGGCAACAGGCTCGTCGAGGTCGACTTCGGCGAGGCGGGAACGCCCACGTGCTACGGGCTGGCGACGGCGGAGGAGGTCCTGTGGTCGATTGGCCGCGATGACGTGGCCTCGTTCGACGGCACCACGTGGAAGCGCTACGAGTGACGCGCCGCCACGCCTGTGGCGCGCGGAGAAGACAGCTCCCCGCGCTGCAGGGACTCATCGGCTCACACCATCAAGGGTAGGAGCTGAACTCGGCGAAGGGCGGGTGGCCTGGATGGGGGCACGCCAGCCATGGGGTTGCCCCACCTCCCCTGCTCACGCCCAGGCAAGAAGCCTGGCACCCACGCACGGGGTGTCAGGCTTCTCATGCGGAGTGCAAGGCGTTGAAAGGCCTAGCAGGTCTTGTTGTAGAGCGCGATGCAGTTGTCGCGCAACTGCTTGTCCGTGCACTTGCCGTTGTCCTTACAGACGCCGATGTTGGTGCCGGGCCACTTACAGTACAGGAGCGTGACCCAGCAGTTGGGGCCCATCGCGGAGACCTCGGACTCGTCGCCCATCGACGCCAGCGGGACGTCCGACGACGTCAGGGGGTCGTGGTCGAGGATGATGCGCTGCCCGGACTCAGTGGAGATGATTTCGGCGTTGTCGGACGGGTAGTCCTCCACGCCCGTACCACAGCCCACCATCGGAACCACGGCCAGCAGCAGCCCCAGGAGCAACTTCTTCATGGTTGGTCTTTCTCGGTCTGTCGGGGACGCCCAAAGGGACGCCCCCCCGTGGATGACCCCATCCACAGACGCGAACGATACATTCAAGAACAAGCCGTACAAGCTGGATTTCATGCCAAGAGGCCGAAGGACTGCGGATTTTGAACAGAAGGTTCTTTCCATGACCTCGACTGTCGAGTGGTGCATCGAGGAGGCGCGCCGCGCTCTCCCGCTCCTGGCTCGGGATGCGCGCGGCGTGCCCTGGGTTCAGGCGCGTGTCGGGCCTATGAGTCCGGGTTGCACTCGACGTCCGGGCAGACCTCTCCCGGTGGGCAGTAGCAGGGGCCCGCGACGAGGAGGTCCACCCGCGCGGTGTCGTCGCCAAAGTCGATGAAGGTCCCCGGGGAGACTTGGACCCTCATCCGCCACTGGAAGGCATGCGGGCCCTGCGTCATCGGCGCGACGGCGGTGAACGAGAACGTCTTCTCGGCGCCGGGCGCCACCTGCTCGCCTGGCTCCATCGAGATGAAAGCGTGTCCCCAGTTGTGCCCCTGGATTCCCGGACGTGGCGCGAGCTGATAGCCCGGGGTTCCGCCCCAGGCCGCATCACCCGAGTTCTTCAGCGTGATGGTGACGGGGAAGCCCTGCCCCGGCGTCACGAAGGCAGGCACTGTCTGGCGAACGAACGTGACCTTGGCCTGGGGGAGGACGTGGAGTGTGATGTCGGGCGACTGTTGCCCGAAGGGCCCCGTCGCGTTGTGCCACAGTCTCCACCGCATGACTTGGGGACCCGGCATGTTGGTGGGAGTGACGGCCACCGCGAACGTCTTCTGCTGGCCTGGCGCAACCTCCTCGCCTGGGGCCAGGTAGCCTCGGACGAAGTTCCACGCGCTGCTCCCACTGTAGAGCGTGATGCCGTCACTGGCGCGCCACGTCTGCGTGCCCGTGTTCTTCATGGTGACGTTGTAGACGAAGGGTGTTCCCACCATCACCATGGCGGGGCCCGACTGGCTGACAAAGGCCGCGTCCCACGGCGGCAGCGTCACGTTGATGGTGAGGTTCTCCGTGAAGCCGCCAAAGCCAAACCACTCCCAGGTGGTGGTATTCTGGCTCCGCATCTGCCACCGGAAGTTGTAGGGGCCCGGCGTGCTGGGCGCGGTGAGCCTGGCGGTGAAGGTGAACTCCTGGCCCCGAGGCACGGAGGCGCCGATGGGGAGGCTGAGCGTGCTGACTCCCCAGGTGGTGTTGTTCTCGGGATTCTGCGAGCCCAGCCGGATGTAGCCCGCGGGAGTCCAGGTCTCCGTGCCCGTGTTGCGCATCGTGATGGAGACCTCGAAGGGGCGCCCCATGGTCACCGACGCGGGCACCGTCTGGCGGACGAACGTCGCGTTCAGGCTCAGCGCCGCGACGGTGATGTCCGTACGGAGCGACGGCGCGCCGAACAGGCCATGCCCCTCCTTCATCATCCGCCACTGGAAGGGATAGGCGCCGAGCTCGAACGGGGTGTTGATGTTGAACGTGAACACCTTGCGCTGGCCTGGGGCGATGCTGTCCGTCGGTGACAGCTCCACGCGGTTCAAGCCCCAGAACAGGGTGTTGCTCTCCGGTGCCAGGGCCGCCAGCTTGAACCCACCCGCGGCCGTCCAGGTCTCCGCCCCCGTGTTCGTCATCGTCACGCTGACGCTGTAGGAGCCCTCGGGCGCCAGGGACATGTGGACCAGTTGGTTCCAGAACGCTGCGTCCAGGAAGGGCGGCGGGCAGCGGAAGAGCGGGTCGTAGCCCATGCCGGTGAGCTCGGCGTCCTCGGCCATGAAGCGAAGCCGGGCCTCCGTGCCCCGCGTGCAGGTGCCCTGTGCCGAGGTGGCGGTGCTCGAGGTGATGGTGGCGTTCGCGAGGGCGGTCCACGTGTGCTGGATGGGAGCGACACCTCCCGTGGCGGGCGCGTTGGTGCAGGAGAAGGTGGCCGTGTTCCAATCCACGTTGCACACGGGCGGCGTGACGCGCAGGGGCAAGATGATGGCCTTGGACGCATCCAGCAGGCCGGCGCCACACTGGCTCTCCGGGCAGCCTGGGATGGGGCTCACGGACTGGAGGAGCCGCTGGGTCACCTGCGCGACGCTCCACTGGGGACGCTGGCTCAGGATGAGCGCGGCCACGCCCGAGACGTGGGGCGCGGCCAGGGAGGTGCCCGACAGATAGCGGTAGCAGTAGTCGGAGCCGCTCAGCTGGGTTCCTGGCTTGGAGATGGCCCAGGTGGAGACCGCGCCTCCCGTCCCGTTGTAGGGGGTGAGTCCGTTGGGGTCATGGCAGCCCAGGCCATTGCCGAAGAACTCCGGGCCTCCGCCGGGCGCGGAGAGAGTCACCAGGTCACCCCGGTTGCTGTAGGGGGCGAGCTGCCCGTTGCGCTGGGTGGCCGCCACGGTGATGACGCCCTCGCACGACGCGGGGGTCACCACGCTGGGGTCCCGATTGTCATTGCCCGCGGCGGTGACCACCACGACCCCGGAGTTGATGGCGCGGGTGATGGCGGCTTGGATCAACGGGTAGAGGGAGCAGGGCTCCTCGTGGGGCTTGAGGGTGCCGAAGCTCATGTTGATGACCCGAGCGCCCTGGTTCACGGACCAGTCGATGGCCTGCGCCACGTTGCTCAGGAGGGGGCGGTTGGTCGTCGAGGAGACCTTCACCGGAAGGATGGGACAGTCCCGGCAGATGCCCGCGATGCCCACGGTGTCCCACTTCGCGCCCAGGATGCCCGCCACGAGCAGTCCGTGGTGATACGCCCCATCCGTGGTCGGGTCCGGGTCGGAGACGCCGACCTCCGCGTAGCCAAAGTCGTAGCCGGGTCCCCAGCGTCCGGCCATGTCCGGGTGCTCCACCCGCCCGGTGTCCAGGACGGCGATGCTCACGTTGCCCGTAACGGTCTGCCACGCCAGGGGAAGCTGGATGGCTGGGTAATGCCATTGCAGCCCGTAGTACTCATCCACGGGCGTGGAGAAGTAGTCCAGGTACAGGTCCACGTGTGCGTACTCGACGTCGGGGCGCTGGCGCAGCGCCTCCACGGCGGCCATGGTGGCTTGTTCCCGCGCGGGGAGGGAGGGGCTCTTCTGGCCCGCCTCCATCACGAGCGTCCAGATTTCAGCCCCCAGGGGCAGCGTGCCCGCCTTCTGGTACGTCTGTCCTTGCAGCGACAGGGTGGTCACCGCCGCTCGTTCCGTGCCCGCGGCGAGGAACTTCACGATGACCCGTCCTGGTACGAAGCGAGGCAGGACAGGGGTTTCCTCCAGGGCCCGCGAGGTGGCCGCGGGAGGATGTTCGGGTGGGAGTTCGGGAGGAACCGCGTCTCCGCAGTTCGTCCAGAGGACGAGGAAAAGGCAGGCTTGGAGACAGCGCGCCAGACGTGTCGAGAACACTGGTGCTCCTTCGGAATGGCCGTGAGACAAGAGAAACGGCGTGGGCCATTGTGCGAGGTAGGTCTGACGTGCGCATGCGACCCGCCCCATTCCGTCCTGCGGGCCAGCGCCCGCTCTGGACCGACCTCTCGACGGGAAGGCACGGGAAAACGCAAAGCCTGGTCGCCAGCGTCGCCCGGATGTACTCAGCGCTCAGGCGGGAACAAGCTGGTCCGCGATACGGGCCAGGTCGGAGATGGACGTCACGACCACGGCCTGGTGACAGTGTTTCTCGTAGGTGAGCATCTCGCTGTCACCGATGCCCCAGTTGCCGCGCTCCTCGGGACAAATCCAGAGCACGCGCTTCGCCTTGCGGCGCAAATCCTTCAGCGCCCAGACGTTGTTCGCGTTGTAGTTGTTGCGCCCATCACCAATCACCATGACGGTGGTGCGCCGGGTGATGCTGCCCAGGTGGTCCCGGGTGAAGTCCGCCAGCGCGCGGCCATAGTTCGAGTTGGCGCTCAGGGAGACCGTCTTCCCCGCCGTCGCCATGTCGATGGCCTCGTCCACGTCGAGGTCCTTGAAGTACTGCGTCACCTCGCCCACGTCGGACACGAAGACGAACGAGCGCACGCGCACGAACAGCGACTGCATCGTGTGCATGAACAGCAACATCATCCGCGCCGCGTTGCGGACCGAGTCTGACACGTCACACAGCACCACCAGCTCCGGACGCTCCGGCCGGCGGCGCCGGAACTGCGGCAACATCGGCACCCCACCCCACGTCATGTTCTTGCGCAGCGTGCGGCGGACATTCAGCGCGCCCTTGCGGTGCGAGCGCTGCCTGCGAATCAAGCGACTGCGCAGCTTCTCCGCCAGCGTGCGCACCGTGGACTGCATCTGGTCCACCTCCGACTGGGTGAGCAGGTGCAGCGGCTTGTCCTGCACCGTGTCAGTGCGACGACGGATGCGAGCCTCCGCCTGCCGCTTCACCTCCTGGCGCGCCGCGTCCTCAATCTTCCGCATCGCCGCGGCGACATGCCGGGACACAATCTCCACGCCCTCGGGAGACAGGCCGCGCGCATTCAGCTCGTCCTCCAGCGACTTCATGTCGGAGCGGGCCCGCTCCATCCCCGCCCCCGCCAGCATGCGCCGAGCGAAGAAGCCCGCCTGGAGCGGGCTCTCCAGCTTCGACAAGTCCAACTGGAGCGAGGCCATCCGGAAGATCTGCGCCAGCCGCGCCCGGTCTCCCTCCAGCACCGCCTGCGCGAGCGGAGACATCTCCGGCAGCAGGAGGTTCATCTGGTAGATGACCATCTTCAGCGTGTCCCCCTCCAGGTAGCCCTCTTCCTGGAGCTGCGCGGCCAGGGACTTGTCGATGGCCTCGAACGTCGCCGCCGCGCCGGAGAAGAAGAAGTCGAACGCGCGGTTGAACGTGTCCACGTCCAGCTCACGCTTCACCAGCGTGGTGCGCATCACCGCGCGGAACAGGGCCCGGTCCACCAGCCCCACCTCGGCGGTGGCCCGCAGCGCGTCCTGCACCTCGGAGGTGCTCACGCGCACGCCGTTCTGTCGGAGCACCTCGGCGAACTCGACGATGCGCGCGTCCATCAGCTTCCCTTCTCCGTGCCCGGCCGCTCGAACGACATCACGGCCTCCACGTGGTGCGTCTGGGGGAACATGTCCACCACCTGGAGCGCCTGCGGCTTGTAGCCCGCCGCCACCAGCCCCGCCGCGTCACGCGCGAGCGAGGCCGGGTCACACGCCACGTACACCACCCGGCGGATGCCCAGCGCCACCATCCACTTCGCCAGCCCCGGAGCCCCCGCGCGCGGCGGGTCCGCCAGGCACACGTCGAAGCGCCGGCCCTCGGACACCAGCCCGTCGCACACCTTGCGCGCATCCCCTTGCACGAAGCGCACGTTGCCCACGCCCGCCTCGAGCGCGCTGCGCTGGGCCAGCGCCACACCCACCGGGGACGACTCCACCCCCAGCACCGACGCCGCGCCCGCCGCCAGCGGGAAGGTGAAGTTGCCGTTGCCCGAGTACAGCTCCAGCACGGAGTCCTCGTCCCGCGCCGCCAGCTCGAAGATGGCCGACGTCACGAGCCCCACGTTGGCCTCCGCGTGCGCCTGCGCGAAGGAGTCCGGCCGCAGATACAGCGGCACCTCCGGCCGCAGCGGCGAGTACGAGCGCAGCGCCGGCTTGCCCAACACCCGGGGCGAGCCCTCCTTCGGCACCAGCACCGCGCCCTCCAGCCGCAGCGCCCGCACGGCGGCCTCCGCGGCCTCCACGTGCCGCGCTGACACCTGCCCCGTCAGATTCACCGCGAACGCGGCCTTGTCGCCCTCGGCGAGCAGGAGCACCTCCTCGGTGTCCTTCGCCAGCGGCTTGAGCAGCGGCGCCAGCTTCCCCGGCAGCGCCGTCAGGACGGGCGTGAGGGCCCCACACTCGGACACCGCGAGCCGCTCGTGGCTGCGCCGACTGAAGTAGCCCAGCGCGCCCTTCCCCGCCGGATGCAGCACCGCGCGTCGGCGGTACCCCCAGTCCCGAGGCGCCACCAGGAGCGGCCTGACGGTGAAGTCCTCGCGCCGCAGGTGGCCCAGGTGCTCCAGGGTGGAGAGGACGATCTCCTGCTTCGCGCTCCGCTGGGCGGACTCGGCCAGGCCCAGCCAGTCACAACCGCCGCACTCGCTGGCCAGGGAACACGGGGCCACGCGGCGGTCCGGCCCGGGGGAGACGACCTCGCGCAACAGGCCGCGCAGCACCCGTCCCTGGGTCTCCAGGTGGACGCGCACGGTGTCGCCCGGGAAGGCGCCAGGGATGAAGACGGTGCGCCCCTGCCAGGAAGCCACGCCCTCGCCGAGCTGGCCGAGGCGGTCGATGGTCAGGGAAACGGGAATCTCAGGGAGGGGCAGCATGCAGGCACTCGGTGGGGGCGCCCGCGCGGGCCGCCGTTACTTCCGGGTCGCTTCCGACGGGAGTTCCGAGCGCAACCGCTCCACGAACTCCCCGATGCGCGACCGCTTGTCTTCGTCAACGTCCAGGAACTCCACCGCCATCCCCGGCAGCTGCGAGGGGGCGGCGCCGAGCGCGTTGGTGCGCGTCACCCGGCCCTTCAGCTCCACCGGGAAGTGCGCTCCCGGCAGTGTCACCAGCAGCTTCACCACCGTGTCCACCGGCAGGGGCTTGTCGGTGTTGATGTAGAGGCCGCCCTTGGAGAGGTTGACGGCCCAGTCCGTCACGAAGCCGGCCACGCTGCGGTAGGCCACCGGCAGCTCGTATTCGACTCGCGGCGCGCGGTGGTCGATGGGGTTCAACTTCTCCGAGGTGTCGGCCATGAAAGGGGCTCCGCCGGGGAAGTCGTCCATACCACCCTCCCCCAGCGGCGCACCTTAGCCTCGCCCGCTCAGACTTTCATCTCGCGGATGTCCGGAGCGATTTTCAGCTTCGGCTCCGTGAGCTTCTGGACCAGCTCCACCGTCACGCCCGGGGCCAGCTCGCGCAGGACGAGCCCCTCCGGCGTCACGTCCAGGAACGCATGGTCCGTGACGATGTGGTGGACGCACTTGAGGCCCGTCAGGGGCAGCGAGCACTTCTTGAGGATCTTCGGCTGACCCTCCTTGTTCGCGTGCTCCATGGCCACGTAGATGCGCTTGGCCCCGACGGCCAGGTCCATGGCGCCCCCCATGCCCTTGACCATCTTCCCGGGAATCATCCAGTTGGCCAGGTCCCCCTCTTCGGAGACCTCCATGGCGCCCAGCACGGCCATGTCGATGTGGCCGCCTCGAATCATCCCGAAGGACAGGGCCGAGTCGAAGAACGCGGCGCCCTTCACCGTCGTCACCGTCTCCTTGCCCGCGTTGATGAGGTCCGGGTCTTCCTTGCCCGCCTCGGGATAGGGGCCGATGCCCAACAGGCCGTTCTCCGACTGGAGCACCACCTCCACCCCCTCGGGGATGTAGTTGGGGACCAGCGTGGGGATGCCGATGCCCAGGTTCACATAGAAGCCGTCCCGCAGCTCCAGGGCGATGCGCTTCGCGAGTTGTTCACGAGTCAGTGGCATGGGGTCCTCAGGCCGTCTTGCGGACGGTGCGCCGCTCAATCCACTTCTGGAGGTTCTTCGCCTGGACGATGCGCTTCACGAAGATGCTCGGGAGGTGCACCTGGTCCGGGTCCAACTCGCCGGGCTGAACAATCTCCTCCGCCTCGACGATGGTGACCTTGGCCGCCATGCACATCAGCGGGGAGAAGTTGCGCGCCGTCTTGTTGAAGATGAGGTTGCCGTGGGTGTCCGCCTTCGCCGCGTGGATGATGGCGAAGTCCGCCTTCAGCGGCGTCTCCAGGACGTGCAGCCGGCCGTCGATGATGCGCGACTCCTTGCCCTCGGCCACCTGGGTGCCGGCGCCCGTGGGGGTGAAGAAGCCACCGATGCCGCAGCCACCCGCGCGGATGCGCTCGGCCAGGGTGCCCTGCGGGTTCAGCTCCACCTCCAGCTCGCCGGAGAGGTACTGCCGCTCGAACTCCTTGTTCTCTCCCACGTAGCTCGACACCATCTTCTTGACCTGCTTGTTCTGGAGCAGGATGCCCAGGCCGAGCTCGGTGGTGCCGCAGTTGTTGGAGATGATGGTGAGGTTCTTCACGCCCTTGCGGTGAAGCGCCTCGATGAGATTCTCAGGATTGCCGCACAGCCCGAAGCCGCCGCTCATGAGCGTACAGCCCTCGGGGATGTCGGCGACCGCCTCGTCCGCGCTCGCGTAGACCTTGTTCATTCGCCCTCCCGATAACGGAAACGGGGTGAAGGCCACTCAAGGCCCCCACCCCGTCCCTCTCCCCGTGGGGAGAGGGTTGACTACCGCTCCACCATCAGCGCGATGCCCTCGCCGCCGCCGATGCACAGCGACGCGACGCCCCGCTTCTTGTCCTGGTCCTTCATCGTCTGCAGCAGCGTCACCAGCACGCGCGCGCCGGAAGCGCCAATGGGGTGACCGAGCACCACTCCGCCACCGCGCACGTTCACCTTCGCCGGGTCCAACCCGAGGATCTTGTTGTTCGCGAGCGACACCACCGCGAACGCCTCGTTGATCTCCCACAGGTCCACGTCCGCCACGGCCACGCCCTTCTTCTTCAGGAGCGTGTTGATGGCGTCCGCCGGGGCAATCGTGAACTCCACCGGCTTGCGCGCGGCCTGCGCGTAACCGGTGATGCGGCCCAGGATGGTGCGGCCCTCGGCCTTCGCCTTCTCCTCGCTCATCAGCACCAGCGCCGCGGCGCCGTCGTTGATGGAGGACGCGTTGGCGGCCGTCACCGTGCCGTCCTTCTTGAACACCGGCTTGAGGCCCGGAATCTTGTCCGGCTTGGCGTTGCGCGGGCCCTCGTCCTCGGAGACCGTCGTCACCTCGTCCGGCTTCTTGCCGGGGATCTGCACGGGGACGATCTCCGCGGCGAACAGGCCTTCCTTCTGGGCGTGAATCGCGCGGCGGGTGGACTCCAGCGCGAACTCGTCCTGCTGCGCGCGGCTGATGCCCTGCGACGTGGCGCACTCCTCGGCGCACAGGCCCATGTGGACGTTGCCATACACGTCCCAGAGACCGTCGAGGATCATCGCGTCCTTGAACTCCACGTTGCCCATGCGAGCGCCACCGCGCATCGTGTGGCTCACGTAGGGCGAGTTGCTCATGGACTCCATGCCGCCGGCGACGACGACGTCCGCCTCACCCAGCGCAATAGCCTGCGCGCCCGCGATGACGGCCTTCAGGCCGGAGCCACAGACCTTGTTCAGCGTGGTGGCGGGAACGCCCTCGGGAAGGCCCGCGAAGATGGTGGCCTGACGAGCGGGCGCCTGGCCGACACCGGCCTGGAGCACACAGCCCATGATGACCTCCTGGACGGTCTCCGGCTTCACGCCCGCGCGCTCCAGCGCGGCCTTGATGGCCACCGCGCCCAGCTGCGGCGCCGTCAGCTTGGCGAGCGCTCCCTGAAAGGCGCCGATAGGGGTACGGGCCGCGCCCACGATGACGACGTCACGAGCCATGAAAATTGCCTCCTCTTGAGGATGTACGGATGTCCTTCGATAACAGCGGCGGTGGCCCTTATCACCGGGCACTCCCCGGAGTTCAAGCGTCCTCGCTCGCTGTCCACAACCCTACCCAACCCCGCGAAGTTCCTCCCTCTTCTGGACCCTCACCACCCGACCGGTCGGACGCTTCCGCCACGCCTCCGGCCCGTATTTGACCTTAAGGTACAAAACACCCTAATACCCCGGACATGGCACGTCCGAGGAAGTTCCAGGCGGAGACGGCGGTGGCGAAGGCGATGGAGGTCTTCTGGGAGAAGGGCTACGCGGCGTCGTCCCCCCAGGAGCTGAGCGAGCGGATGGGGCTGGGCCGGGGCAGCCTCTACAACGCCTTCGAGAGCAAGCAGGGCCTCTTCGAGTGCGCGCTGCGGCACTATCACGAGCACGAGTCACCCAAGCTGCTCGTGCTGCTTCGTCAGCCAGGCCCCATCAAGGCGCGCCTGCGCGCGCTGCTCACCGCGGTCGTCGAGGCGGATGTCGCGGACCCTGCGCGGCGGGGCTGTCTGGCCATCAACACCGCCATCGAGCTGGCGGGCCGTGACGCCACCGCGGCCCGGCTCGCCGCCACGATGTTCGAGCGCACCGAGCAGCTCTTCCTGGAGCTCATCGAGGAGGGCCAGCGCACCGGTGAGGTCGACGCCTCCCGCGACGCCTCCGAACTGGCGAGCCTGCTCCTCAACACCCTCACCGGACTCCGCGTGCTTGGAAAGACGGCGGAGGACACCACCCGCCTCAACCGAATCGTCGACGGCATCCTGAAGACCTTCTGACCATGACGCCCTTCCGCCCCCTGCTCTCCTCCCTGTTCATGCTGTCCCTGGGCGCCTGCGCCCACGCCCCGGAGACGCCCCCCACCGCGACGGCCCCGGCGGCGAAGTCCTCCGAGGTGCGGCTCTACGCGCTCGACTGCGGCCGAATCGAGGTCCACGACATGGGCTTCTTCGCGGACGGCAGTCGTCCCACCGGGAAGCGCGGGACGATGAGCGTCCCCTGCTTCCTGGTGACGCACCCCCAGGGCGCGCTGCTCTGGGAGACGGGGCTGGATGACGCCATCGCGAACTTCCCCGACGGCGTGCCTGACCCGGTGGGCCCGCGCTTCCATGTGAAGACCACGCTCGGCGCGCAGCTCACGGCGCTCGGCTTGAAGCCGGCGGACATCCGCTACGTGGCCATCTCCCACCTGCACGCGGACCACTCCGGCAACACCAATGCCTTCACCGCGTCCACCTGGCTGCTCCAGCGCAAGGAGCTGGCCTGGGCCACCGCCACGCCGACACCACCAGGCGTGGATGCCACGAAGTTCTCGGCGTGGCGCGACGCGAAGGTGGAGCTGCTCGACGGGGACCGCGACGTCTTCGGCGACGGAGCCGTGCGCCTGCTCTCCACTCCCGGACACACGCCGGGCCACCAGTCATTGCAGGTAAGGCTCGCGCGCGCCGGGACGTACATCCTGTCCGGCGACCTCTGCCATCTCATCGAGAACTTCGAGTGGGACGGCGTGCCCGGCTTCAACTTCAGCCGTGAGGAGACGCTGGCCTCGCTCACCCGCGTCAAGGCGCTGCTGAAGGACACCCACGGACGCTTCGTCATCCAGCACGTGCCCCAGGACCTGGCGACGCTGCCTGTGTTTCCCGCGTACCTCGAGTAATGACAGACGCTGTGTGGCTTTAACGGCAACGGCCGGGCCCCCTCTCGGGAACCCGGCCGTCACGCCGTGAGGCATTGCTGCGCGAAGACTACTTCTTCGTCAGCTTGCCCATCACGTCGCCGAGGCGCGCCTTGGAGCCTTCCGCCTGCTTGCGGAGGTACTCGCGGTAGTCCTCGCCCTCGCCGATGAGCGCCTTGATCGACAGCGCGACCTTCCGGTCCGGCGTGTTGATGTCGATGATCTTCACCTCGACATCCTGCGCCTCCTGCACCACGTCACGCGGGTTCTCGACACGCTCCTCCTTCAGCTCGGAGACGTGGACGAGACCCTCGATGCCCGGCTCGATCTCCACGAACGCGCCGAAGTCGGTGACCTTGGTGACCTTGCCCTTCACGCGGCTGCCGACAGGCAGGCGCTCGGACAGCGTCTCCCAGGGGTCCGGCTGGAGCTGCTTGATGCCCAGGCTGAACCGCTCGTTCTCGACGTCGATGTTGAGGACCACCGCCTCGACCTCGTCGCCCTTCTTGAACATCTCGCCCGGGTGCTTGATGCGCTGGGTCCACGAGATGTCGGACACGTGCACCAGGCCGTCCACGCCCTCCTCGACGCCGACGAACACGCCGAAGTCGGTGACGTTGCGGATCTGACCCTTGATGACGGAGCCGATCGGGTACTTGTCCTCGAGCAGCGTCCAGGGGTTCTGCTCGATCTGCTTCATGCCCAGCGCGATGCGCTTGGCCTTGGGATCGATATCCAGGACGACGGCCTCCACCTCCTGGCCGACCTCCAGGATCTTGGACGGGTGCTTGAGGCGCTTGGTCCAGGACATCTCGGACACGTGCACCAGACCCTCGACGCCCTGCTCGATCTCGATGAACGCGCCGTAGTCGGTGATCGACACGACCTTGCCCTTGACGCGGGTGCCGACCGGGTACTTCTCGTCGGCGCGGTGCCACGGGTCCTCCTGGATCTGCTTCAGGCCCAGGCTGACGCGCTCCTGCGTCGGGTCGAACTTGAGGACAACGACGCGAACCTCGTCGCCCACGTTGAACATCTCGCTGGGGTGACCGATGCGGCCCCAGGACATGTCCGTGATGTGGAGCAGGCCGTCGATGCCGCCCAGGTCGATGAAGGCGCCGTAGTCCGTGAGGTTCTTGACGACACCCTTGAGGACCGCACCCTCCTTCAAGTTCTTCAGGGTCTCCTTCTTCATCTCCTCGCGCTGCTTCTCGAGGAGGACCCGGCGCGACAGGACGATGTTGCCGCGCTTCTTGTTGAACTTGATGACCTTGAACTCGAATTCCTTCGAGATGTACTGGTCAAGGTTGCGCACGGGCCGGATGTCCACCTGGCTGCCGGGCAGGAACGCCTTCACGCCGATGTCGACGGAGAGGCCTCCCTTCACGCGGCCCACGATGGTGCCCTTGACGATCTCATCGCGCTCGCAAGCGGCGCTGATCTCGTCCCAGATGCGCATCTTGTCGGCCTTCTCCTTGGAGAGGACGACCATGCCGGTGTCGTTCTCGCGGCTCTCCAGGAGGACCTCAACAGGGTCGCCCGCCTTGACGGAGATCTCTCCACGAGGACTGGTGAACTCGGAGATCGGGACCTGACCCTCGGACTTGTAGCCGATGTCGACGATCGCGAAGTCCTTCGTCACCTGCACCACGGTGCCCTTGACGATCTCCCCTTCCTTCAGGATGCCGTCGCCACCGCGCTGCTTGAGCGACTCTTCGAACATCGCCGCGAAGTTCTCTTCCCCGGCGTCAGTCTCGACCTGCTGGTTCACGTTCTGCTGCATGGAAATGGAAGTCCTTTGATACGGCACAGCTGCCCCCTGATTTGAGGAACGCGGGCCCATGCGGGGCGCAACGAGAGTCCGCGGACGTCCCCACCTCTGGGGACTTTTGAATGGTGCTGAATGAAGCCGCGCACCCTAGACACCGGTTATTCCGGTAGTCAAGCGAGCACGTGCCCCATGTGCTGATCAACGGATGCGATCACCCCGAACTGTCAAGACCCGGGACAACCCTCCGCATCCTTCTTTCTAAGAACGCTCGCCCACCTTCGCAGCCCTCCCGCCTCAGAGGGCCCCGCGAGCGTCCGGTTCGCCTGTTCGGCCAGCGAGCGCGACAACCTACTCGAAAAATCCACTGAAATGCGACCCACATCGTGGGGCTGCGTTCCGCTCGTGGGTAGAGGTCCACGAGTCCGGTGCCCGGCGTGAGTCATGGGGGAGGTGCGCCCGGGGGGGTGAACTGTTCCCACATGTCGGCGGCCGCGGGCCTCTTCCTTCCCTTCCTGTCTGGGATTTCCGTCAGCGAAGCGTGGGATTGCCCGCGCACACCGCGTTCTCCGCGCACGCCCGGTGCGTCCGGAGAGAACGCGGATCGCCCACCTGGCCAGGGGCGCTGTCCTCTGGCGGCAGGTCCCCACCCCGCCGGGCATGCGCGCTGCAGTGCAGCCGTCCCTGTCAGCCCTCCCCTCACCGGCCAGGACGCATGATCCGAATCGACAAGGGCATTGCCCCCGGAGCCAGCCGGGAGAAGTGCGCGGAGATCACCCGGGAGCTCCGGGAGATCTACACCCAGCTCCGGGCCGAGTACGCGATACAGGACAAGCGCCGGCAGCTGTCGGGCAGCGCGACAGCCATCTCCTTCGAAAAGGAGGTGAAGGACGAGATCGTCGAGTCGCTCCTCGGCAAGCACGCCTCGAAGACGGACAAGGCGCGCATGTTCGGCAAGCTGGGGCTGGTGAAGTTCGGTGAGGAGTTGGTGGAGGTGATGCACGAGCGGCTCCTGGATGAGCAGGTGCTTCACTCGCTCCAAGGGGACTGGAAGGCGCGCTTCGGTGCGTACCTGAACGAATTCCATGCCGTGACCCTGGAGGCCCGGAAGGTCTGGGACGCGAAGCTGTCGGGCATGTCGCAGGAGAGCCGCCACCAGCTCCTCGGCATCATCCGTCCATTCTTCCAGCAGCAGGTGCTGACCACCGGGCGCCCCTGGCTGAGCGCGCCCGCCATCGCCCTGCTGGAGATCCCCTGGTTCACGCCCCAGGAGCTCTCGGGGTGGACCTTCCCTCCGGTGCTGAACCCCATGCACCTGGAGCTCAAGGTGGCGGCCGTCTCGGCCTACCAGGCGCAGCTGGCCGACTTCAGGGAGCGCTGCCGGACCTCGGAGCCCTTGCGCAAGTACACGTCGCTGGCGTGGATGTGCGGCACGCCGGAGGGGCTTCCCGCCGAGGGGCCCTTGTGGGCCTTCGCCTTCGATTTCCACGCCGGCTACCTCAAGAAGGGCAAGCACCCTCCCCGGGACATGGGCGACGCGAACCTGCGCGCCATGGCGACAGCGCCCGAGCCCGTGCGGGGAGCGCTCGCCTATTACGCGCTGTCGGTGCGCATCCTGGGGGACCTGATCGACGAGAAGCTGGCGGGTGGATGGAAGAAGGTGACCCGGCCGCTCATCGGCTTCAAGTCGGAGATCTTCAGCAGCGACTACTACTCAGGGCACGGCATCAAGGAAGCGCTGGTCAACTCGCACCATGGCAAGTGCGCCTTCTGCGAGTCGAAGGTGAAGTACCTGGCGCACGGGGACGTGGAGCACTTCCGCCCCAAGGCCGGCTACGAGCAGGGCTATGGCTTCAACCTGGATGGGTACTTCTGGGAGGCCTACGCCTGGGACAACCTCTACTTCTCGTGCCAGGTCTGCAATCAGATCCACAAGAAGAACAAGTTCCCCGTCCTGCTGAATGACCAGTTGTTGGAGACACGCTCCACCTCGGACCGCAAGGAGTCCGAGGAGCGACCCGTGCTCATCGACCCTGGCCTCGAGGATCCCCGGCTGGCCATCCGCTTCAACGTGTGGACGGGAGAGGCCTACCCCTACGACTTGCTGCGCTGGTACCTGAGCACGCGCAAGGGCCGGCAGGACGCGGACGAGTTCGCCTGGAGCGCGCCCAAGGAGCTGCCGTCCCTGCAGGGGCGGTACGAGGTGAAGGTCCATCCGACGAGCAAGCAGTTCGTGGTGACGGGCAACGGGCACGAGATGTTCCAGGTGATGCACCAGGCGCCGCCCGCGGCGCTGCGGGGCGTGCGCACCATCCAGATACTGGGGCTCAACCGGCCGGAGCTGGTGCTCCAGCGCGTGTCCCACCTGCGCCACCTGCGCGGCGTGTTCTGGGCCTTCCTTGTGGAACAGTCGGAGAGCGCCGCCGCGAAAGTGGCGCTGGAGGATTCGCGCAGGCCCGCCGCCGAGTTCAGCGCGCTGGCCATGGACGCGTGGGAGACGTGGAGCCGCGAGGTGAGCCGCATCAAGGTCCAGGTCTCCCAGCAGCAGCAGAACCCGATGAACGTGGGCCTCACCGTGGACACGTGGATAGCCCAGTACACGGAGCTGATGCGGCACGAGCCCGTGTACGAGGACACACCGGACGCGAGCTGGGAGATGTCCGACGCGATCATGTACCACGTCGAGCCGCACCAGGTGAACGCGGACGAGCGCGGGCTCGTCTATCTCAAGGCCGACGAGGAGATGAAGCAGTCCGCGGGCTGGTACGTGGGGATTCCCGAGGAGGACCACGGACTCAAGGTCCACTTCTACGACGAGGATGACGACGAGCTCGAGCGCCTGACGCTGAAGCAGCTCATCGACTCCAAGCAGCCCTGGCGCAACTTCAACAAGGCGACGTCGGTCCTCGTGAAGGGCCCCTTCAAGACGAAGCTGGGCTTCTGACCCCGAGCGAGGTGGATGGACATGGCTGAAGACATCGTCCGGGTCGCCGAGGCGGGCGACTCGGTGGAGAGCATCGCGTCCGAGCACGGGCACATCTGGCAGACGCTGTGGGAGCACCCCGGGAACCAGACGCTGCGCGAGCTGCGCCAGAACCCGCACACGCTCCTGCCGGGAGACAAGGTCTATGTCCCGGCGCTGCGGCAGCGGCTGAAGCAGGTCCAGACGGGGCGCAAGCACACGTTCGTGCGCAAGGGCATTCCCTCCAAGCTGCACCTCGTCCTGCGCGTGGGGAGCGAGGTGTTGAAGGACACGCCGTATGCGCTGGAGGTGGACGGGGTCATCCTGCAAGGGCGCAGCGGTCCGGACGGGAGCATCGTGCACGCGGTGTCGCCCACGGCGACGACGGGGATGCTGCGGATTGGAGAGGGCTTCGCTTCGCGCCTCATCCCCATCTCCCTGCGGTACCTGCACCCGCTGGACACGGTGAGCGGAGTGCAGGGGCGACTGAAGAACCTGGGCTATCCCGTGGACGCGGTGAACGGCGAGCTGGATGGGCCGACGCAGGCGGCGCTCCAGCGGTTCCGGGTGGACCAGCAGTTGCCCGCGGGGACGGGCATCGACGACTCGCTGAGGTCCGCGCTCCAGCGGGTGTATGGGCATTAGGGTGACAAGGGTCACCGGGTGTACGGCACGCCGAGGGAGGGATCAGACGTCGGCGACGCGCACCACGAGCTTGCCGAAGTTGCCCCCCTCCAGCATGCGGATGAGCGCCGCGGGCGCGTTCTCCAGCCCATCGACCTGGTCCTCGCGCAGCTTCACTCGGCCGTCGGCGACCCACGCGTCCATGTCGCGACGGAAGGCGTCGTAGCGGTCGCCATAGTGGTCGAGGATGATGAGGCCCTGCATGCGGATGCGCTTCTGCTGCAACACCGCCAGCACCTGCGGCAGCAGATTCGGCCCCGGCGGCGGCGTCTCGTCGTTGTAGCGAGAGATGGTTCCGCACAGCGGCACGCGAGCCCAATGATTGAGCAGCGGCACCACCGCCTCGAACACCTCGCCGCCGACGTTCTCGAAGTACACGTCGATACCGCGCGGGCACGCTGCCTCAAGGCGCTCGGCCAGCATCGGCTCACGGCGGTCGAGGCACACGTCGAAGCCCAGCTCCTCGACGGCGTAGCGGCACTTGTCCGCACCTCCGGCGATCCCCACCACCCGCGCACCCTTGATCTTGGCGATCTGCCCCACCACCGCGCCGACCGCCCCCGTCGCCGCGGCGACGACCACCGTCTCTCCTGGCTTGGGCTCGCCAATGTCCAGCAGGCCCACGTGGGCGGTGAACGCGGGCATGCCGAGCACACCCAGGGCCAGCGACGGCTGCTTCATCTCACCGAGCGGGACCAGGTCCTGCCCGTCCGACAACGAGTAGTCCTGCCAGCCGGAGTTGCCGAGCACCAGGTCCCCCACCTGGAATCGCGGATGCTTGGAGGAGACGAGGCGGTTGACCGTGCCCCCTACCATGGGCGCGCCGAGCTGCACCGAAGACGCGGCATACGCCGGTGGGACCTCGTTCATCATCGGGCGCATGTACGGGTCGAGCGACAGGTACAGGGTGCGCAGCAGCACCTGTCCTTCGCTCGGAGCGGGTACGTCGGCTTCATCGAGACGGAAGTCCCGTGACGTCGGCATGCCGTGAGGACGTGCGGCGAGGACGACACGACGATTGCGGGTATCGCTTCGAGGCATGGGTACTGACTCCAGGGGTGTGGCGAGGAAGGCGTTCAGCGCGCCCTGCCCCGGCAAGCCGCGAGCGAGCACGCACAAGCCACACGCGATGGCCCACCGCGAGCAACTCGGCCGACGAGAAAAGAAGGTGAAGGAGCGAAGACGCGTCTTCGACCCGGACGCGTTATGCGAGTCCCAGCAACTGCCGTGTGCCGACCATGGCCGTATCCAGCGGCGCGCGGTCGCGGGAAATCTTGGCCAGCAGCCCCGCTCCCAACCAGGTCTGATAGAGATTGATTGCGACCGCTCGCGTGTCCGGCGGGGCCGTCAGTGAGCCGTCCTCCCGCCCTGCTTCAAGACAGCGCGACAGTCTGTCGATGATGCCGTGAGTCCCGCGCTCCAACGCCTCGCGCATGCTCCCGGACAAGTCACAGACCTCCGCGCCGAGCTTCACCACGAGACATCGGCTCCGGGCCTCTTCGTCGAGCTGCGAGGCGAGCCAGTCCTGGAAGTACCCCAGCAGGCGCTGCGCGGACGTGCCCGGCGCCGCCAGCAACACCTCCATCCTCGCCAGGTAGTCCGCGAAGTACGTCTCCAGCACCGCCTCGCCGAAGGCCTCCTTCGAGTCGAAGTAGTAATAGAACGAGCCCTTCGGAACCTTCGCCGCCGCCAGCACCTCCGCCAGCCCCACCGCGGTGAAGCCCTTGCTCGCGAACAGCGGATGGGCCGCCTCGATGATGTGCCGACGGGCATCATGCTGGGGGGCGGCGCTCATGCTCATGGCCCTTTGCTAACGGCCAGTAGACCGGTCGTCTAGTCGTACTTCTGGGGAATCGCGCGGCTTCACATTCTCGACCAAGAAGCCCTGACTTCGGGGACGCTGCTCCCATGTCGACGCGATACTTCAGGCTCAACGAAGCCGTGCAGGCCGGCCATTGGTCCCTGGGACCTCTGATGGACGGACAGGGCCAGGAACTGGGCGACCTGACGAGGTTCACCTCGGGCCAGCCCGTACAGGACCCGGGCCGCCTGAAGCTTCGTGTTCGAGCACAGGGGCGTCGGCGACACTTCAACCTGATAGGCGCCGGCGGTCCGCCCGTGGTCCACCTCAAGATGGCAAATGTCTTCGCTGAGTATGCCCCCGCGGAGGTTCAACTGGTGCCCGTGGACGTCAAAGGCGGCTCAGGTGAGTACAGGATTCTCGTGACCACGCGATCCATCCGGTGCATCGATGACAAGGCATCGCAAGAGGTACAGCGCTGGAAACAAGAGGAGGGGCGCCCGGACAAGACTGGCCACTACCGCAGCGTCGTCGGGCTGCGGATTGACCCGATGAGGGTCGGCGGCTTCCAGGTGTTTCGCACCTGGGGTTGGTCCGACGCGCTCATCGTCTCGGAGCACATCAAGTTGGTCCTGGAGCGCGCCAGGCTCACGGGACTCGACTTCGAGGAAGTCTAGCCCTGTGTCTCAGCCCAACAGCTTGAAGCTCTCGCGGGCAATCACCATCCGCTGCACCTCGCTGGTGCCCTCGTAGATGGTCTGCACGCGCGCGTCGCGGAAGTACCGCTCCACTGGGAACTCGTCGATGTAGCCGTAGCCGCCGTGAAGCTGCACGGCCTTGTCGCAGACGCGATTGCTCGTCTCGCTGGCGAACAGCTTCGCCATCGAGGCCTCGCGGGTGAACGGCTGCTTCTGGTCCTTGAGGTACGCCGCGCGCAGCGTCAGCAGCTCCGCCGCGTCGATCTGCGTCTTCATGTCGGCGATCATGAAGCGCGGCCCCTGGAACTCGCCAATCGCCTGACCGAACGCCTTGCGGTCCTTCACGTAGGACACGGTGGCCTCCAGCGCCGCGCGCGCCACGCCACACGCCTGAGAGGCGATGCCGATGCGCCCGCCATCCAACGCGACCATCGCGAGCCGGAACCCCTGCCCTTCCGAGCCCAGCAGGTTCTCCGCCGGAATCACGCAGTCCTCGAACGTCAGCGCGACGGTGTTCGAGGAGCGCAGGCCCATCTTGTCCTCGTGGCGGCCGATGTGGAGACCCTTCGTCCCACCCTCCACGATGAAGCAGGACAGCCCCTTGTTGCCGACCGGGGACGTCCGCGCCCACACCACCATCACCCCCGCGTACGCACCGGACGTGATCCACTGCTTGCTGCCATTGATGACCCACGAGTCGCCACGGCGGACCGCGGACGTCAGGATCGCGCCCGGGTCGGAGCCCGCGTGCGGCTCGGAGAGCGCGAACGAACCCGCCACGGCCTCACCCGACGTCAGCCGCGTCACGTACTTCTCGCGCTGCGCCTCGGTGCCGAACGCGTTGATCAGCTCCGCGCACATGTTCGTCACGGCCATGGCCACGGACGTGGACGCATCCGCCGCGGCCATCTCCATCATCGCCAGCGCGTAGGACACGGCGCCCGCTTCCGAGCCGCCGTACTTCGCCGGGATGTTCACCCCGAGCAGCCCCAGCTCCCCCAGCTCCTTGAAGATCTCCGTGGGAAAGCGCTCCTGGCGGTCCAGCTCGCGGGCGAGCGGCGCCACGCGCTCCCGCGCGAACTTGCGGGCCGTCTCGCGAATCAGCGTCTGCGTCTCGGTCAGCTCGAGGTTCACGTCGGTCGTCCTACTCGATGGCCTTGAGGTTGAACGGATACTCGATGGGGTGGTCGGCGCCGTCCGGAGGCTTGGGGAACGTCATGGACGACAACACGGCCACCACGCAGTCATGAAGGTTCGGGTCCTTCAGCGTGCTGCCCTTCTTCACCTTCGCGCCCTTCACCAGGCCATTGGCGTCGATGGTGAAGGACGTGAGCAGCTTGCCCTCCGCCTTCTTGTTCTTCTCCGCCATGTGGTCCTCGTAGCACTCCTGGATCTTCCCCTGGTTGTACGTGACGACCTGGCGGATGGAGTCCGGAGTGAACGGCATGCGGGCCACGTCCGGCGCGTCGCTCTTCGCGGGCGCCGTCTTGGCGGGGGCCAGCTTCCCGTCCTCGGGCTTCTTCGACGGAATGCTCTCCGCGAACGCGGTGGCCGAGACCAGAATCAGAACGGGAAGCAGTGCCCTCTTCATGGTGCCTACTCCTTCAGGACGTTGGCGGAGATGACGATGCGCTGAATCTCGCTCGTCCCCTCGTAGATCTCGGTGATTCGCGCGTCGCGCACGTGGCGCTCGACGTCCATCTCCTTGCTGTAGCCCATGCCGCCGTGCACCTGGAGGGCCTTGTTCGCCACCCGGCTGGCCATCTCGCTGGCGTACAGCTTCGCCATCGCGCTCTCCGTGCTGTGGCGCACGCCCTTGTCCTTGAGCAGCGCCGCGCGCCACACCAGCAGGCGGGCCGCGTCGATCTCCATGGCCATGTCGGCGATCATGAACTGGATGGCCTGGTGCTCACGGATGGGCTTGCCGAACGACTTGCGCTCACCCGAGTACCGCACGGCCTCCTCGTACGCCGCGCGCGCGATGCCCAGCGCCTGCGAGGCAATGCCGATGCGGCCACCGTCCAGCGTGGACATGGCGACCTTGAAGCCCTCGCCCTCCTTGCCCAGGATGTTCTTGGCCGGCACGCGCATGTCCTCGAAGAACATGGAGCAGGACCAGGCGGCGCTGATGCCCATCTTCTTGTCGGGCTCGGCGCGGGTGAAGCCGGGGGTGTTCGTGGGCACCAGGAAGGCGGTGATGCCCTTGTTGCCCGCCTCCTTGTTCGTCATCGTGAACAGGACGATGGCGTCGGCCTTGGGGCCGTTGGTGATCCAGTTCTTGGAGCCGTTGATGACGAACTCGTCACCCCGGCGCACCGCGACGGTCTGCTGGGCGGCGGCGTCACTGCCGGCCTCGGGCTCCGTCAGGCCGAAGCAGCCGAGCTTGTCGCCCCGAGCGAACGGCGCGAGGAACTCTTCCTTCTGGGCCTCGGTGCCGAACTTCGACACCGGGTCGCAATAGAGCGAGTTGTTCACGCTCATGATGACGCCGGTGGAGGCACAGCCTCGGCTGATCTCCTCCATGGCGAGCGCGTAACAGACGTTGTCCAGACCGGCGCCGCCGTACTTCTCGGAGACGGCCACGCCGAGCAGCGACAGCTCGGCGAGCTTCTTCACCGCATCCGCGGGCCACGTGTGGTGCTCATCCCACTTCCGGGCGTTGGGGGTCAGTTCCTTGGCGGCGAACTCGCGGCACATCCGCTGGATCTCGCGCTGGACATCGGTCAGCTCGAAGTTCATGAGGGCTCCATATTACGGGGGGTGCTCCCAGGGAATAGCGAAGACGCTCCGCCAGCCCCCAAGCGAGGGTTGCCGTGCCGATTAGCCGACGACCGCCCGCCAGGCTCCCTGGAATCCAGGGGTGAGCCCAGGAACATGTTCAGTGGCACCGTGACGTCCAGGGAGAGGTCCATCCGCGCCCCCTCCCCCGTCCAGGCCCGACGAAGCACCACGGACACCGTCCAGGGCTTCGTGTTCGGGCCACGCTCAATCAAGTCGTAGGTGAGGCCCAGGCCCGCCAGCCCACCCGAGCCATCCTGGCCCCACAGCCCCGCCCCTTCCGCGAGCACCCCCAGGCGAGCGCTGTCCGGAAACGCATACACCCGCGCCCCCGCGAGCAGCCGGAAGGCCGCGGGCGCAAGGCGCACCTGGGGCTCCACGAAGGGCGACAGGATGAGGGTGGGCCCTGGGATGTCCCACGCCGGGAAGGCCCACGGGTGGATGGGCCAGGACAGCACCCAGTGCTCACGCGAGCCCTGTCCCCACTGGTAGCGGACATCGGGGATGAACGGCTCCAGGAAGCAGCCCGTGTAGATGCACAGCGAGCGCTTCCAGGAGACCAGCGCCGGGGCCCGTCCCGCCTCGTCATCCGGTGATTCAGGGACAGGCTCGGAGACAGGCTCGGAGCGGGCCGGCGTCGCGGCCAGGAGGACCGTGAGGAGACTCCCGACCGCGAGCGAGTGATTCACGTCACTTGCCGGTGAAGACGGCGGGACGCTTCTCGAGGAACGCCTTCATGCCCTCGCGCTGGTCGTCCGAGCCGAACAGCTCCGCGAAGCCCTGGCGCTCCAACTCGTTGGCCTCGCCGAGGTCCTTGTCCGCGCCCTGCTCGATGACGCGCTTGGCCTTGGCGATGGCCAGGGGGCCGTTCTTGATCATCTTCGCCGCGATGGAGCGGCAGTGCGCGAGCAGCTCGCCGGCTGGCAGCACCTCCAGCACCAGGCCGATCTCCTTCGCCTTCGCCGCGTCGATGCGCGCGCCCGTGAAGACCAGCTCCTTGGCGCGAGCACGGCCCACCGCGCGGGTGAGGCGCTGGGTGCCGCCGAAGCCGGGGATGACGCCCAGGCCCACTTCGGGGAGGCCGAGCTGGGCCTTCTCGGAGGCGTAGATGAAGTCGCACGCCAGGGCCAGCTCACAGCCGCCACCGAGCGCGAAGCCATTCACCGCGGCGATGGTGGGGATGGACAGCGACTCCAGCAGCGCGAAGGCGCGGTGCCCCAGGGCGGCGAACTTCTGGGCCTCGGGCACCTCGAGCGCGGACATCTCCGCGATGTCGGCGCCCGCGACGAAGGCCTTCTCGCCCCCGCCGGTGACGATGAGCACGCGCGTGTCGGCGCCGAGGGACTTCAGCGCCGCCTCGAACTCCTGCAGCGTCTTGTTGTTGAGGGCGTTGAGCGCCTTGGGGCGGTCGATGGTGAGGGTGGCGACCGCGCCGTCGTGCTCCAGCCGGATGTTCTCGTAGGTCATGTTCGAGGCTCCTCGGAAGGGTGGTGCCTAGTACTTGTAGAAGCCGCGACCGCTCTTCTTGCCGTACCAGCCGGCGTCGACGTACTGGCGCAGCAGCGGGCACGGGCGGTACTTCGAGTCACCCAGGCCCTTGTGCAGCACCTCGGCGATGTAGAGCACCGTGTCCAGGCCGATGAAGTCGGCGAGCTGGAGCGGGCCCATGGGCTGGTTGGTGCCCAGCTTCATCGCGGTGTCGATGTCCTCCGCGGAGCCCAGGCCCTCCATCAGCGCGTAGCAGGCCTCGTTCAGCATCGGGATGAGGATGCGGTTGACGATGAAGCCCGGGAAGTCCTTCGAGACGACCGTCGTCTTGCCCATGCGCTCGGACAGGGCGCGGGTGGTGGCGTAGGTCTCATCCGACGTGGCGGCGCCACGGATGAGCTCCACCAGTTGCATCACCGGCACGGGGTTCATGAAGTGCATGCCGATGACGAACTCGGGGCGCTTCGTGGACGCGGCGATGCGGGTGATGGGGATGGACGAGGTGTTGGTGGCGAGGATGCCGCCCGGCCGGACGACGGCGTCCAGGTCCTGGAAGATGCGGCGCTTGAGGTCCTCGTTCTCCGTCACGGCTTCAATCGCGAAGTCGACGTCCTTCGCCTCGGTGACGTTGGTGAGGGTGGCGAGATTGGCCTCGGCGGCCTGCTGCTTCGCGGCGTCGAGCTTGCCCTTCTCCACCAGCTTCTTCAGGCCCGCGCGGATGCGGTCAGCGCCCTTGGCGAGACCTTCCTTGGACACGTCCGCCAGCGTGACGCGCAGACCCGCCTGCAAAGCCACCTGCGCGATTCCCGCGCCCATCTGCCCGGCGCCGACGACGACGATGTGCTCCGTTGCCATGGTGCTCTCGAACCCCTCGGTCGGAATGTGAATGACGTGGTGCGCCCATAGCCCACGCCCCCAGGGCGGTCAACGAGTCGCGGCTGGCAACTGGAGCCGGCGAACGATGTAGCGCTCCTCCCCTACCGTGAGCGGCTCCTCGACGCGCACCCGCTCCTCGCGGCCCGCCAGCTTCACGAAGAACAACGTCCGGAAGGAGCCCTCGGGCAGGTCCACCTTGAAGCTCAGCTCCGGAGGTGCGCCGGTGTCGCCGAAGTAGCGCTCCTCGCGCTTGAGGACCACGCCCTCCGGGTCCATCACCTGGAGGTCCAGCGCACGCGCCTGACTCCAGCCGTCGCCATCGGGCTGGATGACCAGCTCCCGCTCGGGGATGCCAGTGATCTGCCAGATGTAGATGCCCAGGCCGACGGCCAGGAGCAGGGGCAGCCGCTTCGCCAGTGGAGACGAGCGCCAGCCCTTGCGCGCGGGGGCTGGCGTGGCTGTTTCGGGAGGAGGCGTGTCCGCCACCACTACTCCTTCTTGGAACGCTTGGAGCCGGGGCGGCGGGCGTTGAGCTCGGAGATGACGACGCGCGCGGTGGGGGCGGCGGTCTTCTCCTTCTTGGGGCGAGGCTCGGGGCTCTCGGGCTCGTCGGAGCCCATCTTCTCGGCCTTGTCCGGCGGGACGAGTCGGACCTGGGCCTTGATCTCCAGCGTCATGCCGGAGACGAGCTTGAGGAACTCGTCGCGCAGCTTCTCGGACTGGAGGAAGCGGCGGAGCTCCTCGGTGACGGCGCCGGTGACTTCGTCCTTGGTCTTCTCCGCCTGGGAGAGGATGAAGCCGAGGGCTTCCTTGGGGAGCTTGAGCTGCCCCGCCAGGTTGCGGATGCCCTCCTCTGTCATGAAGAGGGCGCCCAGACCGGCGACGGCCATGCGACGGACGAACTCCGGAACGAAGCCCGCGGGACCGGAGCGGCCTTCGCGGCCGGAGCGGTCCTCGTCGATCAACGGGTCGTCGGGGTAGTCGTCATTGCCGGCTGGGGGCATGCAGCGTCTCCTGGGTGGTTGTCAGCGGGCCTGCACCACCGGCAGCGGCATGCTCTTGGCGCCCTGCGCGGACACTCGACCCGCGATGTTGCGAGCGACCTCCTGGAAGGCCTTCGCCTCCAGGCTGTCCTTGGCGCCGATGACCACCGGTACGCCCGAGTCTCCCGACACACGCACCTTCAAGTCCAGCGGAACCTCGCCGAGGAAGGGAATGCCGAACATCTCCGCGGCCTTGCGTCCCCCGCCGTGGTTGAAGATGGGGGTGACGTGCGAGCAGTTCGGGCAGACGAACTGGGACATGTTCTCCACGATTCCCAGCACGGGGATGTGGACCTTGTCGAACATCTGCTTGGCGCGGACGACGTCCGCCAGGGCCACGTCCTGCGGCGTCGTGACGAGCACGGCCCCAGCGGCGCGGATGGACTGGGAGAGCGACAGGGCCACGTCACCGGTGCCCGGGGGCAGGTCGAGGACGAGGTAGTCCAGCTCGCCCCAGTTCACGTCGCGCACCAACTGCATGAGGGCGCCGTGGAGCATGGGGCCGCGCCAGATGAGGGCCTGATCGGACTCCACGAGGAAGCCGATGGACATGACCTTCATGCCGTGGGCGATGAGCGGATCCAGCGACTTGCCATCGGGGCTGACGGGCTTCTTGTCGCCCAGACCCGTCATCAGGGGGATGGAGGGGCCGTAGAAGTCGGCGTCGAGCAGGCCGACCTTGGCGCCGTGCTGAGCCAGGGCGGCGGCCAGGTTGACGGCGACGGTGCTCTTGCCCACCCCGCCCTTTCCGGCGCCCACGAGGATGATGTTCTTCACCTTGGGGAGCAGGCCGCCAGGGGGCGGAGCGCCGCCGCCGGAGGCGCGGACCTGGGCGCCCCACTCGATGTCGAAGGACTTCAGGCCGGGGACGGCCTTGAGCGCGGCTTCCGAGTCGGCCTGGATCTTCGCCTTCATGGGGCAGGCTGGCGTGGTGAGCTCGATCTTGAGTTTGACCGTGTCGCCGCTGACGCGGATGTCCTTCACCATCCCCGCCTTCACCAGATCCACGTGCAGCTCCGGATCGATCACCTTGGACATCGCCGCGAGGATGCTGGCCTCGGAAACGCTCATCGGGACACCTGAAACCTTTGGAAAACGGGCGCTTGGGGCGCCCCTCAGCGGGCGCGGAACATGCCAGCCCCGGGGGGACTGTCAACGTCGTTTAACGCGGGGTGGACCCGGACGCACCCTGGCGACGGCCTGCAGGGCCGGAGGGTGTCGGCGGGCTGAAGGTGTCCATCAGGGACGCTGCGTGTCGGGGCCCGCGGGCCTATTCGAGCGCGGAGATCCGGTATTCGCCGTCCTCGAGGACCAGGAGGACGGCCCGCTCGTCACCGAGGGGGAAGACGGCCTCTCCGGCGCCGACTCGGACGTGCGTGTTGAGCGCGAGCCGGGCTCGGCGCAGGCGCTCCCTGGCGAGGGGCTCGTGCTCGAAGTCCTCGCGGAGTCGCTCGGGGGTGTAGCGGGCACGCAAGGGCGCGGCGAGCAGGCCCCAGGCCGTCTTCCAGTCCTTGGCGTCGGAGGCGTCGAGGAAGCGCCGGAGGGCGGCGCGGGGGACATCGGCCGGGCGGGCCTCGACGATGCGCCAGTCTTCACCGGCGCGCGCGAGGGTGAGGGAGGGAGCGCGGGCTTCGAGGACGGCGGCGCCAGCACGGACAGCGGCGGCGCGTTCGCGGCGGGTGGTCTCGTCGGAGTAGCGCTCCAGGAAGGCGACCTGCCCTTCCGGGCCATCGGCGGTGAAGGCGTAGGCGTCCTGGAGGCGGCCTTCGTCCAGGGCGCGGGCGTAGGACTCCGCGACGGAGACGGGCTCCCGCGACGTGGTGGCACAGGCCGGAGCCAGGAGGAGGCTACCGATGAGGACGGTCCGCTTCATGGGGCGCGGAAGGTAGCACGGAGTTGAAGCCCCTCTTCAAATCATGGGTCAGTCATCACCCAATCCCTCACACGCCATGCCTGGACACTCAATCATTGTCAGCGCCTCAGACAGCGCTGCCCAAGGGAAACGTGAGCGGACGATCTCTGGACATCTACCACTCAGAGGCTGTTGAGTACCCTGCAGCGTCGGCACGGACGGCTCTCGGAGGGCCGTCCTTTTCGCTCGAGAGGCTCACCGTCATGTCCCACCTTGTCAGACCGCTCATGCCTGGGATCAGCATCAGCCAGAAGGGCTTTGGTGGTGGCCTCGGCGGCACCTTGGGTTGCATGGTCGAGGACGTCAAGACCGAGGAGATCATGTTGCTCAGCAACATGCACATCCTCCAATTCTTCCAGCGCACCTACAGCTACTTCACAGGTTACTCGTCCAAGGACGAATCCATGCAGACGGAGATCATCCAGCCCTGCGGGCTCTATCTGCGAGAAATGGCCGAGGAGAAGCTGATCAAGCGGGCGAAGAGTTCGAATGGAGATCCGCGTCGCTTCGAGCGCTTCTACCAGGCCACGGCTACCGAGACCACTCGGCTGACAGCCTCGCCAAGCCAGCAGCGGAGCGCATTCAACCAGGCGCTCGACGAGGAGGTGGGGACCCTGGCCTCTCTGTGCAAGGTCGGCACCTATCAGCGAGGCTTCCTCGACGGCAATGGGGAC
>NZ_JBLZWL010000053.1:0-55003 GCF_049194865.1 Corallococcus terminator | reverse complement strand
GGACCACTACTTCGAGGAGCGCAAGCGGGTGCTGCGCAAGAACAAGGAGAACGTCCTCAAGTACCTCTCCGAGGACCGCAGCCAGCTGTCGTCGCGCGAGCAGACGCAGGTGCAGAGCACGCTGAAGACGATGGCGGAGCGCTACGGCTACTGCGAGTACTGCGCGAAGGACGCCATCCTGTTCCTGATGAAGAAGCGCTACGCGTGAGCGACGAGCGGGCAGGCGACCGGCCCCTGTAGGGCGCCTGCTTTCCAATGGGGACGGGGCTTGGGGAAGATGGGCGTCCTTCATCTCGGAGTGTCGATGACCCGCTTCCTCCTGGGCGCCCCCGTCGCCCTGCTCGCCCTCGCGTCGTGTGCCGGCGCGTCTCCGCCTCCCGCCAGCGCTTCGGCGCCGCCGGTGCCGCCGGAGGTGGTGCGGGTGTCCGCGCCGGAGCCGTCGCGACCGACGCGCAAGGAGATGGTGCGCCGCATCCTCCCGCACAACGTGCGCCTGCAAATCACCGAGGCGGACAAGGTGCGGCGCACGGCCTCCGGCGTGGTGGTGGGCTCCGAGCGGAGTGCGGACGGCGTGGTCGCCTGGGTCGTCACCAATGCGCACGCGGTGGTGATGGATGACTTGAAGGCCCCCACGCTGAACGTGCTGGTGGACCGCCGCGCGGACGTGGAGACGCACGTGGGCCAGGTGGTGGCCACCGGACAGGTGCCGGACCTGGACCTGGCGCTCGTGAAGGTGCCGGGGCTGGCGCTGCCCGCGGTGGAGCTGGCGGACGAGGCGGAGCTGGAGCTCGGCGAGGACGTCGTGGTGGCGGCGTCGCCGTATGGCCGCGCGCTGTCCTTGTCCGGCGGCATGTTGTCCCAGGTAGAGTGGGACCGGGAGTCCCGGCGCCCGAGGATGGTGAAGACGGATGCGCCCATCGGCTACGGCGCGTCTGGCGGCGGCATCTTCAGCCTGGAGACGGGCCGGCTGCTGGCCATCGTGGAGGGCTACCGCACGGCGCAGGTGGACTTCGCGGTGCGTGAGGAGAGCTACAGCTTCGACGTGCCCATGCCGGGCGAGACGTTCGCCGCGCCCAGCACCAAGGTGCGACAGTTCCTGCAAGCCAAGGGCTTCGGGCGACTCCTGGAGCGCAGCCTGCCCGGTGAGGGAGGCGTCGCTCACGCCGCCGGACGCTGAGCCGCCTTTTTGTCGACAGCCGTTCGCTGCGCGCTACACCTGCCCGGGCCAGGAGGCGAGCGGATGTCGGGACGTGTTTCGTGGGATCAGTACTTCATGGATATCGCCAAGCAGGTGGCGACGCGGGCCACGTGTGATCGCAAGCACGTGGGCGCCGTCATCGTCCGTGGAAGAACCATCCTGTCCACTGGCTACAACGGCTCCATCCGAGGCCTGGCCCACTGCGATGACGTGGGCCACATGATGGAGAACGGCCACTGCGTGGCGACGGTGCACGCGGAGGCGAACGCCATCATCCAGTCCGCCACCAACGGCGTGGCCATCGACGGGGCGACCATCTACACCACGGCCAGCCCCTGCTGGCCCTGCTTCAAGTTGATCGCCAACGCGGGCCTCGTGCGCATCGTCTTCGGCGAGTTCTATCGGGACCCGCGCATCTTCGAGGTCGCCTCTCAGCTCAAGCTGGAGCTGGTGGGGCTCGGTGAGGCCGCACGCCCTCCCGCGACGTCGAGCTGAACAGGCCGTCCGGAGCACCTCGGAAAACGTCACCTGCGCAACACTCGGGAGTCATCGCAAGTAGCTGACTCCACTCGGGAATTTGCCGGGTCCGGCAAGAATTACCGACCCAGGGTTGACGTTGTCGAACAGGCTCCCTAACTCTTGCCCGCGGTGGGGTGGCGGCGGGATAGGGAGACGAAAAAACCGAGGAGTTTCCGTTGGTTAGCTCGACGGCTGTGTCCAGTAGCGTGGTGCGTGTCCAGGAAGCGACGGATCCCGTGGTGGGCGCGGCCCGCTATGGCGCCGTGCAGACGCTGATGGACAGCCTGCTGCACGACGTCCGCAACCCACTCAATGCGATGGCCATCCACCTGGAGGTGCTGTCGGAGAAGCTGAAGGCGGAGACCGGACAGGTGCCGCCGTCGCAGGAGAAGAACCTCAAGGCGCTGCGCGACCAGATTCAGCGCGTGGACGGAATCTTGAGGCAGTTCTCCGACTTCATCGTTACTCGGGGTGGCACGGCGGGCGAGGTGGACCTGTCGGACGCGACGACGCGGGCGCTGGCCGTGGTGGCGCACGAGGGCCGCAAGCGGCGGGCCACGGTGCAGGTGGCGGTGGAGGCGGGCGTGCTGGTGCGCCTGGCGGACACCTCGGAGCTGGGCTTCTTCGTCATCCAGGCGTTGCTGCGGGGCTTCCGGCGGGCGGAGGGCGGGGGCTCGGTGCGCGTGACGGTGCGCGCGGAGAGCTCGGTGGCGGTGCTGGAGGTGGAGGACACCGGAGGCGACAGCTCGCCCGAGCATGAGGACGTGGTGGCGGCCCTGGGGCTGCGCTGTTCGCAGTTGGGCGTGGATCTCCATGTCCGTGGTGGTTCCTGCCGCCTCATCTTTCCTCGCGCTTGAGGGCTGTACCGGGCGCCTGGCTTCTCCTTCAGAGTCATCCCCCATTCGCGTCACGACGCAGCACCGGAGGTCTTCATCTTGGGTAGCGCACGAATCCTGGCCGTGGACGACGAACGCGACACGTGCGAGGCGCTGGCGGAGATGCTCAGCTCCTGGGGTCACAAGGTCGAGACGGCCTTCGACGGGCACGATGCCTTGCGCAAGGCGGGCGAGTTCCGACCGGACGTCGTCCTGTCGGACCTGGCGATGCCGGAGACCGACGGGCTGTGGCTGCTGCGCAACCTGAAGGAGGAGCTGCCGGACTGTCCGGTGGTGTTCCTCACGGGCCGCGGCACCATCGACGCGGCGGTGGAGGCCATCCGCGAGGGTGCGTATGACTTCATCGTCAAGCCGCTCGACACCGCGCGCCTGAAGGTCTGCATCGACCGCGCGCTGGAGAAGAAGGAGACCCTGCGCGAGGTGCAGACGCTGCGCCGTCGCCTCAAGCAGCTGGGCTCCTCGGACCTCATCGCCCAGTCGGCGGGCATGCGCAAGGTCATCGAGCTGGTGGAGAAGGTGGCCCCGTCCAAGGCCAGCGTGTCCATCAGCGGCGAGTCCGGCACGGGCAAGGAAGTGGTGGCTCGCGCCGTCCACAACCTGTCCCTGCGCCGCGACAAGCCCTTCATCGCGATCAACTGCGCGTCCATTCCGGCCACGCTGATCGAATCGGAGATCTTCGGCCACGAGCGCGGCGCCTTCACCGGCGCGGATCAGCGCCGTCCGGGTGTGTTCGAGCTGGCCCACGGTGGCACGCTGTTCCTGGACGAGCTGGGCGAGATTCCCGTCGACCTGCAGGCCAAGCTGCTCCGAGTGCTGGAGGAGAGCCGTCTGCGCCGGCTGGGTGGCAAGGTGGAGCTGGAGGTGGACGTGCGCGTGCTGTGCGCCACCAACCGCGACTTGAAGCAGGAGATCAAGAACGGGCGGTTCCGCGAGGACCTCTACTTCCGCCTCAACGTGTTCCAGATCCACCTGCCGCCCCTGCGCGAGCGTCGCGAGGACGTGCCCATCCTGGTCCAGCACTTCGTGGACAAGTTCCGCGGGGACTCGGCCAAGCGCGTGTCCGGGGTGCACCCGGAGGCCATGGAGGTGCTCAAGAACTACGAGTGGCCGGGCAACATCCGCGAGCTGCGCAACGCGGTGGAGCGCGCGGTGATCCTCTGCGACGGGGAGCTGATCACCCGCGAGCACCTGCCGCCGGACATGGCGGGCAAGGGCCCGGAGCGACACACGTTCCGTCTGCCTTTTGGCTTGAGCCTGGACGCCGTGGAGCGCGAGTACATCCTGGGAAGCCTCCAGCGCAATGGCAACAACAAGGCGCGCACGGCGGAGGTGCTCGGGGTGAGCGAGAAGACGCTCTACAACAAGCTCAATCGCTATGCGGCGGAGGCTCGCACCCAGCAGGGCGGACCCATGGGCGGACAGGGAAACGATGGCCCGCTGAGCGCCCACAACCTGGTCGCCCGCTGACCTGACGGGTAGGAAATCCCCTCCGGATTCCGCGCTGTTGGAGCGGCTCGGAGGGGGCGTCAAGGAGGCCTTGGCAGGAGGTGCCGAGAGGGGCCGACCCTCCGCGAAACCCCGCGTCAATTCTTGACTTTTGACCTCTGGACAAGGGATTCTGTGGTCGACTCCCACCCACAGGGATGGCCCGGCCGTACAGGTCGACGCACCGGGCAAACTCCGACGCCTTCTTCACGGCAAATCAGGAGTGTGCATCAGAGTGCCGCCGGGGGGGCACAAGGAAGGCCACAACGCAATGAGCGACGCGCGAGTTCTTCACTTCTTCGGCGGCAAGGGCGGGGTCGGTAAGACTACGCTCGCGGCGGCGTACGCGTTGCGGTTGTCGGAGGAGGTCCCGAAGGAACGGGTGTTGCTCGTTTCGCTGGATCCGGTGCGCTCCCTCTCGGATCTGCTGAAGAAGAAGCTCACCGCGAAGCCCTCGAAGCTGGTGGCGGGCAAGGGCGAGGGTGGCGTCTGGGGCCTGGAGCTGGAGCCGGCCACGCTGCTCAAGCCGTTCCTGGCGGACTACCTGCCCGCGCTGAAGAAGGCCGCCGCGAAGGGCACCCACTTCTCCGAGGAGGAGCTGGGCTCGCTGTATCAGCAGGCGGTTCCCGGGCTGGAGGAGCTGGTGGGGCTCTTCCACGTGGTGTCGCTGCTGGAGGGCAAGGAGTTCGACCGGATCATCGTGGACTGCTCGCCCACGAGCCATACCCTGCGCCTGTTCGACTTGCCGGTGGGGCTGCGCAAGTTCCTGGGCCTGGTGAAGGCGGGAGGCGACAAGACGGCGCCGTCCACGGGCAAGGGCAAGAAGGCGGAGGCCGCCGCGGCGGAGCCGACCTACCTGGAAGCGCTGGGGCAGAAGGCGGAGAAGCTGCTGGGGCTGTTGAAGGACCCCGCGCGCACCGCGTTCCACCTGGTGGCGCTGGCCGAGCCGGTCCCCGAGGCGCAGACGCGCATGCTCTTCACCCAGCTGCGTGAGCGCGGGCTGCCGGTGACGGAGATCGTCGTCAACGAGGTGGAGGACCGCGACGGTTGTCCCGCGTGCCAGGGCCGCCGGGGGCTGCAGGCGCCGCACGTGCGCAAGTTCCAGGCGCTGGACAAGGCCGTGCCGGTCCACCTGCTGGGTCGTCGTGAGGTGGCGCCGCGCGGGCTGGATGGCGTGGGGCTGCTCGCGAAGGCGTGGGCGGGTGGCAAGGAGACGAAGGCGCTGGAGTTCGCCGCCGCGGAGGGCCCTCCGGCCCTGGTGCGCGCGCCGTCCATGCCGCCCATCGCCGCGCCGCCGCTGCCGCCCACCCGGCTCATCTTCTTCGTGGGGCAGGGTGGAGTGGGCAAGAGCTCCTGCGCCGCCGCCGCCGCCGTGACGCTGACGGAGAAGGAGGGGCCGGTGCTCCTCATCTCCACGGATCCGGCGCACTCGCTGTCGGACGTGCTCCAGAGCCGGCTGACGGACACCGAGACGCAGGTGAAGGGCACCAAGGGCCTGTACGCGCGCGAGCTGGACATGGCCGGTTGGTTCAACGCCCTGCGCAAGCGGGTCAAGGAGAAGGCGGAGAAGGCCTTCGAGGGCGCGCCCAAGGCGGGCAACGACGTCCCCGCGGATCTGCTCTACCTGCGAAATCTCTTGGAGTGCGCGCCCCCGGGCATCGACGAGCTGGCGGCGATGAGCGTGCTCACCGACGCGCTGGTGCAGGAGCGCTTCAAGCGCATCGTCGTGGACTCGTCGCCGGTGGTGAACTCCGTGCGCGTCGTCGAGCTGGCGGAGACGGCGAAGACGTGGCTGGGCGCGCTGCACACCGTGCTCACCAAGCACCGGGCCAAGGGCCTGGGTGAGCTGGCGGACGACATCGCGGGGATGATCAAGCACGCGAAGCGCTTCGAGGAGGCGCTGGCGTCTCCCACCGAGGCGCGCTTCGTCGTCGTCACGCGCGGCGAGGAGCTGGCCGCGTCGCGCACCGAGCGCGTGGTGGAGTACCTGAAGGAGCGGAAGCTCCCGGTGGAGCGCATCCTCGTCAACCGCGTGGGCCCCAAGTCCACCTGCGAGAAGTGCGAGAACCGCCGCAAGCTGGAGCTGAACGCGGCGAAGGCCATCGAGAAGAAGCTCGGCCTGCCCGTCACCATGGCGCCCGCCCTCGGTCGGCACCCGGCCGGGCTGCGCGAGCTGAAGGCGTTCCGGACGGCGTGGTACGCGCTGTCTCCGCCGGCCGCGAAGATCAAGGCCGCCTGAAGCAGCGAGGTGGGGGCCCCGCCATGGTGCTGGTGGCCTCCCACCTGAAGAACGCCCGCCGAGGCCCACTCCCGTCCGCCCCCGCTGGCACCTTGGCCCTCTCGAACGAGGGGGCCAAGCACTCTTCTTGGGGTGCCTCTGTAGGCGTGCGAGGCCCGTCATCCCGAGTGGTGGCTGGTCAGCAGTCCGGCGCGTGACGTCTCACGCGTCGCACTCCGAGGGCGCGTCGGTGAACGTTCCGAGCTTGGGGAAGGTGAGCGCCCCGGCTTCCGTGAGCGTGCCGGTGACGGGGGCCTCTCCCTGGAGACGCAGCTCCACCTGGCGGCCTTTCACCGAGTACGTCCCTCCCAGCTCGATTCGCTGGGCCTGGCCGTTCGCGTCCACGGTGCGCGTCTTGAGGACGGCCTTGCCCCGTGTCTGGAAGCGCAGCGCCTGGGTGCTGCCGAGGACGCCGACGCCCGGGCCGTACCAGGAGACAGCACGCAGCAGGACGGGCACGTCCGCCTCACGCTCCGGGACGCGGCCCAGCAGCCGCTGCCAGCCCAGCGTGTCGCGGATGCCGTCCAAGTCCGTGTCCTGGCGGGCACGGGCCAGGCGCCGGGCGTCCAGCCGCACCGCCTGGGAGAGGTGCTCGACGATGACGTCCCGGTGGGCGCCGTACTCGCATACCAGGCCCTTCTTGCGCAGCACGCCCAGCGTGGCGGCGGCGTTGTAGCGGGGCAGGGCGTACGCCGGGTCCTCCTTGGCGGCGGCCTGGAACTTCTCCAGGGCCTCCGGGTAGCGCCCGGCCCGGTACAGGCGGAAGCCCTCGGTGTTGAGGGCCTTGGCGGAGGGGGGCGCCGGAGTGGCCGGGGCGGAGGTCAGCGCCAGGATGAGCAGTGGCAGGGCAAGAAACATGGCGCTCCGAATGGGACGAAGGTGTCCGGCAGAGTGACACGGTGCGGTGCGTAACCGCTTGCGCGTTGAAAGGTGCCTTACCCTGGTGCTAGTTCCGCGCCATGGCAACCGGCATCAGTTACGCGCTCGACTTCGAGCGCCCGCTCATCGAGCTGGAAAAGAAGATCGATGAGCTCAAGGCGTTGTCCACGGGTGGTTCCGCGGACTTCACCTCGGAGATTTCCAAGCTCGAGAAGAAGGCGAAGAAGCTCCAGACGGAGATCTTCAGTGACTTGACGCGGTGGCAGGTGGTGCAGATGTCCCGCCACCCCTTGCGCCCCTACTTCCTGGACTACATCCGCATCCTGTTCACCGACTTCGTGGAGCTGTGCGGAGACCGGCACTTCGGCGAGGACCCGTCGATTGTCGGAGGCTTCGCCCGCTTCGATGGCAAGCCGGTGATGGTGATAGGGCACCAGAAGGGCCGCAACACCAAGGAGAACATGGCGCGCAACTTCGGCATGCCGCGCCCGGAGGGCTACCGCAAGGCCCGCCGTCTCATGGAGCTGGCGGAGCGCTTCGAGAAGCCCATCCTCACCTTCGTGGACACGCCGGGTGCCTACCCAGGCATCGGCGCGGAGGAGCGCGGACAGGCGGAGGCCATCGCCGTCAACCTGGAGGTGATGAGCGGGCTGCGCGTGCCCATCATCTCCACGGTGGTGGGTGAGGGCGGCTCGGGCGGCGCGCTCGCCATCGGGGTGGGCAATCGCGTGCTGATGCTCCAGAACAGTGTCTACTCCGTCATCTCGCCGGAGGGCTGCGCCTCCATCCTCTTCCGCGACGCCAGCAAGGCGGACAAGGCGGCGGACGCGATGAAGCTCACCGCGCCCGATTTGCTCCAGATGAAGATCGTCGACGAGGTGGTGCCCGAGCCCGCCGGTGGCGCGCATCGAGACCCCGCGAAGGCGGCCGAGGCGCTGGGCAAGGTGCTGCGCAAGCACCTGGGCCAGCTCGCCGAGCTGACGCCCGACGGGTTGGTCAAGGACCGCTACGCGAAGTTCCGCGCGCTCGGCGTGTTCTCCGGTCGTTGACGCACCACTCCAGGGCCTCCATCTCCATGCGACCTCTCGTTCCTCCCCATGTCGAGACGCTCAAGCCATACGTGCCGGGCAAGCCCATCGAGGAGACCGAGCGCGAGTTCGGCCTGACGGGTGTCATCAAGCTCGCCTCCAACGAGAACCCGCTCGGGCCTTCCCCGCGCGCGTTGGAGGCCATGCGGCTTGCGGCAACCCAGGTGCATCTGTATCCGGATGCCACCTCGTTCCACCTGGTGCGCCGGCTGGCGGCCTCCCTGGGCGTAGAGCCGCGGGAAGTCGTGCTGGGCAGCGGCTCGAATGAACTCATCGAGCTGCTCATCCGGACGTTCACCACGCCGGAGGATGAGATCCTCCTGTGCAAGAACTCCTTCTCCGCGTACCGCATCTCCGCGCAGGCCCACGGGCGGCCCTTCGTCGAGGTGCCCATGCGCGAGGGCTTCCAGTACGACCTGGAGGCCATGGCGCGCGCGGTGACGCCGCGCACGCGGCTCATCTTCCTGGCCAACCCGGACAACCCCACGGGCACCGCGTTCGGCCGCAAGGAGCTGGAGACCTTCCTGGCGGCGGTGCCTCCCGAGGTGCTGATTGCCTACGACGAGGCCTACTTCGAGTTCGTCGACTGGCCTGACTACGTCAGCGGCGTGGAGCTGTTCCGGCGCCACCCGAACGTCGTGGCGCTGCGCACCTTCAGCAAGATTCACGGCCTGGCGGGCATCCGCCTGGGCTACGGCGTCATGGACGCGAAGCTCTCCATGTACCTGCAGCGCACGCGCATGCCGTTCAACCTGACGGTGGTGGCGCAGGCGGCGGGACTGGCGGCGCTGGAGGACACCGAGCACGTGCGGCGCACGCGGGAGAACAACCGCGCGGGCCTGCGCTACTTCGAGGCGGAGCTGCCCAAGCTGGGCATCACCCTCACGAAGAGCCACGCGAACTTCGTGTTCGCGGACTTCCGCCGCTCCTCCACCGAGCTGTACGAGCTGCTGCTGCGCAAGGGCGTCATCGTCCGGCCCTTCGCGGGCGGGGGCTTCCCCACCTGCCTTCGTATCTCCGTGGGGACGGCGTCGGAGAACGAGCGGTGCGTGAACGCACTGAGAGAGGTGCTCTCGTGAGCGCACGCTGCTTCATCGTCGCCATCGACGGGCCGGCCGGTGCTGGCAAGTCCACGGTGTCCAAGCTGCTGGCGCGCCGGCTCGGCTTCTCCCTCGTCGACACGGGCGCCATCTACCGCTGCGTGGCGCTGATGGCGACGAACGAGCGCATTGCCTACGACGACGACGCGCGCCTGGGCGAGCTGCTCGAGCGCGTGCGCATCCACTTCCAGGTGGTGGGCGAGGAGAACCGCGTCTTCCTCGGCGGCAAGGACGTGTCAGGCGACATCCGCGCGCCCGAAATCTCCATGGCCGCGTCGCAGGTGTCCGGGCGTCCCGTGGTGCGCGCGGGCCTGCTCCAGCTCCAGCGGCGCCTGGCCCTGGAGTCGAGCAAGGGCTCCATCCTGGAAGGCCGCGACATCGGCACGGTGGTGTTCCCGGACGCGGACGCGAAGTTCTTCCTGGAGGCCAACCCCGAGGTGCGCGCCCGGCGCCGCTTCGAGGAGTTGTTCCAGAAGGGCGTGGAGAGCAGCCTCGACGACGTGCTCGCGGACCAGACCAAGCGCGACAAGGATGACTCCGCTCGCGCCGTGGCCCCGCTGAAGGCCGCGGAGGACGCCATCCGCGTGGACTCCAGCAGCCTGCCGCTGTCGGAGGTGGTCCACTCCATGGAGTCGGAGATTCTGCGCCGCATGGCGGCGCGCGGGTAGGGCGCCCAGGCGCTCCACCCGCTCGGGCCTGCTCAGCTCAGAAGGTGACGCCCTCCTTCAAGGGGGCGGGCACCACCAGCGACAGCCGGGGCTGTACGCCCTGCGCGTCGTAGAAGGCGTGGTAGAGGAACAGGTCCGCCACCACCTGCTTGACGTAGCCGCGAGTCTCCCTGAAGGGGATGGACTCCACGAAGAGGTCCAGCGGCAGGTCTCCTCGCTCCTGGGCCCACTTCGCCGCGGCGCTCGGTCCCGCGTTGTAGGCGGCGGCGGCGAGCACCGGATGCGAGAAGCGCTCCATCAACCGCGACAGGTACCAGGCCCCGTAGCGGATGTTCCGGTCCGGCGAGAAGAGGTCCGCGGGCGCGGGGTCCGGCTCCGCGAGCTTGCGTGCAATCTCCGTGGCCGTCTTGGGGATGATCTGCATCAGCCCCCGCGCGTCCGCCGCGCTCATGACCTCCGGCTTGAAGGCGCTCTCCCGCCGCATGATGGCCCAGACGAGGAACGGGTCCACCTTGTGCGCCGTCGCCGCCTGCTCCACCGCGTTCGAGAAGGCCCGAGGGTAGAAGGCCGCGAGCGCATCCGGCTCGCGTGAGCCGAAGGCCCGGCCCCACAGGTGCCGCGCCGCCACCGTGTGCGCGTGGCCGAACTCGCCCAGGCTCATCAGCGCGTGCGCGAAGGGCAGGGCCTGGTCCGCGGAGCGCAGGCGCGCCACGTGCGACTCCACCTCTTCCGCCGCGTCGCGGAACAGCCCCGCGCGCGTCAGCTCCACCGCCAGCCCCAGCTCGGGAGGACGCGGCAACTCCAGCGACAGGGGAGGGCGCGGGAAGCTGGCCGGCGCGGCCCGTCCCAGCTCCTTGAGTCGCTCCGAGGCCAGCAGCGCGTAGAACGACGCGGGCGCCACGGTGATGAGGCGCTCGTACTCCGGGCCGACCTCCGCCACGCCCGCGCCACCCAGCTCGCGGCTGCGCGCCATCCAGTAGCGCGCCTGCGGAGCGAGGCTGCTCTTCGGGAAGGTCGCCACCAGGGACTCCAGCGACGCGCGCGCCTTCGGGTAGTCCTCCAGCCGCAGGTACGCGAGCGAGCGGAACCACAGGCCCTCGTCCCGCCGCCGCGAGCGCGCATAGCGCTCCCCGTGCGCGGTGAAGGCCTTCGCGGCCTCGGCGAAGCGGCCCGCCTGCAAGTCGAGCCAGCCCGCGAAGAAGGCGCCCTCCTCACCCGCCGACTGCGACGCGTACTTCAGGTCCAGCGCCGCCATCAACGTCCGGGCCTTCTCGTTGTCGTCCGCGCGCAGGGCCCGCCGCGCCATGAGCAGCTCCGCGTCGGCCGCGACACCCGGGGGGCCCTTCTCCGCGAGCGCGAGCGCCTGGCGTGCGTCCTCTCCACGGCCCAGCGCGAACAGCGCCTTGGCTCGCAGCAGGGACACCTTCGCCGCCTGGTCCTTGGCGAGCTTGTCGCCCGAGAGCGCCTCCAGCTCCTCCAGGGCGCGCTGCGACGCGCCGCCCCCCAGGAACCCCTCGGTGCGCTGCGCGCGCTCCGCGAAGCCCAGGCGCACCGCGGGACGGCGGACCTCGGTGAGCCACTTCACCGCCTCGTCGCCGTACGGATGCGTGGGGAAGCGCAGCGCCACCATCATCAAATCCGCCTGCTGCCCGGCGCGATTGCCCGACTCGCCTCGCGCCTGGGCCCGCTGGAAGAGCAGCTCCGGGGTGGGCGTGGCCTTCACCGCCGCCTCCAGCACGAGCGCCGCCTGCTTCGCCTTGCCCGCCTTCAGGAGCGACTCGCCCAGCCGCGACCGGGCCCGGGTCACCAGGTCCAGAGGGGCCCCAGGGGCCTCCAGCACGCGCGCGAAGTCCAGCGCGGCCCCCGCGGCGTCCCCCGAGTAGAAGCGTGCCTGACCCAGGTAGAAGGCGCGGTAGGGCTCCAGCAGGGCGGGGGCGGGGCCGGCCGCCAGCATGTCGCGCGCCTCGGCCGCCCGTCCGTCGGACAGGGCCAGCGTGCCCGCCAGCAAGCCGAGCCTCCCCGCGTCCGGGCACTTCTTTTCCACACACGTGGCCCACTCGCGCTGTGCCAGCGAGGTCGCCTCGGTCTGATGAAGTCGCACGGCCTCCAGGGTTGTCGGGGATTGTCCCAGGGACACCCCTAGCGCCCACCCCGCGACCGTCCCCATCCAGCTCATGTGTTCTCCCTTTCACCACGCGGCTTTGCGGCCTGCCAACGAGACGGATCCGGCAATCATTCCCCTCTCATGCCAGGGGGGTGGTTTGACAGCGAGGCCGACAAGTCCTAAATCCGCGCGCCATCGGGCCAGTCCAAAACTGTTCTTGACCTGTCGCATTCGTTGAAAGCGTTCAGGCGATTACGTGCTCTTGGGTCATTGAAGTCGGCCCGTTGCGTCACCCGGGGTGCATCACTACGTTGCGCAGCCGTTGCACGCTACCCCGGTCCGTCGTCGTCCAGGCGGGACCTGTCGTCCGGTAACACTGCTCGTTCACAGCGCTCGGGGGGGAAACAGCACAGAGGGAGGGCTCCATGAAGCCGTGTCCAGCCGATCTGCCGCAAACCATCAATCCCGAGGCCGGGCCGAAGCGTGCCGGCGTCGAGACGCATCGCAATCTGAATTGCCACCAGTATGACAACTGCCTGGACGAAGCCGTCAGGCGTGGGTGGCAGTCCTTCACATGCATGAAGTGCCCGATGTATCAGCACGCCGCGCCGCCGCAGATGGGCCTCGAGGCTTACGCCACCCAGCGCCGTCCCGTCTGATTCACAGCCGCTTCACCGTGTGAGGGGAGGCCCCGTAGTAGAGAGGGGCGCCCCACACGGGCCGCACCCGCCGCCTCACTCATTGGACGGCGGCGTAGATGACGGCGACCCAGTACTGCCGCGCGCCAAATCGCTTCGAGTCCCCCCGCACCACGCCCACGCCCACCCTGTTGTTGGTGGCCTCGGTGACGCTTCGGGACTCGGGGAGCGAGGCAGGGTCCGACACCACGAAGAAATCCACCGAGGCCGTCCCCGCGTCCGGGAGCACCTGGAACACCCGTTCGTGCAGGGGCGCCTCGCCGGGCTGGGCCGCGGGCTGGTCCAGCTTCAGCGCGTGGTTGGCGTGCGCCAGCGCCAGTGACTCCAGCGCCTGACTGCGGGCCAGGGGCGGCAGCTTCTTCGCGGAGCGCCACCGGGCCAGGGCGTCATACGCCTCCTGCTGGGGATTCTGTGTGTCCGCCGTGGAGGGCGACGAGGCGGTGAAGACCTCCGTCACGGTGGCCTCGGAGCGCCCGCCCGCCACCTGGCGCAGGACGATGCCCACGCCCATGAAGCGGAACCCCGGGTCCAACAGGTTGCGACGGTGGCCCGGGCTGTGCTCGATGCCGAAGTGTGCCGCGAGCGGCCCCGCGGCCTGCCCCAGGTTCTCTCCGGCCCGGCCGTAGCGCGAGCCCGGTGGCAGGCGACGGGTGAGGGTGCTCCCGTCCGGCGCGATGTGCGCGAAGAAGTCCTCCGTCGTCATGCGAGTGCTGTAGCCCTGAGCCACGCGCTCCAGCACCGGGTCCGGCATCAGCTCCACCAGCCCGTGCGCCCGGCGCAGGGCGTTGATGCGCTCGTGGAGGGCGCTCCGGGCGTCCTCCTCCGTGGTGGGCTCCACGTTGGACTCGCGCTCACCGCGTCGGCGCACTTCGCCAATCTGCGTGAGGAAGAGAGAGGTGACTTCCGGCCCCGCGTCGCCTCGGGCGACCACCTCCACCGTGTAGGTGCCGGGCTTGAGGAAGTCCAGGCGCGTGCAGAAGTCGGAGCCCTCCGTCCCGCGCCGGGTGAGGGGAACGATGCTCACCTCACCGTCCGGCCGGGTGACGTAGATCTCCGGCGCCTGGAGCGGGGGCGTGAGCCTTCCGCAGAGCGTCTGCACCGCGCGCTCGCCGGGCATGACGCGGGGAAACGGCTTCAGCTCCGCCTTGCGGTCCGTCAGCAGCATCACCAGCGCGGCGCGCTTGTCCACCAGGGCCACGCCCACGCCGAAGTGGGAGGCCCGCTCCGTGTTGATGTCGGTCCGGGCTTTCAGCGACTCGAGCGCATGGGCATGTGCCCAGGCACGGATGACGAGCGCCCGGGGAGCGGGATCCGCCGCGCCCGCGTCGCTGATGACCTCCGTCAGCGTGAACAGGTCCGGCGCCCCCGTGAAGGCACCGCTGAGCGCGTCGCTGGCCAGCCGTCGCGCCGCCGCGCTCAGCGCGGGGTCCTCGGTGGGCGCGCGACGTCCCACGCGCTCGAACTCCCGCACCACATGCTGGGCGGCCTGCCGCTCCATCGACTCCGACGGCGTCAGCGGGGCCTTGCGCTCGGGGGGCTGGGCTCGGGAGTCCGTCGCAGGGCGAGCGGGCGGCGCGGAGGGGGACACGGGTCTGGGCGTGGCGGCCAGCAGCGTCGCCAGCGCGAGCACGGCCATCATCTGTCACACCGGAAGGCGAGCTCCTTCACCGTGCCGGAGCCCAGTCGCTCGTTGAGCTGCGCGCACAGGGAGGTGGCCTCCGCCTCCAGGGTGCGAGCCCACTCGGAGCTGGTGACGGAGATGAGGAGCGTGCCGTCCTCCAGCGCACGGGGAGCGCTGTGGCGGGCGATGTGTGCCCCCACCACCGCGGCCCACACCGGCGCCAGGGCATGCCCACGGCCTGACTCACCAGCGAGGCGTGCCAGGACGCGGGGTAACAGACTTTCCAGGGACTTGGGCTCGCCACGGGCCATCGCGCGCGATGATGATTCGTGAGAACCTGAAAGCCAACCACCTGTTGCGTGACGTGGGCGAAGTGCGGGCGGCCGGGTCCGACGGTGTCCAGCGAGGGGGCTTCAGGGCCCTTGCGCGGCGTCGCGCGACGGGCGTCGTACCTGTATGGTCTTGGGCGTTCCGCCCCCCGGGAGCCGCACCGCATGAGTCCCTCGCTTCGTCCCCTCCTGCTGACAGCCCTCGTGTGTGCCCTGGGCACGCTCGCCGGCTGCGCGATGGGCAGCGACGACATTCCGGGCATCCCAGGCGACAACAAGCCTCTGCCGGGCCCCTGCGCGGTGGACCAGGACTGTCCGGACGCGGCGCTCTTCATCTGCAACACGGCATTGTCCCGCTGTGAGCCCGCCTGTCGGACCCGCTCGGACTGTGAGGACAGACGGCGTCAGCAATACGCGCTGGCGATGTGCGACAACCCGATGGGCTGTCAGTGCGACATGAACCGGTGCGTGGTGGGGCTGTGCGCCACCGACGTGGACTGCGGCGCGGACCAGGTCTGCCGCAATGGCACCTGTGTCGTCCCCCCTGCCGCGACACTTGCCGCGTCGTGCCAGGTGACTCCTGAAGTCGTCGTGGGCAGCCCGGGGTTGTCCGTCGTCTTCGGCGTGTGGGCGAAGGACGCGGCGGGGCAGCCGGTGGTGCCGCGCGAGGGAGCGACGTGGACCGCCCTGTCGCCCATGGTGACGGGGGGCGGCACCGGAGCCCGGGCGGCCTTCACGCTGAAGGACTCCGGCGCGGAGCGCGAGGGGGTGGAGGCGCGGGTCGGCTCGGTGGTTTGCCGTGCCCGCGTCGCCGTGCTCAGCCCGGACGTACCGGCGGGTGGGGTGCGGGTGCTGGTGGTGGATGAGCTGACGGGGCGCCCTGTGCCCCTGACCACCCTCTCGGTGGCCGACGTGAATGGGAAGCTCCACGCCACCGCGCAGACGGGGCTCGACGGGGTCGTGTGGGTGCCCGCCTCGGGCACCGTGGCGCTGTCCGCCTTCCACCCGGACTTCGGCTACCTCACGCTGGCGCGCCATGACGTGGAGGCTCACCCTGACGTCCGCATGACGCTGCGGCGCAACCCGGTGGACTACTCCGGGGGCGTGCGGGTCGACTTCGCCGAGACTCGCACGGGCACCGTCCCGACGCCCACGCTGCGGCTGGGAATGACGGGCCTGTCGGTGCCGGGACTCTTCTCCGAGCTGTCGCAGGGGACCTTGCTGGGCTTCGAGCGCGAGGTGGAGGTGAGCGCGGGCGGCCTGCGGCGCCTGCCCCTTCCGTCCGGCACCTCGCTCTGGTTGGAGGGCGGCACGCCGGCTCCGGCCTTCGCGCCTGGCGCCGCGGGCGTCTGTGATGCGTCCCTGGCCGGGGTGGTGGAGCCGGAGCTGGCCATCTTGACGGGCACGTGTGGCACCCGGTCGGCCTGGGCGCTGACGGGCAGCGTGCCGGTGGCGGAGCTGCCCCTCAATGCGCTGGAGCCCGGAGCGGATCCACTGCTGACGCTGGGGCGCATGTTGCCGCTGTCCCCGCGCTTCTATTCGTCCGTGGCGCGCGACGCCGCGTTCCACCTGGTCCCCACGCCGGGCCTCGTCACCGGAACGCCGAGGCCGGACACCGTGACGTATTCCGAGCGCGTGTCCCTGGACTTCGAGGGCGTGCGGCTGGCGTTCCCCTTCGCCGTCCGCGTCCCGGAGCTTCCTCGCTACCGGGGCACGTACCTGGACCGGGCCTATGTGTTGAGCACGGTGGTGGCGCCGGGACGAGGGCTCGTGCCGCTGGGCCTGGGGGCCGCCGCCAACATCGCGCCCGCGGATCCGAACACGGACGCGGACGCGCGGCTGGGCCGCTCCGGCATCATCGCCCTGCGCATGGCGCCCGCGCACCATGGACTGGAGGGGCAGCCGTACCGACTCCTGGTGGGGGCCACGTCCCGCGCCGCCCGAGACGACGCCGCCGCGGGCACGGCGGCCAGCTTCGTGGTGGCGGACCTGCCGGGCTTGAGCTTCGACCCCCTGGGAGAGCGCCCCGTCGAGCCCTCCGTGGACTTCCTCCCCATTCCGGAGGACGCCCGTTACAACTTCGACGCCAGCGAGTCCCATGGGCTGCGAGGGCGCGAGCTGCGCGCGGACGTCGAGGCCCCCGCCACGCTCGTCCGGGTGGTCTTCACTGATCGCCTCGGGCGCCGCTGGACGGTGCTGGCCACTCCCGACGAGGTGGAGGACGGCATCCGCGTCCCGTCGCCTCCCGTGGGCCTCGAGGACCGGACCTACTTCGGCGACCACCTGGGCTCGCGCGCGCTCCTGCGCGTGGAGGTGCTCCAGGTGACGGGGCGCGATGCGCGGGATGTCCTGGGGCCCTCGCGACTGGCGGCGGCGGATGGCCCGGGGTTGGACCACGTGGGCGACCTGACGCGCGCGGCGTCGTCGCTGGACGTGGGGCGCCCGGAGGTCATGTGGCTCTATCCGGAGCTGGAGGGACAGCGGCTCAGCCGAGGCAGCGCCGTGCGAGTGCGCGTCACCGGCTTCCGCCCGGGCGTGGGCGACGAGGCCGATGGCCGCGTCCGCGTCGTGATACGGGGCGGCGGCAAGGGCTGCGAGGAAGTCCTCGTGAGCGACTCCGCCGTGTCGCCCGTGACGGGCGAAGTGCAGCTCCAACTCCCCGCGAGCTGCTCCGGCATGGGGGTGCTGCTGATTGCCGCGCTCCAGGACGCGGAGGGCTCGCTGCTGCGTCCCCCTGTCTCCGTCGTGAGGGCCGTGGATATCCCTTAGCGGGGGATGAAGGACGACGTCGCTGGTTGGGTGTCGATGGGCGAAGATTCCCTACCTGGAGTCTCGCCCTGTGATTCGCTTTCTGGATTTGCAGGGTGGTAGCGTCTCGTGGGTCGTTCGCTGGAGGAGCGGTGCAGAAGGAGACGGTCGTCACGGTCATCTCGAAGATCTCCGACCGGCCGGTCAACCTCGACGCGGCTCTGGTGGTGATCTACGGATTGGACCTGGGTCGGAAGTTCGATTTGACGAGCGAGGAGACGCTGATTGGTCGCTCGTCGAAGTGTGACATCCAGATTGACCAGGAGTCGGTGAGTCGCAACCACGCGGCCATCGCCAATACCCGCGAGGGCGTGAAGATTCGCGACGCGGGCTCCACCAACGGCACGTTCATCAACGACGAGCTGGTGGAAGGAGATCGCGAGCTGCGCAACGGCGACCTGGTGAAGATTGGCCGCACCATCTTCAAGTACATCGCGGGCGGCAACATCGAGGCCGCGTACCACGATGAGATCTACCGGCTGACCACGATGGACGGCCTGACGCAGATCTACAACCGCCGCTACTTCGACGAGCAGTTGGATCGGGAGATCTCCCGCAGCCGTCGCTACGAGCGCGTGCTGTCGCTGGTGTTGGTGGACATCGACCACTTCAAGAAGGTGAACGACAAGTTCGGGCACCTGGCGGGGGACTCGGTGCTCAAGCAGCTGGCGTCCACGGTGCGCACGCGCATCCGGCGTGAGGACGTCTTCGCCCGCTACGGCGGCGAGGAGTTCGCCATCCTGCTGCCCGAGGTCGCCCTCGTGGGCGCGCGACAGCTCTCCGAGAAGGTGCGGCGCCTGGTGGAGAAGCAGCGCTTCGAGTTCGATCGCCAGTCCATCCCCGTCACCATCTCGCTGGGCGTGGCGATGTTGGAGCCCAACCACCGCGAGCCCGGAGACCTGGTGCGCGCGGCGGACGAGAAGCTCTTCGAGGCGAAGACGGGCGGGCGCAACCGCGTCATCGCCTGACGCGGCTGCCCGAGGCTCGAGTCCGGCTCAGCCGGCGAAGATGGAGCGGCGCTCCCGCAGCAGCGTGTGGATCATCCCCTGGATGGCCTCGCGCGTGCGCTCGGTGAGGCGACCCACTTCGCCCAGGTCATCCGCCGCTTCGGGAGGCAGGCCGTCCATGGCGATGGGCTCGCCGAAGCGGATGCTCCACTTCGCGGGCAGGGGCCCCAGCGGCGTGAGCGGCACGTAGGGCAGCCCGAGGAAGCTCGCGGGGATGCGTCCGAGCAAGGGCGACGTCTCCTCCGCGCCGACGATGGCCACCGGGACGATGGGCGCTCCCGTGCGCAGGGCGAGCTTCACGAAGCCGCCGCGTCCGAAGCGCTTGAGCCGGTAGCGCTCCGCGAAGGGCTTGCTGAGGCCCTGGTAGCCCTCGGGGAAGACCACCAGCGGGCGCTGCTCGTCGAGCAACCGCAGCGCGTTCTCCGGGCACGCTCGCACCGCGCCCAGGCGGTTGAAGAGGGTGCCCAGCACGGGGGCGTGGAAGATCTGATCCTCCACCAGCCAGCGTGATTCACGCAGGTCCGGCCGCTCGCGAGCGAGGGTGAGCGACATCACCAGCCCGTCATAGGGCAGGGCGCCCGAGTGGTTCGCCACGAGGATGACCGCGCCCCCGGGGATGTGGTCCGTGCCCTGGGCGGCGACGCGCCAGTACTGGCCATAGAGGAACTCCAGCACGGGCTCCAGCCGCTGCACGAGCGACGGGTCCTTGCCGTACTCGTCCAGGTGGGAGCCTCCGCCCGTGCCCAGGCCGGCGCGCACGGCGTCCAGCACGCCGCTCATCGCGCCCCAGGCGCGTCCCAGGCCCTCGCTGGCCAGGGCCTGTCCGGCGATCTCCCTCGCCAGGGCCAGCATGCCAGTCGCTCGCTGCGCGAGGGGGCGGGGGGCCTCGGGTGACGGCGCTCCGCGCGTCGCGTCGTCGTCACCGGAGGTGGGAACCAGGGCCAGGGGGCCTCGACGGCCCAGGGGGAACTCGTCGCGCGTCGCGTCTGGCATTTCCACCTCCGGCTCCTGAGAGGAGCGGGTTGTCGAGAGGGGCAGGGCGGAGCGCTCCCACGCGTCGTCGGCTTCGTCCGGCGTCTCGGCGAGGTCGGAGAGCTCCAGCACGGCGCCCGCGAGGTCCTCGTGAGGCGCATCGAGGTCGGAGCGCTCCTCGGCGTCGACCGCGTCCAGGATGGTGTCCGCGGCGCGTTCCTCGAGGGCATCCCTGGCGTGCGGGGCGCTGTCGCGACGATTCATCACTTCCACGACGGCCAGCTCGGCGGCGCTCTCGGCCACCTGCTCGGCCACGGTGGCGGCGAGCTCAAGCTCACGCTCCGGGCGGCGGGTCGACGGGCCGTGGTCCAGGACCTCTTCGACCGCGGCCTCGGCCAACTCGGTGGCCAGCTCCGTGGCGAGGAGCCTGTCCACGGGCTCGTCTCCACCGTCGCGTCGGTCCATCGCCACGTCCACGGCGTGCTTCGCGGTGACCTCGGCCACCTCGGCGCCGAGGGCTTCCGCCAACGCGTGGTCCACTTCGCGCTGCTGGGGCGTTCGCTCCAAGCTCGGATCGACCACGGTCGGAGCGCGAGCGGCGGGTGGTGGCTCGCGCGGCGTCACGGGCGCGGCGGGCTCGCGCAGGGGCTCGACCTCGAGCGAGGGCCTGTCACTGGACGCACTCGCGCCGGCCTTCGAGCTGGGACGAGAAGGCGCCTTCCCTGGGTGGGTGACAGGCGCGTGCTTCGCCCTCGTACCTGGCGGCGCTGCGTTCCTCTGGATGGGTTTCGCGGGAGCACCGACCTTCATGTTCGCGGCGCCGCGCGCGGCCGTTCCCTGCTTCGCTACCGCTGCCGACGACGCGCCCTTCGATGTGCCCGTGGACTTCGCGGGTGCGGGCTTCCCTCGGGTGGGCTTCTTCGCTCGGCCCTTGTCCGAGGTGCCGCCGCTGCTGGCGCGGGCGTTCGCGGCCTTCTTCTTGTCGTCGGAGGTCCCGCGCTCGGAGGGCGAGCGGTCCTGCTTCGCCGGGGTGCCGGGCTTCGCGGGCGCGCCATCGCGGGAGGCGGCGCCGCGCTGGAAGGGATCGTTCCCGAGGACACCCTTGGCCATCGCTAGCTCCTCTTGAGCGCCGCCGCGGCGTCTCTGACGTGGTGGAAGGGGATGAAGCCGAGGGCGGTCTCGGCACGTTCGCCGTCCGCCACCCACGAGTAATGGATGTAGTCGAGAAGGGCTACGGGCAACGTGCCCGCTCCCACCACATCCAGCGTGTGGAGTGCGCCACGGAACAAAGGCCCTGGGAGGGGGAGCGGGCGAGCACCCGCCTGTCGGATGAGGCCGGACAGCGGCAGCACGCCCCGGCCCACGATGTTGAACTCCCCGGACGCCTCCGCCCGCAGAGACAGGTGCAGCGCGCGCCCCGCGTCCTCCTCGTGCAGTCCCTGCCACAACGGATCGAACCCCAGCAGCGTGGGGACCACGGAGGTGCGCGTCAGCAGTCGCGTGACGGGGTTCTCGATGGTCGGCCCGAGCACCGGCGCGAAGCGCAGCACCAGCACGCGCATGTCCGGGTGCCGCTCGCGGAAGGCTCGGACCTGTCCCTCCACCTCCACCTTGTCGGTGACGAAGCGGCTCAGCGGACAGCCCTGCAGCGGCGAGTCCTCGCGCAGGAGCGCCGGATTGTTTCCGCGCGCGCCGTACACGGCCGTCATCGACGGCACCACGAGCCTGGGCAGCTTCGCCCGGCCCGCCGCCGTCAGCACGTTCATGGTGCCGATGACCTCCAGCTCGTGCGCCAGGGAGCCGTTGCGGATGGGCCCGAAGAGGAACGCCAGGTGGTAGAGCGCGTCCACGGGGCGCTCGGCCAATGCGTCGGTGAGCTCGCTCTCGGCGTCGTGCCGGGTGAGGTCCACCTGATGGAACTCCACCTTCGCACCCTCTGGACGGGCCACGTCCAACACGAGGATGCTCTCCACGTCGGGATCCCGCTCGAGCAGGGGCAGCAATAGCTTCCCGTACTCGCCGCTGGCTCCGGTCACCGCGACGCGCAACCGCCCCTTGCCTGGTCGTGACACGTCCATACGCAAGGCCTCCTGTTAGCCCAGCCGTCCCGGAATGTCAGCCTGCACCCGTCGGGTGTTGCTGGACAACGTCCGCTGCGTGGCGGAGGGTGGACGATTGCCATGGCTCGCATCGCACGTCTCAGTGACGTCCTCATCAACAAGATCGCCGCCGGTGAGGTGGTGGAGCGCCCCGCGTCCGTCGTGAAGGAGCTGGTGGAGAACTCGCTGGATGCGGGCTCCAGCACCATCCGCGTCGACCTGTCGGGTGGGGGCGTGGACCGCATCATCGTGTCCGACGATGGACATGGCATGGGCCGCCACGACGCCACCCTGTGTCTGGAGCGTCACGCCACCAGCAAGCTGCGGGAGCTGGACGACCTCTTCCACATCGACTCCATGGGCTTCCGGGGTGAGGCCGTGCCCGCCATCGCCTCCGTCTCCCGCTTCTCCCTCCACACCGCGGAGGTGGGCGCGGACGTGGGCACGCGGGTGTCGCTGGAGGGTGGGGTGGACCCGCTCATCGAGGACGCCCCTCCGCGCACCGGCACCGTCATCACCGTGGAGGACCTCTTCTTCAACGTGCCCGCGCGCCGCAAGTTCCTGCGCCGGGGCGACACCGAGCTGAAGCACGCCGAGGAGGCCGTCGTCCGCCTGGCCCTGGCGAACCCGGAGGTGGGCTTCTTCGCCACCCACGAGGGCAACGAGCTGTTCTCCAGCGCCGCCTGCCCGGAAGACCCCCGCGAGCGCATCGCCGCCGCGCTGGGCCCGGCCGCCCACCCGCACCTGTTCCCCGTGGAGGAGCGACGGCTGGGCGTCAGCGTCACCGGCTACGCGGCCTCGCCCGAGTTCACCTTCCCCAACGCGCGCGGCCTCTACACGTTCGTCAACCGCCGCTACGTGCGGGACAGGGGCCTCATCGGCACCATCCAGCGCGCCTACCAGGACTTCCTCGCCGCGGGCCGGCAGCCCGTCGTCGTGCTGCACATCGACGTGGACCCCATCGCGGTGGACGTCAACGTGCACCCGCAGAAGCTGGAGGTCCGCTTCTCCGACGCCCGGGGTGTGCAGGAGGCCATCAGCGCCGCGCTCAACCGGATGCTGCGCGCCTCCCCGTGGCTGGGCGCGGGCGCGGACCCGAACGGCCCCGGCGGCAATCAGCCGAGGGATGCCGCGCACTACGCGCACGCCGTGGAGCGCTTCCTCACCCGCGCGCAGGAGGCCTCCTGGGGCGCGCCGCTGCCCACCACGCTGGACGCGGCCGGCGGCCCGCCGTCGTCGGCCCTGTTCGGCGCGCCCGGGCCCATGGTTGGGATTCCCTCGTCGCTGCCCTTTGGCGCGGTGGGGCGCCCTCCCGCGTTCGGCGAGGCCCAGCCCCAGCTCAACGAGGCCCCTCCGCCGGGCTACTTCGCGGCGCTGCGCCCCATGGGCCTGCTCGGGGGGCGCTTCCACTTGTGCGAGGGCCCCGGCGGCACGCTGGTGGTGCTGGACCCGCACGCGGCGCTGGAGCGGACCCGGCTGACGTCGTACCTGCGCGCGCTGGACGACGCGAAGGGGCCTCCGGCGCCCTCGCTCTTCGGCACCACGCTGGAGTTCCCGGTGCAGGTCGCCAAGGCGCTCGTGGAGGGACGCGAGGCCCTGGCGCGGCTGGGCGTGGACGTGGAGCCCTTCGGTGGCACGACGGTGGCGTTGAAGACGGTGCCTCCGGGCCTGGAGGGCGCGGATGCGCGCTCGCTCCTGGAGGCCCTGGCGCGCGCGTTGCCGCCCAAGGGCGCGGCGTTGGATTCCGTCACGCTCGCGGAGGCCGTGCGGGTGATGGCGTGCCATGCCGCGCGCAAGGCCGGCGCCGTGCCGCTCACGGACGCGCAGCTGCGCGGGCTCCTGGGCGAGCTGGACAGGGCCGACTTCCACCCGCCCTGCATCCACGGCACGGTGGTGGTGCTGGAGATGCCCCTGCTGGAGCTGGAGCGCCGCGCCCGCTGAAGGGGAATCTCCCAGTCACTCCGCGCCCTTGCGTGGCCGGAAAATTGACCCGTGGGAGGTCGCTGCTACGGTGCGCCACACGCCTGTAGCACACGCGGCGGACCGGGCATGGACGGCCGGGAACGGGAGCGACCCCATGCGCGGAGTCATCACCCTGCGGGACGTGGTGTGCAACCTGGGCGTGGTGCTCCGTGAGTTCGGCGCGCTGTGTGTCGTCCGCTGTCTGGTCGCCTCGCTGCGCCGCCAGCGGACGACGTTCCTCGAAATCGCCGTGCGCCCCAAGCGCCCCTGACCTTCGCCCCCGAGTCCCTGCTTCGATGCTCCGTCGACTCCCGCCGCTGCTCGCCCTGTTGTTCGCCGCCCCCGCCTTCGCCCAGGAGGACGACGGTGACTCCGTGCCCTCGTCGATGGATGGCGTGGGCCGCATCACCGTGCAGGCCGGCTGGCGCGTCACCTCCAACGAGACCTTCTACGAGAGCTGGTACGGCGCCCCCGCCAACGCCGGCCTGTCTCGCGCTCGAAAGACGGCGGGCGGTCCGTTCGGCGTCGCCACCTTCGCGTACTCGCTGTCGGACCTCCTGGAGCTGGGCATCGACGTGTTCGGCACCGGCTCGCGCCTGTACGTCACCGAGCCTGGGCTGGAGGGACAGGCGCCCTTCGAGCGGCGCATCGACACCCTGGCCTATGGCGCGATGCTGGGCCTGCGCTTCCAGACGGTGCTCCCCGAGGTCGGCCCCTACGGGCTGGTTCCCTTCCTGGGCCTGTCCACCGGGCCCACGCTCATCAGCTCGGAGCGCGAGGGAGAGGCCGTGCGGGAGAAGACAACGCAGGCCTGGGCGGGCGTGTTGGGCGCGACGTGGCGCTTGTCTCCTCGCTGGGGCCTCACCGCTGAATACCGGTTCATGTTCCTGCGCGGACCGGTGGGCCCCGAGGCGGCCAAGCTCGGCTCGTTCAACATCGGCGGGAACTGGATGTCGCTGGGCGTGACGTACACTTTTCCGCCCGAGCCATCACGCGGACTGCCGGGCTCGGGCTTGTAACCTCGTAGAGCGAGCAGGCGTGGACATTGGAAGGTTGTTTGCTCCCGGAAATGTGACAGAGCCTCCGTGTTGTTCCGGTGCGGAAATTGTCGCCGTATGACCGGGAGAACTCCTTACGATGCGCGAATCGGCCGAGATCGTTACCGGGCCCAGGAAGATGTCCATGCCAGAGCATGCGAAGACCGAGATTGATAAGGAACTGGCGGACCTCCGCCGCGAAGTCGTCGAGGCCCGTAACCTCGTCATCAAGAGTGACAACCTGCTGAAGAACCTCCATGCGGAGGTGAAGGCCGTAGGCAAGCGTCACGAGGACTTCCAGAAGCGGCAGTGGATTTCGTCCGCCGCGGCCTACGTGCTGTTCGCGGTCATCGCGGTGGGCGCGGCGGTGATGATCACCAGCGCTCGCAGCTCCAGCGCCACCGGTGAGCGGGAGCGGCTGGAGAAGATGGTGGCGGACCTGACGGGCCAGCTGGAGAAGCAGCGCTCGGACACCTCCGCGCACCAGACGGCGCAGCGTGGCGCTTCGGAGGTCTACAAGATGATGACCTCGCTGCCCGGCGACGAGCGGCTCAAGGGCATCGACGCGCTGATGAAGCTGGACACCTCGCGCTTGAGCACCCTGGAGCGCCAGGCCCTCAATGACCGCGCCACGTCCCTGCGCCGCGAGACGGGCGACGCCGCCTTCGAGCGCGGCAAGATCGCCTTCCGCAAGAACGAGATGGACCAGGTCGTCTCTGAGATGGAGCGCTTCCTGGCGATGAACCCGCCGCAGGAGCAGTCGCTGGACGCGTCCTTCTTCCTGGGGACCGCGTACAACCAGCTCCGCAAGCACGACAAGGCCGTGCCGCTGCTGGCGCGCTTCGTGGAGGGAGACCGCAGCTCCAAGACGCGTGACTACGCCATGCTGCTGCTGGCCCAGTCGTACCAGGAGGTCGGCCAGATGGAGAAGGCGCTGGAGACCGCGCGCGACGCGGCCGGCGCCTACCTGAACAGCCAGTACCAGCCCCAGTTCCGCAGCCGCATCGCCATGGTGAAGCGCGCCATGAGCGGCAACACGGAGGCCGCTGGCCCCGCGCCCGTCCCGGCCGCTCCCGCCGCCCCCGCCCAGGTGGCGAGCCCCACGGGTCAGTAGTCCATTGCCGCACCCCCGCCCGTCCCTGGACGGGTGGGGAACACGGAAGCGTTGCCACGCGGGGTCCACAGTCATAAGACCTGGACCCCGTGTCCGCTCCCGACCCCCGGAAAGATCCTCGCTTCCGCCGCTACCGTGGTGCCGCGTATGGGATCTACATCGCGCTCACCACGCTCTTCTCGCTGTGGATCATCGTGAACGTGAGCCGCTCGGTGGCGGCCATGACGCCGGAGGCACTGCCCCCGGCGGCCCGAATCCTGAGCTACCAGGAGTGCCTGGCTGGTGCCCGGACCCTCTGGAACGAGCTGGAGGCGGGGCGCGAGAAGCTGGTGCGCGTGTCACCCGCGCGGGACACGGACCAGGAATGGATGCGCTTCCGGACGTCCTGGCTGGCGCGGCTGCGCGAGCGCGAGTCCGAGTGCGACCTCAAGGCCCGCGAGCGCGCCCCGCTGCGCACCGTGTACCGCCGCCTGGAGGTGGTGCTGGACCTCTACACCACACACGCGGTGCAGTACGCGGACGAGGTGGGCGGCACGGTGGACTCGTTCCACGCGGCCTTCCAGGCCGCCAGCGCCAGCCCCGCGGCGAAGGCCTCCCAGCCGTGAGTCAGCGCACGGGCAAGAGCGCGGTGTAGCGGCCGAGCGTGTCCGTCACCGACTGGGCCAGCAGCACGGAGGAGGGACGGCCCTCCACGTTCACCACTCGATAGAAGCGGATGGACGCGAAGGGCAGGCCTGGAGGCACGCCCGGCTCCCGCGTCGACGACAGCACGCGCCCGCGCAGGGTGCGCCCGCGCTGGAGGGCGAAGGCCGTCACGGGCTGCTCGGTCCCATCGTCGGTGGGGAGGACGGACACGAAGCGGCTGACGCGGGGCAGGTTCTCTCCCGGCACGACGTCCAGGCGGTACAGCGCGGGGTCCAACCGCAGCACGTATTCGCCGTTGGCATCGGTGATGGTCTCCGAGGCCAGGTCGGGCGGCAGCAGCCGGCCGGGGACGACGTCCACGGGCTCCACCACCAGCCGCACGCCTGGCGCGGGAGTCTCGTTGTCCGCCTGCAGCAGTCGTCCGCGCGCCACGCGCCGGTTGACGCACACCACGTCCGGCAACACGGTGTCCTCGCGCGGCACCACGGCGGAGGCCGTGGTGAGCCCCGAGGAGGAAGCGGCTGGCGGCACCACCACCAGCCCCAACGGCGCCTCGGTGGCGCTGGGCAGGGAGCGCAGCTCGAAGCGGCCCTCGGTGTCCGTCGTCGTCACCGCGCTCTGGAAGCTCCCGCCTCCGCCCACGCGCCCCTGGAGCGACACGGTGGCGGCCACCACGGGGCGACCGTCCAGGGCCACCACGCGCCCCGACACCCGCACCGGCGCGCCGAAGTCACCCAGCTCCAGCGGGCCGGGCAGCGGGGCGCCCGGGCTCACCGGGAAGGTCTGCTGCGGCAACAGCGCGTCCGCGGTTCGGGCCGTCACGCGCAGCAGCACCGTGGAGGCGCTCGCGGCCTCCGGGGGCAGCGCCAGCGCGAAGGCGCCCGTGCTCGGGTTGACGGCCACGCGCTGCGACAGCGGCTTCAGCTCGGTGTCCAGCGCCTCCACATCGAGCCCCGCGCCCGGCGGGGCGCCTCCGAAGCGCGTCACCGTTCCCTGCATGGGCAGCACGCTGTCGGCGGAGGGCAACAGCCACTCCAGGGCCAGCGCCGCGCCCGGGAGCACCGTGCCGGACGTCGTGACGGGCGGCACCAGCGGATCCTCGGGCATCACCGTCACCGCGTACTGGCCGCTGGCCACGGGCAGCGTCCACTGGCCGTTGTCCGGCACCAGCTTCGCCTCGTGGTAGCGGGCCACGCCGGGGATGAGGGCGCTCGAGCCGATGGCGCGCACGACGATGGGCTCGGAGTAGGGGCGGGACGGGGTGCTCGACGACGCGGGCGGCACCGTGGAGCGCAGCGTCATCCCCCGCAGCGAGGCCATGTTGAACAGCTGCAGGTTCTGCTCGGCGCGCAGCTTGCCCACCGGGAAGTCCTGCGCGTACAGGCCGAGCGCGGGGTTGGGCGTCACCTCCACGACGATGTCCTGGCCCGGGTCTCCGCAGCCGTCGACGAAGCACACCTCATTGGCGGCGCAGTCGGCATCCGAGCGACAGACGAGCACCGAGTCTCCGGGCTCCTCCTCCAGCAGCGCGCAGCCGGAGGCGCAGAGCAGCGTCAGCGCGACGAGGAGCCGCGCGTGGCGGCCCTTCATCGGCAGTCTCCCTGCACCGTGTTCACCACCCAGGCGTAGCTGATGACGAACCCCGGGTCGATGATGGAGCCTCCGTCGGGCAGGTTCACCACCCGCGACTCGGGCTGGCGGTCCGTCAGCTCCGCGTCGCTCACCAGCGCCTCCACCACGTGCTGTCCCGGCGTGCTCAGCACCGAGTTCGCGGAGGCCAGGTTGATGCGCAGCGTGCCCCGGTCCGGACGGCGGGCCTCGCCGTTGTTCGTGAGGGCTATCTCCCGGTACGGCCCGCGCGGGTCCTGCGGGCTGTAGTCGATGAACCAGTGCACCTTGATGCGGTCATCGACGTCCGGGTCCTCGACGGCGACCTCGAACGTCAGCTCGCACCGGCTCCCGCCGAAGTCCTGGATGATGTGCTCCTGGGGGAGCACCAGCGACTCGATGATGCGCGGCGAGCGGTTCATGAAGCGCGGAGGCTCGTCGAGCAGGGTGTCGTCCTGAGGCAACAGACAGCCGACGAGCAGGCCCAGGCTCACGGCCAGGGCACACGTCGTCCAGCCCTGGCCGGAGCGCGTGTCCCTGACGTGTCGCCGCGTCGTCGAGTCCATCACCAGTGCGTCTGGGGCCGCGTCAGAGCAGCTCGTCGCCCTCCTCGGGGGGCAGGGGCCGGCCGGTCTTCTCCGCTTCCAGTTTCTCCAGGTGGCGGAAGATGGTGCGAGGATCCACGCCCAGGTCCTTGGCCGTCTTCGTCCGGTTGCCGTTGTTTCGTGCGAGCACTTCGTTGATGTAACGCTTCTGGAATTCTTCCTTGGCCTGGAGCAGCGGCATGATGGGCTCCAGGTTCTCCGGCTTCAGGTCCAGGTCGTCGGGGCCCAGGATCGGCTTGTCCGACAGGACGACCGCCTTCTTGATGCGGTTCTCCAGCTCGCGGATGTTGCCGGGCCAGCCGTACTTCTTCATGGACACGGCGGCGGACGGGGTGAAGCCCTTGGCCCGGGAGCTGAACTCGCGCGAGTACTTGTGGAGGAAGAACTTGCCCAGCACGACGACGTCCTCGCCGCGCTCGCGCAGGGGCGGCAGCTTCAGGGTGACGACGTTGAGCCGGTAGTAGAGGTCCTCGCGGAAGGTGTTCCGCTTCACCTCGTCCTCGAGCACCTTGTTGGTGGCGGCCACGACGCGGATGTCCACCGGCTCGCCCCGGTTGTCGCCGACCTTGTAGACGATCTTCTCCTGGAGCGCCCGCAGGAGCTTCACCTGGAGCTGGAGGGGCATCTCTCCAATCTCGTCCAGGAAGAGGGTGCCGCCGATGGCCGCCTGGAACTTGCCCGCCTTGGTGGCCACCGCGCCGGTGAAGGCGCCCTTCACGTGGCCGAACAGCTCGCTCTCCAGCAGGTTCTCCGGAATGGCGCCGCAGTTGATGGTGATGAAGGGGCCCTTCACGCGGGGCGAGCGGCGGTGGAGCTCCCGGGCGATCAGCTCCTTGCCGGTGCCCGTCTCGCCGGTGATCAGCACGGAGATGTCCGTGGGGGCGATCTTGTCGATGCGCTTGTACACGTCGCGCATGCCCTGACAGGCCCCGACGATGTCGCCATAGCGCTGGTCCTCCAGCTTGCGGCGCAGCTCCGTCACGTCGAGCTTGAGGTCGTTGACCAGCATCGCGTTCTGCAGGACGAGTGACGCCTGCGCCGCGAAGATGGTGAGCATGTCCGCGCTCTTGGGCTCGAACCGGTTCACCAGCCGGTCATTGCCCACGTAGATGACGCCGAACAGGTCGCCCTTGTGCATCAGCGGCACGCACATGACGGAGTGCACGCGCAGGTTGACCACGGACTCGCTGGCCTTGAACTCGGGCGCGTCCACCGCGTCCGCGACGATGAGGGGCTTCTGGTCCTTGACCACCTTGGCGATGATGGAGTCGGACAGCTTCTCCACCGCGTCCTCGATGTTCTCCCGGGCCACGTTGCGCGCGACCTTCACGCGCGGATCCCCGCTCTCCATGAGGATGAGGAAGCCCTTGTCGGCGCGCGTCACCTCGATGGCCTCGTCCATCAGGCTCTCGAGGATGCGCTCCACGTCGTAGAGCGCCAGCAGCCGCTCGCTGAACGCGGTGAGCCGGCGCAGCATGGCCAGCTCGCGGCCGGGCACGCCGGGCAGCTCCGTGGTGTGCGAGTCCGCGGTCTCCGGACTGGCCACCGCGTCGCGGTGGGGCGTGAGGGCGGACGGCGGTGGGGCGCGCGGGGCGTCCTCGCGGGCGAACGTCAGCTCGGTGCCACCCACGCGCACCACGTCACCGGTGGCGAGCGCGTGCGAGTCGCGCTTCTTGCCGTTGACCTGGAACGTCGCGCCCAGGCTGCCGACCTCGTAGCGCGTGCCGTCGAACGTGACGTGCAGGGCGCTGTCGGGCACGCCGGAGTCTTCGAGCGGGATGTCGTTGTCCGGACCGCGGCCGACGCTGGTGATGCGCTTGTGCAGGGCGACCGCGCGGACCTTGCCATCAGGACTGCGGACGGTGAGGCTGGCCATAGGGCTTCACGTACCTGGAGAAAAAGGCTCAGAAGGAGAGGGTGAGTCCGGCGCCGAGTCCGCCGGAGGTGGGGTACAGCCCCAACCGCGCGGTGGGACGGGGTGCGGCGGCGCGGGGCTGGAGCTGGAGCTGCGACTCCGAGCGGGGCGTATTGGAGGAGGGCGTGTCGCGCGTCTCCACGGAGGTGCGTACCACCTGGTCCTCGTGGTGGTACAGCGCGTCCACCACGCCCAGCGCATAGATGGTGTAGAAGCCGGCGGCCGAGGCCAGCTTGAGCAACTGCCACGTGTCCCGCTGACGCTCGCGGCTGGTGGGGATGTAGCGGATGGTGATGGATGCCCTGCCATCCTCGTCGAGCACGTTGTCCAGCTCGATGGGTCGCTCCTCGAAGAGGGACTCGTAGGCGAAGTAGGAGATGATGCTCGTCACCGCGAGCACGCCCTCGGTGGCGGCGAAGACGATGCCCAGGCTGTTGCGGCCCTGCTGGAACTGGCCCGCGCCGAACGGCACGAAGTTGACCAGGAAGTTGCGCTTCTCCACCGTGCGGACGTTGACCTGACTGGCCAGCTCCTCGGCGCGGCGACGGAGGACCTCGGCTTCCATGCGCTCACGTTCGCGGCGCTCGGCCTCGGCCTTCTCGCGCTCCTGGCGCAGTCGGCGCTCCTGCCGGAGGAATTCCAGCTCATTGGTCATGTCGTCCTTGATGCTCTCCAGGAAGGTCACCGCCGGGGGCGGGACGACGAAGGGGTCCAGGCTGAAATCGGGGTCCAACCGGAGCAGGGCGCGCAGGTGACGCGAGGCCTCATCGGTGCGCCCCAGGTTGAAGGCGGCGAGTCCGGCCAGCTTGTGCAGCTCCACCAACTCGTCCTCGTTGAGCCCGCCACGGTCGATGCGGGCACCCGCGCGGTCCAGGACCTCGGCGTACTTGCCGTACTCGAAGCTGGCGCGCAGGGCGGCGACCTCCGGGTCTCCAGCCTCCTGCGCGAGCGAGGCGGCCGGGGTCCACAGCACGAGCCAGAGCGAGATGAACGCGAACCTTCGACTCATTCGGGGCGCAGGCTCCCGTGCAGAAGGGTGGGCTCGCCGGGACGCAGGTGCACCACGCGTCGCTCCGTCTTGAAGCCCGGATGGGAGATCTCCACCGTGACGGTGTGCTGGAAGCCCGCGGGCCCGCGTGGCGAGCGAATCTCGAACGGATGCTGGACGCTGTCGCGCGCGGTGCGCACCTGGTCGCCCACGCGCACGGTGGCCTCGGCGGGCTCGTACTCGAGCGACAGCGGCGCCGACTTGGGCTGGGCGCGCAGGTGGAAGGTGTTCTCCCCGTCGGGCTGCACGTCGATGGTCTCCACCACGTCCTCGCAGTAGTCGCAAGAGATGGTGATGGCGTGTGGGCCGGGGGCCAGCTCCACGTCGTGCTTCTGGAGGGCCTGGGCGCTGGGGAGGCCATCGTCCACGCGGATGAGCCCGAAGGGCCGCACGAGGATGGAAACCAGGATCTTCTTCGACGCGGATTTCCGGCCGACGACGCGGTCCTCGCCTGGACCTCCCGTCAGGGCGCGGGCGTCCTCCTGGGCGCCCCCGGTGGGACGTACCGCGCTCGCGCGCGCCGCGCTTCCGGCCACGGCGGGGGCCTGCCGGCTGTCGGGACGGCCGACGAGGGACTCCATGCGGGACGAGACGGTTCCGGGGGTGTAGCCCGGGAGGAGTCGCGACGGCTCGGCGCTTCTCGTGCGCGCATCGTCGGTCGGCGTGGCGTGAGGAGGGTTCGGGCGGGGAGCCGTGTCCACGGTGCCGGAGCCGGGAGGCTCGCGCGGGTCCGGGCCCGGGTTTCCCGAGCCGAGTGTTCCCTCGGGGCTGGAGTTTCCAACACCGGCGTTCGCGCCATCATGACCGATGTCGACCGAGCCCGCGTTGACGCTCTCGCCGCCCTGGGGAGGTCTGTCGGTGCCCGCCCCGAGGGCCGCCGCATCCGCGCGTGTGTGGTACGCCTTGTAGGCGCCCAGGCTCATGGCCGTGGCGGTGGCCAGTCCCACCGCCAGCCGGATGCCGCGCCGACGCCAGGTCTTCACGCGCTGCGCGCGCTGGATGCCCTTGAGCAACCCGAGCGCCCGCGCGTTCTGTGCGTCCAGCGCCAGCACATGATTGAGACTGCCGAGCGCCCTCGACGTGCGCTTCTCCGAGAGCATCCGCTCCCCGCGCTCCAGCAGCCCGGCGACGATGCGCTGCCTGGCCAGCTTCCGGTACGACGGCGGGTCCGCGAAGAACGACACCAGCTCCTCGCCCACGCGCGAGAAGCCCAGGCCCGCGAGGTAGTCCGCCAGCGCGTCACGCAGCTTGCCGGCATCCGGGTAGCGGTGCTGCGGATCTCTCTGGAGACACCGCGCGCAGATGTCCGCCAGCTCGTCCGACAGGGCGGGGAGGCGACGGCGCGGGTCCTCGTAGTCACCGTCGAGGATGCGCTTGAGCGTGGCCGTGGTGTTGGGCGCGGAGAAGGGCAGCCGCCCCGTCATGGCCGCGTAGAACATGATGCCCACGCTGAAGACGTCCGCCTCGGGACCGGCCTCCAGGCCCTCGATGATCTCCGGGGCCATGTGCGCGGGCGAGCCCACGAGCGAGCCCGTCACCGTCATCCGCTCCTCGATGTCGAGCAGCCGGGCGATGCCGAAGTCCATGAGCTTGAGGATGCCGTCCTCGCGCACCATGACGTTCTCGGGCTTGAGGTCTCGGTGGATGACGCCGGCCTCGTGGGCGTGCGCGAGGGCCGCGGCCAGCTCGTGGATGATCATCGCCGCCAGCTCGGGTGGATCCAGCGGGCCTTCGTCGAGGACCGTCTTCAGCGTCTGGCCCCGGATGTACTCGGTGACGATGAACGCGTCCTGCGCGTCCGCGGCGGAGAAGTCGAACACCTCCAGGATGTTGGGGTGGTGGAGCTTCGCCACCGCGCGGGCCTCGCGGGCCAGCCGCCTGCGCGACTCGTCCTTGCCGGCCAGGTGCGGGTGCAGCACCTTCACCGCGACTTCACGGTCCAGGGCGGTGTCGAGCCCCTTGTACACGACGCTCATGCCCCCCGAGCCGAGTTGCTCGAGGATGCGATAACGACCGATATGGCGGCCGACGAGCGTCATGACGTGCGGCGGTACGTGCCTCCCCCTCCCTCAGTCCCCGAAGCTGATGCCCATGCTCTTGGCGAAGCGCACCAGTTCGCCGGATGGGTCCACCCGGCGCTCCTTTCGCGACTCGCTCAGCGGTACCGCGACAAGCTGCCCGGCGCGCAGGGCCACCATGTGGTCCCACTGTCCGTCACGCACCAGGTCCAGCACTCCGCAACCATAGCGCGTCGCCAGCACGCGGTCCGCCGCGCTCGGACTTCCTCCTCGCTGGAGATGGCCCAGCACATTCACGCGAATCTCCGCCTCGATGTGCTGCGCCAGCAGCTCCGCGCACACCTTGCCGGAGCCGCCCAGCCGCACCACGCCTCGCCCGGGGACGTCCTCGGCCTTGTCCAACACGGCCAGCGTGCCGCCCACCGGGAACGCGCCCTCGGAGATGGCGATGATGGAGAAGCTGCGGCGGCGGGTGGCTCGGCGGCGCAGCTTCTCGACGATGGCCTCCACCCGGTACGGAATCTCCGGGAGGAGGATGACGTCGGCTCCGCCCGCCAGGCCGCTCTCCAGCGTGAGGAAGCCCGCGTGGCGGCCCATGATCTCCACCAGCATGACCCGGTCATGTGACTCGGCGGTGGAGTGCAGCCGATCCAACGCCTCCGTGACGATGAGGCGCGCGGTGTCGAAGCCGAACGTCTGGTCCGTCCCGCTCAAGTCGTTGTCGATGGTCTTCGGACAGCCGACCACCTTGAGGCCCTTCTCACTCAGCCGGTGGGCAATCGACAGCGTGCCGTCGCCGCCCACCGCGATGACCCCGTCGAGCTTCAGCGCCTCGCAGCGCCGCAGCACCGCGTCCGACACGTCGCGCTCCACCCAGCGCTCGCCTTCACGGAAGGCATAGAGGAACGGGTTGGCGCGGTTGGACGTGCCGATGATGGTGCCGCCCTTGGGGAGGATTCCGCGCGTGTCCTCCTCGGTGAGGGGACGCGTGAGGTCTGGCTCCACCAGCCCCATGTAACCGTTCTCGATGCCCACGAACTCATGACCGAACTCATGCGTGCCCCGCTTGACGAGGCCACGGATGAGCGCGTTGAGCCCGGGGCAGTCTCCGCCACCGGTGAGGACTCCGAGTCTCAGGGAACGGGCCATAGGGGTCGGACGCGGGTGTCAGAGGGGGGGTGGACCACCATGACAGCGACGTCGGACCTGATGATAGGAGGCCCCGGAGTCGGGGTGCAACGCGCGAATCAAATCAGAGGTCGGATTTCCGAGTGGAAACGCGAGCTTCCATCAGTCCCGCTTGAGGCGGCGACGTGAGGCGACCCGGTCCAGGAGGGCCTGGAGACGGGGTTGAGGGGCCTTGGGGAGCGCCTTGTCTGTCGGGGACTGTAGGGGCATCTCCCGCGCCATGTGGAAGATCTCCAGCAGCCGCTCCTTGAAGAGCTCGTTGTCCGGGCGTTCCTGGAGGGCGCGGCGGTAGGCGGCGGCTGCCCCCACGTAGTCCCCGAGGGCGAACAGGCGCTCACCCTCCTGAGCGGGTGAGGAGGGACCGAGCGGGAGGTCCGGCTCCTCGGGCGGTCGGATGGCTTCCAGCTTCTGGAGTTCCAGCGGGAGGAGGGACTCGCGCACGTTGGCGAGCTTGTCCGCGAGCGAGGCGTCACCCGGGAAGGCGTGGGTGAGCGTCTCGTAGAGGTCCACCGCCTCGACGAGCTCGCCACGGCGCAGGGCTCGGTCGGCGCGTGCCTCCATCTCCAACCGGGCTGCGGGAGTCATCTGGCGCGAGGTTACCCGCGCCGCCGAGGGATGTCACAACGAAGGCACGTGAGCGGTGACTTCGTCGCGACCCGGGGCCGAGACAGGCACGGGGTATTCGTGGGTTCGTCGTTCTTCGCGACCCACGGAGCGGCCAGCGGGCGCCGCGCGGGAGCCCTATGCTCGTGGCGTGAATCTCTCCTGGGTGGCTGGAGGCTGGTTGCTGCTGTCGGGCGCGCTCGGCTCCGAGCTGCGTCGAGACGGTTACGTGCTGCGACCGCCGGAGAGTTTTCACATGGTGCGGTGGGAGCCGTATGCCGGGTCGGTGGCGGGAGCGGTGTCTCTCGATGCGGAGGCGACGCGGAGTCTGTCAGCGGCGCTGGCGGACGGAGAGGGGCCCGAGGCGGCGACGATGTTGGTCTCGGTGGTGGAGCGGAGCTTCTCCGCCAGTCCCTCCGACCGGGATGACTTCGCTTCGGCGGTGATGCAGCACTTCCAGCGGGAGCTGGGCGTGACGCTGTCTCCGGAGCGCGTGGACCGGGTGGGTGGAGTCGTTCCGCGCGTGGAGGTGCTGGGCACGCTGAGAGATTCGGGACAGGTCCGCACGGTGCTGGTGGCGGGGCTCGCGTCCGAGGGCCGTCACGCGGTGGTGGTGGTGAGCGCGCCCGCGGTGCGCTGGGAGGTGCTGGCTCCAGGGGTGCGCGCGTCGCTGGACACGTTCCGGTTGGAGGCGACGACCGCGCCGGGGGTGGTGCCGCGCCGGGTGCTGGGCGCGCTCGCGGGAGCCCTGGCGGGTGCGCTGGTGGCGTCGTACGCGGCGTGGCGTCGGATGCGAGCGGGGAAGGGCGCCTCCGAGGCGTGAATCCGGCCCGCCCCCGCGAGGCACCTTCAGCGGGGCGGAGCCTGGCCGCTGGCGGGCACGCCGCCAACAGGGCAGGTGGGGCGGCGAGCGCACGCGGGCTCCGCTTCTGTCGCGACTCGGTGCCCACGCGCGCGGCGCTGGGATAGCGTGCGCGGCATCCATGTTCGTCCTCTTCCTCGTCGCCGTGCTGGGGCAGGCGCCGTCGGTCGCTCCCTCGGAACCGGGTGTGCTGTCTCCCGCCGAAAGCGAACCCGCCGTCGCGCCTGTTCCCGCGCCCGAGTCCCCACCAGCCGTGCTGCCTCCAGCCACCCACGAGCTGTTCCAGCGCATCCAGAACCGCGTCGCCCAGGTGCGCATCATCGAGCGACGCTCCGGCACGCGCTCGTCCATCGGCTCGGCCTTCTTCGTCTCGGCCACCGGGCACGCCATCACCAACTACCACGTGGTCTCAGACGTGGTGCTCCACCCGGAGGACTACACCGCGGAGCTCGTCCTGCGCAGCGGCGGCGAGCCCGTGCCGGTGCGACTGGTGGACGTGGACGTCGTGCATGACCTGGCCGTCATCCGGATGGAAGGCGCGGTGAAGGAGTTCTTCGCCCTGGAGGACCGCGAGCCGCCGCAGGGCGCGCGCCTGTACGCCATGGGCAACCCGCACGACCTGGGGACCACCATCGTCGAGGGCACCTACAACGGCTTCATCCAGGACTCGCTCTACGAGCGCATCCACTTCAGCGGCGCCATCAACCCCGGCATGAGCGGTGGGCCCACGCTCACGGGGCAGGGCCGCGTGGTGGGCGTCAACGTCGCCACCATGGGCAACCAGCTCGGCTTCCTCGTCCCGGTGAAGCACGCGAGCGCGCTCCTGACGCGGGCGCTGGAGGCGAAGCCGGACGACGCGCTCATCCTGGTGGACCGCGTGCGCGCGCAGCTCGTCGAGAACCAGCAGCGCCTCACCGAGCAGATGCTGGCGGCGCCGGTGCCGAAGCAGAAGCTGGGCGCCTACCAGGTCCCGGGCCGGTGGATTCCCTTCCTCAAGTGCTGGGGCGACACGCCGCATGACCCGGAGGTTCCGTACACGGTGACGAACTACCAGTGCTCCTCGGAGGAGGACATCTACCTGTCCTCGCATCACCGCACGGGCGTGGTGACGTTCCTGCACCAGCAGGCCTCCAGCCAGAAGCTGGGCGCGCTGCGCTTCTCCTCCCTGTACAGCGCGCTGTACGCGCAGGACCCGGACACGGTGGAGGCCTCGCGCGAGGACGTCACCAACTTCCGCTGCGCCACGGAGTTCGTGGACGTGGCGGGCCTGCCGGTGCGCGCCGCGATGTGCCTGCGCGCGTACAAGCGCTTCCCCGGCCTCTACGACCTGGTGCTGCGCGCCGCCGCGCTCAACGCCAGCACCAGCGGAGTCGACACCAGCCTCACGCTGGGCGGCTTCACGGCGGACAACGCGCGCAAGCTGGCGCGCCGCTACCTGGAGGGGCTGTCGTGGACGAAATGATCTTCCTGGAGGTGCTGGAAGGCGACTCCGTCCACGAGCGCCACCGTCTGGAGCGCTTCCCCGCGACGATTGGCCGGGCGTACTCGAACGACGTCATCCTCGACGACCCCAAGGTCTCCCCCGAACACCTGCGCATCGAGCGGCGCGAGGACGGCGCGCTCGTGGTGCGCGACGTGGGCAGTCACAACGGCACCTGGCGGGTGGACCCCTGGGCCCCGCTCGCGGAGCTGGAGCTGGCGCCTGATACGCGCGTGGCCGTGGGTGACACGGTGCTGCGCTTCCGGCGAAGAGATCACGCGGTGCCCGGCACCGTCATCACCGCGCCCGTCGCGCCCAGGGAGCGCGTGTTCGAGCACGCCCGCGCCTTCCCCGTGGCGCTGCTGGCGCTGCTCTGCGTCAGCACCCTGGAGACGCACCTGGGCAACTACGGCCGCACGGACTGGGGCGATTTGACGGTGGCGGTGGTGACGCCGCTCACCCTGACGCTGCTGTGGGCGGGCGGCTGGGCCGTCGCCAGTCGCATCTCCCGCCGCCGGTTCCACTACCGCACGCACGCCACCATCGGCAGCCTGGTGTTGCTGGGCGCGGTGTCGCTGCCGCCGCTCATGTCGGCGCTCGGCTTCAGCCTGGGGCTGGGCGCGGGCCTGACCTGGCTGTACCACGCGGCGTTCCTGCTGCTCATGGGCTGGGGCCTGTTCTGGCACCTGCGCTACGTGGCGCGGTGGGAGCCCGGGCGGCTGGTGAGGGTGCTCGCCGTGGTGACGCTGAGCTTCGGCGCCCTGTCCCGGGCGAATGACCTGCTGGGCAACGAGCCCTTCAGCACGTCGCTGGACTTCCCTCGCACGCTGTTGCCCCCCGCGTTCCGCCTGGCCCGTGCCCAGCCCGTGGACTCCTTCTTCGAGGAGCTGGAGGGACTCCAGGAGCAGGTGGACGTGCTCGCGAAGGAGGAATAGCCGCGAGGAAGCTGGGAGACGTCACGGGTGGGATGGTGATGTCAGACCTGGAGGGTAGAACCCCTCCACGCGCGCGAGCACCCTCGGAGGTGGCTCGCGGCGTGTGTCGCTGAGCGACCAGGAGGTCCAGGTGCGGGTGAGTGTGGCGCCGGAGCTGGCGGTGTTTCGGGAAGTGGCGCGGGGGCTGTTGGCGCGGGGACTGCCTCCGGAGCGGGTGTCCTTCGAGGAAGCGCCGGGCCCGTGGAATGGACGGGTGGATGCGCTGTTGAGCGGCATGGCGGCGGGGGCTCTACCGGTGGTGCCCCGGGACTTCCTGGGGCTGGCGGAGAAGGTGGTGTGTCACCGGGAGCCGGAGCGCTGGGCGCTGCTGTACCGCGTGCTCTGGCGGCTGACGCACGGGGAGCGGCGCCTGCTGGAGCGGGAGGTGGACCGGGACGTCCAGCGTCTGCGGCGGATGGAGCGCGCGGTGCGGCGGGACATGCGCGGCCTCGTGATTCGCGTCCGCTTCCGGCGCGGGCTGTCGGACGGCGCGGAGCGGTATGTCGCGTGGTACCGGCCGGAGCACCACGTCGTCAGGCTGGCGGCGCCCTTCCTCGTGGGGCGGTTTCCCACGCTGCGCTGGAGCCTCTTCACTCCGGACGTCAGCGCGCACTGGGACCTGGCGCGGCTCAGCTATGGCGCGGGGCTGGCGTGGGAAGCGCCGCCACGAACCGGAGGCACGGCGCGAAGCGTGCTCTCACGGAGATCGCCGACCCCACTGGAAGGGCCCCAGGTGGGCGCGCCAGTGATGATGGTGGGAGACGTGCCCGACACGCGGGAGGACGGGGACGTGCCGGGCTTCGTGGGGCCGGCGGGGCGACTGCTGGAGGTGGTGCTCTCGCGTGCGGGGCTGAAGCCCACGGACCTTCATGTCTCGCGGGGGCCCTGGTCAGAAGGGGACACGGAGGTGCCGGGCTGGAGAGAGGCACAGGCGTTCCGCGAAGCGCTGGCGTCGGAGGTGGCCTCGGTGCGCCCGCTGTTGATGCTCGCGCTGGGCGGCGTCGCGGGGCAGGCCGTGCTGGGGCCGGGGTTCCGCCTTCACTTGAACCGGGGACAGTTCGTCCAGACGCCCTGGGCACGTGGCGCCATGGCCACCTTCGCGCCCTCGGACGTCCTGAGCCGGGTGGACCCTCGGGAGCGCGCGGAGCTGCGCATCCACTTCGAGGCGGACCTGCGCTCAGCGGCGCAGTGGCTCAGGCATGCCGGGGCTCGTGGGTAACGTCTGGGGGGCACGTCCATATCGGCCCGCCCGGGGATGCTTGCTCCCTGGGCCCGCGGTGCACCGGCTTGTCGCGACGGTGGTATTTTGCGGGGAAGGCAAAACCCACCAAGGGGACTCTTGATGCGTCGCTCCGCGCTGACCCTGTTGCTGCTCTTCTCCGCCGGGTGCTCTCGGTCCACCCTGGTGCGTCAGGGGCCGCCCGTCATCGTCGCCACCCCGGAGCTGGCGAAGCAGTCCGGCTTCGAGCCCTGGGCCATCTCCATGCCCTTCGGCCACGCGCAGGACGGCAGCGCGCTGGTGCTGAGGTTCCTGGAGCGCGCGGAGACGTCGGGGGCGCGCTACATCAGCAACGTCCAGGTGGTGTTCATGGCGAACGACGCGGGCACGGAGCTGGAGTGCCGCACGCAGCTGATGCCGGAGGGCCCTCTTCCGCCGTGGAAGGCCCTGGTTCGCACCGCCATGTCGGCGGGGAAGTACGCCCCGCTGCGGCTCGTCGCTCGCCCCGTGCCGGACGTGATGACGGTGTGTCAGCAGGTCATGGTGTCCCAGACGATGACGCAGGCCATCCGCAGTGGTGTCCACCCCTCCCAGGGCGGCTCCAACGCGCTGAGCAGCGCCACCTTCACGGTGTCGAGGCCCGAGACCCGCTGTGGGACAGCGACGGTGACGCGCATGCTCACCCGCTATGCGTTCGAGGACGCCGTCAATTACGTCCCGCCGCGCATCGACCGGATCGCGCAGTCCCGCACGGAGCTGAAGCTCCAGGAGTCGGAGGCCGAGTGCCTGCCGAGGGACCCGCGCGCCCCGCGCACCAACCGCATCGAGGCGGTGGCCTACGGCGGCTCTGGTCCTCGGGCCGCCTTCCTGGAGCTGCCCACGCCCGCTCCGGCGGAGGCTCCGGTGGAGGCGTCGCAACCCTCCAGCCGGGTGGACCTCTGAGTTTCTCGCGGTACCGCTGCCGCGGCCTACATGCCGCGCAGCGCGTGGGGCTGGTAGGGCGCCTCCAGGGCCTGGAGCTCCTCGGGCCGGAGCTCGAGGTCCACGGCGCGCAGGGCATCCTCCAGGTGCTCCATCTTCGTGGCGCCGATGATGGGCGCCGTCACCACGGGACGTGACAGCAGCCACGCCAGGGCGACCTGGGCGGGAGCCACGTTGCGCGCCTCCGCCACCCGTCGCGTGGCCTCCACCACGTCCCAGTCTCCCGGCTGGTCATACAGCACCGGCGCGTAGGCATCCGTCTTCGCGCGCGGCGTCGCGTCCCGGTCTCCTAGGGACTTGCGCGTCCCCGCGAGCAGGCCGCGCGCGAGCGGAGACCAGGGGAGCACGCCAATGCCCTCCGCCTCGCACAGGGGCAGCATCTCCCGCTCCTCCTCGCGATAGACGAGGTTGTAGTGGTCCTGCATGGACACGAAGCGGGACCAGCCCTTCAGGTCCGCCACGCCCAGGGCCCGCGCGAACTGCCACGCATACGTGGACGACGCGCCCAGGTAGCGCACCTTTCCCTGGCGGACGAGCTGCTCCAGCGCGGACAGCGTCTCCTCCAGCGGCGTGTGCGGGTCCATCCGGTGGATCTGATAGAGGTCGATGGTCTCCATGCCCAGGCGCTTCAGGCTGGCCTCGCACGCCTGGACGATGTGCTTGCGGGACAGCCCTCGCATGTTGGGCCCGTCCGCCATGGGGAAGTACACCTTGGTGGCGACCACCACCTCTTCCATCTTCGCGTAGCGTCGCAGCGCACGGCCCGTCACCTCTTCGCTGACACCGAGCGAGTACATGTCCGCCGTGTCGAAGAAGTTGATGCCCATCTCCACCGCGCGGCGGAAGAACGGCTGCGAGGCTTCCTCGTCGAGGACCCATGGGCGCCACGAGGGCGTGCCGTAGCTCATGCAGCCCAGGCACAGCCGTGAGACGCGCAGGCCGGTGCGGCCCAGTTGCGTGTACTTCATGGAAGTGGCTCCTCTCGTCGGGGGTCGACGCCGCACATCGTCACGAACGTTCGTGAATATGCAACCGGTCAACACCGATGTGCTGGGTCATTCGTGATGACGCGCCTTTTCTGCATGGCGAGAATCCATTAAAAGTACGGCGAATCCAGGGGGCGTCGGTCGGAGCAGCAGGGACTTCGCGCCCGGATTCACGGGACGCGTGTGTGCCGAGCTGAAACGGCCGCCGTCTCGCTGAAAAACCCCCTCGGGACATTCGACATGCACCTGCCGACTCGCGCTGCCCCCGCCTCCGCGTTCGTTCGTCCAGAGACAGCCACCCTCGTCGACGTGTGCCGCTCCCGGGCTGTGTCTCAGCCAACGGATCCCATCTTCACGTTCGTCGACGAAGAGGGGGAGCACACTGTCACCTACGCGGAGCTGGACGCGCAGGTGCGCGCGGTGGCGGCGCGGCTCCAGCGGGAGATGGCGCCCGGAGACAGGGCGTTGCTCATGTATTCACCGGGGCGTGAGTACGTGGTGGGTTTCCTCGCGTGCCTTTATGCGGGCGTGGTGGCGGTGCCCGCATATCCGCCGGATGTGATGCGACTGGGGCGCACGCTGCCCCGGCTCCAGGCGCTGGTGGCGGACTGCGGCGCGCGCGTGGCGCTCACGACGTCCGGAATCTCGGAGCTGGTGGGACCGCTCACCGAGGGACTGGAGGACCTGCGCGCGCTGCGCTGGTTGTCGACGGACACGGTGCCCCTCGACGAGGCCGCGTCGTGGCGTGAGGCGGGCGTGCGCGACGACACGGTGGCGTTCCTCCAGTACACGTCGGGCTCCACCGGCTCGCCGCGCGGCGTGGTGCTGGCCCACAAGCAGTTGATGCACAACTGCGAGCTCATCGCCCTGGGGTTCGACGCGAAGCCGAACCCGAGGTTCGTCTCGTGGCTGCCGCCGTACCACGACATGGGGCTCATCGGCGGCATCGTCCATCCGCTGTATCGGGACATGCATGCGTCGCTGATGGCGCCGTTGTTCTTCCTCCAGCGGCCCATGCGGTGGCTGGAGATCATCTCGCGCCACGGCGGCACGGTGAGCGGAGGGCCCAACTTCGCGTTCGACTTGTGCGTGCGCAAGAGCACGCCGGAGGAGCGGGCCGCGCTGGACCTCAGTCGCTGGGAGGTCGCGTTCTGTGGCGCGGAGCCAGTGCGCGCGGAGACGATGGCGCGCTTCGAGGAGGCGTTCGCGCCCGCGGGCTTTCGACGTCACGCGCTCTATCCCTGTTACGGGCTCGCGGAGGGCACGCTCATCGTCACGGGCCGTCAGCGCGTCGCGGAGCGTCCGGTGGACCTGGTGGTGCGCGGCTTCTCCCGCGAGGGCCTGGAGCGGGGCGAGGCGCGGTCGCCCGCTCATACCGACGACAGCGCGGTCCTGGTGGGCAGCGGCGAGGTGCTGGGCGCGCAGGAGCTGCGCGTGGTGGACCCCCAGACACGCGAGCCGAAGGCCCCGGGGCAGGTGGGCGAGCTGTGGGTGCGCGGGCCCAGCGTCGCGGAGGGCTACTGGCAGCGTCCCGAGGAGACGGAGCGCGACTTCCAGGGACGACTCGCTGGGACGGGAGAGGGGCCCTTCCTGCGCACGGGAGACCTGGGCATCGTCGAGGGCGGAGAGGTCTTCGTCACGGGGCGCTTGAAGGACGTGCTCATCCTGCGCGGGCGCAACCTGTACCCGCAGGACCTGGAGCTGACGGTGGAGCGCGGCCACTCGGCCCTGCGTCCGGGGTGTGGCGTCGCGTTCTCGGTCGAGGCGGAGGGCGAGGAGCGGCTCGTCATCGTTCAGGAGGTCTCCGGGAGGGCTGCCGAAGGGAGCGTCATCGACGAGGCGCTCGCGCGCATCCGGGCCACGCTCGTCGAAGAGCACGGCGTGGCGGCGCACGCGGTGGTGCTCATCACCTCGGGGAGTCTGCCCAAGACGTCCAGCGGCAAGGTGCAGCGGCGCGTGACGAAGCAGGCGTTCCTCGCCGGGGACCTGGAGGTCGTGAGGGAGTGGCGGGAGAGCCGCGCGGACGTGCTCGCGCGGGACGGGGTTGCGCTCGCGTCGGAGGCGCCGACTTCTGGAGACGTGTTCTCGTGGCTCGCGAGCGAGGTGGCGCGGAGGCTCGGTGTCGCCGCGAGCACGCTGGACGCCGATGCTCCGCTCACGCAGTACGGCCTGGACTCGCTGCGCGGGCTGGATGTGATGCATGCGGTGCAGCAGACGTGGCGCGTGTCGTTGCCGCCCACGCTCCTGCTCCAGGGGCCGAGTCTGCGCGATGTGGCCGCGTGGGTGGAGCGCGTGCGCGGCGCGGGAGCAGAGCCCTCTGATTCGTCGGCCGACGCTCCGGACGTCGGGGACGCGGTGCCTCATGTCTCGGACGGACAGCGCGCGCTCTGGTTCCTTCAGCGACTGGCGCCGGGGAGCACCGCGTATCACATCGCGCGCGCGATGCGCCTGTCGCGGGACGTGGACCTGGACGTCCTGGCGCAGGCGTTCTCCGGGCTCGTCACCCGTCATCCCGCGCTCGCGTGCGCGTTCCCCGAGGAGCGGGGTGAGCCGGTGCTCCGTCCCGCCGCCGCGCCCGTGCTGGAGCAGGAGTCCGCTCGGGGCTGGACGGAAGCGGCCCTGCGCGAGCGACTGGACGCGGAGACGCACCGTCCCTTCGACCTGGCGAGCGGGCCGATGATGCGCATGCGGGTCTTCACCGACGTCGAGGGTGGCCCGGTGCTCCTGCTCGTCTTCCACCACCTCATCACCGACTTCTGGTCGCTGGAGGTGATGGCCGAGGAGCTGGGGGTCCTCTACACCGCCGGCCTTCAAGGCGTCCCCGCGGCGCTGCCGCCACCCCCGGCCCCTGTCGCCCCCATCCTCCGCGCGCAAGAGGTGCTCCATGCGGGGACGCGAGGCGACGGGCTCCAGGCGTGGTGGCGCGAGAAGCTGAGCGGCGAGCTGCCAGTGCTGGAGCTGCCCACGTCGGGCCCACGCCCCCGGCTCCAGTCCTTCCGAGGCGCCGCCGTGCCCTTCCGCGTGGAAGAGGAGACTGCCTCGCGCTTGCTGTCGCTGGGGACCACTCGCGGCGCCACGCCCTTCATGGTGCTCCTTGCGGGCTACCTCGCCTTCCTGCGCCGCTACACCGGACACGAGGACTTGCTGGTGGGGACGCCGACAGCGGGCCGGGCGCGCGCGGACCTGGCGCGCCAGGTGGGCTACTTCGTCAACCCCGTGCCCCTTCGCGCCACTGTGACGAAGGGGATGTCGTTCTCCGCGCTGCTGGCGGAGGTGCGCGGCGTGGTGTTGGAGGCGCTGGAGCGCCAGGAGCTGCCCTTCGCGCGGCTCGTCGAGCGGCTCCAGCCTCGGCGGGATGCGTCGCGCGCGCCCGTGTTCCAGACGATGTTCGTGCTGCACTCCGGGCGTCCGGGGCGCGAAGCCCTCGCGCCCTTCGCGCTCGGAGGCGAGGGGACACAAGTCCGGCTGGGCGCACTGGAGCTGGAGTCCTTCCCGCTTCAAAACCAGGCCGCGGCCTTCGACCTGACGTTGTCGATGGCGGAGTCGCGAGGAGGCTTCGCGGCGAGCCTGGAGTACTGCACGGACCTGTTCGACACGCAGGTTGCCCAGCGCATGGCCCGTCACCTGGCGGCACTGCTGGACGCAGCGTCGCGGACTCCCGACGTGCCCCTGTTGGAGCTGCCCCTGCTGGACGAAGTAGAGCGACGCGCGGCGCTGGCGGCAGGTCGCGGGCGAGCGACGTCCGAGCCCCTGGCGCTGACAGGTCTGCACGAGGCCTTCGAGTCCTGGGTGGCCCGGACGCCAGAAGCCGAGGCGCTGGTGGCGGGCGCGTCGCGGTGGACGTATCGCGAGGTGAATGACTGGTCGGACCGGGTCGCGGCGAGACTGCGCCGCCAGGGTGTGGGCCCCGAGTGTCGAGTCGGCGTGCAGTTGGAGCGCGGAGGGCCCGAGGCGCTCATCGCCTTCCTGGCGGTGCTGAAGGCCGGTGGAACGGTGGTGCCGTTCGATCAGGGCTACCCCTCGGAGCGGGTCTCCTGGATGTTGAGCGATTCCGGCGCGCGCTGGCTGCTCGTCCAGGAGCGGTTCGCACGGCGACTGACGCTGCCACCGGAAGTGACGACGCTCCCATGGGAGGAGCACGGCGCTCGTGACGCACGAGACGGAGACTCTCCGCACGAACCGCACACGCTGCCCACGTCGGACTGCACGGCGTACATCATCTACACCTCCGGCAGCACGGGACGTCCGAAGGGCGTGATGATCTCGCATCGGAGCGCCCTGCAACTGGTCGAGACGATTCGACAGGGTTTCGCGTTGGCCCCTGGAGCGAGGGTGCTTCAGTTCGCCTCACCGGCCTTCGACGTCTCCGTCTGGGAATACATCCAGGGCTTGATGACGGGAGCGACGCTGGTCCTGCCTCCTCCGGGCGAGGTGCTCGCGGGTGAGACGCTGCACCGGGTGCTGCGCGAGGAACGCATCAACCTGGTGACGCTCCCTCCGTCTGCCTGCGCGTTGTTGCCGGACACACCCCTTCCAGATTTGAAGACGCTCGTCTCCGCGGGCGAGCCCTGTCCGGAGGACCTGGTGTCCCGCTTCGCCCCGGGGCGGGTGATGCTGAACGCCTATGGCCCCACCGAAGTCACCGTCTGCTCGGCGTGGTCCACGTGTGTCGTGGGAACCGGAGCGCCGGACATCGGCCCGCCCTTGCCGCATGTCGAGGCCTACGTGCTCGACGAGTCCCTGCGACCTGTTCCTCCTGGCGTGACGGGAGAGCTGTTCCTGGGAGGACTGGCCGTCGCGCGCGGCTACGAAGGGCGCCCGGACCTGACCGCCGAGCGCTTCATCCCGGACCCGTATGGCACCGTGCCGGGGGCGCGCCTGTATCGCACTGGCGACCTGGCGCGTTGGCGTCCGTCCGGTCACCTCGACTTGCTGGGCCGGTTGGATGCGCAGGTGAAGCTGCGCGGGTTCCGCATCGAGCCAGGCGAGGTGGAGGTGGCCCTGCGCGAACTGGCGGGGATGCGGCAGGCCCATGTCCGGGTGTGGCGCCCGCCGGCGGGAGGAGAGCCTCGACTGGTCGCGTACGTGGTGCCGCCCGAAGGCGGGATGCCGACTCCAGGAGAGGTGCGAGCGAGTCTCCGCGCGCGCCTGCCGGAGCACCTCATCCCCGCGGACCTCGTCCCGTTGGAGGCGCTGCCGTTGTTGTCCAGCGGCAAGGTGGACACGCGGGCCCTGCCGGCTCCGGCGCGAGCGGCTCCCTCGGAGGGCTCGCCGCGCACGCCCTTGGAGGAGACGCTGGTGCAGGCGTGGGCGGAGACGCTCGGGTATCCGACGGTGAGCGTGCACGCCCACTTCTTCGATGACCTGGGCGGCAGCTCGCTGTCGGCGGTGCGCGCGTGCGCCCGGCTGCGCGAGGTGCTCGGCCGGGAGGTCCCCGTCACCCATTTCTTCGAGCATCCCACGGTCCACGCGCTGGCGCGGAGGCTGACCTCCGAGTCGGAGCCGGGGACGCAGAGCGTAAAGCACCAGGAGCGTGCGGAGGCCCGTCGTCAGGCTCTCCAGCGTCGCGGCGGAAGGAACACCTGAGATCATGGCGGACCAGGACCTGACGAACGGTAGCGGCAACGACATCGCCATCATCGGTATGGCCGGGCGGTTTCCCGGCGCGGCGAATGTGCGGGAGCTCTGGCGCAATCTCCTCGACGGCGTGGAGTCGGTCTCCCGCCTGTCGCCTGTGTCGCTGGAAGCCTCGCCACTGGTGCCCGAAGCGCTGCGCAAGCACCCGGACTTCGTGCCCGTGGCGGGGGTGCTGGAGGGGGCGGATACCTTCGACGCGGACTTCTTCGACGTGCCCCCGCGCGAGGCGTTGTGGATGGACCCGCAGCAGCGGGTGTTCTTGGAATGCGCCTGGGCCGCGCTCGAGGACGCGGCCTATGACCCGACTCGCTACGCGGGGAAGATCTCCCTGTACGCGGGCGCGTCGCCGTCGCTGCACACGCTGGGCATGCTGGGACAGGGACAACTGGACCCCGCCTCGCTGTACGAGGTGATGGGCACGTCCGGCGAGAACCTGGCCACCAAGGCGTCCTTCAAGCTGCGGCTGCGGGGTGAGAGCCTCGCCGTCTACACGGCATGTTCCACCGGCCTGGTCGCGGTGCACATGGCCTGTCAAAGCTTGCTGCTGCGCCAGTCCGACATCGCGCTGGCGGGCGCGGTGCGTGTCTCGTTGCCACAGCGCACCGGCTACCTCTTCCAGGAGGGGATGATCCTCTCTCCGGATGGACACTGCCGTGCCTTCGACGCGCGCGCGGCCGGCACGGTGCCGGGCAATGGCGTCGCGGCGGTGGTGCTCAAGCCGCTGGCGGACGCGCTGCGGGATGGAGACCACATCCACGCCGTCATCCGAGGCTCCGCGCTGAACAACGATGGTGGCCTGAAGGTGGGCTACACGGCGCCCAGCGTGGAGGGACAGGCGGACGTCGTCGGCGAGGCGCTCGCCTATGCGGGGCTGACGGCGGACGACATCGGCTACGTCGAGGCGCATGGCACCGGCACGGCGCTGGGAGACCCCATCGAGGTCGCGGCGCTGACGCGGGCCTTCCGGCGGGACACGGACCGCAAGGGCTACTGCGGCCTGGGCTCGGTGAAGACGAACCTCGGACACCTCGACACCGCGGCCGGGCTCGTGGGGTTCATCAAGGCGGCCCTGGTGCTCTCCGAGGAGGTGATACCTCCCACGCTCCACTTCACGTCGCCCAACCCCGCCATCGACTTCGCGAACAGTCCCTTCTCCGTCGTCGCGGAGAAGCGCGCCTGGCCGCGTGGCGAAGTGCCCCGGCGCGCGGGAGTGAGCTCGTTCGGGATTGGCGGCACCAACGCGCATGCGGTGCTGGAGGAGGCGCCGAAGAAGGCGGCCTCGGGCCCGAGTGCTCGGCCCGCGCAGCTCGTCACCGTGTCCGCGCGCACGGCGCAAGCGCTCACCACGTCGGTGCATGAGCTGGCGGAGTGGCTGGAGTCGGCCCCCGCGGACGTGTCGCTCGCGGACGTGGCCTTCACGCGCAACCTGGGGCGGGGCGCCTTCGAGCATCGGCTCGCGGTGGTGGCGAAGGACCGGGCGGAGCTGCTCGCGCGACTGCGGACGCCGAGCAACGGGCGCGTGCTGGAGGACATGGCCGCCGCGCGAGAGCGGCGCGTGGCCTTCCTGTTTCCAGGGCAGGGCGCGCAGTCGCTGGGGATGGGGCGCGAGCTGTACGGCGCGGAGCCGCTCTTCCGCGAAACGGTGGACACCTGTCTGCGCGAGCTGGGGCCCGCGCTGGAGAAGGTGCTGCGCGACGTGCTGCTGCCCGGTCCGGGCGCGGAGGCCGTGGCACGCGAGGCGCTGGGCGACCCACGTCACGCGCTGCCCGCGCTGTTCTGCGTGGAGTACGCGCTGGCGAAGCTCTGGGTATCGTGGGGCATCCAGCCGGGGGCGCTGCTGGGACACAGCTTCGGCGAGTACACGGCGGCCTGCCTCGCGGGAGTCCTGCCGTTGGAGGACGCGCTGACGTTGGTGGTGGCGCGCGGACGGCTGATGTCGCGACTGCCTCCGGGAAGCATGACGGCGGTGGGCTGCGCGGAAGAGGTGGTGCGCCCGTTGCTGACGGGAGCGCTCGCCCTGGCGGCGGTGAACGGGCCCGAGCGGTGCGTGGTGTCCGGGCCCACGGCGGAAGTCGAAGCCCTGGAGCGTGAGCTGGTGGCCCGAGGTGTGGGCGTGCTGCGACTGCCCGCCGGACATGCCTTCCATTCGGATGCCGTGGAGCCGCTGAAGGAGGAGCTGTCGCGCGTGGTGGCGGGCCTGCGCCTCTCCGCGCCACGGGCGCCGTATGTCTCCAGCGTCACGGGCACGTGGATTCGTCCGGAGGAGGCCACGGACCCCGCTTACTGGGCGCGACAGATGCGGGCCCCGGTGCGCTTCGGGGATGGACTGGAGACGCTGAAGGAGGGCGGCTTCACCCTCTTCCTGGAGGTGGGACCGGACCAGGCGCTCACCTCGCTGGCGCGGCTGGGCCTGCGTGGACACGCGGGGCGCGCGGTGGCCTCACTGCCTCGTGCCGGCTCGAAGGTCAGTGAACACGGCGTGCTCATGGAGGCGCTGGGCGCGCTCTGGGAGTCGGGTCTGGAGCCTGACTGGACGCGCGTCTATGCGAACGAGCGACGCCGCAGGGTGTCGTTGCCCACGTATCCGTTTCAGCGTCGGCGCTTCGCGTTGGACTCGCCCGCGGTGCTCGTGACGACGCCTGTCATCTCGGTGTCGCCCGGCGTGGCCTCCGCGCCCGTCCGTGCCGAGCCACCCGTGGCGGTGGAAGTCCCCGCGAACAAGGCGGGGCCGCGAACGGATGTGGAGCGAGGCGTGCTCGCGATCTGGCGCGAGCGACTGGGCCGTTCGGACTTCGGCATCCACGATGACTTCCTGGAGCTGGGTGGCAACTCGCTGATGGCGGCGCAGATGCTCACGCGGCTGCGCGAGGCCTTCCCGGTTCAGCTCCCGCTGAGCGACTTGTTCGAGGCGCCCACCGTGGCGGGCGTGTCGGCGCGAATCCAGGCGCGACTGGGAGCCGAGGGCCTGGGCGCGAAGGAAGGCGCGCTGCCGCCCCTGGTGCGCATTGCTCGTGATGGAGTGCTGCCCCTGTCCGTGGTGCAGGAGCGCGTCTGCGCGCTGGAGGACTCGCTCCCGGGCAACCCCGCGCTGAACATGTCGGTGGCCCTGCGGCTGTCGGGCCTGCTCGACGTCGCGGTGTTGCGGCGGAGCTTGGAGGAAGTCGCGCGGCGTCACGAGGCCCTGCGCACGACGTATCCACACGTGGATGGACACAGGGTTCAGCGCGTCTCCTCAGAGGTGCGAGTCCCCCTGGCCATCGACTCCCTCGTGGGGATGGCGGCGGAGGCGCGCGAAGTGGAGTGGCGTCACCGGGTCTTCGCGGAGATGTCCCATCCGTTCGACCTCACGCACGGGCCGGTGGTGCGCGCCCGGTTGTTGAAGCTGGAGGAGCAGGAGCACCTGCTCGTCATCTCGGTCCACCATGTCGTGTGTGACACGTGGTCGCTGGTGGTGTTCAGCAGCGAGCTGGGGACGCTCTACGGCGCCTTCTCGCGAGGCGAGGCCTCACCCCTGCCGGAGCTGGCGATCCAGTACATCGACTACGCGGCCTGGCAGCGGAAGGCCCTGGAGTCAGGGGCCTTCTCCTCGCAAGCGGCGGCCTGGCGTGAGCGGTTGGCCGGCCTGCCCGGACGGCTGGACCTGCCCGTGGACCTTCCTCCGGGTGAGGGGCCCGCGTTGAGCGGAGTCCGACGCGCTGTCGGCTTCTCGGAGTCACTGACGAGCGCGGTCCATGCCCTGGCGCGCCGTGAGGGAATTACTCCCTTCATGGTGCTGCTCGCTTCGTGGCAGGCGCTGCTGGCGCGCTGGGCGGGACGCGACGACATCGTGGTCGGGACGCCCATTGGCAACAGGACCCGTCCGGAGCTGGAGCCGTTGATCGGCTACGTCGCGCATGCGGTGCCCCTGCGCACGGACCTGTCCGGGGACCCCACGTTCCGCGAGCTGCTCGGGCGCGTGCGGGATGTCACGCTGGACGCGTACTCACAGCCGGATGTGCCCTACGAGCACCTCATCCATGAGGTGGAGCCCACGCGCGCCCCGGGCCGTGAGCGCGTGTTCGATGCGCTCTTCGTCCTGCACCCCCGCTTCGATGCGACCCTGCAGGCGCCCGGGCTGCGGATGCAGTTGGTGGAAGTGGAGGAGGGGCCGCCTCGCTTCGGCGCGGTACTGTCGCCCCTGTCAGTGTCGATGGGTGAGGACGCCGGAGGCTTCGCGGGCACGCTCGACTACGCGGTGGAGCGCTTCGCGCCGCAGACCATCGACCGGCTGCTGTCGCACTGGACGTCGTTGCTCACGTCGGCCCTCGCGGACCCCGAGCAGCCGCTCTCCGGCCTGCGTCTGGAGGCCGACGGACCCAAGGCCCTTCCGCATCCTTCTTCCGAGGCTTCGGCGCCGCCGCGCACGGTCTCCGCGCTGCTGGAGCTTCGCGCCATGCAGACGCCGGAGGCTGTGGCGCTGTCGATGGAGGGGCAGGGGGATGTCTCGTGGCGGAGCTTGTACGCGGAGGCGACTCGCTTCGCGTCCGAGCTGCGCACGAGGGGCGTGGGCCCCGAGGTGCTCGTGGCCGTGTGCCTGGAGCCGTCGGTCGAGCGCGTGGTGACGCTCTGGGCGGTCCTGGAGGCGGGCGGTGCCTACGTGCTGCTCTCCGTGCCGCAGCTCCGAGAGCTGGCCACCCTCGCACCCGAGGGAGGGGCTCCCCCCTTGTTGCTGACGCACGCGCGTCTGCACACGAGCGTGCCGTTGGACCCGGCTCGCGTCATCCACGTCCCGGCGCTCTCGACGTGGGTGGATTCAGAGGTCGGACTCTCGGCGCGGGATTCCACCTCGCGCCCCGCGACGGAGTCTTCACCAGAGGCGATGGTCTGCCTGGAGTCGCTGGTGGGGCCCACGGGCGCGCGACTGCGTGCCATGCACACGGCGCGCACGGTGGACGCGCTGTTCCGGCGGCTCGACGCGGCTGGCGAGGTGACGGCGGGGACGTGGCTCTCCGCGGAGGAAGCGGGGGCGCCGGGAGCGGGACTGGAGCTGCTATGGGCGCTGACGCGCGGGCTTCGAGTGGTGCTGCCATCGGAGCGCGCCCGGCTCGTGCTGACCACGTCGAGCGTCGCGGGGGGCCGCCCCGGACCTGACTTCAGCCTGTCCTTCTTCGCCAACGACGAGGACTCCCTGGGCGGGCGGAAGTACCGCTTGCTGTTGGAGGCAGCGAAGTACGCCGACACGCGGGGCTTCTCCGCGGTGTGGACGCCTGAGCGGCACTTCCATTCGTTCGGCGGGCTGTACCCCCGGCCGGCGGTGGTCGGCGCGGGCGTGGCCACGGTGACGGAGAAGTTGGGGATTCGCGCCGGCAGCGTGGTGCTTCCGCTGCATGACCCCATCCTCGTGGCGGAGGAGTGGTCGGTGCTGGACAACCTGTCCAACGGCCGCGTGGGCGTGTCGTTCGCCTCCGGCTGGCACGCGAATGACTTCGTCTTCGCGCCGGACCGGTATGCGCGGCGCAAGGAGGTCATGTTCAAGGGCATCGAGGAGGTGCGCACGCTGTGGCGTGGCGGCTCGGTGCTCCGGCGCAACGGCACGGGTGACGAGGTGGAGGTGTTCCTTCGTCCGCGCCCCGTGCAGAAGGAGCTTCCGTTCTGGCTCACGGCGGCGGGGAGCCCCGACACGTTCCGCATGGCGGGTGAGCTGGGGGCGTATGTCCTCACGAACCTGATGGGGCAGAACCTGGACGACCTGGCGTCGAAGGTGGCGCTCTATCGCGAGGCCTGGCGGCAGCACGGCCACGCGGGGCGCGGACACGTGAGCCTCATGCTCCACGCGTTCATGGGAGAGGACGAGGCGGAGGTCCGCCGTCGCGTGCGCAAACCCCTGCTCGAGTACTTCCGCAGCTCGGTGGACATCCTCCAGGCCTTCGTGGCCAGCCTGGGTCTCAAGGGGGACTTCCGCTCGCTGACGCCGGGGGACATGGACTCCCTGCTGGAACACGGGCTGACGCGCTACGTGGAGGAGGGTGGCCTCTTCGGAACACCGGACACGTGTGGACCGGTGGTGGAGCGCGTGAAGCGCCTGGATGTGGATGAGGTGGCCTGCCTCGTGGACTTCGGCGTGGAGGTGGAGGCGACGCTCGACTCACTCACGCAACTGGACGTGTTGCGAGGACGCTTCGCGCCACCGTCGACGTCGCCCGTGCCCACCGTGACGCTCCACGAAGGGCCGAGCGCCGCCGAGGCGTTGCTGTCGCTGGTGCGCCAGACAGGCGCCACGCACCTGCACCTCACCGCGACGCTGGCGCGAGCCCTGTCCGCGCTGCCCGAGGCTCCGGAGGCGTTGCGTCCGGTTCAGCACGTCCTGCTCGAAGAGGCGAAGGAGGAGGTCGCGGAGGCGCTGTCGCGGACGCTGTCGGCCGGGGTATCGCGCCGCGAGCCGATGCTCGGGCTGGGAGCCTGGCTGCGGTCCGGAGCGGCTTCGCCTTCAACGAAGGACGCCGTGTCGTGGGACGTGGTGGACGCGCGAGGCCGCTCCGTGCCCGTGGGCGTCGTAGGAGAGCTGGTGGTGACGGGAGGTCAGGCGCCGCGCAAGCTCTGGAATGCGCCGACCTCCGTCGCGCTCCGCCTGCTCGCGGACGGTGAAGCGGGGCCTCGCCTCGCGATGGGACGCAGGGCGCGCCGCCGCCTGGATGGCTCGCTGGAGTTGCTGCCTCCGCTGCCCGTGTCGACGCGTCGTCCGACCCCGCCCCGTGCCGTGGTGCAGTCGGGTGGGACAGCTCGGCGCGAGGGCCCACCGCCCATTCAACGCGTCTCCCGCGAGCGCCCGCTGCCGCTCTCCTTCGCGCAGCAGCGGCTCTGGTACATGGACCGGCTGGAGCCGGGAAATGTGGCCAACAACAACGCGGTGATGCTCTCGCTGAAGGGCACCCTCGACGTGGCCGCGCTCGAGCGCGCGCTCAACGAGGTGGTGCGCCGTCACGAGGTCCTGCGGACCCGATTCTCCATGTCCGATACGGGCGGGGTGCAACACATCGCGGAGTCGCTCGAGGTGCCGCTCCTCCTCTGCGCGCTGGACGAGGAGGGCAAGGCGGGCGTGGAGCGTTGGGCTCGAGAAGAGGCGCGCAAGAACTTCGACCTGGAGACGGGGCCGCTGCTGCGCACCTCGTTGCTGCGCGTCCGTGAGGACGAGCACGTGCTGTTGATCGCGATGCACCACATCGTGTCGGACGGCTGGTCCTCCGGTGTGATGTTCCACGAGCTGGCGAGCCTCTATGCCGCGTTCCTCGCGGGCCAGCCGTCTCCCCTCGCGCCCGTCACGGTGCAGTACGCGGACTACGCGGCCTGGCAGCTCGAATGGATGCGAGGCCCGGAGCTGGCGGCCGAGCAGGCC
>NZ_JBLZWL010000005.1:0-55813 GCF_049194865.1 Corallococcus terminator | reverse complement strand
TTGGCGTACGCCTCCGCCTCCGCGCGCACCGAGGGGTGCAGCTCGAAGCCGGGAGGATGCGCCACGCGCACCTCGCAGCCAGCCGCCGCCGCGCTCAGGAGGAACGAGTTGGGGACCGCCTTGGGCAGCGGCTTGATGTGCGGCGCCCACGTCAGCGTCACGGGCAGCTTCTGCGTGGAGCCGAACGTCTCGCGCAAGGTCAGCACGTCCGCCAGGCCCTGGCAGGGGTGCTCGCGCGCGGACTCCATGCTGACCACGGGCACGGTGGCCCACTTGCGGAAGGCGTTGATGATGGGGTCGACCTCGTCCTCCTCGTCGCCGCCACCCTGCGAGAAGGTCCGCACGCCCAGCATGTCCACGAAGCGCGAGAGGACGGGCGCGGCCTCCTTGAGGTGCTCGGCCCGGTCCAGGTTCATCACCGCGCCCTCGCGGTGCTCCAGCTTCCACACGCCCGAGCCGACGTCCAGGATGATGGCGTTGCCACCCCCGCGCAGCATCACCGCCTCGAACGAGGTGCGCGTGCGCAGCGACGGGTTGAAGAACACCATCCCGAGGATGTTCCCCTCCAGATGACGACCCGGAGGCGTCTTCTTCCATGCCGCGGCCTGAGCGAGGACGGCCTCTACACCCGCGGGGCCGAGATCCTTGATGTGCGTGACGTGCTTCATGGGGCTGCGCTCCCCGGCCTGGACCGATGCATGGGTGAGTGAATATGCACCAACATGCGTGCATTTCCGCGAATGGGGCGCGGATATTATGCAGAAAGACGCGACGCGCAAGGGTAATGTTCCCGCAATCTTTCATGCGGGTTCCTTGCATGGAAATTCACGCGCATGCATGGTGGTGGGAATGAACCTGGACGACGAAATCCTTCGGCTCATCTCGGAGCGGGAGATCAGCGATCAGGCGGTCTTGCAGGAGCTGCTGGAGGCGGAAGGGCAGGCCCCAAGCCAGTCCACGCTGTCGCGGCGGTTGAAGAAGCTGGGCGTGCAGAAGGTGGGCGGGCGCTATCAGCGCGCGTCGACGGAGCCGGTGGTGGCCACCGAGCGGCAGCGCGTCAGCATCATCGAGGCCCCGCCGAACATGCTCGTGGTGAAGACAGGGCCTGGCTACGCGCCAGCCCTGGCGCTGGCGTTGGATCGCGAGCCGGAGGTGCCGGGGCTCGCTGGCACGGTGGCCGGTGACGACACCATCTTCGTCGCCGTGACGGACCCCGCGCGGCTGCGTGAGGTGCGCTCCGTCGTGGAGCGGCTGATGCTGCGGAGCGCCTGAGACGGCGGTGTTCGGCCATGGCGCTCCCTGGCCGCGTGATTGCAAAACATGCGCGTGCGTGGCCCGAGCCGGGTGGCGGTGTATCGCCCCCTTGCGTCCGCCGTCCAGCCGATACAACCTGGGAGGGTGGTAGCCGCATGGACACCCTCACACGTCAGACCCCAGTGTTATTCCCCTCGCATGACCATGGAACTGGGGTTGGGCGGCGAGGCTTGTTGGTATGGGGACGTCATGGACAAGAAGCCGGCCACGTATGCGGACCTGGAGGCGCTTCCCGAGACCGTGGTCGGGGAGCTCATCGATGGGGTGCTGCACGTCAGTCCTCGGCCAGCACCGCGGCACACGCTGGCGGCGTCCCGGTTGGGCAGCGAACTGGGTGGGCCGTTCGACCGGGGACGAGGCGGGCCTGGAGGCTGGTTCATCCTGGACGAGCCGGAGCTTCATCTGTCCGGAGGCAATGTTCTCGTCCCGGACCTCGCGGGCTGGCGGCGTGAGCGGATGCCAGAACTTCCTCAGAAGGTCGGCTTCACGGTCGTCCCTGACTGGGTCTGCGAGGTGCTGTCCCCTTCTACGTCGCGACTGGACCGCTCCCTGAAACTGCCCCTGTATGCCCGCGAAGGCGTGCGCCATGTCTGGATCATCGACCCGATAGCGCGGACGCTGGAGGTCCATCGCCTCGAGGGACGAAGCTACGTCCCGCCTGTCATCCATGAGGCTCTCGCGAGGGTTCGCGCGGAGCCCTTCGAGGTCTTCGAACTGGAGCTGGGTTTCCTCTGGGATGCGCGGTAGCCGCGCACCCGGTTACACGGCGGTTACACCTTTCGGACGGTCTCCATCGTTACTGTTCCAAGCGTGCTCTTCAGGGCACTGCCGCACGAAAGGACTCACGATGAAACCCGCCCTCAAGCTCCCTGTCATCCTCGGCTCGGCCGCGGTGCTCGCCCTCTCCGCGCTCCTGTTGGGCAAGCCCGCCTCCACCCCGCCTCCCGCCCCGCCGCCCGTGGTGGCGCCTCCCGCTCCCGTGGCGGTGGTCACTCCGCCTCGCGTGGAGGTCCCCCCCGCGAAGCCCGCGCCGGCCGATGCCTCGGCGCCCGTCATCCAGATTGCCCTGCTCCTGGACACCAGCGGCAGCATGGACGGCCTGTTGGATCAGGCCCGTACGCAGCTGTGGAACATCGTGAACCGCTTCTCGCGCGCCCGCCGCGACGGCGTTGCTCCCAGGCTCGAGCTGGCCCTCTACGCCTACGGCTACGCGGGGGAGGGCGCGGGCTCGAACGAGATTCGCCTGCTGACGCCCTTCACCACGGACCTGGATGCCATCTCCGAGCGCCTCTTCGCCCTGCGGACCTCCGGTGGGTCGGAGAACTGCGGCGAGGTCATCCAGGAGGCCACCCACAAGCTCGCCTGGAGCACGAACCCGGACGCGATGCGGCTCATCTTCATCGCGGGCAACGAGACCTTCACCCAGGGCCCTGTCGACTTCCGCAAGGCCGTGGCCGTCGCCAGCAAGCGGGGCATCACCGTGAACACCATCCACTGCGGTGACTACGAGCAGGGCATCTCGGACCAGTGGAAGGCCGCCGCCACGCTCGCCGATGGCAGCTACATGAACATCGACCAGAACCAGAGGGTGGTGGAGCTGGCGGCGCCGCAGGACCAGGAGATTGCCCGGCTGGGTGAAGAGCTGAACAAGACCTACGTCGTCTATGGCGGCGCCGCGGGCAAGGCGAGCCAGGTGCGGCAGCAGGAGCAGGACAGCCTCTCCCGCGGCGTGTCGGTGCAGAACATGGCGGCGCGCTCGATGGCGAAGTCCTCCGGGAACTACTCCAACGAGAGCTGGGACCTGGTGGACGCGGTGAAGAAGAACAAGCTGGACCTGGGCGCCGTCGCCGCCGACGACCTGCCCGAGCCGATGCGCAACCTGGACGCCGAAGGGCGCAAGGCGTGGCTGGCGGCCCGGGAGAAGGAGCGTGCGGACCTCCAGCAGCGCATCCAGGACCTGGGCAAGGAGCGTCAGCAGTTCCTCGCGGATGCGCGCAAGCAGAACCCCACGAAGGACGAGGCCACGCTGGACGGTGTCATCGGCCAGGTGGTGACGCGCGAAGCGACGAAGCGTCAGTTCACCTTGGAGTAGGATGCCGTCATGGCCGCGCGCCGAGTGCTCGTCGTCGAGGATGACCCCGCCATCCGGCGCGGAATCGTGGATGCGCTTCGCTTCGAGGGCTACGAGGTCCTCGAAGCGGGCGTGCGAGAGGAAGGCCAGCGACTGGCGGAGCGCACGCCGGTGGACCTGGTGCTGCTGGACCTGGTGCTCCCGGATGGTGACGGGCTGGACCTGCTCCGGGCCGTGCGCAAGAGCCGGCCGACGCTGCCCATCATCATCCTCACCGCCCGGGGCCAGGAGGAGGACCGGGTGATGGGACTGAAGCTCGGCGCGGACGACTACGTGGTGAAGCCCTTCTCGGTGCGCGAGCTGCTGGCCCGAGCGGGCGCGGTGCTCCGTCGCTCGGCGGAGCGGCCCCAGGGCGCCTCCCGCGTGGACTTCCCCGGAGGACACTTCGTGGTGGAGCGCCGCGAGCTGAGCTTCGATGATGGCTCCCGGACGGACCTCTCCGAGCGCGAGGCAGAGGCGCTGCGCTACCTGGGGGAGAACGCCGGGCGGGCCATCTCTCGCGAAGAGCTGTTGGAGCGCGTGTGGCACCTGCCCGCGAGGAGCGTGCAGACGCGGACGGTGGACATGACGATGGCGCGCCTGCGGGAGAAGCTGCGCGACGACTCGGCCGAGCCCCGCGTCATCCTCACGGTGCGCGGCAAGGGCTACATGTTCTCCGTGCCGGGCGGCCCGAGATGATTCGCTCCTGGCGAGTCTGGCTCGCGGTGAGCGCCTGTCTGCTGCTCGCGCTGGCCGGTGTGGTGTGGCTGTCCGTGTTCGCCCTGCGGTTGGACCGCGCGGACCGTCAAGCGCGAGAGAGCGCGGGGCGCGAGGAGAACGTGCGGCTGGCGCTGTGGCGACTCGACTCGGAGCTGCTGCCGCTGGTGGCCCGGGAGAGCGCGGTGGCGGTGGAGGCGTATGAGGCCGTGGCGCCCGCGCGCGGCGTCCTGGACGCGGAGCGGCGTCCCCTGCCGGAGGGCCACGCCTGGGTGGCCTCGCCCCTGCTCGCGGGCCCGCCAGAGCACGTCTTGCTGCACTTCCAGATGGGGCCCGACGGAGTGGTGTCCTCGCCCCAGGTGGTGGAGCCCGCGCTGCGCGCTCCAACCCTCCCGCGCTCGGGAGTCGACGCGGAAGTCCTGCGCCGACGGCTGGAGCAGGTGTCGCGCCTGCTGCGGGAAGCTCCCGTGCGGGAGGCGCTGGCGAGGCGCGTTCCCACGCCGTCCCTCCTCACGACGCGGCGGGAGGCTGGGAACAAGCTGGCGGATGCGCTCCAGTGGACGAAGAACGCGAGCGAGTTCGATGCGCGCTCCCGCAGCGCCCGCCAGGCCGCGAGTCAGAACATGGTGGGCTACGGCAAGGTGGCGTTGCCGGAGCAGGCCCTCGCCCGGGAGGTCGTCGAGGAGATGCGGGCCATCTGGGTGGGAGATGTGCTGCTGCTCGGGCGGCGCGTCCAGGTGGACGGCGAGGAATACATCCAGGGCTGCTGGCTGGACTGGCCCGCGCTCCAGCAATGGCTCCAGGGCAAGGTGGAGGACCTGCTGCCGGGCGCGACGCTGGAGCCCGTGAAGGACGCTGGGGCGCTGAAGGGGGAGGGCCGGATGCTGGCGTCGCTGCCCGTGCGGCTGGTTCCGGGCGCGGCTCCGGGTGAAGAGGGCTCGTCGGGGGCGCTGTCGTCCTTGCCCCTGGTGTTGATGGTGGCGTGGAGCGGCGTGGCGCTCGCGGGCGTGGCCGTGGTGGCGCTGCTGGGCGGAGTGATGTCGCTCAGCGAGCGCCGGGGCGCGTTCGTCTCGGCCGTGACGCACGAGCTGCGCACGCCGCTGACGACGTTCCGGATGTACACGGAGATGCTGGCGGCGGGGATGGTGCCGGACGCGGCGCGCCGCCAGGAGTACTTCGACATCCTCCACCGGGAGGCGGAGCGGCTGAGCCACCTGGTGGAGAACGTCCTCGCCTATGCCCGAATCGAGCGGGGGCGCACTCCCGCGCGGCTGGTGCGCGTGGAGGTGGGCGCGCTGCTGTCCCGGATGGAGGAGCGGCTCTCCGAGCGCGCGCTCCAGGCGGGCCTCTCGCTGCACGTGGAGGTGCCTCCGGGCGTGACGGTGCTGACGGACCCGTCCGCGGTGGAGCAGGTGCTCTTCAACCTCGTGGACAACGCGGCCAAGTACGCGGCGGGCGCGGAGGACAAGCGCCTCCATGTGGAGCTGGAGCGACGTGGCAGAGGGGTGGCGCTGGCGGTGAGGGACCACGGGCCCGGGGTGGATGCGGCCACGGCGCGCAAGCTCTTCGAGCCGTTCTCCAAGTCCGTGCAGACCGCGGCGAGGTCCGCGCCCGGCGTGGGGCTGGGGTTGGCGCTGTGCCGGCGCCTCGCGAGGAGCATGCGCGCGGACCTGCGCTACGAGCGGGTGCGGGGAGGCGGTGCGCGCTTCGTGCTCTGGCTGCCCGCCGCCTGACGTCCGTCGTGACTCACTTCCAGCCTGGGACGCCGAGCGCCTGTCAGCCGGGCGACGGACTCACTCCGCCCGCACCGGCCGCCCGCATGGCGTGACGCCTGGATTCCCCTGGCAGGCCCGGATGCTCGGAGCAGGGAATGCGACGTCTCGCCCCACGAACGTATTCCAGCGGTCCTTGGAAATGTAGACAAACGAGATAATCAAGAAAAAATGGTGGGGTCTCATTGCGCGAGCCCACCCTGAGAGCGCAGGTTGGGTCATCCCACCGGGCAGGGAATTGTCGGCCTTCACGAAAAACAATTCTTTGTTCTCAAGATTCGCGGGGGAACTCGTTCGACATCGTAGGCAGGCGTGGCGAAGCGACTCGATGGGATGTGAGACCCAGGAGGACACCATGGGCATGTCGGAGATGACATCGCTGCTGGACGACGCTCGCAACGGGAACGCAGAGGCTCGGGACGCGCTGAGATGGGTGGCGTACCAGGAGCTGCGGGAGATGACGCACTCGGACATGAATGGCGAGTCACCCCGCCTTTCCACGCGTCCGATGATGCTCCTGCGAGACATCTGGCTGCGTCTGGCGGGGGATGTGTCGGACGCGGACCGGCGGCGGCACTTCCTGTGCGCGGGTGCCCAGGCGATGCGACGGGTGCTGGTGGAGGGCGTGCGGGTCCGCAATGCGCGCCGGACCCATGTTCGCCGCGAGCCCTTGTACCTGCGTGACGAGGTCTTCGAGTTCCCGGTCGGCGTCGAAATCGACGTGCTGGATTTGGAGCGGGTGCTGGTGGAGCTGGAGGCGTTCAAGCCCCGGCTGGCCCGCGTGGTGGAGCTGCGCTACTTCGCGGGCCTGGGCATCCAGGAGACCGCGGCGGTGCTGGGCGTGGTCCCCGCCACCGTCCGACGTGACTGGACCTTCGCTCGCGGCGACCTGTGCGAGCGCGTGGGTCACTGATTCCCTGAAGCCCCAGGTCGTCCCCGGTCGAGCCCGGGCCTCGCGCTTCGAGGCCTTGGGCTCGTTCGTCGTTTCGTGGCCACGGGCCGTGTCGCGCGGGGCGCTGTTGCCTCGCAGGCAACGCCCCTGGGCTTCCGTGTTGTCCCCGGGTCCTCGTCTGGCGCGCGGGTCTCCTCGTGTCCCCGAGTGAGCAGCGCGCGGCACAGCGTGTGCTCTGTGGCTGCGCGGGCCGAGCCCGAAGCCGGCCCCACACCAAGGACGAAGCTGCATATGACCAAGGGGAAGAAAGTGGGCCTGTTGGGGAACCCGCTGAGTTGGGCCGGACTGTCCGTGACGATTCTGGCGGCGCCGGCGAGTGTCGCGGCGCCCTGCGCGACGCCGGTGCTGGAGCAGTGCGCGAACGTGGACTACCGCGCGAGCAGCTGCGGGCAGACCTTCGACGCTTATTGCCAGGGCCTCACGGAGACGGCGTGGAAGGCGCGCTGGGAGCAGTCGCCGAAGAAGGTAGCGCTGTTGCCAGAGGAACTCGGTGGCAAGACGGCGACGGTGGGCACGCAGCCCGTCACGCTGGGCGTCACCAACTTCAGCGGCATGGACCAGAGCCTCGCGGGCCAGGTCCTCAAGGGCCAGGTGCTCTACCGCAAGCGGCTGGAGAACCTGACGAAGCCGGAGAAGGCGTACCTCACGCAGCTGGAGGCCTGGGACAAGAACGGCACGCAAATCACCTCGTGCCAGGAGTTCGTGGACGAGAAGTACCACGGCTACAGCCGCTTCGAGCGAGTGGCGGGCCAGTACGGTGACGACTACCGCGCGCTCTTCAACGCGGCGTACGGCGCGGACGGCATCGCGAACCGCACGCTGTACAGCCGCGACCAGAAGAAGCTGGCGCCCATCTGGACGGCCCAGACGGTGGCGAAGAACGCGTACTTCGAGTTCGCCCCGGGCCCGTACCCGGACGGCATCAATGGCTACGAGTTCACCTCCGAGGCCGCGCTCCTGGCCAACAACGAGCAGGCCCGCAAGTGGGCCACGCCGACGGACGCCTGGCACGAGTCGATGAGCAAGCAGCTCATCAAGACCCCCGACGACGTGCTCACCGTGCGTCAGGAGGAGCAGGAGGCCTTCACCGCCCTGCTGCGCAAGCGCGCGGCCGTCTACGCCGACTGGCAGCAGGCCGTCCTCATCTACAAGCGGCAGGACATGGACCCCAAGGAGCTCGGCAACATCGTGGGCGAGCAGCTCTACGTGCTCGACAAGGCCATCGAGGAGAAGCTCGTGAAGGCCCAGGAACTGGGCTGCCTGAACACCTCGACGGTGACGTCCTGCGACTGGAGCCCGCGCCGTTACAAGGGGCAGCTCGAGGCCGCCATGGCGCCGCGCCGCGCCGCGGACCTGCAGGCCTGTCTGAACCTGACGGGCAACGACTTCAGCGACCAGAGCTTCGTCCGCAACGCGGACCTGCTCAAGCTCTCCGCGCTGAAGCAGAAGGACTACACGCTCACCTCCACGCTGCTCACCCAGTATCTGAGCATCTACGGCCAGCACATCGCGAAGCTGGATGCGCCGGTGGAGCCGTCCACGGGCCTGGTGCGCCATGGCAGTGAGCACAGTGACAGCGGCTACGGCGGCGAGACCGCGTTCGGCGGTGGCTACGACTACAAGGCGGGCTGGGAAGTCACGGCGCCCGGCGCGGACCTGAAGGCGAAGTCGTTCGGCCTGACGGGGCCGTGGTGCGACTACAACGCGCGGATCTACGCGGAGTTCAACGCGTACGTGAACGTGTTCGGCCCCTCGCGGTTCGAGGTGGTCCACGTCCAAGGGGAAGCGGGCACGGAGGGCAATGGCATCCGGCTCCAGCTGGGCGCCCGCGTGCTGGGCATCGGCGTCTACAACCACGACAAGAACTACCCGCTGCGCATGGTGTTCGCGGAGGAGACGCCCTTCTACGTGAGTCACTCCGCCCAGACTTCTGTCACCTACATGGTCTGGTTCATTCCCGTCACCTTGAAGGGCGGCGTCTCCGCCGAGACGGGCATCAAGGTGAGTCTGGGTGGCGCCATCACCCGTGACTGCGCGGCGGACCTGCTGGGCGTGGACCTGTTCGGCACCATCACCCCGTACCTCGTCGCCAAGGGCTTCGTGTCGGTGGGCATCGGCATCCCGGAGCTCCAGGTGGCCGTGCGCGCGGAGTTGCTCATCACCCGCGTGAATCTGCCGCTCTACAGCGACATCGGCATCTACCTGAGCTCGCCCTCGCACCCGACGAACCCGAACACGCTGTTCCTCCGGCTCACGTCGAGGCTCGACCTCGAGGCGCGTTTCCTCGACGGCCGCATCCTGCTCTACGCGGAGCTGGGGCCCTTCAACGCGGAGTTCCCCGTCTTCACGTGGAGCGGGTTCGGCGTGAATCACAACATCTTCAACGAGCAGCGGACCGTGCCGGTGGTGCAGCTCTTCTAGCCACCCGTGCGGGTCCGGGCCGGTTCCTCCCGTCGAGGCGGAACCGGCCCCGCTACAGCCACCCAGGTACAGGTGTTCCTGGGTGGCCCATTTCCGGTCCTCTTCAGTCTGATTCCTGGAGTCCTTCATGCGTCGCCCGAGGTTCGCCGTCCGCACGGCCGTGTTGTCCACCCTGTTGCTCACCGGCTCGCTGTCCGCCTGGTACTTCACGCGCCCCACCGCGACGGGCGCCGACACCTCGGCCGTGGCGAGCAACTCGCGGCTGCCCCTCTACCAGTGGACGCAAGGCGAGGAGCGCGTCTACCGCTTCGTCTGGGACGACCTCCAGCGCGTGTCGTTGCCGATGCCCGCCTCCGGTGAGTCCACCACGATAGATGGAACGCTGCACTTGGAGGGCTCGCTGGCGCTCCAGGCGCTGGAGGTGCGCCCCACCGGAACGCGGCTGCGGTTGACGCTGAAGTCCCTGGAGCGGCACGAGGCCATCCTGTCGGGCCAGGCGCTCTTTCCCGACGCCGCCACCCTGGCGTCGCACCTTCCCGAGTCGGCCTCCGCGTGGGTGGAGCTGGACGCCCGGGGCGCGCTGATGGCGGTGCGCTTCTCGGAGGCCGAGCCTCCCATGTTCCGTCAGCTCACGCAGACGCTGGCGGCCGAGATGTTCCCCACGGAGCTGCGCGATGCCGCCCAGTGGAACGCCGTCGAGTCCACCCAGACGGGCGACGTGGAGGCCCACTTCCGCTTCGAGGGGGACGGTGACGCGCGGCTGACGCGCCGTCGCTCGCGCTACCAGAAGCTGCGGGCCGCGGGCGAAAGCACGCCCTTCCAGCAGGACCTCCGCTCGCTCACGCGCTTCGAGCGCACCCCGGAGGGGCGCCTGGCGGGCGTGTTCCATGACGAGTCCCTGGACGCGTCGCGGCCCGGCGGCGGCGCGCTGATGTCGCGCCGGATGCGCCTGCGCGTGGACTTCGCCTCTCGCGAGCTGAAGCCGCTGCTCGCGACGGGAGAGGCCAAGTCCATCATCCGCTTGCCCTCGCAGATTGCGTTCGAGGGAGACCCGGAGGTCTCCCTGCTGCGCAGCCAGGCCGACGGCATGACGATGGACCGGGTGCTCCAGGTGCTCTCCTCCGCGAAGAGCGCGGAGGCCATCGCGGACCTGGACGGCTTCGTGCGCCGTGCCATCGCCGCGCTCAAGCTGGAGCCCGAGCGCGCGCGGGAGCTGTCGGCCGTCTTCCTGCGCAAGGGCGTGTCGCCCGGGCTGCGCGAGCTGACCATGGACCTGCTGGCGGGGGCCGGCCATGCCGAGGCTCAGGCCACGATGCGCGAGCTGCTCCAGTCGCCGGTGGCCCGCGAGCACGAGGGCGCCTTCGGGTTGATGGTGCAGCGCGCCGGCTTCCTCCGGGAGCCCGAGCCGGAGACGGGGCGGCTGCTGACGGCGATGCACGCCCAGGCCCGCGCGGCGAACGACGTGGCCACGGAGCGGGCGTCCCTGTACGCCCTGGGCGGCGTCATCTCCCACCTGTCTCCGGGGGACCCGGAGGTGGCGAAGTACGTGCGCCCGCTGGAGGCCGCGCTGAGGGATGCACGCAGCGACGAGGAGCGGATGCACGCGCTGCGCGCCCTGGGCAACACCGGCCTGGAGTCCGTGCTGGACCAGGCGGGCCCCCACCTGCGCGCGGACTCGGCGGAGGTGCGCGCCGCCGCTGCGGAGTCGCTGCGCCGCGCGCCTCAGGAAGTGGCCACCCGCATGCTGCTGGACTCGCTCGACTTCGAGAAGGTGCGAGATGTGCAGTCGGCGCTGCTCGACGCGCTGGATGCGCGCACGCTGGACGCGGCGGACCTGGAGCGGCTGCGGGGCTGGGTCGTCTCCGGCCAGCTCGCGTCCGGCGCGGAGTCCACGCTCCTGAACGTCATCACCCACCGGCTCGATGGCAGCGCGCCCATCTACCAGATGCTCCAGGCCCTCGCGCTGCGCCCGGGGCAGCAGTCCTCCGTGCGCGCTCGCATCATGTCCCTGATGGCCCAGTCCTCCGCCCAGCGTGACGGCTGAGCCACGGCTTCACCACGCTTCTCGTCTCAATCACTCCACGCATTCGAGGTCTTCATGAAACGCATTCTGAACAGGCTGGGCCTGCTGGCCTTGCTCGGCCTCTGGTTGACTCCGGTGGCCCAGGCGGACGTCCTGGACGACGTCTGGCGCGGCACGAACGTGCGCCTCAACGCGGCGCGCATCCATGTGAAGGGCAACGACTACGCCACGGGCTACTGGCTGCTGCCCAAGGCGCCCGGCACGCTGAACCTCAACGTCCCCGCGCGCGACTTCGGCATCAACTCGGACGTGGTGCTGCGCATGTCCGGCTCGCGCTCCGGCAACGTCCTGACCTGGACCTTCGACGAGACGCTGGCGAACCCCTACTACCTGGGCAGCGCCAACAGCGTCACGCGCGTGCGCGGCACGCTGAAGGCCTTTGCCCGGCTGGTGCGCGGCGCGGATGACCCGTTCTGCGCCCACTCCGCGTGTCCGCACAACGTGGAGCTGGTGCTGACCTCTGGTGGCCAGGTCTGGGTGGACGGCTACACGGACATCGTCTTCAAGTTCAACTGGACCGAAGAGGTGGCGGTCCGCCAGTTCGTCGCCTACGCGGGCATGCCCCGTCCGCGTCTGGCCTCCGTTCGCGTGCTGACGCCCACCAACCGCTGCCAGTCGCCGGACCCCTCGGAGCTGGTGGGCGAGGTGACGCTGAGCAGCCCCGCGCCCACGGGTGGCGCGCTGGTGGAATTGCTGAGCGTGGACGCGAGCGTGAACGTGCTCAACGTGCGCGTCCCCGAGGCCCAGCGCACCGCGCGCTTCGCCATGCGGCTGCCGGCGGGCTGGTCCGGCCCCACCGTCATCCAGGCCTCGTCCGGCGGAATCCGTCAGACGCTCAAGGTGGGCGTCTTCCGGTGCGTCGTCGTGCTGTTTCCGTTCAAGGCCTGGACCACGTTGCCCGCGTACTCCATTCCCCGCTTCCTGCTGAACGGTGGCGCGGTGGTGGCGCGACTGGCGAACCAGGAGTCGGACTCGCTCGTCACCACGAAGGACACGTACTCGCTCCAGGACGTGCTCAAGGTGAACCGCGTGGAGGTGAAGGGCATCAGCGGCAGCGGCGACGTGTTCGGCACCGCGTACACGTCCAAGGGCCCCAGCGCGTTCCGACTGAAGGCCGGCGCGGTGAAGGCGGGCGCGGAGGTGTGGGTCGACGGCTACGAGGCGCTCCTGGGCAACGCTCATGGCACCCCGCTGGTGCGCTGGCCGGATGACAAGGACACCGTGTACCTGGTGGACGAGGTCGGCCCCATGAAGCACCAGGGACTGGCGGGGCTCGCCTCGGGCCGCAACTTCTTCAACGCCCTGGGAGAGGCCGCGTCCACCGTGGCGACGAGCAAGGGTCCGCGCGCGGTGCGCATCGTCGGCAAGGAGTCGCAGGTCCTGGTGGACCAGGAGTCGGAAGTCACCGCGCTCAACGACGTGGGCATGGTGCTGGGCACGGCTCGCACCCCCGACAAGAAGCAGCGGCCCTTCCGCTGGTCCCAGAAGGACGGCGCGCAGTGGCTGCCCCTGCCCGAGGGTGCCGTGTCCGCGAAGGCCGTGTCGCTCAACGTGAGCGGCTGGGCCGTGGGCACCGCCACCGCCGAGGATGGCAAGACGCAGACGGCCTTCATCTCCACCCCGGATGGGAAGAAGAGCGTCCCGCTGTCCCAGGTGGCGCCCGTGGAGCTGACCAAGGCGGGTTACCGCTTCGTGGAGGCGCTGGCCGTCTCCGACGACTTCGAGGTCCTGGTCCGCGCGGTGGATGGCGAGGGACAGACCGTGCATCTGGTGCTGCGCCCATGAGCCACGCCGACACCGTGCTCCCTTCGACTCTGCGAATGAGGATTCCCATCGTGAACTTGAACTCACCCCTGCGGGGGCTGTTGATGCTGTGCATGGTCGTCATGGCGGGCTGTGGAAGCTGCCAGGGCGGTGGTAGCCCGAGCTGCGACCCCAGCCAGGCGGGGACCCAGGGCTGCGCGTGCCGCACCGATTCCGCGAGCTGCAACGCGGGGCTGGCGTGCAACAGCGGGACGTGCGTGCCGTGTGGTGGCGAGGGACAGGAGTGCTGCATCGTCAGCGCCGCGGGCACCTGCAACGGCTCGCTGATGTGCGTGATGGAGTCGGAAGGCGAGCTGTGCCGCAACTGCGGTGACCTGGGTGAGGCGTGCTGCAACTCGTCCAGCGGTCAGATGTGCAACCCGGGAGGCAACTGCGTGAGTGGCAGCTGCCAGTCGGCGACGGGCGGAGCGTGCGACCCCGCGGGCTCCATCTTCACCGTGGGCATCCAGGACCGGTTCCAGTGCGCGGTGCGCACCGTGGAGGTCCGCGCGACGACGGCGGCGAACGCGATGACGTGCGCGATCACCAGCGGCATGCTCAATACGGGTGAGTCGTTCTTCGAGGAGCCGAACACGCCCATCACCGACTACGAGAGGTGCGTGGAGTCGGCGCCGGAGGGGCGGCGCACCATCTCCGTGAGGGCCTTCAGCGACTTCGGGGCCCATCGCTGCACGACCTTCTCCCGGTGCGGAGACCTCGGCTGCAGCACCAACATTCCGGGTCGCTGCCCTTAAACCCTGAGGTGGGGAGGGAGGAGCGCGGGCGTCTTGGGGGACGCTCGCGCTCCCGCGAGTCGCGGCGAGGGTCTCCCGGCCCGGAGGCCCTCGTCGCGACCCGCGGTCGTCAGCGCAGGAGCAGCCGCCGCACCAGCGGCAAGGGGAGGCTGCCCTGGGCGACGAAGGCGTCATGGAACTGCTTGAGGCCCTGGCCCTTCGCGGCCTGGTAGTCCTGGGCCAGGCGCTGCACCTCCAGCTTTCCGAACGTGTAGTAGAGGTACGTCGGGTTGTAGGCGCCGCGCCGGGCCTCCTCGAAGGCATTGGCCGGCTGCTGGAAGCACCGCTCGCGGAACAGGCGCGCGGCGTCCTCCACCGTCCAGCCCGCGGTGTGCAGCTTGATTCCGGCCACGTAGCGGCAGTCGCGCAGCAGGGCCTCGGACAACTGCGCCAGACGCGGCTTCGGGTCACCCCCGCCGAAGCCCTGGTCCAGCATCATCTGCTCGGCGTAGTGGGCCCAGCCCTCCGCGTTGCTGCCCACGGCGACCAGCTTGCGCACCTTCGTGGGGAAGCGGGGGGCGTAGAGGAACTGGAGGTAGTGGCCGGGCCACACCTCGTGGATGTTGATGACCGCCACGACGGGCGCGTTGTAGAGGCGCAGGTGCTCCTCCTGATGCTTCGCGTCCCAGTCGGGCTCCACGGGCGTGACGTAATAGAACGCCTCGGTGGCCTTCTTCTCGTAGGGCCCGGGCGTGTCCATGGAGGCGAAGGAGCCCGAGCGCGCATACGGCGGCGTCTCCTCCACGCGCGGACGCACCTCCGAGGGGATGGTGACCAGGTCCTTGGCGACGAGGAACTCGCGCACGCCCTCCACCGAGCCGCGCACCGTGGGGATGAGCTCCTGGGCCGAGGGGTGGTCCGCCTCCAGCTTCGCCATCACCTGGGCCGGCGAGAGGCGCGGGTCGATGCGCTTCGCGGTGGCCACGAAGTCGCGGAAGTCCTTCTCCAGATTGGCCTCGCCACGCGCGAGCAGCTCCGGCAGGGGCAGGTCGATCATCTCCTCGTAGCGCAGCTTGGTGAGGAAGCGCTCCTCGCCCAGCGCGTACTTTCCCGTGGAGCGCGGCAGCAGGTCCTTCTCCAGCCAGAGTGCGTAGTCCTTCACCGCGGCGATGGCGGCGCGGTTGGCCACGAGGAACGAGGACTGGAGCACGGCGTCGTTGCCCGCGGCGTCCTTGGCCCACGTCGCCACCGAGCCCTCGAAGAAGCCCACGGAGCCCTTCGCCATGCGCAGGGCCAGGTCGGTGAACTCACGCGGCGGCGTCTGGACGTTGGCCTTGCCGGCCGCGAAGACGGCGGGCACGGCCTTCAGGCGCGCAATCACCGCGCGAAGTCGCTCGGCCTTCGGCGCGAAGTCGCGCTTCATCAGCCCGTCGATGGCGCCCCCTGGCAGCCCCGCGTACAGCATGGGGTTGTGCTCCCAGCTCCGGAGCACGCTCAGCTCGTAGTGCTCCGCGAGGAGCTGGCTCTCCAGGGCCTCCGCGTCGATGGTGTCATCGAAGGAGAGCGAGCTCCGGTCCACGGCGCGCAGCCGCGCGAGCAGCGCTTCGAGTTCGCTGATGCGGGCCTCGATGCGCGACCGGCTCAGGTCCTCCAGCTTGCTGTCGTAGGCGTGAAATCCCACCGCCGTGCCGTTGGACGGCGAGAAGTCGAACGAGGCCTCGAAGATGGTGTCCACCAGCTTGGAGAAGTTCTCGGGCGGAGGGCCACCATTCGAGGAGGACTCGGGGGCGGAGGCGGGCACTTGCCGCGCGCAGGCGCAGAAGAGCCCGCAGGCGGAGAGGAGGAGCGCGCGTGCGGTGGCGGCTTTGAGCATGCCGCCGTTCTAACAAGGCGCCTCAGGGCTTGCCCAACAGCTCCAGGGCCGACGTTGTCAGTGCGGTGACACCCGTGCGCAGCGTGCGCTCGCGGTCCGGGATGAATCCGGAAGAGTGGAGAGAGGGGAGCGGCTCGCCACCGGAGCGGGCCTGGGTGAAGCGCTGGGGCTCCACGGCGCCGAGCCAGAGCATCACGGCGGGGACGCCCGCGCGGCCGTACTCGGAGAAGTCCTCGCCGCCCATGACGGGCTGGGCCTCGCCGACGTTCTTCTCGCCGAGCGCTCGCACCACGGCGTCGGTGAGGCGGCGGGTGAGCGTCGGGTCGTTGTACGTGGCGGGAGTGCCCTCCGTGACTTCGACCTTGGGCGGACGGGGGGCACCGGAGACGAGGGCTTCCCCCTTCGCGACGCGCTCGATGCCGTCGAGCAGCGCCTTGCGCACCTCCGGCTTGTACGAGCGCACGGTGAGCTGGAGGCGCACCTCGTCCGGGATGATGTTGTGCTTGGTGCCGCCCTGGATGGCGCCCACGGTGATGACGCCGGGCTCCAAGGGATGCTTCTCCCGGCTGACCACGGACTGGAGCGCGAGCACGGTGCGCGCCGCCATGACGATGGGGTCCACCGTGGTGTGCGGATACGCGCCGTGGCCGCCCTTGCCGTAGAGGGTGATGTCCACCGAGTCCACATGCGCCATCGCATAGCCGGCCACGTACTCCACCCGTCCGGCGGGAGCGGCGGTGGTGTTGTGGAGGGCCACCGCGAAGTCGGGCTTGGGGAAGCGCTTGAAGAGGCCGTCGGCCAGCATCTTCCGCGCGCCCGCGCCAATCTCCTCGGCGGGCTGGCCCACCATCATCAGCGTGCCCTTCCACTGGTCCTTCTTCTTCGACAGCAGCGTGGCGGTGCCCAGCCACACCGTCATGTGCACGTCATGCCCGCACGCGTGCATCACCGGCACCGTCTGCCCCTCGGCGTTCTTCACCGTGACCTTGCTCGCGTAGGGCAGGCCCGTCTTCTCCTCCATGGGCAGCGCGTCCAGGTCCGTGCGCAGCATGACGGTGGGCCCCGGTCCGTTGCGCAGCAGGGCGACGACGCCCGTGCCACCGACTCCGGTGGTGACGTCGAAGCCCAGCTTGCGCAGTCGCTCGGCGAGCTTCGCGGCGGTCTTCTCCTCCTGGAAGGACAGCTCCGGGTTCTGGTGCAGGTCCCGATAGAAGGTGTCCAGCTCGGGGTAGAGGCCATCCAGGCCACCGAGCACGACGGACGGCTGCGCCGCGAGTGAACGCCCCACGGGCGCGGTCAGGAAGATGACGAGCAAGGCCAGCAGGGAAGGGCGGTTCACCAGGAGGTCTCCGGTCCGTGTCGAGAGCGCCGCCACTACACCACAGGACGAGGCGCTCGGTGGGCGGAGCTCGGGTGCGGGCCCTGGCTCCTGACAGGCAGGGTCAGGCGGGACGCATCGTCGCGGCGCGAGCCCGCTCGACATCGGGGGTGAAGTCCGCGGCGCGCAGGAAGTCGAACCAGCGCTCCATCACCGTGTGCACCGGAGGCAGCTCCACGCCCATGCGTCGGGCCAGCGCGAGCGCGGGCTCGACCGGGTAGCGGGCCGTGTCGAGGAAGCCGAGCGACTCCGTGGCGGCGCCGAGGAGTCGCTCCGGCAGCCAGCGCACCCACGAGACGGGCAGGGTGAAGCGCGGCGCCCGTCGACCGGAGCGCTCCGCCGCCCACCGCACGAGCTGATGGAGCGGAGGCGTGCTCGGGTCCAGCAGCGTGTACTGCTGCCCGCGTGTCTCGGGCAGCTCCGCCACACCCGCGAGGAAGCGCGCCACGGTGTCCACGGCCACCAGGGGGACGAAGGTCTCCGGAGAGCCCAGCAGCACGGGCATCGTCCCCGCGTGGACGCGCTGCAACGTGTCCCCGATGCCCAGGCTCTGCACCGTCGCGCCGGTGCGGCTGTCCCCGATGACGGAGGAGGGATGCACCGTGGTGACGGGAACCCCGAGCCGCGCGGCCGTCTCCAGCGCCACCTGATGCGCGAGCGCCTTCGAGGCCTCGTAGGCGCCCGAGCCCGTGAAGCTCAAGGAAGGCGCGGGGACGACTTCGCCCGAGGCGTTGAATCGAGGGCCGATGCGATAGCCGCCCACGAGCACGAGCCGTCGCAGCGCGGGCAGTCGGGAGGCCCGCTCCACCACGGCGCGAGTGCCCTCCACGTTGGTGCGCCGTGCCTCGTCCGCGCCCAGGTGCCAGGCAAAGCGTGCTCCCATGTGGAACACGTCGCGCACGTCCTGGAGCGCGTGTTCATCCTCGGCGCTCAGTCCCAGGCGTGGCGCGTCCAGGTCGCCCTCCAGGAACACGAGCTGCTCGGGTGCGCCTCCCAGCGCGGCCACCCAGTCGCGATAGGCCTGGGCCCGCGCGCGCACATCGCGCGACAGCAAGGCCACCCGTTGCCCGCGCCGAGTGAGTTCAGGAACCAGCCAGCGCCCCAGCAATCCCGTGGAGCCGATGACGAGCGCATCCGGTGATGACACCTTCATGATGACCTCAGTTTATATAGACCAGTCTACATATTATGAAGTCGAGCCAGCGCGGCCCATCCGCGTTGGCTCGGGGCCGCTATCCGTCCAGCGAGAGCAGGCGCTCCAGTTCTTTCGACAGCTCCTCGACGGGAGCACGGCTTCGATGGGCGCGCATGAGCAGCAGCGCGCCTTCGATGGCGGAGAGCAGCAGGGCCGCGCGTCTCCGTGACTCGGTGGGGGTGAGGCCTTCAGCGCGGAGGGCCTCGGTGAGGAGCTGTTGCCAGGTGCGCAGGGCCTCGGCGGCGGCGGCGCGCACCGGCTCGGGAGTCGCTCCCGAGGAGAGGACCACGGCCGAGACGGGGCAGCCCTTCTCGAAGCCGGAGGCCTCCGCCCGGTCCGCGAGCGTCGCCAGCGCGCGACGCAGCCCGGCGACCAGGCCTCGCTCGGTGGCGAGGTGCTCGCCGAGCAGCTTCGTGACTTCCGTGGAGGAGACCTGGAGCGCCTCCACCGCGAGCTGCTCCTTGCCGCCCGGGAAGTGGAAGTAGAGCGAGCCCCGAGGCGCCTTGCCTGCCTCCAGCAGCTCCTGGATGCCCGCGCCCGCGTACCCCGAGCGCTCCAACATCTCCGCCGCCGCGGCAATCATCCGACGGCGTGTGTCCTCTCCCTTGCTCACGGAGAGATGAATATACCGGTCATCATATTCTGTCGAGCCCTTCTGAAGCCCGGCTCAGCCGCGGCCCCTGCCCAGCTTGCCGATGAAGAGGACGTGGCGGGGGCCCTTGGTGCCGTGGGCACGGGGGTGGAGGACGTCGACGGTGAAGCCGCACTTCTCCATGCGGCGCTCGAAGGCGGGGGCGGGGCCCGCGCTCCACACGGCGAGCATGCCTCCGGAGCGCAGGGCCCGGGCGGCGTTGGAGAGCCCACGCAGGCCGTAGAGCCCCTGGTTGTCCGGGTGGGTGAGGGCGCTGGGGCCGTTGTCCACGTCGAGCAGGATGGCGTCGAAGGTGGCGGAGTTGCGAGCCATCACGTCGCCGACGTCCCCTTCGACGACGGTGACGCGCTTGTCCTCGAGCGGAGCCCCGGCGAGGGGCGCGAGGTTCGGGCCCCGGTTCCAGGCGATGATGGTGGGCAGCAGCTCCACGACGGAGACACGGACGCCCGTGCCCACGGTGTCCAGTACGGCACGCAGCGTGTAGCCGAAGCCGAGCCCTCCGACGAGCACTCGGCCGGTTCCGGAGGCCACCACTCCGGCGCAGCCCGCCTTCGCGAGAGCCTCCTCCGAGCCGTGCATCCGACTGGACATCAGTGTCTGGCCGCGAACGCGCAGGACGTACTCATCCCCTCGACGGACCAGGGTCAGCTCGCCCACCTCCGGCAGGTTCGCGCTCTCGAGTGTCTCCCAGGGCTTCATGGGCACGGCTCTTCGCTCGGAGCCGGCCTGGGGTCAAGCACTCCGCACGGCACACCGGGCCCTCGCGCCGCTGCCTGGGTGCGATGCCGGGGGCTGTCCTCATTCATACCCTCACGAGCAGCCGCCACCGGGTGGCGCGACGAAGGGGGCACCCAGACCATGAATGAGCGCGAGGCATATCTAGAGAAGATGGACGCGGAGAAGCGGCGGATCGACGCGCGAATCGCCGAAGTCGAGGCGCAATCCGACCTCCGCAAGGCGGACGACGAGGCGAAGGAGCTGAGCGGGGTGAAGCAGAAACGCGAGGCCTTCCATCGCAAGTTGGAGGATTGGCGCCAGCGCGGCACGGAGGACTTCGAGCGGGGCAAGCAGGAGCTGCTCCGCTTCTGTGACGACACGAACAAGTCCCTGGTCGACGCGGAGGAGAAGGCGGGCGTGAGGCGCGCGACCTACGAGCGCAAGCGTGAGGCGGAGCTGCGCGAGCTGGGCGCGCAGTTCGACGGATGGGAGGCGGACATCTCCCGGACGCGGGCCGAGGACTCGCTGCTCACGAAGCAGGAGCTCCAGTTCCTGCGTGGCTCCTTCAAGAGCACGGGGGATGCCCTGCGTCGCTTGATGTCAGCCAAGGGCGGCGAGTGGTCCCGGCTGCGCCAGGAGTACGAGGACTCCTGGAGGGAGCTGCAGGAGAACTCGCGCAAGATTCGCGCGGACAGCCCTGATGCATCGCCGTCGCCGCCCTCGCCCTCTTGATCTCGTGGCCGGGGACGTGGGGATGCCACCCCCCACGTCCTCTGCTCGAAAAGGACCTGCCTCGGGGTGAAGCCGTTGGACGCGCGCGACACCCGGGGCATCCTGTCGGCCCCTGAATCTTGCACGGTACATTGCGTGTCTCGACGGGAGACATCGCATGGGCGTGTTCGTGCAGGAGTCGCTGTCCACGCGGGATGAGGCACCCGCCACGCCCTCGGGTGCCACCGCGGGGGGCAGCTCCCGGACCCGTGCGCTGGGCGAAATCCAGCGGGTGTTGGATGCGTCGCCCCGGGTGGTGGCCCAGGCGAAGCAGGCCCAGGCGCTCCAGCGTCGCGCCTCACCGCGCAACGACACCGGGCTGCCCGACGGCTTGAAGTCCGGAGTGGAGTCGCTCTCCGGCCTGTCGATGGACGACGTGCGGGTCCACTACAACTCGTCGGCGCCCGCGCAGCTCCAGGCGCTGGCATACACGCAGGGCTCGGACATCCACGTGGCGCCGGGACAGGAGAAGCACCTGGCCCACGAGGCGTGGCATGTCGTGCAGCAGAAGCAGGGGCGCGTGCAGCCCACGACGCAGCTTCAAGGTGAGTCCCTCAACGACGCGCCGGGCCTGGAGCGCGAGGCGGATGTCATGGGCTCGCGCGCCTCGGGCCTGAAGCTGGCCGAGCCGGTCCAGCGCAAGGTGGATGCACCTCTGGGGGCGGGCGGTGCGCCCATCCAGCGGGTGGCGGTGCAGCTCGACGCGGATGCCGCGGGCAATATCACCGAAGTGAACGTGGGAGGCCGCGCAGGCTCCCTCTGGCCCAGTGAGCGTCACCACACCACGCCCTGGCAGTCGTACCTGGACACGCTCGATGGGGTCCTGACGACACTGTCCTTCGCCGAGGCGGTCCAGAGCATGAACGGCCTGGATGACCACCTGAAGCTCCTTCCGGGCTGGGGTCTGCGCAATCAACTGCAAGACGGGAAGAGGGCGGCGATGCAGGCGGAAGTCGCGGAGCTGAATACCCGACGGGCCAACGCCAACGCCCTGGATGATGAGTCGCCCCTGCTCGCGTTGGCGCTCCAGCGCTACATCCAGCAGTGGCTGGTGGTGCGCAGCAAGCTGCCCCTGGCCCAGGCGGACTTCGGCGGAGGCGCCGGCACGGTGGCTGACGACGCGCTGGCGGCGCGCACCGCGAATACAGGAGGCGACGTCGACGATGACGACCTCGAGGCCGCGCTGTTCAGCATGTTCGACTTCAAGACGGTCCAGGACACGATGACCGAATCGGACGGCACCAATGCCGACGAGGAGTACGAAATCTTCGGGTTGGACCCGGCCCGCATGGCCACGGCCGGAGTGAGCCTGGACACCCTCAGGGGACGGGCCTTCCGGCAGCATGCCCTCGCCATCCGCGAGGCCTATCCCACCGCGTTCGACCAGCTCTATGTCACCGCGGTCAATCCCATCAACGCGATGGTGGCCGCCATGGAGCAGCACTGGCAGGACAACGCCGCCTCTGATTCCGAGGCCGAGCTGTCCGACGACAGCATGTCCGACTCCGACTGACGGAAAAAAGCACGGGGCCCCACCCAAAGACGGTGGAGCCCCGGAGCACGGCCCGGCCCTTACTCCGCGCGCTTCACTTTCTTCGCCGTGTCCACCAGCACCTTGGCGAAGGTGAGCCCGTTGGGGCCCGCATCCGCCTGGATGGTGTCACCCGGCAGGAACTCGCCGCTGAGCACCTTGAGCGCCAGCGGGTCCAACAGGTTCTTCTGCACCGCGCGCTTCAGGGGCCGCGCGCCGTAGGTCGGGTCGTACCCGCGCTCCGCCAGCATCTCGCGGCCCGCGTCCGTCAGCTCCAGCGCCAGCCGCTTGTCGGCGAGCAGCTTGTCCAGCTTCGCGAGCTGGATGTCGACGATGCGGTAGATGTCCTTCTTGCGCAGCGGCTCGAAGATGACGATTTCGTCCACGCGGTTGAGGAACTCCGGCCGGAAGTGGCCGCGCAGCGCGTCCATGACGTCCTCGCGCGTCTTGTCGTCCAGCTCGTCCTTGCCCGCCATGCCCGCCTGGATGTCGGTGGAGCCCAGGTTGGACGTCATGATGAGCACCGTGTTCTTGAAGTCCACGGTGCGGCCCTGGCTGTCCGTCAGCCGGCCCTCGTCCAGAATCTGGAGCAGGATGTTGAAGACGTCCGGGTGGGCCTTCTCGATTTCGTCGAAGAGCACCACGGTGTACGGACGGCGCCGCACCGCCTCCGTGAGCTGACCGCCCTCCTCGTAGCCGACGTAGCCCGGAGGCGCGCCCACCAGTCGGGCCACGGCGTGCTTCTCCATGAACTCGGACATGTCGATGCGGACCATGGCCGTGTCGTCGTCGAAGAGGAACTCCGCCAGCGCCTTCGCCGTCTCCGTCTTTCCCACGCCCGTGGGGCCCAGGAAGATGAACGAGCCGATGGGCCGGTTCGGGTCCTGCAACCCGCTGCGCGCGCGGCGCACGGCGTTGGACACCGCCTCAATCGGGCTGCGCTGACCAATCACCCGCTGGGCCAGCCGGTCCTCCATGTGGACCAGCTTGTGGACCTCGCCCTCCATCAGCCGCGAGACGGGGATGCCCGTCCACTTGGCCACCACGGCGGCGATGTCCTCGGAGTCCACCTCCTCCTTGAGGAACTTCTGCTTCTTCTGCAGCTCCAGGAGCTTGCCGTTCTGCATCTGGACCTCCTTCTCCAAGGAGGGGAGGACGCCGAACTTCAGCTCCGCGGCGCGGTTGAGGTCGCCCTGGCGCTCGGCGGCGACCTGGTCGTTCTTCACCTTCTCCAGCTTCTCCTTCAGCGTCCGGATGGCGCCGATGGCCGTCTTCTCCGCGTCCCAGTGGACCTTGAGCGCGTCGAAGCGCTCGCGCAGATTGGCCAGCTCCTTCTCGATGACGGCCAGGCGCTCCTGCGAGTGCGGGTCCGTCTCCTTGCGCAGGCCCTCCTTCTCAATCTGGAGCTGCGTCATCTTCCGGCGCATGTCGTCCAGCTCGGTGGGCATGGAGTCGATTTCGATGCGCAGGCGGCTGGCGGCCTCGTCGATGAGGTCGATGGCCTTGTCCGGCAGGAAGCGGTCCGAGATGTAGCGGTGGCTGAGCGTGGCGGCGGCCACCAGCGCGGTGTCCTGGATGCGCACGCCGTGGTGCACCTCGTAGCGCTCCTTCAGACCGCGAAGGATGCTGATGGTGTCGTGCACGCTGGGCTCGCCCACGAAGACGGGCTGGAACCGGCGCTCCAGGGCCGCGTCCTTTTCGATGTGCTTGCGGTACTCGTCCAGCGTCGTCGCGCCGATGCAGTGCAACTCGCCGCGCGCCAGCGCCGGCTTGAGCATGTTGCCCGCGTCCATGGCCCCCTCGGCCTTGCCCGCGCCCACAATCGTGTGGATTTCGTCGATGAAGAGGATGACCTGCCCGGACGCGTCGGCGACCTCCTTCAGCACCGCCTTGAGCCGCTCCTCGAACTCACCGCGGAACTTGGCGCCGGCCACCAGGGCGCCCATGTCCAGCGTGATGAGCTGCTTGTTCTTCAGGCCCTCCGGCACGTCGCCGTCGACGATGCGCCGCGCCAGCCCCTCGGCGATGGCCGTCTTGCCCACGCCCGGCTCACCGATGAGCACCGGGTTGTTCTTCGTGCGCCGGCTGAGCACCTGGATGCAGCGGCGAATCTCCTCGTCGCGGCCGATGACGGGGTCCAGCTTCCCCGCGCGCGCCGCCTCCGTCAGGTCCCGCCCGTACTTCTCCAGCGCCTGATAGGTGGACTCCGCGTCCTGGCTCGTCACGCGCCCGGACCCACGGACCTCCTTGAGGGCGGCCACCACGCGCTCGCGGGTGATGCCTGACGCCTTCATGACCTCGCCCGTCGTGCCCTTGTCCTGGGTCAACGCGAGCAGCAGATGCTCGGACGAGATGAACTCGTCCTTGAGCGCCTTGGCCTCGTCGTCCGCCTTGTCGAACGTCTTCAGCAGGCGCTGGCCGAGCATGGCGCTCTCGCCACCCTGCATCTTGGGCAGCTTGCCCAGCGCCTCGCCCAGCCGGGACGAGAACAGCTTCACGTCCGCGCCCAGCTTGCGCAGCAAGGGGTCGACGATGCCGTCCTTCTGTCCCAACAGCGCCGCGGCCAGGTGCTCCGGCTCGTACTGGGGATTGTCGGCGCGGCGGGCCAGCGTCTGGCCTTCCGTGATGGCTTCCTGCGCCTTCACCGTGAACTTATCGAGTCGCATACACTCAACGTAAGAGTCGCCTCGGGCTTGGCAAACAGCCGGGCCCAATTAACGCGAGGCGTCACATCTGCGCCGGAAGCGGAATACTTTGGACTCCTGGTAGCGGCTGGATTTTCGAGGTGCTTGAGTTGCCAGCAGGGGGGAGCCTCGGTTATAGGCGGCGCCCATCCACGGGGGGCTGAACCTGGAAGCGCACGGCGGCTATCTCATTCGACTCGAAAGCTTCAACGGGCTGGAGCTGCTCCGGCAGGCCCGTGAAGCGCTGCGGCTGGATGGTGCCTCGGGCGCCACCGGGCTGCAGGTGTCGGTCAATCGGCGCCGCAAGGTGGTGCGACTGGCCTACGTGGGCCCCTTCACACAGGGCCGGCCGGGGGCGCACTGGTATGCGGCGCACCATGCGCTGCCTCGCCTGCTGTCCCGGGCGGCCAACGCCACGGTGCACGTCTACGTGTTTGATCCAGACGAGGGCGAGCAGGTTGTCGCCTACGGCAACGGACGGCGCGTGGGCGGTGAGCGGGTGGTCTACGACAACGTGGAGCTGCCCGAGGGTCGTCCCGAGGACCTGGACGAGGCGGCCTTCCTGCACATGCAGTCGCGCTGGCCCATGGGGCACCTGGCGCACGTCTTCGGGCTGTCGCGCAAGGAGCTGCTGCGGCTGCCCCGCGCGGAGCTGGGGCGGGTGTTGACGCTGGAAGAGGACTCCTCGGCGGACGGGGAGTCCGCGCTGGAAGCCCTGCTGCCGGGCGGCATGGCACCCCACGCCCCCTGACGTCGTACCGCGGGACGACTAGCCGTCGGCCGGACTGTCCTGGCCGACGAGCGCGTCCCGCACGGTGTCGCTGCGGAAGTACTGGCCGAGCAGGGCGAAGGTGCCCGCGATGACGGCCGTGCCCAGCACCGTCAGGCCCAGGGCCATCCACGGGGCCACGCTGGTGACGACCTCGGCCGTCGTCGGGTCCTGGTACTCGGGGCGCCCGGCGAGCGTCTGGGCGAGCGTCTCACCCACGCGGCGGGACACCACGGCCCACTGGGCGCCGTCGATGGTGCGCAGCACCGCCACGGTGAGCGCGGCGCGGCCGAGCATCTTCCGCAGGGCCTCTCGGGGCAGGCCGTCCGCGCGCAGCATGTGGGACGCGGACACGAAGACGAAGGCGCACGCCACGGCGAGCACGCCCATCAACGCGGCGCGAGCCTCTCGCATGGGCTCCAGCGCCTGGTACTGGGCCTCCAGCAGCTTCTGGAGGATGGCGGGGTCGCTGCCCAACAGGAACGGAGGGCCGGCCTCCATGTGCCGGGAGCGGACCTCGTAGAAGTGGGCCATTTCCATGGCCTCGTTGAGCGCGCCCCAGCCGGTGAAGATGGCGAGCACGACACCAGCGAGCGCCGCGAAGCGGATGCGCCCGGGCAGCTTGCCCGAGCGGGGAACAGGCGCCGTCACCGCTTGCTCGCCTCCACGAAGCGCAGGCGAAGATCCGCGAGGAGGCCGTCGAAGAGCTTCTCTTCTTCCGCCGTCAGGTTGCCCCGCGTCTTCAGCCGCAACATCGACAACAGGTCCAGGTTCTGCCGGGCCAGCGGCAAGTCCTTCAAGGTCTGGCCCGTCTCCGGGTTCGGCGTGTCACCGAGGTGGATGAGCACCGCGGTGCCCAACCCGAAGATGAACGTGCTGAAGGAGATGGCCTCTTCGGACGCGGAGCGCGCTTCCCCCCGCATCACGAAGGTCTCGCCGCGCTTCTCGTCCACGGGGCTCATGGGGTGCCAGGCTCCTCGCCCTTGGGCTCGTCCTTGCTCTCGACTTCGTCGTCGGAGGAAGAGGCCTTCTCGTCGGCCACGTCGTCCGCCTCGTCCTCGTCGTCCGCCTCGTCCTCGTCGTCCGCCTCGTCTTCTTCGTCGAGGTCATCCTCTTCGTCGTCGTAGTCGTCCTCGACGTCGTCATCCATGAAGGTCTCCACCGTCGTGGCCTTGTCAGCCACATCCGGCAGGCCCTTCACGTGGCGCTCGAACGCCTTCTCGTCCAACTGGCCCGAGCGCAGGTACCGCTCCGCGGTGCGCTTATCGAGATACTTGGGGTCCACCGTGTCCGCCATGTTTCAAATCCTCGGAATTGCTTGGAAAATAGCGGGCTACCTTATAGCAGAGGGGGCGACTGTCAACGCCGCCGTCCCGCCTTCCTGGTGCCGATGAACGCCCCGCCCCGTCCTCTGCTTCCCCCGGGCCTGTATCTGCTGTGCGACGACACCGTGCGGGTGGACGTGCCCCTGGTTCTCAAGGCCGAGCAGATGCTCGCGGGAGGCGCCCGGGTGGTGCAATTGCGCATGAAGCGCACGCCGATGCGAGAGGCCCTGGCCGTGGCGCGGCGGGTGGCCTCGCTGTGTCGACAATCGGGCGCGGTGTGCCTGCTCAACGACAGGGTGGACCTGGCGCTGCTGGCGGACGCGGATGGCGTGCACGTGGGCGACGAGGACCTGCCTCCGGAGGCGGCGCGCGCGCTGTTGGGGCCCGGCCGCCTGGTGGGCGTCACGGTGCGCGACGCGGACGGCGCGAGGGCCGCGCGGGAGGCGGGCGCGGACTACGTGGGCGTGGGGCCCGTCTTCGGCACGACGACGAAGCAGGTGCCCGCACCGGTGCTGGGGTTGGAGGGGCTCGCGCGGGTGGTGAAGGGAAGCCCCCTTCCGGTGGTGGGCATTGGTGGGGTGGGGCTCGAGAACGTGGCCTCTGTCTCGGCGACGGGCGCGCATGGCGCGGCGGTGGTTTCGGACGTCCTGCTCGCCCAGGACATCGCCGAGCGGGTGCGCCTGCTGACGGGCGCGTTTGAACGGGGACGTGTGGGGGGGTAGGGTCGACCGACGGACTCCCCCATGAACAATCATCCGCGTCACCATGGCCAGCCGCCCCGGCGGCCCAACATCGGCATCACCCCGGACTGGAGCCAGCCCGAGGATCAGCCCTTCGCGCGGTACGAGCTGAAGGTGCCCTACGCGGACGCGGTGCTGCGCGCGGGGGGCCTTCCCTTCGTGCTGCCGTACGCGGACGACCCCACGTGCGTGGACGCGTATCTGGACCGCGTGTCCGGGCTGCTCGTCACCGGAGGCGCCTTCGACATTCCTCCCGAGGCGTATGGCGAAACGGCGCGCGAGGGCCTGGGCGCGCTGAAGGAAGGGCGCACCGCGTTCGAGGCGGCGCTGATGCGCGGGGCGCTCAAGCGCAACATGCCGGTGCTGGGCGTGTGTGGTGGCATGCAGCTGCTCAACGTGGTGCTGGGCGGCACGCTGTTCCAGGACATCGGCCGCGAGGTGCAGGGCGCTCGCGAGCACGAGCAGAAGCATGACCGCACGCAGCCGCAGCATCCGGTGGAAGTGCGCAGCGGCTCGTTGCTGGCGGAGGCGGTGGGGCACGGGCAGCTCATGGTGAACTCCACGCATCACCAGGCGGTGCGAAGCCCTGGCCGCGACGTGAGCATCTGCGCGATGGCGCCGGATGGCGTGGTGGAGGCGATTGAGTCCACCGTGCATGTCTTCGCCGTGGGCGTGCAGTGGCATCCCGAGTACATGGCGACGACGATTCCCGTGCACGTGGGGCTGTACAAGTCCTTCATCCAGAAAGCGCGAGAGCACCGGCGGTGATTCCTCGCGTCGTCCTGTTGGCGGGGCTCGAGCCCACGGGAAGAGCGGGGCTGCTGGCGGATGTGGCGGCGGTGCGTGCGCGGGGAGGGCAGCCGGTGGCGGTGCCCCTGGCGCAGACGGCGCAGGGACGCGCCACCTTCTCCTGGGTGGCCTCTCCGCCGCGTGTGGTCCGCGCGCAGTTGGTCGCCGCGCGCGAGCTGGGAGATGTGCACGCGGTGAAGTGGGGCATGGTGCCGGGCCTCGCGCAGCTCGAGGCCGCGCGCACCGCGCTGGCCGGGACGCGGGCCTGGTGGGTGGTGGACCCCGTGGTGCGGACGTCGCGCGGACAGCCGTTGTCCCGACTGTCCGCCCGGCGCTACCTGTCGTTCGCGGGCCCGCGCGTCGTGCTCACTCCAAACCTGGATGAGGCGGGGTGGCTTTTGGGCAGGCCCGTGCCGGACACGGTGGCGGCGGCGCGTGAGGCCGCGGTCGCTCTGGTGGCGAGGGGCTTCGGCGCGGTGCTGGTGAAGGGCGGACACCTGCCGGATGCGCAGGGGCTGGCGGACGTGCTGGCCACGCCGGAGGGCGTCCGTGTGCTGAAGGGCCAGCGATTGGAGCGAGCGCCGGAGCGCCGTGGCACCGGGTGCCGACTGGCCTCCGCGTTGGCGACGGAGCTGGGGCGGGGCCTCTCGCTAGAGGCCGCTGCGCGAGCGGCCCGGACGCTGGTGGTTCGCTACCTGCGCACGGGCGTGGAGTAGGGCGGACGAAGCGCCGTATCGCCGCGCTACTCGCCTCGGCTGCGGCTCTCGAACCGGGTGTATTCCGAGAGGAACACGAGGTCGACGGAGCCGATGGGGCCGTTACGCTGCTTGGCGACGATGAGCTCCACCGGGATGACGGTGCTCGCGGGCGCCTGCGGATTGCCGTCGGGACCTTCCTCGGTCTCCTCGCGGTGGATGAACATCACCACGTCGGCGTCCTGCTCGATGGAGCCCGACTCACGAAGGTCCGACAGCATGGGCTTGCCGCCCTTGCGCTCCTCCACCTTACGGTTGAGCTGACTGAGCGCGATGATGGGGACCTCCAGCTCCTTGGCGAGCTGCTTGAGCGCGCGGGAGATTTCGGCGACCTCGAGCTGACGGCTCTCCACCTTGCCCTTCTGGTGCATGAGCTGGAGGTAGTCGATGACCAGCAGCGACAGCCGGGGGTCCTTCTGCTTCACGCGGCGCGCCTTGGCGCGCAAGTCGAACGGGGACAGGCCACCCGAGTCGTCGATGTAGATGGGCGCGTTGTAGAGCGCGCCCGCCATCTCCTGGAACTTCTCCTCGTCGTGTGGCGAGAGGCGACCGCCGCGCAGCTTCTTCATGTCCACGCGCGCGGTGGACGCGAGCAGACGCATCAGGAGCTGGTCCGCGGGCATTTCCAGGCTGAAGATGCCGACGGCCTTGTTCTCCTTCAGCGCCGCGTGCACCGCGATGTTCATCGCGAGGGACGTCTTGCCGATGCCGGGACGCGCCGCGAGGATGATGAGCTCGCCGGCGTGCAGACCCGTGAGCTGGTTGTCCAGGTCGATGTAGCCGGTGGACAGGCCGGTGATGCCCGTCGCCGCCGCCTTCATCTTGTCGAGCAGATCCAGCGTCTGCTCCATCAGCTCGCTGACGGGCCGCAGGTCTCCTTCGCGCTTCTTCTCCGCGAGGAGGAACACCTTGCGCTCGGCCTCGTCGAGCAACACCTCCAGCTCGCCCGTCTCCTGGCTGGCGAGGTCCTGGATTTCGCGGCCGACGTGCGCCAGCCGGCGTCGCAGCGCCTGGTCCTTGACGATGTTGGCGTACTGGACGGCGTTGGAGGCCAGCGGCACCACCTGGTCCAACCGCATCAGGTACGCGGGGCCGCCCACGGCGACGAGCTGCCCGAGAACCTTCAGCTCCTCGGCCAGCGTCAGGTGGTCGACCTGCTGCTGCTTGCCGTCCAGGCGAATCATCGCCGCGAAAATCTGCGCGTGCGCGGGGCTGGAGAAGTCGTCCGCATGGACCACTTCGCCTACGGGAGCGATGAGCGTGTTGTCCGCGAGCACGGCGCCGAGCACTGCACGCTCGGCGGCCAGGTCCTCGTGGACCTTTCGCCCATCTCTGAGGTCGAGGGAGTTCTCCATGGCTGCCCGCCCACTCTACAGGCGGCTCTGACACGGCAGAAATTATCCGCCACAGACCTGTAGCGGCGGGTGGGCGGAGGAAGGTGGACCTACCCGCCGTCAGCCTTCCATGCCCCAGCGCTGGAGGAAGGCTTCACGCCACGTGCGACTGAGCACCACCGTCGTGCCGTTCTTCAGCACGAGGATTCCATCACCGTGGCTCCACGGCTCCAGCTTCGCCACCGCGTCCAGGTTGATGATGTCGCCGCGGTGGACGCGCACGAAGCGCTCCGGGTCCAACCGCTCCTCCAGCGCGCGCAGGCTCTGGCGCACCAGATGTTCTCCCTGCGCCGTGAACACGCGCACGTACTTGTCCTCGGACGACAGGCGCCACACGTCCTCCAGGCGCAGGGGCACCCACGCCTCGCCCGCCTTCACCACCAGCCGCTCCAGTGTCCTCCGAGGCGTCGTCGCGGCCACCTCCCGCAGCAGGGACTGGAGCCTCGTGGCCTCCGAGCCGCCACCGAGCAGCAACGCGTGCGCCTTGTCCAAGGCGCGGGCGAAGCGCTCGCCGTCGTAGGGCTTGAGCAGGTAGTCCACCGCGTGGGCCTCGAAGGCGCGGAGCGCGAAGCCGTCATACGCGGTGGAGAAGATGACGGCGGGGCCAGGGCCCGGGCCCAGCGCTTCCAGCACCTCGAAGCCCGTCAGGCCGGGCATCTGTACGTCGAGGACGACGAGGTCCGGCTTCAGCGCTTCGATGCGCGTGAGCGCCTCGGTTCCATCCGCCGCCTCGCCCACCAGCGTGAAGCGCGCCTCGCCCTCCAGCAGGCGTCGCACCTTGGCCCGAGCGGGCGATTCATCGTCCACGGCCAACACGCGGAAGGGCGTCACGGGCGCGCGCCCCGAGGCAGGGTCAGCGACACGCGCGCGCCACCTTCGGGCCCACGTCCCCGCTCCAGTCGGGCCCGCCCGCCGTGAAGGAGCGCGAGGATCTGCTCCAGGTGCGCCAGTCCCACGCCAGGCCCGGCGGCGGGAGACTCACCGCCGAAGCCCCGGCCGGTGTCCTCGACCTCCAGCCTCCACGTGTCCGCCGTCTCGTGGGCGCGGATGCGGACCTCCAGCGGCTCCACACGGTCCTGGTTGTGCTTCACCGCGTTCTCCACCAGCGTCTGCAACGCGAAGCAGGGCACGCGCGCGGAGTCCAGGCCCGGCTCCACGCTCCAGTGCACCGCGAGCCGCTCGCCGAAGCGCGCCGACAGGAGCCCCACGAAGCGCGCGGTGTGCGTGCGCTCCTCGGCCAGCGTCCACGTGGGCTCCGCGCGCTCCAGGCTGGCGCGCAGCACGTGGCCCAAATCACTGAGCAGCCGGTCCGTGCGCGTCAGGTCCTCGTACATGACGGAGCTGATGGTGTGCAGCGAGTTGAAGAGGAAGTGCGGGTGGAGCTGGCCGGTGAGGGACTGGAGCTGCGCGGTGCGAAGCTCTCCCTCCAGCTCTGCCTCGCGCAGCGCCCGCGCGTGCTGGTCCCGCCAGGCCGAGAAGAGGCTGATGAAGGTGATGGCGAGCCCGTAGGCAATCAGGTCCTTCGACACCTCCATGGGCAGTCGGAAGGCCATCGGTCCGTACTCGTACTCACCCCAGCCCAGCAGCGGGTAGAGCAGGTAGCGCGCGCCCAGCATGACGACGATGTGCGCGGAGGTGTAGAGCACGAAGCCCACCGCGTGCAGGCCCAGGAACCGCGCCCATCCCGAGACGCGCGGTGACGGGGCGTTCAGCGCCGCGGTCTGGATGAGGGGCAGCGTCACCCAGGCCGAGAGCGCACCGGTGATCTCCCAGAAGAAGGCGCGCGAGGCGGGAAGGGCGTCGTGGCCGTTGGCGAGCTGGTCCAACCTCACCGCGGCGCCATACGACACGCCTACGACGAGACAGAAGGCGAACACCCCGAGCACCGGGCGCAACCGGAAATGGGGCCACCGCCAGGCCTGGGACGGTGGCTCTTCGAGGGCGGACGTCGAGTGGGGGTCGGCCATGGGCGCTCCGTCACGCAGTATGCCCCGTGGGCACGTTCTGTAGATTCGCTTCGGGACGGGACGCCACACGGGCCTTCAACCCGAAGAACGGCCTCAACCAGGGCAGGCGGGCCACCAGCTCGCTCAAGGCCCAGCTGACCAGGAACGTGGTGACGAGCACGCAGCCGAAGAGGCTCCACGGCCCCACGGGCAGCCGCAGCATCGCGAAGCCGACGACGATGATGACCGTCTGGTGGAAGATGTAGAACGGGTACGACAGCTCCTGTGCGTGCCGGACCCATCGGCTCCCCGTTCGCACGCACCGGCGCGCCCAGCCCAGCGCGGTCAGGATGAAGAGCCACTGGGCCGACGTGCCCCCGAGCACCTCGGGCACCAGGTCGAACTCGCTCTCTGGAATCATGATGGCGAAGAGGACCGCCGACACACCGAGCAGCAGCCACCGGCGCGCCACCAACACGTCCCAGATTCCAGGCGCGCGGCCGAGCAGGTGTCCCAGGAGGAAGAGGAGGCCGTAGTGGCCGAAGGTCCTCGGGTCGTCGAACAGCGCGTGCGTCTGCGGGAAGCGGTGCAACAGCACGTCGTTGACGAAGAGCGGGACGAACAGCCACCCGAGATTCACACCCCGGCACAGCCAGGCCTCGACCTTCGCGAGCCACGCCTGCCCGCGCCCTGTCCCCAGCGCCCAGAAGAGCGGCAGCGCGAGGAGGCAGTAGGCGAAGAGGTAGACGACGAACCACAGGTGATGCCAGCTCAGGCTGCCGGCGGGGTAGGGCACGAAGCTGAAGACGGACGGATAGAAGTCCGCGTAGCCGCCGTGGAACCGACCCTGGAGCACGCGCTCCACGTAGATCTGCGGCGGCACGATGACGAGCATGCCGAAGACCACCGGCAGCAGCAGTCGCCGCGTCCTGTCTTGCGCGAAGTCGCGCAGCGAGCGCCGCCGCAGCGCGAGGGCCGTGCCCACGCCGGAGATGACCATCAGCAGCGGCATGCGCACGTGGTGCAGCACCTCCATCGTCGGCTCCAGCGCTGGCAGCAGCGAGGGCGCCTTGATGTGCCAGTCCCACCGGTTGAACATCATCCCGGTGTGGAACAGGTGCAGCACGAGGATGGCGACGACGCGGAGCCAGTCCAGGTCAGGGCGGTGGGCGTCAGCGTGGGACGACAGCGGGGCGGGTGCGGGCGTGCTCATGGGCGAGCCTCCTGTGCCTCACGGATACCCACCCGCCTCGGTGGCCTCCACGCCCCTGTCGTAGGACGGACCGGCCACGGCGCGAGCCGGACGCGTCCGGAGGACAGCCCGCAAATGAAAAGGCCGCCCGGGTTGCCCCGGACGGCCTTCTCAAGACCACGGTGAGGTGGAGTCGCTTGCCGTTACTCGGCGGCGACTTCGACCTTGATCTTCGCGATCACGTCGCGGTGCAGGCGCAGCTCGACTTCGTAGTGGCCAATCGACTTGATGGGGTCGACCAGGTGGATGGCGCGACGGTCCACCGTCTGCCCCTGGGCCGCCACGGCCTCGGCGATGTCCAGCGCGGTGACGGAGCCGAACAGCTTGTCCTGATCTCCGACCTTGCGCTTGATGACGACCTTGATGGAGCCGACCTTCTTCGCCTGCTCCTCCGCGACGCCCTTCAGCTTGGCATTGCGGGCGGTGATGACCGCCTTCTCGTGCTCGAGCTGACGGAGGTTCTGCTCGCTCGCCAGAACCGCCTTCTTGCGCGGCAGCAGGTAGTTACGGCCAAAGCCGTCCTTCACGGTGACGAGCTCCCCGGACTTGCCGAGGTTCTCGATGTCCTCTCGCAGAATGAGCTTCATATTCAGTCTCCTGAGCGGACCCGGCGGTTAGCCGACCACCGCGTTGTAGGGGAGCAGGGCGATGCCGCGCGCGCGCTTGATGGCCGTGGCCACCTCACGCTGGTGCTTCGCGCAGTTGCCAGAGATGCGGCGGGGAATGATCTTGCCGCGCTCGGTGACGAAGTACTTCAGCGTCGCCTGGTCCTTGAAGTCCACCGACGCGTTCTTCTCCGCGCAGAAGCGGCAGACCTTCTTGCGGCCGAAGCCACGGCCACCGCCGCGCTTCTCGTCATCGCCGCCCATGCCGCCGCGGTCGCCACGATCTCCACCGCGATCGCCGCCACGGTCTCCACCGCGATCACCGCGAGGCCCACCACCGCCGCCGCCGCCGAAGCCGCCACTGCGGCCGCCCGACGAGCCGCCCGTCTTGCTGTCCGTTCCGTTGCTCATGAACTTTCTCGTTTCCTGGATAGGTCCCTAGAGAATGTCCCAGAAGGCGCTCAGGCCTCCTCGGACGACTCCTCCTCCGCCTCGCCCACGGACTCCTCGGCCACGTCGCCTCGGAAGCCGCCACCCTCGCGCGGCTCGGGAGCACCCGGACGGGTCTCCTCCACGTCGCCGGCGAGCTTCAGGTCCTCAAGGACCGGACGCGTCTCGGGGTCCACCTCATCCGCCAGCTTCACGGAGATGTAGCGGGTGACCTCATCGAGGTTCTTCAGGTTGCGCTCAATCTCGGACACCAGGCCCGAGCCGCCCAGGTAGCTGGCGTGCACGTAGATGGCGCGGGGCTGCTTGGCGATGGGGAACAGGGTCTTCTTCTTGCCCCACACCGTGAAGCGGAGGACCTTGCCACCCTCGCGGGCGACGATGCCACGGACGCGCTCCTTGAGCTTGTCCACGTTGTCGTCGGTCAGGTCCGGCTTGACCAGGAAGATGGTCTCGTACTCACGAAGCCGCTTGGCGGCCTGCGTCTCTGCCATGTTTTCTCTCCCCTTGGGGTCGAGTGCCCCTCGGACAATCCGAAGAGCGGGGAAACGGCGATTGGCCCCATGGCCACCACCGGGAACGGGAAACCGCGCGCCCGTCACCCTCGCGCTACGTCCCGTGCACCAACACGGGAAGCTGAAAAAGAACATCCCACTGGATCAACCACCCCAGCGAGCGAACGGGCCTTCTAGGAGGGCCCCCCGGGCAAGTCAAGCTCCCGGAAAGCCCGCCTGTCCGCCCCTCTTGCTTCCCTCCGCCCCGAGGAGGCCTCAGGCCTTCCGATTGAAGCGGTTCATCGCCACCGACAGCCCCTCGCGCACCCAGCACTCCGTCATGTCCATGGCGCGGCCCATCAGCTCGTCCAGCTGGCGGCGCTCCCCGTCGTCGAAGTTGGACAGGACGTAGCCGGCCACGCGCTCGCGGGCATTGGGGCCCTCGGGCTTGTCGATGCCGAAGCGCAGGCGGACGAACGCCTCCGAGCCCAGGCTGGAGACGATGCTCTTCAGGCCATTGTGGCCGCCGCTGCCACCACCGGCCTTGAGCTGGATGCGGCCCAGGGGCAGGTCCAGCTCGTCGTGGATGACGAGCACGTCCTCGGGGGCGATTTTGTAGAAGCGCGCCGCCTCGGCCACCGAGCGGCCCGACAGGTTCATGAAGGTCTGTGGCTCGACGAAGAGGATGCGCTCGCCTGCCAGGGTTGCCTGGCCCACCTTCGCGGCGAACTTCTCCTGGTTCAGCTCCGCGCGCGCCCGGGACAGCAGCGCCTCCACCACCATGAAACCGATGTTGTGCCGGTGCCGCTCGTACTCGCGCCCCGGGTTGCCCAGCCCGCAGATGAGCTTCATGGGAGGCTCCAAAAAGAAACGGGGCCAGCCTCAGGGAGGCCAGCCCCGTGTCCAGGGTACATCGGAAGACGACTACTTCTTCGCGGGAGCCTTGGCCGCCGCGGCGGGAGCCGCCGCCTTGTCGCCAGCCTTCGCCGCCGGAGCCGCCGCGGCAGGAGCCGCCGCAGCCGCCGCGGGCGCCACTTCGGCAGCCTCGGGCGCGGCGACGACCGCCACGGTGTAGTTGACGCTCGACTTCACCGACACGCCGGCGGGGAACTTGACGTCCTTGATGTGCAGCGCCTCGGCGATCTTCAGCCCCGTCACGTCCACCTCGATGCGCTCGGGGATGGCGTTCGGCAGCGCCCAGACCTGGATCTCACGGCGAATCTGGCTGAGCAGACCGCCCTCCGCCACGCCCACCGACTTGCCGACGAGCACGAGCGGCACGTCCACCTTGACCTGCTCGTCCGCGCGCACGCCGATGAAGTCCACGTGCAGGATGTCCCGGGTGACCGGGTCCATCTGGTAGTCCTTCAGGAGGACCTGCTGGTCACCACCGGCCAGCTTCAGCTGGATGACGGTGTTGAACTTGTGCGGGGTGTTGATGGCCGCGCGCACGGCCTTCGGGTCCACCGAGATGTGCACGGGCGTCTTCAGGTGCTTGCCGTACACCACGGCGGGCACCACACCCTGGGCGCGCAGCTTGCGGGCGAAGCCCTTGCCGGAACCTTCACGCGACTTCGCCTCGAGGGTGTTCTTGTTGTCGGACATGGAAATACCTTGGGAATGGATACAGCGGTGACCACCGGCCACCCTGGCGCCCTCGGCATCCCGCCCCAGTGGCGGGCCCCGAAGACGGCGCCTCGAAGGGGACCGTTGGAGGAGGCCGGACATGCCAGCCCCCAGCCAGGGAGTCAAGTCGCCCGGCGGCCGGGCGCCCTGAACCTCAGACGAACAGCGAGCTGAGCGAGTCGGCCCGGTGGATGCGGGCAATCGCCTCGCCGAAGAGGCGCTCGGTGGTGAGCACGCGAATCTTCGAGCACGCCTGCGCCGCGGGCGACAGCGGCACCGTGTCCGTGAAGACGACCTCTTCCAGCACGGAGTCCTGGATGCGCTGGATGGCGGGCCCGGAGAGGATGGGGTGCACCGCGTAGGCGACCACGCGACGGGCGCCCTTCGCCTTCAGCGCGGCGGCGGCCTGCGCGAGCGTGCCGGCGGTGTCCACCATGTCGTCCACGAGGACGGCGTCCTTGCCGGACACGTCACCGATGAGGTTCATCACCTCGGAGGCGTTGGGGCGCGGGCGGCGCTTGTCGATGATGGCCAGCCCCGTGTTGAGGCGCTTGGAGTAGGCGCGCGCGCGCTCCACGCCCCCGGCGTCCGGCGACACGATGACCAGCTCCTGCGACTCCGGGAAGCGCTTGCGCAGGTCCTCCAGGAACACCGGCGAGCCGTACAGGTGGTCCGAGGGGATGTTGAAGAAGCCCTGGATCTGCCCGGCGTGCATGTCCATGGAGACGACGCGCTCGGCGCCCGCCACTTCCAGCAGGTCCGCGACGAGCTTCGCCGTAATCGGCGTGCGCGGAGCGACCTTCCGGTCCTGCCGGGCATACCCGTAATACGGGATGACGGCGGTGATGGAGCTCGCGCTCGCCCGCTTCAGGGCGTCGCAGATGATGAGCATCTCCATCAGGTGGTCGTTGGTCGGCGGGCTCGTGGACTGGAGGATGAAGACGTCGTGGCCGCGGACGTTCTCGCCAATCTCGACGTGGATTTCACCGTCGGAGAATCGGCCCACCTCCGCCTTGCCGAGCGGACGCTTGAGGTATTCGCAGATTCTGTGAGCCAGGCCGGGATTCGAGCTCCCGGCGAAGATCTTGAAGTCGCGCGGCTGCATGATGGGCCCGCTGACTAACCTGGACACGCGCGGATGTGAAGGGCGTTAGTCGAGATCTGCTGGCATAGGACCAAGCATCCCGGCTTGCGCCTGATGGAGGTGCCGCTCGTACTCGATGAGGATCACACGCTCCATCTGGCTTCGTGTGTCCGCGTTGAGCGGGTGGGCTATATCCTTGTACGTCCCATCCTTGCGCTTCTTCGCCGGCATCGCGATGAACAGCCCCGAGGAGCCGTGGATGACCTTCAGGTCGCGAATGACGAAGCAGTGATCCAGGGTGATGGTGACGTACGCCTTGAGCTTGTCCTCTTCGACCGGAAACACCCGGACGTCGGTGATGTTCATGGTCCCCCCCCGAACCCGAAAGGTCGGAGCTGGCGGGAAGCCTGGGACATACCGGGTGCAAAATGCAAGGGTATGGTGAAGGAGAACCCTCACCATTGTTCCACTCGCTCACAGTCCGGAGGGTGAAAGGGACTACCCAAGGGCTCCTGGCCAGTGCAGGACCAGGTGGGTCAGAAAAGCCAGATGGTAGACCACGATGATGCCGTAGACGACGGCGCCCGCTCGGATGGCGAGGCGACTGGCGCGCAGACGCCTGTGCAAGCACAAGAGCCACAGGCCGGTGTTCACGATGAGCAGCTTGGCGAACATGAAGAAGAGCGGTGACTGCTCGTAGGCCAGGCGCATGAGAGGGTTGAGCTCCTCCGCCACGCCCAGCTGCAGGAAGAGCAGCGTGAAGAGCCCGTCCATCAGGTTGAGCATCAGCAACGCCACCGAGGCGGGCGACGCATAGAAGGAAGCCATTCCACCGCGGACCGCGCCCTGAACCTGCTCCATCGTCGTCGTCGCCACGCCCTGCCTCCCAGTCCCGACCTTCCGGAGGCGGTTCCTTTCAAGCGGCTTGCCAGCGCCTGAACGGGGCGCGGAAGGGCAGGCGGGGGAGCAGGCCCCGGCACGCCAGCGGGCCCTGTCACGAGGACGCGGTTGGCGGTTGACTCCCGCGGGGGGGTGACAGAGTATCCGCGCCCCTCCGCCCCCAGGCCAGGCGAGCGTCCCTTGCACCAATTCCCCAAAGATATCGGGTGGATAGAGGTCATCTGCGGTTCGATGTTCTCCGGTAAGACGGAGGAGTTGATCCGCCGCATCCAGCGCGCCGTGTACGGCAAGCAGAAGGTGCAGGTGTTCAAGCCCCGCATCGACAACCGCTACGACGAAACGCAGGTGGTGAGCCACTCGAAGCAGCGGGTGACGTCCACGCCGGTGGAGCGGGCTGAAGAGATTTTTTACCGGTTGGAGCCCGACACGCAGGTGGTGGGCATCGACGAGGTGCAGTTCTTCGGCGCCGAGGTCGTCGCGGTGGTGGAGGCGCTGGCCAACAAGGGGCTGCGCGTCATCTGCGCGGGCCTGGACCAGGACTACCAGGGCCGTCCCTTCGAGCCGATGCCGCAGCTGATGGCGGTGTCGGAGTACGTGACGAAGGAGCTGGCCATCTGCGTGGTTTGCGGCAATCCGGCCAATCGCTCCCAGCGCATCGTCTCCAGTGGCGAGCGCGTGGTGGTGGGCGCGGCGGGCGCGTACGAGCCCCGGTGCCGCAAGTGTCACGTCCCGGAGCCCACCGAGGGCACTCCGCCGCAGACGCTCGAACTGTTCGACTGACGCCGATTCGCCCCCTGGGCTTCGGGCACGAGAGGAACCGACCGCATGCGTGACACCCTGTACGCGAACGTGCCCTTCCGGCTGAACGAGATGACCCACCACTATGGACCCAACGTCCACCTGGTGGGCAATCCGTTCCTGCTCTCCCAGTTGGCGACGCTGTGCGCGAAGGGGGTCATCCAGCCGCAGGTAAACCGGCTGGTGGAGACGCTCTACAGCGACCTGGTGAAGACGGTGGTGAACGCGGAGTTCCCGCGGAAGATGGTCAGCCTGCCGACACGGATGATCGACTCCACCCCGCAGGGGCTCTACCAGGGAGAGGTCATCGACCCTCACGTCCGGGTGGTGACGGTGAACATCGCGCGGGCGGGCACGCTGCCGTCGCAGGTGACGTATGACCTGCTCAACGCCACGGTGGACCCGTCGGTGGTGCGGCAGGACCACATCATCATGAGCCGGATGATCGACGCGGCCGAGACGGTGGTGGGCTCCCAGATTGGCGGCGCGAAGATTGGCGGCGACGTGGATGACGCGCTCGTGCTCTTCCCGGACCCCATGGGAGCCACGGGCGGCAGCCTGTCCACGGCCATCAAGCTCTACAAGGAGAAGGTGCCCGGCACGGCCCGGCGCATCATCACCCTGAACCTCATCGTCACGCCGGAGTACTTGCGGAAGATGACGACGGACCATCCGGACGTGGTCATCTACGCGCTCCGGTTGGACCGAGGCCTGTCTCCGCCGGAGGTCTTCGGCACGGCGCCGGGCGCGCTCTGGGAGAAGGAGCGAGGCCTGGATGACCGGCAGTACATCGTCCCCGGAGGCGGCGGCTTCGGGGAGATCATGAACAACGCCTACGTGTAGCGCGGAGGAAGCCTTGGCGTTCTACGAGCAGGAAGTCGGCGTCCATATTTCCGAGGAGAAGCTGCAGGAGCGCGTGCGGGAGCTGGGCGCGCAAATCACCCGGGACTACGCGGGCAAGGAGCTGACGCTCGTCTGTGTGTTGAAGGGCTCCACGTTCTTCGCCATGGACCTGGCGCGGGCGGTGGACCTGCCGCTGACGTTGGAGTTCCTGGGCGTGTCCAGCTACCAGGGCGGCACGGAGACGACGGGCGAGGTGCGCATCACCACCGACGTCAGCAAGCCGATGGCGGGCAAGCACCTGCTCATCATCGAGGACATCATCGACACGGGGCTCACCATGAGCTTCCTGCTGGAGAACCTGCGGGCCCGGCACCCGGCGTCGCTGAAGCTGTGCTCGCTGCTGGAGAAGCCGGCGCGCGCGCGGACGAAGATCGACATCGACTACAAGGGCTTCGTCATCGATGACCTCTTCGTCGTCGGCTACGGTCTGGACTTCGGGGAGAAGTACCGGAACGTGCCATTCATTGGCGTGATGAAGGGCAAGTAGCCCTCCGGTCTCCCTCGGGCGCGCGGGAAGTGGGTCGCCTTCCCGCCGGCTCGTGAATCAGGGGTGGCGGAGCATCGAGCGCCTCGCATGGATGCCACTCTCCAGGCGTGGAGCGCGGTTTCCCGTTGTCGTCGGCCCGAGCGTGCGCAGCGTCCCAAGTGGGACAGATTGCGCCGCGGGGCGCCAGACGCGAGTGCTCGTGTCCTGGTGTGTGCGGCCGGAGAGAGAGCGCATGCGTTCAGCGACAGACAAGCGGCTCCCCGCTGCATCCGCGGCTGGGATCAATGATTCGATGCGGAGGTACATGGCGGAGTTCATCGGGACGTTCGTCCTGGTGCTTGGTGGCGTGGGAGCGGCCGTGCTGGCGGGGGACCGCATCGGTTTCCTGGGGGTGTCCTTCGCCTTCGGACTCTCGCTGCTGGCCATGGTGTATGCGATTGGGCCCATCTCCGGCTGCCACGTGAATCCCGCGGTGACGGTGGGGCTGTCGCTGGCGGGCAAGTTCGAGAACAAGCACATCCTCGGCTACATCGTCGCGCAGTGTCTGGGGGCCGTGCTGGCGGCGGGCGTGGTGCTGCTCATCGCGAAGGGCGTACCGGGTGGCTATCAGGCCTCGGTTGCGGGGCTGGGCTCGAACGGGTACGGCATCGCGTCACCCGAGGGCTATGGCGCGGGGGCGGCGTTCCTGGCGGAGGTCATGCTCACCTTCCTGCTCGTGTTGACGGTGCTGGGTGCGACGGACGCGAAGGCGCCGGTAGGCTTCGCCGGCCTGGCCATTGGCCTGGTGCTGACGCTCATCCACCTGGTGGGCATCCCCGTGACGAACACCTCGGTGAATCCCGCGCGCAGTCTGGGGCCGGCGGTGTTCGCGGGCGGGCAGGCGCTCGGCCAGCTTTGGATGTTCGTCATCGCGCCGATGCTGGGCGCGGGCCTGGCGGCGGCGGTGTACCGGTCCGTGTTCAGCCCGGCGGGCGCCATCACCGCTCGCACGGCCGAGCGCTCGCTGGATGTCGAGCGCAAGGAGCGGGTCGAGCAGGACCGTACTCGCTCGCCGGTGTAGGGCGAGAGAGGCTGCTTCACGTGGACGGGCCTTGCTCACCCGAGCAGGGCTCGTCTCGCGAGGGCCACCCGCCGGTGGCTTTCGTGGCGGTGCTTCCGGGCGTATACGGGGGCTGGGAAGGGGCCGTGCCTTCCCGCTCCCTGCTCCGGGATGACGGAGCGAAAGCCCTTCGACATGCTCTTCGAGCCGACGCGCCTGGTGGCCTTTCTTCTCGCGGGACTGGTCCTCAACCTCACGCCAGGGCCGGACACGATGTATGTGCTGGCCAGGAGCATGGGGCAGGGCCGCGCCGCGGGCCTCGTCTCCGCGCTGGGCATCTGTGTCGGCTGCCTGTTCCACATCGCGGCGGCGGCCCTGGGATTGTCGGCGCTGCTGGCGACCTCGGCCATGGCCTTCATGGTGGTGAAGTGGGTGGGCGCGCTCTACCTCGTGTGGATGGGCGCGCGGATGCTGCTCAGCAAGCAAGGGCCCGAGGCGGTGCGGGGGCTCCAGCCCGCGAGCCTGTGGCGAATCTTCCGCGACGGTGTCGTCACCAACGTGCTGAACCCGAAGGTGGCCTTGTTCTTCCTGGCCTTCCTGCCGCAGTTCGTGGACCCGACGCGAGGCTCGCCGGGCCTGCAGTTCGTCCTGCTCGGGCTCTTGTTCGACGTGACGGGGACTTTGTGGCTCGCGTTCCTCGCGGGCGTGGCGGGCGCGTTTGGCGGTTGGCTGCGACGCAACCCGCGCTTCGCGGCGTGGCAGCAGCGGGTGACGGGGGGCGTCTTCGTCGCGCTGGGCGCGCGGCTTGCGCTCCAGGAGCGCTCCTAGCCGTCGCGGCGTCGCTGCCTTCAGCGGAAGATGGCGGCGCCGAACAGATAGAGCGAGTAGCCGGCCCAGGGCAGCAGGAGGAGCAGCGTCACGAGGTTCAGGCTCGCGGCCCACACCGGGAGGCGCGAGCGCTGGTGACGCCAGGGGAGGGCCAGCAGCGAGCCTCCCGCCAGGATGGGCATGGGCAGCAGGTTGATGGCGGCCACCTTGGCGCTCACCAGTCCCCAGGCCCGGGTCAGCTCGCCCTCGCGCAGCAGGGCGACGAAGCGGTCGATGCGGCCGGGGAGCCTCGAGTACTGGAAGGGGACGGTGAAGCCGGTGAGGAACTGGCTCAGTCCCTCGCTGGCGCCGAGACAGGCCATGGCGACCACGATGAGGAGCGCCCAGGGCAAGAGGATGGTGGCCGCGTGCAGGACCATTGGGAGCTGGTGGAGGCGGTTGTCGGCGGGGGCTTCCGTGGGCGCATCATCGGGAGGCCCGTTGAAGCGCACGGCGCTGCCCAGGGGGATGAGCGGATGCACGGCCCACTGGATGCCGACCAGCGACAGGGTGACGAGGCGGGGGCCGTAGCCCAGCTTCACCAGGGTGGGCCTGACGCCCAACGAGCTGGCCACCGCCGCCTGACTCAAGCCCCAGAGGGCGGTGACGGAGAAGGCGAGCATCCAGAGCCAGAAGAGCAGGGCGGCACGTTCCATGGGCGTACCCCCTGTCTATCACGTGGCGCCGGAGGGTTTCACCGCGCCGGGGTCAGCGGCATGGGTTGGTGATGTCCTCCGTTATCTGAGGCAGGTCGAGCGTGATGGAATTTTCGAGAAAGAGGCCGTCGGATGCCACCTGATTGCCAAGCGTCCCCGAACCCGTGGCGGTGGCGAAGGCCACCAGTCTGACCTGCAGTATCTCCCTGAACGTCACTTGAGGATGGGTGGCGATGTCGGTGGCGCTGAATCGCCAGGCCGCGGCGTTCTCGACGGTGAGGTGGGTACCGGCGAGGAGGCTCAGGTTCTTGACCCTGGGAGGGATGCCTTCGTACCGGGTGGACCCCCATTCGTCGAAAGAGCCCATGGTGTCGTACAGGGAATCCCATGGGTCGCGGTGGAAGTGGTCCCAACTCGCGGTGCCAGGGCCGAGCTCGCTTTGATTCGCCAGACTCCAACCGTCGGTGATTTGAACGATGGGGCCGTGGGTCGCCAACCAATGGTTGGGAAGGCAGGCGCCATCCTGCAAGTACCTCACGTGCATGGGAACGGAGAGCTGCGTGACGAAGCCTGGGCCGTTCGTCGTGGCCGGACTCGTGCCTAGCAGCGGCACGCCTCGGTTAGGGGCACACTCAGTGGACACGCCATATTGCCAGTAACCCCTGGCCTGGTTCGTGTTCACCATCAGCGGGCCGGGATTGACAGTCGCTTGCTGGACACGAATGACCACGTAGTCGGCGTTCGCCTTGCCGTTCTCCCGGTAGACATAGAACGAGCTTCTGAACCCCCTCTCGAAAGTCTGGACTTTCCCCTGGGTGGCGGGCCAACCGGGATTTCTTATCCTGATAGCGTCGAGACGGGTCGTCGTTCGAATGCCATACATGACGCCCCGAGGGGGAATCAGCCCGGGGCCTCCCACGTCGAGAGGGGTCAGCGCCCGATGGGACTCCAGGAGCTTGCCCCAGTCCTTCCTCGTGGTGTCTCTCTCGAGGTGGGGCGGCGCGGATTGCTCGGGAGGGAGCGCCGTCGATGCCGCGCCGAGTACGGTCAGGGCATAGCTCGACGGTGTGGCGGCCCGCGGGTCTCGGCTGACCATCAGGGTCGCGACACTGTCCTCCATCCGTGTTCCCACGACTCGAGACACGGCTTCATGGGACAGGGGGTCCAGGCGGTCCATCACCAGCGTCTTGCCCGTGTCCAGCGCCGCTTTCAGGAGGTGACCATACTGGTCCGGCTTCGTGGTGGCGCAGTCCACCCAGAGCACCTCCGCTTGCTCCAGGCCGTCCGTGACGAAGACCTCTCCCATGTCTTTCAGTGTGTTGAAGTCGGGGCCGGTGGCGGCTCCCTTGTAGAGGATTTTCGGCTTTGCCCGTGTCGTCGATTCCATATTCAACGGACCTCCGTCGCACCTGGTTCAGCGGCACTGGCTGGGGACATCTTCTGTCACCTGGGGGAGGTTGAGAGTGATTTCATGGGTTGAGGCCTCCGGGTCGCGCACTGAATGTTCGTAAGTACGGGTGACTGTTCCGTAGGGAGTAGTAAAGGCTATCAGTCGTTGCCACAGCTTTTCGGTGAACGTCACCTGGGGGTCGGCCTGGATGTCGCTGGCTACGAAGCGCCAGGCCGCGACGCTCTCAACGGTGAAGGAAGAACGGGCATGGAGGCTCAGCGGCTTGACCTTGACACCGAGGACGCCGCTCATCTCGTACCTGGAGCGCCACCAACGCTCGTAGTCGTCGGGCGGGTCCTCGATGGAGTCCCATGGAGCGAGGTGGGAGTGTCGCCACGCCGCCTTGCCTGAGAGGGTGCTGCTCAGATTCGACACACCCCAACCCTCGCTGGGGCGAGTCACGGGGCCGTAGGTCGCTGACCAGTACTGGGGGAGACAGCTCCCTTCCTGCAAGAGCTTCACGTGCAGGGAGAGGGAGAGTTGTGTGAGGCTGTTCGGCCCGCTCGTCGTCATGGGACTGGCACCCAGCAGTGTCGCGGTCCGATTGTGAGTGCATTCAGTGTTCAGTTCGAATTGCCAATAGCCCCTGACCTCGGCCAGGTCCGCCATCAGCGGGCCGGTGTTGAAGGTCGCCTGCTGGACACGGATGACCACGTAGTCCGTGTTCGTGCCACCGTTCTCCCGGTAGACATGGAACGAGCTGTTGAACCCATGCTCCACGCGCTGGAAGCTATTTTGCCTGCGGAACCAGCGAGGAGGGGTCAACTGCGTGCTGGAAATGCCGGAGTGGGTCCGAATGCCATACATGACGCCCTGGGGAGGAATCAACCGGGCGTCACCCAGGGAGATGAGGGTGTGGTCCCGGTGGACTTCGAGGATCGCCCCCCAATCATGCCGTGCTCGCTCCCCGCCGTGGAAGGAAGGCTCGGCGTCCCCCTGGGGCGCGCTCGTGGTCGGCGACTCACCGAGCACGGTGAGGGCATACTTGGAAGGTGTCGGGGAGCGGCTGACCACCAGGGTCGCGGCATGGTCCTGGAGTCGGGTGCCCACGAGCCGCGACATGGCCTCATGGGCCAGGGGGTCCAGGTGGTCCATCACCAGCGTCTTGCCCGCGTCCAGCGCGGCCTTCAGGAGATGGCCATACTGGTCCGGCTTCGTGGTGGCGCAATCCACCCAGAGCACCTCCGCCTGCTCCAGGCCGTCCGTGGTGAAGACCTCCCCCACGTCTTTCAGTGTGTTGAAGTCGGGACCCGTGGCGGCTCCCTTGTAGAGGATCTTCGGCTTCGCCCGTGTCGTCGATTCCATATGCGATTGCCCTCCACCCGTTGTCTGCCTGGTCCTAGATGAGCTTCTCCGCGTGAAGCCCGTTGACTGTGTTCCCAGCCGCGGTGCCCAGCGTGCCTCCCAGGGCCCGAGCCACGAATTTGCCGAGGGTCTTCAGTTGCGTCGCCGCCGACTGGACAATCGGGGAGGAGATGGACTTTCGCGAGGGTCCATCCAACAGGGCCTGGGCCGGAGCGCGGAGTGAGGCTTTTCGATATCCCCTGAGCGCGTCCCAGCCACTGGACACTCCTCCCACCAACGCACCAGACACCGCCGCGAACCCGAGGTCCTTCGTCAGTGCCACTCCGTCGATGGCGTTTCCAGCCAGCTGGCCGACGGTGTTGGAGACCGCGCCTCCGATGGCGTCCGTACCTGCCTGCAAGAAGACCCTCCCAAGGTTCGACGCGGTCAGACCGAGGCGCGTCGCCAGCATTCCTCCCCCGGCGGAGAAGCCTCCCGCGATGGCGCCGGTCGCCGCGCCGAGGCCTAGCTGGATGCCCCATTTCCCAAAGTCGGCCTGCTCTCCCTTGGCGCTCGTGGCGATGTTGTAGGCCAGTCCCCCGAGCCCGGCGCCCACCAACGCACCCACGCCCATGGTCATGAAGAATGCTCCGGCGCCCTGGAGGCCCGGAACGAATGACAGCGCGACGCCACCGACGATGAGCAGGGCGTCCACTGTGTACGTGACAATCTCCTTCCAGTTGTTGCTGACCCAGTTCGGAATGGTGTTGGTGAAGAAGTTCGCGACGGCTCCGATGGCCTTACCCGCGCCCGACACGATGTCGGAGAAGAAGGACCCGATGCTGCTGAACAGGCCGAAGCCCGACGGGTCCATCAGCGTCATCGGGTCGTTGAGGACGTAGGCGTAGCGGTTGTACGCCCCCATGTTCTCCTCGGGTGCACCCAGCTGCGTGTCCGCGGTGATGAAGCCGCCCAGCAGCGGGCTGTAGTAGCGCGACGAGGCGTAGTAGAGCCCCGTGCTGTCCAGCTCGAGCCCGGTGTACTTGCGCCGGAAGTCGTCGCTGCCCGAGCTCAGCCGTGGCGCCCCGAACGGGTCGTAATCCACGGCGCTCGACACCTGCCCCTGCTCGTCGGTGACCAAGGTGGTGCTCTGGATGTTGTTGAAGTGGAAGTAGCGCGAGCCTGGTGACGGCACGCCTGCCTGTCCCACCGGAGGCGTGCCCGACTCCACGGTGGTGACGGTGGCCACGAGCTGCTCGCCGTCCATGATGGAGCGGGTGTGCTGGCGCGCGCCGTTGGAGAAGGCGACGACCTCGTAGCAGGGGGCGACGTAGTACGTCGTCAGTCCAGGCTCGGTCTTCTTCAGCCGCCGTCCGTCCTGGTCATACGTAAAGCTCACCTCGCCTGCCTGCTGGAGTCGGCGCTCGCCGTCGTAGCTGAAGCGGGTGGTTCTCCCCTGATGTTGCAATTCGACGAGGCTGCCGTTGGCGTCGTAGCGGGTGTGCAGGGCCTCCGGGTCCGAGGGGGAGGCGCCGCCGGAGATCTGGTGGCCCGTGCGCTCCAGCGTCAGCTCCGCCAGGCGTGTGAGGTTGCGCGCTCCGTCGTAGGCGAACTCCTGGACGCCGTAGCCGCCGCCCTGGGCCTTCACCAACTGCCCCAGGACGTCGTAGGTGAGGTTCTGGCTTCGCGACGCCTCCAGGCGGTCCTCGATGGCGCCTGCCTGCCAGAACGCGTTCCACGTCAGCGCGGAAGACGACACCGGACGCTCGGCCTTGTCGAAGACATCCTGGGTCAGCAGGTGGCCGTCCGCCGTGTACTTCCAGGTCGTGCGGACATCATTGCCATACCTCGCCACCGCGGGCGCACCGAGCGCGGAGAAGTCCGATTGGGTCAGGTGCTCCTTGTCTCCCTCGGTCAGCTTGAGGAGGCGCTGGAGCGCGTCGCGCTGGTAGCGGACCTCGGTCCTCGACGCATCCGGGTAGCTGACTCGGGAGACGAGCCGCGCGGGCGTGAAGTCCTGGTCCAGGGTGTAGGCGACGCCGTCCAGCGTCAGCTTGACGGACGTCGTGTTTCCATCCTCGTCGTAGCCATAGGCATACGTGGAGCCATCGGGGAGCTGGACGCCTGTCAGGTGCCCCGGGGAGTGAGGGCTGGTCGGCTCGTCGTAGGTGTAGCGTGTCAACTCGCTGCCCACCTGCTTCGAGGTGCGCCTCAGGAGCGCGTCGTGCTGGAACGTCGTCACCAGGCCGGCGCCGTCGGTGTGGGTCCAGGTCCGTTGCGCGTCCTGGTAGGCGTAGGTCTCCTGGGTGAAGAGGGTGGTTCCCGAGCGGGTGGTGACGGCGGTGTGTCGGCCCAGGCCGTCGTAGGCGAAGGTCGTCTCCACCTTGGGGTCTGTCGCGCTCAGCCGTCGGCCCAGGACGTCATGGGTGAAGCGGGTGGTGTGGCCCAGACTGTCCTGGAGCAAATCGAGGCTCCGGGCATCCCCGTGGTAGCTGTAGGTCATCGTCCGCGTGCGCGGCGCTGGAGTCGTGGCGCCCTCGGTGAGGACGACGCGGTTGGCGTGGGGGTACGCGTAGGTGGTGACGTTGGGCGTGCTTCCGGCGCCGGGGGTCTCCTGGCGTACCACGCGCTCATACTCGTCATAGACGAGGGCCTGGGCGCGCTGAGGCGTGTCGCCGCTGAAGTAGGGCAGCGTCTGCTCCAGCGCCCGGTCATGCGCGTCGAGGATGGTGTCCCCCAGGATGGCCCGGCCGACGAGCTGGCCGTTCTCCTGGCCCTGGCTCGCCGTTCGCGTGACGCGCCCGAAGCCATCCACGTAGTCCGTGCGCACCGCCCAGACGTCGCGGCTCCACTCCTGGCGGGTCAGCGACCTGTGGTACGGCCCCGTCGAGTCCTGGCCATGCTCGAAGCGCGTCGTCGCGACGAGTGAGCCTCCTGGCCCCATGCGTCGCGACTCCACCAGTCGGCCCAGTCCGTCGTGCAGGTGGACCTCGCGAGCGCCATGGGGTTGCGTCTGGGAGGTCAACACTCCCGTGGCCGCGTCGTGCTGGAACTCGAACTGCAAGGTGCGTCCCGATGTCGGCGTGGGGAGTACGCGCCTGCTCGAGAAGGTGTGCCAGGTGGCGTCGTGGGTCTCGGTGATGATGCCCCCGCCTGGCAGCTCGATGCGTGTCTGATTTCCCCAGGCGTCATACTCGTACGAGTAGACCTGCCACGTGTCGCCGCTGCTCCAGCGCGAGTGGGTCTTCACGTCCCACGTCATGGGGTCGTGCGTCATGCGCTCGCAGCGGAGCGTCTGGTTCCCCGCCGGGTCCGCGCTGAGCCGGAGCTCCTTGAGCAGGCCGAAGCGGTGTCGTTCCTCGCTGTTCTCGAACACCTGCCAGGTGTGGAGCGTTTCAGTGGGGGCTCCTGGGGTGCTCAGGGAGATGGAGATGGCGTTGCCGTAGCCGTCGTATCGGAGCGTCTTGATGCGCACGCAGTCGGGGGTGTCCGAGGTCGCGAAGGTGTAGAACTTCTTCCTCACCGCCGTGGTCTGTATCTGGTGGACGCCCAGGCTCGAGGGCGTGTTGTATTCGTATTCGGCTCGGGTCATGAGCGCCTGGTCAGAGGCTCGCCGCACCATCTGCGATTTCACCGTGTAGGTGAGAGGGAACTCCTGGTGGTAGCGCGTATCGGTGATGATGCCCGTGGGGCCCGTGTGCGGGTCCGTCTTGGTCCAGGCGGAGAAGCTGAGCCAGCCTCGCCCCCGGAGGCTCAACCGCGCGCCCCTGTACTTGAAGGAGTGGGCATAGCGCTGGGTCTGTGAATAGACCTGGGTGTAGGAGGCCACGACATAGCGGGGATACTGGATGCTGCGGGACGCGAAGGTCATGCCGACGGCGTCGGCTTGATTGCGAGGGTTCGCGGCCAGCGCGTACGTGGCGCCCGGGAGCTGGTTGTTGAAGAGGGACTGAGGGTCCACCTGCTCCTGTTCCGCCGCCATCCGCTCCTGTTCCGATGGCGGCTCCCGGTCATAGACGGCGGGGTCGGTGATGGGCTTGTAGGCGAGCTCGAAGCGGCCCCCCAGGCCATTGGTGCTGGACGCCACCAGATCCGGGTACTCGGAGGTGGCCGCCAGCAAGTGGGCCGCGCCCGAGCCATCCACGTGCAGGAGGTCCGCCTTGCCCACGCCAGACAGGCCCAGGGCTGTCGTGAACTCGCCCGCGGCCACGACGGCCGGAAGCTGAGACGCCTTCTCGTGGAAGCGCAGCGTGCCCCCCTCGTTGACCATCACCGCGAGCCTGCGGACTTGTTGCGAGCCGTCGCGAAGGTGCTCGCCCACAATCACCAGGTCGTCGCGCCCGTTGCCGGTGACATCCGCGGGGATGAGGTGGGGAATGGTGGCGCCGTATTTGAGGCCTGTGCTCCCCAGGTCCTGGACCACGAAGCCCTTGCCGGTGTTGTACAGCAAGCGCAGGTGCAGGGTGGTTCCCACGGTATAGGGATTGATGAGGTCTGTCTGGCCATCGCCATTCAGGTGGATGGGGATGAGGCCGCCGGTCCACGGGATGCGAGTGCCCGAGGGCAGCAGAGGAGTGCTCTGGGGCTGGAAGCCCTTGCGGTCGGGTTGGGCCTTCAGCCAGCTCAATGCGAGGGAGCCGTCGCTGCTGTTGGTCGCGTAGACGAGGTCTGTCTGCCCGGAGCCGTCGAGGTCCAGGGGGAGCAGGAGCCCTCCGTGGAGGAGGGAGGTGGAGATGGGGCCGTGCGTCGAGGGGGCGAAGGTGTTTCCATTGGAGTACAGGACGTCCAGCTTCAGTCTGAACCCGTCTTTCGTGGCGTAGACCAGGTCGGTGCGGCCGTCGCCGTCGGCGTCCAGCGCGAGCAGTCGTCCACCCCAGAGGAGGTTGTCGGGGCCGACGCCATTCACGGCGCCTTCGCGGACGAGGGTCCACTGGCCGTCGCGCTCGGTGGCCTTGAACAACGTCAGCCCCAACTTGCCGCCGTTGTTCACCGCGTAGACGAGGTCCATGCGGCCGTCGGCATCGATGTCGAGCGGGCAGAAGCTGCCACCCCAGGCCAGGTTTGTGCCGCTCAGGTCCACGGGGTGAGGGCCGTCCAGGCCCTCGCGGGTGGAGAAGTAGAGGTCCAGGCGAAGACGCAGGTTGTCGGGGTAGGCGTGCAGCACGTCCGTGAGGCCATTGCCGTTCACGTCGATGGGGATGCGGAGCCCGCCCTTCATGCTCTTGCCCAGTGCGCGCGAGGGCTGGAAGAGCGTGGGGACCTCGTCCGCCTGGCCCTGCCAGGTGAAGGTGGTGGGGGGCAGGGAGGTGTCCCGGGCCTCCGTGGCGATGGATTGCAGCAGGGGGCGGCGCGTGGCCTTGCTGGGCTGGTAGTCGAAGCGGTAGGTCCGCACCAGCGTGTCATCGACGAACGTCTGGACCTGCGAGAGCAGGCGCGTCATGCGGATGGGATGCCCGCCGAGCCAGGTGGTGGTGACGAGCTGCCGGTCGATGAAACCGAAGCGGACCTGTCGCTTTGTCGCGATGGGGCTCCTGACGTTGTCCGTGTACTCGATGAGCTTCGGGTAGTGGGCGTTGTTCTGGGCGTCGACGTCGTAGGTCACCGTCATGAAGTTGCCGTGACGGTCCGTGACGCGGTTGAGGGACCAGAGGCGGAGGGCGGGGGCGGCGCTCGACGCGGGCACGCGTGAGTCCGGTGTGGCGCCGTACTCACAGGTCTGTCCATCCCGGGTTTGGACGGTGAAGGACTGAGGACCCCACTGGAGGTCCCACCCGGTGGGGTAGTGGGGGACGACCTTGTTCCATGTCTGGATTTCGGTGTGATAGATGGCCTGGGGTTGCCCGTAGGTGCCAGACACCGCCATCAGTCGCTGACCATCCAGGATGAAGCGGTCGTCGAGGTCGTAGCCGACGGCGCCGTGACGGCCGTCCTGGGCGAGCGTCTGTCCCGCGCGGGTGATGGAGGAGAGGCCGCTCAGGCCCCAGCCCATCCCGAGCAGGCCGTCTGTTCCTCCGCTGTTGTAGGCGATGCCCAGTTCGGGAGCGAGCCCGTTCGTGCCGGGAGGGACCTTGAGCTCGAAGGAGACGGAGGCGCCACCATCCTTGTCGACACTGAAGTGGTCGGTGAGCGTCCCCGTGCTGACTGCCATTGACCACCTCTTCGTAGGTGTCGAGGTTTTCTACAGACGGAAGTGTGACGAGAGTGAAAACAAGTGTGATTGGGAATGCCCGGCAAGTCGAGTCGAAGAAGCCGCGCGCGACCGGAGTACAAGGGGAATGTCACGTATCGGTTTTCGTCGGCGCAGCCCGCAATGACACTCATTTCGCGCAGGTCCGCCGAGGGGCAGGCGAGCGGGCGTGGCTTGCGACGAGCCGCCCGTTGAATCAATTCCTACCTTACGAGTGAGGATTGACGCATGCCGACTCGGAAGACGATACGCGGGGTTTCCTCTCCCAAGCGGAGCACGGCTCGACGCGCGACTTCGAAGCCGGCCACCTCGGTGGCTCCGTCGGGGCGCTTCTCTACCCATGAGGTTGATGCCAGGCGCTGGCCCGACTTCGCGCGCTTGTTCGAGAGCCAGGGCGGGCCCAGATACTGCTGGTGCATGGCGTGGCGGGCGGAAGGCGCGGAAGCCCGGCTCGCGGACAATGCGCACCGCGAGGCGGCGATGCACCGCCGCGTGAAGCAGGGGACTCCGGTGGGGCTGCTCGGCTACCTGGGGGACGAGCCGGTGGGATGGTGCTCCATCGCCCCCCGTGACACGTACCGCAAGGGACTCGGAGGACTGAAGCCGGAGGACGAGGCGCCGGAGCGCGTGTGGTCCCTGGCGTGCTTCTTCGTCACCCGGCAAGCGCGGGGGCAGGGGATTGCGCGGCGACTCATCAAGGCCGCCATCACCCATGCGCGCAAGCGGGGCGCCAGCGTCGTCGAGGCGTACCCCGTGGACCCCAGCTCACCGAGCTACCGCTTCATGGGCTTCGTGGAGACGTTCGAACAGCTCGGCTTCCAGGAAGTGGGGCGCGAGGGAAGTCGCCGCCACGTCTACCGGTACCCGTTGTCCGCGTGAGACGGAAGGCGGGCCCGGAACAGGAGGGCACGTCCCATGGGCGTGCCCCCCGTTGCGGACTCCTGGCCTTCACCCCGGTCTGCTCTTCAGCGGCAGGGGCTGGTGACGTCCTCCGTCACGCTGGGCAGGTTCAGGGTGATGGGCTTGGTGCCAGGGCCCAGGTTGAACCAGGAGATCTGGTGGTGGCCGTTGCCGGTGCCCGTGGGATTGGCGAAGGCCGCCAGCCGGTGGCTCAGCGACTCGGTGAAGGTCACGTTGGGATTGGAGCTGATCATGCTGGCGCTGAAGCGCCAGGCGGAGACGTTCTCGACGGTGAACGAGGAGCCCGCCAGGGTGTTCAGGTTCTTGACCCTTCCGCCGTAGCCTCCGTCGTACATGCTCGACCACCAGCGACCGAAGTCGTCGGGCGGGTCGTTGACCGCGTTCCAGGGGTCGCGGTGGAAGTGGTACCAGGCGGCCTTTCCCGAACCCAAGGTGCTCTGGTTCGACACCCCCCAGCCTTCGTTGGTCCGCCCCACCGGGCCGTGGGCCGCGGACCAGTAGTTGGCGAGGCAGCTCCCCTCCTGCAGGTACTTCACATGCAATGGGATGGAGAGCTGCGTGATCATGCTCCCTGCGTTGGTGGTGTCGGGGCTGGTGCTCAGCAGCGCCGCGCCCCGGTTGTTGGTGCACTCGGCGCGAAGCTCGAATTGCCAGTAGCCCTTCGCGTTGTTCTCACTCACCATGAGCGCCCCGGGGCTGAACGTCGCCTGCTGCACGCGAATCACGACGTAGTCCGCGCTCGACTTGCCATTCTCCCGGTAGACATAGAACGAGCTGTTGAAGCCATACTCCACGGACTGGGACTTGCCTCGCGTCGCGTTCCAGTTGTCCTTGGTCAGCCGCGCGCTGAAGCTGCCGGTCAGGGTCCGAATGCCATACATGACGCCCTGGGGCGGGATGAGCCCGGGGCCCCCCACGGAGCGGTTGGTGCGAGCCCGGTGGGCGTCGAGCGACGCCGCCCAGTCGTGCCGTGCCCCTTCGCTTTCGAGGACCCCGGGTGACGCCCTGACCTGGGGCGCGTTCGGCGGCCCCGCCTTGGCGGCCTTGGCATCGGCATCGCCCCCGGAGTGGACCTGCTCGTCGGCGTTGATGCGCGGCGCACCGTCCAGCACGGTGATGGAATAGCTGGAGGGAGTGGTGGCCTTCAAATCACGGGTGACCATCAGGGCCGCGGCACCCTCGTCCAACTGGGTGCCCACGATTTCCGACAGGGCCTTGTGGGCCTGGGTGTCGGGATGGCTGAGCACCAGCATCTTCCCCGCATCCAGCGCGGCGCGCAGCAGGGGCTCGTACTGGTCGGGCTTCGTCGTGGCGCAGTCGACCCAGAGCACCTCCGCGAGCTCCAGGCCGTCCTTGCCGTTCTTGACGGAGACCTCACCCACGTCCTTCAGGGCGTTGAAATCCTTTCCCGTCGGAGCTCCAGTGAAGAGGATCTTCGGCTTCGTCCGTGTCGTCGATTCCATGTGTGACTGCCCTCCACGTCGTGGAACTGCAACCAGGCCCTGGCCGGTCCCCGCGCCAGGGCCACAACAGGGTCATCGGGTGACGTCAGCGGCGCTCACTTCATCCCGGGCAGCAGGTACTGCTCCGCGTGCAGGTAGCTGAGCGTGTACCCGAGCGAGGTGCCGAAGGTGCCGCCCAGCGTGAGCGCGATGAGCTTGCGCATGCCCTCCACCTCCAACTGCATCGTCGGCCCTCCCGCGACGTTGTAGGACGCCCGGCGCAGTCCATCCGCCAGGCCATCCAGGTCATCCAGGGAGCGGGCCACCCGGCCGAGCGCGGCCTTGCCTCCGGACGCGACGACGCTGCCCAGGGCCCCCGCCGCGCCGCCGAACACCGCGGCGAACGTGAGGTCCGCGCCCAGCGGCGCCCCCGCGACGGCATTGCCAATCACCTGACTGGCCACGCCGGACACCACGCCGCCAATCAGGTCCGTGCCAGCCCTCAGGCCGATGTTGACCAGGCTCCGGCTCGCGAGGTTGAGGCCCGTCGCCGCCAGCTCGCCCACCGCGGAGAAGCCTCCGGCGATGGCGCCCGCCGCCGCGCCGATGCCCACCTGCGTGCCCCAGTCCGCCCAGCTGAACTCCTTGCCGGTGGCATTCGTACTGATGTTGTACGCAAGCCCTCCCAGGCCCGCGCCCACCAGGCCGCCCACCGCCATGCCCACGGCGAAGGCCGCGACACCTTGCAGGCCCGGGACGAACGACAGCGCGATGCCTCCCGCGATGAGCGCGATGTCCACCGCGTAGGAGACAATCTGCTCCCAGTTCTTGGAGAACCAGTTCGGCAGCGTGTTGGTGAAGAAGTTCTTGATGCTGCCGAACAGGCCGAAGCCCGACGGGTCGATGAGCGTCATCGGGTCGTTGAGGACGTAGGCGTATCGGTTGT
>NZ_JBLZWL010000138.1:0-56118 GCF_049194865.1 Corallococcus terminator | reverse complement strand
TCCCTCGCCTGGGGCCTCGCGCTTCGCCCCCACCGCGCGCCGGGCGGGATTCCCTGGCGCGCGGCGGCGGGGCCCGAACCGCCCCTGGCACTCGAGGCCAGGAGCGGCTCGTCACGACGGACGACTCAGCCGATCTCCACCTTGCACGTGGCGCTGCAGCCGTCGTTGCTGTTGGTGTTGCCGTCGTCGCACTCCTCGTTGGCCGGAGCCTCCGACTGCGTCTTGCCATCGCCGCAGCGCGGGCCGAACACGCAGCCGGGGGCGCACTGGTTGTAGCCACCCGCGTTGATGATGTCGTCGCACTCCTCGCCGGTGTCCACCTCGCCGTTGCCGCACGTGGCGGCGCAGACGGTGCGCTTGGTCTCGAAGTTGTTGAGCGTCAGCCGATAGGACGACCCGTTCGTGTGGCGCTCGGCCTGGAACACGACGACCTCGTAGATGCCGCCCACCGTCAGGCCGAGCGTGCTGGCCAGGCTCGACACCCGGACCTCGCCGTCCTGGGGGCCATGGACGCCACCCAGGTCCAGCGCGAGCGTGCCGTTGATGAACACCCACACGTCGTCATCACCGCGGAAGTTCAGCAGCTCGGTGCCCTTGTACTGGAACCAGTAGCGCACCTCGCTGGTGAAGTGGAAGTTGTGCTGTTGCGAGGGCTGTCCGTTGTCGGCGCGCAGATTCTCCAGACCCGCGGCCACCCAGCTTCCCGGATGGTTGGTCAACGGGAAGAACCGCCCCTCGTTGAACTCGTACGAGCCATTGCCCTGGCGCACCATGTTCAGCGTCCCGACGATGGTCTTGTTGTAGTTGGGGTGGTCCGTGTACCACTGGTGGAAGGCCGCCGCGCCATGCGTGGTGGCGGAGGTGACCCCCGTCTTGTTGTACTCCGGCTTGCCACCCGGGTAGGCCTTGCCCTCGAGCGTCGTGGCCAGCTTCGTCTTCACGATGCCCCTCTCGGACGCGTTCCCGTTCTCGAAGTCGATGTGGCCGCGCGGAGTCGAGCCCTGCGCCTGCAGGTCATACCCACGGAAGTCGCGGAAGACAGTCGGCAGCGCGATGGTCGTGGGCGGCTCCGTCTGGATGACCTGGCACACGTAGCCCGACTCCAGCTTGCACGTGGACGAGCAGCCGTCGTTCGAGCGGGCGTTGCCGTCGTCACACTGCTCGGAGGTGTCGTTGGGCAGGATGATGCCGTCGCCGCAGGTGGCCTGGCACACGCCGTTGGCGCAGCGCGGCTCGCGCTTGCACGTGGGCGAGCAGCCATCGCCCATGTCCTTGTTGCCGTCGTCGCACTCCTCGGTGCCCTCGATGACGTTGTCACCACACGTCGTCTTCGCGCAGGACGCGCCCACCGTGGGGCACTTCCAGCCCTCCTCGAGCTTGCACGTGGACGTGCAGCCGTCGCCGTTGGCGACGTTGCCGTCCTCGCACTCCTCCTCGCCCACCCGGATGCCGTCGTTGCACTTGGCGGCGTGGCACCGGCCGCCGATGGCGGGGCAGTTCCAGCCTGGCTCCACGGTGCACGTCGCGCTGCAGCCGTCGTTGGACAGCACGTTGCGGTCATCACACAGCTCGGGAGCCTCCACCTTGCCGTTGCCGCAGCCGAACAGCTTGACGCAGGCCTGACCGGGGACCTCGCAGGACCAGCCCTCTTCGATGGTGCACGTCGCCGTGCAGCCGTCGCCGCTCACCTTGTTGCTGTCGTCGCACGCCTCACCCGTCTCGCGGGTGCCGTTACCACAGGGGTCCGAGGTACAGGGTCCGCCGTCACAGAGGGTGGGTCCACCATCACCGTCGGGGGGTCCTCCGCCACCGTCGGGCTTGCCATCACTGCCACCGCCTCCACAGGAGGATGCGATTATCGAGAAGAGAAGAGAGGCGAGTACGAGACTCGCGAGCCGCGTTCCAACAGGGGGGACGGTCGCCATGGACACCGATGCTGGAAGTGCACGCGGTGCGTGTCAACGCGGTTGCGCATCTGCCCTCCCGCACCACCCGTGAAAATGCAGGGATTGCACAGATGTGCAGGAAGAGCGGATTGAATCACCTGTTTTCGTGTCTCAGACCCACATCCCCATCCATGGCGCGCGTGTCGGGCCCGGACTCGGCTGCCCTGGCCCGGCTGCCAGGGGGCCTGTCTCAAGCGGTGTCTCAGCGCGCGGCGTTGCGCAGGTACTGGGCGTAGAACCGCACGGCGTCCGCGTGGGCGGTCACGGCGATGCGCTCGTCCTTGCCGTGGATGCGCGCCAGGTCCTCGCGCTGCAGGTGCACGGGGAGGAAGCGGTAGACGTTGTCGCTCAAGCCCACGAAGTGCCGCGAGTCGGTGGCGGCCACGTTGAGGTACGGCGACACGAGGACCTGGGGGAACACCTGGCGCAGCGAGCGCTCCAGCTCGCGCCAGGATTCGGAAGTGGTGGGAGACACCGGCGAGGGCTCGCTCTGGAAGTCCAGCGTGCCGACCTCCACGCGCGAGTCATCCACCGTGGCCTTCACGTGCGCGAGCACGCTGTCGACGCTGTCGCCCGGGAGGATGCGGAAGTTCACCACCGCGCGGGCGCTCGGCGGCAGGACGTTGTCCTTCACGCCCCCCTGGAACACGGTGACAGCCGTCGTCGTGCGCACCGCCGCGTTGGTGGTGGGCTTGGCGGCGAGCTGCGAGACGACGAGCGGCTCGGTGAGCCAGAGGTTGGCGAAGAGCAGCCGCATGCCGAAGGGCATCTCCGGCCCCACGCGGGTGAACAGCTCGCGGCTGCCACCCTGGAGCCGCGTGGACATGGGCGCCGACTCCAGGCTCGCCACGGCGCGGGCCAGGATGCCCACCGCGGTGCTGGGCGGCGGCATGGACGAGTGGCCCCCTTCGCCCTTCACCGTCAGCACCACGCTGACGAAGCCCTTCTCCGACGTGCCCACCAGCGCCACCGGCGCGCTCACCCCGGGCACCGTGCCGGACATGATGACGCCACCTTCGTCCAGCACGGACTCCAGCCGGACCTCGCGCTCCTGGAGCAGCTTCGCGATGGCCACCGCGCCCGCCTGGCCGCCCACCTCCTCGTCCGCGCCGAACGCGAGCAACACCGTGCGCCGGGGCTTCTCCCCCGCCGCCAGCAGCGCCTCCACCGCCTCCAGCTGCGCCAGCACGCTCCCCTTGTCGTCCAGCGCGCCGCGCCCCCAGACGAACCCGTCCGCCACCACGCCGTCGAACGGAGGATGGGCCCAAGCGGCCTCCGTGCCGGGCGTCACCGGCACCACGTCCAGGTGCCCCAGCAGCATCAGGGGTCGCAGCGCGGGGTCCGTCCCCTGCCATGTGTACAGCGACGAGTGCGCGCCCACCGCCTCGCGCTTGAGCTCGGCGTGGACGCGGGGGAAGTGCTCTCTCAGGTAGGCATGCAAGGCCTCGAAGGCCGCGTCGTCCGCGGGCACGCCCTCCGACGCGGCCACCGTCTTCAGCCGCAGCGCCCCCGACAGGCGCGAGGCCAGGGCCTCCGCGTCCACCGCCAGCGCCGTCGCCGGCTCCGGCACCACCTGCCGGGAACGGAAGGTGAGCGTCCGGACGACCAGCACCACGGCGAGGACACTGACCCCAAGGGCAATGGACAGGAGGAGTCTTTTCATTGGCAGGTGCGCCCAACCTAGCAAACGCGCTACCGGGGGACCTGGGAACGTCCACTCCCCGCATTCCATTTTCTCGGGATATGAGAGCGACTCAAACCCTTGTCCTGGGGGAATCACATGCAGTACTGCTACACAATTCCAGCACAAGAAATGTCAGGCTTCCCCGTATAATCGGTAGCTTGGTCCATGAGGTGCGCAGGTGAAAACTCGACACGCGGCGCGGTGGCAGCTCGTCCTGGCGTTGGCAATGGGGACGCTGCTCGGGGGATGCGGCAAGAGTGACGAAGGCCCGGGGCTTCCGGCGGAGCCGTCCGCGGTGGAGGCGCAGGCAGCGGACTCCCAGGCGCTGGTGACGTGGACACCTCCGACGAGCGACGGTGGCCATCCGCTCCTGTACTACGTGGTGCGGTGCCAGCCCGCGTGCGGCGGCGCCATCGTCAGCGCCAATGAGCGCCAGGCCACGGTGATGGGCCTCAACAATGGCTTCGCCTACCTGTTCAAGGTCTCCGCGGTGAATGCGCGAGGCGAGGGCACCTCCTCCGTCCAATCCTTCCCGGTGATGCCGATGCCGGGCATGTCCATCAACAACCCCACGGTGCCCGGGCAGCCGCGCTCGGTGAGGGCGACGGCGGGCAACGGGCAGGCCTACGTCAGCTGGCTGCAGCCGGCGAGCTACGGGGGTCGCGCGCTCACGAAGTACGTCATCACCGCCGAGCCCGGTGGCAGGTCCGTCACGGTGGACGCGCGGGCCGCGAGCGTGAGCATCCCGGACCTGACCAACGACAGGCCGCACGTCTTCACGGTGAGGGCCGTCAACGAGGTGGGCGAGGGCCCCACGGCGCTCGTGGGCCCGGTGACGCCTCGGCCCGGCGGAGCTCCGGCGAGCTGGGTGTCGGGCTACTACGTGGGCTATCAGCGACAGCAGCTGCCGCCGGAGCAGGTGGACTTCTCCGGGATGACGCACATCGTGGTGGGCCGCGTGCGCCCCCGGTACGACGGGACGCTGCACACGGACTTCGACATCACCACCTACGAAGGGCCCATCATGGCCAAGGCGCTGTCGGCGGGGGCCCGGCTGGCGGGAAAGAAGTCCCTGCTGATGGTGGGCGGCTTCGGTGAGCATGACGGCTTCGTGCAGGCGTCCACGGGCGAGAGCCGCATCGTCTTCGTCAAGGAGCTCATCAAGGCGATGGACGAGCTGGGCTACGACGGGCTGGACCTGGACTGGGAGCCCATCAACCTGCCGCCCGCGGGCAATGACGGAGAGCTGCTGATCGCGCTGATTGATGAGCTGCGCGCGGCCCGCCCGGAAATCATCATCACCGTGCCTGTGAACTGGCTGAACTCCAACTTCGGGATGCCGGAGGTGGAGGAGAAGTTCATGGCCCGGCTCGCCGAGCGCGTCGATCAGCTCAACATCATGTCCTACAAGATGAGCGGCCACTGGGGCGGCTGGGAGAGCTGGCACTCCAGTCCCCTCAAGGACGAAGCCCAGAACCGCCCGACCTCCGTCGCCTACTCCGTGGCGGGCTACCTGAAGGCAGGCGTGCCGCGCGGTCGGCTGGGCGTGGGCATCGGGTTCTTCGGCACCTGCTGGCAGGGCGTGACGGAGCCCCGCACGCCGCTGGACGGACGGCCCGACGTCAACGAGGGCCAGAGCGACAACGCGATGAGCTACGACAACATCATGGAGAACTACTACCCGACGGCGGAGAGGCACTGGGACGAGAAGGCCGCCTCCCCCTACCTCTCGTCTCCCTCCGTGAATGGCCCGGGCCACTGCAACTACATCTCCTACGAGGATGGCCAGTCCGTCTTCGCCAAGGGCCAGTGGGCGCGCTCGCAGGGCCTGGGCGGCACCATCATCTGGACCATCAATCAGGGACACAGGACGAAGAAGCCCCAGGGCGAGCGGCACGAGCTGCTCATGGACGTGAAGCGCGCGTTCCTGGACCCCTGAAAAAGCGTGGGGGCACGAAGCGGCGGCTGGCCATGCTTCGCGCCCCCAGGCTGTGTCACCCGACGTCGGTCACGACGTCGTCGCTCAAGGCTGCGACTTCGTCTGCGCGGCGGCTGGCACCGGGAAGCCGCGCTTGCGCATCAGCGCATTGATGCCGGCGTCGCGGCCCCGGAACGTGCGGTAGCCCTCGGCCGGGTCCACGGTGTTGCCCACGGAGAACACGCTCTTGCGCAGCTTCTCCGCCACCGCCTTGTCGTAGGCGCCCTTGCCCTCGGTGAAGCCCTCGAAGGCGTCCGCCGTCAGCGTGTCGGACCACAGGTAGCTGTAGTAGCCCGCCGAGTAGCCGTCGCCCGCGAAGACGTGGCCGAACTGCGGCGTGCGGTGACGCATCACGATTTCCTTGGGCATGCCCAGCGCCTTGAGCGTGTCGCGCTCGAAGGCATCCGCGTCGATGCTCACGTCGCCCGCCAGGTGCAGCTTCATGTCCACCAGCGCGGAGGACAGGTACTCCACCGTGCCGAAGCCCTGGTTGAACGTGGCGGCCTTCTCGATGCGCGACACCAGCGCCTGGGGGATGGGCTTGCCCGTCTGGTAGTGCAGCGCGAAGGTGTTGAGCACCTGGGGCGTGGACAGCCAGTGCTCCAGGAGCTGCGAGGGGAACTCCACGTAGTCGCGCGCCACGCTGGTGCCGGACAGCGACGGATAGGACACCGAGGAGCTGAGGCCGTGCAGCGCGTGGCCGAACTCGTGGAACAGCGTGCTCGCGTCCTCCCAGGAGATGAGCACCGCCTCGCCGGGAGTGCCCTTCACGAAGTTGGAGTTGTTGGAGACGATGGTCGTCACCTCGCCCTTGAACCGCTCCTGGTTGCGGTACGCGTTCATCCACGCGCCGGAGCGCTTGCCCGGCCGCGCGTACGGGTCGAAGTACCACAGGCCCACGTGACGGCCGGAGGCCTGGTCCTTCACCTCCCAGACGCGGACATCCGGGTGGTAGACGGGCACGCCCGTCACCGGCGTGAAGGCGAAGCCGAACAGCTCACCGGCCACCCAGAACATGCCCTCGCGCAGCTTCTCCAACTGGAGGTAGGGCTTCACCTCGTTCTGGTCCAGGTCGTACTTCGCCTTGCGGACCTTCTCCGCGTAGAAGCGGTAGTCCCACGGCTCGATTTTCAGCTTCGCGCGCTCCTTGTCGGCCACCTTCTGCATGTCCGCGACCTCCTCGCGGACACGGGCCACGGCGGGCTTCCACACCGCCTCCATCAGCTCCATGGCGCGCTCGGGCGTGCGAGCCATGGCGTTCTCCAGGCGCCAGTGCGCGTGCGTGGCGTAGCCCAGCAGCTTCGCGCGCTCGGCGCGCAGCTTGAGGACCTCCGAGATGATGGCGTTGTTGTCGCGCGCGTCCCCGTTGTCGCCCCGGTTGACGTAGTTGCGCCAGACCTTCTCGCGCAAGTCACGGCGCGACGAGTACGTCAGGAACGGCTCCATGGAGGAGCGCGTGTTGGTGATGATCCACTTGCCCTTCTGGCCCCGCGCCTCGGCCGCGGCGGCGGCGCCCGCGCGCACGGAGTCCGGCAGGCCCGCCAGGTCCGCCTCGGACTCCAGGACGACGGTGTAGCCCTCCTCGTCACCGAGCACGTGCTGGCTGAAGGACGTGTAGAGCGACGCGAGGCGCTGGTTGATGGCGCCCATCCGCGTCTTCGCCGCCGCGTCCAGCTTCGCGCCGGAGCGCACGAAGCGCGTGTAGTGCAGCCACGCCAGCCGCTGCTGCTCCGGCGTCAGCTTCGCCTTGTCGGGGGACTGGTAGACGGCTTCGATTCGGCGGAAGAGGCCCTCGTTCTGGGTGACCTCGTCCTCGAAGGCGGCGAAGCGGGGCGCCATCTCCCGCTCCACGGCCTGGAACTCCGGGCTGCTCAGGGACGAGCCCCAGATGCCGTAGAGCGTCTCCACGTTGGCGTACGTCCGGCCCGCGTTCTCCAGCGCGCCCAGCGTGTTCTCGAAGTCGGGCGCGGCGGGGTTGCCCGCGATGGCGGCCAGCTCCCGGCGGTACTCGTTCATCGCCGCTTCGATGGCGGGCTTGAAGTCCTCCACCTTCACCTGGGCGAAGGGCGGCACGCCGCCGTGCGGGCCGGACCACTTCGCCAGCAGGGGAATCGAGGGGGCCACCGGCGCGGCGACCTCGCTCGTGGGGGCCGGCGCGGCGACTTCGGGGCGGGCCTCCGGGGACGTCGTCGCACAGCCGGAGGAGACGAGCGCGGCCACACCCGCGCTGGCGAAGAAGAGGTTACGCATGAAAAGTGGTTCTCCCGACGAAAAGGGGTGTGCACCAAAGCACGGAATCAGGGCCCCCAACACGTTCCGGAGGCCGCGTCTTCCCGGCCGAGGACAGACGCCCCTTCGTCCGGGTGAGGGGGCCCTCGAAGCGGGCTAGAGCAGGAGGCCACGCCGGGGTGTCCCGGCCCGCGCACGTCGGCAGGAGCCTCCTCATGCGGAACGCCCCGGGCACCCGCCCGCCCAGGACCCGAACCCCGCTGCCAGCGCTGGTGGCGGTGCTGCTCGTCGCGGCGTCGGAGGCCCGGGCGGACTGGACGTGGGAGTACAACTCCCCCGCCCCGCTCTTCCTGGACCGCAGCTACGTCTTCGGCTCGCCCAACCGCATCCACCGACAGGGGGACCCGGACTCGCCCGCCCCGTTGCTGTTCGAGGCGCAGATTGCCCCCAACCTCTTCTTCCCCCAGCTCCACAACGGACACTTCCGGAGCAAGGGGGGCGAGTGGTTCCTCACCGCGGTGCTCACGCCGTACATCCGGCTGCGGATGTTGAACACGGACAGCAATCCCGTCATCCCTCCGTCCTACGTCCCCAAAATCACGCTCCAGGTGGCGCACCTGCGCGTGCTCCCGGGCTCGCGAGGCAAGGACGGTCCGGGGCGGGGACTGGCGCTCGCGGCCAACCTCACCGTGGGCCACTACTCGAATGGCCAGGAGGGGTGCTTCTTCGCGAATCAGGAGGGCACGGACCCCGACTGCACGCCCGCGCGAGGAGAGCTCCCGCTCAACGAGCTGACCGGCAGCTTCTCCACCAACTTCCTGCGCGGAGAGCTGCACGCGCGGGTCGCCTTCGCGGTGGAGCCGAACCTGGACAGCGCGTGGCTCGTGGGCGGCGGCTCGTTCCTGGAGCTGAACACGACCATCGGCCCTGGAGGCATCACCGAGGAGCAGCGGCGCGTCTACGGCGATGGCAACTGGGGCGTGAGCGTACTGGGTGAGCGCATCTGGAAGCAGCACCGCTTCCGGCTGGAGTGCGCCCTGTCAGCGCCCTTCGGGGAGACGCCGCACCGGCGCGCCACGGTGAGCGCCGAGGTCGCCGCGCTGCCGTACTGGGGCGCGGGCTTCGGCATCTTCACGCGCTACGTGCACGGCCAGGACTCCTACAACATCCTCTTCCTGGAGCGCGCGAACTTCTGGCAGTTCGGCCTGGTGTTCGAGCTGTCTCCAGGGGCTCGACTGAAGGCCGAGGACGCCGAGACGGACGCGGACAAGCGGCGGCCTCCGGGCTTCCGCTGAGGACCCAGGCGTGAGGGTGTGTCATCCTCTCGCCGCCCATGAACGCTCCGAGCACGCTGAAGGACCGCATCCAGAACGCCGGCCTGCTGGCCAAGGTCATCCCCGTCGAGGAGGCGGTGAAGCACGTCACCGACGGGAACACGGTGGCCATCAGCGGCTTCACCAAGTCCGGGGAGCCCAAGACGTTCTTCCCCGCGCTGGCCGCGCATCTGGCGAAGACGGCGCCCCAGACGCGCATCACCCTGCTGTCGGGCGCCTCGCTCTCCGAGGACGTGGAGGGGCCCATGGCGCCCTTCATCCGCAAGCGTGGGCCGTACATGTCCTCGTCGGCGTCGCGGCGTCGCATCCACGCGGGGGAGATGGACTTCACGGACGTCCACCTGTCCGCCTTCGCGCGCAACATGATGTACGGCTTCTACGGCGACATCGACGTGGCGGTGGTGGAGGTGTCGCGCATCCGCCCCAACGGCAGCGTCATCCTCAGTTCGTCGGTGGGGGTCAGCTCGGAGGCGCTCGCGAAGGCGAAGAAGATCATCCTCGAGGTGAACACCTCCGTGCCGGACTACACGGGGTTCCACGACATCGTCCTGCCCACGGTGCACCCGCACGTGGGCTGGCCGCTGCCGCTGCTCAACGTGAGGGACCGCATCGGCAACCCCTACGTGGAGTTCGACACGAGCAAGGTGGTGGCGGTGGTGGAGTCGCGGACGCCGGACCATCCGGTGCCCTTCAAGGCGGCGAACTCGACGGACAAGCGGATTGCCCAGAACGTGGTGGAGTTCCTGCTGCGCTGCCGCGAGCAGTTCCAGTGGGGCAAGCGCCTGCCGCCCATCCAGTCCGGCGTGGGCAACGTGGCCAACGCCATCATCGGTGAGCTGTACGCGTCACCGTTCCAGAAGATTCGATTCTGGACCGAGGTCTTCCAGGACGGAATGCTGCGCTACGTGGAGGATGACGCGAAGTTCGAGTACGCGTCCGCCACGGCGGTGTCCTTCTCAGCCGAGGGGCGAGCGAGGTTCCATCAGATGTTCGAGCGGTGCCGGGAGCGACTGGTGCTGCGGCCGATGTGGCTGTCGAACAGCCCGGAGATCATCTCCCGCCTCTTCGTCATCGCGATGAACACGCCCATCGAGGTGGACATCTACGGGCACGTGAACTCGACGCACATCGACGGCTCGCGCATCGTCAACGGGCTGGGTGGCTCCGGGGACTTCTTCCGCAATGCGTACCTCAGCATCGTGCACACGCCCTCCGTGCGGAAGCTGAAGGACGGCCGGACGGTGAGCTGTGTCATGCCGTACGTGCGGCACATCGACCACACGGAGCACGACATCAAGTGCGTCGTCACCGAGCACGGCTACGCGCTCAACATGGACATCCGCTCGCCGAAGCGGCGGGCCACGGACATCATCGACCAGTGCGCGCATCCGCACTTCAGGCCGCTCCTGCACGCGTACCTGGACATGGCGGGACCGGGCGATGAGCCCCGGGCCTCGGACATGAAGGTGCTCGATGCGTGGTGGCGTGACTACGACGCCCTCTGCCGTGATTTCCCCGCCGGGGAGTCCGAGGCGGAATGACGAAGCAGGGCGACCCAAGGCCTCGGCCACTGGAGCGGCCGGAGGACGGCGAGCGCAATGGACGCGAGCCGTGTCCTCCCGAGGTCGCCGAGAAGCTTCGCGAGCTGGACCGGCTGCGCAGGAGCGGGAGGTACACGACGGCGCTCGCACTCGCCCGCTCGCTCGCGGAGGCGCACCCGAAGCTGGGGCGCGTCCTGATGGAGCTGGCGATGACGCTCGGCATCTGGGGTGGCGCTCCCGCCGAGGCCCTCCCCTGGTTCGAGCGCGTCCTGGAGCTGGCACCCGGACACCGCACGACACGCCTGCACAGGGCGCTGTGCCTCGCCCGCCTCGGTCGCCATGTCGAGGCCGTCGCGGACTTCGACGCGCTGGTGGACGGCAACTATCGCAAGGCGCTCGTGTTGCACATGAAGCGCGCCGAGTCCCTGGAGGTGCTTGGCCGAGACGCCCAGGCCGAGCAGGACTGGACGCTCGCGCTCGCGGAGGACCCGGACAACCCCTGGCTGCTCCAGCAGCGGGCCTCCGTCCGCGCCCGCCTGGGCAGACACGCCGAGGCCATCCAAGACCTCACGGCCGCACTCGCCCTGCAAGAGGGAGAGGGCATCGACCCCGAGCTGCTTCACGAGCGGGGCCTGCTGCGTGCCCAGCTTGGAGATGTCGACGGCGCGCGCGCGGACTTCCAGGCGGGACTGTCCGCCCTGCGCCGGGGAGACCCGAGCACGCTGCCAGACGCGCTGCGCTCGGCGCTCGACGCCCTCTCCGCGACCTGAATGGGAGAAAGAGCTGTCAGGGACACCAGGCTTCAGCCGGTGCTGACTCCAGTTCCCTCACCGTGTCATGGCGGGCGCGGTCCGTCGCGCTATTGGACAAGGCGTGGCGCTCAACGGGCCTGCGACGCTCGACGACGCCATCTCGATACATGGTGGCCGCCAACGCCCGCGCATTTGACAATGAGATGAGCCGAAAGAATAGTCGCCCTGTGAAATGAGAAAGACTGGGCATGGTAGTTCCGCGGTCAAGCCTTTGCACGCGACGAGTCGGACAGCACCCGGCAAGCGCAAGGCGATTGATGGCTCTGCTCATGGTATTGGCGGTGGCCAGCCTCGGATGCACCCACACGCAAGTGCCCGAGCGAAAGATGTACCTGATTGCCGAGAACGCCAGCAGCATCGAGCTCAAAGAAGATGCGCGCGGGATTGGTGGTTCTGGTGCCGAGGCCTACTGCAACGAACTTCAAATAAAGTGCTATGACAATTGCTGGGAGCACAAGCCTCCCATTTGGAGTATCGCAAGACACTCCGCCATGCATCGCGAATTCTTGCACCAAGAAGTGCCGCGAAGAGTTCAATGACTGCGTTTCCAAGTTGGAGGAGATTGAACGGCAAGACTCCCCCAGCAAGAAGCTGATCTTCAAGAATATCGACGCGGCACTCGACTGGCTCAAGGAAAACACGTCCGAGGCAGCACCCGGGACTCAGGTGGTTGTCGCGGGAGTAGCCTTCATGGTGGTCGTGATGGGTAGCGCGCTCTTTCTCGTCCCCGTCTAAATTCAACCACCCCCAGAAAGGCGCGGTGCCGTCATGCCCTACATTCACGACTTCGACATAGATGCGATTCTCGGGATTCTTGACTCCATCGGACAAGAACACCCAGCGGGCTCTCCGGAAAGGGATGCAATCGAGCTTGCGCAGATCGCGCTGATTTATCCTCGCCACGTCAGAAAAGAGGACGACTTCCGCAGGTTCTACAGGGATTGCTTCGACTCTTCATTCAAGCTCGTGGTTTCTCATGAGTTCATGACTCAGGAGGACGCGGATAGGTGGATCGCCAGCGGAAATGCCAAGGACGCGGAGCGCGTCAGAATCGCTGGGAGGGGGTTCATGGTTGTCGAACTGTCTGGGCGGTCTGTGTTCATGCGAGCACCGCTTGAAGGGGAAGCGGCGAAAACAGACGAATCAGAGGAGGACCCCAAGTAAGGATTTCCGGCCGTGCGGCCAGAAATGCCGTCGCCTCCGGAAACCCCTCTGCCCTTGTTGAGCTGTTGCTGAGGTTTCAGCGAAACGCGATGGGCTCGAAGCGCTTCCCATCGCGCGACGACGCCAGCTGATGGGGGAACACCGTCCACAGCTGGCCGCCAGCGACCACGAGGCGAGCGACCCCATGGGAGGGAGAGGGCAGCATCAGAGCGACGCCGCGCTCCTTCTCCATCCGGAGCACCTGGTCGCCGACGCTGACGAACAACCGATTCTTGAAGAAGGCCAACGAGTGGATGCCGTCCTTGGGGAGCAGGCGGTTGAAGTCGACGTCGTAGTCGAGCCCGTTCGCCTCCAGTTCGTCCTTGTCCACGTCTATCTGCTTCACCCACACGATGTCGTTCCACGGCTGGCTCCACTTGATGTCTTGGTCGAAGTCCCACAGGTCCTCGCCAGCGACATGGCCATGGTCGGAGTCCGGGTGGGGCGTACCCGCGAGCACCACCACCGTGCCTTCCCGGGTCACGTGCACGTCGGCGAACACCTGGGCCGTGGAGTACACGTCCGGCGCGGCCTGCGTCCTGACAGCCGGCTTGTCGGCGCGGGTGGACAGCGAGTCGACATCCGACGGGCGGGGCTTGGGCATGGGGGTGCACATATCACCCCCGGGCGAGCCCGCGCGCATCACAGTGCTGTGCGATGGGTCGCTTTCGGGTGCCGGATGTGTCCGCCCCGATGTGCGACCCAGAGGTCCTGGATGAGATGCCGGAACATGAAGCACCCCACGTAAAACCGACAACGAGCCGTTGCATGCAATGACTTTCAGCAACAGCTACGCCATCCGCTTTCTACAGAATTCGTAAGGGTTTCAGACACCCCATTCCGCGGCTCCGACTCTTCGAGTCCAGGGAAACCAAAGTCTTCCACACACCCTGGACTGGATTGGCCCGCATACTCCCACGCAAGGAGTTGTGGCATGCTCCTCATGCAACAACCACATGAAGCGCCTCATCCCTCTGGAGGAGCAATGCGTTCATTGTTGATGCTGGGTCTTACCGTCCTCGGATTTCAGTTCGGCTGCGGAGCAGGCGAAGTCGACCCAGGGGCGCAGTCCGATTTGACATCACGCGAAGACTCACTGCTTCGCTGCACGGCTGATTTCTATCTCACCTATTACAGTGATGCCACCTACACCACCCAAGTCGGCACCGAGCGGTGCGTCTGCGACAGAACACCCACGCGTACGGGCATCCGGACCGCCTACGCGATCGAACACTATTATGAAGAGTGCCCCTAGCGCGAGGCAACGACGCCTAAAACCAGACAGGTGAAGCTTGCGCAGCCCTGAGCGGCGCAAGCACACTCAGCCGCCACGCGGGGAGCAGCTCCCGGAGGGCCCTCGGCGACGAGGCCCTCCTGTCCACGAGCCGCGGCCGCCGAGGTGGAGAGCCGCTGCTACCCGGCTGTGGGCGCTCTCGGAAGGGTGAAGAAGAAACTGCTACCCGTCTCCGAATCGCTCTCAACCCAGATTCTTCCTCCGTGAGCCTCGACGATGCACCGGGAGATGTAGAGCCCAAGGCCCAGCCCTCTCTTGTCGATTTCGAGGGCTTGCCAGAAGCGCTCAAAGACGCGGCCCTGTCGCTCCTCGGTGATACCCACGCCCGTGTCAGTGACAGAGAACCTGACCTCTTCGTCCGCGGGCTCGACGCGAATCGAAATCCTGCCGCCCTCGGGAGTGAACTTGATTGCATTGCTCAGGAGATTCGCGAGCACTTGAAGAATCCGCTCGTGGTCGAAGCGAGCCAATAGGGAGTCCTTGGCGACTTCCGAATCGAGGGAGATGCCCTTGGCCGATGCGGAAGGCTGGAAGGCCTCCACCGTCTCCCGGACAAGGCGAATCGCATCTTCTGGCCGAGGATCCACCGTGAGCTTGCCCGCCTCGATGCTGGCCACGTCCAGCAAATCTCCGATGAGCCGATTCATTCGAGCGGTGAAGAGTTGAATGCTCTCCGCGTCTTTGCGGGTTCTCTGCCCGACCGCATCCTCGGATGCGTTCCTGACGAGCATCGCCGCGCGCATGGCGATCCCCCCGAGCAGCGTCCTCAAGTCGTGGCTCACCATCCCCAGGAAGTCGTCACGCGCCGTCACGGACTCATCCGAGCGCTCACGTTCACTCAACAGATGCTGGTCCGTCGTCGCACGTTCCAGCCGGAGGAGGCTCGCCAGGGCGCGATTGCGCGCTTCGCGCTCCTCCTGGAGCTTTTCGTCCGAGGTCGTCCGCTCTCGCAGAAGGGCCGCGTCCTCGTGGGACCGCTCGCGCGCCACGCTTTGGCGCTCCTGTTGTGGCGCATCGCTGCGCGCCAGCCTCTCATCCGAGGCCGCGCGGTTCTCCCTCAACGACGTGTCTGCCTCGGCCCGCGTGCGCTGGACGACCTCGTCCGCTGCTTCTTCGATGTCATCCCTTCGATTGCCGAATTCATCGTCGGTCTTCTGCCTCTCCTCTCGGAGGCTTTGATCCGTGCGCTCCTGCTCCGGTCGCGGCTTCTTGTTCTTGGGCGCCATTGGAATCGGTCTAACAGAGGCACCCGGACCCCGGAGGTGATACCCCGCCGCGCCAGGGGCAACGTCGCCTTGCGCACGGCCTGTCACCCGCCCTGCCCCCACCTCCGTCCTCGCCTGCCGGGTGTTGGACGTCGGCGCATCCCCCCCGCGCATCGCGGTCTGGAGCCTTCACTTCCCAGGCGGGTTGTAGTCCGCGGCCTACAGGCCCGACGTGGAACCTCTCACCATTCCAGACCTTTGCCGTAGGCCCGGAGCTTGCTCTTGGAGCGCCCCACAGTCTCCCAGACCCCCAGGAGCGGCATCCATGAGCGTCGGACCGGCGAGCGGCAATCGGAGCAGCGGCATCAGCGAGCAGGAAGCAGCGGCGCGACGCGCGGCGGAGGAGGCACGGCGCGCCGCGGCCGAGGCCGCGCGTCAGGCGGCGGAGGCCGCGCGTCAGGCCGCCGCGGCGCAGGCTCAGCAAGCCGCCGAGGCCGCTCGCAAGTCCAACACCGCCTTCGAGGGCCCGAGCCGTCAGCCGGAGTTCGACAAGCAGTTGGGGACCGAGGCTCCGGCCACGTCGCTGCTCACCGAGAACACCCAGGACGGCCAGAAGAACTGTCTGGACGTCGCCGCCGAGTGGGCAGACAAGGCCACCCCGGAGCTGCGCGCGAAGTCAGACATGGTCTTCCTGAAGGACACGCGCGCCGGAGCGGAGGGCGAGTCCGGCCACGTCGTCATCCGGCAGGGAGAGAAGATCCTCGACCCGACGACGAACAAGTCCTACGAGTCGATGGACGCCTTCAAGAAGGCGCAGCCGCACTACCAGGAGGCGGGCAGCATCCCCGCCACCCACGTCAAGCGCATCCTGGACACGAAGCCCGGCTCCCCCGAGCGCGCCGCCGCGATGGACAAGGCCAAGGTCCCCCCCGAACTGCGGCAGCTGATGGTCGCGGATGGCGACAAGCCGTCCCCCGCGGACCAGGCCAAGGCCGACATGGAGGCCCTGCAGTGGAACGGCAGCCAGCCGGAGACCAACTACCGGGACTTCTACGCGAAGTTCGACGGACTCAAGCAGAAGCTCGAGGCCAACCCCGACCCCGCCTATCAGAAGGAGCTGCTCAAGCTCGCGCAGCCGTGGATCCAGAACAACATCTCCGGCGAGATCGGTCGCATCGAGGTGACCTCCAGCCGCATGGATGCCTTCCGGGGAATGGCACAGGGGCTCTCCCCCGAGGCGCAGCAGGACCTGGCGAAGGTCGTGTCGGCGGGCGTCAAGGGCTTCCCCTCGAGGAAGGCCGACCTCGCGTCGGGCCCGTACGACTTCGCCATCCTCCGGCAGCTGGGCTCCGAGGGTGCGCCCATGGCGCATCAGCTCGCGCTCCAGATGCGAGAGGTGCGCGAGAAGTTCAGTGACGCGAAGAAGGACGTCGAGCAGCTCAACGAGAAGCTCGGCAGGCTCGTCGCGGGCTTCAGCGGCGCGATGACCGATGAGCAGAAGACCAAGGCCATCAACGCCTTCCGCGAGCGCCACAAGGACAAGTACGGCGCCCTGGAAGAGGCCGCGAAGAACATGACCGACGCCGTGAAGCTCTCCGGCGACGTCCTGAACCACTCCAGTGAAATCCCCGGCTCGGATCCGAACCTCGGAGGGGAAGCCCGGAAGGTGGCGGAGGAGCTGTCGACCTTCGTCAACACCGACGTGGGCAGGCAGCTCATCGACGCGGAGGTGGAGAAGCAGACCCTCGGCAAGCCCTCCATGATCGACGACCTGAACAAGCTCGTGAGCGGCGGCGAGGCCGTGAAGATCTTCGGGAAGGACATCCTCTCCGACATGACCAAGGGCCTGACCAACGCCGTCACCCGGTCCCTGGGCTCCATGGCCCTCAACGCCAAGCTGGAGGGCAAGGACGCCAGCAACTCCCGCATCATCCGGATGTTCGAGGCCGGGCTCGAGAAGAACGCGCGGCTGCTGGGCATCAACCCGGACGCGGCGACGCCTGGGGGAAAGAACGACCTGGACGACCTGAAGAAGTCCTTCAGGGACCTCCTCGATGGAAAGAAGGGGGCCTCTGACGCCTTCGTCAAGACGCTCAACGAGACGGAGCTCTTCGCCGCGGGCGCTGGCGGAGACCGGGGGACGGCTCCGGCCCTGCGGGGTCTCGCCGCCATCGCGGGCTCCATCGGCGTCGCCAAGGATGGCACGGACCTCGTCAAGCGGATGATGGGTGACGGCAGCGAGGATGCGAAGAAGCTTGCCGCGGACTCCGTCAAGCTCTTCGGCGACACCGTCTCGACGATCAGCGACACCTCGACGCTGGTCGCCGACATGGTGAACAGGGTCAAGCCGGGTCTCATCAACGTCAGCAGCGTCCTCAAGAACGCGGCCCCCGTCGGAGGGCTCTTCGGCGCCGCGGCTGACGCCTACAGCGCCATCGATGCGTTCCAGGAGGGCAACGGCACGAAGGCCGCGGGCAAGACGATGACGGCGCTCGGCGGCGCGGTCCTGTCGCTCGCGGTGCTGTCCAACGCCGTCCCCGGCGCGGGGCAGATCGCCGCGGGCGCCCTGTTCCTCGTGGGGACCGGCATCAACATCTACGCGGACATCAAGGAGAAGCGGCTGGAGGAGAAGGAGACCAAGGCCTTCCTCGCGGACGCGGGGTTCCCGTCCGCTCTCGCGGAGAAGATCAAGGACCCGGAGCTGGCCGCCAAGACGGGCCAGTTCCTGAGCCAGCTGTCGGACCGCACCGGCATGGACGCGCAGACCCTCCAGGCCCAGCTCGGCGCCATGGACGAGCGCCAGCTCGACCTGCTCATCCGCGCCGTCAAGCACACGGAGATGGACAAGACGGGCTTCATCGACTCCGACAACGATGGTGGCACCTACGTGGTCTCCGACGGCAACTCCTCGCCTGGAGACAAGAACGACCCGAATGCCATCAAGGACAAGCTCGGGAGCATGGACGACGTCATCAGCTACTTGCACACGGCCCACATCCTCGTGAGCGAGAAGGACCTCGTCTCTTGACCCACCCTCTCCGCCCACCCGGAGCCAACGCCAGGCTCCGGCGGGACTGACGGGGCACGCCAACCGCCAGCCGTCTCGCAGGTCTTCCGTTTCGCACACCCTCCAGGGTCTCCCTGGGTATGCTGTGGCGGTGGCGAAGCATCGACGGCAACCTGCGGCCACCGAAGGTCGAGGAGCCTCGCCGGACTGGGGGGCGCAGCCCCTTCTCCGCCGTCCTGCTCCAGGTGCGTCTTCGTCGAGGGGAGTTTCTGACATGCGCTTGACCTGGATTCTGTTGGGAGTGCTCTGGTTGGGATGTTCCGTTCAGCTCACGGGGGTGCCCTGCGCGGACGACCTCCAGTGCCTCGAGACGGAGCGGTGCGGAACAGAAGGCGTGTGCCTGGAGGGAGCGCGGACGGAGCAGATGCTCGCCGAATCCTGCAAGGAGGCGGCGGAGCAAATCGCAATCCACGCGAGCAAGTGCTTGAAGGGCACCGTTGAAGGTTTCCGTTCGGTCATCGCCCCTACGGAAGCATGTGCCTCCATCGAAGCGAGCGTCGCCGCCGGAAGACAGCGGTTCCAGCCCGAGAAGTTCGGGGAATGCGTGCGCGCGATTCAAGAGAGGGACTGTGAAGACATCGATCCCGAGCATCTCGCGCCAGGGATGTTGTTCGAAGGGTGCCCGGCCTTCGCAGCACAAGCCGAGCTGAATAGCGCCTGCGCCAGTACCGCGGACTGCGGGGACGGGTGGTGCGACCTCTCCGCGGGATGTCTTGGCGTGTGCCGCGCATATGCCAGCGCTGGCGGAGCCTGCACAACGCAGGACGAGTGCGCTCCTGGCTCGTACTGCTTCAAGGACAAGTGCCTTGCAGCCGCGAAGGAAGGCGAGTCCTGCAACAAGACCGTGAAGTGCGAATCGGGCTTGAGTCTTGGTTGCAGCGGTAGCGAAAAGTGCGTCAAGCGCAAGGATTCGGGCCCGTGCAAGGAAGATGGCGAGTGCCTGGCTGGGTCTCAATGCTTGAGTCTTCAGTCCTCCGGCAACAAGGAGTGCCATCCCACGAAGGCGCCTGAAGACTCGTGTGTCGTAGGCACGGGGGAATGCGGCGCAATCTCATTCTGCGACAAGGGAACCAACACCTGTCAGCAATATCCTGGCCCCGGCAAGCCGTGTGGCTATCTGCTCGACATCCCAGATGTCCTGGTCACCTGCCTGGACAGCGTATGCAAATTCGGCACAAGTCTTATTGACGGAAGGTGCCAGACACCTTTCTTCCCCTTGGGACAGCGGTGCAATACGAACGTGGAGTGCGGTCGCGAGAATGCCTGCCACAATGACATCTGCGTCAGACAATGGTGTATCCCCGCGTGAGCGGAGAAGACTCACGCCTTCTCCTGCTTATCCGTCAGACAGGGCCTGGCGGCGTACAGCACGCGTCGCGCGTGGGTAGTCCGTATACCCCTCCGCGCCAGGCCCATGGAGCAGCTCCTTCCTCATCTGCGCCAGCGGCAGCCCCTCGCGCGCGCGCGTGACGAAGTCGGGGTTCGCGATGAACGGCGAGCCGAAGGCCACCAGCTCCGCCTGCCGGGCGGCGAGGAGGGACTGGGCGCTCTCCGCCGTGAAGCCCTTGTTGGCGATGAGCGTCCCTCCAAAGGCGCTTCGAATCGTCACGGCGGTGAACAGCTCCCAGGTGTTGTGCGCGCTGGCTGGCGCGGGGGCCGGACTGGCGCGCCTGCCACGCGCGCAGGCGAACACCCGTGCCTTGATTGAAGTGCTCAAGCCGTTCGCGCCGCCTCCGTACCAGGCGTTCGCGGTCTATCCAGCCGCGCGGCACCCGAGCGCGTCACTGCGTGCGATGCTCACGGTGATGGGCGAAACGTTCGGTTCATGCGAGGCCCCGATGCGCGTTGGCAGTGATTTGTAAGGCGACGACGCGCGCCCCTGGCCCTCGCGAGCTGCCTGGCCTTACCGCCGCGTCTTCCTGGAACGCGCCTGCGTCTGGCTGGAACGCAAGTGCGCGCGGACACACCGGGCTCCTCGCCTCAACTGATATGGACCATGACTTGCAATCCTCCCGCCCCAAAGGCCTCGTCGAGGAGCGCGGGAATGATTTGCGAGAAGCATGGCTGGCTGGACTGTCCCTTATGTACGGCCTGTCGCCATGGGCTCCCGGTAGCCAGCTGTAACTTCTGTGCGAAAGGTATTGAGGGCTTCGAGCTTCAGATGCCGTCGCCCACGACTCCGCCCCCGCCCCTCGTCACGGCCACGCTCCTGAAATGCGAGGACCTGAAGACACACGCGGGTATCAAGGAGATGAGCCCCTCCACCGATTTCTACCTCGCGCTGAACTCCGCGCCCATCAAGGGCTTCCCGGGGAGGTTCGTGAAACGCCTCATGCAATCGAGTGAAGGCAATCCCATCCAGGTCCTCGTCCTGGCGAACTCGCAGCAGGTATCCGAGCACAGGGACTCTCCCCACCTGGCGTTCAAGAACATCTGCCAGGGGGCTTCGGACCTCCCCATCGATGTCACCATGTCGGACTATACCTACAGGGACACGGAGTGGACGAAGGAGCTGCCGAACTTCCGGACCAGGACCGTCCGTCTGGACCACACCCAGACCGGCGCGAGCTCCATCGCGGGGACGAGCTTCGACCTCATCGTGGGCAAGCGCATCCTGTGTGACTGCGAGAACCAGGCGGGCTGTACCGGCATTGGCTATGAGACCGGCCCGGCCAGGGACTTCCTCCTGTTCGTCATCAACCGGCTGCGAAACGCGAACTCCATCGCCTATCTGCACGGAGACACCGGCCACCTGCGCACCTGCTATCTCTACGCCATCCAGGCCATCAAGGCGCAGTGCGATGACCTCAAGTACGTCCCGGACCCGAACGACTCGACGAACTGCGTGGGCTTCGCGTTCAGCAAGAAGAACGCATAGCCACGTGACGTGCCGCCACATGCCAGGACGCGCGCGAAGTCGGGAGCCCGGTGTATCACCGCACCTTCTCGGTGGCGCGTTCACTCTGTCCGAAGTCGCGGGCCGCGGCCCTCACTTCGCGTCGAGGCTGTTGTGAGGGATGACGATCCTCACTCCGGGAGGCCCCGCCGGTGATGCGATGCCCACGCCGGGCACGAAGGTGGCCACCGGCTCGCTCTTGCCCTTCACCGCCACCGGGGCCGCTGGGGACCAGCTGAAGGTCTCTCCCGCGTTGGCGCGTGTGGCCGCGGACACGAGCAGCGGCGTTCCCACCTGCTTGGTCAGCCCTTCGATGCGGCTGGCCAGGTTCACCGCGTCACCAATCACCGTGTACTCGCGCCGCTGCGAGCTGCCCACGTCCCCCACGACGACGCGGCCGGTGTGGATGCCGATGCCAATGCGCAGCGCCTCCTCGCCCCGCGCCACGCGCTCCGTGTTGAGCGTCGTCAGCGCGTCGAGCATCTCCAGCCCGCACGCCACCGCCGCGCGCGCATGGTCCGGATGGTCCAGCGGAGCGCCGAAGTACGCGAGGATGCCGTCGCCGATGAACTTGTCGAGCGTCCCGCCATGGCGGAACACCACCTCCACCATGCGCGACAGATACTCGTTGAGCAGCGCCACCACCCGGGGGCTGTCCATCCGCTCCGACATGGAGGTGAAGTCACGGATGTCCGAGAACAGCAGCGTCACCTCGCGATGCTGGCCATTCGCCAGTCCCGTGCCCCGCTCGGCGATGTGGCGGGCCACCTCCGGGGAGAAGTAGCGCCCCAGCCGCTCCAACCGGGACTGCTCGCGGGAGATGCCGTGCAGCAGACGCTGGATGCGGTGCGTGGCGTAGCCGAGCGCCAGGGCCGTGACACCCAGGATGACGATGAGCGTTGGAGCAAGGCTCCACACGCCAGGCGGGCCCAGCTGCATCAGGGTGAGCGTGAAGCCCATGCTCATCACCGCGCAGAGCGCCACGATGCCCACGTCCAGCGACAACACCGACAGCGCGAGCAGCGCGCAGTACACCCCGCAGGACAACGGCCCCACGAGGTCGGTGGGCACTCCGGCCTGGAGGGTGAAGTATTGCTGGAGGAAGACCATGGGCGCGTCCACCAGCGCCACGGCCATGCCCGCGTACCGGCACCAGCGCACGAAGCCCCCCGCCACCGCCCAGAGCGCCCCCGCGAGCACCAGGTATCCGCCCAGCGCCACCGGGGACGCGGGCCACCCAAGGCTCACGCTCAGGCAGAGCCAGGCGAGCACCCCCGCGAAACGCAGCGCCCCCAGGCGCCGCGCCACGCGAATCTGCTCGTCGAGGAGGTTGCGCTCGAAGGCGATGGACAGGTCCGGCTCAGCCGGTTCAGGAAGAGGAGTCACGAGCTTTGATACCATGTGTTCCTCATGTTATCAGAGGCCGCCCCTGGCTATTTCGCTCGCCTCCGGCAACACCAGACATGAATTCCTCCGGCGCCAGTCTTTTGATGTAGACAGCTTGGAGGGTTGATTCCCGCGACGCGCCGGAGGGGCGCGCGGCCTGCCGACGGCCGGGTGCATCGCTCGGCCGTCCGCGTCCGCGGCCATCCTCGGCTCCTCTGGAGCACGCCACCGCGCTCTGTAGCGGAATATTCCTGGAGGTCGGGCGGTGGAGCCCTTGCGACCCACCTTGTCGTATTGACTGGCGTACGAATTGACGAACATTCCGCCTGTCAACCGCTCATCAATAAATAATCGACCCTATATTGCCCTGGAGTATCAGCCCTGCCTGAGCCGGTCTGACGCATTTGTTCGTTTATTCGTCCACCTGTGCCGCAGCCCCTATGGCCCAGTCCAGCGCGGCGGTACGGCTAGAACGATGAGAGCGGGAAAGCATGCGATGGGCAGGCAAAGCACTTCGGGCACCCCCTCGGCCACGCTGAGCACCTTCCCCATTCAGGGCGGGGTCGACGCCCGTCCAGCAGAGGCGCGGGTCGCTCGGTCGGGTGGGGGAAACCGTGCTTGACGAAGGTGAGCACGAGGCCTGCGTCGACGCCTGGCTTGACCGAGCCGCCAGGAACCTGTCGACGGAGGCCTTTCTCCAGCTCTTCGAGACGGCGCTCACCGTGTTATGGAAACAGACGTTGACCACGCTCGGCGAAGTGACGCTGACCGCCATCGCTGGACGCGTTCTACACAATGCCTCCGAGCGGTTCCCGCTCTTCTTGTCCCTCAAGGTCGAACGGCTGAAGGGGCTCCAGTTCGGCGAGCTCTGGGAGCAGGTCCGCGCCGGGCACGACTCCGGGCTGAGGGAAGGAAGTCGCTTCGTGCTCGTGGAGTTCCTCACCGTGCTCGGCAACCTGACCGCTGAAATCCTCACGCCGGAGCTGCATGCGGAGCTCTCCAAAGTCGCACTTCCAGAGGCGGTTCCGCCACGCGTCACCGCGGGCGAGGACACAACGTCATGACGAAGAGAATCGAAATCCCGCGCCTGCAGACCGGCGTCCCCAACCTCGATGAGCTCTTCAAGGGCGGCCTGCCCAAGGGCTCCGTCACCGCCGTGTGCGGCCCGCCCGGCTCGGGCAAGACGACGCTCACCCAGCAGATCTGCTTCCACAACGCCTCGGCCGCCCACCGCGTCCTCGCCTTCAACACCCTCTCGGAGCCAACCGCGAAGACGCTGCGGCACCTCCAGCAGTTCTCGTTCTTCGACCCGAAGAAGTTCGAGGAGGGCGTCAAGTTCGTGGACCTCGGCACCATGCTGCGGATGAGGAGCTTCGATGCGGCCCTCGAGCTCATCATGGACAACCTCAAGCAGGTCAAGCCAGACATCGTCGTCATCGACAGCTTCAAGGCCTTTGACGACCTGGCGACCTCCAAGGAGGAGCTCCGGACGTTCGGCTATGAGATTGCCGTGAACCTGATGGCTTGGGAGACCACCGCGCTGCTCCTCGGCGAGTACGGGCCCGGCGACTACGAGAACAATCCCCTCTTCTCCATCGTCGACGGCCTCCTCGTCCTGTCTCAGCGCGTGTCCCAGGGCGAGCACCAGCGCTTCTTCAGAATCGTCAAGATGCGTGGGACGGACCACAGCCGGGACGAGCATCCCTTCCTCATCACCTCCAACGGCCTGGAGATGTTCGCTCCCCGCGAGGCCATCAAGCGCGAGTCGATTCCGGAGGAGCCGCAGGAGCGCTGCAAGACGCACATCACCAAGCTCGACGAGCTTCTCGGGCCCGGCATCCCCTGGGGGTCCAGCCTCCTGCTCAGCGGCGTCGCGGGCACCGGCAAGACGGTCCTCTCCCTCGAGTTCATCTACCGGGGCGCGCTCGCGGGCGAGAAGGGCATCCTCTTCTCCTTCGAGGAGAGCGAGGAGCGCCTCCGCGCCGCCGCGAAGGGGCTCGGCTGGGAGCTCGACCGGGAGATTGAGCGCGGCATGGTGGAGATCGTCTTCATCCCCCAGCCCGACATCATGGTGGAGGCCCACCTCTTGATGATTCGCGAGCGCATCAAGGCCATGAAGGCCCGGCGCGTGGTCATCGACTCCGTCTCCGTGTTCCTGGACAAGGTGACGGACCCGCAGCTCAGCCGCGAGAAGGTCTTCCACCTCTGCAGCATCGTCCAGAACGCCCATGCCGTCGGCTTCTTTGCCACCGACATCCCCTACGGCTCCCGTCAGGTCAGCCGCATGGGCGTCGAGGAGACCGTGGTGGACGGCGTCATCATCCTCAGCTCCACGGAGGAGGGCCTGGAGCGCGAGCGCTACATCGAGGTGTACAAGCTTCGCAACACCGCTCACCTCAAGGGCCGACACGCCATGGCCATTGGCGCCGGGGGCGTCTCCATCTTCCCTCGTTATGGAGAAGAGCTCTGCGTGGAGGCCCCTCCCCCCGCGCTGGAGGCCTCCTCCCGGCTGGGCTCTGGCACTCCCGGGCTCGACGCGCTGATGGGTGGTGGGTTGCTCAGGCGAAGCGCCACCCTCGTCTCTGGCAGCGCGGGCGTCGGCAAGAGCACCTTCGGAATCCAGTTCCTCCTGGAGGGCGCCAGGGCCAGGGAGCCGGGCCTCTATGTGTCGATGGAAGAGGGACCCGAGCAGCTGCTCGCCAGCGCCGACGCCCTGGGATTGCCGCTGCGCGCGCAGCTCGCCGCGGGCCTCATCCAGGTGCTCTACGTCTCCCGGGAGCACCTGCGCGCGGGGCAGTTCCTGGCCGTGCTGTCGGACCAGCTCACGGCGCTGAAGGCCTCACGAGTCGTGCTCGACGCCGCGACGCAGCTGCTGACGGCACACACGCCCATCGACGAGTTCCGTCACGTGCTCTACAAGCTGGTGGTCCGCTTCAAGACCCTGGGCATCACCAGCGTCCTCACCCTGGAGTCGTCCTCGCTCTTCTCCATGGAGCGAGTCACCGACCAGGGGCTCTCACCCATCGCCGACAACCTGCTCATGATGCGCTACGAGGAAGCAGCGGGCCGCCTGGCGCCCACGCTGACGGTCGTGAAGACTCGTGGCAGTGAGCATGATCGTCGAACCTATTTCATGACGGTCGCGCAGGGAGGGCTGCGAATCGGGTCGTCCGTGAGCGAACTCCCGACGCCTTCCTGGGCCGCCTTCGATGACACGAGGCGCTGATGAGCCCTGGTCGGCGAAAGAAGGGCCCTCACCCTGCTTCACGGGAAGCGACAAGCGCGCAGCGCACGCGGGACCTGTCACCAGCCGACCCTTCGTTCGCGAGCCTGGAGCAGGCCTATCGGCGGCTCGACCACCTGTATGAAATCAGCAAGCTCTTCGCGAGCTTCGAGAGCGTCGCGGAGTCCTTCGACCCGGCGCTTGGCATCCTCGCGAAGTCGCTGCCCCTGCGCAGCGCGGTCCTCATCGAGACGGAGAACGGCCAGTCGAAGATGATCGTCTGGCCGTCCGAGCTCCAGGACTCCGAGCGGCTGCGAGCGGTCAAGGACCACGCGGAGGCCTCCTACGCCTACCTCGTCGGGGCGAAGTCGACCGAGGCCCTCGGGCTCAGTGAGCAGCCGGGCAAGACCCTGCTGCCCTGGCAGGCGCGGATTGAAGGGGACGACGGCAAGCGGTTCATCGTCATCCCCCTCGTGGTGGCCCAGCGCTCGCTCTTCGGCGCCCTTCAGCTCGAAGGGGCCTTTTCCCTCGACAAGAAGGACCTGATCTTCGTCAACGCCATCGCCAATCAGCTCGCGATCGCGCTCGAACGTGACCGCGCGTGGCGCAAGGACATCACCCGACGCGAGGACGCCGAGGAGGAGCGTGAGCAAGCGAAGGCGCGCGGCGCCGTGGCTGACCGGGAGCGCATTGTCGCCGAGAGTTCGAGTGACAGATACGAGGCGCTCGCCAGGGAGAACGCCCAACTGTACAAGCAGGCGCAGGTCGCGGTGAGAGAGCGTGAGCAGATCCTCAGGGTGGTGTCTCACGACCTGAAGAACCCCCTCTCGACCATCATCATGACCACCGGCGCGCTCGCACCGAAGGAAACCGCCGCGAGGCCGCGGACCGAGCTTCCTGTTCCCCTGGGGGTCGAGCGAATCCAACGCGCGGCCGAGCGCATGATGCGGCTCATCGAAGACCTGCTCGACTTCGCGAGCATCGAGCGCGGGCATCTCTCCATCAAGCGTCAGCCGAACGACCCGGCCACGCTGGTCCACGAGACGCTGGCGAGCTTCGAGCGCATCGCCCAGGAGCATCAATTGAAGATGACTGGGGAGGTCGAGCCGGGCCTCCCGCTCATTTTTTGCGACAAGGATCGCATCCTCCAGGTCCTGTCCAACCTGGTCGGCAACGCCACCAAGGTCACAGCGGAGGGAGGGAGCATCACCCTCTCGGTGGAGGCGCGCGCGCGCGAGTGCGTGTTCGCGGTCGCGGACACGGGTCCAGGGATTCAGCGGGAGGACCTCAAGCACCTGTTCGACCGGTACTGGCGCAGCAACGAGGCACGGTACGAGGGGCTGGGCCTGGGGCTCTCCATCGCGAGCGGAATCATCGACGAGCATGGTGGCCGCCTCTGGGTGGAGAGCGAGTGGGGACACGGCGCGACGTTCCGCTTCACGGTTCCCCTGGCCAAGGACGTCGGCACGGCCACCGCGCCGTGACTTCGCGCCCGGGCATGCGGGCCTTGCGAGCCCAGGCGTGGACACGCGGCCCGGAGTCGAGCGACCTCCGGGCCGTGCTTCACCATACGTCCATCACCAGGGGGCGATGGCCATGTCCGGGTAGAAGGCGGTGAACTGCCCGGTGGAGAGCGACTGCACCTGGCGGAAGCTGTCCGTGCGGTAGAGGTAGAGGTCGTCCCGGTTGTCGTTGTCGTGGTCGAGGATGACGACCTTGTCCTGGTGCTTGGAGACGTCGTAGGCCCACGTCCCCCCGATGCCCGAACCGCCGTAGGCGACGGAGAAGCCACCCGCGCCGTTGCCCTGCAGGACGTACGCGGCATTCGAGCCGGGCCGGTAGAAGAAGAGGTCGTCGTAGTTGTCGCCGTTGAAGTCGAGCTTCACCGCCGTGTCCCAGCGGTCCAGGATGTCGTAGCCACCGACGCCCGTGGTGGCGGTGGTGAGCGTGAGGCCGGTGCTGGTGCCCCTCGCGAGGTACGCCGCCCCGGTGCCCGGACGGTACATCAGCAGGTCGTCACGGCCGTCACCGTTGTAATCGAGCACCAGCGCCTCATCGAGCGGGTCCTCGAAGTTGTAGCCCAGGAATCCAAAGCTCATGGAGCTGCCCATGAAGCCCCACGACGAGGTGTTGTGAGCCAGGCCCGTAAAGCCAACGCCCGGGCGGAAGAAGAAGAGGTCGTCGCGGCCGTCACCGTCGTAGTCGAGCACGCGCACCTGGTCGCGGATGTCGCTGAGGCTGTAACCACCGATACTCGTGTAGCTGGCATAGGCCTGGGAGAAGGTCCCGTTGCCGTTGCTGCGCGCCACCCAGGCCACGTTATTACCGGGCCGATAGAAGAAGAGGTCCTTGTAGCCGTCGTTGTCGTAGTCGAAGGCGAAGGCGCGGTCCTGCGGCTCGGCGAAATCGAAGCCGGCGAAGATGGACGCCGCCGTGGTGGTGGTGAACGTCCGGTTCGCGTTGCCCTGCATGGCGTACGCGGGGCCGCCACCCGGGCGGTAGACGAAGAGGTCATCCCGGCCGTCGTTGTTGAAGTCGAGCACCACCACGCGGTCATTCGGGGACCAGAAGTCGAAGCCCGCGCTCATGATGCTGGTGGAGCGCGTCCAGCTCCCGGACGAGTTGGAGTAGCCGACCCAGGCCTGACCGGTGCCGGGCCGGTAGGTGAGCACGTCATCCAGGCCGTTGCCGTCGAAGTCGCCCGCCACCGTCAGCGGTCCACGCTTGTACGTGTCCGTCGCCCCCCAGGCATCCCAGTTGCTGAGGATGAGATACTGCCCCGTGTAACCCGGGCAGATGTCGTAGTGCATGATGGAGGCGGAGTCGTAGGGAGTGACGGCCCTCCAACTGCTGTCCTCGAAGCAGGTCCCGGAGACCCGGGTGTGCTCGTGGCGGAAGCCCAGCACGTGCCCCAGCTCGTGCGCGAGGATCTCCGCCAGCGCGTTGGTGACCAAGCCGGAGACCCGGTCCGGTCTGATGTAGAGGTTGCGACTGGCGCGGCTGCCATTCGGGAAGAAGGCCCGGGCGTCATAGGGCGCGTCCAGGGGGCCCGGGCGCACGTCGAAGAGGACGTTGTTGTTGGTGTTGGTGCAGTTGTTGTCCTGGGAGCTGTCGTGGATGAAGGCAACGTGGGCCTCGCTCTCCCAGACGAGGGCGGCGCGCTGCATGGCCTCGACCACCTTGGCGTGGTCGCTGAAAAGCGTGCTCACGCAGTAGGTGAGGTTCAAGGCCTGCGAGGCGTTCCACACGACGTCCGCCCCAGCGCCCTGGTGGACGAGGAGCGCGCCTGCCTGGATGTTCCGGGCGTAGTACTCCCGCAGCTTGTCTTCACCCTCGACGGGGATGTCTCCGTCGACGATATAGATGCCGGTGTCGGGCTCCTGGTAGACAGTCGCCTTGAACTGCTCGAAGGAGAGACCCGAGGACAGGGTCTCTTCCGGAGCGGGCATGGAAGGGCTCGACGAGCCTCCGCAGCCCGCCAGGAGCAGACCACCCAGTAGATAGGAATAGCTACGCATTGAGGTCTCCATCGGACACGCCGTCCGCGGTGTCCGTGTGCACACTGCCGGTGTCATCCCGGGATACGTGGAGACCTTCGAACCCTGGTCGTCGCGAGGCGTTGATTTCTGGGACGATGGACGCGCGGGGCACCTCGTCGCCCGCGCTCCATCTCCAAGGAACCTCACCATGCTTCGTCAGCTCTCGACCCTTCGCTCACTGACCACCCTCGCCACGCTCGCCACGCTGTCCACCGCCGCCGCGGAGGAACAGGCCCGGACGGTGGCCTCGACGTCCCCCAAGCCCACCGCGGCCGTCTCGGAGGCACGGCCGGAGAAGGTCGCCCGGACTGGCGCCTCGACGCTCCTGGCCGGCAACCACTCCATCTCCATTCCCGCCATCACCTGCACGCCCCAGGACAACATCCCGTCGGGCAACCCAGACATCTGTATCAGCGGCGCCACGGTCCGTACGGACGGCGACCAGGACGTCCCGTGCATGGTGCGCGGCGGCACCACGCGCCGCACGTACGCGTGCGCCTTGAACCTGCCCGCCGGCGCCCAGCTCCAGGAGGTCATCGCCTACGGAATGGACTACTCCACCCTCGGCTACTTCGAGGCGTCCATCTGGAAGACCCCGGACGCGGGCTTCACGCCCAGCTACATCAGCACCTTCGGCGGCACGTGGCAGTCCTCGGGGATTGCCTTCAACGGCGGCTACGCCAGCTTCCCCATCTTCCCCGCCACCCAGCCGCCCCACACCGTGCTGGCCGGCGAGCGGTATGTGATTGGCTTCGCCACGCGTGACCCCAACGAGTTCACCTACATGGGTGGCTTCAGCGTCAACTATTACCTGCCGTGACGTGTCGCCGCCGCGGCGCCGCGGGCTCAAGACATCAATGTCTCCGTGAGTTGTAGTCCGCGGCCTGCAGGCCCGGGTGGGGTCCCCTCGCCTTTTCGCGCACTTGGGCGTGGGCCCGGACCTTGCTCCTGGGGGCTTTCACAGTCTCCCAGTCCCCAGGAGCCGCATCATGAGCGTCGGGTCCGCGAGCAGCAGAGGCAACAGCGTCAGCGACAAGGAAGCGGCGGCGCGTCGAGCCGCGGAGGAAGCACGGCGCGCGGCGGAGGCGGCTCGCAGGGCGGCGGAGGCGGCTCGCAAGGCGGCGGAGGCCCGGCAGGCCCAGGAGTCCAGTCGCAAGACGGACACGAGCTTCGAGGGACAGAGCCGCAGGCCGGAGTTCGACAAGCGGCTGGGCGCCGAGGCTCCGGCCACCTCGCTTCTCACGGAGAACGCCCAGGACGGGCAGGTGAACTGCCTGGAGGTCGCGGCCGACTGGGCGAAGAAGGCCACGCCCGAGCTCCGCGCGCGCTCGCAGATGGTCTTCCTCGAGGACCAGCGCCCGGGCGCGGAGGGCACCTCCGGCCACGTCGTCATCCGGCAAGGTGACAAGGTCCTCGACCCGACCACGAACAAGTCCTACGAGTCGATGGAGGCCTTCAAGCAGGCCCAACCGCACTACCAGGAGGCGGGCAGCCTCTCCACCAACCACGTCAAGACCATCCTCGACGCGCCCCCAGGCTCGCCCGAGCGTGCCGCCGCCATCGCCCGGGCGAAGGTCTCTCCCGAGCTGCAGCGGATGATGGTCGCGGACAACCCCACCAACCCTCGCGTGGCCGAGCGGCGATTGGCGGACCCCCGTCTGGAGAAGACGAAGACCGCCCAGAAGGATGCCACGGCCCAGAACGTGCGCGATGCCCAGGGGCAGACCTGCCCCACGAAGAGCGCGGCCGAGCACCTCCAGTCCGCGCTCGAAGGGCCCCTGAGCCCCGAGGAGAAGAAGGCACTCATCCAGGAGCTGGGCCCCGAGCTCCAGCGCATGGGCAATGAGGCCCTCGCGGCCGCGCCACACGAGGCGGGGCCCATGCTGCGCGCGCTGGGCCTCGCGTCACAAGTCGGCGGTCCGGGAACGGCCAAGATCCTCAGCGACGCGCTGGCGAAGGGCTACCCGGCCGACGGGCTCTCCGAGCCGATGAAATCCATGCTGGGTGGGCTCGTCGACAAGCCCGGCGTCACGGAGCTGGGGACGCTGCTCGCGAAGTCGCGGAGCGCGAATGGCGACTTGATAGGCGCCGCCCAGCTGGGCAAGACGCTCACCGAAGGCATCCGGACGGTGCGCGAGGACTTCAAGGACAAGAAGGAGAAGGTCGACGAGCTCAACAAGACCCTGGCGAAGTTCATGGGCGGGCTGAGCAACGGCCTCACGCCGGAGCAGCGGCAGAACGCCATCCTCGACTTCAAGAGCCGCCACCCGGAGTACGCCGCCTTCGAGACAGCCGCACAGAAGCTCCAGGGCGTCCTGGATGCGGCCAGCACCACCCGGGACAGGGACAGCATCAGGGACCCCAACGCGCCCGTCTCCAAGTGGGAGGCCACGCTGACCCAAGAGACCTCCGCCGCCATCGAACAGGCGCCCCATATCATCGACACCGAGGCGGGACAGAAGTGGCTCGCGCAGGAGGTGGACAAGCAGATACAGGGCTTGCCGTCACCGGCGCTGGACACCATCCAGAGCATGGCGAAGGACGGCAAGCTGGCCACGGACGTGCTGACCAAGCTCACCGCGGCCGCGACCAAGGTGGTGGGTGAGCGGGTGCTCAGCAGCGCCGCGAAGGGAGACACCGAGGGTGCGAAGCGCCTCTTGGACACGTTGGACCAGAACCACGCGCTGTTCGGCGCGACCGCCGAGGAGATGAAGGGCATCACCGCCGGCCTCCAGGATGTGATTGACGGCAAGCCGGACGCGCACAAGAACCTCCAGCTGCTTTCCGGGGGCCTCGCGGGTGGAGCCCCTGGCGTGGTGCAGTCGATTCGCGGCCTGGGGATGGCGTGCACATTCGTCCAGCTGGCGCAGCACGGCGGGGAGCTGACGGACAAGCAGCTCGAGGACCACGTCAAGGCCGCTGGAGACGGGCTGGCCCTGACCGGCGATGGAGCAACGTTCTTCCTCCAGATGACGGGCCGGGGGGCCAACATCCCGGCGCTGCTGGGGCGCTTGAGCGGCGCTGGAAATGCCATGGGCGCAATCGCGGATGGCATCAAGGGCGTGAAGGACATCCAGGACAAGGAGTACCTCAAGGGCGCCTTCGGGCTCACCTCTTCCGCTGGCGGCCTCGGGCTCGCGGCGTCCGGGGTGATGGCCATCCCTGGCTGGGGTCAGGCCATCGCCGGCCTCGCCTTCGTCACGGGCGCCGTTGGCGGCTACGTGCTGGAGAAGATGGAGGAAGGCGAGCAGAAGAACGACGTGAAGAAGTCTCTCGAGGCCGCGGGCCTCAAGGACCCCGCCCTCTCGGCCCTGCTCGACAGCGACGAGAAGACGCTGAAGGAGCTGCGCGAGGACATGGGCTACTCGCCCGAGCAGGTCCAACAGCTCGCGTCGAAGTACCCCAGTCTCATCACCCATTCGAGCCAGGCGCTCAACAACCTGACGGACCTGGCCAAGGCCCACGGGTTCACCGCCAAGGACCTCGTGGGAATGCTCGACTCCTTCACCCAGGGGTCCAAGGACCCGTCACGAGACCTCGACAACCTCGTGCTCCGGCTCAACCAGGCCGGCCCCTTGAAGACCCGCGAGCAGTGGGAGCAGTTCTTCGCCGTCACCGGGCAGTCCGAGGCCTTGAAGGACCGGGTGGCCAACCTGCGACACCACCTGAGTGTGCCTCCGGCACCCTAGCGTCCCTGAAGCCTGACACCACCGCTACCAGGTGCCGAGGGTGCCGACCAGGTTGCCTGTCTTCGCGTCGAAGACATCCAGCCACATCCAGTGGGGCACATAGAGCCGGTCGCCATGCTTCCAGATGCTGGAGGGAAGCGAGCCATCCTTGGAGCGGGGAACGGGGACATCCCAGGTAGCGACCCCCGTCCTCGCGTCCCGGCGGACGAGCTGCATGCCGCCAGCCTTCAACCTGTAGCCCACGTAGATGGCGTCCTCGGACATCTCGATGACGTCCGGAGTGCTCTCGAAGACATTCGCCGTGTCCATGTCTGCGATTGCGCCGTGCCACAGGGGCTTCTTCGCCCCCGGCTCGAACACCGCGACCATGGGCACCCGCGTCCCAGGGTGCCTGGAGCCCACCACCAGTTCAAGGCCATGCGCCTTGTAGACGTGGTCGCCCCTGAACCCGGGGATGGACGGGACGTGATGGGCGAGGGCGCACGGCAGCGAGGACTTCCTGAGCATGGCGGGAGAGCAGCTACGGACGGTCCTCGCGGGGGCCTGGCAGTTGGGAGGAGTCTGGGAGGCGGGCCGCGCGGTCGCCGCCTTCGTGTCGAGCAGGATGTCCCGGCCATCCACGACCGACACCCACACGGTGGAGGAGTCACCCTGGGGAATGCAGAGCCGGCCGGGCTTGTCCGACAGCGCCACGCGCCCCAGGGGCTTGCCAGTCGCCAGCTCCAGGAGGCTCACCGCCGTGGCCTCTCGCATCACCAGGCGACTGCCTTGATGCGCGTACCGCGCCCGGGAGACGAGGTCCGTGGGAGCGCCTTCGATGGGCGTCTCCCAGAGAAGCTCGAGCGTCTTTCCGTCGAACGCGGCCGCGAAGTAGCGCTCGCTCCAGGCGCCGGGAGTCCCGGTCCCCTGGCGACGAATGGTCCCGACGATGTCGTCCGTGCCGTCCCCGTTGAGGTCCATCACCGCGGGGGCGTTGTCGAGGTCCCAGGCGAACTTGGGCGCCGGCGTCGGCGTCGGGGCGGGGACAGGTTCCGAGGGGCGCGCGGCGCTGGGCTCCGCACCCGAGGGCGGGGCCACGTAGGGCTCGCTCGAGGGCTCCCTGGCCAGGAAGACCGCCATGCCCGTCAGCAGCATGACGGCGAGCCCGGCGCCCAGGATGAGAGGGACCTTGCCGGGCGTGGTCGTCGAAGGGGCCTGATAGAGAGGGCGAGGTGCCTGCTCTCCTCGCGTGTCGATGGACGCGTTGCAGTAATTGCAGGTGTAGAGCACCTGCTCGGGCAGCAGGGTGAACGGGGCGTTGCACCGAGGGCAGCGTGGTGATGTGGGACGTGAACGAGCCATCCCACCTTCCTACCATTACGGCCGGTCCTGACATGGAGCCGAGGAATCTTCCAGCCCGCTTGTCGCCGCGAGGCTGCGTGGTTGGAAGGTGTGACGGCGGCTCGATAGCGTGAGGCTCCCATGCTCCCAGCCCACTCCATCGTCGTCTCTGTCCTGGCGCTCCTGTCTGGAGATGCCTTCTTTCTCCACTCCGACCGCTGTGTCGCTCCCGAGCCAGCTCCCTCCTTCCGAGGGGCGAGCTTCACGGCCTCGGATTGCTCCATGGAGCAGACCGTTCCGGGTCCGCTGTGGCAGCCCACGACGCTGCGGCGCATCCCCGTGGTGGTGCATGTCATTTCGGATACGGCGTGCGCGAATGGCAACGTCACGGATGCCCTGGTCCACAGTCAGCTCACGGTCCTCAACGAGGACTTTCGCGCCGTGGCGGGCAGCCCCGGTGCGGCGGGCGTGGACAGCAAGATTGAGTTCTTCCTCGCCACCGTGGATCCGTCGGGCAATCCGACGACGGGCATCCAGCGCTATTGCAACACGACTTGGTACCAGGACCAGGGCAGTTATTGGCTCACCATCGCCTGGGACCCGACGCGCTACCTGAACGTCTACACGAACAGCGCCGCCGGTTCGCGTGGGTATGTGCCCTTCCTCCCCGCGGACCCGGCGGGCGCGGTGGGACAGCCTCAAGACAGGGTGGTCATCAACTGGCTGGCCTTCGGACGTGTCGGCCCGGTGACGCCCTACCACAAGGGGAGGACCGTCACCCACGAGGTGGGCCACTACCTGGGCTTGTTCCACACCTACTACGCGGGCTGTGGCACCGCCACCGCGCCGGCCTGCTACACCACGGGCGACCGCATCTGTGACACCCCGCCCAACGCCACCTCGCACAAGGGCTGCACGGCGAGCACGAGCTGCGGTGGCGTACCAGTTCCCATCCAGAACTACATGGAGCTGACGGACGACGCCTGCATGACAGGCTTCAGCGCGGAGCAGGTGCAGCGCATGCGGTGCACCCTGGCTTCCTTCCGCCCCACGTTGGCGCAATAACACCCGGTCAATCCCACACACCCATCCAGGGCGCGCACCACCAGAAGGACCAGGCCCGCTACCGTGCCGAGAGGAAGGGAAGTAGCGGGCCGGCCCACACGCCTCACGGAGTGAGGAACAGGGTGCTGACGACCTCCGCGCTGTGCTGAGGCAGGTAACTCCATGAGCTGAACGGGTAGCGCTCGACGTCGAAGTGCGGCGCGGCGATGGCGCTCACTCGCAGATAGTAGATGGAGGCAGGGTCCAGCATGTCGGGCGGCAGCCGCACCTGGGTGACGGAGCCGGGGACATAGAGGGAGTTGCGGAACACCGGCTGGCTCAAGGTCGGCTCGTACTCATAGACGAGCACCCGGTACGCCGAGGGAACGCCCACGCTCGGCGGACTCCACGCGAGAACCGGGTGGGTGGAGAGCACCTTGCGCACCGTGAACGCGGGCATCCCGTCGAGGGTCAGCGACAGCGGCGGCGTCATCTGGGGCACCACCGGCCCCGCGATGAGCTCCTCGATAGACACGAACGAGGTGAAGGCCCCCCGGACGTACACGGCTCTCCCCGAGTCATCTGGGACTGGCAGCAGTCTGCGGAAGGGATAGGCCACGGCGGCGGCGCCCCCCCAGTCAGAAGGGAATGGATTGCCAAACCGCAGGGGGGCCGAGAAGTCGAACGACGCGCCGAGGGGCAGATACAGGTTGAGCAGCTCGGCGGAGTACCCCACCCATCCGTTCGCGAGGCCGTGCGCGGCGGGCGAGATGGAGAGAACGGGCACGGCCCCCCTGGCCCCGAGGTGCACCTCATCCGCATGGCGGGTGTACTCGGGCAGCCGCCAATCCAGCGAAACCTCGCGCATCGGCAACGGCTCCAGCACGCCCGTCAGCGGCAGGTACCCGCCAGGGTAGGCGTCGAATGCCTGCGTCTCCACGGAGCGCACCACCGCGGAGTAGCCCAGGGACGTGCCGTCAGGCAGCGTGCCCGCGCTGAGTTCGCTGAGCTGGTTGATGTAGACCTTGTCGCCCGCCACCGCCTCGAACAGGGGCATCGTCCCGCCGTACGGGGAGGCCCAGGCCATGCCGGTGTGGATGGACGTCTGCCCTGGGAGGGGCTCGTCGAAGAAATATATCGGGCCGGCGGCGTCCACCTGGTTGGAGACGAACTGGAGGCTGGAGCCCGGCTGCTGGTTGCTCACGGGGGGCTGCCACGGCGCCAGATTGTCCAGGTGGACCTCCGCGTACGTGGAAGGGGCCTCCGACGGGTAGATGGCATCCATCCGCCCCAGTCGGTTGCTACCGATATCCACCTCGCGCTCGCCCGTGAGGACGTAGGTCGTCCCCGTGCGCAGGAAATACGGCCGCGAGGGAACGCCCTCGAAGAACCACTCGCCTCTCAGCGCCGAGCCGACGTTCCGGGTGAAAGTGGAGCCGTCCTCGCTGGGGATGAAGAGGATGGGAGGGTCGATGGGCCAGCCACCCTCGGCCTGCTCCCCCTTCCCCACCGCCGTGAAGAACCGCGTGGTGCGCTTCACCGACACCGTGTCCGCTGCGTGGACCCGCGGGCCAGACGCGGCGAATTCCGACGGGGAGTCGATGACGCCTGGTCCGCTCCCCCCAAGCTCCGCCGCCGCGTCCACTCCACCACCCTGGCACGCCACCAGCCACCCGACACACGCCGAACCCCACAACACGAGCCTTGTCCGCATGAGAACCTCTCCGAAAAGAAAGACCTCCGAGCTGCCCTCGGACAACCCCGGTCCCCCATCGGAGGCGCCAGATGCGTGTCACGGCGCAAGCACCCGACGGCTGTTTGCGCAATCTGCTCCCCTGGGGTGTCGTGCCGAGCTCCTCCGCGAGCCACCTCGCGAGTACGCCCGCGCCTTCGGTCTGCCTCCGGCTCGGGACGCGGAGCGGGTGCTCACCAAGGCGCGAGCACGTGGGTAGCGGAGGCGGAGCGCGGTGGGCGGCAACCCGGCGAACTGTCTATCGTGGAGCCTCCCTAGGAAACGGCCGTCGAAGGCCGCCGCATCATCCGGACGCATGATTGAGCGGGGTCGAGCGACACCTCTTGATCCCTACGGTTGGGCCTGGAGCGGTTTCACCAGCCCGGCCCGCGCCAGCAACTCCCGCACGCGCCTCGACAGCGCAACATGTTCCGGGTTCGTCACCGTGAATCGCTCGGGCGTGAGGACAATGAGCGTGCCCTTGTCTTCTACCGGCTCAATGCGTACCGGGGCGGGAAGTGGCGGCACTTTGCCACGGTGATTGGCGAGGTACGTCACCCAGCCCACCCACAGGTTGTCTCGGCCGCCTTGGTCGTCCAGGTTCCGGTGAGTGCGAGATATTGCCACGGCCCAGTCTGGGTCCCACGCATGGACCATGCTTCTTACTACGCCGGACAACACGTGGGCCGTGAAGATCCGTTCAGCATTCGGACCTTCGCTCGGGAGAGACAGGAGGCACAGATTGGGCAGACCTTCAGCGCAGCTGCCGCAACACATCGACAGCGACGAATAGTCATGCCGGGAACCATCGTTGTACGCCCCTACGGTCAAGCCCAGTCTTTCGATATCGGGCCCCCCAGGCTCTCGGTTGACTCCGCGATGGAACGCTTCGGTGAGCGTTGCGAGGTCAGGTGGCATGAGGGGTGTCTTACGTCCACGACCACGCGGCTTGGGGATCTTGTTCCAGTGGGCCAGGAGGGGGTCATGCTCGGCCAATCCGTTGAGGAAGGCTGCTGCACGACCGGCGCACTCCTCCGGGGACTCCCTGCGAGGGCCCCAGTAAGCTCCGGCAAAGTAGGAGTCCGGATAGTTCTCAGGCGCGGGAATGGCGTTCAACTGGGGCTCCTTATCGTGGCGGCGTGTGGATGACCTTGATCTCACCAAGGCCGTTGTTGATGAAGAGGTCCCGCATGGCGTCCGCAGCGTGCTTTTCAGCGACATGCCACTCGATGGGGACGCCCTTTCCCTGAACTACGTCGCGCTGCCTCCTGGCTTGATCAACGAGGTCTTGAGCCTTTCCAGAGTCTTTGTACCAGCTCTTGGGGGAGAGGTTCTTCTCGAAGAACTCCGCGTAGCCAGGTCCTTTGGCCTCCAGCAGCACGCCCATCTCGAAGCCATCGAACTTCGTCCCGCCGCTCTTTCTGCCCACGCCTCCGACCCAGTAGGCATCATCGATGGAACGGCCTGAGATTTGTTCCTGGTACGCCCGAGCACGCACAGACGCGCCCTTCTCTCCAGACGGTCCCCACTCCCCGGGTCCATCGGAAGGTCCACCCTGCTTCGCTGCGGTGCGCGTCCGCTGAAGGATGATGGCCGCGCCGGGCCCGCCACTTAGCACCGCCGCCGCGCGCCCCACCGGCACCGCGACGCGCCCCATGACAAGTGCCCCTTGTGCCGAGAGCGACAGCACTGGCACCCCGGCCGTAGCGAGCGTCGCACCTTGCAACGTGCGGGTTGCGGCAGACGCCGTGCCCCAGGTGGCGATGAGGTTCGTCACCAGCTTGGAGACGGCCTGCACCTGCTCGCCCCGCGTCATGTACTCGAAGCGCTCCAGGTACTCAGGCGACGAGGCCAGCAGCGCCGCCACGGCGGCAGGCATCTGCTTCAGCGCCGCGAGGTTGTCAGCGGGCGAGGTCGAGAAGATCTGCCCTACCGCCAGGGCCAGTCCGACGAAAGCCTCTTCAGCTCCGTCCAGCGTGCGGCTCACGTAGTCCGCATCGTCGTGGACGTCCGCGAAGGCACCTCCCCCCGCCTCCTCCAGCTGCACGTTCAACTGCCGGAAGACCCCGCCCTTGCCCGAGTAGAAAACTCCCAGCTCGAACTGGCCCGCCCGAAAGGCACCGTCCTTCCACTCCACGGAGCCCACGCGCTGCTGGGTCTGCCCGCTACGGACCCAGGCGAGGCAGCCGTCGGGACGGAGGACCGCCAGTTGCGTGAATCGTCCCGCCCGCCGCACCAGCTCGGCGCGCGACACTTCGCCCGCGTCCAACACCTCGCGCAGCATGAAGCCCACCGCGACGCGTGCCGGGAACTGTCCCAGCGTCACGTCCTTGCCGAGCAATACCCCCAGCAGCCGTGCTGCCTGCGTCGCCGTGAGAGAGTCACCCGATACGGGTCGCGAGTCGCGGTCCTCCAGTCCCGCGTCACGAAGCAGCGCATCGAACGCATCGCTTCGCTGTCCTCGGGAATGCCGCGCCTCCGTTCCTCCTTCCCCAAGCAGTGCGGAACGCTGCTGGAAAGTGCGCCCGCGAGTCGAGGGTTCAACGCCTGCGCACCCCGTGACGAAGAGAACGGCGCACAGTATCAGGAGGCCACCACGCATTTTTCACCCCCATGCCCCTCTTCAAGGAAGGCAAGTGGGTTGAATGCTGGCATTCCCGTCTGACAAACGGATGGAAACCGACTGCGCGGCGGAATCTTACAACGTCACCCCGACATGCCTCGGAGCCCCTTCAAGGGAAGGTCACGTTGCAAATCGTCACCGTGCGCGGCCCATTGGCCTCCCACAGTTTGGGGGAGTGCAAACCACTTCGTCCCTGGTGAAATTCAATTCATCCCTGGCTCCCCTCGCTTCGTCCCCGAGTCTCTGACAGGCAGGAATGACTCGCTTACCTTTGGCACCGTGGCGGGGGCACCTCGCGGCGGCCGGGCTCATGGGCGAAACCCGCGCTCTGAATCACCAGGAGGAAACAACAATGATGCGTTCACATGGATGGGTTGTGATTGGCTCGATTCTGCTCGGCGCGTGTGGTGGCGGCGAAGTCGCCCCGAGCGCCGAGGTATCGGAGCAGAGTGGCCTGAGTGCCCAGGAGACGGCCCCCCGGGACAGGGTGACAGGCGAATACCTCGTCACGGGGGTGATGTACTTCACCGAGAATGGTCAGACGGAGGCGATGGAAACGGAAGACATCTTCATCATCACCCCCGACGGTCCCTCGCCACGACTGAACGTCGCCGTCCTCTCCTGGGAACAGTGCGGCCCTCCGGCGGTGATGGTGGGCCCGCGCTCCTTCCTCACCCTGCCGGGCGCCTGCACGGCCAGCCCAGCGCCGGGCTGCTCGCTCACGATGAGCTACAGCTTCGGATGGGGCTACCTGGATACCCATGACGTCCTCAACCTCTCGCTCAATTCGGTCCTCACGGGCGATTGCGGCGCCGGGCCGGTGGTCATCGATGTCTACTCGGAGGTCTCGGGCCCTGCCTTGGAAGACCCCGCGGTTTCGAGCCCACGGGCCCAGGCCGGCTCCAAGGAGACGGGGCTCGCCGCCCTCCTCCGGCGCGTGAAGGCCGGCAGCCGCTGAGCCGTCCTGCGTCTCACTGGGTCCTGGGCCTCATCGGCCCAGGGCCCACGGCCTCGCTGTTGATGTCTCAATGCCCAGGTCGAGCACACCGTGAACCCCGGTCCCTATGTCCCGCGGCCCCTCTGCCTACTCCCCCCTCAACAGAGCCCCCATCCCCTGGGACGTGATTTCACCAAACGCGATCTATTCTCCACAGCAAATTGGGTGCTGATACGCAGTCCCACTGCGTGATGTTGCCGCCGTTGGAGACCGAGCCGCCGTGGACATGCGCACACTGCCCACTGTCCCTGGAACGGATGTAGTAGTAGCTCGGACTACCAGAGTAGATCAGCTCCCATTGGGTATTGTAGGCACCCGCAAGACAGGCCCACTGAGTGATGTTCTTTCCATTACCGTATCCCCCGCCATGCACGTGCAGACACTTTCCGCTGTGTCGCGCCTTGACGAAATAGTACGGACTGTTGGTGGACACCGGAACGAATTCCCACTGAGTATTATAGTAATTACCCAGACAGTCCCATTGCGTGATGTTGTCGCCATTTCCTGAGCCACCACCGTGAACGTGAAGGCACTTGTTGCTGTTTTGCGCCCTGACGAAATAGAACGGTTGAGCGTGTGACAGCGTCGGAACGGCTACGAGAACTGCAACCAGCAAAGCAAATCGCATGATGCGCCCCCCTGTACGGGACCGGTCGCCGCCCCTCTCCAAGTCAAGAGTTGCTGAAGGTCCAGGGATTTCATGGATACACGACTATCCTGGATGGAAGCAATCCATACACGCATGTCCAAGAGTCGGATGCGTCTGCTTAGCGCGAACAGTGCCCCCGCCGGTACGGATGGGAATGTTCGGCCCGAGATAACACAGGCGAAGCGGGGCGCCTGCGTCAGGCTCTCCTCACGTAACCACCCATTTCAATTGAATGGTTGCATCCACCCGGCTTCGGGCCTACCCTCGTCGAAACCACCAAAATAAAAACAGTGGTTATATGACCCCAGAGGAGTCCCCATGCCGCTGCCCATCGCCCTCATCGCCGCGCCCTCCGGTCTGGGACTGAGTCGCCCTGACAAGCGGACACCCCGGGTGGACCTGCTGCCGGAGGCCCTGCTGGAAGCGGGCCTGGGTCACCGACTCAAGGCCCAGGTCGAGCACACCGTGAAGCCCGGCCCCTATGTCCCCCAGCGCGACAAGGAGACCCGGGTCATCAACCCACACGGCATCGCGGAGTTCAGCTCACGGCTCGCCGACGTGGTCGAAGGGGTCGTGCGCGACAAGCGCTTCCCGCTGGTGCTCGGGGGCGACTGCAGCATCCTGCTCGGCTGCCTCCTCGGCCTGAAGCGCACCGGCGCCCACCACGGCCTCGCCTTCATGGACGGGCACACCGACTTCTGGCCTCCCGAAGCCTCCGAGCTGGGCGGCGCGGCCGGCATGGACCTCTGGTTCTCCTCCGGGCGCGGCCCCTCCGTGCTGTCCAACCTGGAGGGACGCGGGCCCCTCGTGCGGGACGCGGACGTGGCCGTGCTCGGTGTCAGGGATTTGGAGCACTGGGGCGCGCAGGTCTCCGCCGAGCACGTGCGCGACACCGCCATGGGCTGGCTGGACCTGGACACCCTACGCCAGCAGGGCATCGCCGCCAGCGTGGAGCAGGCCGTCGCGAGGTTCCGCACCTCCGGCGTCAGCGGCTTCTGGATGCACCTGGACGCCGACGTCATGGACGATGACGTCATGCCCGCCGTCGACTCCCGCCAGCCCGACGGCCTGCGCGTGGAGGAGCTGGGCGAGCTGGTGGCCCACCTCGTCGCTTCCGGACTCGCGGTGGGAATGGACGTCACCATCTATGACCCCAGCCTGGACCCCGAGCGCCACGCGGCCCGCGCGCTGGTGGACAGCCTGGTCACGGGGCTGGGGGCCCTGGTGCCCACGCCCAGGACGCGATAGGCCCCGGCCATGGCCGACGCGCACAGTCCCGGGCTTCCAACGGAGGTCGTGCTGCTGCTCGACTTCGTCAACACGCTGGACGTGGAGAAGCTCGTCGACGCGGTGCCCTCCTCGGACGCCCTCGCCACCTGGTGCCGCGCGCGCGGCCTCCTGTCCTCCGGAGAGACCTTCTCCCCCGAGTCCTTCAAGGCCGCCATCGAAGCCCGCGAGGCCCTGCGCGCCGTGCTGCTCTCGCACACCGGAGAGCCCCTCCCCCCTTCCGAGCTCCGCACCCTGGACCGCGTGGCCGCCGCCAGCCCCCTCACCGTGGGCTTCGGCCCCGATGGCGTACGGCTGCGTCCCGTGGGCACCGGAGGATGGAAGGCGTTGGGCGGACTCTTCGCCGCCATCGTCTCCACCCAACAGGACGGCCACTGGCCCCGGATGAAGGTCTGCGCCGCGGGCGCCTGCCAGGAGGCCTTCTTCGACACGTCCAAGAACCGCTCCGGACGCTGGTGCTCCATGGCCGTCTGCGGCAACCGCACCAAGCTCCAGCGCTTCCGCACCAGCCCCTCCAAGCGCTGATCCACCGCCTCGACGTGGCGTGAGCACGCCAGCCGCACGGCCGGTGACCTCCCCACGCCCTGGGTACGGGCGCGGCCCCGCTTTCTCACTCCGTGACAGGGGACCCCGGCAAAAGCCTCCGAATTTCCAGTCGGGACGCAACCTCCGGCCCCATCTCCCGAGAATTGGGAAATTCGTACGACTTCAAGGAGAGACACCATGGGTACCGAGCGCATTGGTGACGGCGGGGCCGCGGCTGCGGCACGCCAGGCCGCGGAAGCGGCTCGCAAGGCGGCGGAGGCGGCGGCGCGTCAGGCGGCGGAAGCAGCTCGCAAGGCGGCGCAGGCCGCGGCGAAGCAGGCCGCCGAGGCGGCTCGCAAGGTGGCCGAGGGGCTGAAGAACAAGTCGACCTTCGAGCCCGCGGTCGCGAAGAACAAGCTGAAGCTCGACGGCCAGAGCGGCCCCTCCTCGTCGCTGTTCACGGAGAACAACAAGGACAGCAAGGTCAACTGCCTCGACAAGGCGGCGGACTTCGTCAGCAAGTCGTCGCCGGACCTGCAGAGCCGCTCGGACCTGGTGTTCCTCAAGGACTCGCGCCCGGGAGCCGAGGGCCAGTCGGGCCACGTCGTCGTTCGCCAGGGCGAGCGCGTGTTGGACCCGAGCAACGGCAAGAGCTACGAGGACATGCCGGCGTACCTGAAGGACCAGCCGCACTACAGCGAGGCGGGCTCCATCTCCGGCACGTCCGCCGCGAAGATCTTCTCCGCCGAAGCCGGCTCGCCCGAGCGCGCCCAGGCGCTGGCGGACGCGAACGTTTCGCCCGAGCTGCAGAAGATGATGGTCGCGGACAACCCCGCGGACATCGGCCCCGCGCCCAACCCCGCCACCACCGAGCCGCACGAAATCAAGATTCCGGGCCAGGCCGGGCCGGTGTCCGTCGAGTTCAGTGACACGCTCGAGAAGGACGTGAAGAAGGAGGACGGGTACGTCACCGTCTCCATCACCGCCGAGACGTCGGTGTCCGCGTCCGGGTCGGTGGAGTTCTCGAAGGCCAAGGTCGGCGTGGGCGCCTCCGTGGAGGGGAGCGTCGAGGCCGGCAAGACGATGACGTACGAAGTGAAGATGAAGGAGGCGGACTACGAGAAGCTGAAGGCGGGCGAAATCGCGCCTCCGCATCCGCTGAACGCCGAGACGATTCCGGACGGCGCCACCGTGAAGATGGAGCAGAGCCAGTTCGCCGGCTACGGCCTGGACGTGGGCCTGTCCTACCACGCGGCGGAGCTGGGCATCTCCGGCGACGTGAAGTCCGGCAAGGGCATGTCCGTCGAGGTCACGCGCAACGGCGACAAGCTGTCGATGACGGCGGGCCCCACGGAGTTCATCGAGAACAACGGCAAGGTGACCCTGGGCGCCGGCCCGGTGTCCGTGAGCATGAGCCGCTCCGACACGCTGAAGGAGTACAAGCTGCGCACCGCCGAGTTCGACCTGTCCAACCCGGATGGGAAGAAGGCCTACGAGGCCTTCGCGAAGGACGGCCGGATGCCGGAGAAGGAAGGCCCGGGCGTGTCCAACACGCTGCGCTTCGACAAGATCAACTACGAGTCGACGGGCGCCAAGGTCGGCATCGACGTGGGTCCCTTCAGCATCGAGACGGACGGCACGACGAACACGGGCGATTTCCTCATCACCCACCACCCGGATGGGACGAAGTCGATGACGTCCGACATCACCTACGGTGGCGACCACCCGGACATCACCATCGAGCAGAAGTACGGCAAGGATGGCAAGCTCATCCCCAACTCCGAGAAGTTCGCGATGAAGTTCGACACCACGGACGACAACGCGCGCGAGCTGCTGGTGTACTCGTACACGGGTGACGCGGAGAAGGCGAAGGCCGCCCGTGAGAACGACGACCCCATCACGCTCAACCTCACCGCCGCCGACATCAAGGAGCTGCAGCGCCGCTCCGGCATCCAGGCGGAGAACGGCGGGCACATGGGCATCAACATGATTCTCACCGAGTACGACGGCAAGCCGATGGACCCGCTGATGGCGGTGCGCACCATGGCCTGCTCGCCGGCGTACAACGAGTTCCGGCTGGCGGAGAGCTACTTCGGGCTGTTCATGGACGGCGACAAGAAGCCGCTGCCCGGCGAGCTGGTCATCGGCTGAGACAGACTGCTTCGCCCAAGGCCCGGGTCCCCGAGAGGAGACCCGGGCTTTGTCTTGTCTTGAGGGGAACACACGCGCGACAGGTGTCTCTCCGCGCTGGACGTCGGTGACATCGCGGGAGAGGGTTCGGCGGTCACCTCACGCGCCTCCTGGAGACACCCGATGCCGCAGGCCCCTGGCTCCGAGCATGGCCAGTTCGTCGAGTACCCCCTCGCGTCCGCATCCACGGGCCCCTACGGAATCGTCGGGGGAGCGGACGGGGCGCTGTGGTTCACCGAGGTTCACGCGGGCCGTGTGAGTCGTATCGACATCCATGGCCGGGTGACGGGCTTCCCGCTCCCGACACCCGAAGCCGGGCCGTCCATCATCACCGCCGGGCCCGATGGCGCGCTCTGGTTCACCGAGCAGAAGGCGAACCGCGTGGGCCGCGTGACGATGAGCGGAGCGGTGACCGAGTTCACGTTGCCGACGCCGCAAGCCGGTCCCTTCGGCATCTGCGCCGGACCCGATGGTGCGCTCTGGTTCACGGAGATGACCGTGCATCGGATTGGGCGCATCAACCTGGAAGGCGACGTCACCGAGTTCGCGCTCCAGGCCGGTTGCTATCCTTCGTTCATCACCCCTGGGCCGGATGGCGCGCTCTGGTTCACGGAGAATCAGGGCAACCGCATCGGGCGCATCACCGTGGATGGACAGGTCTCCGGCTACGACTTGCCCGCGGCCAAGGCGGGGCCCGTGGGAATCACGTGGGGGCCGGATGGCGCGCTCTGGTTCGTCGAGATTCTCGCGGACCGGATTGGCCGAATCACGACGGAGGGGCGCATCACGGAGTACTCATTGCTCCGCGCGGGAGCGCGTCCCCACGCCATCGTCACGGGGGCCGATGGGGCCCTGTGGTTCACGCAGTGGGGCAGCAATCACCTCGGACGGATGACCACGTCCGGAGTCGTCACCGAGTACGCCATTCCCACTCAGAAAGCGGAGCCCCACGGCATCGCCGTCGGGCCGGATGGAGCCCTGTGGTTCGCGGAGGAGGCAGGACGCATCGGGCGCTTCTCGCCGCCCTGAGGACCGCCACGCCCGCGCCGACAGCGCGACGCGGCGCTCAGGCAGCGACGTCCGCTTCCGGCTCGCGACGCACCTTCGCGAGCGCGGCCACCACCACCTCCGGCCCCGCGCCCGGCTTGTGCGCGTTCTCGCTCAGGTGCCTGCGCCACGCGCGCGCGCCCGGAAGTCCCTGGAACAAGCCGAGCATGTGCCGCGTGACGGCGCCGAGCGGCGCGCCCCGCTGACGGCTCCGCTCGATATACGGGAGCATGGCCTCCACGACTTCGTGCCGCTCGCGCGGAGCCTCTTCCGCGCCAAAGAAGCGACGGTCCGCCTCCGCGAGCACATAGGGGTTCTCGTAGACCGCGCGGCCAATCATCACCCCGTCCACGTGAGTGAGGTGCTCAGCGGCGGCGTCCAGCGTCTTGATGCCGCCGTTGATGCTGATGTCCAGGTGGGGCAGCTCCTGCTTGAGCCGGTGGACCAGGTCGTAGCGCAAGGGCGGCACGTCCCGGTTCTCCTTGGGGCTCAAGCCCTGGAGCCACGCCTTGCGCGCGTGGACGATGAACCGCGTGCAGCCCTCGGCGGCCACCAGGCGCACGAAGCGCTCCAGCGTGGGCCACTCCTCCAGCTCGTCGATGGCGATGCGCGACTTCACCGTCACCGGGATTTTCACCGCCGCGCGCATGGCGCCCACCAGCCGCGCCACCAGCTCCGGCTCCGCCATCAGACACGCGCCGAACCGGCCCGACTGCACCCTGTCGCTGGGGCAGCCCACGTTGAGGTTCACTTCGGCGTAGCCCCACGACTCGGCGATGCGCGCGGACTCGGCCAGGGCCTCCGGCTCCGAGCCACCCAGCTGGATGGCCACCGGGTGCTCGGCCGCCTCGTAGCCCAGCAGCCGCTCGCGGTCGCCATGGAGCACGGCGCCCGTGGTCAGCATCTCCGTGTACAGCAGCGTGTGCCGGCTGATTTGACGGTGGAAGTACCGGCAGTTCCGGTCCGTCCAGTCCATCATCGGCGCGACACACAACGGCATGGGGCGGGAAGGCATCGGGCTTCATCTACCCGGCTTTCCCTCCCCTGCCCACCCCCCAGTGACGCCCGGGGGCCCGAAGGGAGAGGAGCCGGACAACCGTCCCGGCTAGGCTGCTCCCGTGCCCCCGAGCCCACCCCTGCTGGATGACATGCTCCTCTTCTCGGAGGTGGTGACCGCGGGCGGCATCACCGCCGCCTCCACGCGCCTGGGCCTGCGCAAGTCCACCGTCAGTCGCCGGCTCTCCGCGCTGGAGGAGCGCCTGGGCGTTCGCCTCCTGGAGCGCAACGCCCGCCACCTGCGGCTCACCGAGGCCGGCCGCGACTACCACGCCCACTGCGCGCGGCTGGTCGCCGAGGCCCGCGAGGTGAACCGCGCGCTGGGCGAGGCCCGCGCCACGCCCCAGGGCACCCTGCGCATCGCCACCCTCTCCCTCTTGGGCGAGCTGCTCACGCCCGTCATCGCGGAGCTGCTCCTGCGCCACCCGCTCCTGCGCGTGGAGGTGTCCCTGGCCGAAGCCCACGTGGACCTCATCGCGGAGGAGTACGACCTGGCGCTGCGCACCGGGCCGCTCGCGGACTCGTCGCTGGTGGCGCGCAAGCTGGGGCGCCTGCGCACCGGGTACTACGCCAGCGCCGCCTATCTCTCCCGGCAAGGCACTCCGAGGACACCCGCTGAACTCCAGGGCCACTCCTGCGTCGTGCTGGCCGAGCCCGGCACCGACGAGGTCTGGTTCTTCGGCGAGGGCCGCACCGCGAAGAGCGTGCCCGTCACCGGAAGGCTGCGCGTGCCCAGCGTGCGCGCGGGCCAGGCGGCGGCTCGCGCGGGGCTGGGCCTGGTGCGGCTGCCCGCGTCGCTCGTCGTCGACGACGTGAGGAACGGGCTGCTCGTCCCGGTGCTGGAAGCACAGACGCCCCCGGGCATCCCCATCTTCGCCGTCTACCCCAGCAGCCGGCAGCTCCCGCCCAAGGTCCGCGCCTTCCTGACGCTGCTGGGAGAACGCGGCGCCGCGCTGCCGTGGGACGAGGCCACGTCTCCCACCCGCGCGCGGTAGGGGCGCTTCCCGCAACCCAGCGTTCCGCCAGGGGCTCTCGTCCCCACGCCGCCCGGCCGCTACACCTTCCCTCCACAATCAGGCGCGGCCTTCACGGCCGTGCCCCCACGAGGAGGACAGGACATGTCGGCGGACGTCATCGAGCTGGGAGACGCGGAGTTCGACCGGGAGGTGCTGGAGGCGAAGGGGCCGGTGCTGGTGGACTTCACCGCCGCATGGTGTCCCCCGTGCCGCTTCATCTCCCCCATCCTGGACGCGCTCGCCGTCGAGTACCGGGGCCGGCTGAAGGTGACGAAAATCGACGTGGACGCCCACCAGCAGGCGGCGCAGCGCTACGGCATCCGCGCCTTGCCCTGCCTGCTCGTGTTCAAGGAGGGCAAGGTGGTCCGCCAGCTCGTGGGTGCGATGCCCAGGGCACGGCTGGAGCAGGAGCTGCTCGCCTGGCTCTGAGACGCGCCGTCTCGCGCGTGGCTCGTGAAAGGTCGGCTCAGGGTGGGAGCCAGAGGAGCGCCAGGACGACAACAGCCCACCCCGGGTGAGCCTGGCCTGTAGCACCGGCCGTGAGTACGGCCGCCCTCTGAGGTGACCGGCTTTCAGTTGCAAGTCAAAAAGGAAGGCTGGCGATTATCCCCAGGTGAGGTAGTCACGGGCGCGCCACGGGAGCGTCACACGCAGGTGACATCCCGGGTGTGCCCAACCGGGAGGTAGCCATGCTCGAAAGGCTGATGCCCAAGTCGGACGAGTTCTTCGACGACTTCGACAAGCAGTGCGCCGCGACAGTTCAAGGCGCGAAGATGCTGTACGAACTGCTGAGCGACTATCGCGATGTGCCCGCACGGGTCCGCGCGCTCAAGGACGTGGAGCACCTGGGCGACGAAGTCACCCACACCGCCTTCAACCGTCTGCACAAGCAGTTCATCACCCCGTTCGACCGGACGCAGATCCACTCGCTGTTGTCGCGCATCGACGACGTGCTGGACCTGGCGAACGCGGCCGCATCCCGGCTGCACTACTACGAAATCCAGAGCAGCCTGCCCGACGCGACGGAGCTGGCGCGCCTCCTGGTGATGTCCGCGGAGAAGGTGCAGGAGGTGGTGGCGGCGCTGCGGCTCATCAAGAAGCCTGAGCAGATTCTCGCTGGCTGCAAGGAGATCAAGCGGCTGGAGACGCAGGCGGACGAGGTGCTGCGCTCCGGGCTGGGCCGGCTCTTCAAGAGCGGCGTGGACACCCTGACCATCATCAAGTGGAAGGAGATCTACGACCTCATCGAGACCGCCACGGACAAGTGTCAGGGTGTGGCGAACGTCATCGAGGGCGTGGTGCTGGAGCACTCCTGAGATGCTACTCGCGGCCGTCATCCTGATAGTTGGAGTCGCCCTCATCTTCGACTTCATCAACGGCTTCCACGACGCGGCGAACTCCATCGCCACGGTGGTATCCACCCGGGTGTTGTCACCGAACCTGGCCGTGGCGTGGGCCGCCTTCTTCAACTTCATTGCCGCCTTCAGCGGCGGTGTCCATGTCGCCAACACCATGGGCAAGGGCATCATCAACTTCGACATGCTGCGCGGCGCGGGCCCTTCGGCCGTGCTGTCGGTCATCTTCGCCGCGCTGATGGGCGCCATCGCCTGGAACCTCCTGACGTGGTGGTGGGGCCTGCCCTCCTCTTCGTCACACGCGCTCGCGGGTGGAATGATTGGCGCGACGGTGCCGGTGCTGGGCTTCAAGGGATTGATGGGCGCGGGCATCGCGAAGATCGCCGCCTTCATCGTGCTCTCCCCGCTCATCGGCACGTTCCTGGGCATGTCGCTGATGCTCATCAGCACCTGGGTGGTGCACAAGCAGACGCCCACCTATGTCGACAGATGGTTCCGTCGGCTCCAGCTCGTGTCGTCCGCCATCTTCTCCTACAGCCATGGCACCAACGACGCGCAGAAGGTGATGGGCATCATCGCCGTGGTGCTCTTCGGCACCATCTGGAAGGACCGCCCGTTCCACATCGACTGGTGGATGATCATCTCCTGTCACGCGGCCATCGCCCTGGGCACGTTCTTCGGCGGCTGGCGCATCATCCGCACCATGGGCCACAGCCTCACGAAGCTGGCGCCCATCGGCGGGTTCAGCGCGGAGACCGGTGGCGGCGTCACCATCATCGCGCTGGCGGAGCTGGGCATCCCCGTGTCCACCACCCACACCATCACCGGCGCCATCGTCGGCGTGGGCTCCACGCGCGGCTGGCGCGCGGTGAAGTGGGGCGTGGCCGGCCGCATCATCTGGGCCTGGGTGTTCACCATCCCCGCCGCCGCGTTCATGGCGCTGCTCGTCTATGGGCTGACGCAGATTGTCGTCCGGCTGGTGGGCTGAGCACCCGGCCTCGCCACCCGCCCGCGCCGGCCACTTCCTTCGGGAGGCCCGCGGGCGGGTGTTAGCATCCCCCGCTCCATGCGCCTCATCCTCAACCCCGGGCGGGAAGGAGAGCAGGAGCTCCTGCTCCCCGAGGGCACCACCACCATCGGCAGGACGGACGACAGCTCCGTCTGCGTGCTCCACAAGAGCCTCTCGCGGCGCCATGCGCGGCTGGAGCGCCAGGGCACGCGCGTGGTGCTGGTGGACCAGGGGAGCAAGAACGGCACCTTCCTGGGCGAGGTCCGCGTCGAGCGGCACGTCCTCCAGGAGGGCGATGCCTTCCGCTGCGGCGAGGTGTGGTTCCAGCTGCTCGCGGGCGACCCCGAGCCAGAGGAGGAGCTGAGCCCGCTGCACACGCGCACGCTGGACACGCGCTTCACCCTGTCGCCCCTGGAGACGCTGCTGGACGCGGACGCGCCCAGGCTGCGCGTTCGGCCGGAGCCCTCGGGCGACCTCACCCGGGAGCGGCTCCAGGTGCTGCTCGCGGTGGCGCGGGTGCTCTCCTCCCCCGGCGCGCTGGACACGCTGCTGGAGCGCATCCTCCAGCTCGTCTTCCGCATCCTCGGCGTGGACCGCGCGGCGCTCCTGCTGGTGGACGAGGCCACCGGCGAGCTGCGTCCCCGCGTGGCGCGCGCGGCCAATGGCGAGGTGCTGCCGGAGCGCTTCTACAGCCAGCGCATCGTCGACTTCGTCAGGGACCAGGGGCTGGCGTCGCTGTTCGCCAACGCCCAGGGCGACCTGCGCCTGGACAGCTCCGCCTCCATCCGCTCGCAGGCCATCCTCTCCGCCATGTGCGTGCCCCTGCGGCCCCGCGACACCTGGCTGGGCGTGCTCTACGTGGACAACCGCTCGCAGGGCGGGCTCTTCACCGAGGAGGACCTGGAGTTCCTCACCGCCTTCGCCAACCAGGCGGCGGTCGCCATCGACAACGCGAGGCTGGCGCGGCGGTTGGAAGAGGAGGCCGTGCTGCGCAACACGTACCTGCGCTTCTTCCCGCCCGCCGTCGTCCGCAGGCTCAACGCGTCGCCGGGCGCCATGCTGGAGGTGGTGGAGACGGAGGTGACGGTGCTCTTCGCCGACATCTCCGACTTCACGCCGCTGTCCGAGTCGCTGCGTCCGCGCGAAGTCGTGGACATGCTCAACGAGTACTTCCCGGTGATGGCGGACGCCGTCTTCCGCCACGAGGGGACGCTGGAGAAGTACATCGGCGACGCGCTGATGGCCGTCTGGGGCGCGCCCTTCTCCCGCGAGGACGACGCGGACCGGGCCCTGCACGCGGCGGTGGACATGCAGCGCGCGCTGGTGGCGCTCAACGCGCGCTTTCGCGAGAAGGGCCATCCGGAGCTGCGCATCCACGTAGGCCTCAACAGCGGGCCCGCCGCCGCGGGCAACATCGGCTCCGGGCGATACCTCCAGTACGCCACCCTGGGCGACGTCACCAACGTGGCCAGTCGCGTGTGCGGCGTGGCGAAGGCGGGAGAGGTCGTCCTCTCGGACGCCACGCGCGTCAGACTGCTCGAGCCGACGTGGCGCCTGACGCCGCTGCCGCCCACCCGGGTCAAGGGCAAGCAGGACGCGCTGACGCTCCACCAGGTCGCGTGGGACGACTGAGGCGGCGCGGCCCTCGCCCGCCCGGCTGGGAGGGCGGCTTGACTCGCACCGGGGTCATCGGTCAGCGTTCCACTTCGTGAACGGCATGCGCTCCGACTTCGCGTGGACCCCGGGACAGACGTCCTCGTCCTGCGCGCGCGCTGCCACCGCTCCTTCCACGACGACGACGACCACGACGACTCCCCGCGGAGCGCGGGCGGTCTAGCTCGGAACTGGCAGTCCTTCCGACCTGGCCCCGCGCTCCCCGGCGCGGGGCTTTTTTCGTTTCCCTCCACACCGACCCTGGAACCCCATGCAGACCCAGACCCCGACGACGCCCCGACAGTCCGCCGCCTCGCGCCTCCCCGCCCGCCGCGAGGTGCCGTCATGCGGGTGATGAAATTCGGCGGGACGAGCGTGGGGGGCACCGCCCAGATTCGGCGCGTGGTGGACCTTGTGGAGCAGGCGCGCAAGCAGACGCGCGTGTGCGTGGTGGCCTCGGCCGTCACCGGCATCACCAACCTCCTGGTGGACACGGCGCGGCTCGCCCAGGAGGGCGGTGAGGTGGACACCGCGCTCTCCCGCTTCGAGCAGACCCACCTCTCCATCGCCCGGGAGCTGGGAGGGGAGCTGGAGGCGCTCGCGCCGCTGGAGCTGGGGCTCGCGGCCATCTCCACCGAGCTGCGCGGACTGCTCCAGGGCGTGGGGCTGCTGCGCGAGTGCTCTCCGTCGGTGCTCGCCCACCTGTCCGGCCTGGGTGAGCGCGCCTCCTGCCTGCTGCTGGAGGCGCTGATGTCGGCGCGCAAGCTGGCACCCCACGCGGTGGAGCCGCGCCACACCCTCATCTGCTCGGGAGACCCGCTGCAGGCCACGCCCCGCATGGACGAGATTCGCGCGCGCTTCGCCCCGCTGCGCGACGAGAAGGGCCCCGGGCTGCTGCTGATGCCGGGCTTCTTCGGCGGCGACGAGCGCGGCAAGACGATGTCGCTGGGGCGCGGGGGCTCGGACTATTCGGCGGCGCTGGCCGCGGCGGCGCTGGATGCACAGCTGCTGGAAATCTGGACGGACGTGGACGGCATCTTCAGCGCCGACCCGCGCCTCGTCCCGGAGGCCTTCCCCCTGGCGGAGGTGAGCTTCGAGGAGGCGATGGAGCTGGCGTACTTCGGCGCCAAGGTGCTCCACCCCAAGACGATTGCCCCCGCCCGCGAGCGCGGCATCCCCGTGCGCGTGTGCAACAGCTTCCGCCCCGAGCACCCCGGCACCCTGGTGACGGACTCCGCCGCCCCGCCGGACCACCCCGTGCGCGGCCTGTCCTTCCTGCGCGACGTGGCGCTCATCAACATCGCCGGCGCGGGCCTCAAGGGCGTCCCGGGCACCGCCGCGCGCGTCTTCGCGTCCATGGCCCGCACCGGCATCTCCGTGGTCCTCATCACCCAGGGCTCCAGCGAGTGCTCCATCAGCTTCTGCGTGCAGCAGTCGGAGTCCGACGCCGCCGTGCACGCGCTGGAGGCCGAGTTCGAGGTGGAGCTCGAGGCCGGCAAGGTGGACACGATTGAACGCCAGGGACAGTTGGCGGTGCTCAGCATCGTCGGCGACGGCATGCGCCACCGCGTGGGTGTGGCGGGCACCTTCTTCAGCGGCCTGGCCGACGTGGGTTGCAGCATCGCCGCCATCGCCCAGGGCTCCAGCGAGCGCAGCATCTCCGCCGTCATCACCGAGGCGGACGGTCCGCGCGCCATGGCGCACGTGCACCACCGCTACTTCGGCACCACGGAGGTGGTGGAGCTGCTGGTGGCCGGCGTGGGCAGCGTGGGCGGGGAGCTGATGCGGCAGATTCGTCAGCAGGCGCCGCACCTGCGCGCGCAGGGCGTGGACCTGCGAGTGTGCGCCATCGCCAACAGCCGCAAGGGCGTCATCGAGCCCGCGGGCATCCCCCTGGAGCAGTGGAAGGAGAAGCTGGAGGCGGGCAACGTGTCGGCGTCGCTGGACCACTTCCGCGAGCAGGCGCGGGAGAAGCGCCCGGGCCGCCCCATCTTCGTGGACTGCACCAGCAGCGAGGACGTGGCGCTCGCCTACCCGTCCCTGCTGGCCTCGGGGCTCCACGTCGTCACCGCCAACAAGAAGGCCAACGCGGGCCGCATGGCCCACTGGCGCGCCATCCGCGAGACGGCCTCCCGCCACCAGCGCCGCTTCCTGTACGAGACGAACGTGGGCGCGGCCCTGCCCGTCATCGACACGCTGAAGAACATGCTGCGCACCGGAGACCAGGTGCGCCGAATCGAGGGCATCCTCTCCGGCTCGCTGTCGTTCATCCTCGGCCTCACCGAGCAGGGCGTGCCGCTGTCGCAGGCGGTGGGCACCGCCATGGAGAAGCGCTTCACGGAGCCGGACCCTCGTGATGACCTGCAGGGCACCGACGTGGCGCGCAAGGTGCTCATCCTCGCCCGGGAGCTGGGGCGCGAAGTGGAGCTGGAGCAGGTGGCGCTGGAGTCGCTCCTGCCCTCGGACTTCGACGCGACGGGCCCGCTCGACGCGTTCCTCGCGCGCCTGCCGAGCATCGACGCGGACTTCCAGCGCCGCGTGGAGCAGCTGCGCGGCGAGGGGAAGGTGCTGCGGTACGTGGGCAGCGTCGGGGACGAGGGCTGCGCGGTGGGACTCAAGGCCGTGCCCCTGGAGAACCCGCTGGCGGCGGTGAAGGGCGGAGAGAACGCGCTCAGCTTCCTCTCCGAGCGCTACAGCCCCACGCCGCTGGTCATCCGGGGCTACGGCGCGGGCGCGGCGGTGACGGCGTCCGGCGTGTTGGCGGACGTGCTGCGACTGGTGGAAGGCCCGCTGACGTGAGTCCACTGGGGCAGCTCGACGACGAAGCGGGCGCCCCGCCCCGGCTCGCTCTCCACCCACACCCGGCCACCGTGGGCCTCCACGATTTGCCGGGTGATGAAGAGGCCCAGGCCCAGCCCGCCGTAGTTGGGTGAGGCGGCGCGCTCGAAGCGCTCGAAGATGCGCGCCTGGGCCTCGCGGGGGATGCCCAGCCCCCGGTCCTCCACGCTCAGCCACACCCGCTCGTCGTGGGAAGCCAGCCGCATCCAGATGGGCTGGCCCGCGCCGTACTTCACCGCGTTCGTCAGGAGATTGATCATCACCTGCTCCAGCCGCAGCCTGTCCCACCGGCCCGGCAGCGACTCCGGCGCCTCCAGCACCAGCTCGCAGCCCGCCTTCTCCACCTGCTCACGGAGGTGGGCCGCCACGTCGCGCGCGACGACGGCCAGGTCCATCTCCTCCAGGCGCAGCGCGAGCCGCGACTCGTGGATGCGGGAGACGTCCAGCAGGTGCTCCACCAGGCGCGACAGCCGGGAGAGCTGGCTCTCGCAGACGAGCAGCATGCTGGACAGCCGCGCGGCGAGCGTCGAGTCGGGCCGGGGCCGGGACAAGAGCGCCCCCATCTGCTGCATGCGCAGCTTCATGGACGTCAGCGGCGTCTTCAGCTCATGCGAGGCGATGGAGAGGAACTCGTCGCGGACGCGGATGGACTCCTGGGACTTGCGGTAGAGCTGCGCGTTGTCGATGGCGAAGGCCGCGCGGCGCCCCAGCTCCTCGGCCAGCGTCACCTCGTCCGCGCTGAAGCCCCGGG
>NZ_JBLZWL010000046.1:0-55793 GCF_049194865.1 Corallococcus terminator | reverse complement strand
CGCTCCCGCCTCCGTACCGACCTGACCCTCCACGCTTCATCCCCCTCAACGGAGTCCATCATGCGCACCCTCCGCCGTCTCGCCACGGCATCCGCCGCCACCACGCTCCTGCTCACCACCACCCTGGTGGGATGCGGAGACGACGACGAGAAGACGCCGGGCCCGTCCGATACCAAGGACCCCGTGTACAGCCTGGCCACGTCGGTCTTCTCACAGGCCGGAAGCGCCACGTACGTGAGCGTCTTCAACTCCCTGGACATCACCGGGCTGGATTTGTCGAAGGCCCGCGAGCACTCCGGCTTCGCGACGATTGGCGCCGTCGACGGGATGCTCTTCGTCGGCGCGGGCGAGAAGCCCGAGGTGTCGCGCTACACGGTGAAGGACGACGGCTCGCTGGAGGATGCGGGGCGCATCAGCTTCGCCAACTACGGCCTCGCCACCTCGCCGCTCTACTTCAACCAGTTCGTGGACTCGACCACTGCGTACATGTCGCTGGAGGAGTCCAAGCGCATCATCTGGAATCCCTCGACGATGGAAATCTCGGGCCCCGCCGAGGTGCCGGGCCTGGTCCGCGAGCGCCAGGACCTGGTGGTGAAGACAGGCTATGACCGCGCCCGCGTGGTGCGCGGTGACGATGTGTTCCAGGCGTTCTACTGGACGGATGGCACCTACTTCGACTTCCTGCCCACCTCGCAGATCGCCATCTACTCGAAGACGGATGACAGCCTGGTGAAGCTGCTGGACGCGCCGTGCCCCGGGCTGGACGTGGCGACGCAGGACGAGGCCGGCAACATCTACTTCTCCAACTGGGTGTTCAGCTCCGCGGCGCCCGTCCTCAAGGAGAGCGCGCCCGACACCTGCGTGGTGCGCATCAAGGCCGGCTCGCGGGACATCGACACCGCCTTCACCCGCTCGCTGTCCTCGCTGGTGGGCGGCCGTCAGACGGCGGCGTTCCGCTACCTGGGCAACGGCACCGGCGTCGTCGCCGTGTTCCACGATGAGAACCTCACCATCGACGAGAACACCAAGGCCACGGACATCACCGGCGGCCTGCACTGGAAGCTGTGGCAGGTCAATCTGGATGCGGGCACGGCGGCGCCCGTCGAGGGGCTCGGTTTCATCGCGGGCGGCTACTACGCCTTCACGCTCGACGGGCGGACCTTCCTGCTGCTGCCCACGGCCGACTACAGCAAGACGGCCATCTGGGAGCTGGGCGTCAGCGGCCCGGCGGTGAAGCGCTTCGAGACGCAGGGCTGGGCGTACCAGTTCGTGAAGGTGCGCTGAGCCGTCGTGCCTGACGCGCCTGGCCTTCGTCGCGGCCGGGCGCGTCGTCCTGTGTCAGTCAGTACTCGAGCGTGCCCTTGAGCCAGCCCGCGCGCCCGGGTCGCTCGACGCCGAAGAAGTCGAAGACGCGCGCGTCGGTGACGTTCTCCAGCTCGGCGGTGAGCCCCGCGGTGAGCTTGCCTCGCCGGACGCGGTAGCCGATTCCCGCCGCCTGCACGAACTGGGTGTCGATCTTGTCCTTCGACTCCACCGTGCCCAGGCCCTCCCAGTTGCGGAAGAAGCCATTCACGTAGCGCGTGCTCCAGAACGGGGACAGCTCGTCCTCCGCCAGCGCCAGTCCTCGCAGGGACACCCGCGCCGTGGCGTTGGCGAAGAGCCATGGACGGTTCGGCAGGCGGCGCCCCTCGAAGGCCCCGAAGGTTCCCTCACCGGAGACGTTGCGTGGGTTCTGCACCGTGGCGTTGGCGTCCAGGCTGAAGAGTCCACCCGGTGAGCTCCACCCGGCCGAGGCCTCGACGCCCAGAATCCGGGCCGCGTACACGTTCTGGTAGCTCCACTCGCGGTCTCTTCCCGTGAGCAGGATGAGGTTGTCCGCGAAGCGGGCGAAGCCGTTCAGCTCGCCGCGGAAGCTGCCCAGCTTCGTGCGCAGCGGCACGGAGGCGAGGCCCAGGTTCAGGTTGTGGCTGTGCTCCGGCTCCAGGTCGAGGTTCTCCTGGACGAGCACGCCGTTGCCGAAGACCTCGTCGGGGCGCGGCAGGCGCGTGGCGCGCTCGTAGCTGGCCTTGAGGTAGAGCGGCGAGCCCAGCCGGAGCCGCAGCGCCGCGCCACCTCCGAGCCGATGCAGCTCGCGGTCCTTGTTCCGCCAGCCTCCCGTCTCCAGCGGCTGCTCGGCCTTGCCCAGGTAGACGTAGTCCTTGCCGAAGAGGATGACCTCCAGCGCGTCGTCGAGCAGGTCCACCTCGTACTCGAGGCCGGTGACGAAGGTGAGCTGGGAGCGCTCCGCGGAGAGCCGGTCCGGGTCGCTGGGGCTGGCCCTGCGCCGCTCCTCACCGGTCCGCACCATCAACGTCGGCGCGAAGGCGAGCCGCAGCGTCTGGTGCTTCGCCACGTCCCAGCCCACGTTGACGCGGCCGTAGACGGAGCTCTGCCAGACGGTCTGGTCGATGGGGCTCTCACCCAGCTCGCCCGGCACCTCGCGTGGATTCACGCGGTTGCCGAACCAGTCGTAGACCCACTCGGCCACGTCCACCAGCTTCGTGGCCTGCCACGCGTAGCCGGCCAGCACCTCCAGGCGGGCGCTCGGCGAGAGCGTCTTCGCATAGAGCAGCTGCGCGCCCACCGTGTCGGAGTCGTAGCGCGCTTCGCCATAGGGCGTGCCCGACATCACCAGGTTGTGTTGCAGCTCCTTGTCGTGTCGGGCACCGAAGGCACGCACGACGAGGCGGTCCGCCCAGGACAGGCCGGTGTAGCCCGCCTCGACACCGCCGCCGAGCGCGTCGTAGCCGTCGTGGAAGCGCTTGACGGTGACGGGACGGATGGAGCCCCGGTCGTCCGCGGCCTCGACGTCGACGGAGTAGTTGTTGTTCGTGGTGTCGGCGAAGAAGTGGGCCCGCGCGTAGAAGCCCTCCTCCGCGGGCTTGTAGCCGCCGCCCAGCGTGAGGCGGAAGGTGCCGAAGGCTCCGCCCTGGAGGGACACGGCGCCATGCGTGCCCACTTCCAGGGGAGAGGAGACGAGGTTGACGGCGCCACCGAGCGCGTCCGCGCCGTAGCGCACCGGCACCACACCCCGGTAGAGCTGGATGGAGTCGACCAGGTTGACCGGCACGTTGGCGATGCCGAAGGGATAGCCCGAGAGGTCCAGCGGCACGCCGTCCAGGAAGAAGCGAATCTGGTCGTCGGTGAGGCCGTTGAGCGCGAACAGGGCGGTGCTGCCGAGCCCGCCCGTGCGCCGCACCTCCACGCCTTCCTGCGAGGCGAGCACCTGGCCCAGGTCTCCGGAGCGGGAGCGAGCGCGCTGGATGCTGACGACCTTCACGGCCTCGGCGGACTGGCGCCGCTCCTCCGCCTCCGTGCGCGCGGAGACGGTGGTCTCCAGCTGCTTCTCCTTGGGGACAGGGGGCGTGGGCTCCGCTGCCGCGGTGGGCTCCGCGACGGGCTCCTCGGGGACCACGGGAGGCGCGTCGAGCTTGAAGGTGTGGGCCAGCTCAATCTGGCACGCCACGGCCTCGCCCCGGACGCGCGCGGGCTCGAACTCGAAGGAGAAGCTCGCGGTCCGCACCGCTTCGTCGAAGGCCGCGCCCGCGGAGCGGACGACCTCCGAGTCCGTCACGGTGCCCTGCTCGTCGAGCGTGAGCCGGAGGACGACTTCACCTTCGCGGCCGGCCGCCTGCTCGGCCTCGGGATAGGGGACCACGACGCTGTCGAGGCGCCGAGGCACCTGGACCTCGTCACTCGGTGGAGCCTCCGCCGTGGCGACGGGAACGAGCTCCTCGGAGGGAGTCGGCGTGGACGGGGCCGGGGAGGCCACCGAGAGGAGCAGCGCGAGGGAGGTGACCGGTGAGAACATCCGCAATCCCGGACTACTTGGTTTTGCGACGCAATATCAATCGCGCGCCCGGGGGGATATCGGGGATTGCGACGAGGTGGTCAAGGCGCGTGGCCCGCCACCGGGGCAGGGGGGCTGCTCCCTCGCCCGCGAGCCCGGGCCTTGGGCTCGCGGAGAGAGGAGGCCCGCTCACTGGACGATGGCGCCCAGCTCCGACTCGCCCGGCTCAATCTTCGCTTCCGGGTTGGACCAGACGAAGGGGATGCCCGGCTGGCGGTACAGGGTGTTGGGGATGTCCTTGGCCAGCTGCGCGTGCAGCTCCGGGAGCTGGGACCAGTGCACGCCATGCTTCGCGTGGTGGGCGGTGTGGAAGCCCAGGTTGCCGGTCATCAGGTTGTAGCCCCGGTGAACGATGTTGTACGAGGCCTCCGAGTGCTCCGTCGCTTCCAGCCCCACGTGGTGGAAGTAGGTGGCCCAGACGGTGACGTAGAGCGACGCCACCATGGGGAGCAGGAACACGAAGAGGGCGTTGTACCAGTTGTGCCAGAACAGGATGCCGAGCAGCGCCACCTGGAGCGCGCACATGGCCAGGAAGAGGCGCTGGGCCTTCGGGTGTGAGCGGCCCACGGCGTAGGCCCGGGGGTAGGCCTGCAGCGTGTTGATGACGGAGAACTCGACCTCTCCCATGGTGGACCCGTCATCGCGCTTCCAGCGGGCCTCGTCCTTCTGCTGGTCCAGGTAGTTGCGGTGGTGGCCGACCACATGGTGGAGGAACCACGCCTGGGACGTCACACCCGTCTGGAAGCCGAAGACGACCTCCAGCAAGCGGTTGGGCAGCGCGTGCCGGAACATGGGCACGTGCTGGTGGTGGTGGTTCCAGGCGCTGATCCACCCCTTGGGAATCACCCAGAGGGCGAGCCAGAGGATGGGGAGCCACCAGCTTCTCGCCGTGAAGTAGACCGTCAGGTCCAGGGCGAACACCGTGGCGAACAGCAGGACGGGGATGCGGTCTCTGGGATGTCGGAACAAGGTCATGCGGTTTCCACGGCGGAGGGGGGAGAGGCTCCCAGGGGAGGGTAGAGGGTTTGCCGCTCGCGCGGGACAAGCTTTCCAGTGACGCCCTTCGGAAGCACCACGCCGAAGAAGAAGCCCTCCTCGAAGGGCTCCGTCGAATCGACGTGGACGCGCACCCGGGCGCCGAGGGTCGCCAGCGCCGTGCGCAGGAACACCATGGCGAAGTCTCCGGCCACGCAGGCCCGAGGCCCCCGGCCGAACGGGAAGAAGTGGCCGCTGCCGAGCGGGTTGCTGGCCGCGCCGCCATTGAGCCAGCGCTCCGGGTCGAATGTCTCAGGGCTCGTCCAGTGCGTCGCGTCCCGGTGCAGGTGCTGGTTGGAGATCATCAGCGTGGTCTCCGGCGGCAGCATGACGCCCGCCAGCGGCGTCTCGGTGGCCGGCGAGCGGCGCATGAGGACGCGGACGGCCGGGAGGATTCGCAGGGACTCGAAGGCGACGGCCTCGCCCCAAGGCGCCCCGAGCAGCCGCTCGTGCGTCAGCGGCTCCTTCGCCAGCGACGCGGACTCCAGCGCCAGGCGCTCCTCGGCGGTGGGGTACTTCTGGAGCTGGTGGACGGCGCCGACGAGGGTGGTGCTGGCGGAGAAGACGCCGCCGAAGAAGAACGAGCCGAGCAGGTTCGCGTGGACCTGGTCATCCAGCTCCGGCATCTCGCGCAGCGTCCACGACATCAAGTCGACCCGGTGCGCGGCCGGGGCCTGGCGCGCCGCGCGGATCTTGTCCGCGAACAGCCCGTAGAAGCGCTCCTTCGCCGCCGCGAAGCCCTTGGGCACCGAGACGAACTTCAGGGGGAGCTTCGCCTGGATGCGCGCATCCGCGGCGGCGGCCAGCAGCATGAAGTCGTCGTACACGGACGAGGGGAGCTTCTCGCCCACCGTGGCCACGCAGAACGCGTCGAACGTCAGCTTGCGCAGCATCGGCGTCAGGTCGAGCGACGGCGTGTGGAGCACCGCCTCCACTGACTCGGCGATGGCCGCCTGCATCGGCGGCACCTGGGCCTTGCGCCACGCGGCGACCCAGGGCTGCGCCAGCGGGTCCATCCCGTGCTTGCGCTTCCAGTCCTCGCCCTGCTGCGCGGTGAACGGCGTGTCGTCCGTGGCGGAGTGGCGGATCTGCTCGCCGATGTTGCCCTTCTCGAACTCCAGCCGGCGCGTCTCCAGCACCTCTTGGATGACGTCGGGGTCGTTGAGCACCAGCGCGGGAGAGGGCCCCAGCCAGGTGACGGTGACGGGGCCGTAGGTGCGCGCGTAGCGGGCGCAGACGTCCCAGGGTTGCACGCCCAGGAAGTCCCCGATGTTGCCCAGGATGCCTGGCGGTGGTCCCGGCAGGCTGGCGAGGGGCTTTCGCCGGCCGCCGAAGAACAGGTTGAACAGGCCGCGAGAGAGCAGGTTTGGCACGGGGAAGCCTCCGGTGCTGCTCAGACGGTGATGCCGCAGGGAATCTTGTCGGGCTGCAGGACGGTGTACGGCACGTCGGAATGCGCGTTGCGCGCCTTCACCGCCACCAACTGGTCTCTCAGGCGCTGCTGGAAGCGCTCGCGGATGGCCAACAGCTCGGGCTCCTGGAAGTACTCCTCGCGCCAGCCGAACTCGTGCAGCAGGTACTCCTCGTCCTCCCCGAAGCTGGAGAGCGCTCGGCCGATGGCGACCTGCCAGAGCGTCTGGGACTTGCTGGGAATCATGGCGGTGATGTCGCTCGGGCCCAGGACGCCCTTTTGACGGGGCGGCTCCTGGCGCATGCACAGGGGCGCGTTGGGTACGAAGGCGTAGTGCTCGTATTGCAGGTAGTTGACCGCCGCGTGCTGGACGCTGACCGTGAAGATGACGGTGGCGAGCATGTCGACCAGGTCGTCCACGCGGCGCAGCTCCTGGCAGGGCAGCTTGTCGACGGGCAGTCCGTGCTCGGTGAGGTCCTTCCACCAGCTCTGCATCTCGGTGTCGCCCTCGAGGTCCGCGTCGGTCCGATAGAAGTGCCGGAGCACTCCTCCGACGTACTCCTCGAAAGCATCCCACAAGGGGAGGGCGTCGTCGCGGTACGGGTAGTAGGGCAGGACGTCGGGGGACAGCACGCCCCGGCGCTCGAAGTCCAGACGGGGCTTGTTGTCGGAGAGCTTCCAGCGCTGGTACCCCTTCTTGCCCAGCTGGAGGTGCCCCTTGTCCGGCCCGCCGGTGGCGATGAAGTCATCGAACACCCCACCCTCGGCGAGCAGGCCCTTGCGTGCTCCCTCGTTGATGGCGAGCGTGTACCGGAAGTGTCGGCGCAGCAGCTTGTAGACGGGGTGTGGGTCCGGCAGGTTGCGCATCGTCGCCATGACGAAGGGCTCCGCCACGAAGTGGGTGCGCAGCGCGTGGCCCACCATCTGGTGCGTGTTGCCCTCGCTGCACCGGACGTAGATTTTCGCCGCCAGCCAGTCGTACTCGCCGTCGTTCGGCGTGAAGACCGGGTCCTTCTGGGCGTCGTGGCCCAGCTGGATGGCGATGGGGCGGAGCTGGCGGGAGTCGTCCAGGTACAACAGGCAGCGGGACGCCGGGGCCCAGCGCCGCTCCTCGACGCCCTTCTCGTCGAGCTTCCGGTACATCGGGATGCCGTCGAGGATTTCGAAGTCGAGCAGGAAGATGCGCTTGCTGTCGAGCGCGAGCGCCAGCGTGGTGCCGGGCGACAAGAGGCCGCGCACGTCGTCATCCGTCAGCGACATGCCCTGGGGCACGCTGGGGATGAGCGTGATGTGCAGCGGGTTGATGCCCTGCACGGCCTGCCGCGCGAACTCGTAGTCGTCCTTCCACCGCTGGGAGAGCTGGGGGACCTCCAGGCCCTTGAAGAAGTCGAAGATGTCCACCAGCCCGTTCCACGCGTTGGACAGCATGGGCAGGTGCAGCTTGATGGACGCCAGCGTCTTGGCGATGACGACCTCGTAGCTGCCCTCCGTCAGTCCCCGGTACAGCTCGTCCTTGGGTAGCGGCCGTGTCTCGCTCAAGTCGAGCGCGCCGGGCAGTCCCTCGGTGGCCGAGGCGGCACGCCAGGGATACATCTGCTGACGGTGCTTGAGCAGCTCGCGCCGCGCCATCGACTCACGCGCGCTGCTCGCCTGCCGTGCCAGCTTCGCGGAGCCCTCGAGCACGTCCACCGTGGCGCCGCCCTGCACCCACCGGAAGAAGGGGAAGCGCCATTGCCGTCCCTCCGCCGTGACGTGGACCTGGTCCAGCAGCCAGTCCCCCGCGACGCCCCCCGCGTTGGTGAAGCGCAGCAGCACCAGGTCGCCCAGGTCCGTGGCCTTCACGGAGTAGACATCCTCCGCGCCCGCCTCGAAGTCATTGTGGAAGCGCTTGTCCAGCGCGTGCGGTCCGCTCTCCCCTTGGGTGCCCACCAGGGTGACGGAGATGTCTGCGTTCGTGCCCGCGCCGACCTTCGCGCTCGTGCGAATCTTGAGCTTGTACTCGACAGTCATGGAACCCTCTGCGGAACGGGGGCAGACCGTAGGACGGGGAAAGCGAGTGCTGCAAGCCATGGTACCCTCCCCGCGGACGGAGGCAGGAGTCGCTCAGCGCACGGATTTGGCGAAGGTTCCAGTGGCCCTGTCATGAGTGAGGGACACCCGTGGAGGTTGGGCTGATGACAGACGGTGGCACTGACAGGCCCGAGGCCAGGGGCAGGGGACGGGGATGATGTTCGCGGTGCTGCGTCGGTGGGCGGGCGCTCTCGGGTTCAAAGGACGCGAGAGTGACAGGAATGAAGTGCTGGACGCGGAGGAGCTGGCGCGGTGGTACGCGGGGCTGAAGCTCGAGGATCGGCTGGCCCTGAGTCGTCAGCTCGCACCTCGGGTCCGTGCCGGTCGCACCGTGCGGGACACCTCCACGTTGCCCGCGGTGGCGGTGGGGCGTCTGGTTTTCGAGCTGGATGGTCCGGGCGGCCCCATACCCTTGCATCACATCAAGGTGGAGCTGTGGGACCGGGACTTCGGCGCGCCGGATGACTTTCTGGGTGAGGGTTTCACGGACCCGGAGGGTGGGTTTTCGGTCCGCTACGACCCCGCCGACGCGGGGGTGGGAGACCTGCCCGACTTGGAGGTCCGCTTCTTCGAGCCGCAGCACACGTTCCGTCCGGATGGGCAGGTGGTGGAGACGTGGCGGCGCATCGGCGCCGAGCAGGGGCCGGATGACCATGGGGGGTTCCACCACGACTTCGGGACGCTGCGGCTGCCGTACTGGGAATATGACCCGACGACGCCGCTGGCGCGTCTGCTGGTGACGGAGGAGGGGACTGCGCCCACGGCCTATGCGCCGGGCCGCGCGCTGGCGATGTTGAAGGCGGTGGCGCCCATCGAGCTCGTCAAGCGCGGGCACCTTCTCAAGGGGAAGCTGGGGCAGGCCCCGGCGCTGGACAGGATTCAGGCGGACTATCCGGAGGCGTTGACGGTGCGGATGGAGCGCGAGTCGCCGGGCTCCACGCGCACGGATGCCTTCTTCGGAGAGCGGCTGCTCAACGGCATGTTCTCCAGCGTCCTCGATAAAGATCCGGAGGCGCCCGGCGAGGCGAAGGCGTTCCGGCTCTACTTCCCGTGGAACGCGTACGAGCAGGACGGCATCCACTGTCTGCCGGATGTGGACGTGCGGCTGCGGCTGGTGGAGGAGAAGCTGCTGCCGGTGCGCATCATCCTGGGCCTGCGGGAGCCCGGGGCGACGGCCCCTGGTTCACCGGTGACGCGGCGGAGCTTCACGCCCGAGGATGGCGCCGGTTGGGAGGCGGCCAAGCGGATGGCGCGGGTGAGCGCGACGCTGGACACCGAGCTGGGCAATCACCTGGGGCAGTGTCACTTCAACATCGAGCAGTACTCCATCGCCGCGCATCGCAACCTGCGACGCAGTCCGTTGCGTTGGTTGCTGATGCCGCACCTGCGCGAGGTGGTGCTCATCAACCGCTCCGCCGACGGTTTTCTCGTCGGGTCCACGGGCTACATCACCCGCGCGAGCGCGCTGACGGAGCGGGCCGTGGAGTCGCGCCTGTCGCACCTGCTGGGCAGCTACGACTGGAAGGGCTTCGAGCCCGCGCCGCCCGTCTGCGAGGGACACCGCTACGCGCGCGCGGCGGGGCTGTTCTGGAAGCTCTTGGGCGAACACGTGGACGCGTTCTTCGCGGAGCACGGCGCGGCGGTGGAGGCCGAGTGGCGCGAGGTGCGGCGCTTCTCGGACGACCTGGTGGCGCACTCCGCGCCGGCCTTCGTGTGTCGCTATCTCCGGGGGACGGTGCCGGGGAAGGCCGCGCCGTGGTTCGTGCGCTCCGAGCGCATGGACCTGGACGCGAAGACGCGGGAGCCCACGTCCAAGGCCGTCAGCGCCGTGACGTGGACGGATGTCCCCCAGGCTGGGGAGCTGGAGTCGCTCAAGCGGCTGTGTCGGTATGTCATCTACTTCGCGACCTTCCGTCACGCGTGGGCCAACAACCTCCAGTGGGACGACGCGGGCGAGGTGCTGTACGCGTGTCTGGGATTGCGCTGGGGGAAGGGTGGGGCGCTGTCGACGGAGGCGGACCTGGACGTCGCGCCCTCTCCGGAGGAGGCCACGGAGATGCTGTGGATTTCGTGGATGCTGTCCAAGACGAACTACGGCTTCCTCCTGGCGAACGAGGAGGATGACGTGCACCCCCGGTTCGTGGAGCTGCTGCGCGCGCACGCCGCCGAGTTCTCCGCGCTGGGCCTGGACATCCGCACGGTCAGCTCGCGCATCAACATCTAGCTCATCCTCGGTGCTCCTCCCGCCCCGCGAGGGACAGCGCCCACAGCGGGAAGATGCGCAGATAGGTGTCGTAGTGGATGGCGCAGGTGCGACTGAAGACGCCCGCGAGCGGCTCCCGTGGCCACCGGCCATCGGCTCCCTGTCGCGCGCGCAGCCAGGCCGCGCCCCGGCGCATGGCCTCCGAGTCGCCCTCTCCGGCGGCCACCAGTGACAGCAGCGCCCATGACGTCGTCACCGCATGTCCCGTGGGCCCGTCCACCCAGCGCCGCTCACGACAGCTCTGGATGGTCTCGCTCCAGGATCCGTCCGCGCGCTGGTGTTCCTCGAGGAAGCGGACCGCCTGGCGCAGCGCGGGGTCTCCAGGCCGAGCGCCACCTGCGACGAGGCCCGTCACCCCGAACCACGTGCCATAGCTGAAGCACACGCCCCACGAGCCCTCCCAGCCTCCGTCCGGCCGCTGTACGCGGCGCAGGAACTCCAGGCCGCGCGCGATGGCCGGGTTCACCGGGGCATCGGGCTGGGCCCTTCGCCATGCGACCAGTGCCTGGATGCACGCGGACGTGCACTCCACGAAACTGGCGTCCACCATGATGCCGGCGAATACGTCCGAGGGATTGAACCGCTCCAACCAGCGAGGGCCTCGCGTCGGCTCGTAGGTGGCCCAGCCCCCGTCGCGATTCTGGAGCGAGAGGATGAACTCCACGGCCTGGGCCAGTCGCTCGCGCGGCACGCGGTTGAGCCCCAGCGGCTCCAATAGCAGACACGCCTTCACCGCCTCCGCCGTGCAGTCGCTGATGGGCCAGCCGTGGGCGCGCGTGCTGAAGGGCCAGCCCCCCCGGCTTGGATGACGGAAATAGCGCTCGGGGCGCGGAGAGTCCTCCATCACCTGCTCCGACTCCAGGAAGCGGGCCGCGCGTGCGAGCGTGGCCCTTGCCTCCTCCTGGCCCGAGGCCACCAGCGCCTGGACCGCGAACGCGGTGTCCCAGAGCTGTGAGGAGTTGTAGCCGTTGACCGTCACGCCCCCCGTGGAGTGCTGGAGATAGTCAGGCAGGCGCTCCAGATGGGCGCGCACCTCGGGGCCGTCGGGCCGGGCGAGATGCCAGACCACGGCGTTGAGCACCTTGTTGATGGGCCCGATGCAGATGAAGTGCGTGGCCTCGTCCTCGCCACGAATCTGCGCCAGCGACTCCTCCAGCGCGCGAGCGCGGAGCCTCTTGGAGTGCAGTCGCTCGTAGAGCCCGAGCACGCGATTCACCGCGCGCAGCCACGCACCGCGCGGGGTGTAGACGTCGGTCGCGGCGACCCGGTTGCGTGACGCCTTCCAGTCCACGTCCGTGTAGGGCAGGGGATACAGCTCGCGCCGCAGCTCGGTCAGCAAGGGCGTCTCTTGCGCGCGCGCCCGGCGCCCATAGAGCCAGCCCATGGGCAGGTACACCATGCGGCAGTGGCACCACAGGCGCGATGGATGGAACGGCAGCGCGCGCGGCAACAGCCACAGCTCCGGGGGCGTGGGAGCGAGCCCGTCGTATTCGTAGAGTCCGAGCAGGGCGAGGATGGCCTTGCCCCAGGAGCCGCTGCCCAGCGGACCGCCCCGAGGCAGGAACCAGGCCCGCGCGCGGAGGAGGCCCGGGTCCTCGGCTTCGACGCCGAGCAGCCGCAGCGCCACGTAGTTGAGCACCGTCGTGAAGACGAGGCTCGGAGACTCCACGTCCAGCCCCCAGCCGCCGTCCTCGTTCTGATGGGCGCGAGCGTGGGCGAGCAGCCCCTCCCGGGTGCGTGTGTCCGGAGCCCGTCCAAGCACATACAGCCCGGCCACATACACCGGACTCAAGAAGAGGGGCCCGCTGTAGTCACCCTTCCAGGAGCCATCCGTCTCCTGGGTCCGGGCAAGCACCTCGCGGGCCTGTCGCATCACCTCACCGCCTCCACTCCCTGGGGCCCTCGCGAGCATTCCTCGTAGAGCGCGCGCAGCGCCGCATCAGAGGCCACCCGCTCCTGCGCGAGCAGCATCACCTTCAGCACCGCATCCCGGCCGAGCTTCACGGGCTTGGGGTCGAACACCGCGGGGTTTCCGTCCACCACGTTGAGCGTCAGCACCGACAGGAGGAAGGGATACAGGCAGAACAGCCTGAGGCCGGGCTCCTCGGGTGGACACGCCAGTGAGTATTCGAAGGCGGCGTCCTGCTCGCGGCGCGCCACGGCCACCAGCTCCGCGTGCAACGCCATGGCGCGCGCGCGGTGGCTCGGCAGCGCCAGCGTGGCGGGCCCCAGTCCATGGGCGGCCATCCGGTCCAGCGGCAGCCAGCACCTGCCGTTGTCCAGGTCCTGGCGCACGTCCCTCAGGATGTTGGTGAGCTGCAAGACCCTGGCGAAGGCGGTGGCCCTCGGTTCGAGCACGGCCTGCCGCGCCGGAGTGATGCGCGGCGAGCAGGCGACGAAGAGCCCCGTCAGCATCTCGCCCACGACCCCCGCCACGTAGTAGCAATACTCGAAGGTCGTCCGGAGGTCGGGCAGTCCCAGGACAAGACCGGTGTCTCCGTACCGCCGCTGAATCTGGACCATTCCGTCGCTCATGATGCGCACGCACCGCTCGACGTGGGGATGGACCCAGGAGGGGAGCGAGGCCAGGGTCTTCAGCACCGTGGGCGTCCCCGCGATGAGCTCTGCTTCCGCCTGGGGAGCGGATTCGCGCAGCTCGGCTCCCGTCCGGCGGGCGAAGGACTGGGCGCGCGCCTCCCAGCCCGGCTTGAGCTCCACGAGGCTCGCCAGCTCCTCGAACAGTTCCTTCTGGAACTTCGGACGGGTTTCGTCCTCCAGCGTGTCCGCGATGCGGCAGAGCAGGTAGGCCACCGTGACGGCGAGGTCCAGGGGCTCCGGCAAGAGGGGGATGTTCAGGGCGAACGTCCGGGAGACCTGGGGTAGCACCGTTCGGCAGAACGACTCTTCGAGAGCAACCATGGCTTCCTCCACTGCGTCATGTCGTGTCCATGACTAGTTGTTGCGTCATGGGGGTGGCCTGCGTGCGCGACGTCGATGTGGTGATTGCGGGGGGGGGCCCCGCGGGATGCGCGGTGGCGGCGGCGCTCTCCGAGCTGGGGCTGTCCGTCCTGCTGGTGGACGCGGGCGTGGACCGCCACAAGCAACTCTCCGGGGAGCTGCTTCACCCCACGGGAGTGCGTGTCTTGCGCGAGCTTGGCTTTGGCGACGTCGTGGACGCCTGGACGGCGCGGCCCGTGCGAGGTTTCGCGGTCCTCTTCTCCGTACCCGCGCGCGACGTGGTCCTTCCCTATGGCGGCGGTGCCACGGGCTTGTCGCTCGAGCACGCCGCGCTGACCGTTCCGCTGTTGGAGGCCGTGGCCCGGCGACCGGGCGTCACCTTCCTGTCCCGCGCGCGCGTGACGGCCGTGGAGCACAACGACGCGAGCGGAGTCCGCCTGCGCTTCTCCCACGACGGTGTCGACCACACGGTGCGGGCCCGACTGCTGGTGGCCGCGGACGGGCGTGCGTCGCCCGTGCGGCGGATGCTGGGCATCGCCGAGCACTCCATGCGCATCTCCACCATGCTGGGCCTCACCGTGGACAGCGCCTGCCTGCCGTACCCGGACCATGGCCACCAATTCGTGGGCGGCCCCCTGTACGCGCTGGCCTACGCCATCCAGCCCGGTGTGGCGCGGGTGATGGTGGACCTCCCCCTGGGCAGCACCGCCGAGACGCTGAAGGAACGGCCGGAGTTGCTGCGCACGCTGCCCCCCGCGTTGCGGAGCGAGGTCCGTCGGGCGCTGGAGCAGCCTCTGGCGCCGCGCATGGCGTCCAATGACGACCGGCTCTCGGCGACAGTGCGGCTGGGAAGCGCGGTGCTGGTGGGCGACGCCGCGTCGTGCTGTCACCCGCTCACCGGAAGTGGCATGGCCTCGTGCTTTCACGACGCACGCGCGCTCCAGGACGCGCTGCGCCGCCACCCGGAGGACATCCCTCGCGCGCTGGAACTCTACGCGAGCGCACGGCGACCGGCCCAGCGCACCCGTGCCGCGCTCGCCGCCGCGCTCTACGAGGGCTGCGCCGGACAGAACGAGGGCATGCGGGCGCTGCGTCGGGGATTGCTGCACTACTGGGAGCACAGCCCGCGAGGCGCCCGCGCCTCCATGGCCCTGCTCGCCTCCGAGGAGTCGCGCATGCGGATGATGGCGCGCGAGTACTTGTGTGTCGTCGGCCATGCCCTGATGTTCATTCGCCCGTCGCGTCGGAACGGAGTGCGCCTCCGGGCCGCCGTGCCGTTGCTGCGCTCGGTCGTGCCGCCCCTGAGGAGTGCCAGGGCGAGCACGGTGGAGCAGATGGGGAACTGGTGGCATCGCCGCGTCCGTCGTCCCGTCTACACACTCGCCTGCTCCGGCGGAGCGTCACCCAGGCGCGCCTTCGCGTCCAGCTGATAGCTCCGGCCGCGCCAGTCCACCTCGCGCGACAGCCGCGCCGACAGCGCCACGCCCGCGCCCAGCAGCGGAAGCACCGCGGGCACCCAGTAGTGTCGGGGGGAGACTCGCGGCCCGTTGCATTCCCGCTGGAGCCGGAGCTGGCTCCACACGGAGAAGCCGATGGGCAGCGAGGCCAGGGCCGCGTGTCCCCAGGCGCGTCGGGTGACGGCCGCCGCCAGACCTCCCCACGCGAGCCAGCCCATCACTCCGCGCACCCAGTTGGGCCTCGCGAAGCTCCAGGGGAGGCCCGCTTCGGAGAAGAGCACCCAGCGCCGGAAGATGCGCAGGAAGGCGCGCAGCTCCAATTGTCCCGTGACGATGCGCAAGGGCGTGTGGATGACGCGGTTCTTCCACCCCTCCTCGTGCAGCCGGCGCCCCAGGTACATGTCGTCCACGAACTGCCCGGCGGCGCAGCCCACGCCGCCGATGTCCGTGAGCGCCTCCCGGCGGAACACCATCAACTGCCCCATGATGAAGGGCAGGGCGCCGTCAGTCCCTGCCGCGCGCGCCACCGAGGAGCCGTACCAGGCATTCACCAGGAGCCCGTAGCCCACGTCTCCCGCGAGAGGTGTCTCCGCCGCCGCGTAGATGGGGGCGAAGGTCGCGCCCGTCCGCGCATCCTCCATCAGCGCGCTCACCAGCGCGGTGAGCACCCCGGGCGCGGGCCGCGTGTCGGAGTCGCTGAAGGCCAGCAGCGTGCCTCGGGCGCGCGCCACGCCCAGCTGCATGGCATTGAGCTTTCCCGTCAGGCCGCGCGGAGGCTCTCCCGCCACGAGCAGCTCCACCCGCTTCGCGCGCGTCGGGCAGGCGCCAAGCTCCTCCCGGGTGATGGCGAACGCGGGGTCCTCCTCGCTGTCGAAGACGAAGAGCACCTCCCACTCACCGGGATAGTCCAGGTCGAGCAGCGCGCGGACGTTCTCTCGCGCCTCCACATCCAGGCCCCGGATGGGGCGGATGATGGACACCGAGGGCGGCTCGAACCGCCTCGTGGCCGGGGCCGGGCGCCGTCTCAGTCCCGCCATCAGTCCTCGGTGTCCATGGACCAGCACGCCCAGCGCCGCCGCTCCCGCCGCCACCCACGCCACGTCTCGCGTGTTCATGGCCTCACCTCCGTCCCTTCGTCCCGAGCCGGCCGAGCCGGCCGAGCCGGCCGAGCCGGCGGGTGCCCATGGTGTCCGGGCCCCCACCAGTTCAGGTCCCCCATCAGGCGCATCATCGCGGGGACGATGAGCACCCGGACCAGCGTGGCATCCAGCGCCACCGCGATGGCCATGCCCAGTCCCATCGCCTTCACCACCACCACCGACGCCAGCGCGAACGCCGCGAAGACGGCGACCATGATGGCCGCCGCGCTGGTGATGAGCCCTCCCGTCTGCTCCAGCCCTTCGGCCACCGCGTGCGTGTTGTCACCCGTGCGCAGCCACTCCTCGCGGATGCGGCTGAGCAGCAGCACCTCGTAGTCCATGGACAGGCCGAACAAGGCGCAGAACAACAGGATGGGAAGCGACGGCTCGATGGGGCCTGGCTCGAAGCGCAGCAGCTGGTGCAGGTGCCCCTCCTGGAAGATCCAGACGAGGGCCCCGAACGAGCCCGCCAGTGAGAGCAGGTTCATCAGCAGGGCCTTCAGGGGCAGCACGACCGAGCGCAGGAGCACGAAGAGGACGATGCACGTCATCCCCATCACGAAGCCCACGGCGGCCGGCGTGTAGCGCCGCAGGAACGCCGTCGCGTCCACGTCCGTGGCCGTCTGCCCTCCCACGAGCAGCTTCCCGTCTCCCACCGAGCGCTCCTCGCGCAGCTCACGAACCAGCTCTCGTGCCTCCTTGCTGCTGGGCGGAGAGGACGTCAGCACTTGAAGCACCGCCACGTTGCCCGTGAGGTACGCATCCCGAGCGACGCGCAGCTCCGGGGGCAGCATCGCGGGCGGCGCGGCGGCCAGTTGCTGATACGTGGCCTTGTCCATGCCGGGCCCCAGGTCCACCGCGCTCTCCACCCCCACCACTCCGGGCAGCGCCGCCATCCTCCGGCTCGCGTCGTAGAGCGCGGAGGCCCGCTGCGGAGTGAAGGGGTCACCCGAGGGAAACTCCACCGCCACCAGCACGCGCGTGGCGGCCTCGCGCGGGAACAAGCGGGCCAGCGTCTCCGCGCCCCGTCGGGCCTCCGTGTCGGGAGGCAGCGCGGTGATGTCCGTGGCGGCCAGCTCCAGGCGCCGGAACGGCAGCCCCATGGCCAGCAGGAGCGTGAGCGTGGGCAGCAGCACGAGCCAGGGATGCTTCATCACCCACGTGGCCAGCGCGTGCCACAGGCCGCTGCGCCCCGTGGAGCGCCCGAAGGGCAGCCGTCCCTTGTCCACCCTCGGCCCCAGCCAGGAGAGCAGCGCGGGCAGGACGGTGAGGGCGAAGAGCACCGCGAAGGCCACGACGAGCGCGCCGCCCAGGCCCATGGCGCTCAGGTACGAGCCGCGAAAGAAGAGCAGCCCCGCCAGGCCCACCGTGACGGCCAGCCCGGAGAACGCCACCGCGCGCCCCGCGGTGTCCAGGGTGCGCGTCAGGGCCTGCTCCGTCGACAGGCCTTCGGCCAGCTCGCTCCGGAAGCGGCTCACGATGAAGAGCGAGTAGTCGATGGCCACGCCCAGCCCGATGAGCGAGACGACGTTGAGCGTGTACTGCGCCATGTTGGTGACGCGCGAGAGCAGCAGCACCCCCGCCACGCCGCACAGCACGGCGAGCCCGCCCACCACCAGCGGCAGCATGGCGGCCACCACCGTGCGGAACACCCACAGCAGCACCAGCAGCGCCAGCGGGAAGGAGATGAGCTCCGCGCGCAGCAGGTCGTGCTCCAGCAGTTGGTTGAGCGCGGCGAGGAAGGCCACCTTGCCCGTCAGCGTCGTGTCGAGGCGCGGGTCCTCCAAGGCGGCGCTCACGGCGGGAAACGCGGCGGTGGCCTCGCGCTCTCCGCCCTTGAGTCGCACCAGGGCCAGCAGGTCGTGGCCCGTGCGCGCCACGAAGCGCGCGCGGAACGCAGGGGGGGCGCCCACCGGAGACACCACGGACTCGACCTCCGGCAGGCGCCGCACACGCGCGAGCACGTCCGTTACGGCCTGCGTGAAGCGCGGCTCGTCCGTCGTCCAGGTGTCGTGGTGGAAGATGACCGCCAGCGTCTGGTCCGTCGAGCCCGCGGCGGCGGGTCGGGCCAGCGCCTCCGCGCGCGCGGCTTCGATGCCGTCGATGGTGCCGGTGGTGAGGTGTCCCCCCTGGAGCAGCACCCAGATGGCCAGGGCCAGGAACACGGCGGCGCCCCCCAGCACCACGCTCCGGTGCCGATGCACGCCCCGGGCGAGCCGGGCAAACAGGGAGGGTGACGCCGTCGCGTCGCTCATGGCGCGGGGACTTCCTGGAAGGATGCGAGGATTTCGCGCGCCGTATCCTCCTTGACGCTGCCGCGCTCCACCAGCAGCAGCGCCACCTTCTCCACGTCCACGCCGCGCGCTCCCGCCGTCACCGCGACACACCGGGCATGCAGCGCCATGTGTCCCTTCTGGATTCCCACCGAGCCCAGCGCGCGCACCGCCGCGAAGTTCTGCGCCAGCCCCACCGCCGCGAAGACCATGGCCAGCTCCCGCACATTGTCGACGCGCAGGAGCTTGAGCCCGAGCTGCGCGCTGGGATGCACCTTGATGGGGCCGCCCACCATGCCCAGCGCGAGCGGCAGCTCGATGCGGCCCACCAGATGCCCCTGCTCCAGCGTCCAGCGGGACAGCGGCCCGTAGCGGCCCCCTCGGCACGCGTACGCATGCGCGCCCGCCTCGATGGCCCGCCAGTCCTGGCCCGTGGCGATGGCCACCGCGTCGATTCCGTTCATCACGCCCTTGTTGTGCGTGGCCGCGCGGTAGGGGTCCGCCTCCGCGAAGCGGCTCGTCTGGAGGATGCCCTCGGCGATGTCCTCACCGGGCAGGCCGAAGTCCGCCAGCGCCTCCACGGGAATGCGGCACGACGCCCGGGCCAGTCGCTGGTCGGCGAGGTTGGACAGGATGCGCGCGAAGACGCGTCCCCCGGTGAGCTGCTCGATGAGCGGCGCGACGCCTTCCGCCATGGTGTTGATGAGGTTGGCGCCCATGGCTTCTCGTGTGTCCACCAGCAGGTGGACGACGAAGATGGGCTCACCCTGGGGCCCTTCCGGCGCGGGAAGGATGCGCACCTGCACGTCGCGCGCTCCGCCGCCCCGCTGCTCGAGCGCGGGGTGGAAGCTGTTGGCGAGCGCGAGCAGCTGCGCCCTTGCCGCCAGCAGTCGTGAGCGGGCGACCTCTGGCTTGCCATAGCGGGTGAGGTGCACCTGGCCAATCATCATCGAGGCGTCCGCGTCCGCGGTGAACCCCCCGGCCTCGCGCACCATCTTCGCGGCGAAGGACACCGCGGCCACGACGGACGGCTCCTCCACGGCCATGGGCACCAGGTGGTCGCGCCCGTTGACGGTGAGGTTCAACCCCAGTCCCAGCGGCAGGGCGAACACGCCCACCGCGTTTTCGATCATCTGATTGACGACGTCGAAGGTCGGCGCGCCCATCGGCGTGAGCACCCGCAGCTCGTCCGCCGAGACATCTCCGCGCAGTGCCAGCTCCAACCAGCGCTCGTCCACGCTGCGGCGGTGGAAGCCTGGTATGCGAGAGGACTGTGTGCCCGATTGGACTTGCGGCAATCCCTCGTCCCCTACTTCCGACATAGACGCCCCCCATGGCTCTGCCCGTCAATCACCATGGGAACTGGTGACGACCGACGGAGTTGGGCAGGGGCCCTGGGGCTTTAGGCCCGGGTGAGGTCCAGGAGCGGACGGCGTGGACCGCGTCCGTGGACACCCGGAACATCGCGTCGTGTGCTCGCCCCTCCCTCGGGTGCGAGCGTCCTGCTCAGTAGCCGAGCATCATCCAGGGACCCAGCAGCAGCATCCAGCCGAACACGAGCGCCTCCACCGTTCGCTGGACGAGCCCGCGCACCGGTGACTCGAAGGACAGCACGACCATGCCGAGCAGGACGAGCTTGCCCACCGCGCCCGTCAGCGTGGAGAGTTCGGCCAGCGAGGGGTCGTCCTCGAACACGCGCTGCAGGTCGATGAGGCCGCCGCCCGCGCCGAAGTAGCCCACTCCGGCGACCAGGTTGTGCATCTGGTTCTTCCACGTGCCCCAGAACGGCGCGCCCTCGTCGCAGGGGAACACCGCCGCGCCCACGTAGCTCACGCCCAGGAGCGACAGCAGCACCAGCCCGGTGATGACGCCTCCGTCAGGCGTGAGCAGTGAGTTCAGCACGGCGGCGAAGCCCATGACGGCGAGCCCCGCGGGCGCGAAGGCGAGCCACGCCACCCGCTTCGCCTCGGGGGCCCCCGAGGCGCCCAGCTCGCTGATGGTGTGGCGCACGTGGCTGTAGCCGGGCCGGCGTCGCGCGAACCACCACGGCGGCACGGTGGCGAGCGTCGTGGCGAGCAGCGCGGAGTAGAAGACCCAGGAGACCATGAAGCTATTTCAAGGGTTCTGGGTGGCCGGTGAAAGAGGATTCGAGCGGAGCCCGGCCCGTGGGGGGTAGACCAACGCGCGGGGCATCGTCAGATTGCAGGGGCTTTCGTCATGAGGAGGACGTCATGTCGCATCGCAGCCGACTCGCGGGCTTCTGCATCGATTGTGAGACGGGGGACCTGCGGTCCGCCGCCACTTTCTGGAGCCAGGCGCTGGGGCTCCGCTTGGGCGAGCTCGAAGTCGAGGGCGCCGCCGAGTACGTGCCCCTCCAGAGCACTCACGCGGGGCTGACCCTCGATGTGCAGAAGGTCTCCCACCCCTCGCGCATCCACATGGACATCGAGGCGGACGACCAGGAGGCGGAGGCCGTGCGCTTGGAAGCCCTGGGCGCGAAACGCATCGGCTGGGTGAAGCGTTGGTGGGTGATGGAGGCGCCCACGGGCCAGCGCTTCTGCATCGTGAAGATGAAGAATCCGGACCAGGGGCCGCCACCCACCGTCTGGGACTGAGCCCCGTCGCGGTGGGCCTCGCGGCTCAGAGTGCTCCGGCGACACTGGCGCGCAGGCGGCGGAGCCCCTCGTCGATGCGGTCCGCCGAGAGCGCGCCGTAGCCCAGCACCCAGCCATGGCGCGTCGGCGTGCCGGCGAAGTAGGGCGAGAGCGCCTCCACGCCAACGCCCGCGGCCCGCGCCTGCCCGGTGAGCGTCTTCTCCAGCCGGGCGCCGCCGCGCGCGAAGGTTGCGCTCAGGTGCAGGCCCGCGACGGAGGGCAAGAGACGCAGCCCGGCGCCGAAGTGACGCGTGAGCCCTTCGGTGAGTCGCGCATGCCGGTGTTCGTACTCGCGTCGCGTCTTGCGCAGGTGACGGGCCAGCAGGCCCGTGTCGATGAAGCGCGCGAGGACCGCCTGGGCGGGGAGCTGGCTGTGCGAGTCCGACACCTGCTTCGCCAGGCCCAGCTCCCGCTGGAGTGACGGCGGAGCGACGAGGAAGCCCAGGCGCAGCGAGGGGAGCAGCACCTTGGAGAACGAGCCGACGTAGAGCACGCGCCCGGAGCGGTCCAGGGAATGGAGTGTCTCCAGTGGTCGCCCGCCGAAGCGGAACTCACTGTCGTAGTCATCCTCGATGACCACCGCGTCGCGCTGGCGGGCCCAGTCGAGCAGCGCGCGCCTCCGCGCCGGTGACATCACGATGCCGAGCGGAAACTGGTGGGACGGCGTGACGTAGACGAGGCGTGCGTGGTCCGGCAGCGCGCTCACGTCGAGCCCTTCCTCGTCGACGGGCACGGGCACGACGCGTGCCCCCAGGGACTGGAACAGGAGGCGGGCGGGCGGGTAGCCCGGCTCCTCGACGGCGACGCAATCCCCAGGCTCCAGCAGGACGCGTCCGATGAGGTCGAGCGCCTGCTGGGCACCGTGGGTGATGAGCACGTCCGTGGCGTCGGCGCGCACGCCTCGGGACACACCGATGTGGCGCGCCACGGCCTCCCTCAGCTCGGGGTGGCCGGAGGGGTCCGCGTAGGCCGCGGTCATCGCGGAGGCGCGCAGCTGCCGCGCCATCAGTCGGCTCCAGGTCTCGAACGGAAACAGCGCGGCGTCGGGGATGCCGACGCGGAAGTCATGGGGCGCAGGGGGCTCGGACGGGCGAGGGGTGGGCAGCTCGCTCCAGAGGGCCCGGGGGCGCAGCTTCACTCCGACGGAGGCCCTGCCTCGGGGGGCGTGCTCGCGAGGCGGCGCCTGGACGAAGCTGCCGGCCCGGGTGCGTCCCGCGAGCAGGCCCTCCGCGCCCAGCCACTCGTAGGCGACGCTCACCGTGTTGCGCGAAACGCCCAGCCGCCGGGCCAGCTCGCGCGTGGGTGGCACCCGCTCTTCATCGCGCAGGCGACCGTCGAGAATCTGTGCTCGCAGGCCTCGGTAGATCTGCCCCGCCAGGTCCCTGCGGTCCTTGAGGTCGACGTGGAGGTCCATGCCGGACCCCTCCATAGATTGGCCCAACGAGATTCGTCAAACCTGGACCTGTCGGAGGGCCATGGCTGGAGCACCCTGGCGGCACTTCTCAACCGCGCCCTGGAGCCCCATGAGCTACGCCACGCCGCCGCTTGCTTCTCTCCCTGTCGACCCCGCGCGCATGCCCTGGGTGCCGATGGGCCCCCCTGGTCTCTCCTTCAAGCCGCTGCGCTTCTTCAAGGATGACGCGGGCTGGATGTACCTCTTCCGGCTGGAGCCCGGCACCGTCATTCCCCGGCATCGACACACGGGTGAGGTGCACGCCTTCAACCTCTCAGGGAAGCGCGAGCTGCTCGACACGGGAGACGTGGTGGGACCCGGCGGCTACGTCTACGAGCCCGCGGGCAACACGGACAGCTGGAGGGTCCTTGGCGATGAGCCGGTGGTGATTCTCATCAACGTGCGCGGCGCCGTGGAGTACCTGGACGCAGAGGGCCGCGTCACCCAGAGCGTCGGCTCCGCGGCCCGGCTGGAGACCTACCGGCGCTGGTGCGAGGAGAACGGCGCGGAGTTCCTGGCCACCCTCGAGTGAGGACGTCAGTGGCGGAGCTGGGCCTCCACCGTGTCCAGCACCTCGCCGCCCTCGCCGGAGAAGACGAGCTTGGTCATCGCCAGGGCGAAGCCCGCCACTTGTTTGGCGGTGACTCGGGGCGGCATGGAGAGCGCGTGCGGGTCCGTGACGACGTCGACCAGGGCGGGCCCCGGGTGTGAGAGCGCGCGCTCGAAGGCGCCGCGCACGTCCCCGGGGGCCTCCACGCGCTGACCCATGACGCCCATGGCCTCCGCCAGCTTCGCGAAGTTCGGATTCACCAGGTCCGTCTCCGTGTCCGGATAGCCCGACACCTGCATCTCCAGCTTCACCATGCCCAGCGAGCTGTTGTTGAAGATGACGACCTTCACGGGCAGGTCGTACTGCGCCAGGGTGAGGAAGTCGCCCATCAGCATGGAGAAGCCGCCGTCTCCGGACATGGAGATGACCTGTCGGTCCGGGTACAGGAGCTGCGCGCCAATGGCCTGTGGCAGCGCGTTGGCCATGGAGCCGTGCGTGAAGGAGCCGATGATGCGTCGCTCGGCCGTCGCGCGCAGGTAGCGGGCGGACCACACGTTGCACATGCCCGTGTCCACGGTGAAGACGGCGTTGTCGGCGGCCACCTCGTCGAGCATGGCGGCGACGAACTCCGGATGCATCGGACGGTGCGAGCCGACGTTGAGCACGTGGGCGTCCAGCTTGCGGCGCGCCTTGGCCAGCTCCTCCAGGGCGTTCTCCAGATGTCGGCGGTCCTCCTTCTGCTCCAGCCGGGGCAAGAGGGCGCGCAGCGTGTCCCGGACATCGCCGCAGAGGCCCAGGTCCAGGCGCGAGCGGCGTCCCAGGTGCTCGGGCCGCACGTCCACCTGGGCAATCTGGGGCTTCACCGGCATGAACGCGTCGTAGGGGAAGTCCGTGCCCAGCAGGAGCAGGACGTCGCACGAGTGCATGGCTTCGTACGCGGCGCCATAGCCCAACAGGCCCGTCATGCCCACGTCGTAGGGGTTGTCGTACGCCACCCACTCCTTGCCCCGGTACGCGTGTCCCACGGGGGACTGGAGTGCCTTGGCCAGCGCGAGCACCTCCGCGTGGGCGCCCTTGCAGCCGCTGCCGCAGAACACCGTCACGCGCGAGGCTGAGTTGAGCAGCTCGGCGAGCTTGTCCAACTCCGCGTCGGCCGGGCGCACCACGGGGGGCACGGTGGCGAAGGTGGAGGGGACGTCGTCACCGGCCTCGAGCGCGGCGATGTCCCCGGGAATCACCACGGCGGACACGCCACCCTTTGCCAGGGCCGTCTGCGCGGCGAGGCGGAAGAGGCGAGGGGTCTGCTTGGGGTTGGAGACCATCTCGCAGAAGTGGCTGCACTCGCGGAAGAGCAGCTCCGGGTGTGTCTCCTGGAAGTAGGAGGTGCCAATCTGGTCGCTGGGGATGTGTGAGACGAGCGCCATCACGGGGGCGTAGCTGCGGTGGGCGTCATAGAGCCCGTTGATGAGGTGCAGGTGGCCGGGGCCGCAGCTCCCCGCGCAGACCGCGAGCTTGCCGCTGAGCTGCGCTTCGGCGGAGGCGGCGAAGGCGCCGGCCTCTTCGTGTCGGACGTGGACCCAGCGCAGCTTGCCCTGGCTGCGGCGCACGGCGTCGGTGATGGGATTGAGGCTGTCGCCGACAACGCCGTAGATGCGCTCGGCACCCGCGTCGATGAGCGTCTGGACGAGCGCATCCGCCACACTGGAGTGACTCATGTGGATGAAACTGGGCGGCGCCTGGCTTCCAGACAACCCGAGTCAGCGAGGAGGCAGGCGCTCCCCTGGCCGCCCTGGTGCGGTGGGTGTCATCGTTCCTGCCTTGACCCGCCCCGCCCCCGATTCGCTGAAAGCACCTGGAATGAACTTCCGAACTTGCCGCGCACTCCTCCAAGTCGTTGTCGTTGCGGTCGTCGTAGCCGGGTGCGCCACCTCTCCAGAGGCGCCTGCGACGTACGCTTGGGCACCTGTGCGCCCACCCGCTGTGCCCGGCACGGGCCTCCCCACCCCCGGGCAGCCAGGGCAGGTTCGCCCCAAGCCCTTGCCGCGGAGTCCGCACAGGCGCGTGTTGCCGCCCACCCGGGAGCCGGGCCTTTGGGCTGGAGACGCTCCTCGAGCCTCAGCGGAACCGGAGGCGAACCCCACACCGGAGACGTCCAGCTCGAACAGGAGGGACCCGCCTGCCCCGGTGCCGGCGGAGCGACGCCGTGCTGAGTGCGAGCCCATTCCGGTGCCGCACGCGGGCGAGGATGCCCCGCATAACAAGTGCGCTGACAGGTTTCCGCCGAATCGCTACCCCGGCAATGACGTGCTCGTTGGCGGCAAGCGCTTTGATGCGCTGCAAGTCGGCATGCGTGTGCTGTGGGAAATCAAGACCCATCAATTTGACACGTACAACTCTTTCATCCGGCGGATGACGATCCTGGAGCAAGTGCCGTTGTTGCAGGAAGAGCGAGACATCGCGACGGCATGTGGATATGGCTTCGTCGTTGGGGTGAGCACCCAAGAGCACAAAGACGCGCTGCTCGAACGGGATTTCACCTTCAACATTGTTGTCACGGGGTGCAAGCGATGACCAAGCCGCGAACCCTGATCCTCATCGTCTATGCGCCTGCGCTCGTGGGCAATGACGGTCGCACGCTCGCGGTCGTCCACGGACTCGAACGGGCGCTCCCCGGTGTGCGCTTGGAGTGGGAGCTATCAAAGGCGGGGCGGCCCGTGGCATTGCCGCAGCGCGATGGGTGGCTCGCCGAAGCGAGCGCGCGCGGGAAATTCCCTCTGCTGTGTAACGGTGACGAGAGGTACCCCGTGACGGTTACAGGGTGGGGAAGACCCGCGGGACTCAGCGCGGGCGGCCAGTCACAATTTGAAGTCCACGCGGAGCTGCCGCTGGATGCGGCCAGCATCACGGCGGCGGCGGATGTGCTGGAGGGCGTGGCTGAAGGCGCACGTGCGTTCTGGGGGCGCGTGTTGCCGGACGGCGTGGCACCGGAGATGGCGAAACAAATTCGCCACTCGATGGAGCAGCCGCATGTCCCGCCTCGGGGGCTACCGGCGCTCAACCTTCCCCAGCACATTTCCTCGCCAGCGATTCCCCATCACCTCGGGTGGCTGAACTACTGGTCGGAAGCCGCTGCACAGACCCTCGGGTTCCCGGACCCTGCCCGCGATGCGGACTTGCTCTCTCGGGCGCGGCGCACTGCGACGGGCGGGTGGGTCGTTCGGCTCACGGAGACTCCGCTCGATCTCGACAATCCCGCGCACCTCGAGGCGCTCTTGCGCGCGTATGAGCGCTTCCCGGAGATTGGCGGGCGCGTCCCCCCGGGCTGAGTGGGATGGAGTTGGAGACGCGCTCCTCCTCGACGACGAGGCCTGACTGGCAACGGTAGCTCCGCGAGTCAGCGCCGGGCCACCAGGTGCCCCAGTGTGCCCCTCCAGCGTGGAGCGGGGCGGCACACCGGGGAACAGCGTGGGCCGACGGTACGGCTCACTCGTAACAGCTGCTCGCGATTTCGCGCAGCTCGACGATGCCCCACTCGCTGGCGGGACACGCGTGGGCATATTCCAGGGCCTCATCGCGCGTCTTGCAGTTGAGGAGGAAGAAGCCGCCGATGATCTCCTTCGACTCGGTGAACGGACCGTCGCTCACCGTGCGCTTGCCGCCGTAGTTCTCGATGCGTACCGCGTTGTCGTCGGACTTGAGCGCCTCGCCGGTGACGAGCACGCCATTGACCCGGAGCTTCTCCTGGAAGGCCATCATCCGAGCGTAGGCGGCCTGGCCCTCTTCGACTGGCCGGGCCTGGCGCTTCCCCGGGGCCTCCATCATCAGCAGCATGAATGACATCGCGCTCCCTCCTTTTTGAGAGCCGCGACTCTACGCCAGCCCCGTGACATCCCGTCGAGCCACCGCGTGCGTGTTGCTCGCTCTCCATCGCTTCGCCGCCAGTCGCACGGTGCGTTTTTCATTCGGGTGGACCGGCCCGCTTATCCCTGTCCGGTATCCGACGGGTGTGGACCGCCGCCGCACCATGGGTGAGAGAGGACCGCGCGACACCGAGGGTGTGCCTCCGTGGTTGACCGCGCGCGTCGGAGAGGGGAGCTTCCAGTGCGATGAGTGCTGGCCCCGACCTCTTCTCCGCCTCCGTCGATGTGAATCGCTTCGCTCCCCTCGCGGAGCGGATGCGGCCACGGACTCCCGATGAGTTCATCGGCCAGTCCCACCTGCTGGGCCCCGGAGGACCGCTGCGGCGGTTGATGGAGCGCAAGCAGATTGTCTCCTCGCTCTTCTGGGGACCGCCCGGCGTGGGCAAGACGACGCTGGCGCGCATGCTGGCCTCCAGCGTCGACGCGGAGCTGGTCATCCTGTCGGCCGTGTCGGACGGCATCCCCCGCATTCGCGAAGTCGTGGCCGAGGCCGAGCGCGCGCGCAACCAGTACTCGCGCCGCACGGTGCTCTTCGTGGACGAAATCCACCGCTGGGCGAAGAACGTCCAGGAGCAGGCGCTGCCGCACGTGGAGAGCGGCCTGTTCGTCCTCTTGGGCGCGACGACGGAGAACGTCAGCTTCGAGGTTCGCCCCGCGCTCGTCAGCCGGTGTCGCGTCTTCCAGCTCCAGGAGCTGACGCTCGCGGACATCCAGGGCGCGGTTCAGCGGGCGCTCACCGACGAGAAGCGCGGGCTGGGCAATCGCAAGCTGACCGTGGGAGAGGACGCGCTCGCGCTGTTGGCGAGGGGCGGGGCAGGGGATGTGCGCAAGGCGCTGGGCGCGCTGGAGATGGCCGCGGGGCTGACAGCGGACGGCGGCGAAATCACCGTGGATACGGCGCGCGAGGCGGTGGGCACCGGGCTGTCGCGGCACGATAAGGACGGAGACCAGCACTACGACTTGCTGAGCGCGCTCCAGAAGTCCTGCCGGGGCTCCAACGCGCAGGGCGCCATCTTCTGGGCGGCGAAGCTGCTGCAGACGGGGGATGTCGTGTCGCTGTGGCGCCGGCTCAAGGTCATCGCCGTGGAGGACGTGGGCATGGCGATGCCGGAGGCCATCACCATCGTCCGCGCGTGCGAGGAGGGCTTCCACTCCACGGGCATGCCCGAGGGCCGGCTGTTCGTCGCGCATGCCGTCGTCACGCTGGCCACGGCGCGAAAGAGCAACCGCGCCTATGCCGCGATGAACGCCGCGCTCGCCGCGCTGGAGGAGCACCCCAACGTGGCGCCGCCGCTGCCGCTGCGCAACGCGCCCACGGACCTGATGAAGGAGCTGGGGCACGGCAAGGGTTACACCCCGCCGTGGGACTTCAAGGACCACTATGCGCCGGGGCAGACGTACCTGCCCCCGCCACTGGAGCGCTCCGTCTTCTACCGCCCGAGCAAGGAAGGCTACGAGGCGGAGATCCACGAGCGCATGAGCCACTGGTGGCGCGAGGACAAGGCCAGCCGGGGCGAGTAGTCGCGGGGTTGCGGAAGTCAACGGGAGGCCAGCCCGTGTGGGCACCCCTCGCAACCCACGGCACACTGTGGCCGTTGAGCACCTGTCGGCCCCACGAGCGTTCTCTTCGTGCGGGCGCGGGCCGTCCTTGCATCGCTGGACGAGGATGTTCTAGTCCGCCGCGTGACGGTCTCCGACAAACATCGCGCCATCGAAGCGGTCTGGAGGATTGAGTCCGCTCGGCTCATCGCGGGTCTGGCGCGCATGGTGCGTGACGTCGGACTCGCCGAGGAGCTCGCGCAGGACGCGCTGGTCGCCGCGCTGGAGCGCTGGCCGACGGCGGGCATCCCGGACAACCCGGGTGCGTGGTTGATGGCCACCGCCAAGCGGCGCGCCATCGACGAGCTGCGCCGGGGCAAGCGCGTCGAGCGCAAGCACGAGGAGCTGGGCCACGAGCTGGAGTCGGACCAGGCGTACGGCACGCCGGACCTGGACGCGGCGCTCGACAACGACGTGGGCGATGACCTGCTGCGCCTGATGTTCATCGCCTGCCACCCCATCCTCTCCACGGAGGCCCGCGTCGCGCTCACCTTACGGCTGCTCGGGGGCCTGACGACGGAGGAGATCGCGCGCGCCTTCCTGGTGCCGTCCACCACCGTCGCCCAGCGCATCGTCCGGGCGAAGCGCACGCTCTCCGAGGAAAAAGTCCCCTTCGAGTTGCCCCGGGGCGAGCAGCTCGCGGTCCGCCTGTCGTCGGTGCTGGAGGTCATCTACCTCATCTTCAACGAGGGCTACTCCGCGACGGCGGGAGACGACTGGATGCGGCCGGAGCTGTGCGCGGACGCGCTGCGGCTGGGGCGCATCCTCGCGGAGCTGGCGTCGCAGGAGCCGGAGGTCCACGGGCTCGTCGCGCTGATGGAAATCCAGGCGTCGCGCGCGCGTGCCCGCGTGGGACCCAAGGGGCAGCCTGTGCTGCTGCTCGAGCAGAACCGCGCGCTCTGGGACCAGCTCCTCATCCGTCGCGGGCTCGCGGCGCTGGAGCGCGCGGAGAAGCTGGGCGGGGCCCAGGGGCCCTATGCGCTCCAGGCCGCGCTCGCCGCGTGTCATGCCCGAGCGCGCCAGCCGGAGGACACGGACTGGGCGCGCATCGCGTCGCTGTATTCGGTGCTCGGGCGGCTCACCCCGTCGCCCGTCGTGGAGCTGAACCGCGCGGTGGCGCTGTCGATGGCATATGGCCCCGCCGCCGGACTGGCGGTGGTGGACACGCTGACCTCGGAACCCTCGCTCGCCCACTACCACCTGCTGCCCAGCGTGCGCGGAGACCTGCTGCGCAAGCTGGGCCGCTTCGATGAAGCCCGGAAGGAGTTCGAGCGGGCGGCCACACTCACGCGCAACGTGCGCGAACAGGCCCTGCTCCTCGAACGCGCCGCCGCCTGCGCTCGCAAGGAGGCGTGAGCGCGCGGACGCGTACTCTCGCGGAAATCTTCCGCGTCACCTGGAGCCGAAGCGTGCGCAAGCGGCCGGTCGTCCCGGGCGGCGTCGCTCCGAGGGTGGCCGCCGGGGGAGTTGGACTACCCTGCGCGCATGTGCCGGAACATCAAGCCCCTGTTCAACTTCTCGCCTCCCGCCACGGATGACGACATTCGCGCGGCGGCCTTGCAGTTCGTCCGGAAGATCGCCGGGACGCGCAAGCCGTCGAAGCAGAACGCCGACGCGTTCGAGGTCGCCGTCGAGGACATCTTCCGCAGCTCGAAGCAGATGCTGGAGGGGCTGGTGGCGACGACGCCCCCGCGAGACAGGGTGCGGTTCGAGGCCCTGAAGAAGCTGCGCTACAAGAAGGCCGACGCCGGCTGAAGTCCCGCTCCGCCCCGCGCGAGCCCTGCCCGACTTTTCCCACGCAGTGCACACGGCGCATGGAGCCGAGGCTGGCCCTTGCGTCCTGAGGTCGTCCGATGAAGCGGTCCTCGTGGTGGTCCGTGGTTGCTGTCGCCTCGCTGCTCGCAGTGGGTTGTGGAAGTGAGAGTCCGGAGGCGCCCGAGGTCAGCGCACCCGAGAGCGCCACCGGGGCGCTCGCCTGCAGCACTCGAATCACCTACGGAGACCGGTGGATTCATTCCGCGGGCCACCCCGGCTATGACATCGCCGCGGACCTGGTGACGTGGGATGGCGTCTGCGTCAACGAGGGCACCAACTCCTACGCCGTGCTCTCCAACGGCTGGAAGCCCTACTTCACGGGCAACAACGCCTGTGTGATGGCGCTCGACACCGACTGTCCCGGCGCGGGGGCCTGCGCCACGCGGGTCACCTACGCCGCCGCCTGGCTGCACCCGGCGAACCACCCCGCGCAGTACGACGACGTCGGCGGGCGCGTCTTCTGGGACAGGGCCTGTGTGAACGCGTCTCCCAACTCCCATGCCGTGCTGTCGAATGGCTGGGGGCCCTACTTCTCCGGCGCGAACGCGTGCGGCATGTCCTTCCGCTACACGGGCTGCGGCGGCCTGTACCAGAACCCCGTCGTCGCCGCGGACTGCGCGGACCCGGGTGTCATCCACGACGGCACCCGCTACGTGGCCGCGTGCACGTCCGGCGGCGCGGCGAGCGCCTTCCCACTGCGCGTCTCCACCGACCTGGTGACGTGGACGGGCGCGGGCTCCATCTTCCCCTCGGGGACTCGGCCGTCGTGGGCGACCGGTGACTTCTGGGCACCGGAAATCCACCGCGTGGGCAGCCGCTTCATCGCCTACTACACGGCGCGCCACACGGACGGGAAGCTGTCCATCGGCGCCGCCACGTCCAACAGCGCGCTGGGCCCCTTCACGGATTTGGGCAGGCCCCTCATCCACGACACGGGCATGGGCATGATTGACGCCACGTTCTTCAAGGACACCGCCGGGACGGGGTACCTGGTGTGGAAGGCGGATGGGAACGCGGTGGGCCAGCCCACGCCCCTCTACGGTCAGGCGCTCTCCGCGGACGGCCTGTCCCTGGTGGGCACGCGGCGCACGCTCATGACCAACAACCTCGCCTGGGAAGGCGGCGTGGTGGAGGCGCCCTGGGTCGTCGCGCGCGGCGGTTATTACTATCTCTTTTACAGTGGTAACGCGTACTACAACAGCACCTACGCCGTGGGCGTCGCCCGGGCCACCAGCCCGTTGGGGCCATACACCAAGGCGGGCGCGCCCATCCTCGTGACGGGAGGCGGCTGGGTGGGGCCGGGCCACAACTCCGTGGTGAACGGACCGGGCGGCGAAACGGTCATGGTCTATCACGCGTGGAACAGCGCTCACACCGCGCGGGTCATGCTCGTGGACGCCATCACCTGGCCCAACGGCTGGCCCGCGGTGCCAGAGGCTCCCTCGGCGGGCTCGCGTCCCCGGCCGTAACCTCGGGACTGCCTGAGGGGGCACGGTGCACCGTGCCCCCTTCGGGCGTCAGGACATTCCGGCGGAGGTGTTGAGCGCGGCCTCGGGGGCTTCGGCCTTCTGGGGCCCCAGGGCGGAGCGCTGCAGCCAGCCCGCGAGGCCGAGCAGCACGAGCCCTGACGTCCGCAGCGTGCGCAGCAGCTCCGCGGCGTACGCCCCATCACCGGGCAGCAGCGGGGCCAGCCACACGCGCGCGTCGTAGAGCAGCCACGTGGCTCCGGACAGGCCCATGGCCCACCACACCCAGGCCAGCTTCCCGCCGCGCAGCATGTACGCCACGCTCAGGATGGGGGCGACCAGGAAGATGGTCGTCATGTCCGCCAGCGTCGACACCGTGCTGATGACCGCCGAGGGCGCGGAGATGGCGCCGGAGACGAAGTTGCGCACCTCCGTGAGGAGCGAGGGGATGCCCACCGCCAGCGCCGCGAGGGTCGTCACCGCCCACAGCGCCTTCGTGCGAGGGCTGGACGGAGGCTGGAGGCCGGACTGCCGGTAGGTCATCGCCAGGAGGATGAGCGCGTAGATGGTGGCGTTGTTGGCCAGCACCACGGCGACCATGCGGTAGGGCAAGAGCGGCGAGGCCGTGAAGGGGACGTCCGGCACCGTGTGCAGCCAGTAGCTGCGCAGCGCCGCGCTGACCAGGGACAGGGCGGCCCCCGCCGCGAGCCCGCCCCACACCTTGCGCAGGTAGTCGCCGGAGACGAACGCGCTCGCCGCGGCGAACGTGCCGGCGACGGCGAGCAGACCGCTCACCCAGCCCGCGACGTCATGCACCAGCCCCAGCCGCTCGGGCGCCGCCGTCGCGACGGCGATGAGGTGGGCCAGCTGAAGCGCGATGACGGCGCCGAACCACGGCGCGACGGAGGCGGAACGCCCGGAGGCGGTAGCGGGGCTCATCGCGCCTTCTCCAGCGAGGTGGCGATCTCCGCGAGGATGACCTTGGCGTGCAGCGCGCCAATGAACGTGTTGAGCATCGGCTTGAGGCCTTCGAGCAGCTGCGGGAGTTCCTGGAGGGTGACCTGCTCCGGCGGTCGCTTCAGGGCGCGCAGCGCCGCCGTGTGGATGGCCATCTTGGCGGTGAAGCCTCCGAGCAGGGGTTCGAGGTGCCGCACGAGAATGTCGTGCCAGCCAGCGGGGGCGGTCTGGGAGGACGAGGTGAGAATCGCGAACGCTCCTGGTGAGGACTTCCAGGGTAGAGCGAATCCCGGAGACATTCGAGAGGCCCGTCCGAGCCTCTCGTCGATTGAGTCCTGTTGTACCTGGATTACAGAGAGCACCTGTCTTGAGAGTGACAACAGGTGTAGCGGGTGAGGACGCCGCGTGCTGCGCCCGGCCGCCGGATGTCCAAGCAGGCATCCGGCGGCCAATGTGGGACGGACGGACGGACGGACGGACGGCTCAGGCCTTGATGTAGCGCTCGAAGACGAAGCCGAAGTCCTTCACCCAGTACTTCTGCTGCGCGCCGGCGAGCCAGGCGAAGGCGGCCTGGTTGAGTTCCTTGAAGGACTCGACGATGGGCGCGGGGCCGGCCTGTCCGCGGCCGAGCGTGGTGGAGGCGACCTCCAGGCTCGTCTTCGCGTGGCTGAGCGCCAGCTCGTTCTCGTGCATCAGCTCGGAGATGCGGAACAGGGCCTTGTAGAGGTCCTTCACCTGCTCCAGGTGCTTCTTGTGCACGTCGATGGAGAAGTCGCGCGCGCCCAGGCGGAACTTGATTTCGACGTCCATGTCGATGGTACCCGCGGTCTCCAGCATGACGTTGGAGATGGGGTTGGAGCTGTACGTGAAGCGGCGCAGCATGCGCTTCTTGCTCGCGGCGCTGGTGCCGTCGAGGTGGACGAGCGCCTTGTTGGTGAAACAGTACTCGTCGGACTTGGACTTGATGATGAAGAAGATCTTCTCCTGGTCCTCGTGCATCACATAGTCGTCGGAGTCCACCTTGTCGTAATCCGTGGCGGCGATGACGGAACCGATGTCACTGAGGCCGAGCGCGTCTGCGGCGAGCTTCCCGAACATGTCGAATCTCCCTGGGTGAGGTGTGCGGCGAGTTGGGCGGCGAGCATAGGGGACAGCCCCGTCACAGGTCGAAGCGAATGCCCTGCGCCAGGGGCAGCGCGTCGGAGTAGTTCAGCGTGTTGGTCTGCCGCCGCATGTATGCCTTCCACGCGTCGGAGCCGGACTCGCGGCCGCCGCCGGTGTCCTTTTCGCCCCCGAAGGCGCCGCCAATCTCCGCGCCGGAGGTCCCGATGTTGACGTTGGCGATGCCGCAGTCGGAGCCGGAGGCGGACAGGAACCTCTCCGCGCTCTGGAGGTCCCGGGTGAACACGGACGACGACAGGCCCTGGGGCACGCCGTTCTGGAAGGTGATGGCCTCGTCCAGCGTCCGGTACGACATGACGTAGAGGATGGGCGCGAAGGTCTCCGTCTGGACCCACGCATCCGTGGGCTTCACTCCGGTGATGAGCGTGGGCTGCACGAAGTGGCCGGGGCGCTCCAGCGCCTTGCCTCCGCTGACGATGCGGGCCCCCGCCGCGCGCGCCTGCGCCACTGTCGCCTCGAAGCGCTGCACGGCGGCCCGGTCGATGAGCGGGCCCATCAAGGTGCCCGGCTCCAGCGGGTCGCCGATGCGCGTCTCCACCTGGGCATACGCGGCGGCGAGTCTCCCCAGCACGTCGTCGAAGAGGGACTCGTGGACGAAGAGCCGGCGCGTCGTCGTGCAGCGCTGGCCCGCGGTGCCCACCGCGCCGAAGACGATGGCGGGAATCGCCAGCTTCAGGTCAGCGGTGGCGTCCACGATGATGGCGTTGTTGCCGCCCAATTCCAGCAGGCTCCGCCCCAGTCGCTGGGCCACGCGCACGCCCACCTGACGCCCGACGGCGGACGAGCCGGTGAAGCTCACCAGCGCCACGCGCGGGTCCTCCACCAGTCGCTCGGCGCGCGCGGTGCCCGCCGCGTTGAGCAGGAAGAAGACCTCCGGGAAGCCGCCGGCCTTCAGCGCGGCGTTGCAGATGCGCGTGGAGGCGATGGCCGTCAGCGGCGTCTTGGGCGAGGGCTTCCAGATGGACACGTCACCGCACACCGCGGCGATGAAGGCGTTCCAGGACCAGACGGCCACGGGGAAGTTGAAGGCGCTGATGATGCCCACCAGGCCCAGTGGATGCCATTGCTCGTACATCCGGTGCCCCGGGCGCTCGGAGTGCATCGTCAGGCCATAGAGCATGCGCGACTGGCCCACGGCGAAGTCGGCGATGTCGATCATCTCCTGCACCTCGCCGTCGCCCTCGGCCTTCACCTTGCCCATCTCCAGCGCGACGAGCGAGCCGAGCGCGTCCTTGTGCTTGCGCAAGGCCTCGCCACACAGGCGGATGGCCTCGCCCCGTCGGGGAGCGGGCAGCGCGCGCCACGCCACGAAGGCCTGGGCGGCGGCGTGCATCAGCTTCTCCTGGTCCTCCGCGCTCGCGGACGACACGGTCGCCAGGCGCTGGCCATTGGAGGGATTGAAGACCTCCAGGGCGGGCTCGGAGGCGGAGCCGGCCCACTCGCCGTGACCGAGATAGCTGCCAGGGTTGTGCTCGGTCAGGCCGAGCGCGTCGAGGGTGGGGTGGAGCATGGCCGACTTCCTACAACGTCGGTGGCTTCCTGGCGACCCGTGGCGCGGGTGGGCGCTCCGGCTGCGTGAGCACCCAGTCGACGAAGGTCCGCGCCGCCGCCCGGAGCCGCCGGTGGGACGGGTAGACGACGAAGTAGGAGTAGCGCGTGGGCAGCGGGGGACCCGGCAGCCGGACGAGGCTGCCGTTGGCGAGGAAGGGCTCGGAGACCTTGTCGCGCGCGAGCGCCGCGCCCAGTCCGCGCGCGGAGGCGAGCAGCGCGTTGGTGGTGTCGCTGAACGAGTGGCGGACGTCGAGCCGCGCGCCGTGCACTCCCGCGGCGCGGAACCAGTCCTGCCACGACTGCCGCGCCAGGTCCCCCACGAGCGGCAGCTTCTGGATGTCCGCCGGAGTCGACACCTGCTCGACGCCGGGCAGGTCCGGGGCGGCCACCGGGAACATGGCGTCCGGCATCAGGTGATGGGCGGTCATCCCCGGCCAGTGGCCCAGGCCATAGCGGATGCCCAGATCAGGCCCTCCCTCGTCGAAGCGCGTCAGCGCCATCTCCGTGTCGACGCGGATGCGCACGTGCGGGTGGGTCGAGGTGAAGTCCGGCAGGCGCGGCAGCAGCCAGGTGTGGGCCAGCGAGTGCATGGTGGTGAGGCGCACGCGGTGGCGCTCCTCCCGGGTGTCTCCCAAGTCCCGCACCACGTCGTCGATGTCCGCCAGCGCGCTCCCCGCGGCGTCGGCGAGCTGGCGTCCCTCGATGGTCAGGGACACGCCGCGCGCGTGCCGGTCGAAGAGGGTGACGCCGAGCAGGCCCTCCAGCTTGCGCACATGGTGGCTGACCGCGCTGGCCGTCAGGTGCAGTTCCTCCGCGGCATGGGCGAAGTTCTGGTGGCGCGCGGCCGCCTCGAAGGCCGCCAGGGCCGGGAGCCAGGCCGAGGGTAGGGGCATGCGAGCCTCAAATCACACTTGTGGCTGCCCTCAAAACCATGAGGTTGTGGCAGGAGGGAGCGGGGAGCAGAAAGAGGGCAGACCGGCGTCAGATTCGTGCCTTGCGTCACCCTGGTGGACCGTCCCATGAACTCTCCTGCTCTTGTCCGTCCCGTCGTTCCCGCCCTGTCCGGCGCCTGGCTCACCCCGCTGGAGCTGGGGTTGCTGGGGGCCATCTGGGGCTCCTCCTTCATGTTCATGCGCATCGCCGCGCCGGACTTCGGGGCCCTGCCGCTCGTCTCGGTGCGGCTGGTGCTGGGGTCGCTCGTGCTGATGCCGTTCCTGCTGCGCCACCGAGCGGCCTTCCGCCCCTCGCTCTGGCCGAAGCTGGCGCTGGTGGGCGCGCTCAACGCGGCGGCGCCCTTCGCGCTCTTCGCCTGGGCCGCCCAGCGCGCGCCCGCGGGCATCAGCGCCATCGCCAACAGCATGACGGTGCTCTTCACCGCGCTGGTGGCCTTCCTCTTCTACGGCGAGCGCATCGGCGGGCGGCGGGCGGTGGCGCTCGTCATCGGCTTCGCGGGCGTGGTGGTGCTGGCCAGCGGCAAGATTGCTGGAGCCAGCCCCGGCCTCGCGGTGGCGGCGGGCGTGTCCGCGGCCTTCCTGTACGGCGTCTCGGCGAACCTGGTGCGGCGGCACCTCACGGGCCTGCCGGCGGGCGCTGTCGCCGCGGCCACGCTGGGCTTCGCGGCGCTGCTGACGTTGCCGTTCGCCGTAGCCACCTGGCCTTCCCAGCCCATCCGAGGCGTGTCCTGGCTGTCGGCGGTGACGCTCGGCGTGCTCTGCACCGGGGCGGGGTATGCGCTGTACTACCGGCTCATCCAGCGCCTCGGCGCGCCTCGCGCCGTCACCGTGACGTACCTGCTGCCGCTGTTCGGCGTGGCCTGGGCGTGGCTGCTGCTGGACGAGCCGGTGACGCTCCCCATGGCCGCCGCGGGGGCGCTCATCCTGGGCAGCGTCGCGCTGAGCCAGCGGAAGCCTTCTTGACGAAGGCCGCCGCCGGCCGGCTCGGCTCGGCTCGGAGTGGCTCAAGGACAGCCGGAGCTGACCTGGAGCGCGTCGTAGGCCATCCATCCGTTGCGCTTGGTTCCGGTGGTGGCCGCGATGACATAGCCATACAGGAACTTCATCTCCCCTGACTGCTGGCGGTAGCGGCCCGCGCTGTCCTGGACCCAGAGGGGGATGTCGATGGAGGGGACGCCATGCTCCGTGGGCACGTCCAGGCGCTGGAACTTCGTGCCCGCGGGGAAGTGGTCCACCGCCGGTCCGCCCAGCGCCATGCCCGGGACGTTGAAGGCCAGATTGACCGAGCGCACGCCGTTGGCGCGCACCAGCGGCAGGTAGTCTCCAGCGCGCTCGTGCGTCGCGTCGCTGTCATAGACGACCTTCTTGAGCTCCAGCACCGGGTCATGTGAGTTGCGCACGGCGTAGCAGCCCAGCTTGTCCAGCGCCGCGCCCAGGGCCGAGACGTGGCCGACCTTCTGCTCGAAGGACGTGCGGCCCAGGATGCTGGAGATGGGCAGCCACCCCGCGCTCGAGTTGGACGTCGACACCGCGAAGGCGTGCAGCTCCCCGGCGAACGTGCGCGTCTGACCGTAGTTGAAGGCGGCGCTGGTGCGCGTGTTCGTCCCCACCACGGTGCCGTTGCCATCCCGGATGGCGACCCCCGTCGAGAGGCCCCAGTTGTCGTCCGCCGGGTCGTTGGTGGGAACGCGGTTGCCCCCGTTCACCTGCAGCTTGCAGTTGTAGCCGCTCACCAGGCAGTAGCCGCCATTCACCCCGGCGAAGGCCGCCTGCTCCCGCGTCGACAGCGCGTCCTCAGCGCCCTCGCTGGCGCCTCCGCAGGCGGTGGTCGTCCACAGGAGGAGGCCGAGACTCGTGAAAATCAGTTTTCGCATGTAAATCTGGAATAGTGGAAAGACCGCACCGTCGTCAATGCGCGCTTCGTCGAGCGCGTGCGTCATGTGGAGAAGTCAGACAGTGGACACGCCGCGCCGTGTTTCACGGACCCCGAGTTCGACAGGGGCCGGTGTATGGGATTGCGGCGGGGATGGGAGTCGCTCTGTCATTGCGCGGGTCCTGGCGCTTCCCGCGAAGGGGGGTAGTCTCGCGGCGCGATGGCCCGCCCCACCGAAGTCCCCGTCCCTCCGCGCCGCTTCCATGACGAGCCGCTCGTCCTCATCCTGCGCCACCTGAAGGCGACGCTCGTGGGAGAGGGCAGGGTGCGAATCGAAGTGCCGGACCCGGACCTGGGCCGGGGCTGTTACCCGGGGGAGCGCGTGGGGCCGGGACAGGGACTGGTGCACCGTCCGCTGAGGAGTTGGTGTGACCTGGCGGAGGGCCTGGCGTGTCGCCTGCTCACGCCACGCGGCGTTGACGACACCCATGTCTCGCTCACCTTCGAGCCCCTGGGCGCCGAGGCGCCCTGGCACGCGGGCGGCGCGTCTTCCGACTCCGAGGCGGCGTCACCCCAGGAGCGCTACGGCGCGGACTCCGCCTTCGCGCGCGTGCGCAAGCTGGAGGACGCGGGCTTCCTGTTGCCCTGGCTGGAGGCGCTGGGCCGGGTCCGCCTGCCCGAGGGCGCACGGGTGCTGGACCTGGGCGTCAATCGCGGAGACGAACTCGCGGCCTTCGCCTGGGTGGAGGGCGCGCCGGAGGTCACCTTCGTCGGCGTGGACCACAGCGCCAGCGCGCTCTCTGAAGCGCGGGCCCGCTTCCCCGACGCGCGTCACTCCTTCCTCGTCGCCGACCTCAACGCGCTTCCAGAGGGACTGGGCCGCTTCCACCTGGTGGTCTCCGTGGGCACGCTGCAGAGCCCTGGCGTGGATGACCACGCGCTCCTGCGCACGCTGGTGCAGGAGCACCTGGAGCCCGAGGCGACGCTGGTGCTCGGCTTCCCCAACTCCCGCTTCCGCGACGGGGAGGTCGTCTACGGCGCCCGCGTGCGCAACCTGCGCGAGCCCGACCTCTCCCTGTTGGTGAAGGACCTCTCGTTCTATCGCCGCTACCTGCACCAGCACGGCTTCCGCACGTTCGTCGGCGGCAAGTACGACTTGCTGCTCACGGCGGTGCGCGGCCCGGGTCAGTCCTCGGCCTGAACGTCCTCGGGCTTGACGCCCCAGTCCGCCAGCACCTGCGCCTCGTCCTCTTCGCTCTTCGTCTTCTTGAAGCGGGCATCGGACACGCCCTTCACCCGTCGCTCGCACGCGGCCCACGTCGAGTGGCGCTTCACGCTGCGGCCCACCTGGCTCAGGTACGAGTGCGCCTTGGCCTTCTTGCCCTGCTCCTCCCGGGGCTTCTCCGGCGGCAGGGACGTGTCCTCGGGCACGTCGTACACGTCCACGTCGTAGCCGACGAGCGAGCCGGTGTAGAGCCGCATGCCCTTGCCGCGAGAGAAGGAGACGGCGATGGCGTCCACCCGCTCGTTGCCCGGCACGCCCACGTGCCCGCGGACGTAGTGCCACTCCACGGCGGCGGCCTCGCCCGAGTGGGTCTGCTTGCGCTGGGCCAGCAGCGCCATCAGCCGCTTCCAGTAGATTGTGTTGGCCACCTCCTTGCCGTCGGCCGTCTTCCACCCTCGCTTGCTCCAGCCGAACGCCCAGCGGGTGGCGCCCTGAATCACGTAGGTGGAGTCCGTGTGGATGTGCAGCGGCCCCGGCGTCGCCTCCAGGTGGCGCAGCGCCTTGCCCACGGCCGTCAGCTCCATCCGGTTGTTGGTCGTCTCCGGCTCGTGGCCGCCCAGCTCCGTCACCTGCCCGTCGGGCGTGGCGATGAGGGTGCCCCAGCCTCCCGGGCCCGGGTTGCCGGAGCAGGCTCCGTCGGCGAAGACGAACGTGGCGTGGCTCTTCATGCCGCCACCCTAGGCGGCCCCGGCTTCGCCCTGCCAGGAGGACTCGCGCCGCCGGCGTCCTCGGGCTGACACGAAAGTCGTGATTCCACGCCCAGCCAAGGACTCCCGCTCTGGTACATCACCCTGGTACGTGGCTTGCTCTCGGCCCTCCCCGCTCGGGCCCATGGGTCGGGGTGTCCGAGGGAAAGCCCGCCATCGCCATGCAGACCGAGCATCCTGCCTCCCCACGTCCTCCGCGCTCCTCCTGGCCGCACCCCTCGCGTGCGCGTGCGTGGGCCGCGCGCTTCGCCCTGCTGGTGGCGAGCGTCGCCTCGGTGGCCACGTCCATGTCGGGCCCGTCCCCCGTTGTCGTCGAGTCCCCGCCGGGCACGCTTCAACTGTCGGATGCGTCCCCCACCGCCCGCGCGGTCCTCCCGGTGAAGGTGCATGTCCCGAGGGGCTCCACGCAGACGGTCTGGGTGACGATGCGCGCGCCGCTCGTCGCGAAGTGGACGCCGGACGAGGCGGGCGCCACGGAGCAGCCCGTCATCGAGGCGAAGCTCGTTTTCGGTCCGCGCGCCTTCAACGTGGCCTCCTCCGCGCCGCTGACCGCTGGAGAGGCGGGTGCGGTGAGCTTCGAGGCCCTGTCGGATGGGGACGTCTGCCAGTTGGAGCAGGCGTGTGAATGGGACGCGACGCTCGAGCTGACGCTCCAGGGCGCGGCCGAGAAGGACATCCGGGGCACCGTGGACGTGGAGTGGCGCATGGTGGCCGAGGTGAGCATCGACGACTCGGAGGACTCGGCGCCGGATGGGCTCGAGGTCCTCGTGGGGACTCGCTGAGGCGTGCGCGCCTCCGTCTCCACCTCCGCTCCGGCGCGGCCCGTGCCGGGCGACACGCTGCTGCATCCGCTCGTGTTCGGAGCGGTGCTGGTGCTGGTGCTCAATGACCACGTGTTGAAGGCCCGCTGGCCGTCGTGGTGGACGGGGAAGCTGTCGGACGTCGCGGGGCTGGCCATGTTCCCGCTCCTGCTCCAGGGGCTCTGGGAGCAGTCCGTCGCGCGCGGTGCCCGGGCCTTCCAGCCGTCTCGCGCGGTGCTGACCACGTGCCTGGTGCTGACGGCGCTGGTCTTCACCGCCATCAAGGTGTTCGAGCCCGCCGGGGACTGCTGGCGCTGGGGGCTCGGCACGTTGCAGTGGCCGGTGCGCGCGGCGTGGGCGGGGCTGTCGGGGCGGGTGATTCCGGGCGTGGCGCCGGTGGCTCACACGATGGATGTCACGGACCTGCTCGCGCTGCCCGCCCTGTCGGTCTCCCTGTGGCTGGGGCTGCGGCGCGTGAATCAGACGCGCTGAGCGTCCCGGGCCTCAACCGCGCATCAGAGCGAGCCGAGGAACGCCAGCAGGGCCTCGCGGTCCTCCAGGAGCAGCCGCGTGTAGCGCTCCTGCGCGGGCGCGGCCTCTCCGCCGTGCCACAACACGGCCTCCTCCAGGTTCCGGGCGCGGCCGTCGTGCAGGAAGCGCGTGTGGCCGCTCACCGTTTGCGTCAGGCCGATGCCCCACAGGGGCGGGGTGCGCCACTCCTGGCCGGTGGCCAGCCCGTCAGGGCGTCCGTCCGCCAGGCCCTCGCCCATGTCGTGCAGCAGCAGGTCCGAGTACGGGAAGATGCGCTGGCGCGACAGCTCCGGGAAGCCGGGGACCTCCTCTGTCTCGAAGGGGCGGTCCACGTGGCAGGAGCCGCAGCCGATGGCGCGGAACACCGCCTTGCCACGCAGCACACCGGGCGAGTCCCAGTCCCGTCGCTTCGGCACGGCCAACAGCCGCGTGTAGAAGACGAGCCGCTCCAAATCATAGTCCTTCACGTCGGGCGCGGCGGCGGCCACCGGGGCGCCCTCGGGCTCCTGGGCGTGGGGATACACCTCGTTCGTCAGCCCCATGTCCGCCACCAGCGCGTGCGTCACCTGCTGGAGCAGCGTGGGCTGGTTGGCCTTCCACCCGAAGCGGCCCATCCGGGAGCGACGCTCCTTCACGTCCTCCACCTGGTTGGAGCGCCCGGAGATGCCGTCGCCGTCCCGGTCCTCGGGGTCCGTCAGCGCCAGCAGGGCCTGCTCGGGGATGGCCTCCAACAGCCCCAGTCCGAAGTTGGCTGGAGCCACGCGGGGGGAGAAGGGCGTGCCGTCCTCCAGCGGACCGCGCGTCAGGTCCTTGAAGCGGTAGCGGGGGCGCAAGAGCTCGTAGGTCTCTCCGGTGGAGAACGTGCCGCTCAGCTCCTCGTGGCTCACCTCGACGGTTCCCTCGCCTTGGGGCTGGCCGAGCTGGTGGAGGTCGAGCTGCTCGCCATACACCGGATGCGGTCCGGGACCCGCGCGGGAGCCGAGCTGGAAGGCCATCGACACCAGGGGCTCGGTGGGCGCGAGGGGAGGGCGCCCGCGCCCGTCCTTCACGTGGCAGCCCATGCAGGAGTTGGAGCTGAAGAGCGGGCCCAGTCCGGGGCCATGGCCAGGGTCACTCCAGTCGCGGTCGAAGACGCGCTTGCCCAGGTGGAACTCCGGCCACCGCGAGCGGTCCATGTTCGGCGGCGAGCGGCCGAAGGCATTGCGCCCCGTGTCCGTCACCGTGGCGGCGCCACCGGGCAGCTCCTCGTCCGGCTCCAGGGCGAGGTCGAGCTGTCCCAGCACCAGGGGCGGGGGCAGGGGACGACGCCCCGTCTGCGCCCACACCGCGGTGAGCAGCAGGGCTCCAAGGGGGATGCCCAACAGGTACAGCCGCCGGCTCATCGAGGTGTCTCCAGGGAGGCGGGAAACAACACCGGGCGGGAAAGCACGACTCCCGCCCGGTGGGGTGCCCGTGCGCGAGGCACGGGCGGGACGGCTACTTCGCCGCCGCCTTGGTGGACTCGCTCAGGATGTTGATGCCCTGCGCGGTCGCCTTCACGTCGATGCCCGTGAAGCCGTTGTACGGGTAGTGGCCGTCCTCGATCTGCTCGATGAACTCCACGGAGTCACCGGTGAGGACCTTGCCGTCATCCAGCGTCACCGAGAAGGTGGAGCCGTCGGTGCGCAGGCGCCAGCCGCACGCGCCCACGTTTTCCGGAGCGGTGGGCTTCTCGCCGGTCTTGTTCCAGATGATGTCCAGCTCGAAGAAGTCCGCGTACGCCACCAGCCAGCGGATGAAGTCCCGCCAGTTGTTGAAGACGATCATCCGGTTGGCCGTGTTGGTGGACGAGCCCTGGAGCACGCCCTCGCGGTACACGTTCATCCGGTAGTTGGAGCCGCCCGGCGCGCCGCTGAACGTCGGGGTGATGAACGCGCTGTTCGCCTCACGACCCGGCGTCACGCGCAGGGTGCTGACCACCTGGTCGCCCGAGCGCGCGTCCAGCTGCAGCACGCCCGAGGTGCTGCCGAACTTGATCTCCGACGCCTGCGACCAGCTCGCCGCCCGGGCGAAGCTGCTGGCGACGCCGTCCGTCTTCGCGCTGCGCAGGCCCGTCACCGCCAGGCCCTTCTCCGTCGCCGACAGCTGCGCATTGCCCAGCGCGCAGCTGTTGATGCCATCGAAGCGCTGCGTGCACTTCGTCTCAGCACCGGCCTCCTGAGTGGCCACGTCACCGTCCGTCGTCGTGGGCTCCTCGCCCTGACAACCCGACATCACGCTCAGAAGCGCCGCCGCGAAAAAACGGCCCATCATCTTCAACCGCATGGATTTACCTACCTCTTGAATGGGGAGGATCTGCTCCGCCGAAGACCACTGCATCCGGTGCCGGCCCAGCCCGAATGCTTTCCTTCCGGCGGCGAGCCATCCCCTTGCACCCCGCAGGCCAAAGCCCGCCCGCATGTTTCACCTCCTCTGTATCAGCCAGGATTTGAGTCCCCGCGAGCTCCCCCTCTGTAGCGTGTGCCGTCACAGCCCGGAGTTGAATGTATCGCTTCATGCTACAGCGGGTTGACCGAGCGTGACATTGACACGTTCAGTGCGTGTTGTATGTGCTCGAAGCTGTCTGGGTATTGGCTGATTTCGATTCCAAGAATCATTGTCAAGATGGCGAAAACCGCGAATTTGGACAGGTTGCGCCATCTGGCTTAGTGCGCCCTCCCTGTCAGGTCAGTTCTACGAGCGAAGGAGGAAGAACGCCGCTTTTACGCTGAGACTGGAAGGTGCCCCCTGGGTCGAGGCCGCCTGGACAGGAATAATGCGGAACCGGTATAAAACTGTCTGTCAGACTGGAGACACTGGTGATTCCGCCAACCTCATACAGGTCCTGACGCTCTGAGAAGGGGGCATTCCCATGGCTCGTTCGTCGTTGTCCCGCGGTGTCCGTCTGCTCAATCGCGGCCTTTTCTCGTCTGTTCTCGCGGTATCCCTCTCGGCATGTGAGCCAGCGGGACAGGCCGAGCCTCTCAAGCCCACTCCCGCGGAGACGGAAGAGGTGGGTGTCGACGCGCAGGCGCTGCTGGACCGCGTGGCGGCGTCCTCCTTGCGACCGCTGTCGTATGAGCCGGTGCCGCAGGTGGTGGGCAGCCGCATCATCAACAAGGCCGCGGCCATCCGTCTGGGCAAGGTCTTCTTCTGGGATATCCAGACGAGCGGCGACGGCCAGACGGCGTGCGCGAGCTGTCACTTCGCGGGCGGCGCGGACGACCGCCGCGTCAACACCGTGCACCCGGGCTTCGACAACGTCTTCGACAGCATCTCCGGCCCCGGTGAGACGTTCGCCCTGGCCAAGATTACGAGCGACGACCGCATCGGCTCGCAGGGCCCGCTGCGCGCGTTGTTCCTGGAGTTGGACCCGGACCCCACCGTCGCGGCGGACTCCTGTCTGGTGCTGCCCGCGGCTCCGTTCAACGAGCACCGGCTGGTGGGCCCGCGCCACAGCCCGTCCGTCCTGGGTTCCGGCTTCTACCGCAACCAGTTCTGGGGCGGCGAGGCCAACCACTTCTTCAACGGTGTGAACATCTGGGGCTTCACCGACAACAACACCCAGGGCTTCCTGGTGCGCATGGAGAACGCGTCGCTCGCGTCCCAGGCCACCGGCCCCGTGACGAACTTCTCCGAGCAGTCGTGCTCCGGTCGCCAGCTGCTCGGCCCCGAGAGCCTGGGCGCCAAGCTGGCCGTGCGCCAGCCGATGCAGCACCAGCGCGTCTCCACCACGGACAGCGTGCTGGGGCAGCTGGCCAACCCCAACGGCCCGGGTCTCCTCTGCAACGGCGCGCCGTGCACGTATGACCGGCTCATCCGCGACGCCTTCGGTGACGCGCTGGCCAACATCTCCGTCAACGTCTTCTCGCTCATCTGGGGCGAGGCGCTCCAGGCCTACCAGGCCACGCTCATCCCGGACCAGACGCCCTTCGACAGCTTCCTGCAGGGCAACCTGGGTGCGCTGACGAACAAGCAGCTCAAGGGCCTCAACGTGTTCGTGGGCAAGGGCGAGTGCGTCAACTGCCACACCGGCGCCATGCTGTCCGACGCGACCATGAGCTGGTACGAAATCGCCGGCCCGCTCAACCGGGACGGTGGCGACACGGGCTTCCACAACATCGGCGTGCGCCCCACCGACGACGACCTGGCGCGCGGCGACCTGGGCATCTTCGGCGGCGTGCCCAACTCCATCAGCCTCTCCCCGTTCGACATGGGCGCGTTCAAGACGCCCACCCTGCGCAACGTGGGCCTGACGGCGCCGTACTTCCACAACGGCGGCTACCCCACGCTCGACGACGTGGTGGACTTCTACGCGCGCGGTGGTGACTTCAACAACCCGGAGAAGTCGCTCGACATCAAGGAGCGCGTCTTCAGCGCGAGCGACCGCTCCGCGCTGGTGGACTTCCTCTCCAACGCGCTCACCGACTGCCGCGTCTACACGTACCGCGCGCCGTTCGACCACCCGGAGCTGCCGTTCCCCAACCGCGAGACGCTGCCCGCCACGGGCCGCGGCGGCCGGGGCGTCTGCCGCTAGTCGCACGCTCGTGCTGAATCAGAGCCACCCGTGGGGCACATCAAGCCCCCGGGTGGCTTTTCCCTTTGCGCGGGATGTCAGGGCTCGCGCGAGAATGGACGGAAGTCTCGGCTCCCGGGGCTCGCTTGATGCTCTGGGGGCCCCGTGGAAGAGTTCCTGACCTTGGTGTCAGGTCTGAACAACAGGTTTCTCCCAGGAGTTGTCGCATGAGTGAGGAAGCCGTGCCCATCGATCCGCATGAGACGCTGTACCTGCCCATGCGGCGCCGCTTCATGAGTGAGTACGTCCAGACGCCCGAGGGCACGAACGAGCTGCGCATCTATTACGGGCTCAAGGAGATCTCCATCGAGGAGGCGGACCTGCACTCCTTCGGTGAGAACCTGCTCAAGCAGGACCAGTTCATGGCGGCGATGGCCACGCGCTGGAGCAACGGCGAGCCGTATCCCTGGGAGCGCATCAAGGAGCTGCTCGAGCAGCTGCTCGCGGAGAACATCCTGACGCGCGAGGCGCCGAAGCTGTCGCCCGAGACGGACTACCACAAGATGGTGATGGCGTCGGAGGCCCGGAGGCCCGCGCCCACGGAGCCCATGTGGTGGAACCCCGACACGGAAGGGGTGCTGCAGCAGCTGGTGGGCCGGCCCATGGAGTTCGCCTTCCTGGAGGCGATGCTGCCCGTGCACCGCGCGGCGCACGCGGCGCTGGATGCCGAGGGGCGGCACATCGGCGAGAACAACGTCTTCCCGGACTCCATGCGCATGCGGATGGAGACGGAGTGGCGCATGTGCCCGTACCCGGGCAGCCGCTTCAAGGACGACGCGCTGATGAACGTGACGGCGCTGAAGTCCATGTCCAAGCACTGGAAGCCCACGCTCCAGGCGATGCTCATCCTGCGCGACGCGTTCCTGAAGCGCTATCCGCTGCTGCCGGACGGCCAGTGGCGCATCGGTGATTTGCACGCGTTCAGCTGCGCGGTGCTGGCGCTGCCGTCGTCGATGCTGCTGCGCGCCAAGGACCCCATCCCCAACGGGACGTTGGACCCGGTGCTGTCCTCGGTGTTCCGCGTCACCGACGGCGTGCGCATGGTGAGCATCTACCTGATGTTCCTGCCCGAGCAGCCCATGCCGTACGAGACGCCCATCAGCCCGGCGTCGCTGCTGCACCTGACGGAGCGCGACAACCACTTCCTGTCCACGCGTGGCGTCTGCGCGGGCCCGCCGCACATGGTCGACGAGTTCTTCGAGACGATGCTGGATGGCAAGCCCATGGCGGGCGAGCCGCTGCCGGAGCCGTCGTGGCTGGCGGAGATTCCCACCGCCATCGACTACGGCCTGCGCGGCCTGCAGCTCTACTCGCTCCAGTTCACCCTGTGGGCCCACATGTGCGCCACCTACGAGCGCATCCGTGACGCGGTGTTGCAGGCCGAAGGGCCCGAGGACAGCGGCTGGGGACGGCTGCGGCAGCGCATCGAGAAGGACTGGAAGGTCATCCTTCCTACCCGGCAGAACACGCTGGTGCAGCGTGAGTGGGCCAAGGCCCGCTATGTGGAGATGTATGACCGCGCCCAGCGCGGCCTGCGTGGCTTCACCGAGGACGCGCTCCAGAACATCAGCGACGTCTTCTCCCCGCCGAAGGACGCGATGCACGCCCAGACGGCGGAGGCGCTGCGCACGCTGTTCCGCGAGCGCGCGCCGGTGCCGGAGGGCTCGCGCCCCGAGCTCATCGACGCCGTGGCGGACGCGCTGGCCGACTACCTCACCATCGAGCGCTCCGCGGTGGGCACGTTGGAGAACGTCCAGCGCGAGGTGAATGCGCTGCTCCAGCGACAGCACCCGGACCGGCACTTCACCAACATGGACCTCTCCATCCACCACCGGTTGCGCTTCGCCACGATTGGCGTGCTGCCCTACCTGTTGGATGTCTTTCGCGAGGAGCTGGGGGTGGGCCTCGAAAGCAATGTGGCGGCCGTCAAAATCACGTCTGTAACGCCCCGCGCCGCCGCCGCCTGAAATGACGCAACGTTTCACTCCCGGACCTGGGAACATTCATTCATGTTTCAGGTCCGGGTAGCTTGACTGACTTGTTTCACCGACTTATATCGGTGAGCGCCGATGCGTCGGTTGTCGTGACTGTCGCGTTAGGTGTCGCTGTCCCGAAAACCAGGAGCGAGCACATGCAGATCAAGACCAAGGTTCGTGGCGGTCCCCGTGGTTGCGGTGGCGCCGTCGTCAAGGCCGTCTGAGTCGTGCCCGTAGTCTGAAGTCGGAACCTCTGACCAGGAGCAAGCACATGCAGATCAAGACCAAGGTTCGTGGCGGTCCCCGTGGCTGCGGCGGCGGCGTCATCGCCGTCTGAGCAGTCTCGTAGCTGAAAAATCCAAACACCTCACCAGGAGCAAGCACATGAAGATCAAGACCAAGGTTCGTGGTGGTCCTCGCGGATGTGGCCCCGGTGGTGTCAGCTACGAAGTGCTGGAGTAGTTCCTCCCCGACTCATCAACACGACTCACACCCGGAGCAAACACATGAAGATCAAGACCAAGGTTCGTGGCGGTCCTCGCGGTTGCGGTCCCGGTGGCATCAGCATCGACTACGCCGAGCTGTGATTCACGGTTGATTGCTTGTCCTTCGGTCGTCAGTGGGCGGAGCTTCCGCCTGCTGGCGACCGTTGTCGTTTCCGACGGTGGAGCGCGCCGCGGCGGCAGCGCCCGCCCGGGGACCCGAGGGCCCCACGGGCGAAGCCCCCCGTCAGGGGTGGGCGATGACGATGAGCGTGGGCGCCCGCGCGTTGACGCAGTTCATCACCTTGCGCATCGTCACCGGGTCCAACGCGCCGAACGCCTCGTCGAGCACGACGACCTGGACGCGCTGAAGCAGGGCGCGCGCGACGAAGATGCGGCTCTGCTCCCCGTGTGAGAGCTGCCAGCCGCGCTCGCCCACCATCTGCAGGATTCCGGCGGGCATCCGCTGCAGCAGCTCGCCCAAGCCCAGCTCCTCGCACAGCTCCCGCGCCAGCTTCACGTCGTCCTGCGTGTGGGGCCAGGAGCGGCCCAGGAGCAGGTTCATGGCCAGCGTGCCGGAGACCACGTGGTTCTCGTGGAACTGGGGCGCGCCCGCGATTTGCGCGCCCCAGCCGTCCGACGTCCACGTGGACATGTCCAGGCCGCGCAGCAGCACCACGCCGGAGCCCTGGCGCCGCAGGCCCGTGAGGATGGAGGCGAGCGTGGACTTGCCGGAGCCGGAGGGCCCTTCCAGCAGCACGCGCTCTCCGGGGCGGATGGACAGCGAGGCCCCTTCCAGCACCGCGCGCGGCGAGGTCGGGTGCTTGAAGTACACGTCGCGCACCTCGAGCAGGGCCTGGCTCTTCGGCGGGGCCTCGGTGGAGGCAATCGGCGCCACCTGGGGCACGCCTTCCTCGCCGTCCTTCGTCGAGCCCACGGCGCCAGAGAGCCGGGCCGCGTCCAGCATGGGGCGCACGCCGGCGAACAGCACGCGCGAGCCGATGAGCGCCAGCGAGCCCATGGCCATGGACATCACCGCGCGGCCGCCCAGCAGCGCGGCGCCCACGCCCACCGCGATGCTCGCCGTGGAGGCCCCGGCCAGCACGTTCGGCAGCGTGGCGATGATGGCCACCGGCAACACGCCCCTGCGCGCGAGCGTGACGATGCGCGCGGTGCCCGCATCCCAGGCCTCGGAGGCGTCCGAGTAGCGCGCCACCTCCTGGTCCTCCTCCTCGTGCCAGCGCGCCGGCTGCTCCTGCGCCAGACGGGTGCGGTGGCCGAGCATCCGCTCGATGAGCGCGTGCGTCATCACCACGCGCGCCTCCGTCCAGCCCCGGAACAGCGCCGTCTGCCGGGCGATGAGCACGCCCAGGAGCGCGCAGAAGGCCAGCAGCGCCACCAGCCCCAGCCAGCCCGCCGGGCCCGACAGCGTCACGCTGGCCGCCAGCGTCAGGTCCACCACCGCGAGGATGCTGGTGAAGCTGCCGGCCAGCACCATCTGCTCCATGCCGGCGCTCTCGAAGGTCCTCCCCACGTACTCGCCGATGCCGCCTCGGCGCGCCTCGTCCACCGGCAGCGAGAGCGCTCCGGCCAGCAGCCGCCTGCGCAGCAGCGCGGACAGGTCCAGCGCCAGGGTGCCCTGCGTCCACGCCAGCGCGGCTTGCAGCGGCACCGCCGTCAGGCCCATCAGCGCCCAGGCCCACAGCCAGCCCTGGTCCAGCTGCCCCTCGAAGGCGCCCTGGCCAATCAGCCACCAGCTCGCGAGCACGCAGACCTGGATGAGCACCGCCAGCACCAGCAGGAGCATCACCCGGGGCGGGGCCGACAGCGCCTTCAGGTGGTGGAGGAGCCGCGCGCCGGGCGGCAGGCGCAACGTGCGCGCGGCGACCAGGTGCGTGTTGGCCAGCTGCGCGCCCAGCAGCGCGCGGCGGGCGAGCGTCCGGTGCGGCTCGCGCAGCCCTGTCCCCGCGAGCACCTTGTCCACGGTGTTCACCTGCGTGCCCTCGACGAGCGCCTGCACGGCGGCGGCCAGCTCGCTCACGGGCACCTCGCGGACCGTCTCGTCGGGCGCGAGCACGCGCGCCGTCTCGCCGGAGGCGGACACGCGCAGGAGCGCGACGACGTGGATGCCCTCTTCGGTGACGACGTCCAGCAGCGCGGGGGAGGCGCCCTGGATGGCCTTCTCCACCTCGCCGTGGCGCGTGTAGTGCAGGTCCAGCTCCAGCCCCTGGGCCTGGGCCGCCGCGTCCAGCCACTCGCCCAGCCGGTTCGGGTCCTCCGGCGCCGCGCCCATCAACCGCACCGAGGCGCGAGGCAGCGGCAGGCCCACCCGGCGCGCCAGGGCCTCCAGCGCGTCGGCGCCACGCTTCATCGGCCAGGCCACGCCCGTCAGCGGCCCGGCCTTCCGTTCGGTCATCCCCTTCACCACGCCGCTCACGCCGCCCCCTTGCGCGACGCCTTCGCGTCCTCGGTGGGCTCTTCGTTGAGCAGCCCGTGGTCCAGCACCATCCGCCGCCAGCCGCCATGGCTGGTCAGGTCCCGGCGCATCTGCTCCTCCTCGTCGAGCAGCGCGCGGTACACGGAGTCCTCGCGCTGGGCGAGCCGCTTCGGGTGGTCGTCCTCCACGAGCTGCCCGCCCTTGATGACGAGCACCCGGTCGAACGTCAGCGTCTCCGCGATGTCATGCATGATGCACAAGAGCGTGGCGCCGGACAGCTCCGCGCGGGAGCGCTCCAGCAGCGCCGCGCGACGGTCCCGCTCCAGGCCCCGGAACGGCTCGTCGAAGATGGCCAGCCGCACCCCGGGACGCAAAAGCGCCCGGCCCAGGCGCACCCGCTGCCCCTGGCCTCCGGACAGCAGGCTGCCGCCCTCGCCCAGCTTCGTCTGCAGGCCGTGGGGGAGCTTGTCGAGGAACTCGATGAGGTCCGCGGAGCGCAGGGCCTGTCCCACGCGGGGCAGCACATCCGCCGTCTCCACGCCGTACGCCAGGTTGTCCACCAGCGACTTGTTCCACAGCGTGACTTCGGGCTCCACCCAGGCCGTCTGCCGCCGCAGCCGCGCCAGCACCTGGCCCTCCAGGGGCGCCCCGTCCACCTCCACCCGCCCCGATGACGGCCGGTGCCAGCCCAGGAGGATGCCCACCAGCGACGACTTGCCGGCGCCCGAGGGGCCGACGATGGCCACGTGCTCCCCGGGCTTCACCGTCATGTCGATTCCCTGCAGCACCGTGAAGCCCGCGGCCTTGACCTCCACCTGCTGGAGCTTGAAGCCCACGCCCCCCGTCGCGGCCCGGGCGTCCACGTCCGCGGCCGTCTCCAGCCCCGCGCCCACCTCGTCGGGCGTCAGCAAGGGCTCCATGAGGCGCGCGGTGAGCGACGACGCGGCGGGGTACTGGCGCAGCGCGTCCGCGAGCTGCTTGCCCAGGGTGGCCACGGCGAGCGCCCAGTAGACGAGCAGCAGCACCGCGCCGGGCTGGATGCCCTGGGACACGGCGTGCAGGACGATGGCCACCGAGCCGCCCGTGGCGACCATGGTGGCGATGGTGTCGGTGAGGATGCCCCGGCCGAGCAGCGTGCGCGCGGCGCGGACGAACTCGTGCAGCGGCTCCTCATGTGCCCGGCGCAGCGTCAGCTCCGCGCGGTGGGCCCTCAGGGCCACCGCCCCGCGCATGGCGTCCAGATAGAAGCGCGACAGCACGCCGTCGAAGTCGCGCATCCGCCGGTCCGCTTCCAGCAGCGAGCGCTGGGCAATCAGCGGGACGGCGAGCGCCAGCCCTCCGCCGATGATGATGAGCGGGGCGCTGCCGGGGGCCAGCCACGTCAGGCCGGCCAGGGTGACGAGCAGCTCCGAGGTGGCACGCAGCACGCCCACGGCCATGGTCGGCACGCTGCGCACCTGGTGGATGCCGTGGCAGCGCTGCGCCATGTCGGAGACCAGCCGGCTCTTGAAGTAGCGGTCTCCCAGGCGGGGAATCTTGTCGAGGAACGCCAGCCGCAGGCGCAGCTCCAGCCGCCGGCCCAGCCGCAGCGTCCCCAGCGACAGGGGCAGCTCCAGGAAGAAGAGCATCCCCATCAGCATCAGCAGCGTCACGATGCCCGCCAGCCGCTGCTCCTGGGTGGTGAGGTAGCGCCCCGCGTCGATGATGCCGCGCAGGAGGAGCGCCTCCAGGAACCCGCCCACGGCGGCCGTCAGGGCGATGGCCGCGAGCACGGAGGGCGCCAGCACGCCGTCCTTGCGCATCAGCGCCACCAGCTCCCGCAGCGGCCGGGTGGGGGGCTCGCTCAGGGCCGCCTGGAGCTCCGCGGACAGGGGCGGCTCGTCCTCGGCGCGCTCCGTCTTCTTGCCCCGGGCCAGGATTCCCACCACGCCGCGCAGGGTGACCTCCTCCGCGTCGGCGGGCCCCAGCGCCGTCCAGTAGGAGTTGGGGATGACCGTCTCCGCGCGCCCCTCCTCGAGCGCGACGCGCACCTCGCGCAGCAGCTGCTCCAGGAAGCGGGCGGAGGCCTCGCCCCGCTGGACACCGCCTCCCTCCACCAGCGTCTGCACCATCCGCGTCGCCGCGTCCAGGCAGGCCACGCCCTTCCACGTCGCGTCCGCCAGGGCCTCCGCGAGCAGCCGCTCCGCGAGCGCCTTGTCGGAGAGCGCCTCCAGCCGCAGGCGCATGCCCGCGAGGAACTCGTCCGTGCCAGCCCACTCCCGGAAGCCCTCGGCCGGGACGGGCAGGGCGTGGACGTAGAGCCGGTCCATCAGCTCGTCCACGGACACCCAGCGCCGTCCCAGCGCGGGGTCCATGATCTGCACCAGGTTGCCCCACCGCCGCCAGATGACGATGAAGTGCAGGTTGCTGTCCGCCAGGCGCACCACCGCGAGCGCGGGCAGGGCCTTCGTCTCCGGCATCAGCACCTGGTCCCGGGGGAGGACGACCTGCGTCGCGTCCAGGCCCAGCTTGCCGGCCAGCTCCTCCAGCACGTCGATGGACGTCCCGTCGATGTCCGTCTGGCAGGCCTCGCGCAGACGGCCGTAGCTGACCGACATGCCGAAGCCGTCGAACAGCGCCTTGAGGGCCGCCGGACCGCAGTCCATGGCGGAGGTCTGGATGACCTCGGGGATGAGCAGCTTGCGTGTGCTCGCCATGGCTTCAGCCCCCACCCCTCGACATCTCCAGCTCCCGGGGCGAGCGCGGCGGCAGCGGGCGCGAACGCGCGGGCGCCTCCAGGCCTCGACCCAGCGCCCGCAGCACCAGCCGCAGCGGCGTGGCCTCCTCCACGGCGACGTCCACCGTGCCCGGCAGCCCATGCTCCAGGGGGATTCCCACCGGCATCTCGTCCACGGACAGCTCCACGCGCACCATCCCGTCCCGGGCCTCGCTCGCCACCGCCACCACCGTGGCCTGCACCATGCCGAACTCCGTCCAGGAGAAGCCCTCCAGCTTCATCCGCGCGCGCTGACCGGCGCGCACCCGGCCCAGCGCCGTGGCGGGGGACAGCTGCGCGACGACGCGCACGTCCCCGCCCGCGACGACGGTGGCGATGCGGTCCCCGGCCCTCACCTGCGTGCCCACGCGCACCGAGCTGGTCTCCCCGAGGATGCCGTCCGCGGGCGCCTTCACCACCCGGCGCTCCAGCTCATCGCGCAGCCGCTCCACGGAGGCGCGCGCCACGTTCTCCCCCGACTCCAGCTCGGCGATCTGCCGCCGCAGCGCCGCGACGCGGATGCGCCGCTCGGTGGTCTGCATGGTGCCGTCCATCTTCACGCGCGTCAGCCCCGCCCGCGTGGCCTGCTCCACCGCCTGCGCCCGCTCCAGCTCCGTGCGCACCCGGCTCCACTCCGACTCGCTCACCAGCTGCCGCGAGAAGAGCTGCTCGGTGCTCGTCTTCTCCTCCTGGGCCCGCCGCGCCAGCGCCTCCGCCTCCGCGAGCCGGGCGCGCGCCTCGTCCACGCCCGCCGCGCCGCGCTCCTGCTGGGCCTGCAGCGCGCTCTGCTCGGCGTCCAGCTCCGCGCGCGCCGCCACCAGCTGCGGCCCCACGCCCTGGAGCAGGGCCTCGGCTTCCGCGAGCAGGCGCGCCTCCTGCTCATGCGCCAGCTCGAAGAGCACCTCGCCCGCGCGGACCTGCCGGTGCAGCTCCACCCGCGTCTTCACCAGCCGCCCGTCCACGGGAGCGTCGACGGCGTAGACCTCCCGGTGCACCTCCAGCCGCGCCTGCACGCTGGGCTCGTAGACCGTGATGCGCGCCCGGACGAACCAGCCGCCCCAGACGGCGAACAACCCCACCGGCAACAACCAGAGCGCCGAGCGCCCTCGTCCCCGCACCAGCGCGCGCATGGTGCGCGGGAACATTCCTTCACCAACTCGCATGGACGAAGCCTACCTCATCACCGTTGACCGACCGACTCCCCGAAGGACTCCGGAGCATCGACCGGAGCCTGGCCCCCATCATCGCCCGGCGGGCTGACGCCGAGGCCCCCTCGCCGTTGAGGGCCACCGCGAACCCGGGACTCGAGCCGCGACGTCTTGCTCCTGGTGAGTGATTCAGTTTCTCCACGCCGCGAATGGACAGCCCACGCGGACCTGGAGCCGTCGGTGTGGCCACGCGCCCCGCCAGCCGGTCAAGGGTTGTCCGGGCGATTCCGATTCCGTGGAGCGGGCAATCCTGTGCGTGAAAACATGTTTTAAAGGTCTTGCGACGCGCGGCGTGATGCGGTCTCCACGTAGGCGGAACCGTGAGGCGCCCCGCGTGTGTCTCACGCCGCGACACGCGCCCCGGGCTCCACGAGAACACCCGACCTGGGGGATTTCAGGACCCTGGGTCATTCTCGTGTTTCGATAATTTAGTCGAAATCTACAAGTATGCGGATCTAAAGGGAATGACGGGTTTTTCTGTCGAAGGCTTGACTCCCAATTTTCATCGATTTTTAATGATTCTACTCCAGGTGTGTATGGGGTCGCTCCC
>NZ_JBLZWL010000011.1:0-55564 GCF_049194865.1 Corallococcus terminator | reverse complement strand
TATTCAGGTCCTGACACTTTCTCCGGGACCCCGTACTAGAGTGCCGCGTCAGAGGAGCAAGGCGTCATGGAAGCATACAAGGTGCTGGTGGTGGACGACGAGCCGCAGGTGGCGCACGCCTTGAGGCGGCTGCTGCGGCGAGAGGGCTTCGACGTCCAGCTCGCGTTCAACGGAGAAGAAGCGCTCGAGCGGCTCAAGACCTTCAGCCCGGACATCGTCCTGACGGACTTCCGGATGCCGGGGATGACGGGCAGCGAGCTGTTGCAGCGAATCAAGCGCAGCCACCCGCTCGCGCTGCGGCTCATCATCTCCGGCTACGCCGACTTCAAGTCGGTGGTGGCCTCGGTGAACGAAGGCGAAATCTGTCGCTTCATCAGCAAGCCGTGGGACGACGCGGAGCTGGTGACGTACCTGTCCGGCCTGTTGCGCCACCGCGAGACGCTCGCCCAGCTCTACGCTCCGTTCCGCGCCGCGCACCAGGGCGTCAGCGCGGAGGTGAGCCCGACGGACGCGGCGCTCGTGCTGAAGGTGCAGGTGGCGGACCCGGCGTTCCCCGCGGAGCAGGCCGTCTCCATCATCGAGCGCTTCGCGGGCCTGCTGGCCGATGACAGCCTGAAGGTCGTCGGGGGCCTGCTGGAGCGCTTCGGAGGACGGCTGTCCTTCGTGGCGGAGGTGGGCGGGCCCCAGCGCCTGCGGCTGGAGCTGCCCGTGCGCGCGGAGCCGACGCCCGTCGTCAGACAGGGGCTGGGCGAGGCATGACTCCGGAGGCGGAGATCGACGCGGACTGGGTGAACAGCCGACTCAAGCGCTTCACCCTCCTCGCATGTCTCCTCATCCACGGCCTGCTGGTCTCCAGCCTCTGGGGACAGTGGGGCACCATCGCCATGGTGACGGTCGGCTTCGTCGCGGTGACGTCGGCCAACCAGGTGCTCGCGGGGAGCTTCTTCTCGCGCCACACCCGCCTCGTGGAGTCCTCGCGCTTCACGATGAACATGCTGGCCACCGTCTTCTACGGCATGGCGAGCGACTGGGCCCTGCCCGTGTGGCTGTACCTGCCGCTCAACGCGCTGTGGGTGGACTACTTCGCGGACTCGAAGGCGCGACTGCGGCTGGGGTTGCTGCTGGTGCTCGTGGCGGGCGCGGCGCTCCTGGACGGGTGTCCGCCGTTCCTCCCCGCCTGCTTCGTGCTGTTGTCGCTGCTCACGTACTTCATCTCCGAGGGCCGGGTGTTCCTCACGCACCACGCCCTGCGGGGACTGGCGCGTCAGCACGAGCAGCTGGAGCAGGCCCACGCGCAGCTGGAGCTGGCCCACCGCCGCGCGCGCGAGCAGGAGCGCCTGTCCAGCCTGGGCATGCTGGCGGCGGGCGTGGCGCACGAAATCAACAACCCCATGAGCTACGTGAAGAGCAACGTGAACGCGCTGCTCATGGACCTGCGCGCCTTGCATCAATTGCCGCCGGAGCTGCGGGAGTACGTGGACGACGTGCTGCCCGCCACCGCGGATGGCATCCGCCGCGTCGTCGCCATCGTCGCGGACCTGCGGCGCTTCGCGCGCGGAGACCCGGGGGCGCTGGAGGAGTACGACCTCAACGAGGAGATCGCCGTCGCGCTGCGCATCACCCGCACCCAGGTGCAGTCACGCTGCGAGGTGGAGGTGGCCCTGGCGGACCTGCCGCGCCTCCTGGGGCGCCCCGGCCAGCTCGCACAGGTGGTGGTGAACCTGCTCATGAACGCGGCGCAGGCCATGCCCGAAGGGGGCCGCATCCACCTGTCCACGCGCATGGAGGCCGACGATGCGGTGCTGTGCGTGCGCGACTCGGGCATCGGCATGACGCCCGAGGTGCAGGCCAAGCTGTTCGAGCCCTTCTTCACCACCAAGCCCGCGGGAGAAGGCACGGGCATGGGGCTGGCCGTGGTGCACGGCATCATCACCTCGCACCAGGGCCGCATCGACGTGGAGAGCTCTCCTTCGGGCGGCACCTGCTTCACCGTCCGCCTGCCGCGAATCCCGCCGCTGGGCCTGGACATCCCCAACCTCTCCGGGGGCCCGCTGACGCCCCCCTCGACGAAGTCCCGTCCGGACGCGGCCTGAAGCGCCACGCCGGAGAATCGAGTCCGCCGCATGTCCTCGTCCTCGCCGCCCACGTTCGTCAGCCGCTTCGAGCCGCACCACGTGGAGGACCCGTACCCGCTCTACGCCCGGCTGCGCCAGGAGGCGCCCGTCCACTTCAGCCAGGAGATGCACCTGTGGGTCGTCTCCCGGCATGAGGACGTGAAGGCGGTGGTGCTCAACCCGGAGGACTTCCTCTCCGCCAACGCCTTCAAGAACCCCGTGCCGCCCGCGCCCGAGGTCCTCGCCGCGCTGGCGGAGGGCTACCCCCAGGTCCCCGCGCTGGTGGACGACGACCCGCCCAACCACACGCGCATGCGCGTCATCGTCACCAAGGCGCTGGCCCCGCACCGCCTCAGCGCGATGGAGCCCCGGATTCGCGCCATCGCCACGGAGCTGCTGGACGGCTTCGCGCGCGACGGCCGCGCGGACCTGGTGGAGAAGCTGGGCTATCCGCTCCCCGCGCGCGTCATCGGCGCCATCCTCGGCCTGCCGGACTCCGACTTGGAGCGGCTGAAGCGGTGGACGGAGGACCTGTCGCTGTTGTCCGCGGGCAACGCGCCCGTGGCCCGGCAGGTGGAGTGCGCGCACGGGCTCGTCTCCATCCAGAAGTACCTGGCGGGCCACATCGCCGAGCGACGGCTCGCGCCGAGGGACGACCTCATCAGCGCGCTCATCGAGGCGCGCCACGAGGACACTCCGCCCCTGAGCGACGTGGAGCTCATCAGCCTGCTCGCCATGCTGCACTTCGCCGGCCACGAGACGACGGCGAACTGGCTGGGCAACCTGCTGGCGTGGGTGCTGCGGGAGCCGGAGCGGCTCGCCGAGCTGCAAGCGGACCCCAGCCGCATCCCCCGGGCCATGGAAGAGACGCTGCGCCTGGACGCGCCGGTGCAGGGGATGATGCGCACCACGCGGCGCGCGGTGACGCTGGGCGGCGTGGAGCTGCCCGAGGGCGCGCGCGTGCTCGTCCTCTACGCCTCCGCCAACCGCGACGGCGCCGCGTTCCATGCGCCCGAGCGGGGAGACCCGCTGCGCTCCGACCTGGGCAAGCACCTGGGCTTCGGCCTGGGCATCCACTACTGCATTGGCGCGCCCCTGGCCCGGCTGGAGGTGCGCCTGGCCATGGAGCTGCTCCTGAAGCGGTTGCCCGGCCTGCGGCTGGCACCGGGCAACGCCATCACCTACGTGCCCAACTTCCTGCACCGGGGCCCGCGACAGCTCCTCGTCGAGTGGGACCCGGCCTGAGCCGACGTTGAAGCCCGGAAGGCTCCGCCGGGCTCAGCGCTTCAGCGCGGCGTCGATGTGCCCGGCGAAGACGTCCAGCGACTGGGCGCCCGTCACGCCGGTGCCGTTGATGAAGAAGGTGGGCGTGCCGGCGATGCGTCGGCGCTGCGCCTCCACGAGGTCCGCCTCCACGTAGTTGTCCCAAGCCTTCGTGTCGAGCGCCTTGCGGAAGCGCGCCACGTCGAGCCCCAGCCCCTGGGCGTACTTCTCCAGCGAGGCCCGGTCCAACGCGCCCTGGTTGTCGAAGAGCACGTCGTGCATCTCCCAGAACTTGCCCTGCTCGTGCGCCGCCATGGTGGCGACCGCCGCCAGCTTCGCGCCCGAGTGGGTGGGCAGCGGCATATGCCGGAAGACGATGCGAATCTTGTCGCCGTACCGCTCGCGCAGGCCCTCCACGACGGACGCGCCCCGCGCACAGAAGGGGCACTCGAAGTCGGACCACACCTCCACCGTCACGGAGGCCTTCTGGGGCCCCAGCGCGGGGGCCTCCGCGCGCGGCGTGGCGGCGATGGGCTTGTGTGTGACTTGGGAGACCTTCGGCTCCTTGTCGCAGTCGGGCGTGGGCTCGTCACCGGCGAGGGCGGGATGGAACGAAGACAACGCGACAGCGGCCGCCAGGATGGCGGAGACCCGGAACTTCATGGGAGGACCTCGTTGTGTGTGGATGGATGGGAACGCCGGGCCTCCTGCTCGGAGACCGGGCGTCGCGGGGCTCGTCACCCTCGCGAACGGGTAGTGACGGCGGCGCCGCGCGAGTTTCAGCGGCGTGTTATTTCCCGCCCATCATGTCCACCGAGCGCCTCTACTTCGACGACCCGTTCCTCCACCGCTTCACCGCTCGTGTCGTGGCCCACGGCACGTGGAACGGGGCGCCCTCCGTGGTGCTGGACCGCACCGCCTTCTATCCGGAGGCCGGCGGGCAGATGGCCGACCATGGCGTGCTCGGAGGCCGGGCCGTGAGCGACGTGCAGGTGGACGACGCGGGCACGGTGCACCACCTGCTGGACGCCACGGACACACGCCCCCTACCCACCCCGGGCGAGGAGCTCGCGGGCCTGGTGGACGCGGAGCGGCGCCGCGCTCACATGTCGCTGCACACCGGCCAGCACATGCTGTCGCGCGCGCTGCTGGATATCGCGGGCGCGGCCACCGTGTCCTCGCGACTGGGCGCCATGTGCACCATCGACACGGACCAGGACACGCTGGACGAGCAGCGCGTGGCCCAGGCCGAGGCACACGTCAACGCCATCATCGACGCCGACCTCCCCATCCGCGCCTTCTTCCCCACGCCCGAGGAGCTGGCCGCGCTGCCCCTGCGCCGCGCGCCCAAGGTGACGGACAACATCCGCGTCATCCAGATGGGCGACTTCGACGTGTCCCCCTGCGGTGGCACCCACTGCACGCGCACCGGACAGGTGGGGATGGTGCGGGTGCTGGGCGTGGAGCGCTACAAGGGCAAGGGCCGCGTCCTCTTCTCCGCGGGCCCGCGCGCGCGGCGCGAGCTGTGGGAAGAAGCGGGCACGCTGCGCGCCATGGGACGGGCCTTCACGTGCGGCCCCTCGGAAGTGCCCACCGTGGTGGAGAAGCTGCGCCGCGAGCTGACCGAAGCCCGCGAGGCCCTGGGCGTCGCCCGCGCGCGCCTGGCCGAGCACACCGCCGTGGAGCTCGCCGCGCAGCTCGACGCCTCCACCGACAAACACGTCGTCGCCGTGCTGGACGGCGCCGGCCCCGAGCAGCTGCGCGCCGTGGCCACCCGCCTCACCTCCCGCCCCGACGCGGTGGTGTTCCTCGCCGGCCGCATGGCCGACGGCCTCTCCGTGCTCATCTCCCGGGGCACCGCCTCCTCCTTCGGCTGCGGCGCCTTCCTCAAGCGGGCCGCCGAGGCCGCCGGAGGCCGGGGCGGCGGACGCCCTGAACACGCCGAGGGCCGCCTCCCTCCCACCACCGACTGGGCCGCAATCGTCGCGTCCTGTCGGAATTGACCCAGGTAAGACCTACCCGCACCCACCATTAACGCGGCGCATCACAGCAGGGCCACCGAAGGGAAATCCGCCGCCGCGTTCAATCGAGCGGAGGGGGCGCTCCACTGGTGCAACGACATGAGAAGATGGGTGTAGGGGTTCGCGCCACGATGGACGACGGGCAGCACCGACAGTTCGATGCGTTCGCTCGTTCTCGACGGCCGGGACTGCTGCGTCTTGCTCGGCGCCTGTGCTCCGGGGGTGGAATCGACCCGGAAGACCTGGTGCAGGAGACCCTCGAGCGCGCCTACCGGAATTTCGACCGGTTGGTGGCGGAGAACCCGGGCGCGGTGAGCGTGTGGCTGAGCACCACGCTGAGCAACCGCTTCCTGGACCACTGTCGGCGCAGACGCACGGAGGTGCTGGGGGCACCGTCGCTGCGCGTGGTGCAGGACCAGGAGGTGTCCGGGGAGCCGGTGCCGCTGGAGCAATGGGAGCAAGTCACTCGGGACGACTTCCAGCGCGCCATCGAGCAGCTCCGGCCACCGCAGTTGCGGGAAGCGTACCGGTTGCACGTGGCCGGACTTCGGTACCGGGCCATCGCGCGGCAGTTGGATGCACCCGAGGGAACAGTGGGTCGGTGGCTCAGCGAGGCGCGGCAGGCTCTGCGGGGGCTGCTGGCCCCTGGCGCCGGCTCGAGTGAGGGCAGGGCCAGACCATGAATGAGCTGTGCGACAGATTGGAGACCTTCATCGACGGCGAGCTGGCGCCGGTGGACGCGGAGAACTTCCGCCACCACCTGACCCGCTGCCACCCGTGCGAGGCACGGATGAAGGAACTGCTCGCCCTGGAGCTGCTCGCGGACGATGCGCTGCACGACGCGTCCGGTGACACCCTCGCCTTCGTTCCGCCCGTCGCGCTCAAGCGGCGAAGGGCCTGGATGATGGTCGTGCCGCTGGCGCTGGCCGCGGGCCTGGCGGCATGGGTGCTCGTGACGCGGTCGGCTTCGTCAGCGGACCCTTCCGAGCTGTGGCTGGGCCAGACGCCCGGGCGCACGCTGGAAGCCCGGTTGACCCATCCCAGCGCGGATCGGCACCGTCCCTACGAGGTGATGCGCAGCGGTGGCGACAAGCCCCGCGCGCTGTCGCTGAGGGAGCTGGCGAAGCTGGAGGAGGCAGGAGACGAGCGGGGTATCGCCTCCGCGTACCTGCTGCGCGGCGACCCGGCCCAGGCGGGGGCCTTCCTGGACAAGCTGGAGGCGTCGCCGGACCTGGACTCGGACCGCGCCGCGCTCGCGCTCCAGCGCGGTGCCCCGGAAGAGGCCCTGGCTCTCTCGGACCGCGCGCTGAAGCAGCGGCCCCAGCATGCGCAGGCCCTGTGGAACCGGGGGCTGGCGCTCAAGGCCCTGGGCCTGTCGCTGCAAGCCGCGGAGACCTTCGAGCAGGTGGCCGCGCTGAAGGAGCCGGGCTGGAGCGAGGAGGCCTCTCAGCGCGCCGCGGAGCTGCGGAACCTGGAGGGAGAACAGCGCAAGGGCTGGAAGGGCGCGAAGCAGCGCTGCGATGGCATGGTGGCCGGGGGTGACATGCTCTCCTCCGCCGAGGTGGAGCGCTACCCGGGCCTGTCCCGCCTGTGCTTCTACGATGCCGTGCGCACCGCCTCCTCCGCCGAGCGCGTGGAGACGCTTCGCCCGCTCGCCGTCCAGTTGGACCGCCTGGACGGGGGCACGCACCTGGAGGACACCCTGCGCCGCGCCGCGCGGGTGGACTTCAACGTGCGCGGGCCGCTGGCGAAGGAGTACGTCCTGCTGACGCGCGGCGAGCTGGCACCGCCCGCGCTGGACCCCTTGATTGAGAAGCTGCGCGCGGCACGGCAGGACGACCTGCTGCTGGGCGCCCTCCTCTTCTTGAAGGACTCGCGTCAGCACGAAGCCGAGTACCGCGCGCTCGCGCTGGCCACGAAGGACCCCTGGTTCGCACTGCTTGCCGAGGAGCGGCAGGCTCGGGGGGATCTTCAACACGGCCAGGCGCCTAAAGCCCGAACCCGTCTGACGCAGGCGCTCGGCGCGTCCTGTGGTGGCTCGACGCGGCGGCTCAACTATCGCTGCCTGGAGCTGCGGCGCACCCTGGCCCTGGTGGAGACGGACCAGCACCGTCCCGTGGAGGCGCGCTCGCAGGCCCTGGCGGCGCTCGACAGCGCCCGCTCCGGCCGGGAGTGGACCAAGGAGCTGCGGCTCATCCAGGAGCTGGGACAGGTGGCCCGCTTCCATGGGGACCTGTCGCTGGCCCGCGCGTACATGGAAGAAGCCATCCTGCGCAACCCGGAGCGCTGCCAGGACCACGAGCTCGCCTATACGAACCTCGCGCTCTCGTATTACCGCACCCTGGACTTCGTCGGCGCCCGCGAGCAGCTGGACCGCGCGGCGAAGTGCGGCCAGCCGCCGTCGCTGGTGCGCGCCTTCGTCATCGCCGACCTGGCCCACACCCACGTGCGTCGCGACGACGATGGCGCCCTGCTGACGCGAGGCCTGGAGGCGCTGCGCGCGTCCCCTTCGCGCGAAGCAACGGGGGATGGCTCGCTGCTGCGCCACATCGAGGGCCGCTTCGTCATCGAGCAGGACCGCCGTCGGGGACAGGCGCTGTTGCGTCAGGCCATCGACGAGGCGACGCCCAGGCTGGGCTCGGACGTCAACGCTCGCAAGGCGCGCATCTACAGCTTCACGTCGCTCATCCTGGATGCCGTGCGCTACGGCGAGCAGGAGCGTGCGCTCGCCCTGTTCGCGGAGGAGCGCGCGCTGCCCCTCCCCGAGCGCTGCGCGCTGGGCGTCACCGTGGACGACGAGCGCACGGCCCTGGTGGCCCGGGACTCGACGGGTCGGCTCCTGAGTCACTACGACGCGGACCGCCGCCAGCGCCTGGAGGGTGTGGATGGCCTGGTGCCGGAGAAGTTCGTGGAGGCGCTGCGGCCCTGCGGCAGCGTGGACGTCCTGGCGCGCCCGCCCGTGCTGGGCAAGCCGGGCTTGCTGCCGCCGGAGCTGGCCTGGGCCTACCGGGTGGCCCCACCGCCTCCGGAGCAGCCCACCCGGTCCCCGTCGCGGCTGGTGGTGGCGGACGTGAATGCTCCGGGCGAGCTGCACCTGCCCTCGCTTCGCGCGTGGAGTCCGCCGGCGGTCGAGGACGCGAGCCTCTCCACCTTGCGCGGCGCCCTGGCCACTCCGTCGCACGTCCTCCAGGCGATGCAGGAGGCCACCGAGGTGCAGATTCACGCGCACGGCATCGTCGACCCGAGCGTGGCGGATGGCTCGCTGCTGGTGCTGTCACCCGAGGAGCAGAGCGGTCGCTACGCGCTGACGGCCACCGACATCCAGGGCGAGAAGCTCCTGGGGCGGCCCGTCGTGTTGCTCGCCGCCTGCCACGCCGCGCACAGCACGGCGTACTTCCATGAAACGTTTGGCCTGCCCGTGGCGTTCGTCGAAGCCGGCGCGCGGGCCGTGCTCGCCGCCACGCAGGAGATTCCCGACAGCGAGGCGTCGGCCTTCTTCGAGCCCGTGCTGGCGCGCATTCGCGAGGGCCTTCCCGCCGCGCTCGTGCTGCGTGACGCGCGTCAGGACTGGCTTCGCAGTCGCGGGAGTGCCTGGGTCCGCCAGGTGCTCCTCTTCGAGTAGTCCGTCTCACTCAGACCCGAGTTCCCAACCACCATGAAGAAAAGTGTCCTGCTGGTTTCCCTCCTGCTGGGTGTCGTGGCCTGTCGCCGTGTCGACACGATTCCCACCACTCAGCAGATTCAGAGCAAGGCGCCTCCAGGCGCGCTCGTCCGCGTCATCCTGAGGGACCGCGCCAATCCCCAGCGCGTCACCACCTATACGGTGGACGTGAACCGCAACGAAATCGTCGACATCCAGGACCGGGCGCCCTCCGCGACGCGCGGCGCGCAGGAGACCTCCTCGTCCGAGGAAGGGACGACGTCGGCGATGCAGCAGAGCCAGGCGCCCGCGCCCAAGCTGACCGCCACCGCCGAGCTCCTCACGGACTGCAAGCCGTTGGTCGACAAGGAGGGCTGCCGGAACGTGGCGGACCTCAACGATGGCGACCCGCGCGGCTCGTCGGGCGGTGGCGGAGACCCCACCGGCCACCAGGGCTTCCGTGAGCGCATCCTGAGAGTCGCCGCGCTGATCTACTGGTCCACGCTCGAGGTGGGCATCCCCACCTACAACCTCAAGACGCTGCAGGCGCCGCCCGTCGACGGGCCCGTCCAGCGTTAGGCCCGAGCCCGTAGGGTTCAGAAGGCCCTGGCACCGCGAGGAGGCGGTGTCGGGGCCTTCTCCGTTTCAGGCCGGCTTGCCGCCTGCGTCTCCGGTGGGCGACAGCCCGCCGAGCGTCTCCACGTACGAGGTGGCCACGCGCAGGAAGCGCGCGCCGCGGACGCCGGTGAGGTACTGGCGCTTCATCGCGCGCGTGGCGCCCACGTAGAACATGGCGCGGCGGATGCGCTCGTTCTCCCGGGCGTTGCGCTCCTTGGCGCCGGCCATCCAGTGCTCCACGGTGTCCAGCGCATCCAGGCCCGCGAAGAAGACGATGGGGCACTCGTGGCCCTTGCAGGAGAACACGGTGGTGGCGCGCACGTGGTCCACGCCACTCACGCGGAAGTCCGTCACGTCGCGCCCCCCCTTGCCACCGTAGGCGTGCGCGGGAACACCGGCGCGATTGAGTGCCTCCGTGTACTGCGACGGCATGACGGGCGCGACGACGAGGATGTCGCCAGGGTGGACGCCCTCCTCGCGAATGAGGCGGGCCACTTCCTTCGCCACCTGTCGGGCTTCACTGGCACCGGAGGCGAAGCCGCGCACCTGGGGCAGCACGCCGCCGCGCTCGGTGGACTGCACGCGGTACAGGCCCTCCAGCGTCTCCTCGGGCAGCCACAGGAGCCCCTCGCGGGCCAGCTCCCCCGCCTTCATGTACTCGCGCATGCCAGGGTCGCTGGTGGCGTGCTGGCGCAGCGGGTCCAGCACCACGTTGAAGGCCACATCGAGGATGTCGCGGGTGGCGCGGAAGGTCTCCTTGAGGACGCGGGTGCGGCCTCGGAAGGACAGCCCCTCGGGGAGCTGCTCCTTGAGGGAGTCGATGGGCACCTGGCCGTAGACGTTCTGCGAGTCGTCCATGAACAACTGGAGACAGCGCACCTCTCGGCCATCCGCCAGCGTGTGTGGACGCACCAGCGCGTGGAGCATCGCCAGCGCGCGAGCGTCCATGTCCTGCGCCTCGTCCACGAAGACGCCGTCGAAGGATGCGGGCTCCTCGCGGCGCAGCGCGCCCACGTGCTTCACCGTCACCCGGGCCCGCAGCTCGCGCGCGCGCTGACGGCCGGCGCGGTGGACAATCGCCTCCACCAGCAGCTTGTCCACCAGCGGCGCGAGCGCGCGGTTGAAGAAGGACACGAGCACCCGCGTGTCCTCGTGTTCGAGCAGGTAGCGCGCCACCCAGTGGGCCAGGACGTACGTCTTGCCGCTGCCGGCCACGCCGCGCACCAGGTGGTGGCCGTCGTCGAAGCGGCGCTCGAAGAGGGACACCTGCTCCTGGGTGAAGAGGGGCCGCGTGGGACGCGCGCCTTCGATTTCACCGCCCAGGGTGGTGGGTGCGCTCGGCGGCGGGGGCGGAGGTTGCGCCGGCTGCTGCGGCATGGGCAGCGGCTCCAGTCGGAGCGGCGTGCCGGGGGTGACCTTGAGACGCGGCAGCAGCGACAGGAAGCGCTGGGGGATGGTGGCGCCCCGGGCCTCGTCGCGAGAGGCGAGCACGAGCAGGTAGTCGCGCGCGCGACTGGCGGCCACGTTGAGCATGGGCACCAGCGTGTGCGGTGGGAAGGGCCGGCCTCCGGCCACGGTGTCCACGAGCACGACGTCGTACTGGGTGCCCTGCTGACGGTGGATGGTGGACGCGCTGAAGGCGTCACCGCGAAACCCGGCGGAGGTGCCCAGCCGGCGAAGGAGCGCGGCCTGGGCGCGGTAGGGCGTGACACACAGGACGCTGAGGCCCGCGCGCACGGCCTCGCGGGCGAGCGACACGGCCAGCTCGGCGGACAGCTCGCGCTGGTAGCCGGAGCCTGTCTCGCCGCGTCCGTGGGTGAGGCGCTTCGCGTCGCGGCTGAGGCCATCGAGCACCACCCAGCCGGCGCGCGTCTCCGCGAAGGCGGGCACGGGTGGCGGCTTCTGCGCGCGGGCCTTGACGATGTCGCCGTCCTCCAGCGCGCCGCCGTAGCAGAAGTGGCTCACGACACGGGCGATGTCCGGGTGCATGCGGTGCTGGGTGCGCAGCAGCAGGACGTCCGGGCGCGCGGCGTCCTTCACCGCGTCCTCCAGGTGGGACAGGCCGCTGGCGCGCAGCCACTTCTGCGTGCCACGTCCGGCGCCCTCGGCGGCGCGCGACACGGGGCCAATCTGCTTGGGGTCTCCGGCGAGCGTCACCCGCTCGGCCAGCGGCGCCATCAACGCGGTGGCGGCGCGAGTCACCATGCCGGCCTCGTCGACCACGAGTCGCGCGAAGGTGCTCTTGCCTTCCAGCTCCGACACCAGGCGCAGGGCGCGGTGCACGGTGAGGACCATGAGCGGGCAGTCGCCCTTCTCCGCTTCCTTGAGCGTGGGGTCCTTCATCTTCCCGCGCAGGCCGCGCAGCTCCGCCTGGAGCTTGGCCAGTTCTGGCGCGGGGCCGCCTCGCACGCGCTGGAGGTACAGCTCGCGCTCGCGCTCCTCGATGCTCGCGCGCAGCTTGCCACCCTTGGTGTCCTCGAGGGTGACGGTGGGCAGCTTCGCCAGCGCGTCACCAGCGCCGGTGCCACCCCGGAAGATGCTGCGCGCCAGGGGGCGCAGGGGGATGGGCTCGCGCTCCAGGAGCGCGCTGACCCGCAGCACCAGCTCGTCCGCGGCGCGGTTGGTGGGAGCCACGGCGAGGATGCGCTCACCGGGGAAGGAGCGCAGGGCACGGGCGATGAGGTCCGCGATGGCCGTCGTCTTGCCGGTACCGGGAGGGCCCCAGATGCAGCCCCAGGGCTGGGCCCACAGGCGGTCCGCGGGCAGGAGCTGCGCGTGCTGGGGGCGAGCCTCGGCGGCGGGCTCCTCACCGCTGGCGCGCCGCAGGGCCTGGGTGAGCGCGGGCTGTCGTTCCTCGTAGGCCGAAGCGGCCGTGCAGAGGGCTTCCGCGAAGTCATAGGGCCGGTAGCACCAGCGGTCGGCGGAGAGGGCGCGGCGGTCCACGTCGTCGCCGTGCTCGGGTGCGGCGAAGACTCGGCCGGACTCGAAGTCGAGGTGGACGACGTCTCCGCCGAAGACGCACTCCTCGCCGAGGAAGCCGAGCATCGAGCCACCGGACCAGTCCGGATCGGCGGCGGGCACGGGGACCAGGGAGAGGACGCTGGGGCCCTGGAGGCTGACCTGGCGGACGTCCTGGAGCAGCTTCGCGCGGTACTGGCTGCGCTCGGAGAGGAGCGCGTCGCTCAGGTCATCGGGGAGATAGGCAGGTGGACGCCAGGCCTCGCGGCGTTTGCCGGTCGCCACTGCGGCCTGCATGACCTCGCGCTCGGACGTGGTGACATCGGTGGGCGCGGCCACGTCGCGGGTGGTCGGCTCATCGGGTGTCGCGGACCCGGCGCGAGGCGCGGCGGGCTTCGGGCTCCGGCCTTTCGAGCGGGAGAGGGCCAGAAGTGGGTTCGGCGACCGGGGGATGTCCTCCGTCGGGTCTGGGGCGGTGGAGGGAGTGACGGGTGCGTCCTCGGACAAGTCCGCATGGGCGGGCGTGCGCGAGGAGGCGCTGGAGCGCGAGGACGGTGGCGGAACGGGAGCATCGTCGTACTCGACGTGAAGCTCTCGGACGGAGTCTCCCTGTTGCGACGCGGGGCGCCCTTCGGAGACTTCATTGTGCGTCCGGTGCGTCATGGCGGCGGGCCCGGGCCCTTCGGCCAGGCCGGGTACGGGCGCGCGAAGGTAGGGGACAGGTGGATCCCCGTCAACGCGCCCACGCCCCCACATCCCTGGGGTCAGTCGAGGAAGCGCCGCCACCAGCGACGGACTTCCTCCTCGGAGTACGCCGGTTCGGAGTCATGCCCGCTCCAGACCGTTGCATGCCTCGGATGGAACTCCTCCAGCCAGGGCTCCAGGACTCGCGCCAGTTCACGGTAGGCGGGGAGGTTGTCGCCGCGAGAGAGGTCTCCGGCTTCGGGCCACGCACCGAGCGTCACCACGGCATTACCCGAAGTGCCCACGTCTTGAACGGTGGTCCCCGGTGAATGGAGTCGGGCTCGCAAGCTCGCCTGGCCCCCCAGGGATTCGAGCAGCGAGGGGCCCAGGAAGTTCAGCCAGTGGACGCCATCAACCCGATTGCCCAAGTGCCAGTGAGTCAGGACTCCGGGCACGTCCACGCCGGGGTAGCGGGCGAGTTCCTCCTTCAGTCGGGGAAGGGCATGCCAGCCGGCCGTATGGAGAGCCAGCGCAATCCCCGCATGGCCGGAGGAGAGCGGCAATCCAGAGGCCATCTCCATGGCCACCTCTCGCACGTGCCCGGGGCCATGGGCCTCGACGTACTCGGTAGGAAACGTGGCCCGCAGGAGACTGGCGCCTGTCCTGGAAGGCTCTCGCGAGGGAAGGCGCGACTGATACCAGAACAGATACCCGTTGTCGTCAGACAGGTCTCCGCCAGTCAGGAGCACGGAACGGTCTGTTTGTGTCTTGGACATCTGTCGGTAGAACACATCGGTCTCGGGGACGTCTTCGAAAAACCACTTCGAAGGGCTCGGACGTAGCGAGGCCCGAACGAGTTCCCACTCCTCTGAATTGAGGCGACTGGCTTCACCATCCTCCCATGAATGGGTCAGTCCTTCGGGCCCCTCCCCCACAGCTCGCCGATAGACTCCGAGAGCGTGGTCGACCCCAGCAGCGAGTTCCTGATGGTCATGTGGCATGTAATACACGATGCGCAGCACATCCCGAACCACCAGTCGCTCGCCATCAGGCCGTTGGGAGAAACGGCGGATGCGAGGGAAGCGCTCATTCTGGGCTGACATGGCTGACCCCAAGTTGAGGTGTAACGATGGACGGAGAGCAAGGCCGACCTAGCTTCTTGTACTGTCTCAATTGCTCCTGGGTGCCGTCGTTCGCAAGCGGATTGCTCTTGCTGGCAGCCAAGCACGGGAACTTGAAGTCGTAGACACACTGGACCCGGTTGGGGTCTTTCGAGAAGTGAACCACGATGTCTGGCTTGAGCGACTGCTCCCGAACCTGGGTGAGGACATACCGTCCCGTCTCTGGGTCGAGCCCGTAGCGCGGCTCTATTGAGACGTTGTCGGGGAAGAGCCGCACCAGCTCTCGCCTCACGCATGCAAAAGCCACCTCGTGCTTCAGTATTCCCAATTCCATGCGGCGCCTGACCTTATTGCCCTTTCCATCGTATCGGACCACGCGTTCACACTCCGCATCATCAGGCCTCTTCCCAAGCCCGTACTCGCGTTCATTGACCTCCCGGTCCGCCGCCCTCGCACACTGGACCAGAAGCTGTTCCACGCGCGTCAGCTCGGCGGACTCCAGCACTCGAAACGCGGCGCTGACGCCCCGAGCCACCCCCCACCGCACGCGGGAGCGCAGGCAGAATGGCCTCACTCCCTCGTTGCGTGTAGCAGGCGGGGTTCCTCCCACAAGCGTTCGTGGCTGAATCCACGGTCTGCTCGTAACGAGAGGGAGTCCCTGGACTCGACCCACCCGGACTGGAGCGGGGCACCGCCGTCGTCGCACAGGCCACCGGCAGCAGAAACCCCAGGACCCACCCCCGCGCCACCGCCGCCAGGAAGCCCATCCACTTTGACGGCATATCCATGAATTCCAGGATACCGCTTCCAGCCACCCTTCCGGCCGGCCCGCCGCCCGCCGCCCAGGAAGGCGAGGTGGGCACGAGGCCCCGCTGGGTGTACACCCCCGCTCCGCCCTGTTTGCTTCGTGGCTCGGGGGGTGTTTAGGAGAGACGCCCCCCGAAGCAACCGCCCCACCGCTATGGCCCTTCCGACCCGTTACGCCCATCCGTTCCTGCCCATGACCCGCGCCGACATGCAGGCTCGTGGCTGGGAGCAGTGCGACATCATCATCGTGACGGGAGACGCGTACGTGGACCACGCGGCCTTCGGCCCGGTGCTCATCGCCCGCTTCCTGGAGGGCCGAGGCTTCAAGGTGGGCATCATCCCCCAGCCTGACTGGCACTCGGCCGAGCCCTTCAAGGTCCTGGGGCCTCCGCGCATGTTCTTCGGGGTCGCCGCCGGCAACCTCGACTCCATGCTCAACCGGCTCACGGCGCAGAAGAAGAACCGCTCCGAGGACCAGTACAGCCCCGGCGGGCGCACCAACTGCCGCCCGGACCGCGCCACCATCGTCTACGCCCAGCGCTGCCGCGAGGCCTACCCCGAGGTCCCCGTCATCCTCGGCGGAATCGAGGCCAGCCTCCGCCGCATCGCCCACTTCGACTACTGGAGCGAGAAGGTCCGCCGCTCCATCCTCTTCGACGCCAAGGCGGACCTGCTCGTCTTCGGCATGGGCGAGCGCCCCATCATGGAAGTCGCCGACCGCATGCGGAACGGCGAGCGCATCGAGGACATCCGCGACGTGCGCGGCACCGCGTACCTCATCAACGACGAGCAGATGCGCGTCCACGAGGCCGACCCGGCGAAGCGCGCCGCGGACCGCAAGACGGTCGTCCTGCCGCCCTACGAGTCCGTCGTCGCCGACAAGCAGGCCTTCGCGGTCATGAGCCGCGACTTCCAGATGGAGACCAACCCGGGCAACGCGCGCCCCCTCGCGCAGCGCCACGGCAACCGCGCCATCTTCATGAACGCGCCCGCGCTCCCACTGGAGGACGGCGTGGGCAACCCCGCCACCGGTGAGAAGACCGTGGCCATGGACGAGCTGTACGACCTGCCCTTCAACCGCGTCCCCCACCCCATCTACAAGGACGAGGGCATCCCCGCGTACGAGACGGTGAAACACTCCATCGTCCTCATGCGCGGCTGCTTCGGCGGCTGCACCTTCTGCTCCATCACCGAGCACGAAGGCCGCGTCATCCAGAGCCGCTCGGCGGAGAGCGTGCTGCGCGAGGTCCGCTCGCTGCGGCGAATGGGCGACTTCCGAGGAACCATCACCGACCTCGGCGGCCCCACCGCCAACATGTACAAGCTCAAGTGCAAGAGCGAGGACATCGAGAAGCGCTGCCGCAAGCTGTCCTGCGTGCACCCGGGCGTCTGCGAGAATCTCCAGACGGACCACGGCCCGCTCATCAGCTTGATGAAGGACGTGCGCGAGGAGGCAGGCGTCAAGCACGTCTTCATCGCCAGCGGCGTCCGCTACGACCTGGCCGAGCGCTCACCCGAGTACGTGAAGGAGCTGGCGGCGCACCACGTCGGCGGACAGCTCTCCGTGGCGCCCGAGCACGTGTCCCCGCGCGTGCTGGAGAAGATGAAGAAGCCCGGCATCGAGAGCTTCGAGCGCTTCCAGGCCATGTTCGCCTGCGCCAGCGAGGAGGCCGGCAAGGAGCAGTACGACATCCCCTACTTCATCAGCGGTCACCCCGGCTCCACGCTGGAAGACATGGTGGAGCTGGCGCTGTGGCTGAAGAAGAACGGGAAGCGGCCTCGTCAGGTGCAGGACTTCATCCCCACCCCCATGGCCATGGCCACCGCCATGTACTTCACCGGAATCGACCCGCTGAAGATGGAGCCCGTCTACACGGCCCAGGGCCTGCGCGAGAAGCGGCTCCAGAAGGCGCTGCTGCTCTACTGGAACCCCGAGCACTGGCCCCTGGCGCGCGAGGCGCTGAAGCAGGCCGGACGCGCGGACCTCATCGGCCGCGGCCCGCAGGCGCTCGTGCCGCCGGAGACGCCCGCCGAGGCCGCTCGACGTCAGCGCACCGAGGAGCGCGACTCGGACGACGCACCGCGCGAGACACAGGCCCCCACCTCCTCCCAGCCTCGTCCCCGGGGCCCGGGGCGTCAGGGCTCGCGACCGCGCTGAGCTTCAAGCCAGGAATCGCGCGGCGCCTTGAATAAACCGCGCGGCGCCACGTCGGGGGGCGACATGCTCCCCATCCTCGCCCTGCTGCTGCTGGCCTCCGCGCCCCCCGAGCCCCGCGTCGAGCTGCCACCGCCACCCCAGCCCACCCCTGAATGCATCAGCTCCCAGGGGCGCACGGTGTGCGGCTTTCAATGCAAGACGAGCGGCTCCGACCTCGACTGCGCCCAGACGCCCTACGGGACGTGCGAGGTCACCAACGGGGGCGTCTACTGTTGGGACCCGCCACGGGTGGCCATCCAACACCCGCCCTTCACCAGCGTGAAGCCCGAGTGCAAGTCCGTCCGGGGCAAGGTGGCCTGCGGCTTCAACTGCCGCCTGTTCAACGGCGAGGTGGCCTGCAACGACACCCCCTACGGTGTCTGCAACACCCACTTCGGGAAGCTCGTCTGCTGGGATCCGCCGGACAGCGTCATCCACGAGTACGCAGCCGAGACGCCCAGGCCCCGCTGCCTCAATGCCTCGGAGTCGGTGGCCTGCGGCTTCGACTGCAAGGCCACCCGCACGGAGGTGCGCTGCGCCAGCACGCCTCGAGGAGTGTGCAAGCTGGTCGACCAGCGCTTCACCTGCTTCGACCCACCGTCGCTCTTGCACTGCGACCACAGCAGGCCACCCGAGCCCGCACGAGCCCGCGCACGCTGAGGCCCCTCACTCCACGACGAAGTCAGCCTCCAGGTCCACCGTGCCCGTGGCGTCCGTGGACTCCAGGGGGAGCAGGTGCGCGCGCACGGTGCCCCGGAAGCGGTACGTCGTGTAGTTGGGCGTCGTGCCGAGGACCTCCACCTTGGTGAGGGTGAGGGTGCAGCGCCCCTCCAGGACCTTCCCCGTGACTTCATCCAAGTCATAGGGACTCCAGTCCTTCGAGCCCTCCCGGACCAGGCCGCCGCAACGGACCTCCCGCGTGGGGCCCGTGTAGGTGCCCACCGACGGCATTCCAATCCCCTCCATGTACAGCGCCTTGAAAACCGGCGTCCCCTCCGGAGTGGACATGGAGAAGGTGAAGTTGCCGTGCCGGGTGGCATAGGTGAGCGCGGGCATCCCACACAGGTCGCTCCCCTTCACCGCGCCCGTGACACGGGAGACACAGGGGCCCTCGGGCTCGTCGCCATCGTCTCCGTCGCACCCCAGCCCCAGGAGCGAAGCCCCCAAGGCCACCAGCAAACCCAGATGTCTCTTCATGCGGGGCTCCTCCTGAAGCTCGAAAGTTGGGAAGCCTAGCATCCACGCATCACGCGGCCGTGAAGCCCGTGTCGTGCCGATGTGGCACCATGTCGATGCGTAGGCTCACGCAACCGTCAAGCCGCGCGAGCCCGTCAGCATCTCCGCATGAGCACCCCGCCTCCGTCCTGGACCCAAGTCCTCGTGAGCCTCGCGAGCGTGGCGCTATGCCTGCTGCTCGGCTGCACCCGCGCCCCCTCGCCGCCCTTGGGGCACGAGGTCTACGTGTGGCAGCGCGACTGGAGCCCGGAGCTCGGCCACGCGCTCACGCAGCTGCCCTCGGAGCTGGGCGCCCTGCGTGTCCTGGCGAGAGAGCGCTCGGGCGTCACGCGAGTCCCCGTGAATGTGGGGGTGGACGTGCCTGCCCTCGCGAAGACGGGGCGCGAGGTGGTGGCCGTCCTGCGCGTGGAGGGAACGGCGCCGCTGGACGGCGTGTCGCTCCAGGAGGTGGCCACCCTCGCCCGTGACTGGAGGGCTCGCGGCGTGCGCGTCCGGGGCGTGGAGGTGGACCACGACTGCGCCACGGCGTCCCTGCCCGCCTACGCGGCTTGGCTCGCACGTGAGCGCGGCGGGCTCGGAGACCTGACGCTGTCCATCACCGCGCTGCCCACGTGGGCCACCTCCCCCGCGCTGGCGCGACTGACGTCCATCCCCGACGACATCGTGCTCCAGGTGCACGCGGTGCGCGCCCCCACCCTCTTCACGCCCGAGGAGGCTCGCGCCTTCATCGACGCATGGGCGAAGGCCACGCCCCATCCCTTCCGGGTCGCCCTGCCCACGTACCGCGCGCACTTGAAGGACGGCACGCTCCTCAGCTCCGAACCCCACGAGGTCTCCCGCCTCCTCGCGTCCCTGCGGGAGCAGCCGGTGAAGGGGGTGAAGGGCTTCGTCTGGTTCCGGCTCGGGCACGCGGGTGACGCGGAGTCGTGGAGCCTGTCCACGCTGTCGACGGTGGTGCGCGGCGAGCCGCTGACGCCGCGACTGGAGCCCCGGCTGGTGGACGCGGGGGGCGGCACGCTGGACATCGTCCTCGAGAACACCGGCCACGTGGACACCCAGGCGCCCGCGCGCCTCACCCTTTCTGGAAACCTGGAGGTCCTCGACGGCGTGGGCGGCTACGCCCCGCGCGGGACTTCCCTCGTGGCGCGCATGCCCCCCCGCCTGCGCGCTGGCGAGCGACGTGTCGTCGGCTTCGTGCGGGGAACCGAGGTGTCACTTGTGGCTCCGTAGTCTGCTGGCCTCCTTGCTCGTCCTCCTGTTGCTGGCACCGGTGCGCGACGCCGACGCGTGCGGACCGGACTTTCCCCACCGGCTCCTCGTCGACCGCGCGGGCACCCTCGGCGAGCTGCCGGATGGCGCCTTCTCAATCGAGGCCACGCGGCTGGTCCCCAAGCCCGTGGACTCCTTCCGGGTGCTGGAGGACCATGACGAGCCCGTCGACGCGCGCACGGGCGGCGGGGCTCGCGAGACAGAACTGTACGAGGCGGGCGCCCGGGCCTTCACCAGCGGCGACGCGGTGGCCGCCCGCGCCAGATTCATGGAGGTGCTCGCGCTGCCCGCCTCGGAGCGTCGCCACTACTCCACCTTCGCCGCGTTCATGCTGGGACGAAACGCGGGCGCGGGCTTCGAGCAGGACGCGAAGCAGGGCTTCGAGCTCACGCGGCAGCTCGCGCGCGAGGGCTTCGATGATCCCCTCGGGCTCGCCGTCTCCAGCTTCGGAGAGCAGGCGCGCCGACTGCTCCACGCGGGAGACGACGCGGGCGCCATCCGGCTCTACGCGGAGCAGGCGGCGCATGGCAGTGGCGACGCGGTGGCGTCGTTGCTGCTGGTCGCTCGGGCCGTCTCTCGCGATGCCGCGCGACTCCAGGCCGCGCTGAAGGACCCGGTGGCACAGCGGCTCATGGCCGCCTTCGTGTGGACTCGCGGCCAGGAAGCGTACTGGTCCGAGGACGTGTCGGAGGGCGGAGTCACCGTCACGCTGGAGGCGCTCGCGTCGGTGGAGGACCTGGCGGGGGCGGACCGACTGGCGGCCGGTGCGTGGCGCGCGGGCCGCTTCGACCTGGCCGAGCGCTTCGCGGCGCGGGAGCAGACCCCGCTGGCGGCGTGGGTGAAGGGCAAGCTGGCGCTGCGTCGAGGCGACCTCGCGTCGGCGGAGACGTACCTGGCCGAGGCAGCACGCGGCATCCCCGCGTCGGAGGACTGGATGGGCGAGGGAATGGTGCCGCGCCGTCCCCTGTGTCGCGTGGAGGGTGAGCGCGGGGTGCTCGCGCTCGCGCGCAATGACTTCGTCCAGGCCGCCGAGCTGCTCCTGGCGAGCTGCTCCTGGCCGGACCTCGCCTACGTCGCGGAGCGGGTGCTGTCCGTGGACGAACTCCAGCGCTTCGTCGCGGCCCACCCGCCCTCGGGAGACGCTCGCTGCAAGCCCGAGACAAGGCAGCTCTGGTACGACGATGACGTCGGCGAGGAGGCCGACCTGCCACAGCGGCTGCGCCTGCTGCTCGCGCGGCGCCTGCTGCGCACCGGACGCAACACCGAGGCCCTGGAGCACTTCCGAGGCACGCCGTGGGAAGGGGACGCGCGCAAGTACACAGAGTCGCTCCAGCAGAGCGCCCACGCCGGCGACGCCGTGAGCCAGGCGGAGGCGCTGTACACGGCGGCGCGGCTCGCGCGCCGACTGGGCCTGGAGTTGATGGGGACGGAGGTGGCTCCGGACTGGGGCTGGGTGGATGGCAACTACGACCTGGGCGACTACGACAGCCAGGAGGAGCTCTCGCCCCAGACGGAGCCGTTCCGGGAGTTCATGAGCCGACTCCCGCTCCTCGGCGGGTCGGAACAGCAGCGCGCGGAGTCCCATGCACCGCCGCACCCATGGCGCTTCCACTACCGCTCCACGGCGGCGGACCTCGCCCAGCGCGGCGCGGCGCTCCTGCCTCCGCGCAGTCAGGCGTACGCGATGATGCTCTGCCATGCGGCGCGGTTCGTCTCGCGCACCGAGCCGGAGCGGGCCCGTCGACTGGGGCAGACGTACTTGAAGACGGGCGCGCGCATCGACGAGCCCTGGTGGTCCTTCGGCGAGTCCTGTCTCGAGCCCGACTTCCAGAAGGTCCGCGCACAGCAGGAGCAGAGCGCCCTGGTCAAACGACGACGCCTGATGCTGCTGGGAGGCGCGCTGTTCATTCCCCTGATGCTGGGCGCGGTCTTCTACGTGCGCCACAGGCGCCGGGTGGCGGAGTCCTAGAGACGCGTGCTCGAGCCTCAGCGCCGCCGGAGGATGGCGCGCGCCGGGGCTCCGTCCCCGCCCGCGATTCGCAGCGGCAGACAGACGAGGTCATAGGTGCCCGCGTCCACCGCGGACAGGTCCAGCCCCTCGATGATGCAGACGTCCGCCCCCAGCAAGGCCTGGTGGGTGGGCACGCCCTCCTCCGGACTGCCGATGGAGAGGTAGTCGATGCCCACCGTGCGCACCTTGCGCTCCGCCAGATAGCGCGCGCCCTCCACGGACAGGTACACGAAGTCCGGCAGGAACGCCTTCGAGGCCCACGCGCGCGCCGAGTTGGCCGTCTTGAAGAGGATGCGCTCCCCGGGCTGAATCCCGTGCCCCTTCAGCTCCTCCACGCGGATGGCGCGCGCGTCGCGAATCTCCAGCACGCGCGCCACGCCCAGGAGGCTGTCGAAGGCCAGCGCGTCCACGCCCGTGGCGCCCTGGACGAAGTGCACGGGCGCGTCGACGTGGGTCCCCGTGTGCGCGCCCAGGGACAGGTTGGAGACGGTGGCGTCGTCACCGCGCTCCAAGTCCTGCACCCGGGTGATGCGCACCTCGGGGTTGTCCGGCCAGCGCACCATCCCGTCGCGCAGCGGCACGGAGATGTCCACCCACGCGGGGCCCCCGTTCGTCTCGGCAGCGGTCTCCATGACGCTTCAGGTTGGGCACGATGCGTCTTGCTGGCGCCCAGGAGCGGGCAGGCACACGGGCTGTCTCGCTCGCCGAGGGACCAGGAGAGTCACCGCCCTCCCCGCCCACCCCCCACCTTTCCTCCCGGAACCGCGTCGGCTAGGTTGCGCCGCCTTTCATTTCCAGGGCTGAAGGAGTTTTGACGATGCCGAGGACCTCCCAGGAGCAGACCCAGGAGCGCCATGCGTTCCTGCTCACCCTCTTCCGCCAGCAACCGGACATCAGCAGCAAGGATGCGCTGGAGTCCTTCAAGGGGAAGTTCGGGTCGACCATCAACCTGAAGACCTTCAACCAGCTCCGCGCGGAGGCCGAGGAGGAGGTTGCCGCCGCTCCCGCCACCGAGGAGCCGGAGGCCGAGGTCGAGAGCGCGCCGGAGACCGCGGTGGAGGACGCCGCCACGCAGCTCAAGGCCGCCGCCACCGCGACGTCGGATGCGCTCAACGGCGCCCAACCCGCGAAGAAGCCCAAGGCCAAGGGCACCGGCTCCAAGAACGTCTTCGTGGACGCGCCCAAGGAGCACCTGTCCTTCCTGGAGAGCATCGTGCAGCAGCTCCAGGAGGCCGGTGCCGCCAACGTGCGCATCGACCACTCCACGGACCGCTGGATGGTCCTCGTCGTCGACCCGAAGTAGTCCGCCGCGCCCGCCGGACTCCACCGCCTCGAGTGGAGTCCGGTCCCGCGCTCAGCGGCGCAGCAGGGCCAGCGCGCGTTGGAAGTCCTCGGGCAGCTCCGCCTGGACTCGCACGGGCTGACCCGTCAGCAGACTCGGCAGCTCCAGCCGGAACGCATGGAGCGCCTGACGTCCCAGGGCCTTCGCCGCGGGGTGTTCGCGCGCCGCCTCCGTCCCGTAGAGCGAGTCCCCCAACACCGGGAAGCCCGCCTCGGAGAGCTGCACGCGAATCTGGTGCGTGCGCCCCGTGTCCAGCTCCACCTCCAGCAGCGCCGCCCCGTCCAGCCGCTCGCGCACCTCGAATGACAGCGCCGCCCGGCGCGCGGAGGGCACCTTCGTGGTGAAGCGGCGCGAGTCACTCGGATTGCGAGCGTAGGGGCCCTCCAGCCGCCCGTGCTCGGGAGGCTGGCCCAGCACGAGCGTCCAGTAGCGCTTGTCCACCTGCTTCTCCTGGAAGGCGCGCAAGAGCGCCGCGGCGGCCGTGTCGGTGCGGGCGAAGGCCAGACAGCCGCTCGTCTCCCGATCCAACCGGTGCACCACTCCTGGCAGCGCCTGGCCCTCCACGTCGAACGGAGGGCGCTGCGCGGCGAGCAGGTCGACGACGGAGGCCGCCCTCCCCTCCGGCTCCACGACGAGGCCCGGCGGCTTGTCCACGATGACCAGCGCCGCGTCATCGTGGAGCACCGTCAGCGCGGGACCCTCCACGGTGGGGCGCGGCGAGGCGCGCGGCTCCGGCCGCTCGATTTCAAGCTCCTCGCCTCCCCACAGCTTCCGCGTGGGCTGACACTTCTTGCCCCGGATGCGCACCCCGCCCGCCTCGATGAGTGCCCGGGCGCGCTCCAGCGAGAAGCCGGGGACGTGCTTGGAGACGAACCTGTCCAGCCGCTCTCCGGCGACCTCATGGGGAACTGGGACTTTCTGCTGCGCCATGTCCGCACCCGTCCCTCATGCGGCGCACGGAGTCAATGTGCGCATGACGCGGGACACCCGGCCAGCTCACCTCCGAGACACAATCCTTCACATGCGGAGCCTGCATCACGATGTCACAGGATGGGTCGAGCAAGACCAGCGGACAACACCATATGCCAAACGTTGACTTTTCAACACGGAGCGTATGACAGTGCTTATCCGGGCTCACTGAGGGCCCTCGCAGAGGGGGAGTCATGAACTTTACTCACGGTCGTCGCACGCGACGTCTCGCCATTCTCGCTACATGCCTGTCTTTGCTCCCTGGGTGCCCCTGGGTTATCAAACCGCAGCCCAAGCCCAAGACGGTCGAGGAGCAGCGGGAGGTCGTCGTCGCGCACTTCAACAAGCGCAAGCCCCATGAGGACTTCGTCCAGTTGGACCTGGCGAACGACGACCAGTACGCGTACGCCAAGCACCGGCTCGAGGAAGCCATCGCCGCGCAGGTGAGCGTCGGGGCCCAGGGTGTGCCGCAGCAGCAGGTGCCGCCCAAGGACTTCGCGCGCGCGCTGAGGACGCTGGAGGTCGCCCGCGAGAAGGCCGTGCGCGGCGGTCCGCAGCCGAAGCCCACCGAGTGGGACTGCGACCACTTCTTCCACGTGAGCGACTCGCGCGAGCTGACGGGCGCGCAGCAGGCCAACAAGGCCCAGCAGGCTCCGGACCCCCAGGCGACGCTCCAGGTCAAGCCCTACGCCACCTGCGCGGGCGGGGCGACCCACGTCTTCACGGACGTCAACGCGCATGAAAGCGACCTGGCGGGCAAGAACCGGGTGGTGCTGGCCAAGAGCGCGAACGAGGAGCACAACGACGGCAAGACTTTCGACGACACCACCGTGACGGTGCGGCCGTCGATGGAGGCCAACCGCAAGGTCACCGTCGACTCGCTGATGGTCGCCCACAACGACAAGACGGGCGAAGAGCACGTCTCCTTCGCCAGCATGGAGACGGCGCTGGGGGACGCGTCACTGGCGGCCACGCCCGCGTCGTTCACCCTGACCCATCCGCAGTTCGCGAGCTCGGAGCCGCGCCCGAGCAACAACCTCACCACGTGTCAGCTTCGCGGCGGCGCGGACTGCGACTACGCGATGGTGCTCAACGCCAACGGCACCCTGGCCCCCTACCCGAGCACGCCCACGGGGCTCGCGCTGCGCAAGACGGGGGCGCCGTGGACGGGCGACCCCACGGCCTACTTCGCCTTCAAGGCAGGCTCCGCCTTCGACATCACGAACATCTACATTCCCCTCCAGCTCACCTTCGACGCGGGGTCGTCGGCGACGGCGGACTGCATCATCCAGGCGATGAGCAACGGCCCGAGCGTCACGCGGCTGCGCCTCATCAAGACGGAGTCGGGCGGTACCTGCACCACGCTCGCGGACCTCTCGGGTGCCTTCCCCGTGGGTGCGCGCACCACCTCGATTCAGCAGCTGGTCAACGTCTCGGAGAACACCCAGGCGTCCGGCGGCAATGGCTGCACCATGGAGCGAATCGTCAACGAGCCCGTGGTGCTGTCCATGACGCTCTACGCGATGGCGTCGTGTGACGGCGGCACCACGACGGTTCCCCGGCAGAAGACCTTCACCAGCGCGGCGCTGCCGACCAACCCCTTCAACCTCAACGTCCTCAACAGCTGCATGGCGGAGGGCACGCGCATCACGATGGCGGACGGGGCGCTGAAGCCCATCGAGACGCTGCGCGTGGGCGACAAGGTCCGCGCGAACGCGGCCGGCCGGGTGCTGACGGTGCAGGACTTCATCTTCGGGCGCGAGCCCAAGCCGCTGGTCCGGCTGCGCGACGACCAGGGCCATGACGTGCGGCTGACGGAGAAGCACCCGGTGCTGCTGTCCTCGGGCCTGGTGATTGCCGCGGAGAAGGTCCAGGTGAAGGACACCGTGCGCACGCAGACGGGCACGGCGACCATCACCGCCACCGAGCGCGTGCCGTACGACGGCAAGGTCTACAACCTCAAGCTGGGCACGCCCGCGGAGCTGGAGTCGCTCAGCCCCAACGAGCGGACGATGTTCGCCGACGGGCTGCTCGTGGGCGACGACACCATGCAGCGCGAGCTGGACTCGCCGCGCCGCGCCGCCGTCACGCCGTGAGGTGAAGCGCGGACCTCCGCTGGAGCTGTCACCAGCGGAGGTCTTCGCGCGCGGCTCAGAACACGAACTTCTTCGAGGCCCCGCCCCCTGAGCCCCCCTTGGGCGGCGGCTTCTTGTGGGTTCCGCCGGTGGACTTGGAGGACGAGGGAGGCGGCGAGTCTTCCTCTTCCTCTTCGTCCATCTGGACGGGTCCCTTCCGGGCCTTCTTCGGGTCGCCCTTTCCCGTGCCAGTGGGGTCCACCGAGTTGACCTTGCGCTTGTGCTGCGGCGCCGTCGTGCCGCTGGGTTGCTGCTGCGGGGGAGCGAGCGGGAGCGCCGCGTAGTAGTGCGCCACGTTCTCGGGGATGCCCATGTAGGAGGTCAGCACCGCGTACACGATGGGGTCTCCATTCTGGGCGTCTTCAGACAACCCGAGATGGAACGACCGGTTGAGGTCCTCGACCGCGCCGTTGGGGTAGATGATCCGGATCCTCAGTCGCAGTCGCTTCGCGAGCGCCGGCAGGACGATGTCTCCGTGTGAGCCGAAGAACAGGTGTCGCGCGCTCACCTTCTTCTTGAGGTCATCCAGGGACTGACCCGGCTCCAGGAACGGTGTCGCGAACACGGGAGACTGGGTGATCTCCGTCACGACCTCTTGTTTCAGCTCCTTCACGGAAGGCGCCCCTGTCAGCCCCAGGCGCTTCCACAAGAGGTCGTACGCCTGCAACCAGACACGCGCGGTGTTGTAGGCGCAATCCCCGTCCGCGGTGACCCGCCTGACCTTGAGATTCAACTTCTGGAGACGGCCGCGGTGCTCCCGGGACAGCAGATACCCCTCCACCGTCTCATGAGAGGTGCCCGTCTGCGGCCCCTTGGGCCGCGTCCCTTGCATGCGTGACGCGGTCCTCGGAATCGCTTGGATGCCCCCGAACTCCGGGAGGTAGAGGGCCAGCGGCATCCGGTCATGGAGAATGGTCGAGTGCTGCTTCCAGGTGTGCCCGCCTCGCTTGGCGTCCCGCGTCCCGTTCGCGAACTCCAACAGGTCCGGGAAGTGCAGCCGGGAGGTGATGCGGATGTTGAACCGCCCTCGGGGATTCTTCTCATCGAAGTGGCTCGGGTCGAAGAGGCTCTGGATGATGACGCCATGGACCTTCACGGTGCTCTGGGCGTCGAACATGGCGTTCATCACCTTCTTCGCCAGGGACTTCAAGCGCGCGCTGTCGTCCTGAGCCAGCTCCAGCAGCTTCTTGAAGACCCAGGCGGGAGACATCTGGGTCTCCCGGACGTTCTGTCCCAGCTCCGCGTGCTTGCTGCCCTTGCACTCGACGAGGAAGTACTCCTCCACCACCCCGCTCGGCTCGTCGCGCCTGGCCCAGATCTGGTCGATGCCGTGAGAGCCCTTCTTCTCCCCATGCCCCATCTTCAGTTGAAGCTTGTCCTGCCCGAAGATGACCGACATGGCGCGCGCGCCCAGGAACTCCCCGCTCGCCTCCGTCACGGCGGTGGCGGCGTTGCTCGTGTCGATGAGTTTTTCGAGCGACTGATAGTGCTTGTCCAATCGCCCGAGCGACTTCGCCTCGTGATGGAGGAATTGCCCCCCCTCCATGTTGAGCCGCAGGATCAACTTCCACAGGAGGGACTGCTTGCCGCCCACGGTGGCCGGCTTCTCGATGAGCGCCACGCCAGAACTCAGGCTCGCGAAGGCCAGCTTGAGGGCATGGGCCCTCGGGCCGGGCTGAGGGATGGTCGTCATGATGCGATTGAGCTCCTCCCGGGCTCGGGGGCGCATGGCGAAGAAGATGAGGACCTCCGCCACGGAGGTGGAGGGGGACACCTTCCGAAGCTCGCCCACCCAGACAGGCTCGGGGATGGAGTTGGGGGCCTTCAGGTTCTTGCGCTTCCAGTCGAGGATCCGCTGCGCATCCTCCGGTTCATCCGTCTCGATGAGGAGCGGCCCCGGATAGAGCGGGTTCTGGTCCGAGGGGTCCACCAGGGTGTCAATCTTCAGGTGCTCGTGCCCCCCCTTGCCGTAGCCGGTGGTGGCGAACGCGGAGAAGAACCGGAGCTTGCCATCCGTGCCCACCTTCACCTTCTGGGGATCCACCCCGAAGTAGTCCTGAACGCTCAGGATGGACGCGGAATGGGCGGCCAGGAGCAAGAGGAGCTGGGTGTTGCGCGGGTGCTCCGGGTGGTACCCGTTCACGACGTCGAAGCTGCCCTTCGGCCTGTTGATGGCTTCGGTGTCCACTTCCCTGAAGCGAAGGTCCGGCGACACCTTCGAGAGGTCCACGCTGGTGTCTGGGACGCTCGCGAGGAGGCCCACGCTCTTCGCCGGGACGGAGGTGAAGGCATCCGTGCCGAAGAGCTCGCCTTCCGAGTCGACCTCCAACGACCTGGCGTTAGCGACTTTCAGCTCCGCGGGGAAGCAGAGCGGCTTGGAGATCTGCAGGTTGAAGAGGGAGGCCGTTGCGGACGCATGGTCCTTGTCGAAGATGGCCTTGAAGGTCATTCCGAAGACAGGCACCGTGCTGCCTTCGTCGAACATGGCCCGCAGAATCTTCTGAGCGAGCAGGAGGAGCCGCTCGTCCTCGTTGGGTGAGGACGCCTGTTCCACCAGCTTCTTGAAGACCCAGCCCGGCGACATCTGGGTCTCTTCCTTGTTCTGGCCGTGCTTGGCGCCCTTGGAGCCCTTCGCCTCGACGATGAAGTACGCGTCGACCTCCTGGGTGGTGGGGTGGCGGCGGGCCCAGATCTGGTCGATGCCCTGCGCCTTCTTCTTGTCTCCGAAACCCATCTTCAGCTCGAAGCGCTCGCCCGCGAACACCATGGCCATCACCTTCGCGGCCAGGTACTCGCCTCGCGCTTCGGTGAGCGGCCGGGTGTTCTTCTTCTTGGTCTCACCGACGCGGGTGTCGAGCGCGGCGTAGTGCTTGTCCAGGCGGACGTGGGACTTGTGCAGGTGATGGTTCCTGCGCGCCTCGGACGCGCCATAGTCCCGCCAGGCGGGGTACGCATCCGGGGCGTTGTTGAACGCCACGAGGTGGCCGAGCTGGGTGCTCTTCACGAGGTTGAACGTGAACTCCACGGCGCTGAGGTCCTGGATGGCCGATTCATCCAGGTAGGTGTCCGCCAGGAGCTCCTCCGTGGCCGTGCTCAGCACGCCGGCAGTGGCCTCGGTCGGAGGAACCTTCGTGAGCATCTCCGCGAGCACGAGGGGGTTCTTGATGAAGTAGCGGAAGGCGGGCGAGTTGAGCGGCGCGTAGTCCTGCTCGAACGAGTCCTGGACGAAGGGGCCGCGGCTCATGCGCCCCCGGTCCAAGCGGAGCATGGCTCGCGCCTGCTCGGCGCTGCCCACCATGAGCAGGGGCTGTGCGCTGTTCCAGTCGCGCTCGGAGAGGTGCACGTCGTCCTGAACGCGCTGGTAGGGGTTGCGCAGGTAGGGCGCCTCGAAGAACTCACGCTTCGTGGGCGCGTTGACCTTGAGGCGGAACCCGCCATGGACCTGGACCTTCGCGGGCGGGGCCCCCTCGACCGTCAGCGTGACGGCGTCCGTGGCGGTGAACTCGAGCGTGCTCGCGACAATCGTCCCGTGACGCGCCAGCAGCCTGAACAGGAGGCGGTTGCGCAGCGTGCTCCAGAGATACGGGTCGAACTGCCCCGGCGGAGTCAGCGGATCGTCCGCCAGCTCGGGATCGTCCTCAAATCGAAGCGGCATGTATCAGGGCCTTCGGCGGGAGGCCCGGAGACCTCGCTCAGTGCATCGAGTTGGAGTCACGCGATACCCAGAGCACCATCCGTGCCATGACACGAGCACACCGGGCCATCGGCCCATGGCCGCGCGAGCTGCGTGGAACCCGGACGCACGAAGCGCCGCGTGCGTGCTCCGCGGACGCACCGGGCGAGCCCGCCCCACGCGACATGTCCGGCCGGTCGTGTAGGGTGTGCGCCCATGAGCTCCATCCCACTCGCCGGCCCCTATCGCTACACGCGCAAGGGGATGGGGGTGTTCCACCTGTCCTTGAGCCGGCCGTGGACGTGGGCGCTCACGCACCACGGAATGTGGAGCGTCTTCGTCCACGACGTGGAGCCCGCACGGCCCGGGTTCCCCGAGCGACGCCACCCGCTCCATCCACCGGAGGCCGTGCTCGGCTGCTGGCTCGCCCTCTACGCCACGCGCGAGTACGACGAGGAGGCCGTGGAGTGGCTGCGTCGGGCACACGGCGTGGAATCCCCCACCCGCGACGTGCTGCCCTCGGGCGCGTATGTCGCCATGGCGCGGCTCGCGGAGGTGTCCACCGTGGGCAACGACTCACGGGCCTTTGGCCGTGACGCCTGGTGGTGGCCTCCGGGGGCGTCCTGTCGCGGCACCGTGGCGTGGTGGTTGGAAGAGGTGCAGGTCTTCGAGCCGCTCGTCTCGGCCCCCGCCCAGCGCCTCGCCCCCATGGACCCGGAGCTGTTGCCGGAGCTGCGTGAGCGCGTGCGGCTGGCCCGCGACGGCATCTGGCGTCCCGAGGTGTACGCGACGCCCGCCCCTCCACCGCCGCCTCCGGTGCCACGAGAGCCCGAGCCGCCCGTGAGCGCCACACCTGCCCCCCCAGCGCCCGCGCGCCGGGAGCTGCCCGCCGACGACAGCCCCGTCGCGCCCATGGGCAGCGTCGAGCAGCTCGGCCTGTTCGGTGGCGGCTCGTGAGCCCGCGGCGCTGAACAGGCATGTCCACGAATGGGCGCCGCGCCACATGCCTTCGTTTTGACGCGTGTCCCGCCTTCCCGCTTCATCTACACTCAGTGTTTTCCCCCTTCTTACGGAGATGACCTGATGTTCAGCGCTTTCTCGCGCCCCCTGCGGTGCTTCGCGGCGACCGCCGCGCTCCTGTCCCTCGCCGCGTGCGGTGACGATAAGGAAGACCCTGCCCCCGTACCGCTCTCGTGCGACGCACAGACCTATTCGGAGGCCGTCCGCCATGCCGCGGAGCCCACGAGCGCGGACGTCTCCACGCAGCTGTGGGCCATCAGCCCGTCCAACTCGAACCTTGTCTGGAATGCTGACAAGACGGCCGTGCGCATGGCCATCTGGACCACCTTTCAAGGCTACACGCTGGGCCAGAACACGCTCTCGCGTGAGGTCTGGGTCACGCCCGCCCCGCAACTCCAGACGTTTTGCAAGACGGTGTCCTCGGAGAAGCTGGTCTCACGCGTCAATCAGTATCTGGGATTGCCCCCGGCGACCACGAACGACGACGCGCGCTACATCGTCGAGCTGTGGGTGAAGCCCGGAGACATGTTCCGGCCCTGCCCGGACTCGGAGATCGACGACGGCTCGTGCGGCCTTCAGTTCCCCACCACGGCGACCGCCGAGCACAAGAACTGGATCAACGCGAACTACGCCTACAGCTACGGGTTCTGGCAGAACACGCAGTACCCGTGGACGGGGCTGGGCTACACGTATGACTGGTGCAATGCCGACACGCGCGTCGGGGCCAGCGAATACGTGGTTCGCGCCACGTCCATCGTCGAGGTGACGGGCAAGTTCGAGCGCGCCGTCTACTGCGCTCAGTAGTCTGCCCCCACCTGTTCACTTCGGGAATGCGCGAGGGCAGGTCCACTCCACGGGGAGACACTCCGCGGAGTGGTGAGCCTCGCGCAAGCCCGTCACCAGGACGCTGGCGCCACGCTCACCGACGTCAGGATGGCCGCCGCGGTGCGCTTCCCCGTCGCCGCCGCGCCCTCCATGTAGCCCTGGGCCTCGTAGAACGAGCTGGTGTGCTCGCCCGCGAAGTAGAGGTTGCCCACGGGCGTCCCCTCGGTGCCCGCCAGCGAGGTGAACTGCCCGGGTCGATATGCCGTGTAGCTGCCCAGCGCATTCGGGTTGCTCGGCCAGTGCTCCAGGTGCGCGACGATGCGCTGGTCCACGCCCCGCTTCACCGCGCCCGCCGTCCCTGGCACCACCCGGTTCATCGCCGCCACGAAGCGCTCCGCCTCGCCCGCCACGTTGTTCGGGTCCATGCCCGCCCCGCGCGGCCCGTTGGCGAAGTCCGTCAGCACCGCGTCGCTCGCCGTCGCGCGCGTGGGGTTCGTCTCCCACGTGGCCTGATGGCTCATCAGGTCCGAGTAGCTCGCGCCACTGCACCCGCTCGCCCGCCAGACTGGCCCGCGATACCCCACCATCAGCTTCGCGTTGGTGCCGTAGCCCAGCTCGCGGATGACGCGCGTCTTCCACGCCGGCAGGCCGAGTGACGCCTCCAGCTCCACCCGTCGCAGGACGGTGAACGGCACCGCGAGCACCACGGCGTCATACGTGGCCGTATACGACGTGCTCCCGCGCCGCAGCGTGAGCGCCAGCGCCCCCGCCGGAGTCTTCCGGACCGACTCCAGCCGCTCGCCCTGTCGAACCTGCCCCGGCAACCGCGCCGCCAGCTCGCGAGGAATCTGCTGATTGCCGCCGAGCAGGCGATAGCGCTCATCACTCTCGCCATACGGCTCGAAGCGTCGACACTGCTCCGCGCGAATCAGGAAGAGCAGGTTGAGACAGCTCAGCTCGTCCGCCGCCAGGCCATACTCGGCCTCATACGCGGCGATGATGGCGGCCTTCACCAGGGGCCCCGTGTTCCGAGCCTCCAGGTATGTCACCAGGTCCATCAAGTCGAACCGACGGTCCAGCGCCGTGTGCTCGGCCGCCGTGGGCGCATCCGAGAGCCGGCTCAAGTCCTGGGCGATGGCCGCGATGAGCGGACAGTACTCCGCCAGGATGGCCGCCTCGGAACGAAGCTGCCCGCCGAAGAAGTAGAACACCTCCCCCGCCAGTTGCTGGAGGTCTTCCTTCTCCAGGTGGAACTCGCGCGCATAGCCCAGCATCGTCGAGTGATTCGAGTCGATGAACTCTCCACCGCGCTCCACCACCTGCCCCGGGAAGATGACCGGTCCGCCGAAGGCACCTCCCATGGAGAACACCCGCCCGCCGACGCGCTCACGGGACTCATGCACCGTGGCCTGCACGCCAGCGCGCCGGAGCTCATAGGCACACGCCAGTCCCGCCAGTCCCGCCCCGATGATGCCCACCCGCAGCGAGGTCGGCGGACGTGCCTCCTGCGCCCGCGCCGCTCCCACCGCCCACCCCACGCCCAGCGCCGCCCCGCCCTTCAACACGGAGCGACGGTCCACCCGAACCTCGCGCCGGACTTCGAGCGGAGGTGTTCCCACGGATGCGGCGGCGAGCGCGCGTCGGGTGGTCTGCTTGAACAGGTCGAAGAGCGGGGTGCGGGCCATGCGGGACTCCAGAAAGCGAGGTGGACAGCCACCTCCTCACCTTCCGAAAACCCGCTCCGCCCGCAGCGCCAGAAACCACGCTGCCAGTCATTGAACACAGCGACTGTGAAGCAGTGCGCCCTACCCGGCCCTATAGCCCGTGGACTGTCTGTCACGCGCGCGACGGGTCCTCGTGTTCGGGTGCGGCCGTCCGCCATGGAGGCGATGCTTGGGCTTGCGTCGGATGAAGCCGTTTGCGTCCTGCCGCCGATAGCAGGTGAGCAGCCGCTCATCATCACTGACCAGGACAATCCAGCCTCGCGCCTGTCGCGCCAGCGACGAGCCATGAAGATGTGCGGGCAGGTCGCGCTCCAGCACGGTGACGTGTGTCACGCCCGCGGCGCGGGTCCGAATTCCGAAGTCGAGGATGAGCTCGAGGACTTCCTGTCGAAGCACCCCGAGAGCGCTGCGCTCGAGGAACGTGAGGGTGGCGGGAGAGGAGCGGGAGATGGACTGACGGCACCGGGCCATGGCGGATTCCTCCTGTTGGCCTCCTGCCTTTTCACGCGCCGTTCCAAGCCGCCTCACACGACATTCCAAGGGGTTGCGGGGCCATCCGACGCCGTCCGCGCGACAATTCGTCAACGCCTCGCCAGGCGTGTGACAGCGCGACGCAAGCGGCGACTCAGGGACGAGGCTGGAGCGCGGGACTGGAGCCCGAAGCAAGTCCACGCCGCCAGGACGCCCACCGTGCCTGGAGGCGGGGAAACACCGCGCTGAACGCGACGAACCACACGACACCTGCGAGCAGGTCGACCGCGTAGTGGTAGCGCAGCACCAGGGTGGAGAGGATGAGCGCCGCCGCCACGGGGAGCAGTGCCCGGAAGCGCCGGGGATGCGCGCGCACGTCATGCCCCAGCAACACCAGGGTGATGAACACGTGCAGGCTCGGGAAGAGGTCGTAGGTGGACGAGCCGCTCGCGACGACGGCCGCGTTCAACTGTGTCAGCCACCCTCCGTCGAGTGGCACGGTGAACAGCTCGGGATACGCCGCCACCGGGCCCATGGCGGGCACCAGGTAGTAGCCCGCGATACCCGGCACGTAGGCCGAGAAGACATGGGTGAAGAAGCGCTCCGCTCGCTCCCGGGGCCCCACCACCGCCCAGGCCATCGCGAGGTGCAGGTACACGTGGAACGCGAGGTAGCTCGCGCTGAACACGTCGTGCACCCACGGCGCGCTCCAACGCTGGAACCAGACGGACGGCGTGCCGCCACCGAACACCCACGCGTCCAGGCTGAACAGCCACGCGTCCCGCGTCTCGAGCCCCAGCGCGGGGATGGTCGTCTTCACCGACGCGTAGAAGAAGAACGTCGCGACATAGGCCAGCAGCAGCCTCACCCGAAAGACATGGGCCTGTCCGTCCAGCCGCGCGAGCACCGCCACCGCGAGGATGAACAGGGCCGTGGCACCGGACACCTGGAGGAAGCTCTCGGACCGGGCTCCCGCCACGAGCAGGAGCGCGCATGACAGCGTCACCCCGAAGGTCGCCAGCAGCGCTTCGTGGAGATAGGGACGCTCAGGCATCCGCGGAGGGGACCCGCCGGGCCTCTCGCATCAGGGCACCACTGAAGACACCCCGGACGAAGAAGAAATAAGACGGGATGAAGGGCGCGCCTTGCGCGAGCAACTCGGAGCGCAGGGACTGGTGCAGCGTCGGCAGGTTGTACCAGGGCACTCGCGGGTACAGGTGGTGCTCCAGGTGGTAGTTCTCATTGCACATGAAGAACCGCGTCACCGGATTGGAGAGGATGGTCCGCGAGCCGCGCACGGGGTGACTGCTGTGCGTGAGGAACGTGTGCTGACTCATCCCCCGGATGTTGACCAGGGTGTTGATGATGACCATGGGGATGACCCAGGCATGCAGCAGCACCGGCCACGGCACGAGGACGCCCACGAGCACCGCCCCCGCGAGGACCATGGCCACCTCGAAGCCAATCCACCGCTTCTCGGACGCCGTCCCGTGCTTCCAGCCCAGGATGGGAATCATGGTGATGTACGCGGGATACCCGAGCAGCAACCGGCCCACGTGCATCGCCAGCTCCAGCCAGCGTCGGCCCGTGTAGTTGGCATAGTGGTCGGGATCCAACCCACCGCCCAAGTCCCGGTGATGGCGCAGGTGCAGCACCTTGTAGGCCGCGAAGTTCTGGAGCACGGGCCACGCGCACACCATCCCGCCCAGCCGGTTCAGCCACGGCCGAGAGGAGAGCCCACCATGCACCGCCTCATGGGTGAACAGGCTGAGGCCATGGAGCGAGGCCGCCGCGACGACGTAGAGCAGCCCGCGCGCGAGCCAGACCTGGGGGGACGCCAGGGCCTCCAACGAGAGCACCGTGGCCCCCCACGCAGCCACGCCGTAGAGCGCGAGGAACACCCCGAATCGAGGCAGATGGCGGGCGTCGACCTGTTCCAGCTCATGCAACCGCTGGGGAGTGAGGGACGATGAGAGCGTCGGCATGGGCTGTTCCTGTGGGTGCCATCATGCCCTACAATCCGCCCCCTCGCAGAAGCAACCCTTGCCCCCGTCGACGACTTGAGCGCCACGCCCCACCGTCTGAAATTCGCCGTCGTCCGTGAAGACCCGGAGCTGGAGCAGGACCTCATCGGCCGCACCCGGGCCCGCGCGCTCCTCACCGTCGCATCCGGAGGCTGCACGCTGCTGACGCTGGCTCGGCAGAACCCCTCGCTGGAGCTGGTGGGCTTCGACTTCAACCCGCGACAGCTCGCCCACGTGAGGGAGAAGGCCGCGAGCCTCGGCACCGCGCGCATGGAGGAGCTCGGGCTGAACCAGTGCGGCGAATTCGAGGGCCTGTTCCGCACGCTGCGCCACTTCATCGAGGAGTTCGCGGCCCCACCGCGCGAGCTGACGGCCTTCTTCCAGCCGACGACCTCCGCCGCTGAGCGGGCCTCACTGCGCGACGGCTGGTTCGCCTCGCCCTATTGGCCGGTCGCCTTCCAGCTCGCGTTCGCGGACCCGTTCCTCCACGCCATGTTCGGCCCGGCGGCGACGCAGCACGCGACGCCCGGCTCCTATCCCGGCTACTTCCAGGCGACATTCGAGCGAGGGCTGCGGCGCGAGGACGCCCACCGCAATCCCTACCTGCAACACGTCCTGCTCGGCGCCTATCGCCCGGAGGACCGGCCCGCGTACCTGCGCGCGGAGACGCCGCTCCCCGTCACACTGGTGCAGGGCTCGCTCCCCGACGTGCCCGACCTGAGACGCTTCGACGTCGTCTCGCTGTCCAACATCTTCGACTGGTCGGACGACTCGCTCGTCGCCGAGTGGGCCGCGCTGCTGTCTCGCGAGGCCCGCCCCGGCTGCGCCGTGTTGCTGCGACAGCTCAACAACCAGCGAGACCTCCGCCGCTTCTTCAGCCCGGCCTTCGTGTTCGACGACGCGCTCGGCAGGCAACTCCAGGCCCGGGACCGCAGCCTGTTCTACGAGCGCATCGAGGTCGGCTTCCGGCGGACGGCGTCTCCGTGAGCGGCGTGCGCTACGTGGTGTGCCGGCCAGACACGCTCGGCCCTTACGTCGAGCGACTGCGGCGGCTCGAGCAGGGCATCGAGTACCCCATCGCCGACGGCGCCGACCACTTCTTCATCGACCACGGTCCCGAGTACCACCCCTTCTTCTCCTCCCTGGGGGACGCGTACTTCCTGCTGGCCCTGCGCGGTGAGGAGCTGCTCGGCTCCGTGACGGGAATCTCGCGGCAGGTCCTGCGAGGCGACACGGCGTGCCAGGGGTTCTACATCTGCGACCTCAAGGTGGCCTCACACGCGCGCGGCACGGGACTGGCGCGCAGGCTCATCTTCCAGGGGCTCACGCACCTGTTCCGCATCCCCGCGCTGCGTCGCACCCGGTTCCTGTACGGCGCCGCCATGCGCGGCTCGCGCGGCGACGTCATGCACACGGTCCGAGGCTGGAATCCGCTGCGCGTGGCTCGGCCCGAGAGCCGGCTCGCGCTCTACTTCGTTCCCCTGGCCCGGCTCGCGGCGTTGGACCTCGCGGGGGCACCCGCCCACATCCCGGGTGACGGGCTGCGGCTCGGGCCCTCGCCCGCCCGGAAGCTCGAAGGTGCGGGCTGGTGCACCACCGCGGGGAGCAAGGACCTCCAGCTCCGCTCGACCCAGCGCCCCTGGCCGCTCATCCACCTCGCGGCGCCTCCCACCGCGTGGACTCGGGGCTGGGGACATTACCTGCGGGAGTGCGGGCAAGAACTCGCCGCGGGCAACCCGGACGCGCTGGCCTGCTTCACTCTCGACGAACGCTTGAAAGCGCAGCTCGACTGGCTGCGGGGCACCGGCATTTCCCCCGACACGGTGTGCACCGTCTATTCTCTCGATCTGACCCGCCTCAAGGGAGCGCCTTCATGGGTGCACCTTCCCTCGTCCGAAATCTGAACCTGCGTCAGCACATCGCCGGCCTGAAGGCCGAATGGAACGTGCTGGAGACTTCGCCCTATCTGCGCGCGCTGATGGACGGCTCGTTCGAGCGGGACGACTTCCTGGAGACACAGCAGCAGTTCTTCGCGGCGGTGGCGCACTTCTCGCGGCCCATGGCCCTGCTCGCCAGCCGCCTTCCCCGCCCCGAGCTTCGTCTGCCGCTGGTGGAGAACGTCTTCGATGAGCACGGGCGCGGCGCGCTCTCCCACGGCCACGAGCACACGTTCCAGCTGCTGCTGGAGCGGCTCGGTGCCTCCGGAGAGCGAATCCAGGAGGGTGTCTTCGGGCCGGAGGTGCGCAAGTTCAACGTCGCGCTGACGGGCATCGCCGCCTTCGAGACGCCGCACACCGGCCTCGCCGTGTTCGGCATCATCGAGGACCTGTTCAGCGGAATCTCCCTGGAGCTGGGACGCGGCATCGTCGCGCGAGGCTGGCTGGCCGCGGACCAGGTGGTGCACTACCCCACGCACGCCACGCTCGACGAGGAGCACGCGGACGGCTTCTACCGTCAGCTCGACGCGCCATACGACGCGTCACCTTCCGCCGCGCGCGACATCGAGCAGGGCCTCCTCCTGGGTGGCCACCTCTTCCTCGGCCTCTACGAAGACCTCTACCGGGCCCGTCGACGCCGACAGGCCTGACGCACGTCCCCGCACGGCCCTCAGGCGGCGTGACTCCCCCGCTGGGCCGCGACGGCGCTTCGCTCCACCGTCTCGGGCCGCCCCACCGCGTAGCGCTCCAGCTCGACAGCGCAGTGCGCGGAGAAGACACTCACCTCCGCCGAGTGCTCGCGCACGAGGGTCCGCAGTCGCTCCTGGTTGGCGAGGCGCGCCGCGTTGTCCGTCGAGCGCAGTCGCTGGAAGAGCCCCAGTCCCAGCGGACTGCGAGGCGCCACGAGGTTCAGCTCCTTGTGGTCGAAGTAGGCGTCTCCCGCGTGCAGCAGCCACTTCCCCTCTGTCTTCACGGCGACTCCACAATGCCCTGGCGTGTGGCCCACGAGCGGCACCAGCAACACCTCCGTGGACAGGCCCGGAATCACGCGCACCGCCTCGAAGCCGAACCAGCGCTCCCCCTCCACCGCGTAGTGCCTCCACGACGGCTGGTGTGCCCACTGCGCGGGCCGGTAGCCGAACTTCGCGTTCTTCGGCGTCGGCACCATGGCCGCTGCGTGCTCGTCACGGAAGACATGCACCTGCGCACCAGGGAAGTCCGCGAGCCCGCCGATGTGGTCCAGGTCGAAGTGCGTGGGGATGATGTGGCGCACGTCCTCGCGCCGGAAGCCGAGCCGCTCCACCTGGGCGACCGCCGTCTCGCGAGGGTCCAACCGGGGCGCGTTGCGACGCAGGAAGCGCGAGCCCAGCCGCGTCGTGTCCTCGATGTCCTTGAGCCCCAGCCCCGTGTCGACGAGGACGAGGCCATCATTCGTTTCGATGAGCAGGCAGTGGCAGACCATCCGGGCCCGCGAGAAGAAGCCGCCTTCGCCCAGGACGAAGCGCGCGCCGCCAGCGGGGCAAAGGGTGCCACAGTTGAGGTGATGGACTCGCATGAGGGTTCCTCGGGGGGGAAGCAGGGGTGTCGTGTCCTCCCAAGGTAGAAACGCGGGCGCCGAGCCGATTGGAGAAATCGGCCATGGCGCCGCTCCCTGACATGCCCTCGATTGAACCCGGGCCTCGCGTGCCGCATGCTTCCTTGGTGACTTCCAGGTCGCTCCAGGTCGCATCCCAGGGCGCGCTCGCGGGCTTCGTGCGGGGCTTTCGCGCCGTCACCCGGGACGAGGACAGTGGCCCCGGCTACGTCCGCCTCCCCGACGGAGAGGCCGAGCTCATCGTCCGCCTCTCCGACACGCGGGGCGATGCGTATGTCATCGGCACGCGCCTGCATGTGCTCCAGAAAGGCGGGACGGACGTACCGCCCCTGGCCATCGCCGTGCGCTTCAAGGCCGGAGGCGCCTATCCCTTCTTCGGCGTGCCCATGGCGGAGCTCACCGACCGCGTCGTCAACCTCGACACCCTGTGGGGCGTGGAGGGGGCCCGGCTCCGGGAGCGCATGCACGACACCCTGCCCCTGGAAGCGAAGGTGAGGGTGCTGGAGACGGCGCTCACCGAGCGCCTGCGTCGCGGTGACGTGTTCGAGCCCGCCTCCGCGCACGTCGTCCGCCGCGCGGTCCGCGCCATCTCCCTGTCACCGGAGCTGCCCCGCGTCAGCGCGCTGGCCCGGGGACTGGGCGTCAGCGAGCGACAGCTCCGGCGGGCCTTCGACGACGTGGTGGGCCTCGGCCCCAAGGTCTACGCGCGGGTCGTCCGCTTCCAGCGCGCCATGCGGGCGTCCACTCGCTCGGCCACGCCGGACTGGGGCGCCATCGCCGCCGCCACCGGCTACTACGACCAGGCCCACCTCATCTCGGACTTCCGGAGTTTGACGGGCGTCACCCCCGTCGCGCTCCTGCGCGCCGCCCCTTGGCCGTGAGGCCTTGCTTGCGCTAGCAGGGGGCCCATGCCCCTCCTCGCCCTCGTCCGTCATGGTCAGTCGCTCTGGAACCACGAGAACCGCTTCACGGGCCTCGTGGACGTGCCCCTCACCGACAAGGGCCGCGATGAGGCCCGCCTCGCCGCGCACGCGCTCCAGGGCATCACCTTCGACGTCGCCTACACCTCCGTGCTCACCCGCGCGCAGGAGACGCTCGCCATCATCCTGGAGTCGCTCGGCCAGCGCCCGCCCATCATCCGCGACGCCGCCCTCAACGAGCGCCACTACGGCGACCTCCAGGGCCTCAACAAGGCGGACGCCGCCCAGCGCTTCGGCGAGGCCCAGGTGAAGCTGTGGCGCCGCTCGTACGACGTGCCGCCCCCCAACGGAGAGTCGCTGGAGATGACCGCCCGGCGCGTGCTCCCCTTCTACGAGCGCGCCATCTCCGGCGACGTCCGCCTGGGAAAGAACGTCCTCGTCGTCGCCCACGGCAACTCGAACCGCTCCCTCGTGATGAAGCTGGACCAGCTCACCGGCGAGCAGGTGGTGGCGCTGGAGCTGGCGACCGGCGTTCCGCTCGTCTACGAGCTGTCGGCCGAGGGGTCCGTGCTGTCCAAACGAACTCCCTCCCCCTGAGCCGGGGGCCCCCCTTGTCGCGCGGGGGCTTTGAATGCCATGAGACTCGGCCCGTCAGAACTGTCGAGTACACAAACAAGGACGCCCCGATGAAGGCCCTCGCAATCGCCGTCGCACTGCTGACCTCCGCCACCTCCTTCGCGCAGACTTCCCCCCAGGTCGAGAAGCAGCCGGCGCCCGACGCGACGATGGAGAAGTTCCGCCCGCCCCCGCCGGGCCGGCCGATGCCGTCGCAGCCGCAGCAGCCGTCTCAGCCGCCGCGGCACAACAACTCGGGTCCCTTCGTCCCGCCGAACAGCACCGGCACCCTGGTGGTGGTCAGCCGTGAGGACCTGGCCCAGCGCCTGGAGCGCCTGGAGCGGCTGATGGAGGACATCGAGGACCGCGCGGACCGGGACACCCGCGGCAAGGTGCGCAAGGCCCAGGAGCTGCTGGAGTCCGTGAGGCGCCAGGTCACCGATGCCCCGCTGCTCGCCACGGTGATGCCGCGTCCGCCGCCCCCGCCGCCGGAGCCGATGATTCGCCCGATGGCGGATGGCTCCTTCCAGCGCTGGCATGACGCCATCAACCGGGAGAACTTCACCGACGACAAGCTCCGCGTCCTCAACACGGGCCTCCAGGACAACTACCTCCTCGTCTCCCAGGTGATGCGGCTGATGGAGCGCTTCTCCTTCAACGACGACAAGATCAACGTCCTGCGCGCCGTGAAGTCGCGCATCCTCGACACGGAGAACAACTACCAGCTCTACAACGCCTTCACGTTCTCCGCCGACAAGAAGCGCGCCCAGGACATCCTGTCCAGCCGCTGAGCACTGACGGGCTGACACGCTGAAACCGGGGCGTCGCGGGAGTCCACCCGCGGCGCCCTTCGTGTTTCCGGTGCCGGAAGACTCACGGGCCGGACAGCTTCTTCATCAGCGCCTTCGCCTCGGGCGAGTTTGCGTCGCCGTGCACGACGGCCAGCACCTGGCCCTCCTCGTCGAGCGCGATGGCATAGGGCTCGCGACTGGAGGCAAGCCCCAGCGACTTGCCCAGGCCGCCGCTCTTGTCGAGCCAGGTGTCCGTCCAGAACGCCTCGGGCACCTTCTGTTTGGCTCGCTCCCTCGCGGAGTCGGCGCTGACGAAGAAGGGGACCTTGAAGGTGAGCACGGAGGCCCGGTGCACGGAGTCCGGCACCTGGGTGGCGGCCGTGTCGAACCAGCGGCGCATCTCCTCGCCGCCATCCTTGTCGGTGAGCACCACCAGGAGCGTGCGCTTTCCCTTCCACTCCTCACTGCGGTGGGTCTTGCCCTCCAGGTCCTGAGAGGACAGCTCCGGCAACGCCTCACCCGGCTTGGGCGCGGCGCCCGCCAGCGAGGCCACCAGGAGCGAGGCGAGCAGGCAGGAGGCCCCCAGCCCTCGTCGAACAGCGCCCTTCGACTGTCGCGTCTCCATGACCACCTCCGTCGCCCGAGGGCATGCGGGTGAAGTGGTCATCGCCTCGGGCGGAGGCCAGGGAAGCGGCCTCGCGAAGGGGCCTGCCTGCTCGGTGGCCCGGGTGGCTACACCGTGCGGGAGAAGCGAGGCTTCTCGGCGCGCGCCAGGTGGGCGTCGAACACCATGGCAACGTTGCGCACGAACAGCCGGCCCAGGGCCGTCAGCTCCAGCTGCGTGTCCGAGCGGACCACGAGCCCGTCCTCCTCGAAGCGCCGCAGCCGCTCCAGCTCGGGCGCGAAGTCGCGGACGCCGTCGTCACCCAGGTCCACCCACGCGTTGCACATGAGCTGGGTGATGACCGCGCGGCGCCGCCTGTCATCCTCGGTGAGCAGCAGGCCGCGCTCGGTGGCCAGTCGTCCCTGTGAGACGCGCTCGTAGTAGGCGGGCAGCGCCCGGACATTCTGCGCATAGGCCCCGGCGACATCGCTGATGCCCGTGCTGCCCAGCGCCACCACGTCCGAGGCCGCCTTCACCGTATAGCCCTGGAAGTTGCGGCCCAGCCGTCGCTCGGACAGCGCGCGCGACAGCTCGTCCTCCGGCACCGCGAAGTGGTCCATGCCGATGGCCCGATAGCCCGCGCCCACGAACGCGGCACAAGCCGAGCGGAACAACTCCAGCTTCACCTGCGTGGTGGGGAGCGCCTCCGCGGGCATCCGCCGCTGGTGCTTGAGCACCTCCGGCATGAAGGCGAAGGAATAGACGGCCAGCCGGTCCGGCCGCATCTCCAGCACCGTCTCCAGCGTCCGGGCCCAGGTCTCCGGCTGCTGGTGCGGCAGGCCGTAGATGAGGTCGAAGTTCACGCCGGTGAAGCCGAGCGCGCGCGCGTGCTCCAGCAAGGCCCGCGTCCGCTCGGGCGACTGAAGCCGGTTCGTCACCTCCTGCACGCGCGGGTCGAAGTCCTGCAACCCCATGGACAGTCGGTTGAAGCCCAGTCGCCGCAGCAGCGTGAGCTGTCCCTCCGTCGTCACGGAAGGGTGCACCTCGATGGCGACCTCCGCGTCCGGCAACGGCACGAAGCGCCGCGTGAGCTCGGTCCACAGTCGCTCAAGCTGCGCCTCCGTGAGGAACGTCGGCGTCCCGCCACCCCAGTGGATTTGCGAGAGCGAGCGGCGCGCCCCGAGCCGCTCCGTCACCAGGTCCAGCTCCATGACGAGGTGGTCGAGGTACCGGTCCGCCGCGCGCGAGTCCTTGCTGATGACCACGTTGCAGCCGCAGTACCAGCAGAGGCTGTGACAGAACGGAAGGTGGACATAGAGCGACAGCGGCTCGGCGGAGTCACGGGTCCCCGCGCTGCTCAGCCGCTCCGCGAGCGCCTCCGGCCCGAAGTCCCGACGCCACTCCGGCGCGGTGGGATAGCTCGTGTAGCGAGGTCCGGAGACGTCGTACCGACTCAGCAACTCCGGCGTGGGCCGAGGGACACCTGGCAGCGCTTCCATGCCTCACGTCTCATTCCAAGCCGCGTGCCACATTCATCCCCTGAGCCCGATGAACGCCCCCGCAGAATTCGCGGGGACCTCCAGGACCTGCGCAGGACTTTCGCGAGCCTGCTCCCTCAGCGGCGCGGCGACGGCGGGCCAAGGAAGCGGGCGTCCATCCGCACCACCTCACCGGAAGCCGAGTCCGCCACCTCGACGAGGAAGGTGAAGGGGAGCTCCGTGCTCCCCTGCGGGACGAGGATGAACAGCGGCACCCGGAAGCTCTCCAGCGAGGCGAGCCGCACCTGGGCCTGCGGTATCACCACCCGCGCGGAGTCCGGAGCCCGCGCGGAGATGGAGAAGGTGGACGCCTCCGGGTTCTTGTTCACCAGGTGCAGCTCGAACTGGTTGCGCACCGTCCCCGCCTCGATGAGGTACGGCGTGCCCTGGAAGCGCAGCAGGTTCGCCTCGAACGGGATGCGCCGCGCCACGCTCCACACGAACCCACCGACGGAGGCGAACACCAGCACCCCATACAACACCAGTCGGGGCCGCCACGTGCGGCGAGGCTGGCCCGCGAGCCCGTTGAGTGAGTCGTAGCGGATGAGACCGCGCGGGCGCCCCACCCGGTCCATCACCTCGTCACAGGCGTCGATGCACTGCGCGCAGGCCAGACACTCCATCTGCAAGCCGTTGCGGATGTCGATGCCCGTGGGGCACGCGGTGACACACTTGAAGCAGTCCACGCAGTCGCCCTTCGGCGGCGCGGGCTGCGTGGGGAGGGCCTTCAGCAACCGCCCCCGAGGTTCGCCCCGTCGCGCGTCGTACCCGACGATGAGCGAGTCCCCGTCCTGCATCGCCGACTGGAGCCGCCCATAGGGGCACACCACCACGCAGAGCTGCTCCCTGAACCACGCGAAGTTGAAATACAGCGCGCCCGTGACGGCCATGGCCCAGGTGAACGCCACCGGAGCCGCCCTCGGCCCCTCGGCCACCATGGACAACAACCCTCCGGCGGACACGAAGAGGCTGAGCGCGGCATGGGCGATGAGCAACGACACGCCCAGGTAGGCCCCATGCTTCACCACCGAGCGCGCCACCCGGCCCGCCGTCCATGACGTCCCTTCCTGGCGCAGCCGCCGCTCGCGAGGCCCGTCGATGAGCCGCTCCAGCGGCCGATAGAGTCCCTCCAGGAACACCGTCTGCGGACAGGCCCAGCCGCACCACACCCGGCCCAGCCACGCGGTGACGAACAGCAGACCGAACCCCAGCGCGGTGCACAGGAAGAGGACCCGCCAGAAGTCCTGCGCATTGTACGTGGCGCCGAAGAGGAAGAAGCGGCGCGCCGCCACGTCCAGGTGCACGGCGGGATGTCCGCCCACGTCTATCAGCGGCAGGGCCACGTAGATGGCGATGAGCACCGCGAACGCCACGCGGCGCCAGGTGATGAAGCGGCCCCGCACGTCCGATGGGTGCAGCGCCCGGCGCGAGCCATCCGCGTGGATGGATGAGAGCTGGTCGATGCGGGGGCCTTCCTGCCGCGGAGCTGTCGCCATGTCCGAGTCCTCGTGGCCCGAGCGCTACGGCTGCTCGAGCTCGCCCTGAGGCGCCTTTCCGCCAGTGGCGTTCGTCCCCTTGAGCGTCAGGACGTACGCGGTGACGGCCTTGACGCGCTCGGCGCCCAGCGTCCGCTCCCAGGCGGGCATGCCCTTGGCCACGGCGCCATCGGCCACCACCTTGTGGATGGCCATGGGTGCGCCACCGTGCAGCCAGAAGCCGTCCGTGAGGTTGGGGCCGATGAGGCCCTGCCCCTGCGCACCGTGACAGGCCGCGCAGTTGGCCTGGAACACGGCCTTGCCACCCTCCAGTGATGTCGGGTCGTTCACCAGCTTGAGCAGCAGGTCATCCGACGCGGGCGTGTTGCTGGCCATGCGCTGGGCATGCTCGGCGGACTCCGCGGCATACTCGCCCAGTTGCCCGGGCCACGCCTCCGCGACGTGGTACCAGAACCAGTAGCCCGCGCTGAAGACAATCGTCGTCCACAGGAGGAGCAACCACCAGTTCGGCAGGTTGTTGTCGTGCTCCTCGATGCCGTCATAGATGTGTTTGACCAGCGACTTCTCACTCATGACCGCCCTCCCCGCGCTCCGACAATGGCAGCCGCGAGAGCGCGTCGAAGTCCTGACTCCTGCGCGCTCCGAACCCCCAGGCGCAGACGCCCAGGAAGATGGCGACGAACAGGACGAGCGCGAAGAGTGGAAGCTCCTCCAGCGTCATCCCTTGATAGAATTGCTTGTACATCAGCGGCCTCCTCCTTCCTGGACTCCCGCCGCCGACGCGGAGGGCGCGACCTCGGACGGCGGCGCGGGCACGTCCTGCGGACCTCGGCCCAGGCGCTGGAGGTAGGCGACCAGGGCCACCATCTCCGAGTCCCACGCCACCTGGACACCTTGCGTCGCCAGGTCCGCGGCGATGGCCTCACCCTGGGACTTCTGCCGTGCCTCGGCCGAGTCCACGTCCGTGTTGGTGTACGGCACGCCCAGCTTCTGCATCAGCGACAGCTTCTTCGGCGCGTCCTTCACGCGGATGCGGTTCTCCGCCAGCCACGGATAGGGCGGCATGTTCGAGCCGGGGCTCGTGGCTCGCGGGTCCATCATGTGCGTGTAGTGCCAGAGGTTCGGATACCGGCCACCCACGCGGTGCAGGTCCGGCCCGGTGCGCTTGCTGCCCCACTGGAACGGATGGTCGTAGATGAACTCCTCCGCGCGAGACACGTCGCCGTAGCGCTGCGTCTCCGCCACGAAGGGCCGGATCATCTGCGAGTGGCACGTGTAGCAACCCTCACGCACGTAGAGGTCTCGGCCCTGCAGCTCCAGCGGCGAGTAGGGCTTCTGCGCCTCGCCATGCGCGGGCACCGCCTGCTGGATGAGGATGGTGGGCAGCAGCTCCGCCACGCCGCCAATCAGGATGGCCACCAGCGTCAGCACGGTGAAGGCCAGCGGGCGCCCCTCGATGAGCGCGAACCACGACGGCCGCCCCGCCTCGCGGTCCTTGCGCGTGACAATCCAGGCCAGCTCGCCCAGCGCGACGATGGCACCCATCAGCACCAGCGCGCGCACCGGCTTCGCCCAGCCCAGGAACATCGTCACCGTGATGATGGCGATGGCGAACACCAGCGGGCGGCCGGTGACGACCTGCACCCAACCCGGCGCGGGCGTCGTCGTCGCGGTGGGCACGGGAGCCGGCGCATCTTCCACGACGACGGTGGTCTCTCCGTCGACGGCCTTGCCCGCGCGCGCCGTCTTCCAGAGGTTCCACGCCATCATGCAGAAGCCCACCAGGTACATGGAGCCGCCGACGAAGCGGACGATGTACATGGGCCGGATGGCGAGCAGCGTCTCCACGAAGTTCGGATACAGCAGCGTCCCGTCCGCGTGGGTGGCGCGCCACATCAACCCCTGGTTGATGCCGCTGATCCACATGGACACGATGTAGAGGAGGATGCCCACCGTCCCCAGCCAGAAGTGCGCGTCCGCCGAGCGGGTGGAGTGCAGCTTCGTGCCGTACAGCCTGGGCACCAGCCAGTAGAACATGCCGGCCGCCATGAAGCCGTTCCAGCCCAGCGCGCCGCCGTGCACGTGGCCGACAATCCAGTCCGTGTAGTGCGCCAGCCCGCTCACCGTCTTGATGGACAGGAGCGGCCCCTCGAACGTCGCCATGCCGTAGAACGTCACACCGGCGATGAAGAACTTGAGGACCGGGTCATCGCGCAGCTTGTGCCACGCGCCCTTCAGCGTGAGCAGGCCATTGAGCATGCCGCCCCACGACGGCGCCCACAGCATGACGCTGAACACCATGCCCAGGGACTGCGCCCAGTCGGGCAGCGCCGTGTAGAGCAGGTGGTGGGGACCGGCCCAGATGTAGATGAAGACCAGGGCCCAGAAGTGGATGATGGAGAGCCGATACGAATACACCGGCCGCTCCGCCGCCTTGGGCAGGAAGTAATACATGATGCCGAGAATCGGCGTGGTCAGGAAGAAGGCGACGGCGTTGTGGCCGTACCACCACTGCACCAGCGCGTCCTGCACTCCTGAGAAGACGGAGTAGCTCTTGAGTCCATCCAGCGGCAGCGCCAGGCTGTTGACGATGTGCAGCACCGCCACGGTGATGATGGTCGCGATGTAGAACCAGATGGCGACGTAGAGGTTCTTCTCGTTGCGCTTCGCCAGGGTCCAGAAGAAGTTGATGGCGAAGACCACCCAGATGACGGTGATGGCCAGGTCGATGGGCCACTCCAGCTCCGCGTATTCCTTGGAGGTGGTGATGCCCAGGGGCAGGCTGATGGCCGCCGCGACGATGATGAGCTGCCAGCCCCAGAAGTGGATGTTCGAGAGCAGGTCGGACGCCATGCGCGCCTTCAAGAGGCGCTGCGTGGAGTAGTAGACGCCGGCGAACATCATGTTGCCCACGAACGCGAAGATGACCGCGTTGGTGTGCAGGGGCCGCAGGCGGGAGTACGTCAGATAAGGGATGCCCAGATTGGCCTGCCACCACGCGAGCTGGCTGGCCACCAGCGCACCCACCGCCATGCCCACGATGCCGAAGACCACCGCCGCGAAGATGAAGCGGCGGACCGTGGTGTCGTCGTAGACGATTCGCTGTTGTTGCACGGAGTCACTCCTGGGAAGCCGAAGACGACGGCCCGTCGGAGGACGCGGCGGGGCGAGCCACGCTGTCCTCCTCGAGCGGAAAGAGCGCGAGCCGGTCCGCCTGCTCATGGTCCCGGTGACGCATGCTGTAGATGAACAGCAGCACCGAGCTGGCCACGAGCATCAGGCTCACGAAGACCTGGAGCACCAGGACGTTCATGCGGGCACCTCCGTGGGACGCGCCAGGGGCGCCGAGCCGCTGCGCGGAGCACGAGGCGCGGACAGGCTCCACAGCGTGAAGAGGACGGTGGCGAGGCTGGTGGCCGGCATCGCCACGGCGGCGCGCAGCGGCGTCATCCAGCCCGCGAGGCACACGGCGACAGCGACCACGTTGTAGCCGATGGCCAGCGTCAACAGCCGACGCACCACCTGGTGCAGGCGCTGCGACAGCTTCAGCGCCTCGCGCAACGAGGAGAGCCCCTCCCCCACCAGGAAGAAGTCGCTCTTGCCCGGCATCACCGGTCGGTCAATCGCGGGAGTCCCAGCGCACAGCGCCCGCTCGAAGGCGAGGCTGTCGTTGACGCCATCGCCCAGATAGAGCGAGTCCGTGGCGCCGATGCGCGAGACGGTACAGGCCTTGTCCTCGGGACGGAGGCCGCCCAGGGCACGCTCCAGTGGCACGCCCAGGGAGCCCGCCAGCTCGCGCACTCGCGCGGGAGCATCGCCCGAGATGAGCCACACGGCATGTCCCTCTGCCTGGAGCGCGGCGACCTCCCGGCGCGCGTCCGGACGGAGGGCCTCTCGCAACGGGAACGCGGCGAGGGGGACGCCGTCACGAAAGAGCACCGTGCCGCGAGGCCCATCGGCGCTCGACAGGTGCGAGCCATCAGTCCCCACGGCAATCGGCGCTACGCCGAGGTGCCAGTCCGAGCGACCCAGACGCCACGACACGCCGTCTCGCATCCACTCCAGTCCCTGCCCGGGATGCTCCGTCACCCGTGCCTCCGGAACGAAGCGGGCACCCGTTCGCGAGAGCGCGTCCGAGAGACACCGGCTCACCGGATGGTTGCTGCGCGAGGCCAGGTTGAAGGCCACGTCGCGCGCCTCTTCCGTGAGCACATCCAGCGAGGCCCGGTCCGCCAGCTCCATCCGCCCGAGCGTCAGCGTCCCCGTCTTGTCGAACAGCACCTGACGCACGCGCGGAAGACGGTCCAACAGGTCCGTCGCGCGGATGAAGAAGCCCTCGCGACGCAAGCGGGCCTGCACCAGCTCGTAGGCCAGCGGTGTGGCGATGCCGATGGCGCACGGGCACGTCACCACCAAGAGGGCCACCGCCACCTCCAGCGCCTTGTCGGGCCCCGACGGCCACCACAGCACGAGCCCCAGCGCCGACACCGCCAGCACCGTCACCACCCACCGCCGCGACACGGCCTCCCAGAAGCGCGTGTGCCCCGCGCTTCGACCCGCGCCATCCGGTGCGCGGCGCAGCAACGCCACGAGCGGCGAGTCTTGAAACGCCTGTCGAGCCCTCGCGCGCACCGCCTCACGTCCGGCATTGAAGGCGCCCGCGGGCAGTGCCTCCCCCGTGGACATCTCGCGCTCATCCGGCTCGCCCGTCATCCAGTCCGTGGAGACGCGCGCGCGCGCATCGAGCAACTCCGCCTCCACGGGCACCAGGTCTCCCGGAGTGATGACGAGCAGGTCCCCCTCGGCCACCTGGGTGACTCGCACGGTGGCGAGCCGCTCGCCCTCCTGCCGACGAACGAAGAGTCCCTCCGCGCCGTCGTCCTCCAGCAGGAAGCGTCGGTTGCGCTCCAGGACGCGCTGCTGGAGCCAGCGCCCCACCAGCATCAACGTGACGAAGGTGTTGAGGGTATCGAAGTAGGCGAGGTCACCGCGCCCACCCCGGGCCTGCACCAGCGAGGTGCCAAACACCAGGAGGATGCCCAGCGCGATGGGAAGGTCCAGGTGCGGCACGCCTCGACGAAGCCCCTGCCACGCCGAGCGGAAGAACGGCCATCCACCCACCATGACGACGAGCGTGGACAGCGCCAGGCTCAGCCGCGTGAAGAGCTGGAAGACCTCCGCATCCTCCGGCGTGAGCCCCACGTAGAAGCTCACCGAGAACAACATCACGTTCATCGAGAGCGCCACGCAGATGCCCAGGCGGATGGGCAAATCGAGGCTCGCGGGCGCGGGCCGCTTGCGGCTGGGACCGAAGAGGTAGCCGAAGCCCTCCACCGTGCGCAGGAAGTCGCCCACATCGAAGGCCCCGCGCTGCCACTGCATGCGCGCCTTGCCCAGCGCGGGGTCCACCGTGAGCCCCGCGCCTCCGGGCTGACGACGGAACAGCTCGTTCATCAGCCAGACACATGCTGCGCAGTGGATGCCCTGGACGTCCAGCTCCAGCGAGCACAGCGTGCCCGGCGCGGTCTCCGCGCGAGCCACCAGCGGCTCCAGCCACGCAAGGCCGCGTCCTCGCGCGGGCTCCGCCGCGGGCGCCGTCTTCCCACCCGTGAGCTGGTAGTAGCGAGTCAGCCCCTGCGACACCAGCAGGCCATGCACCGCCTCGCAGCCCGCGCAGCAGAACTCGCGCGAGGCAGTGCCCTCCGGCACGCGGCTGCCACAGTGGAGGCAGGAGGCCACGTCGGGCCGGGTTTGCGCGGAGTCGGGCATGCGAGCTGTCACCTTGCGAACGGCATGCCTGTTGCGAAGGACCTGCTCATGCCCATCGACGCTCCGCTACTGCTGGCCTCGCTGACGCCGACTCCGACACTGGTCGCGGGCGCGCTCGGTGCACTCACCGTGGGGCTCACGGGCAGCGTGCACTGCTTCCTCATGTGTGGGCCGCTCGCCTGCGCGGGGCTGCCCGCGCTGCGCGGGCCCGAGCGCCACCGCGCGCTGCTCGCCTATCAGGGCGCGCGCCTCGGGGCCTACGCGCTGGTGGGCGGAGCGCTGGGCGCACTCGGCGGCGGAGTGACTCGCGCGCTCGCCGTGTCCACGCGTCCCTATCTTCCGTGGCTGATGGCGGCGGCGCTGGTGGCATCCGCGCTGGAGCTGGGAAAACGCCTGCCTCCCCTGCCTGGGCTCGCGCGGCTGGCGAGCGCCCTGGCGCGCTGGAGCGCAAAGTTTTCGTGGGTGGGCCGCGCGGGCGCAATGGGTGCGGTGACGCCCTTGCTGCCCTGTGGCTTGCTCTACGGCGTGCTCACCGTGGCGCTCGCGAGCGGCTCGTTCGGCGGCGGCGCGCTGGTGATGGGAGCCTTCGCGCTGGGAGGTCTCCCGGCGCTGCTCGGCGCACAACTTCAAGCAGGGCTGTGGAGCAAGCGACCCCGGCTCTCGGATTTCCTGCTTCGTCGGGCAATGCCGCTCGCTGCGGCGGCGGTGCTGGTCTTCCGCGCGGTCGACACCTCGCCTCACTGCCACTGAGGGTCCCCCTGTGCCAGGGAAGAAGTCGCCTCGGCTGACCTGTCGAGTTGACCACCCGAAGGGGGCGAGCGCAGGCGGTTACGGCGCACTACACAGACACATTCAAGGAGCAGATGGTGAAGCGAATGATGGGCCCGAGCGCGGTAAGTGCCGCGACACTGGCCCAGTGAGTGGGAGTGTACCAGCCGAAGTTGTCGCAGTGGGATGAAACCAGCCCCTGCGCGGGGACCGCACGGCAGGAGATTAGCGCATCGGCTGATGCCCTCTCGCGACAACCATCTGGACGGTCACAAGATTGTACTCCGCCCCCTACGACCTTTTCCTGAATCGCTCATGTGGAGCAATCAGCCCGCGTCGTCACAAATCCAGACACGGAGGGGGCTCATGCCGCAGACACAAATAACAGTAACACATGACTGTCTCCCCATTTGCGAGACGGGAAGCCACGTCGTGGCGATGTTCCGTCATGAACTCTTCGTTGGAAACAGGCTCTGTGCCTTTCTGGTGGTCACCCTGACCATTGCGTTCGACCGCTTGCGACTCCATTTCAGACAGGCCACCACACCCACCCAAGGAGACAGAGAGACCCACAGCGCCAATCCAGTGCCCAAGCATTCCAGTATTCATAGAAGCCCCCGTCACCTTCAGTTCAACTGGAGTCCCAGCCCTTGCATCTGAGACCAGCCTCGCCAACATCCGCCAACGTCGTCCAGATATGACTTTAGAGCACTGAGAGTCACGACCTCCCGATTCTTGCCAATGGAACGGGAAGCACATTGAAGCACCAGGGAGAGGTACGGCGAAGAACCTTCCGACCTCTCTCTGGAAACAGAGTGTCAGAGATACACACGCATGGGGGAGCCTACCCTTATCACTGACGCCATGCGCCGCCAGCCCTACACGCAGTGCGGGGCGTGATGGACCTTGCAGTAACTGCAGTAACAGTCTTCGCCACCGGGCACTTCGGATGACGGCGACTCAGAGATCTTGGCGGACACCTCATGCTTATGGTTGGCCAGGAACTCCTCGCGTGCCGCCCCGTCCAAATGAGAGATATCCAGGTAATGAGCCGAATCCTTCGAAGAGTCGTCAGCCGACTCCTCTGACACGCCTCCGCAGCCAAACAGAGCAGCATTGAGGAGGGCGACCGGAATCAAGACCGCGATCTTGGCAAGCTTCATGTAATTCTCCCTTGATAGTGCGCAACTGGCTCTCCGAGTGGCACCCACCACTCAGACATCCTCCCGCAGGCCCATTCAGTTTTCGCAGGAGACCTCAACATAATCCACACATCCTCATCCTTTATCAATATGCATGGAATACTATTTTGGCGGGTGCTTTCTGACTTCGATTCATGGAACTCATTTGCAAGCAATGGCGAATACCGTGACCAACCTGCCTCCCCAGAGTGAAAACCAGGCCCGTTCCTCTGACCATCCCATTGCTTGGCAAGCAGAAAGTGCGCCTGACGGGTACAACTACACCCAGCGTTTACCCCGTACGCAAACCCTCTCCTAAACCGCCCAATCCGATGTCGTGGGGTATTGCGCACCTACTGCGTGGGGGAGGCAAGGTCGGCCGTATAGGTGGGCGTACCGGTGGAAACGGTCGCGCCCCACCAATCCTCCTGTATGTCTGTCCGCCATGAGATTGGCCGTTACCCGCCGCATCGCTGCTCGGCGCGCAACGTGGCTTCGAGGCGTGGTTTCACGACGTCGACGCGGGAGCGTTCACACTGAGTCAGGATGGAGGGTCCCCGTGGGTCGCGCGTTGGTAAGAGTGAGCGGTCGAAGGTCCGTTCGCGAAGTACTTTCATCCAGATACCGCGATCCGCCTTGCGCTCGCGTCGATGGTCAGCAAGTCACTGCATGCCGAACTGGTGCGTCTGACGATGTACCTCTGGAGCAACTACGTCACGCTGAACGGCGGACAAGTACGCTTCTTGTCGCACGCAGTGGCATCGGCGAGGCTCCCGGCACCTTCTCTTTCGCCCGCCGAGGAATGATGACCGCGCCGCGCACTCCGAGCACTCTCGCCGCGTTGCTTCTGCTAACCGCGAACTGCACCACCTCGCGCCCACCATCACAGAGCGAAGCCGCGTCCGAGGCCGTCACCCAGGCCGCGCCCACGCTCACGCCCGCACAGGTGGCGCTCCGCGCTTTCGTGGACGCGCACTTCGACGAGCAGTTCCGTCGCTTCCCGCTGTCCGCCACCTCCGCGGGCGTCCATACGTATGACGGTGAGCTGCGCGGCTTCACCGCCGAGGAGCGTGCCTCACACCTCGCGTACCTCAAGGGCCGGCTCGCCGCGCTGCCGACGGCGGTGGACCGGAGCGCGCTGCCGCCCCTGGACCGGGCCGACTACGACATCCTCGAGAACAACTTCCGCGCGCGCATCCTGGAGCACGAAGAGGTGCGCTCGTGGGAGCGCAATCCCAACACGTACCTGAGCCAGGCCTCCATCGCGGTGTTCCAGCTGATCAACCGGGACTTCGCGCCGCTGGAGCAGCGCATGCGCTCGGCCGTGAGTCGCATGACGAAGGTGCCGGACCTGTTCGCCGCCGCGCGGACATCCCTCAAGAATCCCCCGAAGCTGTGGACGGAGATTGCGCTCCAGCAGGCCCAGGGCACCCGGTCGCTGTATGCGCAGACGCTGCCCCAGGCCTTCTCGCCAGTGAAGGACGCCGCGCTGAACGAGGCGTTCCAGAAGGAGCAGGCGCGCTGCCTCGCGGCCATCGACGGCTACATCCAGTTCCTGAAGGAGGACCTGCTGCCCCGCTCGCAGGGGAAGTTCGCGATTGGCGAGGAGACCTACCGCAAGAAGCTGCTCTACGAGGAGGGCGTGACGGAGAGCATCGACTCGCTGCTCACGTGGGGGCTGGCGGAGATGAAGCGCACGCAGGCCCAGTTCAAGGAGGTCGCCGGACGGCTGGGGCCGGGCAAGGCGCCCATGGACGTGTACCGGGAGCTGAGCAAGGAGCACCCGACGCCCGCGGAGCTGGTGTCCAGCACCACGGCGACGCTGGAGGAGATTCGAGCGTTCCTCATCCGTGAGCGCATCATCACCGTGCCCAGCGAGGTGCGCGCGCAGGTGGCGGAGACGCCGTCGTTCAATCGCTCGTTGTCCTTCGCGAGCATGAGCACGCCCGGCCCGTTCGAGAAGCAGGCCACGGAGGCGTACTACTACGTGACGCCGCCGGACCCGACGTGGACCGCCGAGCAGACCGACCAGCACATGAGCTTCTACAACCACCATGCGCTGCCGCTCGTCTCCATCCACGAGGCGTATCCCGGCCATTACGTTCAGTTCCTCTGGACGAACCGGGTGGAGTCCAAGGTGCGGCGGCTCCTGGGCTCGGGCTCGTTCTCCGAGGGCTGGGGCCTGTACACGGAGCAGATGATGCTGGACGAGGGCTACGGCGGACGTTC